>NZ_LQPC01000028.1 GCF_002101705.1 Mycolicibacterium iranicum | reverse complement strand
CCGCGGTGCGCCGCTGCAGCAATTCGAAGATCCCGGCCAGACTGCGCGCCATCGCCACCGCCACCTGACGATGCGCACCCTCCACCACCGAGAGGACACTGCCGTCAGACCAATCATCGAACACATGTTCGATTATACCAGTGCCGGCTGACGCGTTGACTCATCAGAAGTGCGCGCGTAGATATTCGTCATTTCCGGTTCTGACGTCGGGGAACTACCGTTTACCCGTGCTGAACGAAACGCTCGAAGACACGCTGCTCCCCAACGGCCTCACCGTCGACGCCGCGCGCGCAGAAGCCGCAAGGACCTACGAACTGGACCGTGCCCACGTGTTCCATTCGTGGTCGGCGCAGGCCGACATCTCCCCCATGACGATCGTGGCCTCCGAGGGCTGCCACGTATGGGACGGGGACGGCAACAAGCTGCTCGACTTCTCCTCCATGCTGGTCAACACCAATATCGGCCATCAGCACCCGAAAGTCGTCGCCGCCATTGCCGATCAGGCCGCGAAGCTGTGCACGGTGGCCCCTCAGCACGCCAACGACGCCCGCTCGGAGGCGGCTCGGCTCATCGCCGAGCGCACTCCCGGCGAGCTGAACAAGATCTTCTTCACCAACGGTGGCGCCGACGCCGTCGAGCACGCGGTCCGCATGGCGCGCCTGCACACCGGCCGCTACAAGGTGCTGGCGCGCTACCGCTCCTATCACGGTGGCACCGAGACCGCGATCAACCTCACCGGTGACCCGCGGCGCTGGCCGAACGACCACGGCAACGCCGGCGTCGTCCACTTCTTCGGCCCGTTCCTGTACCGCTCACAGTTCCACGCCACCACGGAATCAGAAGAGTCCGAGCGTGCCCTCAAGCACCTCCACGACACGATCCGGATGGAGGGCCCGAACACCATCGCGGCCATCATTCTCGAGTCGATTCCCGGCACGGCGGGGATCATGGTGCCGCCGCCCGGCTACATCCAGGGCGTGCGCGCGCTGTGCGACGAGTACGGCATCGTCTTCATCGCCGACGAGGTCATGGCCGGCTTCGGCCGCAGCGGAAAGTGGTTCTCCATCAACCACTTCGATGTCGTCCCCGACCTGCTCACGTTCGCCAAGGGCGTCAACTCCGGCTACGTCCCGCTCGGTGGGGTGGCGATCAACCCGGCGATCAGCGAGACATTCGCCCACCGCGCCTATCCGGGCGGCCTCACCTATTCCGGCCATCCCCTCGCCACCGCCGCCGCCGTCGCGACGATCAACGCGATGGCCGACGAGGGCATCGTGGAGAACGCGGCGAATGTCGGCGCCGAGGTGATCGGCCCAGGTCTCAAAGAGATTGCCGCCAAGCATCGCTGCGTCGGCGAGGTCCGTGGCGCAGGCGTGTTCTGGGCGGTCGAACTCGTCGCCGATCAGACCACCCGCGAACCGCTGGCCCCCTATGGCAGCTCCAGTGCCGCAATGAATTCCGTCATCGCGGAGTGCAAGAAGCTGGGCCTGCTCCCCTTCGCCAACTACAACCGCATCCACGTGGTGCCGCCGTGCATCATCACCGCCGAACAAGCACGTGAAGGGCTCGCCATCCTCGACCGCGCGCTCGACGTGGCCGACGCCGCGATCGCCGGCGCCTAGTCGAGCTCGCCTCTGGCACCCCGCTCCAGGGCGGCGCGAGCCCGCTCGGGTAACACGATCAGCCCGTCGAGTTCGCGCCGCGCCAGCTGGTAGGCACGGTCCCGCTCCTGCTGTGTGGCACCGGAATCGACTGCCACGCGCAGCAGGCGCTGAGCCCGAACCAGCCGTTCCTGTTCCACGACAGAAAAATTGGTACGACCGCGGCGGATCGCTTCGGCCTCGGCGATGTCGAATGCGGTGGCGTAGTCCTGCACCGCATCGAGATACTCGGATGTCGCTTCGCGGTCCTCGACGAGGTCGGAGACATCCGAGGGACGCAGAAGATCGGCCCGCAGTTTGGCGCGGTGGAAGCGCTGGGTGAGTGGATCACGCATGTCGGTCATCAGCGGGTAGTCGAGAGTCTTCTCGACGTCGATTTCGTAGGCGAGCCACCGGGTATCCGTCCTATCGTGCGTGCCGATGGCACGCGATATCGCGTTGCGCTGAGAGGATCCCCTGTCGACCTGCGGGCCGCGCGCGCCGACAACGGCGCGAAACGTCGCGTAAGCCACACCCGCCAGCGGTACAAGGATGAGCAACAGCTCCGCGAGCCGGATGATCAGTCCCACACCGCCAGCATGCCTCACCACTCCTTCAGAAAACCTTCATAATCGAGATGGTTTTGTTTTCGCATCACCCGGCAACAGTTCTGTTATGCGACACAAGACATCTGCTTTCGGAATCTTCGGACCTATGCTCTTCGCGGGCGCCGCGGCGACTGCAATCGCTACCGCGCCCCTGACCATGGCCCAGCCCGCGCCTCCGCCGTGCTTCAATGCCGACGGCACCCCGTGCGCCAGCGTCGGCACCGCCGGCCCTGGCGGCGCCACCGCCGCCATCCCGGGCGGACCGGCTGGTACTGCCGGACCCGGCGGCGCCAGCGGCAGCACCAATCCCGGCGGTGTGTCCGGCGCTGCGGGTCCTGAGGGTGCGACCGGCGCCATTCCCGGCGGACCGGCCGGCACTGCCGGACCCGGCGGCGCCAGCGGCAGCACCAACCCCGGCGGCGTCGGAGGCACGGCCGGACCCGACGGAGTTTCGGGATGTATCCCGAACGTCGGTTGCGCCTCCATCCCGGTCGGCTGACCAAGACACACCCACACCCACGTATTCTGCGAGGCCGGACCCACTCGGGTCCGGCCTCGCAGTGCTGTCGGGCTACCGTGTCCGGCATGAACACCAGAGTCCCGGCAACGCTGCTGGACGGTCGAGTAGCGATCGTCACCGGTGCCGCACGTGGAGTCGGCAAGGGTATCGCCGCGGCGCTGACCGAACGCGGTGCTTCCGTTCTCCTGGTGGACCGTGACGACGAGCTGCTGCACGCGACGACCGACGACTTGCGCAAATCGGGACGCGCCGTCGAAGCCCTCATGGCAGATCGTCGCGACCCCGACAGCGCCCGCCACATCGTGGCGACCACGCTCGACAGATTCGGCACAGTGCACGGGCTGGTCAACAACGCCATCGCGACCAATGAGCCGAAACCGTTCCAGGACATCACCCGTGAGGACTACGACCTCGTGTTCGACGTCGGGCCACGTGCCACCTTCGAGTTGATGCAGGCCGTCTATCCGGTGTTCGTCGACAACGGCGGCGGCAGCATCGTCAACCTGGGATCTGGTTCGGGCACGATCGGCCTACCCAGATTCGGCGCCTATGCCGGGGCGAAGGAAGCCATCCGTGGAATGTCGAAAGTCGCTGCGCTGGAATGGGGCCGACTCAATATCCGAGTCAACGTGGTGTGCCCGTACGCCGAAACCGAGAGCATCAGGACGTGGCGGGAGTGGGATCCCAAGACCTATGAGCGCACGGTACGCGGGGTGCCGATGGGACGCCTCGGCGACGTCGTCACCGACATCGGTCCGGCGGTGGCGTTCCTGCTCAGTGACGAAGCCGCGTTCGTCACGGCACAGACGATCATGCTCGACGGTGGGGCCGCCGGGTTTCGGTGAGGCGCGAGACGCAGTAGGTCGCGAGAACCTTGACCAGGGAGGCTATTTCGGCAAGGATTTGGTGTCCGTCGTGTGAGTAGAACTCCAGCAGGAAGCACTGCTGCCCGGCGGGCAGACCGATGCCGAGCACTGCCTGGTAGCCCAGTTTGGCCAGCAGCGCGGTCTCGGCGGGATCGGAGTCGTCCAGCCCGATGGCGGCGACGAAGCAGGTTCCCTCCGCCAGGGCCTGCACCGTTGCCGGGTAGTCGGTGAGGGTGTAGAACTCCGGTCCGAGATCCGTCATCACCGACAGGCCGGATTCCTCCTGCCGGACACAGTCCACGCCGCGAATCCTCTGCAGCACATCGTGATCCTCCGTGCACCCGGAAATCACCCAGGCCGCGGTGCCGCACACTTGCTGCACCTGCATGGCGAGAATCTCCAGCGCCTCGGGCACCGTGAGATCGGGGCGCGAATCGAGAATGCCGACGACGACGGCGGCCAACCGATCGATCCCGATCGGCCTGCCCGCGTCGCGGTCACGGCGGTCGATCCCGCCCGCCACCGCTGACGTTGCGACGACGGTGCTGTAGCGGGCAGGCCCCTGACGCTTGGCCTCCATCAGTGCGGCGTCCGCTGCGGCGAGAAGGTCGCTCCCGCTGCGAATGCCCTGACCGGTTGTCGCGGCGCCCCAGGACAGGCTGACCTCGGTGACCGCTGCCTCCCGAATCGCCTTGGTCGCGTCGATGGCGAAGATCTGGGCCGACGCCAGGGTGGCGTCGCGCAACACGACGCAGAACTCATCCCCGCCCAGGCGTGCGGCGATCGACCCGCCAATCGCGACGGACATGTGCTCGAGTTCGCGTGCGACGTCACGCAGCAGTCGGTCACCGGCGGGATGACCGTCGCGGTCGTTGATTCGCTTGAAGCCGTCGAGATCACACAGCAGTGCGACGACTGAATCGGTGTTATCCCAATCTATTTCAGCCAAGTACTGGTCGATGGCGCGCCGATTGGCGATGCCCGTCAGCGGGTCCTCGAACGCATAGCGCCACACCGTCGTCAGGAGTTCCGAGCGGCCTATCGCCATGGCCGCATGAGCGGCGATGGCCTGGATGAGCTGCTTGTCACCGTGGTCGAATCTGCGGCCGTCGTCCCCGGTCGCCCAGATCAGGCCCCACATCGAATCGCCGACCATGACCGGGACCGCGAGCTCGGCTTCCTTACCTACGCTCTCAAGTGCAAGCACGGATTCGACCGGACAGTCCTCGTCATCGAGGGCATTGGTGTACGCGATTCCGCGGCTGAGCAGCGTGTGGACGTTCGATTCAGGCGTCACCTCGTAGAAGTCGTCGACCGGCCACCTCTGTTGGTGCGGCGCCAGGTCGCCGACGTTGATCAGGGTGCGCAAGGCGGCACGGTCGCGTTCCCATCGGGTGATCGTGAGGGCCGCTGTCCCCAGAGCCGCCCGCGCCTGCTCGGCGACGACCTCGAGCACCTCGTCGAAGTAGTTCGCCCGCGACACCGCCTCCGAGATGTGAAGGAGCGCCTTGAGCACGGGGAGCTCGTCGGCAGCATCGCGCTCGGCGAGGCCGGAACCGCCGTCACCCACTCCGTGCACGTATCACCCCCTGGCGCCGATGAACGTGGCGCAAACAAAAATGGTACCGCGAGTCCCTGTAACCTGCGGTGCTGTGCAGCCGATACCTGTGATCGCGTTGACCGGCTATCTCGGCGCCGGAAAGACCACGCTTCTTAATCACGTGCTGCGCAGCCCGAATGCCCGGATCGGCGTCGTGATCAACGACTTTGGCGAACTCAACGTCGACGCCGGACTGGTGACGGGCCAGGTCGACGAGCCCGCGTCGATCGCCGGCGGCTGCATCTGCTGTCTGCCGGACGAGGGCGGACTCGACCTCGCGCTGGCCCGGCTCGCGGACCCGAAGTTGCGCCTCGACGCCATCATCGTCGAGGCGAGCGGACTGGCCGACCCCGTCGCGGTCTCCCGCATCATCCGGTTCAGCGGTGTCGACGGAGTCAGACCCGGCGGCATCGTCGACGTGATCGACGCCGCCTCCCACTTCGACACCGTCGACCGGGACGCGCACCCGCCGGCCCGCTACGGCGCGGCCACACTGGTCGTCGTCAACAAGCTCGACCAGGTCGCCGACCGCGCCGACACGCTGCAACGCATCGAGTCCAGGATCCGCGAACTGAACGCCCACGCCTACGTGGTGGGTGCCACCGGCGGGCGCATCGACCCCGCGCTGCTGTACGACATCGCCACGGCCGCACAGGAATCCGGACAGTTGACGTTCCGCGAGTTGCTGTTCGACGCCGAACCGCACGCCCACGATCACGACCACGTGCATGCGGACTCGGTGACCGTGTTCACAGACGGCTGTGTCGACCCCGGCGCCGTCGTCGACCTCCTCGAGGAACCGCCGACGGGGGTCTACCGCATGAAAGGCACGATCGCGGTCCGTTACCGATCCAGTGTCCGGATGTACACGGTCAACGTCGTCGGACCGTCGGTGCACATCGCCGTCGCGCCGCCGCGCGCGGCGGCCAACAACCTGGTCGCGATCGGAATGGAACTGGACACCGAGGCCGTGCGTGACCAGATTCGGACGGCGCTGGCCGCGACCTCCGGCGCCGCTCCCGCGCAGGGTGTGCGGCGCCTGCAACGCTATCGCCGGCTGAGCATCTGATCAGCGCATGCCGTCGAGGATGGCGAGCATCTTCGTCGTCGTCGCCCAATTCCGGATCGTCATCAGCCGATACTCCGGGGTCCCGACGATGCGGTTCATCTTGCTCTTGGTGCGCTTGGCCGACAGTCGGGTGAAGTACACGACACCGCGCCCCTTCCACGCCTCGTCGACCCCGTCGCGTACCTGGACGACACCCATCGCCTGCTCGACGGTCAGCGGCGTCTTGAGGAAGACGACGTCCCGATGATGGTCCTGGGTGCGCGCGACGAAGTCGGCGGGCGCCTTCTCGACGATGGCACGCAATTCGCGGTGCGACCGCACCACCACGACCGGAGCGCTTTCCAAGCGTTCCGTCAGCAGCGCCTCGATGTCGGACTCCAACGACTTACGCGCACCGTCGAACTCGAAAGCGACGTTGCCTGACTGGATGTAGGTGGTGACGTTTCCGTAGCCGGCGTCGGAGAACACCGACCTGAGGTCCGCCATCGAGATCTTGTTGCGGCCGCCGACATTGATGCCACGCAGCAGTGCCGCATACCGGGTCGTCGATCCCATGGAGGGCGACGCTACGGGATACTGACCCGATGGCAGATCGGAACGTTCTCGGTGGACCGTTGGACGCCTGTGGCACCGAACCTTTGACAGGTTTCTACCGAGACGGCTGTTGCAGTACCGGAGACGAGGACCTCGGCAGGCACACGATCTGCGCCGTGGTGACCGCGGACTTCCTCGCCCACCAGCGCTCAATCGGCAACGATCTCTCGACTCCGATGCCTGCGTACCGGTTCCCGGGGCTGGTGCCCGGTGACCGGTGGTGCGTCACGGCATTGAATTGGCTCCGGGCGCATGAGGACGGACAGGCATGTCCGGTGGTGCTGGCGTCGACCCACGAAAAGACGCTGGAGGCGGTGCCTCTTGACGTGCTCCGGCGCTATGCGGTTGACGTCCCGGACGACCTCGCCGATCTATAGACGTGCGTCGCCGCCGTCTTTACGATCTTGATTCATGGTGAAAACCCTGCTGACCTCCTGCGGCGCCGCTCTGGCGCTGTCCGCCTGCTCGTTCTCCTTCGGCGGACTCGACTACGACAGGCTCGAGGAGGAGATCACCAAAAAGCTCGACGAGAGCTACTCCTCGATCGACCAGAAGGTCTCCAGCGTGACGTGCCCCGAGCAGTCACCAAGCCCGAAGGCCGGCAGCACATTCGACTGCACTGCCGAGGTCGGCGGGCAGACGGTGCGCGTCGGTGTGACGGTCAAAGACGACGACTACAACGTGAGCTACGAGACCAGGGACACGCTGTACGAGCTCCCGACCGTGGCCGACACGCTGGGCGAAGAGGTGAGCAAGCAGGTTGGTTTCCCGGTGACCGTGGATTGCGGCGAGGGTCTCAAAGCGGTCGAGGTCGGTACGACGTTCGACTGCACCGCGTCCGACGAGCAGGGCGCCGAACGCACGGTGCAGGTCACGGCAGCACCGGTCGGTGAGGACGACAGCTGGGAGCTCCTCGACAGCTGATCGCCGCCTGGTTAGCTTCTGGTATGGCCTTGGTGCAGACGGTGAACATGGCGGCGTCCCCTATCGATATGCGGCGGCGCCGCTCGGGGATCGACAAGCGGCCGAGCGCCGAACCGTTGGTGGTGCGGGCGCCGGGACCGCGCAAGGGTGGGCTGGGCAGCGGCGTCGTCGGCGACTCTATCTGCGACAGCAAGCACCACGGCGGCGACGATCAAGCCGTCTACGCCTATGCCAGGGAAGACCTGGACCGGTGGGAGGGAGAGCTCGGGCGCGAGCTGACCAACGGCATGTTCGGGGAGAACCTGACCACCTCCGGGGTCGACGTCACCGGGCTCCTGATCGGCGAGCGTCTGACGGTCGGAGAGGACGGGCTGGTACTGGAAGTGACCAGCCCGCGCACGCCGTGTCAGACGTTTGTGGAGTGGCTCGGCATCCGTGGCTGGATGAAGACGTTCACGGCTGCGGGTGACCCCGGTGCGTACTTCCGCGTCATCCAACCGGGGACGATCCGGGCAGGCGACCGCATCGACGTGCTGTCCAGGCCGGACCACGATGTGACGATCGGCACCGTGTTCCGGGCGATGATGGGTGAATCCGACCTGATGCCTGCGCTTGCGGTCGCGGACGCCCTTCCCGACAAGATCAAAGCGCTGGTGGCCAAGCGCAGCCAGGGTGTGAGCTGAGTCCCATCTGGCCGAAACGAACCTGTGCCGGTTTCGGCCCCGGGGCGGGGCGGGAACGCATCAGTGCGCGTCGACAACGCCGTCGCGCTCCACGTGCCCACTGACAACCGCTCCCAGGAGTCTTCTTCTGTCATGGACGACGCGATCGGACTTCATTCCGCAACGCATTTGGCCGGCGACGCCGCATGGATCGCCGGCGCCATCGCCCTTGCCTACGCGATAGGACTCGCTCTGTCGTGGATTCTGCAACGGCTCGGACGTCGCAGCACCCTGCTGCATCACGTCGCCGACCTCACCCGCCGACCCCTGCGCGCCACCCTGGTGGTGATCGCCGCGTCGGCGGCGGTTCGGCGCACCGTGGACATCAGTGCCAGCTGGCGCAGTTGGGCGGACCATGCCCTCGTCATCGCGCTCATCGCGACCATCACGTGGATGATCGCCAGCCTGGTGCGGGTGGCGGAGCGAGAGGTGATCTCCCGCTTCGCCGGTGGCGACGAGGGGTTGACCGACGCCGACCGCCACCGCCGCAAAATCAAGACCCAGGTACTGACATTGCGCCGCATCGCGGTCGCGATCATCGTCATGCTCGGCGTTGCCGCTGCGCTGATGACGTTTCCGTCGTTCAGCGACATCGGAAAGACGCTGTTCGCGTCGGCCGGTGTGCTGACCGTGGTCGCGGGCCTGGCCGCGCAGACCTCCCTCGGATCCGTCTTCGCCGGAATCCAGATTGCGTTCTCCGACGCCATCCGAGTGGGTGACGTCGTGGTACTCGAGGACGAGTGGGGACGCATCGAGGAGATCACGCTGACCTACGTCGTGGTCCACCTGTGGGACGAACGCCGCCTAGTGCTGCCGTGTACGTACTTCACCAGCACGCCGTTCCAGAACTGGACACGCAACGCCACCGAGCTGCTCGGCACGGCCGAACTGGACGTGGATTTCACGGTGCCATTCGACGCCATGCGCACCGAGCTGGATCGGCTACTGCACGCAAACCCGTTGTGGGACGGCCGAGTCGGTGTTCTCCAGGTGACCGATGCCGTCGAGGGACGGGTCCGGGTCCGGATGCTTGTCAGCGCCTCCAACGCCGGCCAATTGTTCGACCTGCGCTGCGACGTCAGGGAGGGCATGGTCTCTTGGCTGCAGCGGACCAATCCCGGTGCGATGCCCCGTCAGCGCCTCGAGCACCAGAGTGACGTCAGTCGACAGCCGCAGAATGACGTCGCCCAAAACGGCAAATCGCAGGCCGACTCCGGGCTGTTCAGCGGAAGCTTCGAAGCGGACCGCCGGAGCCGGGCTTTCGACGCCGATCTCGCGAGCGTGCGTTACGACGGTGGCTGAGTGATAGGGGACCGGACCCAACGGGCTGTCGCCGCCGCAGTTGGCGCGGCACGCGAACTCGGCCTTCACGTCGAGCACCCCACCGTGTTGCATGACGTCTTCTCGGTGGTCGTCCATCTCGGGCCGGAGCCGGTGGTGGCACGCATTCCGGTGGTCTTGACCGCAAGCCTGCTCCCCGAACGCCAGGCGGCCAGGCAGCAGCGCGAACTCGACGTGGCCGCTTGGCTTGACGGACAGGGTGTTCCGGTGGTTGCGCCGTCACCGCTAGTACCCCGGTCTCCCGTCCGACGGGACGGGTTCCCCATGACGTTCTGGGAGTTGGCCGACGTCGCCGACGACCACCAGCCTTACCAGGGTGTGGATGTATCGTTCGCGGCGCGCTTGCACGCCGCGCTCGCCCGCTATCCGGGAGAGCTGCCGTTCCTGGCACCGTTCAACGACGGTCTGCCGGATATGCTGGCCGACCTCGACAACGTGGAGGTCCTCACGCCCGCCGAAATCGACCGTGCGCGTGTGGAATACGAGGCACTGAGCCGGATACTGGCGGATCCGACGACGTTCACGTCGGCGTTTCCGAAGGCCTCGGTACAGCCAATCCAGGGAGATGGACCGTCCCACAACGTGATCCGCGCCAAGTCTGGCGTGTTGTTTTCCGATTTCGAAGATGTCTGCCTCGGCCCCGTCGAGTGGGACCTCGCGATGCTGGGAAAAGACGCGGTCGACCAGTATGAGAGAACAGCGCGAGAATTGGGTCTGCGCGGCACCGATCCCGAGGTGCTGCGTGTCATGGACTGCGCGCGTCGACTTCAGTTCGTGGGTTGCCTGACGCTGATTCCTCAATTGCCTTTGCTAGCTCAGGGTTTGGGCACAGCGCTGGAGGAGTGGCGCGGCACACCGGTGTTCAGCGGCTAGGTCGGCAGCCCGTAATCCATCGGCGGCCCGTTCGGTCCGACTGCCGTTTGGTCCGCGATCGCCGTAGCGACCGCGACGCCGTCGTGGACCACGCCGACCACCACCACGTGACGCTTCACTGACGGCGAAGCGATCTGGGCCGTCTCGGGCGTGATGCGGAATGTCGTGGTCTGCCCGTCTGGGGTACTTGTCGTGAACGAATTCCCCGACACAGCGATGACCTGTCCCTCCCGCTGTATCTGCTCCCGCGCGGGCGACTCGGCGACGGACGGTCGCGGTTCCGCGGTGGGCTGAGCCGGTGCCGGTCCGACGATCTGCATGGTCAGTAGCCAACCTGCCGTCCCGGCCGCACCGAGCACGGACGCGGTGGTGACGCGGCGCCCGAATTGGCCGCCTCGGCGTGTTTGCCGGTGTCGTCCGCAGTGGTGGGTCGCAGTCACGAGTGTCATCTACCCAGCACGCCGCAGCGGGAAACGGCAATGCCGTTCTCGGTGTCACTTCCAGGCGAAAACTGGCTGCTCAAGGCCGTCGACAGGGTCGCTGCGCCCCTCCAGGCCCAACCACCGCAGCTGCAACAGCACCGCTCCCGTGGGTGCATGGATCAGGTCGTTGCCGAGTGGAATCTGAACCACCGGTCGAGGGCTTTCGGGAATGTCGATGAATCTGGGGGAGTCCTCGCGCAGGAGCTGATGCAGGCCAACCCGGTACACCGCAACAACCTCATCGGGCGAGGGCCGTGGTTCCAGGCGTCCCGCCCCCCAGATCACCACAGGGGTGATGACGTACCCAGAGCGGGTCGGGTAGTCGTCCAGCATTCCGAGCACGGACGACTCGGGGAGCCGGACTCCCACTTCCTCGTCGAGTTCACGCAACGCAGCCTCGACCACCGTTTCCCCCGGGTCGAGTCGACCTCCCGGCAGCGCCCACTGCGCCGAATGCGACGACAGCCGAGATGCCCTCCGGCACAACAGGAACGCGGCTCCCCCGGAGACATCGACCATCCGGCCGTCGAGATCCTCGGGCATGGGGCGGCCCGCGATCCAATCGTCGACCGGCGCCGGGTCGACTCGGTCCTCGCCGACAAGGGAATCGACCAACACCACGGCGACGGCGGCGTGGCGCTTCGAGGGGTCTGTCACACTTCGGCGATCGTGTGCCGCAAGACGCTCGCGGATCCGGTCCCGTAGCTCGTCGTCGTAGCCGATCGTCACCCTTGAAAGACTATGACGGCGGTCAGCGATCGCTTAGAGTGCCTTCCACCAGCGGACCGAGGCATTCGGGTTTCCCCAGTACTCCTGCGCGGTGGGGGTCTTCGGTCTACCCCATTCGCGCAGGGCAGCGATCGCGCGCGCAAACGTGGTCGAGAATGACCGCCGAGTCGACGGCACGGAAAGCGACGGCATTGTGGCCTCCTGCGGTGGCTGGCTATGTGGCTTCGGCTCATTACCCGTTGCCACTGAAGCTAAACGCGCCGAGGCCGACACGGATTTCTCCGCGCCGGCCTCGGAAACGTCGGTGTGGCTAGTTGTTGATCCCCACAACCTCCTGCGCAATGGCGGCGAGACGGGTCTGCGCTGCCGAAACCACGCGCTGGCGGTCCTTGTGCGCTTCCTCGTACGCCACGATCACGCGGATGTCGGCGGGATCCTCAAGCTCCTTGACGGCATTGGCCGCATCTGTGACGTTGAGGTCGTCGTAATCGGCGATCGGCAGCTCCTCGGCCGCGAGGACGCCGGTAGCGCCGCGAGCCTTGTGGATCGCGTCCGCGGCATCTTCGGCACCCTGCTCCCGGCTGATGCGTTCGGCGGCCTGTAGGGCCGAATCACGCGCACCTGAAAGCACCTTCGTGGCTACTTCGCCGGTCTTCGAGCCGCGCTCCACCAGCTCGTCGAAGTTCGGACGGACTGAACGGAGCGCCTCGGCGATCCGCTCTGCGCCGCGTGTCGACCAGGTGAACGGTAGGTTGGCGAATTTGACCGCCAGCCCCGCGGCCGCCTGCAACGGTGTGCGCTTGAGCGCAGCGGGCCCACCCAGGGCGTCCTCGGCCAGTACTGTGGTCAGCCATTCCACGGTCGCGGAGTGCGCGGTGATGAGGCGCGTCGCAAGGTCTTCGATCTCGGGTTCCTTCGCCGAAACCGCCAATGCTTTGACGTAACGCGAACGGTCGAGCAGCTGCCCTTCCAGGGCCAGATCGCCGAGCAGCGCCTCGTCGAAAGGCTCTGCCTGCTCGGTGAGCGCCTTCACGGCCGCAGCTGCGCGTCCCAGGAAAGGCCCGATGATGTCAGGAAAACCGCCGAGGTCACGAATCGCTTTCTCGATCGCCTCGGCGCGAATTTTGGCGTTCTCGGCGTTTTGCGTCAGCTCTCGCTGCACCGCCTCGGTCCGGGCCTGTGCAGTCCTGGTCTCGGCCACCTGGATCTCGGTATGCGTCAGGTCCAGCACTGTACGCAGTTGCGCGATCAGCGTTGCCTTGGAGGCGTTCACTGCGGCGGAATCAATCGTCTTGTTCGAAGCCATGATTGTCTCTTCACTCCTTGTTGGAAGACTTGGCGTTCTCCGGTCAGCGCAGATGTGCGCTTGAAGTTCGGTTACCCGCTTGGGGCCATCCCGATCGCGGATATGGCCCGATGTGAAATTCCCGGCAGAACGTGTAGCAGCCGGGGGGCCCTGGGTACGTCGCCTGGGTACTACCGTTTGCCTGAATGCATGGCGGGTACCTACGGCGGTGTGATCCCGTTGCTGCTTCAACCCACTCTGCCCGACCCTCGTGGTCCGATCTCGATGTCGGTCATCGAACTGCTCGCCGAGCGCGCGCCTCTCCGTTACCTGGCGCGGGTGGAAACCTCGTTGGCCGACGCGGATCCCGCCGGCATCGATCTGCAGCTGGCGCTCTACGTCTGCTACGAACTGCACTATCGAGGCTTCGCCGACGTGGACTCCGCATGGGAGTGGAACGCAGGGCTGCTCGATCTGCGCGGACGCCTGGAGGAGTTGTTCCTCACCGACATCCAAAGCTGCGTCGGTCCCATCGAGGCTGACGTCAGCGCCCTCGAAGAGCTCGACAAGCTGTGCGTCGAACCGGTCAACGGAAACGGACCCTCGTACTTTTTGCGCGATGAGGGCACCTGGGAGCAGATGCGCGAGTACTTCGCGCACCGGTCGCTCTATCACCTCAAGGAGGGCGACCCTCACGCGTGGGCGATTCCACGGCTCACCGGCCAGGCCAAGGCGTCGTTCGTTGCCGTGGAATACGACGAATTCGGCGCCGGTAAAGGCGCCCGGTTGCACCAGCAGCTGTTCGCCGACCTGATGGAGGCCGCACAGCTGGACACCGCCTATCTCGGATATCTCAATGATGTTCCGGCCGAGTCCCTGGCGGTTGTCAACGTGATGTCGCTGTTCGGGCTGCATCGTCGCCACCGGGGCGCCGCTGTGGGCCACTTCGCAGCCACCGAGGTCACCTCCCCGCCCGGATCACGCCGGATGGTGCAGGCGCTGGAACGGTTTGGCGCACCGCAAGAGTGCCGAGCCTTCTACGCCGAGCATGTCGAGGCCGACGCGGTGCACGAGCAGGTGGTGCGTACCGACGTGGTGGGTGACCTGGTGGCCCGAGAGCCGGACCTCAACGCCGACGTCGTGTTCGGCATCCGGGCTTTCGATCTGATCGAGAACCGCTTGGCCGATCACCTGATGGCGAGCTGGCAGGCCGGCCGCCCGTCGCTGCGACGAGAGCTGGACTGAGCGATCAGGTTGCCCGCTCTTTGCGGCGATGGCTCGTGTCGCACAGCGGGTAGGTCTTGGAGCGCCGGCACGCGCAGATCGCGACCATGAAGCGATCGGATTCCACCGTGCTACCGTCCGGAAGTTCGATGCGCACAGGACCTTCCACCATGACTGGCCCGCCGGGAACGACGCGGACCAGTCGTGGCGGTGCGTCACTCACGGCGCGTCCGCACGGATGACAACGATCCGCTCGCAACGACTGCCCCGCGAGAGCAGACCCGCTCGCACGAGCCAGGGGGCGCGCGCCGTCATCACCGGACCGAACGGAATCAACTGCTGAGCAATGACTTCGGCGGACATGCCGTGTTCCCTCAGCGCCCGCAGAGTGCGCTGCACGTCCGAGCACTCGGACTGGACGATCAGCATCGTGCCGCCCTCGTCCAGCAGACGGGGCGCGGCAGCACACATCGGGTCGAGTACAAGCCTGCCGTCAGGCCCGGCGTCCCACGCCCGTGAAGGGCCGGCCGTCGCCGCGACGGCTCCGCCCTCGCCCGTCGGGCAGACCGGAACGTAGGGCGGATTGGCAAGCACCACGTCGAAGGGACCGAATTCGATTGCGCGAGCCCATGACCCACGGTGGACGGCGACCCTGTTGCCGACGCACAAAGCCTCTTCGCGCGCCCGCTGGACCGCCTTGTGGCAGATGTCGAAGGCAGACACCTCTTTGGCACCTGCCACCGCTGCGGCCACGGCGACCACGCCGCTGCCGGTACACAAATCGGCGACCCTGGCCCCCGGCACCACATCGGCCTGGACCATCGCGTCGATCAACAGTTGCGAATCCTCTTGCGGGGGATAGACGTCGACTGCGATCTCAGGGGTGTCGAAGTCGGTATATGCGCTCGTCACGCATCCTTGATGCCCACTTCGGCACCCTCCAAACGTTTGCCGCTGGGAGGCGCGAGAATCCTGCCGGCGCGTGAGCGGCTAGAGCCGTCCGACCGCGAAAGCCGCGCCCTCGTTCGTCATGCCGTTCACCGGGTAAAGGGCGTGTGCCACACCGGGGACACCACCGGGGCTGCCGTCGCAGATACCGTCACCCGGCGCGCACAGTTCCTCGGTCTTGTCCGCATACAGCGAGCCGATCGTGATAGCCGGCGCTCCGTACTTCGACAGGAAAGTGCCGGACGGAGCTCCGAAAAGCACGACCGCCGCGACATTCTGCGCCGCCTTCGGGGGCAGGGGCGAGGGAGCGATCGCGGTCGGCACGGAACTGGGCACCGTATCCGATGTCGTGAAGCCCGAGACCACCGCACCCTGGGAGTAGCCACCGAGAATGAGGCGGGTGTTCGGGCACACGTCCGACATGGTCTGCACCCTGTCACCCGCGTCGCGGATGCCGTCGATCACCGTCTGTGCGAACACAACACGGTCGTCGAAGTTGTTGCCCGCCGGGTAATTCACGGCGTACACCCCCACCGACCGCGGCGCGGCCTGCGCGCGGACCGCATCGACGAATGCCTGGCCCACACCTCCGACTCCCGGCGCTTCGCCGGTGCCACGGGCGAAGATGACCTCGACGTCGGGGCAGGGTTGCTGCGCGGAAGCCGACGGGGCGCCGACGCCCAGAACAGATGCACAAACTCCGACGACGGCGGCACCGGCCGCACCCACCATTGAACTGATCTTCATCGAGCTGCTGTACCCCACGGTTCATTCGTCAAACGCCGATGCCGGCCGCCGCGTCCAGATACTGCAGCAAGTCGTGGGCGGCCAGTTCGACGGATTTGTGCCGCCACTGCGCCGCGCGGTACACGCAGGCGATCAGGCCACTGCGATGGACCCTGCGGAAGTCGCCGCACACGAACGCGTAGCGCGCTTTGGTCTCCTCGGCGGCCCCGTCCGTCAGACCAAGGTGCCAGCGCCCGTACTCCTGCCAGCTGTGCGACTCCAGGTAGGCGTTCTGCGCTGCGGCATCGGGTTGCACGTCACCCCAGTCGCTGTCGAGCACGTACTGGCGTGAGTCGACGAGACCGCGGACGAACTCGACCGCCGGTCCGTTGACCTCATACCTGGCCATCGCCGTCGTGGGGGGTAGGGCTCTGCGGGGACTCCCACTTGGATTCCAGCGTGCGCACCACGACGGTGTCACCGGGCAGCTCGACGTCACACGTCTCACCGTCGTCGCCCTCCAAGGTCACGATCATCGTCGTGCCTGACGCATTCTCGCGGGAATCGATGTGCACCACCTTGTACTCCCCCGGCCCGTCGCCGCGGTTGGGCACAGCCAGCGTGATGAGGTCGCCGGGCGCGACGTTGTCGAGACGGTCGTTGTCGGACTGAGCTGTCATGGGTTCGACGTTAGAGGACGCGGGAAATCACGGGTATGAACGAGATCAGTTTGGAGGAGCTGTCCACCGACAAGCACGGTTTCACGATCGACGACAGGGACGAGGACGAACCCGTCCTGCTCGACAGGGATGGCAATCCGGTGGAGACCTGGCGGGAAGGCTATCCGTACAAGACCAAAATGCGCCGCTCGGACTACGAGCGGGAAAAGCGTCGGCTACAGATCGAGCTTCTGAAGTTGCAGAAATGGAGCCTGCGCACCGGTGCGCGGCACCTCATTCTGTTCGAGGGTCGCGATGCCGCCGGCAAAGGCGGCACAATTGCCCGCTTCATGGAACACCTGAACCCGCGCGAGGCGCGTGTCGTCGCGCTGGACAAGCCCACCGATCGTGAGAAGTCGCAGTGGTACTTCCAGCGGTACGTGCAGCACCTCCCCGCCGCAGGCGAGATCGTGCTCTTCGACCGCTCCTGGTACAACCGGGCGGGGGTCGAGCGGGTGATGGGGTTCTGCAGTGTCGAGGAGTACGCCGAGTTCATCAGGCACACGCCTCTTTTCGAGCAGATGCTGGTCGAGAACGGCATCCATCTCACGAAGCTGTGGTGCTCGGTGTCGCCCGCAGAACAGCGCACACGGTTCGCGATCCGGCTGGTGGATCCGGTTCGCGAGTGGAAGTTCTCACCGATGGACCTCGAGTCCGCCGACCGGTGGGGTGCGTACACGCAGGCCAAGGAGGACATGTTCGCGGCCACTGACACCGACGTCGCCCCGTGGATCGTGGTCAAGAGCAACGACAAGAAGCGAGCGAGGATCAACGCGATGCGGCATGTGCTCGACAAGGTCGACTACGACGACAAGGACCACGACGCGGTGGGCGAGCCCGACCCGCTGATCGTGGGTCGGGCGCTCGCCGATTGATTCGACGAGCTTTCAGCGGGTAGTGCTGCACGCAGAACACGAAAGGAACTGACACATGCCCAACGAACTCAACGGACGCCGGATCGCCTTTCTCGCCGCCGACGGCGTCGAGAAGGTCGAGCTCGAGCAACCGCGCGCTGCGGTGCAGAATGCCGGCGGCCACGCCGAACTGCTGTCGGTCAAGGACGGCGAGATCGACGCGCGCAACCACGATTTGGAGCCGGCCGGAACCTTCCCGGTCGATCGACTCGTCGGTGACGTACGCGTGGACGACTACGACGCGCTCGTGCTGCCCGGCGGCACGGTGAACGGGGACAAGCTGCGCCTCGACGAGGCTGCGGTGGCATTCGTGCGGGAGTTCGTGCAGTCCGGCAAGCCGGTGGCCGCGATCTGCCACGGACCGTGGGCGCTGGTGGAAGCCGACGTCGTCAGGGACCGGACCCTCACGTCTTATCCGAGCTTGCGCACCGATCTGCGCAACGCCGGTGCGACGGTCGTAGACCAGCAGGTGTGCATTGACGGCAACCTGATCACCAGCCGCTCACCCGACGATCTCGACGCCTTCTGCCAGGCCATCACCGACCAATTCGCGAACACCCCCGCTCACACATGACCACCACCGTCCCGCCGACGTGATGTAGCCGGGGGCGTTTTACACCAGCCTGTCGGGGCACCCGAAAAACATGCAGTATCGCAACGCACGCGCAATCACCGTTGGCGGCGTGCTGGCCTCGGCTGTTCTGGCCGTAGCGCTGGTCATGCCGGCGGCGCGGCTCCTTGGTACCGAGGACGGTCTTCTGCAAGGCATGGCGCTGTTTGCCCTCCCACTCCTGGCCGTGTTGACCGCCACCGGCATCCCGTTCTACGGCTTCTGGCGGGCCTCGTCGGTCGCCGTGACGCTGACCCTGGGCGTGTCTGTCGCCATGTGGCTGTTGGCGCTGTTCGCCGTCGCAGGCGCGCTCAGCGGATCCGCATCCGCATTGATTCTGACGATTGCGGTGCTCGCGGTACCGGCGCTGCTTCTCGTCGGTGCTGGACTCTTCACGATGCGGTTCCTCAACGGAGCCACCCCGATCGAAGAACGGGAGCCATCGCCGTCGCTGACACCCCCGGAATCACGACTACCGCGGCGCTGAGGACGAGCGACGAATTCTCGGCAACAAACATGTATGTGCTATGCATATTTGGTGCCGCAGTCCCGTTATGATCAGCTCGACGAGCTGCTGACGCGCATCCACGGTGCACGGCAACGGCCTCACTGGAGGCACCGCGTTCTGCGCGCCGTCGAGCAGTGTCAGCACAACGGCGGAGCCTCGGTCCGCGATGTCGCCCAGTTCATGGCGGTCGAGCATTCGACGGCGAGCCGTATCGTCGCCGCGGTCGTCGCCGAGGGACTGCTCACGAAGTCTTCTGCCCACGATGACCAGCGACGGTGTGCTCTGGTGCTGACCGACGTGGGACGTAAGGAACTCGCCGCGGTCACCGACCGGCGCCGCGATCTGGTCGCCGCGACGGTGGCCGATTGGCCGGAGTCCGACGTCGGCACCCTGTTGTCTCTTTTGGAGCGGCTCACCGAGCGCTTCGAACGCGCGGCCGCCGAATGACGGCGGAGGTTAACGCGCCCACACTCGCCGCCCGCAATGCACTCGGGCTGATGTTCGACCGTGTTTTCGGTGCGTTGTTCTGGGGCAGGATGTTCGCCGTCGTCGGAGTGTGGACGCACGGCATCGTCGCCGCCATCGTGATGTACGACGCGACCCGCTCCGCATTGATGGTCGGTCTGGTGGGTGTCGTCCAATTCGCACCGCAGATCATCCTCAGCCCCACCAGTGGCAAATGGGCCGACGCCGGAAACCCTGTCAGGCAGATTCTGCTGGGTCGGGTCTTCTGCGTTGTCGGCTCCGGCTCGATCGCCGCATGGATGTTCGTACAGCCCGGACTGCAGGGCGCCGCCATCGCAGTCCCGATTCTGCTCGGCACAACCCTGGTCGGCTTCGGCTTCGTCGTCGGCGGCCCTGCGATGCAGTCGATCGTGCCCAACCTGATTCGCGAGGGTGAGCTCGCAACAGCGATGGCGCTCAACAGCATCCCGATGACCGTAGGCAGGATCATCGGGCCCGCCACGGGCGCCTATCTGGCCGCGCACGTAGGACCGGCGACAGCGTTCACGGTCAGCGCCGTCCTGCATTTCGTGTTCGCCATCTTCCTGGTGGCCGTCCGCTTCCCCGCGCCACCGGACCGCGTCCCTGGTGCGGACTACCGCGTGCGCGTTGCCGTCCGGTACGTCGTGCAGGACCGACCGCTGCTGCTCGCACTGGTCGCGGTGACCACGGTCGGCATCGTCTCCGACCCATCCATCACTCTCGCCCCGTCGATAGCCGACGCTCTCGAGGGCGGGCCCAGCATGGTCGGCGCACTGTCGGCGGCGTTCGGTGTGGGAGCGGCCGTCGGGATGGCGGCGCTGGCGCTGCTGCGAGGACGGATCGCGTCGGCATTCGTCTCCTCGATCGGCATGGTCGCTCTGACGCTCGGCAGCATCGTGTTGGCCCTCGGCATCCAGCCGTGGGTGGCGTTCACCGGTTTCGCGTTGGCGGGCTTGGGTTTCGGCATCGCGATGACCGGCCTGGCGACCGTTGTGCAGGAACGGGCCCCCGCGGAACTTCGCGGCCGGATCATGGCGCTCTGGCTCGTCGGCTTCCTCGGCTCGCGGCCGATCGCCGCCGCCGTGCTGGGCGGCACCGCCGACCTCGTCAACGTCTACGTCGCGTTCGCCGTCGCAGCCACGCTGAGCCTGATGGTGACAGTCCTGTGCCGGCCCTCCAAGCTCGTCGGTGTGAACGTCTAGCTCGGCCGACTTTTACCGGTGAGCTGCTTGATCGTGTTGATCTCGCCGGGGCGATACGGGCTACCGTCGGTGTTCAGAAGGTCGTGGAACCACAGCCGCGGCGCGGTGACCGGCTTCTGCCAGGAGTCCCACGGCAGGTAGGTCTGCGACTTGCCGGCAACGAAGCCCCACGTGTAGGCGCCGATGTTGTGGCGCTTCATGATCGGCAGGATCGCCTCCACGGTGCTGCCCAGTGTCCTGGCCATGTACTCGGTGCACAACATCGGCCTACCGAAGCCGAACAACTCCCCCAACCGATCGTTGAAGCCCGACGGATCGGCGTAGTTGTGGAAGCTGATCACATCCGACAGATCGAGCTGCATACGGTTGATGTCGTTGCGGCGCGCAGGATCTCCCCACACTCCGTCCCACACACCGCTGGTCAGCGGCTGGATCGGGTCGACGGACCTGGCCCACTGGAACACCTGGGGCAACAATTCGCCCACCCGCTCGGTCTTGTCCTTGCGCTCGACAGCTTTGTAGACGTCAGCCGGGTTGTCCGGTTCGTTCCACAGGTCCCATCCCAGCACCCGTTTGTCGTGGCGAAATTGGCTGAGCACGCCGATGACGTAGTCCCTCATGACGCGGCGGTAGCCGGGATCGCCGAGGTGGTCGGCACCCGGACTCTGCACCCACCCCGAGTTGTGGACCCCGGGGGTGGGGTCGCGTTGCTTGCCGAGCCTCGGATGCGGATCCCAGCAGGAATCGAACAGGACGAACAGCGGCTTGATGCCGTGGTGTGCGGCGAGGTCGACGAATTTCGCCAGCCGACGCTGGAAGCCGTGCCGGTCCTGCACCCAGAGCAGGTCGTGCAGAAAGACGCGAACTGTGTTGAACCCGACGAACTTTGCCAGGCGTAATTCGGTGTCGATGCGACGCAGATCGAACGTGCCCGGCTGGAACATCTCCAGCTGATTGATGGCGTTGGCGGGGATGAAGTTGGCCCCGACGAGCCAGCCCTGTGCGCGGTGCCAACGGTGAGCACGGTCAGCCGGCCAACGGCTCAGCTCGGCCGACGCCCGCGGCACGGTGGTCAGTGCCATACCTGCCGCGAGCACCACCGGCAACTTCAGCGCAGTGCGACGCTCGACAAGTGGGTTGGGCGACAAGGTGCAATCCTTCGGTCTGAAGATCGGTCGTCCGGCCGAGCGACGCTGCGCGGGACCGAACTCCGTAAAGGACCGGCGAATCGACGGTCGCCAGTGTATCGACGCTGCCGCGCCCCTCGTTACAGTCGCTGTGCAGACCAAGATAGCTCATTGATCAACGCGCAGAGACGATTTCGCAAACCGTGTCGGTGTCAAGCCGCCAGGCGAAACGGAACCGCACTCAAGCGGTGAGGACCGACTTCAACGTCTCGTCGAGGATGTCGAGCCCGGCGTGGAGCTCGGTCTCGGTGATCGTCAACGGCGGCGCGATACGGAAGATCCCGCCCATGCCGGGCAGCTGGACGATGTTCATGTGGAGCCCGCGATCGAGGCAGGCCGCCGTCACCTTCGCCCCCAGTGCATCGGCAGGTGATTTGGAGGCTTTGTCGGACACGAGCTCGATACCCTGCAGCAGACCGCGGCCGCGTACGTCACCCACCTGTTCGTAGCGCCCCAACATGTCGGTGAGGCGTTCGCTCAACTGCCGGCCCAGCGCCGCCGCCCTGGCCACGAGGCCGTCCCTTTCGACCACAGCGAGCACCGTGCTCGCCACCGCCGCGGCGAGTGGATCCGACACGTGGGTGGTGAAGAAGAGGAAACCTCTGTCGTGACAGGCGGCTTCGATCTCCTCGGTGGTGACCACGGCGGCCACCGGCAGGCCGGCGCCGAGTGTCTTCGACAGCGTCAACAGGTCGGGCACCACACCGTCCCTCTCGAACGCGTACATCAGGCCGGTGCGTGCGATGCCGGTCTGCGCCTCGTCGACGATCAGCAGCATGTCGCGTTCGATGCACATCTCTTTGAGCCGGTGCAAGTACCCCTCGGGAAGTTCGATGATCCCGCCCGAGGACAGGATGGGTTCCACCAGACAGGCGGCCAGGCTGCCCGACGACTGCGCGTCGACCATGCCGAACCCGTACTCGAGTTCGGTCTGCCAGTCGTGGGTGCCGTCTGCGTGGCGGAACGGTGACCGGTACGCGTTCGGTGTCGGCAGCGTCAAACTCCCCGGCATGGCGGGACCGTAGCCGCGGCGACCCGCGCTGAACGTCACCGACGCCGCGCCCGTCGTCATCCCGTGCCACGATCTGTCGAACGACACGATCTCGTACTTCCCGGTGTACAGCTTGGCCATCTTGATCGCGGCCTCGTTCGATTCCGCGCCCGTGGTCAGCAGCAGCGTTCTACTCAGCGGCGGCGGCAGCGTCTTGGCCAGCGCCCCCGCCAGTTCCACCACCGGCGGGCTCAGCATCCCGCTGTACAGGTGGTCGAGCGAAGCCACCGCCTGGGACACCGTGGCCACGACATCGGGATGTCCGTGCCCGAGGACGGCGCTCATCTGCCCGGAGGTGAAGTCCAGGATCGCCGTTCCGTCCGTGTCATAGACGTAGCTTCCCTTGGCGCGCCCGATGATTCGCGGGACGAACGCCGCGCCGTAGCGCACGAGGTGACGATCCGCGACCTGCCAGAACTGCTCGGTGTCCACGGCGACACCTTACGTGCCGGCCTCATTCGTCGTCGGTGTCCGGAATGCCGCCAGGCGCGTCTCACGCGAAACCGGCAGCCGTCGGCCGGACACCGGATACCGTTTGCTCCGTGCAGAGCGGCTGCGGATGCGGGGACGGGCACGATCTGGGGGCGATCACCAGGAGGGCGGCCCTGGCGGGGTCGGCAGTCCTCGGGGCGGCCGGGCTCCTCGGGGCTGCTGCCGGTGCGGGGACGGCAACAAGTTCGGCACAGCCGACGCAGACCCCGCCCGCAGCATTGCCCGACACGGCCCTGATCACGCTGGGTGTGCAGGCGGGTCCGCCACCGGTCCCCCACCGTGTCGGCATCTCGTCGGCACTCAAGATCGGCAGCGACGTCTACGTGATCGATTGCGGCCTCGGATCTCTGAATGCGTTCACCGACGCCGGTCTGCGATTCGGCGACCTGAGAAAGACGTTCATCACCCATCTGCACGCCGACCACATCGTCGACTACTACAGCTTCTTCCTCTCCGGCGGCGCCTCGATGAAGCCCGGCGCCACCGCCGTCGAGGTGTTCGGCCCCGGACCCGCGGGCGGGCTGCCGCCCAGCGAGGTGGGCAACCCGAATCCCCCGGTCGTCGAACCGGGCAACCCGACGCCAGGGCTGGCGGCTGCGACCGACGCCCTGATGGCGGCTTTCGCCTACACCAGCAACATCTTCATCCGCGACAGCGGCACCAACGACATCCAGGATTTGATCCGGGTGACCGAGATACCGGTGCCGCCCGGCTCTGATTTCCGCAACCGCTCGCCGAAAATGGAGCCCTTCCATGTTGTTTCGGATGCCAACGTCGACGTGTCGGCAACCCTGGTCTCGCACTACGACGTCTACCCGTCCTTCGCGTTCCGCTTCGACCTGAAGAGATCCGGCGTCTCGGTCACACTCTCCGGCGATACTGTCAAATCCGAGAACCTCATCACCCTCGCCCGCGGCACCGACGTCCTGGTGCACGAGGCGATGTTCAGCCTCGACACCGCCTTCTACGGCAACCGATTCCCGCCGAACTATCTACCCAACTCCCACACCTCCGCGGTTCAGGTCGGCGAGATCGCAGCGGTGGTGCAGCCCGACCATCTGATCGTCAGCCACTACGACCCGCCCGACCTGCCCGACTCACAGTGGTTCGACGCGATCGGAACGAACTTCACCGGACGCACGACGATCGCCCGCGACGGTCAGGTCTTCCCACTGTGAGGAAGTCCATGAGAATCGTGCGCATTGTGACCGCACTGGCCGGCTCCCTCGCCTGTGTCGTCGGATTGTCCGTTCCCGCGATCGCCACCGCGGAACCGGCCGTCTTCGATCTGCAGGCGCACCGCGGCGGTCGCGGCGAGACCACGGAGGAATCCCTGCGCGCGTTCGCCAAGGCGATCGAACTCGGTGTCACCACACTGGAATTGGACATCGTCATCTCCAAGGACGGCCAGCCGATCGTATGGCACGATCCGGTGATCCAGGCCGACAAGTGCATCGACACTGCGCCCGCCACCCCCGGCGACCCCCAGTTTCCGTATGTCGGCAAGCAGGTCAACCAGTTGACGCTGCACCAGTTGCGCACGCTGGACTGCGGCAAGCTCCTCCCCGCATACCCCTACGCAGAGGTCGTAAAAGACAACAGAATCGCAACGCTGCCCGAGGTCTTCGCACTGGCCGACTCGTACCGCGCACCGGTGCGCTACAACATCGAGACTAAGGTCGAAGCCGACAACCCCGAAAAGTCAGCTCCACCACAACAATTCGTCGATATCATCCTTGCCACGGTCCGCGCTGCCGACAAGACGGACCTGGTCGAGATCCAGAGCTTCGATTGGCGCACGCTACCCATGGTGCGTGCCGCCGAACCTTCGATCCCCCTCGTCGCCCTCTGGGACGACACCACCTTCACGCCAGGATCACCGTGGCTCGATGGGATCGACCCGGCGGTGGTACCCGATCCGATCGAGGCCGCACAGATGGTGGGAGCGACCATCCTTTCGCCCGCCTATGAGCTGTCGGACGCGGCACTGGTCGAACGCGCCCACGCCCGGGGCCTGAAAGTGATTCCGTGGACCGTCAACGACGAAGGGTCGATGCGGGCGCAGATCGCGGCCGGAGTCGACGGCCTCATCACCGACTATCCGACGCGGTTGCGGGCTGTGATGGCGGAACTGGATATGACGTTGCCGCCGGCCTACCGCCGGGGTTAACGCTGAACAGCGGCTTTTTGACGCCGGCGAAAGTCTTACGCGGGTACAAGGTAGGTCGACATCGGCGTACTGGCTGCATAAAGTCGTTAGACGGCCGGACGTCGTCCGGTCCGATGAGGAGGCAACGATGGGGAAGAACACACCCCTCGACGTCGACTCGAGAATAGACGCTGACTGGGAGTCTGTTCCGCACCCGGTGCTGGTGGTCGATCGCAACGGACTCGTCCGTACGTTGAGCGCCTCAGCCCGGACCATGCTGGCGGAGATTGCCCCGGGCAGTGCGCTCGACGACTTCGTCCCGTCGTGGCTGGCGGATCAGGCCACACGGGTGGCGCATCAGACACCGTTGCCCGGTGGCGAAGTGGCCTGGTGGCTGATCGACGACCCGGACCATTCCGCCCGGGAGACGCGGCAGGCACTGGCCATGGAGCGCGAGCGCGCAGCGTTTCTCGACGAGGCGTCTGCGGTGCTCATGGCATCGCTGAACATCGACAGGTGCATGGAAGCGACCGTGCAGATGGCGGCGCGGCACATCGCCGACGCCGCGGTGCTGGTCGCACCGGTGACCCGGGGCCAGATCCCGATCGTCAGCTGTGGCCCCGCCGGTGCCGCACAGCATTGCGCGGTACAGGCCGACCCCGCCGACGTGGCGGGGCTCGATGAGGCCCTGCGCGGTTTCCCGCCGGTTCCGTCCCGCTGGATCGACCCGGCATCGGTCCCTGAATGGCTTGTCCCACAGGATTTCTCAGGCAAAGTCGGCTCTGTGGTTGTCACGCCTCTACCAGGCCACGGCGTTCCGGCCGGCGCCCTGGTGTTGCTGAGGCGCACCTCCGAGACCGCGTTCAGCGACGGCGAGGAAATCTTCGCCCGCTTGTTCGCCGCCCGCGCCGGCGCGGCGCTGTCGGCGGCCAGGCTCTACGCCGAACAGTCCGCGATCACCCGGACGCTCATGCGGGATCTGCTGCCCCCGCAGTTGCACCGCCTCGATGGCATCGAGTTGGCCGGAGGGTACCGCGCCTCCGAGGACCACGAGGCCGTCGGCGGCGACTTCTACGACGTCCATCCCGCGCAGACGCCCGACGGTGAAACGCTGGTCGTCCTCGGTGACGTCTGCGGCAAGGGCCTCGAAGCCGCCTTGCTGACCGGCAAGATCCGCAACACCCTGCAGGCACTGGCGCCGTTGGCCAAAGACCACGGCAAGGTGCTCAAGCTGCTCAACAGTGCCTTGCTCTCGGCAGACTCCACCCGGTTCGCCACCTTGGTGCTGGCGTCGGTATCCCGACGAGACGGACACGTCGCGGTTCGACTGACCAGCGCGGGCCATCTGGCGCCGTTGGTCGTGCGTAACGACGGGCGGGTCGAAGAGGTCGACACCGAGGGCACCCTGGTCGGCGTGATGCCCGAGACGCGGGCTCGCACGGTCGAGACCACGTTGTTCCCCGGTGAGACGTGCCTGCTCTACACCGACGGAGTCACCGAGGCCCGCGGCGGCCCGCTCGGCAACGACTTGTTCGGCGAGGATCGGTTGTCCAGGGCACTGAGCGAGTGCACCGGCATGCCGGCCGAAGCCATCGTCGAACGCGTCATGATGCTCACCAGCCAGTGGGTCAACCGCCGCAGCCATGACGACATCGCCGTCATGGCTATCACCGCTCCACGCCGCACGCACCTCAGTGCGGTCGACGGACACACGGCAGGACGGTTCACCGCGTGACCGACGACATGACCGTGCGAGAGCAGCTGTGGGCAGCGGTGATCGACGGAGACGAGTACCTAGCCGCCAACGTTGTCCTGTCCGCGATGGATGCGGGGATGGAACCCGAGTCCGTCCTGCTCGACGTGATCGCCCCCGTCCAGCGCCGCATCGGCACGGAGTGGGCCGCCAACAAGATCACCGTCGCGCAAGAACACGCCGCGACCGCCATCAACGACAGGGTGATCGCCACGCTGGCCCACCACCCTCGATGCCGGCGCGATGCGGACGGGGGCCGCGTCACCGTTGCCTGCGTGGACGGCGAATGGCATGCGCTGCCCGCGCGGCTGCTGGCCGAGGTGCTGCGATTGCGGGGCTGGCAGGTCGACTTCCTCGGCGCGCAGGTCCCCACCCCCCACCTGATCGCCCACCTGCACCAGCACGGCCCCGACGCCGTCGCCCTGTCGTGCTCGATCCCGACCCACCTGCCCACCGCGCACGCTGCGATCACCGCGTGCCAGGCCGCCGGTGTCCCCGTACTCGCCGGTGGCGCGGCCTTCGGTCACGACGGTCGCTTCGCGCGAAAATTCGGCGCCGATGCGTGGGCCCCGAACGCCCGCGCCGCCGCCGACCTCCTGAGCCAGGGAGTGCGCCCTGTGCAGACCGGCTGCACGCATCAACCGATCGACGACCTGCCGCACCTGGCAGATCAGGAGTACACGATGGTGCGCAGCAATTCCGCGCAGCTGGTTCGCACCGCCATCGACGATCTCGAGGAGCGCTATCCGGCCATGCACGGCTACAGCGACGAGCAGCGCCAGCGCACCGTCGAGGACATCGCCCACATCGTCGACTTCCTTGCGACGGCGCTCTACACCGACGACGACGAGTTGTTCACGCAGTTCATCGGCTGGACGGCGGAGATCCTCGATGCCCGCGATGTACCGGCGGAATCCCTGATGCCCGCGCTCGACTCCCTTGCCCGTCAGCTTCCCGAGTTCCCCCGGACACAACGTCTCATCACCGCAGCACAGGCTGCCATCACCCGTCCGACAACCCCTACGACCCAACCTCTCACCGCATGAAATTCACAGTTGCCGTTCACAAGACAGCCCAGTCGGCCCGCGTCCACGTCGCGGGTGATCTCGACTACGGAACATCAGACCTGCTGATCGATACGGTTTCCGAGCTCCCGGCCGGCCAGCCCGGCCTGCAGGACCTTCACCTCGACTTCGCCGACCTCGAGTTCTGCGACTCCGCAGGCCTGTCAGCTCTGGTCCGTTTTCACCGGCTCACCTCCGCCGAGGGAATCGGGCTGCACCTCGACCAGCGGCCGGCCCACCTGGACCGCATTCTTCACATCACCGGTCTCCTCGATTTCTTGACCACCCCGGCGGCGGCGCAGGAGTCCGACGAATCCGACATCGGCTAGTGGAGTACGCGCCGGGGCGCTCCATCGATCTCTTCGGCGCACCCTGCGATCCCACCGTGCTGCTGTGGCACGGTACGCAGAAGGACGCCCGCCGCACTGTCAGAACCCTGGCGAACCTGCTCGCGGATCGCGGTCTGGGTGTGGCTGTCCCCGACTGGGACTCGCACAGCGACGACGGGGGGCGGTCGGATCTGCTTTTGTCAGTGGACTACGCCCGGTCGTGGTCGGAGAAACCGGACGGACTGGTCCTCGTCGGTTGGTCGCTGGGCGGCGTCGCCGCCGCGGGCCTGACCATGGACGCGGCCGATCACGGTCTCGTTCTGGCTCACACCGTCTGTCTTGCAGGCGCTTTCATGGTCCCCGACCCGATCTCGGGAACCAACGTCACCGACAGACTCGGCGGCTCACGCGCGAGATACAACGCGTCCGCCGACCGCTACGAACCCGCCGACGATCCCGACACCGAAGGGGTGGCCGACGTCGTCGCGGATCACGTCGCCACCGCCGCGGGGGTCACGCAGGCGGGATGAGCACGGTCCACAGCTCGGTGATCATTCCGTCGCGTACGAGCGCGACGTCGAAGCCCGTCATGACCGGGCTCCCAGAGGCCGGTTCGACAAGACTCCACGCCAGGTAGCCGAAACCGGGAAGTGCATGCACCGGCCCTGACGCCACGAACTGGCTGTCGGCCAGGTTCGCCTGCAGTTGAACACATTTCGCTTCCAGCGCGTCCCGTCCGGATACCACTGCCTCGGCATCGGTCCATTTGACGTCCTGAGCATAGGTTCGGGCGATCGCCGCCTGCCGCTTCACACCATCGCGTTCGTTGAACACGTCGAGCAGATTGGCGCGCATCAGGGTTTCGATGGGGTCGGACACAGCAGAACTCCTCAAGGGGTAATAGGTGACATGTCGAGCAAGTTGTGGTGGGTTGTGGTGGGTATGCGACTACTCAACAGCAAAACTGCGCTCATCACCGGCCGAACGTCGGGTGTCGGCCTCGCGACTGCGCAGCGGCTCGCCGAGTGACGCGCCTAGGCCCGCGGTCGGTCCTCGTCGAGGTCCGGCCGCGGCAGCGTGCCGTGGCGCAGGATGGACTCGTAGGCCACACCGAGGATGTCGGCGAGTTGGTTTTGCTGCTGCACATCGAGATCGGAGAAGAACGACGTCGCGACCCACGCCGCGTGCCGAGGTACTGCCGATTCGAAGATCGCTCTACCCGCCTCCGTAAGGATCAGATCAGTCGCCCTGCCGTCGGATTCGGACGGTCTGCGCTCGACGAGCCCGCGACGGCTCATTCGCTCCACATGGTGGGAGAGCCTGCTGCGCTCCCAGCCGATGGTGGTGGCAAGCACGTTGAGGTGGGCCCGCGAATCGGCGGCCAAAGTCAGCGCGTTCATCACCGTGTAGTCGGAAAGTGATACGTGACAATCCGTTTGGAGATGGCGATTCATCTCGTACTCGAGGCGGTGGTAGACCCTCATGTAGTTCAGCCACGCGCGGCGCTGTGCGGCGGTGAGCCGCCGCGGGGAGTTCATGCCTTCTCCCCGTCGACGACGATGGTCGAGAGTGCTTGACGGATTCGATCCGGGATCGGGACGGCGTTGCGGGCCTCGCGATCGACGAAGACGTGGACGAAGTATCCGTGCGCGACAGCCTCGTCGTTGCCCGCGCCGAAGATTGCCACTCCGTAGGTCACCGAGCGGTTGGTGAGCTTGTCGACCCGCAAGCCTGCCCGCAGTTCGTCGGGGTAGGCCACCGGCGCCAGGTAGGTGCACTTCGATTCCACCACAAGGCCGATGATCGGTGAGGAATGGATGTCGAGGCCACCTTCACGGATCAGGAAGTGGTTCGCGACGGTGTCGAAGTAGCTGTAGTAGGTCACGTTGTTGACGTGGCCGTACACGTCGTTGTCCATCCACCTGGTGGTGATCGGCAGGAAGTACCTGTAGTCGGCGGCGCGGTGTCCCGGCGTCGTCATCGCCTGTCACCAGTACTGCATGGACTGGCGGAAAGTGTTGTCCAGCAACGACTTGTCCACTTCGATCGGCGCATTGCCGAGCAGTCGCTGTTGCGGCCACGCCCCGTCGGCCAGCGATGCGCTGTCGGCGTCGGTGTAGCCGACGCCCCCCAGCCCGTTGGGCATGCCGACCGTGCGCATGATGCCGATGAGGTGCTCGGCGAGCACCGTACCGGCATCCGCGGGTACGGCGCCTCGGACGTCGGCTCCGAGTTGTGCGGCCGCCTCCAGGTGGCGCCCGGGGTCGGTGGGTGCGGTGATACGGAACACCGCAGGCGCATTGAGAATTACCGACATGCCGTGGGGCACCAGCGGTTCCGTATCGGGGTAGCCCTCGGGACGGAAGTCGCGCACCTGCCCGGCCACCGCATACGCCATCGCGTGCGGCAGATGGACGCCGGCATTTCCGAACGCGATACCGGCCAGCGTCGCGGCCCACATGACCTGTTCGCGCGCCTCCCGGTCGGATGCGTCTTTGACAGCACGGTCCAGGTACACACCGAGTAGGCGCAGCGCCTCGCGGCACCCGAGATCGCTCCACGGGTTGGCACCCTGGCTCATCGGTCGCTGACTCGGCCGAGCAGGCGCGGCGCGCCTGCTGTACGGGCGCGCAGTGTAGGACTCGAGGGCGTGCGAGAGCACGTCGAGTCCACTGCAGGCAACCACAGTGGCCGGCAGCGTGTCGGTGCTGTCGGGATCGACGAGCGCTTCGGTCGGGCGCAAGGCCGGTGACGCGATTCCGGTCTTGGCGTGCATCGACAGCAGATCGAAGATCGCGATTCCGGTGACTTCGCTACCGGTGCCCGAGGTCGTCGGGCAGGCGATGTGCGGCTTGAGCGGCCCCGGCACCGGGGTCGCCGAACCCACCGGGGCGTTGACGTACTCGAGGAAGTCGGCCGGATGGGTGGCGTACAGGTTGGCGGCTTTGGCGGTGTCGATCACCGAACCGCCGCCGACGGAAACGTAGCCGTCGGCACCGGTGTCCGCCGCGAAAGCCGCTGCTGCCCGGAAGGATTCGTCTGTCGGTTCGACACGAACCTCGGTGTACGGCACGACGTCGATCCCCGCGTCACGCAACGAACGGGTGACGGTGTCGAAGACGGCCAACGCGGCGACGGCGGGGTCGGAGAACAGCGCGACGCGCCTGACGCCGAGCGCTGCGGCGCGATCGCCGACCTCGGCGAGGCATCCGCGGCCGAACGTGATCCGCGACGCGTCGACGGTGAAGGCGCCATCGGTGTCGCTTTCGTGGCAGCAGCTCATCAGGAAGCCGCCGACCGTTCCCGCTGCAGTCGAATCACGGCGGGGCCGAGCCACAGGGCGAGGAACTCCCGCAACTCGGCACCCTGATGCGGGGGGCTGCCGGGGTCCAGCAGCAGCGAGTGAATGGAGCGCAGCCCGAACTCGGCCAGCCGATCCAGCGAAACGTCGTCGAAGCCGTGTGCCTCCCAGTCGACTTCCAGCCGATGCAGAAGTGCCGTGCCGAAGGCGCGCGCGGTATCCGACGTGATCGACGGAACACTTCCCCGTTCGCGGCCTCCACGTTCCCGTTGGTTGAACAGGAACTCGATGGTGTCTTCGTGGGCCAGGGCCTCGATCGTGAAGGCGACCCCTTCAACCATGGCGGCCGCAGGCTCGTCGTAGCCGCGCAGGTGGGCGGCTAGCTGGTCGAGGAAGCCATCGGCTGAGCGCACCGCGCACGCGACCAGCAGCGCGTCCGTGCTGGGGAAGTACCGGTAGACGGTCTGGCGGGTCACGGCGAGCTCACGCGCGACGTCGGCGATCCGCATTGCCGAACCGCGCTCGGCGATGATCTGGTCGGCCGCGTTGAGGATGCGGTCGATCGCCTCCTCATCGGAGCGCGGGGTGTTACCACCCCAACCGTGGCTACGCACCCGGCCATCTTATCGGCCGTGCCGTGACCGCAAGGGCCAGCATCACCAGCGCGATACCCGCGACTTCGCCCACTGTTGGACTCTGCGCCAGGACCACCGCGCCGACGATTGCTGCGGTGGCAGGCAACAGCGCCAACAACAGCGCGAACCGCTCCCGGCCGATGCGGGCGAGCACGCGCTGATCCAGCGCATACGGAATCGCACTGGACAACACGCCTACCCCGACACCCAGCAGCCATGTGCGCGGGTCGGCGAAAACCGAAGCATCACCGGCGAGTTGGACGCCGAGCAACGGCGGGGCCGCGATCACGGACGCCGTCGCCAAGCCGATCGCCAGGGAGTCGACCCCGTCACCGGCATCGGCAACCCACTTGCCGAGCAGGATGTAGCCAGCCCACAGCGCCGCCGCGAGAAGCGCGAAACCCACTCCCGCCCAATCGACGTCGGGCTCGACACCGGCGAGCAGGTATACACCTCCGGCAACGAGGACCACACCGAGGAAATCCCGGGCGCGCCGCGACCCGGCGGTCGCGACGGCCACGGGTCCGGCGAATTCGATCGCCACCGCGGTTCCGAGCGGAATCCGGGCGATCGCCTCGTAGAAGGCGACATTCATTCCCAGGGTCACCACACCGAACGCCGTCGCCGCCACCACCATCCGAGCCGTCCACCGGCGACGCCACGGCCTACGCCATGCGAGCAGCACGGCAGCGGCGCCCGCCGCGCGCAGCCAGGCCACGGTCGCCGGATTCGTCGTCTCGAACAGAAAGACACCGATTGCCGCGCCGAGATACTGCGAGAGGGCGCCGACGACGAAGAGCAGCGGGACCATCAGGCTTTCGCCGCGGCCACCCGGCTCCGCTCGGTGATCGACGCGATCACGCCGCCGTCGTTGAGGATGTCGGTGCCGGTCAGGTAGCCCGCCTTGGCGCTGGCACAGAATGCGAAGAGCTCCGCCATCTCTTCGGCCTTGCCCCACCGCGGCACGGCGGCGTCGACGACCATCGCTCCCGCGCCGGCGTTCTCCTCGAGCCTGCCCATCTCGGTGTCGACGGACCCCGGCGACACAGACACGATGCGCAGCCCACGTCCGTTGAACCGCTCGGCCTGCGCCACGCTGTACCAGCGGACAAAGCTTTTGCTCACCGCGTAGGAGATTCCCGAACGCGCTTCCTCGGGCGCAACGGCGCAGGCTTCCAGCATTTCGGTCATGAACTGGTCGATGTCCTCGGTGGCCAGCGGGAACTTGGCCGTAGGTATGAACTCGGCCGGAAGTATGTGTGCGGCCATCGATGCCACGTTGACGATCGCGGCGCCCTCGCCGGCGCTCGCGTAGAACTCCTCGCCGACGTTGACCGTGCCGACGGCATTCGTCCGCATCACGTATTCGGCGTCACCCATGCTCGGGCTGACACCGGCGGTGTGGATCACCGAGGCGAGCCTGCCCAGGCCGCTCGCCGTCTCGAAGAGGCGGCGCACAGCCTGGCGGTCGGTGACGTCGCAGTGGACCGAGGTGACGTCGACTCCGAGGTCCTTGAGCGTGGCTGCGGCGGCATCGAGCCGGTCCTGCCTGACGTCGCACAGCACGATGGCATGGTCGCGTCCAACGATCTTCGCCGTCGCCACGCCCATCCCACCCGCACCGCCGGTGATTAACGAAATCGCTGTCATATGTAATCCTCCCTGGGTCATTCAACACTGTGACCTAGACGATGCGGAATGACCCGTCGGTACTTTCGATAGATGACCGACGAGCGCTTGCGCGAGGAGCATGTGGAAGACGAGCGCTTGCGCGAGGAGCATGTGGAAGACGAGCGCTTGCGCGAGGAGCCGGCGCCTCGTCGGCCGCGACGCTGGCGCCGCGTGGCTGTCGTGTTCTCCATCCTGCTGCTTCTGTTCGGGGTGCCCTGGCTGACGCTGGTGGTCGGCGGGGCGGCGTGGCCGACTGCTGTCGTGGTCGTGGGTTCGATCGCCTTTGCCGCCGCCCTCGCCGGATTGCCGATCCTGATGCTGTCGGGCCACGGGAGACGGCACGACGGTGCGGCCGCGCTCGGCGATGCGCTGCTCGGCGCCGCCTGGGTGTTGTTCGTGTGGTCGGTCCTGGGTCAGGTGCTCGAGCTCGCCCTGCTTGTGGCGGGTGTCACCGACCCGGCGCGCTCCCGGATCGTCACCGTCACTGTGCTGGCCGTGGCCGTCGCTCTTCTTGTCTGGGGCTACACCGAGGCGATGCGGGTGCCGCGAGTGAAGGCTCTCGACGTGACGATTCCGCGCCTCGGCCGCGGGCTCGACGGCCTGCGCGTCGCGGTCATCACCGACACGCACTACGGGCCGATCAACCGGACTCGATGGTCGGCGGGCGTTGTCGAGCGGGTCAACGAGCTCGCCGCCGATATCGTGTGCCACGTCGGCGACATCGCTGACGGCACCGCCGAGGTCCGGGACCAGCAGGCGGCACCGCTGGCGTCGGTGCGCGCCGCCTCGGCACGGGTCTACGTGACGGGCAACCACGAGTACTTCAGCGAAGCGCAGGGTTGGCTCGACTACATGGAGCGCATCGGCTGGGACGTTCTGCACAACCGGCACGTCACGATCGAGCGCGGCGGTGACCGGCTCGTCGTCGCCGGTGTCGACGACGCCACCGCAGCAGGATCCGGGGTTCGCGGGCACGGCCAGGATCTCGCCACCGCCCTCGCGGGCGCCGACCCGGAGTTGCCGGTGCTTCTGCTGGCCCACCAGCCCAAGCAGGTCTCCGACGCGGCCCGCGCCGGCGTGGACCTGCAGTTGTCCGGTCACACCCACGGCGGGCAGATCTGGCCGTTCAATTTCCTGGTGCGCATCGAGCAGCCCGTCGTGCACGGCCTCAGCAGGCACGGCGAGCGGACCCAGCTCTACACCAGCCGCGGTACCGGTTTCTGGGGTCCGCCGTTCCGGGTGTTCGCACCCAGCGAGATCACCCTGCTGACCCTGCGCAGCGCTCAGTCATAGCTCGGGCAAGATGTCCGGCGTGTCCTCATCGCTGGCCGACGTGCTCGCCACCCTGCAGTTCGAGCGCGCCGGCGAGATGTCCTTCGTGGGCGACCAGCTGCCCGCGCCGGCCAACCACATCCTGGGCGGCCACATCTCGGCGCAGGCGCTGCTCGCCGCGAGCCTCACCGCGCCCGACCGTGCCCCGCACAGCGTGCACACCTACTTCCTGCGACCCGGTGACTCACGTCTTCCCGTGATTTTTGACGTCGCCCAGCTTCAGGAGGGACGCACGTTTTCGGCGCGCCGGGTGACGGCACGACAGGGCCAGGAGATCCTGCTCGAGGCGATGTCGTCGTTCAAGTCTGCCTCGCACGAAACCATGCCGACACCCCCTGTGGACTACCAACCGGCCATTCCCGAAGTGCCGCAACCGGAATCGCTGCCCTGGGTGGCGCCGCACTTCGCCGAATCCGAGGAGACCACCAAGGGTCAGTGGGCGAGCCTGCGTTGGTTCGAGCGGCGCATCGTGGACGCCGACACCGAGCCGCCGGCGCGGTCCCGGATCTGGTGGCGGCCCGACGGCGCCGTCCCCGATGACCCCGTGCTGACCGCCGCGCTGGTGGCCTACCTCTCGGCGGTCACCCTCACCGAGCCCGCATACGCGGTGCGCGGCGGTGTCAGCGTGTCGGCCCAGCGAGACCATTCGGTGTGGTTCCACGCGCCCGCCGATCTGACCGATTGGCTTCTCTACGAGCAGTCTTCACCCAGCAGCACCGACACACTGGCGCTGGCCAGCGGCACGATGTTCAATCGCGCCGGCCAACTGGTGTGCACGGTCCGTCAGGAGATGTACTTCCCTCCCGGACGACCGCCGCGACACTGAACATCGGCTGGGACTGAAAGTCAGTCCTCGACAAGGGCTTTCAGCTGCTTGACGGTGCGATCCATGATGCGTCCCACCTGACGCGACGCCACGTAGTCCGCGATAAGGCCGAGCACGCCTCCCGGCGCCTCGTACGCGAGGCGGAACGTGACCTTGGTGCGCCCGTCCCCCGCGTCGCGCATCCGGAACCGGCCCCGCAGCGTCACCCCGGTGATCCCGATCCAGGCCAGGTCTCTGGGCTCGTCGAACTCGACGACCTCGATCACCCCGCCGATCGGAACCGAACCGACCTTCCAGTGCACGGTGTAGCGCGAACCGACGCCGACGGGGCCGTCGGTGACGGTCTCCCACCGCTCGAGGCTCGCCATGAACTCCGGATAGCACCCCGGGTCGCTGATGTGCTTCCACACCAGATGGGGTTCGACCTCGACGATCACACTGCGCGAAAGCCTCATGGGTATCTCCTAGCCGAGCACCGGGAAGCGTCGCTCGGCGGCCAGCCGGTCGACGGCGGACTGCAGTGCGCCCTCGACCCTGTCGTGGATGGTCTCGTCGTCGCCGGCGGCGATGTCGTCGGCGTCGATCGGCTCCTGCACCTCGATCACGATCTTGGTCGGCAACGGCAGCCGGGGAACCATGTCGCTGACGGCCAATCCCCACGGGGGAGCAAGGAGAATCGGGACGCTCTTGAGCCGCGCGATCTTGTCCACCTGCAACAGCCTGGCCAGCCACTGCCCGCGGTCGAGGAACAGCGCCGCCTCCTGACCGCCGACGCTGGCGATCGGCACGATCGGTACACCGGCTTCGCGCGCCAGCTTGACGTAGCCCTTGCGCCCGCCGAAGTCGACCTCATGACGTTTCCAGGACGGCCGGAACACCTCGTAGTCGCCGCCCGGGTAGACCAGCAGCGCGGCACCGGACTTCAACGCGAGGGTGGCGTTGTCGTGGTTGGCGGCGACGGTGCCGAACTTGCGCAGCGAGCCCAGCCCCGGCATGGACACCACCAGGTTGTGTGCCAGCTGGTAGAAGGGTCGCTCGACACCGAAGTAGGAGCAGAACGCCAGCGTGAACACAAATGTATCGGGGGGTAGGTTGCCGCCGCTGTGGTTCCCGACGAGCAGCACCGGCTTGTCGGCCGGGATGCGGTCGAGACCACGCACATCGGCCCGGAAATACAGCGAGGCCAGCAGCCACAGACCCGGCAGTTGCTCGCGAATGTAGTCGGCGTCGCGCTGATCGAGGTCGGCCTTGGGCACGCGCGCCGAAACCTCGTGCTTGACCCACTCGAGAACATCACCCAACCCGGCCATGCGAAGTGATATTGACAACAGCGCCGTGCGGCAAACCTGGCAGGGTGTATCCCTGATGAACTCGACCGCACTCCTTCAACCGCGCCCGGGTGACGACGCCGACGAACTGTTCACAGCGTTCGCGGCGTGGGCCGAAGCCGCGGGCACGACGCTCTACCCGGCGCAGGAGGAGGCGCTGATCGAGTTGGTCAGCGGTGCGAACGTCATCCTGGCCACTCCGACCGGATCGGGGAAGTCCCTCGTTGCAACGGGCGCGATCTACGCGCAACTGGCGGCCGGGGCCACCAGTTACTACACGGCCCCGATCAAGGCGCTCGTGAGCGAGAAGTTCTTCGCGCTGTGCGACGTCTTCGGGGCCGCCAACGTCGGGATGCTCACCGGGGACGCGGCGGTGAACTCCGACGCGCCGATCATCGCGTGCACCGCCGAGATCCTGGCGAACGTCGCGCTGCGGGAAGGCCGCGGCGCAGCCATCGGCCTGTGCGTGATGGACGAGTTCCACTTCTACGGCGACCCCGACCGCGGGTGGGCGTGGCAGGTGCCGCTGCTGGAACTGCCGCACGCGCAGTTCCTGCTGATGTCTGCGACATTGGGCGACGTCACCTTTCTGCGCGAGGATCTCACCCGGCGCACCGGCAGGCCGACCGCGCTGGTGGCCAACGCGGAACGTCCTGTGCCGCTGTACTACTCGTACGCAACAACACCGATGCACGAGACGATCCAGGAACTCGTCGACACCAAGCAGTCGCCGATCTACGTCGTCCACTTCACGCAGGCTTCGGCACTGGAGCGGGCGCAGGCACTGATGAGCGTCAACGTCAGCTCCAAGGACGAGAAGGCCGCGATCGCCGACCACATCGGAGCTTTCCGCTTTTCCACCGCGTTCGGCTCGACGCTGTCGCGGCTGGTGCGCCACGGCATCGGGGTGCACCACGCCGGCATGCTGCCCAAGTACCGGCGGTTGGTCGAGCAGCTCGCTCAGGCAGGGCTGCTGAAGGTCATCTGCGGTACCGACACTCTGGGTGTCGGCATCAACGTGCCGATCCGCACCGTGGTGTTCTCGGCATTGTCGAAGTACGACGGGACCCGAACCCGGCTGCTCAGCGCCCGCGAGTTCCACCAGATCGCCGGCCGCGCCGGACGCGCCGGATTCGACACGGCGGGCACTGTCGTCGTGCAGGCACCCGAGCACGAGGTGGAGAACCTCAAACAGTTCGCCAAAGTCGCCGACGACCCGAAGAAGCGGCGAAAGCTGGTGCGCCGCAAAGTTCCCGAGGGCATGGTGCCGTGGAGTGAATCGACGATGACCAGGCTCGTCGATGCCGCGCCTGAACCGCTGACGAGCCATATGCGAGTCACCACGGCAATGATCCTCGATGTCGTCGATAGACCGGGTGATCCGTTCGAGTCGATGCGACGGCTGCTCACCGACAACCACGAGCCGCGCAAGAAGCAGCTACGGCTCATCCGCGAGGCCGTCGGAATCGCCCGTTCGCTGCTGCAGGCGGGAGTGGTCGAGCGGCTGCCCGAGCCCGAACCGGACGTGCGGCGCTACCGCCTCACCGTCGATCTGCCGCGCGACTTCGCGCTGAATCAGCCGTTGTCGACATTCGCGTTGGCTGCCATCGACCTGCTGGACACCGACGCGGAAACCTATGCCCTCGATGTCCTTTCCGTCATCGAGGCGACGCTGGAGGATCCGCGCCAGATCCTGGCGGCCCAACTGAACAGAGCCAGGGGCGAAGCGGTCGCACAGATGAAGGCCGACGGCATCGAGTACGACGAGCGGATCGAACTGCTCGACGAGGTGACCTACCCCAAGCCCCTGGCCGAACTGCTCGAGCACGCGTTCGAGGTGTATCTGCGCAGCAATCCGTGGGCGGCCGACGGCAAGCTCTCACCCAAGTCCATCGCACGCGAGATGTGGGAGGGGGCCTTCACCTTCCGGGAGTACGTCAGCGTCTACGGTCTGATGCGCGCAGAAGGGGCGGTGCTGCGCTATCTGTCCGACGCCTTCAAGGCGTTGCGCTCCGGTGTGCCCGCCGCGGCACGCACCGAGGAACTCACCGACATCGTCGAGTGGCTCGGTGAGCTTGTGCGGCAGGTGGATTCGAGCCTGCTCGACGAGTGGGAACAGCTCACCAGCCCCGACCAGCCTCTCGATGCCCCAGTGGCCGTGCCCGCCCGTCCTCGCCCGCTGACCGGCAACGAGCGCGCGTTCACCGCGATGGTGCGCAACGCGCTGTTCAGGCGGGTGGAGCTATTCGCACGGGAACGATGGGATGAACTCGCCGCGCTCGACGGCCGGTCCGGGTTGAGCGCCGAGCGCTGGCGCGAGATCGGCGACGAGTACTTCACCGACCACGACGACGTCGGAACCGGCGCCGACGCCCGCGGACCCGCGCTCCTCATCTTCGACAGGCAGCCCGACGTCTGGCGGGTGCGGCAGATCCTCGACGACCCCGCCGGCGATCACGATTGGGGCTTCGACGTCGAGGTCGATCTCGAGGCCTCCGACGAGGAAGGTGCGGCGGTGCTGCACGTGGTCGATGCGGGCCGCTTGGACTGAGCGCCACCGGGTACACCGGAGACCATGACCGAACCGGTAACTCCTCAGGCCGAACCGGCTATCACCGACATCGCTCGCCGACACGGGCTTTCGCGCGAGTCCGTGCTCGCGATGCTCGTGGCGCTGCGGGCCGGCGGCGGCACCATGGCCCAGTTCTCGATTCCAGAGCTCGGCGGATCCGGCCAGTGGATGCGTGGCGGCATGACCATGGTCGGCGACATGTTCGACAACGCGCTCAACGCACGCGTCGACGCCCTGTGCAACGAACTGACCCAGCTGATGTCGACGACGACGGTGTTCACGCCCGCCCCGACTGCCGGCAATTGGTGGCCCGACGACCTCGGCGTCCCCAGCTCCACGGGCGGCCAGAACGACACCCGCTATGCGGTGTTTCCGGCGTCCCGTCGTTTAGCGATCCACTTCAAAGGAACCACAAGGATTTTCGACACCGGTGAGCATCAAATCGGTGGTGTCGCGCAACAACAGGGTGGCGCAGGCGGCTCGGTGACCTTTACCAGCCAGCTCGGCACTTTCGACGTGTCGAGCCTGCGCGAACTCGGCGGCGCCCAGCCGCCCGCTCCGCCGGCTGCTCCCCCGGCTGCTACGGCCGGGGATACGGCCGGCGTTATCGCGGCGATCGAGTCGCTGGCCGGCCTGCACGAGCGCGGCATCCTCTCCGACGAAGAGTTCGCCACCAAGAAGGCAGAGTTGCTCGCACGTCTTTAGCGCTGTGACCAGGCTCTCTGTCTCCAAGATCACACGTCGGCGGTTTGATTAACGCGGATGTAACACGGACCATGGACAGGGTCCGGCCGATGGGCGATCCCCGATTCGCGCCGGACCCCAAGTCAACGAAACAGGAGTCCCAAAGATGTTCGCGCAGTACCGTGCCGCCCGCCAGATCAACCGTGATCGGCGGCGCCTCTACGCACGGATTGCCGCCATGCCCCACTCGACGATTCGGGACGAGTTGGTGGCCGTCGCACAGCGATATGAGGGCCCCGAGCGCTGACCTAGCCTCGGTACTGGGCGACCCTCTCGGCGTAGGCGTCGAGTAGGCGCAAGGATTCGTCGAGCGGTTTGGTGGGAAGCAGCACGCCTAGCCGGCTGAATCCCAGCTCTTCGACCGCGTGCCAGTAGTCAGGATTGGCGGGGGTGCCGAACTGCGAGAGCGGCACGTCGTAGTCTGCGCCCTCGCGAATCTGGTCGACACGTCGTTTCAGGTTCTCCACGGGCAGCGGATTCGAGATCCAGCCCGCCCGGTGCCGGAGAATACGTTTCACGGTCGCATCGGAGTCACCACCGATGAGGATCGGCGGGTGAGGCTTGCGGACCGGCTTCGGCCGAAGGTACGACGACTCGAAATCGACGTATTTGCCGTGGTATTCGGCAGGCTCATCGGTCCACAACGTCTTGATCGCCTCGATGCGCTCGTCGAGCAGCGCACCACGGGTCTTCGGATCGGTGCCGTGGTGGCGCAACTCCTCGATGTTCCAGCCGGCGCCGACACCGAACACGAAGCGACCGTCGGACAGCACGTCGATGCTAGCGGCCTCCTTCGCGGTGATGATCGGGTCGCGCTGGATGAGCAGCGCGATGCCGGTGATCAGTTCGATTGTGGAGGTGACGGCGGCCGCCGCGGCGAGCGTGACGAACGGGTCGAGCGTGCGGTAGTAGATCTGCGGCAGCTCGCCGCCGAGCGGATACGCCGACTCCCGGCTTGCCGGGATGTGGGTGTGCTCGGCGACGGCGAGCGAGTCGAAGCCCCGCTCCTCGATTGCGCGGGCCAGCGACACCGTGTCGATGGTGTCGTCGTTGACGAAAGTGGAGATCCCGAACTTCACTCCTGCGAGGCTATTCCTGCCGAATGCGCCGACCGCCTGCAGGGTGCTACCGAGCAGTCCGACAGTCGGGCTTTCGCTGCGCCAACGCGCCGAGGGCGGATACGACACCGCCACCGTTGATGACGGCCCACGCGATGTTGCCGGGCTTGCCCGACCGCGCCGCCGCGGCAGCATGATTGGCCCCGAACAACGCTGAGAGGACGGCCAGACCACGAAGTTGCGCCCGCACGGGGTCGCCGGCACCCGCGACTATGGCCGTTCCCGCGACCAACGTCCCCAGGTTCCAGATCGCGATCTCGCGTTGCCACCCGGGGTTGTACCCCCATGCTGTAGTGGCGGCGAACTTTTCCGGGAATACTCCCTGCACAACCAACGCCACTGCGGTACCCGCGAGCCATGTCGCAGCGGCCGCGCGAACAGTCGGCAGATACATCGAGCCTCCCTGTCAACGTCAGATGCTTCTCAGCGAGCCCAGACTAAAGCCACACAGGGCAGCCTCGCCTCGCAGGTGACTATCCGCTGGCGCCCAGCGCGCATCAAGCATCAACGACACGCTCGAAGCCCGAACCGGGTCCGGGTCACCGTCCACGGCGCGCCGCGCATATTACGGTTGACCGGTGCGCGACGAGGGTGAGGAACCGGACTACCGATTCACCCTGGCCAACGAGCGCACCTTCCTCGCCTGGATCCGCACCTCGCTGGCACTGATCGCCGGCGGTGTGGCCGTGATCCAGTTCCTACCGGCTTTCGGGATCGCCGGGGTACGACACGTTCTGAGCATCGTTTTGACCGCCGGCGGCGGTGTACTCGCCGCGCTGGCGGTCAGACGCTGGCAACGCGTGCAGACGGCGATGCGCTGCGGTGAGGACCTGCCTCCGACGCGGATCCCCGCCGCACTGGGCACGGCGATCTTCGTGATCACCGTCGCGGTGCTGGTGATCCTGTTCGTCTGGCCGCCCCGATGAAACCGGGCCTCCAGGTGGAGCGCACGCAGCTGTCCTGGGAGCGAAGCGCATTCGGGATCGTCGTCGGCGGTGCGCTGGTCCTGCTGCGCCCGCATGGGCCCCTCGAGGTGGGCCGGGTAACACTCGCATCCCTCGCGGGACTGCTCGCGCTCGTCGTGCTGTGGCTCGCTTACCGGCGGTCGCTTCGCATGCGCGAAGAGCAGAGCAGGGTGCCGCCGCCGCGCGGCGAGGTCTTGATACTCGGTTACGGCACAGCGCTTTTCGCGCTGGCCATCGTCGTCGTCCTGCTCGTCGCGCTATGAGCTGTGGCGCAGCGATGCCGCGCGCATGGTCAGGTGGTTGCGCTCGGCGACGGTCTGCGCCTGCGCGGCTGCTTCGGTGTAGAGCCGAGCCGCCAGATCGGTGTCACCGGCCTTCTCACGAAGGTAAGCCTCTGACGCGGTGTAGCGCGGTAGCGCCGGATCAACCTCGGCCAGCGCGGCGAGACCGGCCTGCGGGCCGTCGGCCTCGCCGATCGCGACGGCACGGTTGAGACGCACGATCGTGCTGTCGTTGAAGCGGAGCAACTCGTCGTACCACTCGACGATCTGTACCCAGTCGGTCTCCGTCGAGGTTCGGGCGTCTGCGTGCAGGGCCGCGATCGCGGCCTGCGCCTGGTACTCGCCCAAGCGGTCCAGCGCCAGCGCAGCCTGAAGGATCGCGACGCCTTCGGCGATGAGGTCGGTGCGCCACAGGCTGCGGTCCTGGTCTGCGAGCGGAACGAGGCTGCCGTCGGCACGCGTGCGGGACGGACGGCGTGCGTGGTGCAACAGGAAAAGCGCCAGCAACCCGGCTACCTCTTCGTCGGCGGTCTGCGACGCAAGCTGGCGTGCCAGCCGGATCGCCTCTGCGGCGAGGTCGACGTCGCCGGTGTAGCCCTCGTTGAACACCAGGTACAGCACCTTGAGCACAGTGCGCAGATCTCCGGGCTGGTCGAGGCGCACCTCGCTGACCGTCCGTTTCGCTCTGCTGATCCGTTGCGCCATCGTCGCTTCGGGGACCAGGTAGGCCTGGGCGATCTGCCGGGTGGTGAGACCGCCGACGGCCCGCAGCGTCAGCGCCACCGCGGAAGCGGCGCTCAGGCTGGGATGGGCGCACAGGAAGTAGATATCGAGGGTGTCGTCCGCAGACTGTACGGGTCCCGGCGCCGGCTCGTCGCTCACCTGCCGCTCGCGATCACGTCGCGCAGCATCGGCTCTGGCGATATCGATGAACCGGCGCCACGCCGTGGTGATCAGCCAGCCCTTCGGATCCGCGGGGCGATTGTCGGGCCACGAGTCGATCGCGCGGATCAATGCCTCCTGCACGGCGTCCTCCGCGCTGGCGAAGTCCGCTCCGCGGCGGACGAGGGCAGCCAGGACACCGGGGATGAGGTCGCGCAGCTGCGCCTCCGTCATCACTCGGCGGGAAGGTGCGTGCCGCTCATGAACGGGCGCACCTCGAGCCACTCGTGTATCGGCTTGCCGCCGGCGCCGGGCGCGGCGGACAGTTCACCGGCCAATTCGACCGCCCGCTCATAGGAGTCCACGTCGACAATCATGTAGCCGGCGATGAGATCCTTGGTCTCTGCAAACGGTCCGTCGGTGACGGGCGGCCTGCCCTCGCCGTCGTGACGGACCCAAGCTCCGTCGGGCATCAACGCCTGGCTGTCGACGTACTCGCCGCTGTCGCGCAGACGGTCCGCGAAGTCCTGCATGTACTGGATGTGCGCTTCGATCTCACTCGGCGACCACCGGTCCATCGGGACGTCGTTGACCGAAGCCGGAGCGCCGCGGTAGTGCTTGAGGAATAGGTACTTCGCCATGAAATTCTCCTTTCGGTGGCGACCCGTGTTGGTCACTCACCCCAGGGACGGAGCCGCCCCATGATTCTCGACATCCGTGTTTTCGGGTAACTGGTGGAGGTGCCTGATTCAACGGACTGGTTTCTCGCCGCCGGCGAGCGCGGCAACTTCGCCACGTCTATCCCCGACTGGAGCACGGGAAACCGGGTCGAGCCGCTGATACATGGCGCCACGTACTTCGACCGACTGGCGACCGAGGTCGCCGCTCTCGGCCCGGGTGATCACCTGTTTTTCACCGATTGGCGTGGCGATCCCGATCAGCGGATGCGTGACGCGGGTCCGACGATCGCGAAGCTGTTCTCCGACGCCGCGCGCCGTGGCGTGGTCGTCAAGGGACTGGTGTGGCGCTCGCATCTGGACAAGTTCTCCTACAGCGAGGAGGAGAACCAGCACCTCGGGGAGGCCATCGAAGCCGCCGGTGGCGAGGTGCTCCTCGATCAGCGGGTGCGGTTCGGCGGTTCCCATCATCAGAAGCTGGTGGTGCTGCGTCGCCCCAGCAATCCAGAACGCGACGTCGCGTTCGTCGGCGGAATCGACCTGTGCCATTCCCGCCGTGACGATGCCGACCATCGCGGCGACGTTCAGGCCGTCCAGATGTCCCCCGCGTACGGCGACAGGCCGCCGTGGCATGACGTCCAGCTGCGCATCCGGGGTCCGGCGGTCGGCGCGCTGGACACCACGTTCCGGGAACGCTGGACCGATCCGGCGCCGCTGGACATGCTCTCCCCCATCGCGTGGGTGGTCGACAAGCTTCGGCGAGCCGACCTGACTCCAGGTGAGCTGCCACCACAGCCCACGGACCCGCCACCGTGCGGTCCCCACTCGGTGCAGGTGTTGCGCACCTACCCCGACGCCCACTTCGAGTACGCCTTCGCCCCGCACGGAGAGTTCAGCATCGCCCGCGGCTACACGAAGGCGCTGCGACGCGCGCGTCGGCTCATCTACCTGGAGGACCAATACCTGTGGTCGAAGGACGTGACCAATCTGTTCGCCGCCGCGCTGAGGGCCAATCCCGACCTCCATCTCATCGCGGTCGTGCCGCGCCACCCCGATGTCGACGGACGCCTCGCACTTCCGCCCAACCAGGTCGGGCGCCAGCACGCTCTCGAGACGTGCCGGGCAGCAGATCCCGACCGCGTTCACGTCTTCGATCTCGAAAACCACGACAGCACACCGGTTTACGTGCACGCTAAAGTCTGTGTGATCGACGATGTCTGGGCTTCGGTCGGTAGCGACAACTTCAACCGGCGATCCTGGACACACGACAGCGAATTGTCGTGCGCGGTGCTCGACGACACCGGTGGATTCGCCCGGGATCTGAGGTTGCGCCTTCTTCGCGAGCACCTCGACCGAGCAACCGACGGCAGCCAAGACGGCGAGCTCGTCGATCCTGCGGACGCCGTGCGCGCTGTCATCCGATCGGCACACGCGTTGCAGGACTGGCACGACCGAGGCCGAGTCGGCCCGCGTCCGCCGGGACGACTGCGCCCGCACCAACCCGAACATCTCGGCGCCCTGACGCGGATCTGGGCCGAGCCCGTATACCGGGCCGTCTACGACCCCGACGGCCGTTCCTATCGCGACCGCCTGCAGCGGCGATGGTAGCGATGTGTCGTTGCATATTCGATATCAACGTTTGTCTCAAAAGTCACATGGGTAACTCTGTTAACAGCGCGGCGGCGCGCCCGCGCATCCAGGGAACCGATGAAAGAGATGAATGGAACATCGACATGAACACAGTTCTTTACTTCAGCGCCCGCGGCGCCGTGTATGAGACCCGCGCCTACACCAAGGCCGATATCGAGAAGCTGATGCACGACCAGGGTCTGCACTGCCTGACCAGTACGGACCGACAGTTCGATTTCTGGTTCAGCCCGTCGACGCACGGCTGCCAGCGCCGCGTCAACCTCGCGGCGACCGAACTTCTGCTGGCGACAACGGGTTTCACGGCGAAATCGGTACCGCTGCTGCGAGGCTCGGTCGTGATCGCCACCCACGACTCCGATGGCGACCTCGACGGACTGAGCTGGCAGCAACTCGACCAGCTGGTGCAGCGCAGCCGCTCGCTGAACAAGCGCAACGACCGCGTGCTCGCCCGCCGAATCCAGCGTGATGCTCGCGACACGCGGCGCAAGGCCGCGCCGGCGCAGACGCCGGTGTCGACGCCCGCGCCGGTCAGTTGCGCACGTCTGCGCAGCTCGGCCGCCTGAACTCAGGCGGGATTGAACAACCTCGGCTCCAGCCACGCACCGTCGCGGTAGCGCTGGGCGGCCTTGGCCGCCGCGAGCACCGCGAGGTCTGCCAACGGCTCCAGCACGATCACCGACAGATACGCCGCGCCGAACGTGGCCACGCTGGTGACGGTTTCTACAGAGAAGCCCTGCCCGTAGAGGGCCCAGAAGGTCACCCAGGACACGATCCCTGCCTGATATGTCGCCGACAGCGTCAACGCCTGACGGTATTTCAGGTCGACATATCGGGTCTCGGGCGCGATGGTCCTGCCGGCCACATACTGCAACGCGAACAACGGCACCAACAACGTGGTGACGTTCATGCCGTACTGCGGGAGATCGAACGGCGCCACGAGCAGGCCCTGGATGAGCAGCCCCAGCGCTAAACCGATCGCCGCCGGAGCGGCTCCGAAGAGCAGGAACAACGTCGACCCGAGGATGAGGTGGACCTCGGACACTCCGACGGGGAAGTGCGGGAACACCTCGAAGAATGCGAACACCAGTGCCGTCGTCAGCGTGGCGCCGACAAGCAGAGACGCAATGCCGCGTTCTTTGACGTGCTTCCACGCAGCGCTGAGCGCGTAGGCGCCCGTGCCCGCGGCGGTGGCATAACTCAGGACGATCTTGGCCCCGTCGACCAAACCTGGCTCGATGTGCATGTCAGTTCCGTTCTTCTCGCTGTTCGGTGTTGGTTCAGTGGTGGTCGCGCAGCTCTTCGGGTGCTGACAGAATCGACCGTCGGTCGACGACATGTTCGAGAGCGGCGACCCAGTGGTCGTAATACTCCCATTCGCCTCGAACAGGTTCCGGCGACGCTTCCCAGGCGCCGATGGTGTCGATGAGGCTCTGCTGGAATTCGCTCCAGGGATAGTGCCCGAACTCTGAAAGCGCAAGGGCGAGACCGAAAGCCCGGCGCTGCCACTCGTGGTCGAAGGATGGCGCGGCCTGGTCGGTGGTACAGGTGTTGTGCAGCTTCATGACGCCTGCCCCGCCAGCGCGACACCCATCATCGACTCCGTGGTGACCAGGTCCATGAGTTGCTCGTCGGTGAAACCGTCTGTGCCCGAGGGCCGTTCCGGTATGACGAACCACCGGGAGTGCCCGGATGAATCCCAGATCTTGATCTCGGTGTCGTCGGGTAGTTCGACCCCGACCTCCGCGAGTACCGTGCGTGGTTCGCGCGCGGCGCGCGCACGAAACACCGGATCCTTGTACCAGTACGGCGGCAGCCCGAGAACCGGCCAGGGAAAGCACGAGCAGAGCGTGCAGATCACCAGGTTGTGCACACCCGGGGAATTGGCGACAGCCTGCAGATGCTCGCCTTCGGCACCGGCCATGCCCTCCGGCAGTTCCAGTTCGGCGATGGCGGCGGGCGTATCGTCGACGACCCGCGCGGCGAATTCCGGATCAGTCCACGCCTTCACAACAATCTTCTTGCCGTTGAGCGGAGTCATCTCCGATTCGAAATAGGCCAGTACCTTGTCGACCGTGTGACTTGTGATGATGCCCTTTTCGATCAAGAGCCGTTCCAGCGCGGCGACCCGGTCGGCGCTGAGCTTCTCACGGTCGGGCGGGTAGGCGAACTGGTCGGTCACTTGTCCTCCTCGAGGGGTTGCAGGTAGGCCTCGAACAATTCGGCATAGAGGCTGTTGGCGCCTGGTTCCGCGCGGGGACCCCACAGCTCCTGAGGGGTGAACTCGACGATGTATATCGGCATGGGGTCGCCGATGCCGTCACCGGTGGCGACGAAATAGCCGTAGTCGCCTTCGAAGATGCGCTGCACGGTCCCGACCTTGGCACGCAGATAGCCGGGAAGCCGCGTGTGCTCGGCGGCGGGCTTGTCGGCGATGCAAACCTTTTGTCCTACGGCGAACTTCGGATGGGCGACATCGCGGCGGGGGCTGTCGCCGCGGCGCAGATAGGCGATCACCTGATCGTCGATGGCGGGATCGCCCTGGTCCGTCGGCGCATCGACGGCGCCCAGGAGCGCACCGATCTCGGCCTCGGAGACGTAGCCTCTGTCCACGAAGAACGCACTGATGCCGCCGAGCCATTTCTCGTAGTAGCGGAACTTGAAGTAGTCGAAGGGATTCATGCCCTCGGCACCGGTGCGCAGCGAAGCCCACGTCCATTCATCATGGAATTCCGTCGGCACATCGTCGATCGGATACTCGGGCAGCGCCGAGCCGAGGTGATTGCTCAGACCCATCATCGCGACGTGGATGCCGAAGATGCGCTTCTCCCAGTCTTCGACGAACACCCGCTTCTCGAGATCGAGTGGCTGAGGCAATCCCTCGAGCCCGCCGAGATAGTGCTGGAGCTTCATGCTGCTGCGCCTTCCGTGTCGGGCCGGCCGGCCGGTGCCGGTCGTGTCATTGCGGTGGCCACGTATTCGGAGGCGATTCCGAATGTCGCACCGAGCACGCATGCGCATGCCGCCACCAGTCCGGGGTGCGAAATGCTTGTCGCGGTCACCAATTGGCCGGTTCCGGCAACGGTCGACACGGTTGAGGCGAACCCGACGACGACCGCCGGTGTGGTGGAAAGCAGTCCCAACCACGACGCCTGGACCATCAGCGCGCTGCCGACGCCTACGGCGATGGCGGTGGCGGTCAGGCTGCCCCCGAACAAGTGTGCGGCGTACAGGCTCGCACATGCGATCGCGACGCCAACCAGGTTGGAGCACACCGATCTCATCCAGCCGGCGGGGCCTCCACCGACGAAGAAGAACGACGCCCAGGCGAGAAACACCACCCAGATCGGAACGGCGATCACCGTGGCCGTGAAGGCGACCGCCACACCTCCGAGCACACCGATACTCAGCGTCAGCGCAGACCGCGAATCCATATGGTCCCTCCTCGTGTCGCCAACTACGTTCGCGTCGGGGTGTTTCCGGAACGTAACCGCTGGTTTTCGGATACCTGCCCGCTGCGACAGGTGTGCGGCAAAACGGGACATGGACCGACCGTCCCGGACAGGTCGAGTGCAATTCCGGACATAGGCGCGCATGGGAATCCTGCCCCGGCCACGCTGTGGCAGTGAGCAGCCCCGTCCGCAGGCCACCGCACATCGCGGTTCTGGTGTTCGAGGGCGTCCGCGGGCTGGACGTCGCCGGTCCGCTCGAAGTGTTCGACGTCGCCGGTGGTCTGGGCTCCGCCTACTCTGTCGCGTTCTACTCCACCACCGAGGCCACGGCGGTCCGGTGCGCGTCGGGTCTAACGCTTCACACGGCGCCCGTATCAGCTCTCGCCTCCGAAGTCATCGACATACTGTTCGTCCCCGGCAGCGAACGCGTGGTCGCCGACGGTGCGCCGTGGCATCTCGTTCGCACGGTCCGGTCCCACGCCGCGCGGGCACGCCGGGTGGCCTCGATAGGCACCGGTTCATTCGCTCTCGCCGCGGCCGGGGTGCTCGACGGTCGGCGCGCGACGACGCATTGGCGTCACCTGGACTCGTTCGCCGTGCGCCATCCGTCGGTGATCGTCGACCGCGAATCGGTGTACATCTGCGACGGCAACGTGTGGACCTCGGCGGGTGCGGCTGCCGGAATCGACCTGGCTCTCGCCCTGGTCTGTGAGGACCACGGGGCCGCCGTCGCACAGGATATTTCCAAGGAGCTGGTGGTGCTCGGCAGAAGGCTGGAAGGCCATCCGCAGATTTCGGTGGCAGCGCGGACACCGCGCCCCAAGCATCCCGAGATCGACAGACTTCTGGAGACGGTCAACGTCGATCCCGCCGGGCACTACGAACTCGACTCCGTGGCAGCACAACTCGGAATCAGCCCGCGACACCTGGCGCGGTTGTTCAAGGCGCAGACAGGTATGACGTTGCGCCAGTATGTTCACGAGGTACGGATGGAGAACGCGGTGGCGCTGATCCTGGCCGGGGAGTCATTCCGCGCTGCGGCCCGCCGCAGCGGACTGCACTACGGGGCCAGCGTCCGGACTCATCTCGATGCTCGGCGCACGCGGCTATTGGCTGATTCCCGTAGTGCGAAAGCGGTTTCGATACATGCCGGGTGAGATCCCGAGATTGCGTCGGAACGTCCTCCGCAGAGTGTCGGAGGTTCCTAAACCGGTGCGGCGCGCCACCGCATCCTGACTCTGATCGCCGGTGGCGAGCAGCACCTTGGCAGCTTCGAGGCGGGCCTGCTCGACGAATCGCGCCGGCGTCATACCGACCTGCTCACGAAACACACGCACCAGGTGACGCTCGCTGACGGCCGCACGCTCGGCCATCGCAGCAAGGGAGTGATCAGCACCGGGGTCGGCAATGACGGAATCGACGATCTCGCGAAGACCGCCGGTGACCGGCAACGCCGATTCAGCCCACACGCTGAACTGCGCTTGCCCGCCCGGCCGCTGGAGAAACACGACCATCCACCGCGCCACCCGTCTGGCCACGGCGGGCCCGAAGTCGCTTTCGACCATCGCGAGCGCCAGGTCGATCCCCGCGGTGATACCCGCACCGGTGATGAACGGACCGTCCTGCACGAACAGCGAGTCGGGGTCGACCTCGACATTCGGATAGCAGCGCGCCAGGGTTTGGCAGTGCGCCCAATGGGTGGTCGCACGCCGGCTGTCGAGCAGACCCAGAGCCGCGAGCACAAAAGACCCGGTGCACACGGAGGCGATTCTGCGGGCCCGCGGCGCGAGCTTGCGCACCATGCCTATCGCATCCGGGACCGAATCCGGGGTCGGTTCCTCGGGGATGTCGTGCACCCCCGGGGTGAACATGAACTCGGCGGGAACACCCCCGGGGACCACCAACGTGTCGAACGCGTCCGGAACCTCGTTGACCGAGACGTCGACATCGAGCGTGGCGAAGGCGGTGGTGCCGACCGCACGACCTGTCGGCGATGCCAACAACACCGTGTAACGCGCACCGAAGTCGTTGGCGCGGGCGAAGATTTCCAGGGGCGCCGCGACATCCTGCAGGGTCACCTTGTCATAGAGGGCGAAGACGACCGTCTTCGACGCCGGGAGATGTCTCGATTCGTCGGCCACGTGTCTTGATCTGCCCTTCCGGTGCCCTCCGATATCCCCCGCGACGTGGGTCAATGTATCCGAGATCTGTTACCAGCGCGTTGCATTGGTCACGACGTCGAGGGGAAGGCACGCCGCGCCGCGACGACGACCACGAGGCCGGCGGCCACCAATCCCACCGCAACCCACGGCAGCACGCCGACGTCGGCAACGGTGAGTACGCCCGCGCCGATAGCGGCGCCGCCCGCGATGCCGAGGTTGGCCGTGGCGTTGACCCAGGCGCCTGACAGTTCCGGAGATGCCGCCTGGGACCGCACGGCGCAGGCCTGGTAGATCGACGGCACACCGCCGAACGCCCCGTTCCACACCCCGGCGGCGAGCACGACCCATCCCAGCGTCGGATAGGTGCACGCGAGGATCACGAGACCGCCGATGACGGTGAGCAGGACGGTCGTCGCGGTGGCTCTCGGATTACGATCGAGTGTCTTTGCGGTGCAATACAACCCGGCGAAGCCGCACGCACCGCAAAGGAGCAGCAGGGGCCCGACCAGCGCGGGCTCGAGGCCGGACGACAGGAGCAGCAGGCTGATGTACGTGTACAGGGTGAACTGCCCCAGATAGGTCAGTACATTCGCGACGGCCACCGCCGCCAGTTCGCCACCGCGTCCGTCGCCGGTTCCCTCGGGATGGTCCCCGGACACGTCGGGCAGCACCACCGCTACGAGTGCCAGCACCGCCACCGCCGCGACCGCCAGCACCGCGAACGAGGCCCGCCATCCCACAGCCGTGCCCAGTGATGTCGAAAGTGGCACGCCCAGAACGAATCCCGCCGATGCGCCGCCTGTTGCGAGAGCCAGCGCCCGTCCCACGTAGGCGCCGGACACCAGCCGCGGCACGTACCCGATGCACAACGAGAAGAACAGCGCGTGCGTGATTCCGCCGATCATCCGTCCCGCGGCGACCACGGCGAAGACAGGGGCGGCGGCGACCATCGCGTTCGACAACGCGTAGCCGGCGAGGGTCAGCAGCAGCAACGGCTTACGCGGGAACCGGCTCGTGATCAGGGTGAGCGGGACCGCCAACGTGGCGACCATGACCGCGTAGAGGGTGACGAGCAGGCCCGTCACCGAGGCTTCTACCCCGAAGCCCTCCCCGATGCCGGTGAGCAGACCGACGGGCAGGACTTCGGTGGTGACGGCCAGACACGACGCCACCGCCAGCGACAGCAGGGCGGGCCGGGTGGCGCGCAGATCCGAGGTCACTGCCGCGAATATACTCAGTGCACGAGTTTAATCAACTGGAATATTGGTGCCCATGCCGCAAGAGCTCGGATCCGCCTCGCAGCTGCGCTGGTACGGCGCTGCGAAGCTGATCGCACTCGCACGCTCCGAGCCCGGCATCACCCGCGCGGCGGCCGCCGAGCGACTCGCCATGAGCAGCGGCGGCGCCGCAGATCTGGTCGCCAGGTTGCGTCGTGCAAATCTGCTCGACGAAGCGCCCGCACCGGCCAGCGGCCGGGGCAGACCGACCACAGTTCTGCGTCCCCACCCTGACGGCCCGGTGGTGCTGGCCGTCGACCTGCGGCAAGGAGACTGGCGGTTGGCGCGGGCGAGCCTCGACGGCATTCCGCAGGTGATCGCCCAGGGGCGGCACGGCCGGGCGGGCCCCGCGCGAGTGCTCGACCACATCGCCTCGGCGGTCGCCGAGGAGTACCGCAGACTGTCCGGGCGCGCCCGCGCCGTTTCCGTCTCGGTGGCGGGCACTGTGAGAGATTCGCGGCTGGTGCAGTTCACCACGCGCGGCTGGCGCGACGTCGACCTGAGGGCTCTGACGGCTCGACTGCCCGCCCGCGCGAACCTGCCACTGGTCCTGGGCAACGACGCGACCCTTGCGGGTCTCGCCGAGGCGCGGACCGGCGCAGCCCGCAACGCTGGTACGGCGCTGCACCTGATCGTGCTTGTCGGTCTCGGAGGGACGCTCGTCGTCAACGGTGAGCCGGTGGCCGGATTTCGCGGTGCGGCAGGCGAATACGGACACATTCCCTTCGGCGATCCCGAGCTGGAATGCCCCTGCGGGGCACGGGGTTGCTGGGACCTGACCGTCGACGGCCGGGCGCTGGCCCGTCACCTCGGCGTCCCGGCGCCCGCTGACCCGATCGCGTTCGCACACAGGGTTCTTCGTGAACGGCCGCCCGGCAGCGGGACGGCGCTCGATGCGGTGGCGACCTCGCTCGGGCGTGGCATCGCGGGCCTCGTCAACGTGCACGACCCCGCGATCGTGACGCTGGGCGGGCTGGCCCCGCAGCTCCGAGACGCGGCGCCCCGGGCATTCGACACCGCATACCGGGACGGGCTCATGGGGTTTCGCAAGTCAGCCGCTCCGAAGGTGCGCGACGGAATGCTCGGCGAGGACGCATCGCTGCACGGCGCCGCAGCGCTGGCGCTCGACCGCATCACATCGGAGGCGGCACTGGCCGACTGGGCCCGGCGGAACTGAGTCGTGGCCGCGCAGCGGCGGGTTTCGGCACAGCCGGGTCGGGTAACGACGTAGGCATGACCACTCCAGAGCCGAGCAACGAGACCGACGAAGTGTTGACCACCCCGGCCACCCCCGGCGCCGAAGCTCTTCCCACCGACGGCGAGGACGGAGAGTCGGCGACGTCCTAGCTTGTGACGTCCTGGCACGTCGCGTTGCTGATATGAAAGACCTGTGGCACCGACAGCGTTTCGCTATCCGCCTGCACACCCACGGCGGATGCGACTGCTGTACCCGTCGGATGCTGTCGCGCAGGCCTTCGTCGACGGACTCGACGAGGGCGATCCCGTCGCCGAGCGATTCGTCGCCGAGACCTATCACGGTGAGCTCGGCGCCAGAAAGGCCCGCGAGCTCGTCGAGCGAGCGCAACGCACCGGCATCGATAACGAGCCCGACGCTCCCGAATCGATGCGCGCTCTGTTCGCCGAGTTCGAGCAGATCCCCGACTGGGTGGAACCAGATCTCGTGGAGGAGGGCGCAGCGGTGTGGCGGCGCTGGGCCTACGCGCTCGGCGCCCTCGGCAACGCTGGAACCAACGACACCTACACCGAGGGCTGGCTTGCGGTGCCGCTGTCGCTGTCCGGCGGATATGCGGGTCAGCGTGCGCTGCACCGGTATCTCGAGACATCGCGGTGGTGGATCGAGGTCTGCCGACCCGGCGCGATACTGACCCCAGGATCGTTGGGCCGCAACGTCTCTCTGCACGTGCGGATCATGCACGTCAGCGTCCGCGCTCGGGTCAGGGCGCATCCCGAATGGGACGCCGAACGTTGGGGGCTCCCGATCAGCCAGTCCGCGATGCTGTTGACGCTTCTCGGTGGCAGCGTGGCACCGGCGATGGGGTTGTTCCTCCTCGGACATGTCACCTCCCCGAGGGAGATACGGGCGGTCCTGCACTTCAACCGATACTGCGGCCACCTCGTCGGCGTCCGGTGTGACGGGTACTTTCCGGAGACCATTACCGATGCGTGGCGAATTCTGCTGATGGCCAATGCCGCCCGCAGCTACGACAGCGGCAGCAGCGGCGCCGAACTCGTCGAATCCTTCGTCCCGGCGTTCGCACCGGCCCCAGGTCTGCGCGGCATCACCCGCCTGCGCGCCGAATATCACTACCGGGTCCAAGCCGGCTATCTCGGCCTGTACATGCTGCCGTGGAACCGTCGCAGATACCGGCTACCGTCAGCTGTCCCGGGAATCGTGCTGCTGCTCTTGCGTTCTCCGCTCATCGTCGGGTTGGAGATCCTGCGACGTCTCTCCCCGCGCATCGACAGACGCTGGCAGGCCGGCAACGTCAGGCGCTGGGAGAGCTGGCTGGAGTGGCAGTCGGCGGGCAAGGCGGCGGCCTTCGAGGCGGCCGCCCCGCTGCGGCGCTGAGCGACGGATTAAGGAATCCCCCGCGGGGTACAAACGCGCCGTGACGATGGCGACTCCGAAACCCGTGGCCGAAGACCTGCGCCGACTGGCCGCAGCGCACGGCGTGGCCACCTCCTACCGCAACGAACGGCGTGAGCCGGTCGAGGTGGACGCCGATGTGGTCATCCGCGTGCTGGGGCTGATGGAGGTCGACGCGGGCAGCGTGTGCAGTCGCCGCGCGGCATTGGCACGACTCGACGAACGCGAACGGGCGGGTGTGCTACCGCCGACGATCTCGATGCGCGTGGGCGGGCCACCGCGCGCGGTACCCGGTGCCGTGTCGCTGGTCGCAGAGGACGGTTCGGAGACAGCGGTCGACGGGGCACTTCCCGGCGACCTGTCGCCGGGCTGGTACCGGTTGCACACGCGCGACGGCCAACAGGCCACCGTCGTCGCCGCCCCGCGAAAGGTCCCCGCCGCGCCGCCGACGTGGGGGTGGATGCTGCAGCTCTACGCACTTCGCTCGGCCCGCTCCTGGGGTATCGGTGACCTCGGGGACCTCCGAGAGTTCGTCGAATGGACCGCGACGACACACGGCGCGGGAGCCGTCCTGCTCAACCCACTCCACGCCCCCGGACCGACGCATCCGGTGCAGCCGTCGCCCTACACACCGTCGAGTCGCCGGTTCGCCAATCCCCTGGCCCTGCGCATCGAGGACACCGCTGCTTATCGCCGGGCCGATGCGGATGTGCGTGCCGAGGTGGACGCCTTGCGTGTCTCCGCGGCGACCCCCCGGATCGACCACGATCTCGTCTGGGTTGCCAAACGCGGTGCTCTAGAACTGCTTTGGCGTAGTGAGAGCCGCCCCAACCCGATCGACGAATCGTCGGCGTCGGCGGGGCTGCGGGACTGGGCCACCTACTGCGCGCTGGCCGAGCGACACGGCGGGCGGTGGAGCCGCTGGCCCGAGGCGCTGCGGGACGTCAACGGATCGGCCGTGGCGGCGGCACGCCGGGAGCTGGCGTCGCGGGTGGCCTTTCATGCCTGGGTGCAGCAGTGCTGCTCCGACCAGCTCACGAGCGTAAGGGGCGCCGCGCGAGACGCCGGCATGGGCTTAGGCGTCCTGCACGACCTCGCCGTGGGCGTCGACGCAGACGGCGCCGATGCGTGGGCCCTGGCCGACGTGCTCGCCGCGGGCGTGAGCGTCGGGGCGCCACCGGACAACTTCACTCCCCGCGGCCAGGACTGGGGGCTGCCACCCTGGCGGCCCGACAGGCTTGCCGCGACCGGCTACGCCGCACTGCGTGACATGCTGCGTGCCGTCCTCGCGCACGCCGACGGGCTGCGGATCGATCACGTCGCGGGGCTATGGCGGCTCTGGTGGATTCCGCCGGGCGACGGCCCCGACCGCGGCACGTACGTGCACTACGACGCGGAGACGATGCTCGCGGTGCTCGCGCTGGAGGCGCACCGGGCTCACGCGACCGTCGTCGGCGAGGACCTGGGCACCGTCGAACCGGAGGTCACCGAGGCCCTTGCGGACGACGGCATGCTGGGCTGCGCGGTGTCCTGGTTCACCCGCGACCAGTCCGTCGAGGGCGAGCCGCTGCTGGCTCCCGCGAACTGGCCTGCCCGCGCAGCCGCCAGCCTGTCCACGCACGACTTGCCGACCGCAGCCGGCTTTTTTCGCGGTGAGCATGTCCGGGTGCGTGCCGATCTCGGCCTCCTCGACGATGTCGATGCCGAGCAGGCCAACGCCGACAGGGAGCGGGCCGAATGGCTGGCCCTGCTGCGGTCGGAAGGGTTTCTGGACGCCGAGTCGGAGCCGGACGAATCGGCGATCGTCCTTGCGATGCACCGGTTCCTGGCGGCGACCGCTAGCCGGTTGAAGCTGATTTCGCCCTATGACGTCATCGCCGAACCGAGGCAGCCGAATCTTCCCGGGACGGTGGACGAGTACCCGAACTGGCGCCTGCCGCTGCCCCTGACCTTGGAGGAACTGCGCGCTGACCCGCGGGTCGCGGCGATCACCTCCGTCTTCCGCGATTGAGGCCGGGGGCCGCATTCTTGGGGTCGGTAGCCGCCCGCACCGACACCTGACCTACAGCGGTGGCTCGCGGCGCGGCGCCGCGTGGCCGTGGACGCCTTCGGCATACGCGGTTTCCGCGTGCTGTGAGAAGTCGACGCCGGAGGTCTCGTCCTCGGGACTGATCCGGAAACCGATGACGCGGTCGATCAGCTTGGCCAGGACGAAGGACACGGCGAACGCGTATCCGGCGACGACCACCACCGCCAGAGCCTGCTTACCGAGCTGCCCCAGACCGCCGCCGTAGAGCAGCCCTTCCGGTCCGCCGGTCATCACGTCCGTGGCGAGCAGACCGATCAACAGCGTGCCGACCACGCCGCCGACGAAGTGCACGCCGACCACGTCGAGAGAATCGTCATATCCGAAGCGGAACTTCAGACCGATCGCAAACGAACAGACGATGCCGGCGAGCAGGCCGACCACAGCGGCCCCGAGCGTGTCGACCGTCCCGCAGGATGGTGTGATCGCGACCAGGCCGGCGACGACACCCGAGGCCGCGCCGAACGTCGTGGGTTTGCCGTCCCGGACCTGTTCCACCGTCAGCCAGCCCAGCATGCCCAGGCAGCCTGCGACGAGGGTGTTCAGGAAGATCGCGGCGGCAGTTCCGTTGGCGGCCAGGGCTGATCCGGCGTTGAACCCGAACCAGCCGAACCAGAGCAAGCCGACACCGAGCAGGACGAAGGGAAGGTTGTGGGGACGCATCGCGTCCTTCTTGAAGCCGATACGCGGTCCCAGAACCAACGCCAACGCCAAAGCCGAAGCTCCGGAAACGATCTCGACGACGAGGCCACCGGCGTAGTCGAGCACCCCGAGCTCGAAGAGCCAGCCACTCGGTGCCCACACCCAGTGCGCCACCACCGCGTACACGGCGATAGCCCAGAGTGGCACGAAGACGGCCCATGCGACGAACTTGGCGCGATCGGCGATCGCACCGCTGATCAACGCGGCCGTGATGATGGCGAAGCTGAGCTGGAAAGTGGCGAACAACAATTCGGGCACCGGCCCGCGGGCTGTGTCGGGCGCGATGCCGCTCATACCGATGTGCGACAACCCGCCGATCAGCCCGCCCGCACCATCCCCGCCGAACGCCAGGCTGTAGCCGACCAGCAGCCAGGACACCGTCACCAGCGGGATCGCGATGAAGCTCATCATGATCATGTTCAGCACGCCGGTGGTGCGCACCATGCCGCCGTAGAAGATCGCGAGCCCCGGTGTCATCAGGAGAACAAGGGCGGTGCTGGTCAGAAGCCACGCGGTCGCGGCGGGATCGATCTCACTCAATGTCCGGCTCCTTCGACGGTCCCGGACGAGGATGGCGGGCCTGCGTTTCGGCTACGCGGCGATTGTGTTTCCGGAATGTTTCACAGGTTCGAACGGTGCCGGGCCAGGAACTCGGCCATCGAGAACGGCGAACGCCCGGTGAGGCGCGTGACAGTGTCGGTCACCCGGTCTTCGGATCCCCTGCTGATCTCGTCGTCCATCGCGGCGAGTATCGCCGCGAATTCCTTGGGCACCCCGGTGGCGGCGATCTGAGCGGCGCGTTCTGCCGCCGTGACCGCGACGTGGCGGATCTGCCTGCCGGTGAGTTCGCTTACCAGCGCGCACACGTCGGCGTAGCTCAGCGCTTCTGGTCCGGTGATGACGAGCGAGCAGTTCGGGGCGTCGTCCTGCAGCAGGCAGTGCGTAGCCACCGCGGCGATGTCCTCCGCGTCGACGAAGCCGATCCGACCGTCACCGGTCGCCGTCGTGAGCAACCCGTTTCGCAGGCCGTGCGCGACGGGGTGATCGCCGACAAGGTTCTGCATGAACCAGGAGGGCTGCAAGATGGCCCACTCCGGCACGAGCTCGGTCACCAGGCGGTGCAGCGCCCCGAGCCCGGCAGCAGCGGGTTCGATCGCGGATGCACTGAGGAGGACGACTCGGCGCAAACCCTGGCTGAGCCCGATCTCCAAGAACGGTTGCACAATTGGCGCAGGCTCGGCTTCGCCGATCGGTGCGACCAGATACATGCGCTCGACATTCCGAAAGGCAGGTGCGTAGGTCTTCGGATCGTTCCAATCGAACCTGATGCCGGCGGGACCTGGCCTGCGGCTCGCTTCGCGCACCTCGACCGCTGCGGCTTTCAGCAGACGGCTCACCGCGGAGCCGGTGTTGCCCGTCGCGCCGGTGACCAACACCGGTGCTCTCATCTCGTCTCACCCAGGACCTCGGCGGCGGCCAGCGGACTCCAGTAATCCCGGTAGTTCTCGATGCCGTCCGCGCCGACGGTGATGACCGCGATGTAGCGCATCCGGTAGGGCTTCTGCGCAGCCACGGCAACGCCGTCCACCTCGAACTCGACGATGACGGTCGACGGATCGCCGGTCTGATGCCGTGTCTGGGACGCGATGGCCCGCACGTCGAGCATTTCGGTGTAGCCGGACAAGTAGTCGGCGACGGCCGATCGGCCGTCGAGGCGCGCCGGCTGCCCTGCCGCGGCGAACGGAAACTCCATGGTGCCGCCCGGCGCCCAGAGCGCAGCGAACCCCTCCATGTCGTGAGCGACCAACAGTTCGAGCGCACGGTCGATGACAGCGTCGGTGTGCTCGCGTCGGGCCTGGTCGGTCGAAGGTGGCATCGGCGATCCTCCAGTCAGTGTGGACGGGACGGTTCCGTCCCGTCCACCGTAACGCATCAACGGACGGTACTGTTCCGTCCAGCCGGTAATCTGACGCGGTGCCCGACATTCGCCGCGAACCGACCGGAGCTGCGGTCTTCAAGCCGGAAGTGACCGACGCGATCACCACCGCCGCCGTCGACATGCTGGTCGAGGCCGGCTACGCGAAACTGTCGATGGAGAGCGTCGCCCGGCGCGCCGGAGTCGGAAAGAGCGCGCTCTACCGGCGCTGGCCGTCGAAGGTAGACCTCGTCACCGCCGTGCTCGCCCAGTTCAGCGTCCCGTCCACACCGGCACCCGACACCGGGAGCCTGCGCGGCGACATCCGCGCCCTTCTCGAAGCCGTTGCGGACTGGTTGACCGATCCGCGGATGCGCGTGATCCTGCCCAGCCTTCTGGCCGAGTACGACCGCAACCCCGCACTCGCCGAGGCGAGCGCCGCACACATCGCCGAACCGCGCCGACGGTGGGCGCGTTCGACCCTCGATCGCGCCGTGGCGCGGGGGGATATGACCGAAGACCAGGCCGACCTCCTGCTCGACCTGCTCGCCGCACCCACCTACTGGCGCATCGCACACGGCAGGCCCGTCGACGCCGCGTACCTCGATCTACTCGCCGACATGCTCACCCGCGCGGTGGGGACAGCCGCTAACCGATGATCGCGACGGCCCTGGTCCATCCCGCCGAGGCAGCGTCGACCTTCACCGGGAAGCAGGACACCTCGAAGCCGGTCGAGGGCAACTGTTCGAGGTTGTGCAGCTTCTCGATGTGGCAGTACCCGATGTCGCGGCCGGCCTTGTGTCCCTCCCAGATGACGGAAGGATCGTGGTCCTCGGCGTATCGGCGTGCCGTGTAGGAGAACGGCGCATCCCAGCTCCAGGCGTCGGTGCCCGTGAGCCGCACGCCCTGCTCGAGCATGTGCAGCGTCGCGTCGCGTCCGATGCCGCAACCCCGCTGCACGTAGTCGTCATGGCCATACCGTGTGCCGGCGCTCGTGTTGACCACGACGATCTCCAGCGGGGACAGCGTATGGCCGATGCGCTGCAGCTCGGCATCGATGTCGTCGGGGGTGACGACGTAGCCGTCGTCGAAGTGACGGAAGTCGAGTTTGACGCCGGGCTGAAGGCACCATTCGAGCGGGACCTCGTCAATGGTGATCGCGCGTTCGCCGTGGTTCATCGTCGAGGCGAAGTGATACGGCGCGTCGAGATGGGTGCCGCTGTGCGTCGTCATCGACACGCGTTCGATAGCCCAGCCCTCGCCGTCAGGCAGGTCGTCCCGCGTGGCACCCGGAAAGAAGGCCAACACGTCGTCGACGGTGTCGCGGTGGGTGAGGTACTCGATCTCGGGACGGTAGCCGGGCGGATCGGAAGCGATGCCGCTGCGCAGCGGCACGGAGATGTCGATCAGGGTGCGCATGGTGGCCAGAATGTCATGCACGCGTCATGCCGGTCCGGTTTCACCGAACCGCGCGTAGGGCAAGAATTCCGCCATGCCTCGACATGCGGTCATCTCAGGTGCCGGAATCGCCGGCCCGGCACTGGCGCATCAGCTCACGGCGCGCGGCTGGAGCACCACCGTCCTCGAGCGATTTCCTCAGCGCCGCGATGAGGGCCAGAACGTCGACGTCCGTGGCGCGGCCCGCGAGGTGGTCCGCCGTATGGGTCTCGACGGGGACATCCGCGCGGCCAACACCGGTGAGATCGGCACCCGTTTCGTCCGGGCCGACGGCTCCCCGGCGGCGTCATTTCCCGTCGGGGGTCACGGTGACAATGACGGGCCCACAGCAGAATTGGAGATCCTGCGCGGCGAGCTCTCGCGCATCCTCATCGAGAACACCCCCGGTACCGACTACCGCTTCGGCATACAGATCAGCGACGTCAACGACGACGGGGACCGCGTCCGGATCGCGCTGCAGGACGGGACATCGCTCGACGCCGACCTGCTGGTGATCGCCGAGGGCCTACACTCGCGGTCGCGCCGGTTCGTCACATCCGTCGACGTCACTGACCTCGGAATGTACTTCGCCTACGCCACCATCCCGCGCCTCGACAGCGACGACCGATGGTGGAACTGGCAGCATGTCACCGAATCTCGTGCCGTCCATCTGCGGCCCGACAACCTCGGTACCACGCGGGCCATCCTGACATTCATCTCCGACGTTCGCGGCTTCGAGGAACTCGACCGCGCCGGACAGCTGACCATCCTGCGCCGCACGTTCGCAGATGTCGGTGGCACCGCACCGCGTGTGCTTGCCGAACTGGAAAGCGGTGCGCCCATGTACTTCTCGGTTGCCGGGCAGGTGCACAGCCCGACATGGAGCAAAGGCAGGATCGCGCTATTGGGCGATTCCGCGTTCTGCAACGCAACATTTGGCGGTGCCGGAACCAGTCTGGCACTCATCGGCGCCTACATCCTGGCCGGCGAACTCGCCGCCGGCGGGGCGGTGACAGCTGCGCTGCACCGCTACGAACACGCGATGAAGCCGTTCACCGACTCCGCACCCACGGTGCGCGCCAAGGTGCTGCGGCTCGCCAATCCCCGTAGTAGCAACGGTATTCGGCTGCTGCACACGGTGGCAGCGCTGGCGGCCAGCCCGCTCGGCAGAGCCGTTTCCGCAGTTGCGGGTAACGGACTCAACACCATCGCCAGCCCAGCTCAGCAACTTCCCGATTACATGTAGACGCTCACACTGCCACAGCGTCGCCGCAGATTCCGCACACCTCGAGATTGCGCCGATTCCACCGCGCGACCGGAACGAAGAACAGTGAGAACTGTTTGAACTCCCGAACGCGGATCCACTGCGACGTGTTGTGGCAGCGCCCGCACAGCCTGACCTGACCGACCCCCGCGCGCTTCTGCTTGGTTCCGTAGCCGAAGAAGAGCAACACGCCGCAAGCCTACGCACGCTGTCAAAGTGCCTGCGCGGCAATTCGTTCAACGTGGTTTAGGTCGGCGCCCTGCGGGCATGCCCGACAGCGTGAACCGTGTTGTGCGATGGCTCGTGCCGCTGGGCGCCCTGCTCGCCGGAGTGATGCTCGGGCGATCTGGCCAGCGTCGGCAGCCTGGGCTCCCGTCCGACCCGCCCGAGCCGGACGCCAATTCGGACACCAGGCAGGCGCCCGATCCCGAGGATCCGGCCAAGCCCGACTCCCCGGCCGACCTCAGCAAACCCTCTGTGCTGTACGTGCTGCGCAAGACCGCGCGCGAGTTCAGCACCGATCAGTGCACCGATCTCGCCGCGGCTCTCACCTACTACGCCGTGCTGTCGCTCTTCCCGGCGCTGGTCGTCGTCGTCTCGCTTCTCGGCGTCTTCGGCCAGGGGCAGCGCACCACCGACGCGGTGCTGCAGATCGTCGAGGACCTTGGGCCGTCGTCGGCCGTCGACACCCTGCGCACCCCGATACAGCAGCTGGTCGAAGCCCCGTCCGCCGGGTTCGCGCTCGCCGCCGGTATCGCAGGCGCTCTGTGGTCGGCGTCCGGATACATCGGCGCGTTCGCGCGCGCCATGAACCGCATCTACGAAGTCGAAGAGGGCCGGCCGATGTGGAAGCTGCGCCCGCTGCAGCTGCTCCTCACATTCGTCGGTCTCGTCTCGGCGGCCCTCGTCGCTCTGATGCTCGCCGTCAGCGGGCCGATCGCTGACGCGGTCGGAGGCGTCATCGGCCTCGGCGAACAGGCCCAGCAGGTGTGGAGCATCGCACGCTGGCCGGTGGTACTCACCTTCGTCATCCTGGCGGTGGCGGTCCTCTACCACTCCGCGCCGAACGTGAGGCAGCCGAAGTTCCGCTGGATCAGCATCGGTGCAGGCGTGGCGATCCTGGTCTGGATCCTGGCGTCCGTCGGGTTCGGCTTCTACGTCGGCAACTTCGGCAGCTACAACAAGACCTACGGCGCGCTGGCAGGGGTGATCGTGTTCCTACTGTGGCTATGGCTCACGAACGTCGCATTGCTGTTCGGCGCCGAGCTGGACGCCGAACTGGAGCGCGGCAGACAATTGCAGGCGGGCATCGCCGCCGAACGCGACCTACAGCTGCCTCCCCGCGACAGCCGCGTGGCGGAGAAGAACCGGATCAAGGCCGAAAAAGACATCGCACGCGGGCGCGCTCTGCGCAGATCGCGCGGCCGCGACGACGGGTGACGGCCGCCCCGTCACCAACCGGCGTTACGGGCCAGATCGATGGCGTACTGGCTGACGAAGGTGCCCGCGCTCGGCGCACCGCGGCAGGAACCGTCGGACTCACCGGGGCGCTTGACCCACAGGAATGCGTCGACCTGCGGGTTACCCGTGTCGGTCGTGGGGCGCGCCCCGAGTGCCCGCCCGCTCGGATTGCACCAGTAGAGGTCATCGCCCTCGACCGGGCCTGCGCCGTTGCGGGAGGTGTCGATCACGAACGGTTTGCCGCCCGTCATCCCCGAGACTGCCGAGCCATAGCCGACCGATTCCTCGGTGGTGAAGAAGTTCGCGGTGTTGAGGCTGAAGCCGCGGGCCTTGGCCACGCCGACCTGATTGAGGCGGGCCGCCATGACATCGGCGGGAACCCAGCGGGCGTGCCCGCCGTCGACGTACACGGCGGTGCCGGGATTGCGCGTCAGCACGTCGACGGCGTAGCCGATCAGTTCGAAGCGCTCCTGCTGTTGGGCGGGCGACAAACAGTCCGCCATGGCCAGGGCGTCGGGTTCGAGGATGACCGCTGCGGGGCCGCCACCGATCGCGGCTGCGACACCGTCGATCCAGGACCGATAGGAATCGGCGGACCCGAACCCGCCCGCCGCGAAGCTGCCGCAGTCGCGGTTCGGGATTCCGTAGAGCGCGAGGATCGGCATGGTGCCTGCCGCCTGCGCAGTCTGGATGTACTTCGCGTCCACGGCGGGCGTGGAAAGGTGATCCATCCAGTAGGCCGTGGGCGTGTTCACGACGGCCGCCAGCAGCGGGTCGGGGTTGCCCGCAAGCGCGCGCATTCCCTTCGACTGCGGATTGACATAAAACGGGCGGCCGACGAGCGGGTTGGCGTCCGCGGCCAGGCGCACCGCAGGCGCGGGGCCGGGGTCAGCGGCGACACCGATGCCGGCGAAGACCGCGGCGACCGTCAGGACTGGAGCGAACCACCGGGCGACTGCTCCCGCAGCTGAGGAAAACACCTACCGGAACTTAGTGCGGCTGTGCACCGAATGCCAATGCGTCGTATTACCCGGATGCGGCGTTCGTCAGCCACGCGCCGATGCCGCCCGGATCGGCGACATGATCCGGTGTCACCGCGCGCAGTGCCGCCTCGACCGCGACGGGGGCCTCGCAGCTGGCCGGATCCTGAAGGACGACGCGGCCGCCCGCCGCCTTCACCGCGGCGCACCCGGCGGCGCCGTCTTCGTTCGCGCAGGACAGCAGGACGGCGATGGCCGACTCGCCGAAGTCCGCGGCGCTCATGAACGCGACGTCGATCGACGGTCGCGAATAGGCGACGGGTGCGTCCAGCGTCAGGTGGGCGCGCACCCCGGCCACGGTGACATACGGCGCGACCGAGGTATGCGGCTGCTCGGAGAGGCTGCGGCCGCGCCCGACGAGGAGGTGGTAGCCGGCGGGCGCCACGGTCACCGTCCCCGGTGTACATACCGACGGACTGTCGGCGGGCTCGCTGACCGGGAATCCCGTGTAGGTCTGGAGCACTTCGACCAGCGGCGAGGGGTCGGGGGGACGATGCAGCACCACACACACCGCGCTGTCGCGAATGTCGAACGTCTCCAGAATGCTGCGCATCGCCTTCAGGCCACCGGCGCTGCCCCCGATGACGATCAGGTCGGGGGGTGCCACGCTAGCGCTGACCCTTGACGTAGATGCCCAGCCGGCGGTCGACCGGGGTGAACCATGACTTGGCGTCGGTGGTGAGGCGCTCGCGAGGACCGATCACCAGATTGCCGAACGGGGAAAGACTTTCGCCGAACATCAGTTCCACCCTGTGCTGGAGTGTCTCCTCGAAGTAGATGAACACATTGCGGCACATGATCAGGTTGAACTCGCCGAAGGTGCTGTCGGTGGCCAGGTTGTGGGAGAAGAACTCGATCCGCGACCGAAGTTCGGGGCTGAGGATGCACCGATCGTATTTGGCGACGTAGTAGTCGGAGAAGGGCCGGTGGCCGCCGGTGGCCTGGTAGTTGCGGGTCGCCTGGATCATGCCGTCGGCGGGATAGATCGCCGATTTCGCCCGGCGCAGGGAATCGTTGTCGATGTCTGTCGCGTAGATGGTGGCGCGGTTGAGCAGACCTGCCTCGTCCAGGAGTATCGCGATCGAGTAGGCCTCCTCCCCCGTCGCGCAGCCCGCGATCCAGATCCGGATACGCGGGTATGTCGCCAGCCGGGGCAGCAGCTCCGCGCGAATCTTGGCGAACACCAGCGGATCACGGAACATCTCGGTGACGTTGACGGTCATCGTCGACAAGAAGTCGGCCAGCAGCTTCGGGTCCCGGAGCACGCGACCCTGCGCCTCGGAGATCGACGCGAAGCCGTGCCGGTTGACGAACGCCATCAGCCGCCGGTTCCGGGAGGCGTCACTGTAATGACGGAAGTCGTAGCCGAGATGCTCGAACACCGTGTAGAAAAACGCATCCGCCTCGATCAGAGCGAGGTCTGTTGATCGAGGCGCGTCAGATTGCTCGGCCACCATGCTCTCAGGTGCTCGCCGAATCACGTTGTGCACGAGGGCGACCGGTGAGCCACACCCGCAGCACCGACGTCAACTGATCCATGTCCACGGGTTTGGTGACGTAATCCGACGCTCCCGCATCGAGGCACTTCTGCCGATCACCCTTCATGGCCTTGGCGGTCAGCGCGACGATCGGCAGGTTACGCCAGCGCGGTTCGGCCCGGATCCGGCGCATCGCCTCGTAGCCGTCCATGACGGGCATCATGATGTCCATCAGGACCAGCCCCACCTCGGGGTGCTCGGCCAAGCTGTCGAGACCGGCCTGCCCGTTGCTGGCGGGCACCACGGTGATGCCGTATCGCTTCAGCGCACTACCGAGCGAGAACACGTTGCGGACGTCGTCGTCGACGAGCAGCACCGTGTTGCCTTCCAGAGATTCGTCCATACGTCTTGGGTTGGAAAGGATTTCGCGCGCTGAATCCGGCATCTCGGTGGCGACCCGGTGCAGGAACAGCGCGGTCTCGTCGAGCAGCCGCTCAGGGGATTTCGCGTTCTTCAACACGATCGCGGCCGCCAGCGCTTCCAGCCGCTCGGTCTCCTCAGCGGTGAGCTCCCGACCGGTGTGCACGATCACCGGCAGGCTCTTCTGCTTGAGCTGCTCCTTGATCTGCTCGATCAGGTCGATGCCGTCGATGTCGGGAAGCCCGAGATCCAGGACCAGACAGTCGTAGGACTTCGGGCCCGACAACTCCGCCAGGACCTGCTCACCGGTGGCGACGGCGGTGATCGCGATGTCGTCGCTCTCGATCATGTGCTTGACCACCTGACGCTGGCTGGCGTCGTCCTCGGCGACCAGCACGTGGCGCGGACCGGGCTTCAGGAAGTCGGCGGTCGAACTCAACATCGACCGCAGTTCGGAGATCCCGGCCGGCTTGTTGAGCGTCTGGATGGCGCCCATCCGGCGACCCCTGCCGTCGTCGTTGGCTCCGGACACCACGTTGACCGGGATGTGACGGGTCGCGAGATCGTGCTTGAGCACGTCGAGCACCACCCAGCCCGCCATGTCCGGGAGCCCGATGTCCAGCGTGATGGCGGCCGGTTGCCGTTCCTTGGCAAGCGCCAGGGCCATTCGTCCGCTTGCCGTGATGACCGACTCGAACCCGGCTTCACCGGCGAGCTCGGCCAGCATCCCGGCAAAGGTGGGATCGTCCTCCACGATCAGCAGCACCGGCTTGGATCCCTGCGGCCATCCGACCGCCGAGATGTCGACGTCATCGAGCCGTGCCGCGGGCTCGTCCTCGGCCGCCGGGGCCGATACCACCTGCGGCGCAGGCTGACTCGCCGGCTGCGACGGCGCGGGTGCGGTTTTCGGGGCGGCCCCGACGGGCAGGTAGCAGGTGAACGTCGAACCCTGCCCCATCGCACTGCGCAGCGCGATGTCGCCCCCGAGGTGCCGTGCGAGCTCACGGCTGATGGCCAGCCCGAGGCCCGTCCCGCCGTACTGCCGGGCCGACCCGCGGCCCGCCTGCTGGAAGGACTCGAAGATGAGGTTGTGGTCCTTTTCGTCGATACCGATCCCGGTGTCGGCGACGGCCATCGCCAGATATCCCTGGCCCGTATTGCCCTGCGTATCAGCCGCTCCCGAGAACGTGACGGTGACCGAACCTTTGTCCGTGAACTTGATGGCATTGGCGACCAGATTCTTGGCGATCTGCTTTACCCGCGTGTAGTCGCTGGTGAAGGTGCGCGCCGCCGAGTCCTTCACCTCGACCAGGAACTCCACTCCCTTGTTGAGGGCAATGGGCCGGAACGTGCGCTCGAGGAAGGTCACCAGCTCGGCGACGCTGATCTCTTCCATCTCGGTGTACAGCGACCCGGATTCGACCTTGGCCAGATCGAGGACCTCGTCGATGAGGTTGAGCAGATCCTTGCCCGATTGCTGAATCGTCTCCGCGAATTCCAGCTGCTTGGCGTCGAGTTCCTCCGATTCGGTCAGCAGCCCGGCGAGGATGAGGATGCTGTTGAGCGGCGTTCGCAGCTCGTGTGACATGTTCGCGAGGAAGTCCGACTTGTACCGCGAGGACACCGCCAGTTCCTCGGCCTTGACCTCCAGGGAGCTGCTGATGCGTTGCAGCTCGTCGTTCTTCTGTTCCAACGCGCGCGACTGTGCCTCGAGGCGTTCCGAGCTGGCCTTGAGCTCCTCCCGCTGGGCGCGGAGTTCCTCGGTGGTCTCCTCCAGTTCGGCGTTCTGCGCGGACAGCATGTCCTCGCGTTGCGTGAGTTGCTCGTTGGCAGCACGCAACTCCTCTTCCTGGGTTTGCAGCTCCTCGGTTTGGGCTTGCGAAACCCGCAGCAGCTCGCGGGTTTTCTCGGCCGACTCGATCGCGCTGAGCGCCACCCCGGCGCCCAGCGCGATAGCTTCCAGAAGTTCGATGTCGTCATCGGTGAACAGCTGCAGGCTCCCGAGCTCCAGCACGCCGAGCACCTCGGACTCGAACTTGATCGGCACCAGGATCAACGACACCGGGCCGGTCTTGCCCAGCCCCGACACGATCTCGACGTAATCGCTTGGGGCACCGGTCACCTCGATCCGGTTACCCTCCAAGGCGCACTGACCGACCAGGCCGTCCCCCAGCCCGTACGAAGTGGGCAGATCCTTGCGGCGGTGGAACGCATACGAGGCCGTCAGTGCGTACCGTCCCGCGTCGTCGTCGAGTTGCTTCAGATACAGCGCACCCTGCCTGGCGCCGACGGCCTCGGCCGTGCGCGACACGATGATCCCGCAGGCCGCCGTCAGGTCGTCGACGCCCTGAACCTCGGTCATCAGCGAGGCCTGGGTTTCCTTGGAGCGGCGCGCCTTCTCGTTCACCCTTGCTGCCGCGCTGACAGTGCGGACGATGTTGCGGCTGGTGAACCACAGCAAGATGCCGAGCACCGCCACGATGGCGCTGGCGAGGACCCAGAGGCTGTTCTTGGTGAACTGGATCGCGCTCGCCGCCCGCGCATTGGCCTCGTCGACGGCCCTGACGGTCTCCTGCTCGATTTGTCCCAGCAGGTTTTCCAGCTGCACCGCCTGCGCGTCCGATTCCCGCTCGGACGACGAGAGGTCCCTGGTCACCTGGAGGTTCTGTATCTCGCTGCGGTAGGCCGACTGGAAGCTCGACCACGTGGTCAATGCCTGTTGATACAGCAGACGCCGATTGGCGTCGGCGTCTTCCTCGGCCTGCGTGCGCAGTTCGGTCTCCATTGTGGCTTCCAGACCGTCCAGCTCAGCGGAGATGTCGGAACGGCGGGCCGCGTCGTCGGCGAACAGCAACTCGCCGTAGGTGGCGAGGAACGTCTGCAGGTCCCGGCCGACGTCCATCGCGGTAGCCTGCGCACTTCGCGCCTGGGCACGTTCCTCGTAGAGCGCGGAGATCCGGTTGATCTGGACCGTATAGAGCGTGTTCGCCAGGATGACCGCCAGCAGCGCCGCACCGCAAAGGATCGCCAGTCGGGTGGTGAGCTTCATGTCCGCCTAATTTCGGTTGGCACCCTGGTCGGCCCCGACGGCCGTCCGGCTGTCGACATAGGCGGCCAGCTCGGTCGTCTCGATCGGATGGGAATACAGGAACCCTTGCTGCAGATCACAACCCGCGCCCTTGAGCCAATCGGCCTGCTCGTGCACCTCGACGCCTTCGGCGATCAGATCGGCCTGCATGTTCGCGGCCACGGAGATCTGGCTGCGGACGAGGCGCTGGACCCGCTCGTCCTCGTGCACCCGCGCGACGAAGGAGCGGTCGATCTTCAGCCAATCCACCGGTACGTGCATCAGGTTGGCCATGCTGGCATGTTCGACACCGAAATCGTCTATCGCCAAACTGAATCCGCGGTCGCGCACCGCGCGCAGGGCCTTGTGCGCGGGAGCGGGATCCCCGATGAACGCTCGCTCGGTGAGCTCGAGGCAGACGCTGTGAGGGGCAATCTTGGTGTGCTGTTGGGCGAGGGTCAGGTGCTCGAGGAAGCTGGTGTCGAGCACCTGATCGCGAGAGACGTTGACGTGCAACTTCAGATCGGGCCTGCCGAGAGCGACGAAGTCCTCGAAGCTGCGGGTCAGGATCCACCGTCCCAGCGCTCCTGCCTGCCCGGAATCCTCGGCCAGAGCGATGATTTCCGCCGCGGGGATCTCCCGGCCGGAGGGCCGCCAGCGGATCAGGGCTTCGAGGCCGAACAACGCTCCCGTCGCCGAGTTCACGATCGGTTGGTACACCATGCGGAAGTCCGAGCGTTCGAGCGCGGCGATGATCTCGGCGCGCAGGTGCACCCGTCCCTCTTGCCGCGACCCGATCAGGTCCGTATACGGGACGCAGACGGCGAGTCGGTTCTTCTTGGCCTCGAACATCGCCATGTCGGCCTGCGTCAGCAGTTCCTCGGGGCTGTGAGCGGTGACGCCGAGACATGCGATGCCCATGCTGATCGACGGATACAGCGTCGCGTTCCGACACGAGACCGGCCGTGACTGAACCTGGTCCAGAATCCTGTTTCCCGCCGCGACAGCCGCATCCATCGACGCCACGTCTTCGAAGACGACGATGAACTCGTCGCCGCCGACCCGGCACACCAAAGTGTCGTCGTCGACCGCGGACCGCAGGCGGGTGGCTACCTCCAGGAGTAGTTCGTCGCCGGTGTCGTGACCGTAGGTGTCGTTGACGACCTTGAAGTGGTTGACGTCCATGTACAGCAGCGCGACAAGTTTCGATGCCGAGGTTCGATGGTGGGCCAGAAGGGCGAGACGCTCGTTGAGCTGTCGTCGATTGGCGAGGTCGGTGAGCGGGTCGTGGCTGGCGAGGTGCCTGATCTCGGTCTGCGCGTGTTTGATCTCCGTCAGGTCGTGGACCACGACGGCGACGTGCAGGTCGCCGGCGTCTCCGATCGGCGAGAGCGTGACCATCACCTCGACGGGATGACCTTCACGACCCGCAAGCGTCATCTCCAGCGAGACTTCCTGACGCGTCGCCGTCGTGGCGTCCAGCTGCTCGCTCAGACGGTCTCTGTCCTGGGCCATCGCCAGATCCACGATCGACGTGCCCATCAGGTTGTCGCGATCCATGCCGAAGAGCGCGGTCGCAGCTTGGTTGCAGCTACGGATGGCCCCCGACATGTCGACCGCAAGGATCGCGTCGCCGGTGGCCTGCATGACCGCGGCGTACTCCGCCTGCACCCGGTACAGAGAGGCATTCGAGATCGCCAACGCAGCGCCCACCGATGCGCCACGGAACAGAGCTGCCTCCGCCTCGGTGAACGCCGGCCCGCCCGCCCGACCGACGCAGACCACGCCCACGAGCTGGTCCCTGGCCGTCAACTCTTCGATCATGACCGAGCCGTTCGACGTCTCGCTCTGCAAACCGGCCAGCGGCTCGGACATTAGAGCGCGCAACAGCTCCGAGGCCTCCCCCGATTCCGCGTGCGAAAACGACTCGTGGAAGCCGTGATCGACGGTGGGCACCCGCAGCACACATTCGGCATCGAACATCTGGCTGAGCTCAGTGACGATCGTTCGCTCCAACGACGGCAGGTCGATGCTGGCAGCCGAGAAGATGTTGCCCAACTTCTCCCGTCGCCGCGTGAACGCCAACTCTTCGCGCTGCCGGATCTCCGCGGCGCGAGCGGCCATCAGCTGCTCCTCGTGGAGCTTCGCTGCCGCCGCGCGCAGCCGGGCAAACGACCGATCGAGCTCGAGAAGAGCCTTGACCTTGGCGAAGAACACCTGCCGCGACACCGGCTTCATCAGGAAATCCACGGCACCGAGGTCATAGCCGCGACCCAGGTCGCCGGCCTCGGCCTGCCCCGTGAGGAAGATGATCGGAGTGGACGCCAACTCTTCGACATCGCGGATGAGCTGCGCCGTCTCGAAGCCGTCCATGCCCGGCATGTTGATGTCGAGAACGATCACCGCGACCTTGCGTTGCAGCAGGGCGGTGAGCGCCTCCTCACCGGATCCCGCCTGGGCGATATCGCAATCCAGCGGTGTCAGCACAGTGCACAGCAGGTCGCGCAATCGTGCGTCGTCGTCGACGACCAGAACCGACTGCCGGTCGTCGGTGGCGCTGCCCTCCCCTAGCGCATCTTCCGTCAGCACTAGACCCCTCAACCCCTCCCAGCCGCTAAGGGCGGTCGACCGCGTACGTCAGCATAGTTAAGGTGATCCGGTTTCGTCAGCAAACTGGCCGAGGTGAGGAGGTAGATGCGCGTGGTTGCAGGCCGCAGCGTCACATCCGAGAACCTGGGAGCGTGGGTGATCAAGTGCAACCCGAACAAGACGCCGCTCGATCCGATGGTCTCGGCAGGCGAGGCGAAAGGGTCGTGGTGTGGTGCCGACAACTATCGGTCCCAGCTGATGCAGCCCGGACAGCATGTCCTGCCTTGGGTTTCGACTCACAAGTGCCGGGGATTCTGGGGCGCGGGAACCCTCACCGGCGCCGTGATATCCGACGCCGGAGGGCGCCATGTGCCCGTGGACATTCCGCTGTTTGCTGAACCCCTGACGGCGACCGCGCTGTCAACTGTCCCGGGGCTGGGGACGATGGAGGTTTTCCGGTCGCCGCAACAGGCCAATCCGTCCTGGGTCAGTGCGGCCGAGTGGCGGGTACTCAAGCGACTGATGGACGACCATTGGAATAGGGCACCGGCCCGATGACGTTGGAGGCAACCATGAGCGAGCAGGCAGAACTGAGTCCCACCGAGTGGGTCCGCGAGCAGACCCAGAAGATCCTCGAGCAGGGTACGACCGACGGCGTCGAGGTCATGGACCGGCCGATCGTCCTTTTCACCACGACCGGCGCGCAATCCGGCAAGAAGCGCTACGTCCCGCTGATGCGGGTCGAGGAGAACGGGCGCTATGCGATGGTCGCGTCCAAGGGCGGCGACCCGAAGCACCCCAGCTGGTATCACAACGTCAAGGCGAACCCGTCGGTGTCGGTCCAGGATGGGGACAAGGTTCTTGAGGGCACTGCACGCGAGCTCGAGGGCGACGAGCGGGCCCACTGGTGGGAACTGGCCGTCGCGGCGTACCCGCCGTACGCCGAGTACCAGACCAAGACAGATCGACAGATCCCCGTCTTCGTCGTCGAGTAGTTTTCAGCGCTGCGGTGTCGGCCCGTTAGTGTGCTGACTCATGACCGCACCAGCAGACGCGTCACCGATCGAAGAGCGGGTCGGCCACTACTACCAGATGGACGGCACCTACCTCGTCGGCCGCGAGAAGGTCCGCGAGTACGCACGTGCGGTGCAGGACTACCACCCCGCGCACTGGGATCTGGCCGCCGCGGCGGAGCTGGGCTACTCGGACGTGGTCGCGCCGCTCACGTTCACCTCGGCGCCGGGTATGCAGTGCAACCGGCGCATGTTCGAAGAGATCGTGGTCGGTTACGACACGTATCTGCAGACCGAGGAGGTCTTCGAGCAACACCGCCCGATCGTCGCCGGCGATGAGCTGCTGATCGACGTCGAGCTGACGTCGGTGCGCCGCACCGCGGGCAGGGACTTCATCACGGTCACGAACACCTTCACCGACACCGCCGGTGAGCGCGTGCACACGCTGCACACCACCGTCGTCGGCGTGACCGCAGACGACATCGATGCCGGTGTCAAGATCGCCGTGCAGAAGGCGATGATGCACGACATGAACATCTTGGACATCGGTGGCTCCGATGACCACTACGAGAAGACGGTGCGACCGGAGGGCGAGATCCGGATTTCCGAAGGCGGCTCGACACGCACCCCCGGCACGCCCTCGTTCGACGACGTGAAGGTCGGCGACGAGCTGCCGGTGCATCACACCAGGCTCTCCCGCGGCGACCTGGTGAACTACGCCGGCGTGGCCGGCGACGCGAACCCGATCCACTGGGATGAGGACATCGCCAAGCTGGCCGGGCTGCCGGATGTGATTGCCCACGGAATGCTGACCATGGGGCTGGGAGCCGGGTTCGCGTCGGCATGGTCGGGTGACCCGGGCGCTGTCACCCGGTACACGATCAGGCTGTCGCAGCCGGCGATCGTGTCGGCCAAGGAAGGCGCCGACATCGAGTACAGCGGCAAGATCAAGTCGCTGGACCCCGAGACCCGTTCGGGTGTCGTCCTGGTCGGAGCCAAGTCGGGCGGCAAGAAGATCTTCGGCCTGGCGACGCTGAACATCCGCTTCCGCTAGTCGACCGTGAGCAGGCCCGCGCTTGCCGTCGTGGTGTCGTGGGCGACGCTGTCGGTGGTGCTGGCGCTGACCACGCTTCGCCCTACGGCCAACTGGGGCCTGTTCGACGGCGGTGTCGATCTCGACGTCTATCGCAAGGGCGCCTGGCATGTGCTGTCCGGGCTGCCGCTCTACGAGATGCCGGTCGACAAGTTGCTCTTCTACACCTATACGCCGTTCTCCGCGATCGTGTTCGTCCCGCTCGACATGCTGCCTGTGGTGGCCGACCGGCACTACTGGCTGGCAGTCAACATCGCGGTGCTGGCGGCAGCCATCGTGGTGAGCTGGCGGCTACTCGGCCACCGCACGACGTGGCGGTTGGCCGGAGTCTCGGTGCTGATGGCGTTGGGGTGCGTGTTCCTTGAGCCCGTCCGCACGGGATTGTTCTTCGGCCAGATCAACCTGGTCCTCATGCTTCTCGTTCTGCTCGACGCGGCAGGCATGCAGCGCAGTCGTCTCGCAGGAATCGGCACCGGCATCGCGGCCGGCATCAAACTCACGCCCGCCTACTTCGTCCTCTACTTCCTGGCCCTGCGGCAGTGGCGGGTGGCCACGGTCACTGTCGGGACTCTTGCATTCACCGTCGCGCTGGGATGGCTTGTGCTGCCTGAGGATTCGCGAATGTACTGGACAGGCACCTTCCTTCGCTCCGAGCGTGTCGATGATCGGCTGGGGCACCCGTCGAACCAGTCGCTACGCGGCGCCATGGCACGCGTCACGGGCGCGGAGCCACCCCTGTGGCTGTGGTTGGCGATCGCCATTGTCATTGCGGCGCTGAGTCTCTGGATTGCGGTGCGGCTGTACCGGAGAGAAGAGCGGCTGCTGTCCCTGACCCTCGTGGGTCTGACGACGGCCGTGGTGTCACCGTTTTCGTGGACACACCACTGGGTGTGGGTGGTGCCTCTTTTCGTGTGGCTGGTCGATCGGGCGCTGCGATCGTGGCGATGGTGGCTGATACCGGCCGCGTTGTTCATCGCGCTGGGAGCGTGGCCGTACTGGTATCCACGCCTGAAGGATCCGCGCATCGGGTTCTATCTGTTCCCGCACGATCATCCCCTCGAGGTCGTGCAGGTGAACTTGTATGTGAGCTTGTATGTCGGGCTGCTGGTCGGCGCCGGGATACTGGCCTTCAGGTCTCGGCGGGGGCGCTCAGACCGGCCGGCGGTCGGGGGCGGGTCCGGTCGAGGCTCGCACTGAAAGCGTCAGCGGCAGCAGCAGCGACCGTGGATGCCGGTCGGGATCGTTGAGCACCTCAAGGAGCAGGCGGGCGGCCTCGGCGCCGATGTCGTACTGCGGGATGCGCACACTCGTCATGGGCGGTGACACCTTGTCCATGAACGGCATGTCGTTGAACCCGACCACGCTGATGTCCTGCGGGCAGCGCAGACCGCGCTCGGACAGCGCGTCGTACACGCCCAGGGCGAGCAGGTCGTTGCCGGCGAGGACAGCGGTGAACTCCAGATCGGAGTCCAGGAGCGTCCGCATGGCTTTCGCGCCTGCCTCTTCGCTCCATGTCTCACAGACGACCGTCCGCCCCTTCTCGGCGGGGAGATGGAGGTCTTCGAGATAGGACATGAACGCGCGACGCCGGTTCACACCGGTCGACAGATCCTGAGGGCCCGCGAGGTGCACGATCTTGGTGTGGCCCAGCTCGACGAGGTGCTGCATCGCCATGGCCACCCCTGCTGCGTCGTCGGAGGTGACCGACGGGATATCGGCAGATGCACTGCGCCGGTTGACCAGCACCATCGGCGTGGATGCCGCCGCGAGGTCGTCGAGCAGCGGGTGCTTGAGGTGAGCTGTCGCGAAAACGAAACCTTCGACGTTGCGCTGGCGGAACGAATCGACCGCCGCCTTCTCCACGTCCGGCCGGTTGTCGGTATTGACGATCCAGGCGCTGTAGCCGACCGAGCGAAGCACGTCCTCGACCCCGCGCACGATCGGCGGAAACAGCGGATTGGTCAGATCAGGGATCACCATCCCGATCGTCGCCGAGCGAGATGTTTTGAGGCTGCGCGCAATCGGGTTGGGCGAATAACCCATCTCGGCGGCGACCTTCTTGATCCTGGCAGCGGTCTCCGCGTTGACCAGGCTCTCGGTCTGCTCGTTGAGGGCGCGCGACGCGGTCGCCGGATGGACACCAGCCATCACCGCAACCTCTCTGAGCGTCGCCCTTCGCACTGCTCGCCTACTTTCTGCACTCGGCTGCAACTGTCGTCTCATGATGGAGCCCTCCGAGAGTACGTGCAATGAAACCCGCTAATCGCGCGGGACACGGGCGCCACAATTGGCAGCTCAGCTAACTGAATCGATCGCGGCAACGATGTTGGCGGGCGTGAACGGCAAGGTGTAGACCCTGACACCCAGCGCATCTGCCAACGCATTGCCGATCGCCGCCGTGACCGGGCCCTGCGTCGCCTCCCCCGCGCCGAGCGGCGGCTCGTCAGGGCGGTCCAGCACGTGGACGTCGACGATTGGTACCTGGGTGAAGCGGATGATCGGGTAGGACTCCCAATCTGTGCTGGTGACCGAATGCCGGTCGAAGCGAACCTGTTCCAGCAGTGACCAGCTGGCCGCCTGCACGGCGCCGCCTTCCAGCTGATTACGCACCCCGTCGGTGTTCACCACGCACCCGACATCGGCCACGACAGTCAGACGGACGACACGCAGACGGTCGGTCGCTTCGACGTCGGCGACGACTGCGCAGTAGGAGCCTCGATTCTTGTAGCGGCAGAACGCAATTCCCCGGCCGTGGCCGTCAGATACCGCGGTGCCCCAGCCGGCGACGTCGGCGACGGTGGTGAGCACCCGGCGTGCGCGCGGGTCGGACAGATTGGCGAGCCGCAGCGCCAGCGGGTCACGGCCGGCGGCACGTGCCAGCTCGTCGATGACGGATTCGGTGGCGAAGGTGTTGAGATGGCTTCCCAAGGAACGCAGCGACGACGTCCGGATGGGCATGGTCAGCAGCCGGTGCACGGTCACGTCGACTCTGGCGACGTCGTAGTACGGCTCGGCGTTGCGCGCGGATCCGTGCCCACGCTCGGCCGGCGGATCGACCGCGGGAGGCAGCATCTCGACCCCTGCGCGGTGCGCCTCGGCCAGCATCGTGTTGGTAGACGCATACCCCGGCCGTCCCGTATGGCCGTTGGTCCACAGTTCGTAGGACCAGTCGGTGATCGTCCCGCTGTCGTCGATACTCGCTTTGACCTCACCCACCATGGCGGGACCGAAGGGCTCCCAGGCGAATTCGTCGGACCGGCTCCACTGCACGCGCACATGCGTGCCGGGGATCTTCGTCGCCAGCAGCGCGGCGTCCATCGCGACATCGTCGGCGGCGTTGTGGCCGTAGCTGCCGGGACCTTCGACGTGCTGGACCACCACCGCGTCGGGATCGAGACCGAGCGCGGCCGCGATCGCAGGCCCCAGCGAGAACACGCCCTGGCTGTGGCTCCAGACCTGGAGCCGTCCGCCGTCGAGGTGGGCCAGCGCGCAGCTGGGGCCGATCGACGCGTGGGCGAGGAACGGCCGGGCGAACGCGGCTTCCACGACGGCGGCTGCATCGTTGTGATGTGCGCCGTCGCTGCGGATCGGGCGCACGTCAGCCTCGGCCGTCCGCAGCCAACGCGGCAGATCGTCGACGTCGGGCAGGTCGATGCCTGCCGACCAGGTCGCGGTCGACGCCAGCTTCTCGGCGGCGCGGGTGGCCTGCCCTTCCCGCCGGGCGACGACCGCCACGAAGTCACCGTCCCGGACGACGGTCTCGATACCGGGCATCGTCGAGATGTCCTCGAGCGCTGCGCTTTCGAAGTGGGCGCCCACCCTGGGAGGGCGGACCACGCGCGCGTGCACCATGCCGGGGAATTCGAGGTCGTGAATGAAGCGTGGCTTCCCGAGCACCTTGTCCGGCAGGTCGACGCGGGCCAAGTCCTTCGACGTGGGCGGTGCCAGCTCGATCTCCAGCGATGGATCACCAACCTTGACATGCAGGTCGACCTCAGCGGACAGATCGGCGTACGAGCCGATCCGGGAACCGTCTGGGGTCGTGAAGACCCCTGCAGCCAAACAGACTTCGCCGGTATCCCGCCCTGACCTGCGGGCTGCGGCGCGCCGGTACAACTCGCGGGCCTCCGCGCACACCCGCCGAACCGCGGCCCCGGAGAAGGTGATCGACAGGCTGCCCGCAGTGAGCCCCTCGTTCGGCGACGCTGCGGTGTTCGTGGCTTCCGCGCTGACAACTTCCGGCGGTACATCGAGCTCGTGGGCCGCGATCTGGGTCAGCGCCGTCAGAATCCCCTGTCCGAGCTCGACTTTGCCGACGCGTAACACAATGGTGCCGTCGTCGGTGACGGTGAGCCATGTGGAGATCCAGGGATTGGCGACGAGCGAGGCCGGTAGCTCGGCCGTCATTGCCCGGCCTCGGTCGAACCTGCTGCGGCGAGCACGGCATCGACGAAGCGCAGGTGGGTTCCGCAGCGACACAGGTTGCGGTCCAGCGCCGCCGACACCTCGGCCCGCGTCGGCCGGGGGTTGTTGCGCAGTAGGGCGGTGGCGCTGACGATCATGCCGCTGATGCAGTACCCGCACTGGCCGGCCTGCAACTCCAGGAACGCGGACTGGAGCGGGGTGGGGTCATCGGGACTGCCCAGCCCCGCGACAGTGCGTACGTCACCGCGCACGTAATCGACGGGGGTGTCGCACGCGGGCGTCGGGTGCCCGTCGATCAGCACGAAGCACGCGCCGCATTGGCCGAGGCCGCAGCCGAATTTAGGTGATTTGTCGCCGATGTCGTTACGCAGGACTTCCAGTAGGGACGTGCCGGCGGGAACGTCGACGTCGTAGTCACGGCCGTTGACGTTCAGCCGGAGCGTCGTCATCTCAGGCGTGGCTCTGCGCTGCCCAGTAGTCGGGATCGGCCTTGCTTGCCGCGAGCTCGTCGGCAGTCGTGAAGCCGGGCGCCAGCGAAGCGGCCGTGCCGGCCATGTACTGGTGGTGGTCGATGCCGAGCAGCCGGATCCAGCTCTGCTGGCCGAATGTCAGCGAGATGAAGCACCCGAGCTCGACCAGCTCCTCCTCGGAGAAGTGCGTGTACAGGCGTGCCCAGAGTCCGTCCAGGTCCTGGTTTCCCCATGCGATCGATTCGGCGTAGGCGAGCGCAGCCTTCTGGCGGTCGTCGTAGAGGTCGGAGGTCTCGAAGTTGAGCAGCTGGTCGTACTGCTGCTCCTGCAGTCCCGCCGTGGTTGCCTTCTCCGAGCGCTGGTTTCCGCAGAACTCGCACTTCACCGTGCGCGAGATGTACACCCGGCAGAGGTCCTTGATCGCGTGGTCGACGATGCCGTTGTGGAACTGGGCCTTCCAGCTGTCGGCGAAGGCCCAGAAGGCCGCCGGGGAGTGCGCGCGGACGGCAGAACTCTCCGGGCGCGGCGTCCCGTGCTTGGCGCACCGCTCCATCTCTTCCTTCATCCGCTCGTCCAGCTGCTCGAACGGCACATAGCTGATGCGCGGGGAATTGGTGGTGCCCATGTCGCTCCCTTGCGAAGGTTTTGCAATCGATTGCAGCCTCAGTATGTGCCCAGCTGGTCGACCGGTCAAGGGTCGGTGACCTCCTCTGAGTTGGGCAGATGAGGGTCGCCGCGAGGCAGCCACGCGCCGGGCTGATTCAGAACTGCGCTGTCCACACCGGTCGTGAACTCACCAATAACCGCATGCACCATGGGGTTTGGTTCATCGCGGCGCCAAACCAGCGACCACGTCCACATCGGAACCGGGTCGGTCACCACCCGCCGGACCATGTCTGCAGGTGTGGCGTCGTTCTGGCCCTTCGGGTTGTTCAACACCGGACGCCGAAGCCGGCGTACGTGGTCGAAGAACGTCGAGCCCGTCACGCCGCCGTCATCGACACGCACCAGCCGGGCACCCGCCTCACGGGCGAACTGCTCGGCGAATCGGTTCCACGACGACCAGCTGTCCTCATCGGAGTCGATCAGCACGGTCAGCTCCTGCGCGGCGACCGGCGAGGAGTCGGGTCCGATGCTGAGCGCGTAGAGGCGATCCGCGCCGACGAGCCTGGCATCTAGCCCTAACATGTCGAGGTCGGCCTGATCGACCCGGCAGATCGCGAGATCCAGGCTGCCCTCAGCGACCCGCTTCGCCTGCGTGTGCGAGGGCATGACCCAGGTATCCACCCGCAGCTGCGCCACCCCGGCGGCACGCTCCGCCCAGTCCGTCGGGCACCATTGCACGCAGCCGATTCGGACCGGCACGGAAGACGACAGACCGCGGGCGTGGCGCCGCAGTTCATCGGCCTGTGCGATCAACGCATGCGCGCGGGGAAGCAGGGCTGAGCCGGCGGCGGTCAACGCTACCGATCGTCGATCCCGGTCGAACAGCTGCACCTTCAGGTCGCGCTCGAGCGCCTTGATCTGTTGGGAGAGGGAGGGACCCGCGATCCGCAAACGTTCGGCAGCCCGTCCGAAGTTCAACTCTTCGGCGACCGTGACGAAATAGCGCAGCTGTCGCAGCTCCACACGGATCAGCCTAGTTCAGTGGGAGTTTTCACCTACCACAAGAGAGCCAATCGGTTGCACCGCTACGGACTTCGCCTGCCCTTCCGCGTGTTCTCATGACCGAGACCACGGAAGGGAATGCCATGACCACCACACCCCGCGTCGCCGTCATCACCGGCGCATCACAGGGAATCGGTGCCGCACTCGTGGGCGGCTACCGCAAGCTCGGGTACGCCGTCGTCGCGAACTCCAGGAACATCAGCGCCGGTGATGATCCGATGGTGCTCGCGGTACCAGGTGATGTCGGCGTACCCGGCACAGGGCGACACATCATCGACGCCTCTATAGAGCATTTCGGTCGCGTGGACACCGTGGTCAACAATGCCGGCATCTTCGTCGCCAGGGCGTTCACCGACTACACCGACGAGGAGTACGACGCGATCACCGGCGTGAATCTGCGGGGCTTCTTCGAGGTATCCCGGGCGGCAATACAACAAATGTTGACACAGGGCGACGGCGGGCACCTTGTCACGATCTCGACGACACTGGTTGAGCATGCCAATTCCGCTGTGCCGTCGGCACTCGCCTCGCTGACCAAGGGCGGGCTCAACGCAGCTAGCCGGGCATTGGCGGTTGAGTACGCCACACGCGGAATCCGTTCCAATGCAGTCGCACTCGGGGTCATCCGGACGCCCATGCATGATCCGTCGGATTACGAGACTCTTGCGTCCCTGCATCCCGTCGGCCGAGTTGGCGAAGTGGTCGACGTGGTGGACGCGGTGCTGTATTTGGAGAACGCGCCGTTCGTCACGGGAGAGATCCTGCACGTCGACGGTGGTCAGAGCGCGGGGCATTGACGTGGACGCCGAAGAAGTCATCACGGAGGTCATGGACGAATGGAAAGCCGGGATCGGCGCCCACGATCCCGGCCGGGTCGCTGCTGCGTTCGCCGAGGACGCTGTGTTCCAGGGCTTGAAGCCGTACGGGGTCGGTAGGCAGGCGGTCTTCGACTACTACGACTCGCAGCCGCGCGGCATGACCGTCGACTACCAGATACGCGAAAGCCGCAGCCCAACAGCCGGTGTGGTGATCGGCTACCTGGCTGCGGCGTTTGCATTCCCCGACAGGCCCACTGTCGAGCTCGCCGTCGGCGTTGTGCTCACACGGTTTGACAGCGGGTGGCGCATCGCCCAGTACCAAGCGTCACAGATACAGTAGGCGCCCCGTCAGTTGCGGACCGACGTGTCAACCTTGGGTACCTTCACCCGGGGGTAGAGCTGGTTCAGCCACGGGTTGTTGCTGTCGCTACCGGGACCGTACTGCGGCCAGCCAAAGCCACTGCCGTTGCCGTTCCCGTTGCCGCCGAAGGTCCACCCTGGCTGGGCCTGCGCGGGACCGGCGAAGCCGATGACCGCCGCGGAAAGTGCACTTGCTGCGATGCCGATGAGTCCGATCTTCTTCACGGATCTCGCCTCTTTCCTGTTCCCTACTCCCTGTGACGGGCAGTCACCCGCCGACACGGAGTAGAACCGGTGACGCAGCGGTTTGATTCCGTCCAGCAGCCCACCAGCGCGGACGCCCTTGAACCGCGCTGGTGAGGGCGGTGCCTGAGCGGGTGGTCCGTTGCCGCCGGGAACGTACGTCAGAGGTTGCGACCGAAAACGAGCTGACGATCACAAACTTCGCCTCCACGACGGTGTCGGCTCGAGCGACTACGATTTCCCCGCCCCCTATCCCTGCGTCGAGGTAAAGGATTAGTAGTGAGCTACACCGCCGCCGACATCACCGAGCTCGACGATGTCCAGCACACACGCCTGCGGCCGGCGGTCAACCTGGGGCTCGACGTCCTCAACACAGCGCTGCGCGAGATCGTCGACAATGCGATCGAAGAGGTCGCCGACCCCGGCCATGGCGGGTCTCGCGTCACGATCACGCTGCATGCCGACGGATCGGTCAGCGTCGCCGACGACGGCCGAGGTCTCCCCGTCGATTCCGACCCCTCCACCGGGAAGAACGGCATCGTCAAGACGCTGGGCACCGCCCGCGCGGGCGGGAAGTTCTCGGCGCATTCCGATGCCGCCAGCACGGGCGCCGGTCTGAACGGGATCGGCGCCGCCGCAGCGGTTTTCATTTCCGCACGAACCGATGTGACGGTGCGCCGCGCCGGCAAGACGTATGTGCAGAGTTTCGGCGGCGGCTACCCCGGTGTGTTCGAAGGCAAAGAATTCGACCCACAGGCGCCGTTCACGCGCAATGACTCACAGAAACTGCGGGGAGTCGGCAACCGTAAGCCCGACGCGCACGGCACGACGGTACGAATCCTGTTCGACCCGGTGGTGGTTCCCGACTCCAGCGTGGACATCAACGAGGTCCTGCTCCGTGCGCACGCCGCGGCGCGGATGTCGCCGGGGGTCCATCTTATGGTCGTCGACGAGGGCTGGCCGGGCGAGGACATCCGCCCGGAGCTGGTCGAGCCGTTCGATGGTCCGTGGGGCACGGAAACCCTGCTGGACTTGATGTGCGCGGCGGGCGACACCCCTGTTCCCAGCGTGCGGGCCGTGGTCGAGGGGCGCGGTGAGTACACCACCGGCCGTGGTCCGACCCCGTTCCGCTGGTCATTGACCGCAGGCCCGGCCGAACCGGCCACCGTGGCCGCGTTCTGCAACACCGTCCGGACTCCGGGCGGCGGGTCCCACCTGACGGCGGCCGTGAAGGGGTTCTCCGAGGCGCTGGCCGACCGCGCGTCCCGCATCCGGGACCTCGGGCTGGCCAAGGGAGAGGACGGCCCCGAGCCACAGGACTTCGCCGCGGTCACCGCCCTCGCGGTCGACACCCGCGCCCCCGACGTCTCGTGGGATTCGCAGGCCAAGACCGCGGTCTCCTCGCGATCACTCAATGTCGCGATGGCCCCGGACGTCGCCCGCAGCGTCACCATATGGGCGGCCAACCCGGCCAACGGCGAAGCCGTGTCGCTGTGGGCCAAACTCGCACTGGAGTCGGCGCGGGCACGGCGCAGCGCCGAGGGCGCGAAGGCACGATCCCGTGCGGCGTCGAGGGCCAAGGGTCTGGGCACAAATCTGTCACTGCCGCCGAAACTGCTGCCCAGCCGGGAGACAGGTCGTGGGTCGGGCGCTGAACTCTTTCTGTGCGAGGGTGATTCGGCGCTGGGCACCATCAAGGCAGCGCGAGATGCCACCTTCCAGGCCGCCTTCCCGCTGAAAGGCAAGCCGCCCAACGTGTATGGGTTCACCATCAGCAAGGCGCGCGTCAAGGACGAGTTCGACTCGATCGAACGCATCCTCGGCTGCGGCGTGCGGGACAACTGCGATCCCGAACTGTGCCGCTACGACCGGATCCTGTTCGCCTCCGACGCCGACCCCGACGGTGGCAACATCAACTCGAGTTTGATCTCCATGTTCCTGGACTTCTACCGACCACTGGTGGAGGCAGGCATGGTGTACGTGACGCTGCCGCCGTTGTTCGTCGTCAAGGACGGTACCGAGCGCATCTACTGCCAGGACGAATCCGAACGTGACACTGCCGTGGCCGAGCTGAAGGCCAGGTCGAAACGCAAGGTCGAGGTGCAGCGCAACAAGGGTCTCGGCGAGATGGACGCCGACGACTTTTGGAACACCGTGCTGGATCCGCAGCGGCGCACCGTAATTCGAGTGCACCCCGACGAAGACGAGAAGAAGCTGCACCACACACTGTTCGGCGGGCCACCGGAGGGCCGGCGCGCGTGGATGGCCGATATCGCCTCCCGTGTCGACACCTCCGCGCTGGACCTCACCTAGGGAAATACCGTGACCGCCACACTCGACCTTCCACAGCAGAACCCCGATCTGGTTCTCGACCAGAGCGCCGATGACTACTGGAACCACTACCAACTGACGTTCGCGCTCTACAGCGTCAGCGACCGCGCCATCCCGTCCGCATTCGACGGACTGAAACCGGGCCAGCGGCGGCTGCTGTACCAGATGCACGAGTCGGGGCTCCAGCCCGGAAACAAGCCGCAGAAGTCGTCCAAGATCTGCTCGGCGGTCACCGGCAACCTGCACCCGCACGGCGGCGCGTCGATGTACGGGGCCGCGGCGCTGATGGCTGCCGAGTTCCAGCGTGTGAAAGTCATTGACGGACAAGGCGCTTTCCCGCGGATCCAGGGTGATATCCCCGCCGCGGACCGCTACACGGAGATGCGGTTGTCGGCGCCGGGCGCGGCTCTCACCGCCGAGCTCAACGACCACGCGGTGCCGATGGTGCAGACATTCGACGGCGAGTGGACCGAGCCGACGATGCTGCCAGCCCAGTGGCCCGTGCTCCTGTGTAACGGGGCCGTGGGTATCGCCGAGGGTTGGGCCACCAAGGTCCCCGCGCACAATCCGCGGGAAATCATGGCCGCGTGTCGGGCGCTGCTGAAGACGCCCAACATGACCGACGACAGACTGGTCAAGCTGATCCCCGGGCCGGACTGGGGATGTGGGGCCACCGTGGTGGGCACCGCCGGCCTGAGGGACTACATCACCACCGGCCGAGGCGCATTCACCGTTCGCGGAACGATCTCTGTGGACGGGAAGAACTGCATCATCACCGAGCTGCCCCCGGGTGTCGCCAGCAACACCGTGCAGGACAGGATCCGGGCCCTCGTCGAGTCCGGTGAGATGTCCGGTGTCGCGGACATGTCCGATCTGACCGACCGCCGCAACGGGCTGCGGATCGTGGTCACCGCCAAACGCGGCCACAGCGCCGAGCAGATCCGCGACCAACTTCTGGCGCTGACACCGCTGGAGTCGACGTTCGCCGCGAGTCTTGTCGCGCTCGACGAGGACCGGGTGCCCCGCTGGTGGTCGGTGCGTGAGTTGATCTCGGCGTTCCTGCATCTGCGTGATTCAGTGGTGCTGCGGCGCAGCGAGTATCGGCTGGAGAAGGTGACCGCGCGCCGCCACCTGGTGGCCGGCCTGATGAAGATCCACCTCGACATCGACGCCGCCGTCGCGGTAATCCGCGGTTCCGACACCGTCGACGATGCTCGCCGCGGGCTGCAGGAGCGGTTCTCGATCGACGAGGAGCAGGCGAATTACGTTCTGGCGCTGCAACTTCGCCGGTTGACCAAGCTCGACGTGATCGAGCTTCAGGCCGAGGCCGACAAGCTCGACGCCGAGTTCGCCGAGCTGACCGAGCTGGTATCCAACCCCGACGCCCGTCGCAAGGTCATCGACTCGGAGTTGGTGGAGACCGCGAAACTGTTCAAGGGTCCCGAGTTCGACCGCCGGACCGTGCTGGACTTCGACGCCACACCCGTGACTTCAGGCTCCGACGAGGACGGTCCCCGTGAGCGGAAGGTCAACGCCGCATGGCGTCTCGACGATCGCGGCGTGTTCTCCGACAGTCACGGCGACCTGCTCACCGCGGGGCTCGGCTGGGCGGTCTGGACCGATGGGCGGATCAAGTTCACCGCCGGTGGCGGACTGCCCTACAAGATCCGCGACATCCCGGTGGCGCCCGACATCACGGGGCTGCTGCGCTCAGGGGTACTGCCCGACGGCTATCACCTGGCGTTGGTGACACGGCGCGGCAAGGTTCTGCGGATCGATCCGGCGGCGGTGAATCCGCAGGGCGCGGCGGGAAATGGTGTGGCGGGGGTGAAGCTCGCTTCCGGCGATCCAGAGGACTCTGTCATCGCCGCACTCCCGGTTTCGTGCCAGAACGGCGAGGCCATCCTGTCCATCTCCGAGAAGGGCTGGAAGGTCACCGAGGTCGCCGACATTCCGGTGAAGGGCCGCGGCGGCGCGGGGGTCGGCTTCCACCCGTTCGTCAACGGCGAGAACGCACTGGTGTCGGCGACCATCTCGGCGACGGGATTCGTGCGCGGCAAGAGGGTTGTGCGTGCCGAAAAGCGCGCGAAAGCGTCGATCAAGGGATCGGGTTCGGACGTGACAGCAGCGCAGTAGTACCGGTCGATCAGTTGCGCACAGACGTGTCGACCTTCGGCACCTTCACTGACGGGACCATTTGGTTCAGCCAGGGGTTGTCGTTGCGGGGATAGTAGAAGTCGTAGCTGTAGTTGACTCTTGGACCGCCGAATCCCCAGCCATTGTCGTCCGCCTGAGCCGGGCCGGCGGATCCGATCGCCACGACGGACAGCGCCCCGGCCAGAGCTCCCAACGTTGCGAACTTGCTCATCGGTCAACGGTAGCGTCGAGCAGGTGACGGTGTCACGCACGCGCCTCGCCCGGCTACCGGCCGTCGGGATCGTCCTGTGTGCTCTCACGACCGCGTGCGGTGATTCTGCGCCACCACCGGCCGCTACGCCCATCGCCATCGCTCCGACGACGACCTCGCCGGTGCGCACCGTCCCCGACGTGACGCCGATCGGCGACTTCTCCCCCGTCTCGCGCCTCGTCGAAGAAGCGATCGCTGCGCACCGGCTACCGGGGGCCGTGGTCCAGGTCGGGCACGCCGGCACGATCGTTTTCCGCCAGGCCTTTGGCACGCGCAAGCTCGCCGGCGAACCGGGGCTCGACGGTGCACCGTCACCCGCGGAGCCGATGACCGAGGACACCATCTTCGATCTCGCTTCATTGACGAAGAGCCTCGCCACCGCGACCGCGGTCATGCAGCTCCACGAGCAGGGCCGGGTGCTGATCGACGAACCGCTACACACGTACCTGCCCGGCTTCAATACGGCGGGCGATCCGCGCCGTGCGCAGGTGACCATACGCATGTTGCTCACCCATACCTCAGGCATTGCAGGCGATCTCAGCCTCGACGGTCCGTGGGGGTTGGTCAAGGCCGACAAGGCAGAGGGCATTCGACGGGCGCTCGGCGCGTGGGTGGTCTTCGATCCCGGACAGCGATTCCACTACTCCGACATCAACTTCATCCTCCTCGGCGCACTGCTGGAGAAGATCACCGGCGTGCCCGAAGACGTTTATGTGCAACAGAACATCTTTGGGCCACTCGGGATGTCCGACACTCGCTACCTGCCTGCCGCCAAAGCCTGTGGCCCGCATCGGATCCGGGGTACCGCGATAGCCCCGGATCCCGATGGCCCGGCGGTGAACCGCTGCCCGGAGGGCACGTGGAGTACCGAGCTGCTGGGCCGCATCGCACCCACGGCTCTCGACGAAGACACTCCGGGCATCAACCCCGACTTCGGTTATCCGCTCCGCGGCACCGTGCACGACCCGACGGCACGCCGCATGGGCGGGGTGGCCGGCAGCGCCGGGGTGTTCACGACCGTGCACGACGTCGGCCTCTTCGCCCAAGCTCTGCTCGATCGTCTCGCGAACCGCCCCAGCGCTTTTCCGCTGACACGCGCGGGCGTACAGATGATGACGACCCCACAGCAACCGGGACACGACACGCCGACACCGGGGCAGGATCTGCGCGGCTTCGGCTGGGACATCGACACCGCCCACTCGGGACCGCGCGGGGCCATCTTCCCGGTCGGGAGCTTCGGCCACACCGGGTTCACCGGCGTCACGCTATGGATGGATCCGGGGTCGGATACCTACGTCGTCGTGCTCGCGAATGTCATACATCAACGCGGAGGGCCGCCGATCACCACGCTGAGCGGGCAGGTCGCCACTGAAACCGCACGGGCCCTTCATCTGTACGGCAGCTAAGCCGGAACGACGAGGCGCGCGGACAGTTCATGGAGGTAGACCTCGAGGTCGGTGTAGCCCATCGTCGACAGCGTGGCGGCGTTGTGGTTGGCCGACAAGGGATTCAATCCCTTGCTGATCTCCCAAGAGTCCGGCATGCCGTCGCCGTCGGTGTCCGCGGGAGCCGGCGGAGCGCCGCCGGCGTAGGCCGGCAGGTGGGCGTCACCGGCCGGGTTGGTGGCAGGGTCGGCCGGCGAAAGGGTGTCATCGGCTACGGACTGGAGCAGTCGGTTGTCCATGGGGTCACGCGGCCGAGCACCGGCGCGGTCGCGCAGGACCGCCCGCAGCATCTCTGTCGGGGTGTAGGTGATGGTGGGGAATGGATGCCGCGCGGTGAGCTTCTGGGCGCGGTGCGTCGAGTCATCGGGGGTACCGGCTGAGGCGAAGTCGTTGCAGCAGTAGAACAGGTCGTAGTCCGCACGGGATGGGTAGCGGCTCATCCTGTTGCCGCTGACGTAGAGCCTGTTGCCTGCTACACGCAGGATCTGGTCGTCGAACATGCCGTAGGGGAACTGTGCTCCGGTTCGGAAGTAGTTGTTGACGGCGTTGAGGTTCCAGTAGATCGGGTAGGGGTTGCCGCTGGCGTCGATGACAACGTTGGTGTTTGCGCCCAGCGCGATGAAGAAGCGCGGATCCCAGTAGAGGTTGTTCGACAACTCCAGGTTCATGGTGGAGTGTGCCGCGGCCAGCGATTCTCGGCTGCCTTCGGGCAGGCGGCCCTCGATGCGGTTGATGACGTTGTGGTGCAGCGCGATGTTGTCCAGTGCGAACCCGTAGGCCGGATTGGAGTAGTTCATCAGCACGCCGCCGTAGAAGGAGTGCCCGCCCAGGGTCTCGGCGATGATCGAGTTCTGGATGGTGATGTTGTTCGAGTAGGAGATTTCGACGGCTTCGTCGGTGGCGTTGCCGATGGACACATGATCGATGACGGCATTGCGGGTGTAGCGCAGGCGCACCCCGTCATCGCTGGGTCCGCTCAGTCCCGGTCGGATCCTGACGTGCTGCAGGATCCAGTTCTGGGCGAAGTCGGACGGAGCCCGAACCGCCTGGTCCTGATAGGGGCTCTCGTCGGTGACCAAGCCGCGGATGGTGATGCCGCCCGGCGAGGTCTGGCCCGCGATGGTCACGTCACCGTTGGTCAGATGGATCTGGGCGTCGATCAGCCCGCTGACCTTGAACAGGATGTACTTCGTCCCGGGTTGGTCGATCGCCCACTGCAGTGAGCCGGGTCCGGCGGCGTTGGTGTTGGTCACGTAAACCACGCTGCCGCCGCGGCCACCGGTGGCCAGGCTGCCGAACCCCTCGGCGCCGGGGAACGCCGCAAGCGGTCCCGTCGGGGGTGGATCCGGGACGGGTGCGGACCCGATCGCCACGGTGACGGGCAGGGTGGCCGTGCCACCGTGGCCGTCGTCGACGGTGACGACGAACGAGTCAGCACGGTCGGCCGCCGTGGCGCCGGGCGCCTGCGCGTTCTGGCGTGCGGCCGCGGTGGGGGTGTAGACGAACGTTCCGGCGGCTGCCACGCTCACTGCGCCCTTGGCCGTCGTCGTCGACCCCCGGTAGGTCAGTACGTCACCGTCGGCATCGTCGGCGGTCACCATGCCGGTCACCACTCCGGTTGTCGAATGCGGCTGGCCCACAGCGGCTCTCGGACTCGATGGCGCCGAATTGGCGGGCAGGATGGCGAAGGTCAGCGGTATCGCGGTCGCGGCGCCGAAGCGGTCGGCGGCCACCACCGTGGCGGTATCGGCTGTCGTACCGGCCAGACCCGTCGCGGCGGCGTGCCGGGCCACTGGCGTCGGCGTATAGGTGAACCGCCCGTCCCCGCCGATCACCAGCGCGCCTTTGCCGGGCGGACCGGATACCCGGTAGGTGATCCGGTCGCCGTCGGGATCAGCCGCAGCGAGGGTGCCTGCGACGGCTCCGGCCGTCGGTGCGGCCGCGGTGTAGGTGAAGGCGTCGCCGTCGCGGTCCGTCGCGGTGATCCGACCGGTCACCTGCCCGGTGACCGGATCCGGATTTGCCACCGTGGATCGAAGCCTGGTGGGCGCGCTGTTGGCCGGACGGATCGGCACGGTCACCGGTACCGCAACAGTGCCGCCGCGCCTGTCGCTGACCGTGATGTCGAAGGTGTCGGTGACCTGGGCGGGGGTGACGTCGGTGGCCGCGGCGGCATGGCGGGCGGTGGCACTCGGGGTGTAGGTGAACGACCCCCGCGACGTGACGGCCACCGCGCCGGTGGTGGCGGCGCCTTCGTAGGTGAGCTTGTCGCCGTCGGCGTCCCTCGCACTCACCCGGCCGGTGACCCTGCCCGTCGACCACCCCGGTGAGCTCTGCCAGCTCAGTACCGCCGTCGGCTCTGTGTTCGGCTCGGCGGACAGTTCCGCGGAGGCACGCGATTCGGCATCGGGGTCCGCGCGGTGGCGTCGGTCGTCGGCCTCGTCAGTCCCCGGTTTCTCGTCGTCGGTGTCCGATCTGTCCGAATCATCGTCGACGGACTCGTTGGGGTCCTCATCCGAGGAATCCGAGGACCTCGACGCGGTGGAAGTCGACGCGGTGGAAGTCGACACGGTGGAAGTCGACGCAGCGGAGGACGCGGATGAAGCATCTGCCGCACTGTCGTCCGCATGAGCGGACCCCGCACCGGCCAGCGCGGCGGCGCCGAGACCGAATCCGACCGCGCCCGCGCCCAGCCAGCCATAGGGCTGCACCGTGCGTGACCCACCCCGGCGGTGACGGCGCCTCGAAACGACCTCGGTGCAGTGTTGCTGCTGTCGCGAATGCCTGGCGGTGACCATATCGGGATACCCCTCATCCGGTCGGCTCCGCGAAACTCGCAGCAACCAGGCCCTCGGCTCTGAAGTGCAGTAATCCTACTGCGGCAACCGAGTTGACGGGAAGCGAATCGGGGGTCCATCTCGCTCGTTTTCGTGATCACCAGTCATGGTGCCGGTAGTTCGTCGACCACCGCCGCGGCGGCCTCGTCGATGATGGCTCGCATCGCCTCCTCGGCCTGCTTCGCCTCACCCATCCTGATTGCGCGCGCCACCTCGTCATGCAGGGCGATCGCCGCGATCTTGGGCTTCTCCGGCATCATCCCGTGCTGAGTGCGTCCGGTGAGCACCTCGTCGACCACCCCGGCCAGCGCGCGGAACATCTCGTTGCCGCTGGCCTCGAGCAAGGTCTGATGAAAGATCTTGTCCGCCAACAGATACGAGTCGAGATCACCCGATCGGCCGTGCACCACCATGTCCGACACCGCCGACGCCATGATCCGGCATTGATGCGGAGTAGCGCGCTGCGCGGCCAATGCCGCCGCCGCCGGCTCGAACCCGAGTCGCAATTCCGACAGCGAGGTCAGCAGGGCCGTGCGGTCCCCGACATCGAGGCGCCACCGGATCAGCATCGGATCGAAGACGTTCCACTTCGCCGCAGGCTGAACGGTGATTCCGACCCTGCGCCGCGACTCGACCATTCCCATGGATTCGAGCACCCGAATCGCCTCCCGCGCGACGCTGCGCGATACGCGGTGTTCGGCGATCACCCCGTCAAGAGTGATGACCCGTCCGGGCGGGTACTGACCGGACACGATGGCAGTCCCCAGAGCAGTCAGAAGACTGCCGTGGCGGGCGACGCCGGAGGACCGATCGAGCATTGCTGAATGATGCCAGATTGGCGGCCGGTCGTTCGTAAAACAGGCCTTTCTCAATCTGACACTTGCATTAGTATGATCTTTGAGGCACGATCATGTGACGTCAGCCACATCGAATGGGTAAGAGGTCATGCCGTCACCAATCGTCGTCATGGGAGTTTCGGGGTCAGGTAAGTCGACGGTCGGCGCAGCGCTCGCGCAGCGGCTGCGAGTCCCCTTCGCCGACGCGGACGACTTTCACCCTCCGGAGAACATCGCCAAGATGACCGCCGGCCATGCCCTCGACGACGACGACCGATATCCCTGGCTGGAGGCGATCGGAGAGTGGTTGGCGCAGCACCCCGACGGCGGGGTGATGAGCTGCTCAGCCCTCAAACGCGTCTACCGGGACCAGCTCCGACAGCACCGCGCCGACATCGAATTCCTGCATCTGGCGGGCTCCCCGGAGACGATCGGCCGACGACAGGCGAGCCGCCCGGGCCACTTCATGCCCGCGGCCTTGCTGGCGTCCCAATTCGAGACGCTGGAACCTCTGGAGCCCGACGAGCAGGGCGTCGCCATCGACGTGGATCAGAGCATCGATTCGATCGTCGACTCGTACATCGCCACCACAAATACGTAGCCACAACAGTTCACGACACCACGGATAGGGGATCTCATGGAGGCCATTGATCCGGCATACGGCACAACAACTCTGCTGCTCATCGCGGCAGGTGCGGTCGCGCTGCTGCTGTTCCTGATCATCAAGGTCAAGCTGCACGCATTCGTCGCGCTGGTCCTGGTGAGCGCGCTGACCGCGCTGGCCGCCGGCATTCCGGTCGCCGATGTCCCCAGCGCGTTGACGTCCGGCTTCTCGAACACCCTGGGCTCGGTGGCCCTGCTGGTCGGCTTCGGCGTGATGATCGGCAGACTGCTCGAAATCACCGGGGGCGCTCAGGTTCTCGCCGACACACTGATAGGTCGATTCGGGGAAAAGCGAGCCCCGCTCGCCCTCGGCATTGCCGCACTGCTGTTCGGCTTCCCGATCTTCTTCGACGCCGGACTGGTGGTCTTCCTGCCCATCATCATCACGGTCGCGCGACGCTTCGGCGGCTCGGTCCTGCTGTACGCATTCCCGGCGGCCGGCGCCTTTGCCGCCATGCATGCTCTGGTTCCACCGCACCCGGGTCCCGTCGCGGCCTCGGAATTGCTCGGAGCGAACATCGGCCTGACTCTGATCATCGGCGTCCCGGTCGCCGTCGTGTCCTGGTACGTCGGCGCATTCCTGGTGTCTCAGTTCATCGGCCGCAAGGTGCATGTCGATGTCCCCACCGCGCTGTTCGGCGAGATCAACGGCGGACGCGATGCCGATAACGATGGCGCGGCGGCCGGTACGACGACCACCACGACCCGCACCGCGCCCGCCTTCGCCACCGTCCTCGGTGTGCTGCTGCTGCCGTTCGTGCTCATCTCGTGCAACACCGTGATCGACACCCTGATGACCGCCGGTGTGATCGAGGAGGGTGCCACGTGGGCCGGATTCTTGAAGTTGATCGGCACCACGTCGATTGCGTTGCTGATCACCGTGATCGTGGCGACGCTGGTGCTCGGTCTGCGCGGCCGCTCGATGTCCGATGTCACCGACATTTTGGACAACGCACTCGGACCGATCTGCGCGATCATCCTGATCACCGGTGCGGGCGGAATGTTCGGTGGCGTGCTACGGACCAGCGGCATCGGCGACGCCCTCAGTGGCTCGTTGTCGAATCTCGGATTCTCCCTGATACTTCAGGCCTTCCTGATCTCGACGCTGCTGCGGGTCGCGCAGGGTTCGGCGACCGTCGCTCTGACGACGACGGCCGGGCTCCTCAGTGCCTCCGTCGCCGCGGCAGGGCTCAGCAACGTTCAGCTCACGGCACTGGTGATGGCCATCGCCGCCGGCGCGACGGTGCTGTCCCACGTCAACGATTCCGGCTTCTGGCTGGTCAGCCGCTTCTTCGGAATGGATGTCAAGACGACGTTGAAGACCTGGACCGTGATGGAGACCACGCTCGGCTTGAGTGCTTTCGCGCTCAGCCTGGGGTTGTGGGCGATCGGCTGACCACCGGCGTGTCCCGGCCGGAGATCACGCTGGTCACACCAACCACTTTGTTAACATCGCCCGGTGTCGATCTCCCGGCGTGACGCGCTGCGCTACGCCGCCGCGGCGACGGCACTGGCCGGATTCGGTGCGGCATCCGGCATCCGTTCGCCCGCCGCGTCGGCCGCCGCTCCCACGCTGATCGACTTTGCGATGCGCCAAATCCCGGCTCAGGACATCCGCGCCGCCGGCCACGCCGGGGTGATCAATTACGTCTCAACGTCGCGGCCCGGATCGAACTTCGGTGCCAAACCGATCACCCTGCCCTATGCGAAGCAGCTGACCGCCGCGGGCCTGGTGATCGTCAGCAACTACCAGTACGGGAAACCGGGAGGAACGGCGCCGTCTGATTTCACCCGCGGGTACCCCGGCGGTGTGGCCGACGCCCGCACCGCCTGGGCGCTGCACAGCGCCGCCGGCGGCGGCAAGAGCGCGCCGATCTATTTCAGCGTCGACGACGACATCGACCGTGACACGTGGAACCGACTGGCGCTCCCGTGGTTTCGAGGCATCAACTCAGTCATCGGGGTTCAGCGCACCGGGATCTACGCCGGCATCCGACCGTGCACGTGGGCTGCAGCCGACGGCGTGATCGGCAGGTCCGGAACCGCGGGCCGAGTGTGGGCCTGGCAGACGCGGTCATGGTCCAACGGCCAGATCTATCCCGCCGCGGTGCTCTATCAGCGCATCATCGACACCGCATCGAATCCGGGACCGGTGGTCGGGGGCATCCGCGTCGACGTCAACGATGTGCTGGCCCAGGACTGCGGTCAGTGGAACTTCCACCCCTAGGAATAGGGGCCGATAGCGGACTGTTGCCGCCTTCATGAACATCGGCATCATCGGAGCGGGACACATCGGCGGCACGCTGACGCGGCGGCTTCGCGAACTCGGACATGACGTGAGAGTGGCGAATTCGCGAGCCCCCGAGACGCTCGCAGACCTGGCCGACGAGACCGGGGCCACCGCGGTGTGGGCCAAGGACGCCGCAGCCGACGCCGATCTCGTCATCGTGAGCATTCCGCAGAAGAACGTGCCCGACCTCGCCGACGGAATCGTCGACGCGCGCAGGCCGGGCGCCCCGGTGATCGAGACCAACAACTACTACCCACAGCAGCGCGACGGTGAGATCGCCGGCATCGAGGACGGTCAGGTCGAGAGCGCATGGGTCGCCGAGCAGATCGGCGCGCCCGTCTACAAGGTTTTCAACGGCATCTTCTGGAAGCACCTACTCGAGCGCGGGACGCCAGGCGGGACGCCGGACCGCATCGCACTCCCCATCGCCGGCGAAGACGGAGCCGGGCGCGAACTCGTCCACGGCATCGTGGACGCATTGGGATTCGACCCGGTCAACGCAGGCCCGATCGCGGAGTCGTGGCGTCAGCAGCCCGGAACACCGGTGTACGGCAAGGATTTCGACGCGGAGCGGACTCGTGAGGCGCTCGCGAAGGCGACACCCGAGCGAACCTCGGAGTGGAGCGCGCGCACGGCCTAGCGGCGCGGCGTCACCGTGATGTGCACGTGGTCGTAGTGCCCGTAGCCCGAGGCCTGCGGACCGGCAGGCGTGTAGTAGGTGCCGCGCCAGATCACGTCCTGGAGCCCGAACCTGCCCGCGTTGCTCATCGCGAAGGCCAGGATCTGATCTCCCAGCGCGATGCCCTCTGGGCTGTCGGGATTCGGGATCATGATGTCGATCGCGAGACCGCTGGGATGCCACGGCTTGGAGTCCGGCCGGACTCCGTCGATATCGGAGATCTGCGGGAACTGCCGGCTGACGGCGCGCGCGGCCAGGACGGCGTTGGGCTGCAGCCCGGCTTCGTATGCGACACCGACGGGCAGCGCCTCGGGATTGTCCGGTAGGACCACCGGCGGCGGTGCGACGTCGCCGGGCGGCACCATGGGCAGCGCAGCCGGTGGTGGCGGTGCGCTGTCGACGATGGCCTGCTGTTGCGGCGTCAGCGCCGCGTACTGCGCCTCGGCGGCGGCGATCTGCCGTAACAATTCGTTGAGCTTGGCCTGCAGCTCGGCGCGCACGGCTTCGGCCGACTCGACCGCGGCACCGGCCGCGGCAGCGGACTTCTCGGATGCCTGGGCGGCGACCGCAGCACGATCCCGAGCCGAGTGATACGCCTTCATCTGATCGGCCATGCGAGCGCCGACGGTGCGCTGCATCGACAGTTGATCGATCAGCTGCTGCGGGGACGAGGCGGTCAACAGCCCCGCGAACTCTACGTCACGCCCGCTCGTGTAGTCCATCGCCGCGATCCGGTCCACGGCGGCCTGATAAGGCTCGAGTTGGGCTTTGGCGATTTCGAGGGCCGCCAGATCGGCGCGGTGACGTTCGGCAGCGGCCGTCTGTTCGGACAGCTTGGCCTCGGCCTCGCGCTGGGCTGCGGTCACCGCCTCGCGGCTCTGCACGGCTTGCTGGGACAGTTCGTTGAGTTGGGCCAACGCGTCGGCGGCCGGATCCGCGTTGACCATCCCCCCGGGTACACCCAGGACCAGCATCGCGGTCACCGAAGCGCAGACCGTTCGCCGAAATGTGTGGCGCACCCGGGTCACGCGGACAGTCACAATCCTTCGATTGAGGACCTCAGGGCCCTGCTGGTGATGACTCGCAAAGGCTACGAACTGACGACGGCGATGTCCACTCGTCCGCGATACGAGCCGGGCCACCTCGGTTGATGCCGATTAACCTGGGTATTAGGTAGGGGCCGGCCAGACCGACCCCGCTTCACGATCGTCTTGGAGGAACCCATGCCTCGGCAGTTGCCCACTTGTGCGATGACGGCGACAGCGCTCGTGTCCGTCGCGCTCCTCGTGAACGGCTGCGAGGCGCAGGTCCATGGTTCGCCGCCGGCCACCGAGCACGTCCCGCAGGCACCCGCGGTCGCCCCGCAGGCGCCGCCTGCGCAGCCCACGGCGCCGCTTCCCGGGCTCGATGCCCGCGTCAAACAGGCCTCCGCCGATGCGGCTGCCTCCGGCGCCGAGATCGACACGGCGGTGCTCGACCGCACCACTGGGCAGGTCGCCTCCAGCGGCGCCAACTCGTCCTTCCCCATCGCATCGGTGGTGAAGCTGTTTATCGCCGACGACCTGCTGCTGCAGGAGTCGGAAGGCAAGACGACGCTGTCCACGGACGACCGCGCGGCTCTCGACAGGATGTTGCGGTCGTCCGATGACAGTGCGGCTCAGACGTTTTGGGACCGCAGCGGCGGAAGCGCGATCATCGCCAGGATCAAGGCGCGGTATGGATTGGCAGGTACGGCCGCGCCCTGGAACGGGCATTGGGACGTGACCACAAGTACCGCGAATGATCTCGTCCGTTACTACGACATGTTGTTGGACGGCACCGGTGGCCTGCCACCGAACAAAGCCGACATCATCCTCGGCGACCTCGCGCAGTCCACGCCGACAGGTCTCGACGGGTACCCGCAGCGGTTCGGCATACCGGACGGTCTCTACGCCGAACCGGTTGCGGTCAAGCAGGGCTGGTTCTGTTGCTGGAACGGCGGCAACCAACTGCACGTGTCGACCGGCGTGATCGGTCCCGATCGGCGCTATGTGATGGCCATCGGATCGCTGGATCCGACCGGTGAGGCCGCCGCACGCGAGAACATCACCAACGCCGTCAAGACGATCTTCCCGGGCGGAAAGGTCTGAGCCGCCCCGAGTTGCTCCAAAGGATTTGCTGACGGCATCGTCGCATGGCGACGGTGACGGCGACCGCGGACGTATCATCGCAGGACCGGAGTCCGAAGCAGAGGGGAAGCGGTGCCACGTCGGTTGAGTGCAGCCTTTCGCGCGCCGCTCGCCGAACGCAACCATCAACCTTTCGTCAGCGGCGCCGACCCGGTGCTGCACCGATTGATCGGAGACGCCGCCGAGGTTCCGATCTTGAAAGCGCTGTTGCGAATCTCGGATGCTGTGCTGAGCTCGGATTACTTCGACGAGGTCCTCGAGGTGATCGCCGAGCAGGCGCTGATCGCGCTCGGCGCGGCGTCGGTGTCGATCAGTCGGTGGGAACGCGAGGGCAACATCCTGCGCACCCTCGTCAACGTCGGTGACCTCGCAGCTCACGAGGAGCGCTGGCCCACCGACGAGTGCTACGAGGTCGGGGTGGACACCGACGTCACCGACCTGCTGATCGGCGGCAGGGCCTACGTGCACTGCATCGAGGACGAGCGTTGCCCTCCGGAGTCGCGCCAGTTGCTCACCGACCTCGGCAAGGAGTGCGAGCTCGGCGTTCCGATCGTCCACGGCGATGTGATGTGGGGCGAGATCTGGGCCAGCTCCTCCGGTGGCCATCGCTTCGACCACGGAGACGCCCAGCTGCTGCAGGCCATCGCCACCTACACCGCCGTGGCCATCGCGCGTTCGGAGTTGTTGAACACGGTGTCGGCGTACGCGTTCGAGGATGCGCTGACCGGTATCGCCAACCGGCGCGCCGTCGACCGATGGTTCGAGCAGCAGGACTGGGCAACCTCATCGGTGGTTGCTCTGATGTGTGATCTGGACGGCTTCAAACAGATCAACGACCGTGACGGTCATCCGGCTGGGGATCAGCTGCTGCGCCACTTCGCCGGTGTGCTCACCTCGACGGTCGCCGCCGTCGATGGTGCGATGGTCGCCCGGTTGGGCGGCGATGAGTTCTGCGTTCTGCTTGCCGATGCCACGCTGGCAGATGCGCAGGGATTCGCGAACAGTGCGACGCGCCGGTTCCGCGAGACGATGAACACCCCGGTGACGATCTCGTGGGGGGCGGCCAGGTCGGACGCGGAACGGCGCTCCGGCGGCGAACTCCTCGACGCCGCCGACGCGGCGCTGATCGAGGCCAAGCGCCACGGGCCCGCCCACTACAGCGCGGTGAGCCCGACCGAAGTCGTCCCGGGTGCGGCCCAGCGCCTCCACCGGCAGGGGGCGCACCGATCGGAGCTGGAAGCCCTGTGCCGGTCCGTGGTCGACATCACGCGCGCCCACCCGGGCCTGTCGGCGCTGGAGGCGCTGGAGGTGCTGGCGGTGCAGATGCAACAGCTGGTCGGCACCTGCGCCTACGCGTTGTCCGTCGTGAACGAGGACGGCACCGAGCTCGTCACCCTGCGCAAGGTGGACATCGTGCGTGACCCCGGGTCCGGACTGGCCATCCTGACCGATCTCAACATCGACGGCTGCGCCCTCGCGGACTATCCGGAGACCGCGAGAGCACTCGCCGATGCGTCCACTTTCGTTGCCGCACAGGGCCTTCCGGGTTCTGATCCCGCTGAGGTGGCGCTGCTGGAGCAGCTCGGCTACGACGCCGTCCTGGCCGTCGGTGTGCACGGAAACCATGACCGGTATCTGGCGGAGTTCTACTTCAGCTCGGACCACCAGGATCTCGTGGCGTTCGCCCCGGTCATCCAGGTCTTGACGTGCTTCTGCGTTCACGGTCGGCGAGGTGACTCGGGGCTGAACGCGTCCGCCGGCTGAATGCCCCCCAACACGATGTATTGATCATCGACAAATCGGGGAACAGAGGGTTCTGGGTTCGGCTGCACTGTCCGTTTACACGGACGATTCGACTGGCAGCCGCCCCAGGCAGGGCCCCCGATGCGGATGTTGAGAACAAGCATCCCCCGCTCCCAGGGTTCATCGGGGGCCCTGACCTACCTACGCTAACCCCGCCCACCGACAGGTCGCGTCGGTTCGCCGTCTCAGCGGTTAGCCTGCACGGATGCCATCGACGCCCCTCCCCGTGGTTCTGGCCACGCTGGCGCTGCGGCGCAAGCTCAAGCAGTTCGCCGACCGCCTGGTGCCGCCCCAGATAGCGCTACTCGATCTGGGTGAGGGCGTTGGTGCCGTGCAGGTCGCCGCCACCATCGCTGAACTGGGGATCGCCGACGTCCTCGCCGACGGCCCGATGACGGCGCAACAGATCGCCGCCCGTGTCGACAGCGATCCGGACACCACTCATCGGCTGCTGCGAGGAGCCGTGGCCTGCGGTCTCTGTTCCATGGACCGCCGCAGCGGGGCGGTGACATTGACGCGCACGGGCGCCGTGCTGCGCACCGATCACCCCGCCTCGCTTCGTGCGTGGATGCGGTACAAGGGCATGCGGTCGACCGTCGACGCCTGGAGTGGGCTCGCCGACAGCGTCCGCAGCGGCAACAGTTCGTTCGCCGCCGTGCACGGAATGTCGGTGTGGGATTGGTATGCCGCTCATCCCGGCGAGGGCCAGATCTTCGCGGCGACGATGCGACAGGCCACCGAGATCAGCGCCCGCGCGATCGCTCGCGCCTACCCCTGGCCGGACGGGGCCGTGGTGTGCGATGTCGCCGGTGGCATCGGCACGCTGTTGTCGGTGGTCGTGACGACGGCCCGCGTTCGGGGAGTTCTCGTCGACAGTCCGGCCATGCTCGCCGAGGCTGCGCGTTTGCTTCGCGAGCGCGGTGTCGCCGACCGCGTCGAGACAGTGGAGGGGGATATCCTCGGCTCCCTCGATGTGGAAGCCGATGTGTATCTGCTCAAGGATGTCCTTCACGACTGGGACGACGAGCGCTGTGTGGCCGTGCTCGGAGCTGTGGCGAAGGCCATGCCCCGGGGAAGCAAGCTGGTGGTCATCGAATACCTCCAGCCCCGCAATTGCCCCAATCCGTATTCGCCGCTGCTCGACCTCCACACGCTGACCCAGCGCGACGGAGGACGGCTGCGCTCGGAGAACGAACTGGCCGCTCTGTTCACCAGAGTGGGTCTGCGGCCCACCGGTCGCCGATTCTCGGTCGTCCCCCACGATCTCGTCGAGGCTGAGAAGGTCTGACGGGTCTTCGGCGACGATTCGGGCAGGGTGTGAATGGGTACTACCCACCGCGTGTCAAGCATGCGCACGCTGGTCCGGTCGACGTTCGTCCTGGCGGCGTTGGTGGTCAGCTCTGTGCTGGGATCAACGCCTGCTTCGGCCGCCGACCTCGACGACTTCCTGTGGGAAAGCCGACCATTGCTCGTGTTCGCGCCGACGTCGAGTGACCCGCGCCTTGTCGAGACGCTGAACCGGATCGAGGCCACCCGATGCGACTTCGTCGGGCGTGAGATGGTGGCGGGCGTAATCCTGGCCGACGGTTCCGGCACCTTTGATGGGCGACCGATGGAAACCGGTGAGCCGCAGCGACTCGCGGATGCGTACGGCGTGGGCCGCGACGGATTCACGGTGGTGCTGATCGGCAAAGACGGTGGCGAGAAGTTTCGCGTCGACGACGTACCGGACCTGCAGACGTTCTACGCCGTTGTCGACGGAATGCCGATGCGAGCCCGCGAGGCGCAATCAGATTCGAGCCAGTGCTGATGCCGAGGATCCGTATGGGGCTGGCGTTCGCCTGCTCAGCGCTGATAGCGGTGTCGTGCGGGAGCATAGGGCAGCCGGCTGACGCCGACATGACGACGAGCCCGCCGAGCACCACCGCGGGCGCCTCGGACCTCCTTCTCGTCGACCTCCGCAACGCCGACGAGGTGGCACGTTGGACCACGATCAACGATCCTGTGATGGGCGGCAAATCCACCTCCAGGATCAGGTTCGCCAAGGGCGGCCTCGTATTCTCCGGCACCATCTCGCTGGAGAACAATGGCGGGTTTGCCTCAGCGCGGGGACCTCAAAATCCCGAGATCGGCCGCAGGGCAACGGGTGCCGACGCCCTGCGGGTAAGCGCATCGGGCGACGGGAAGACCTACCTGTTGAAGGTGGGCGAGGCCGGGCAGTCGTGGTCCTACATACAGCGGTTCGCCACCGAGCCTGGTGTGGGGCGCAGTTACGACTTGCCTGTGTCCGGGTTCGAACCGGTCGGCCAGCGTCTCGATCCCGAACCGAATGCCCCGGCGACGCTGGACCCGTCGACCATCAACCAGGTTTCGCTCTACATTCTCGACAAGCAGCAGGGCTCGTTCGAGATCACCGTGAGCGCAATCGACGCCGTCTTCTGAGGCACCTAACTCACCTCACCCCGTGATCGGTGTAACGGCCGCCCATCACCATGTCACTGAGTGGCTGCAGCTGCGCCACCGCGTCGGCATCCAGGTCGATCGACAGGGAGGCCACGTTCTGGTCGAGACGCGCCGCGTGGCGGGTCCCCGGAATCGGCACCACAGTGACGTTCAACCGCGGCGCCTGGGCGTACACCCAGGCCAGCGCGACCTGCGCGGGCAATACGCCAAGCCGGTCGGCGACGGTGCGGACGGTGGCGGCGATGGCCTGGTTTCGCTCACCCGCCTCCCCGATGAAGCGAGGGTTGCGAGCCCGAAAGTCGTTGGCGTCCAATGTCTCGGTCTGCACCGCGCCTGTCAGGAAGCCCCGTCCCAGAGGGGCGTACGGCACCAGCCCGACCCCGAGTTCGGCCATCACGGGTGCCAGCTGCTCGACATCTCGGGTCCACAGCGAGTACTCGCTCTGCACGGCGGCAATCGGATGCACTCCGTGCGCACGCCGCAGTAGGTCGGCAGTCACCTCGCTGAGCCCGAGATAGCGCACCTTGCCTGCCGTCACCAGCTCGGCCATCGCACCGACGGTTTCCTCGATTTCGGCGTTCTGCGGCGGTCGGTGCAAGTAGTAGAGGTCGATGTGATCGATGCCCAGTCGCAGCAGGGAGGCATCGCAAGACCGCCTCACGTACGGCGGATCGCCGCGGTAGATCCGCATATCGTCGCCGCTGCTGCGGTCGATGCCGAACTTCGTCGCGATCTGGACATCGTCACGGCGACCGGCGATCCCGCGGCCGAGCAGAACCTCGTTGTGCCCTGCGCCGTACTGGTCTGCGGTGTCGAAGAACGTCACCCCGCTGTCGATGGCGTGGCGGATCGTGTCGATGCTGGTATCCCAGTCCGTGGCGCCGTAGTACTCGCTCATGCCCATACAGCCAAGACCCTGGGCTGACACATCGAGACCACCGAGTGTGTTTCGGTTCATGACTGAAAAGGCTAGCCACGCCAGAAGCGCTCAACCTGGGTGTACTGCACCCTGGTTGCGGGCTTTGATAGCGTTCGCACACTTGGGCCGGAGGGAGTTTGCATGCGTACCGCCGTGCACGTATGCCGCCGCGACGACGATTGCCTTCCGGCGTGACGGAGCAGCCTGATATCGCGCCGCCCGGTTGGGTGTCCGCGGCACTTCAGACCTACCTGCGGGTGTACCACCGGCATGAGGTTCGCATCGACTCTGCGGTGCCCGACAGGCCCGTGCTCTTCGTGTGCAACCACGGTTTCGGTGGAGTCATCGATCTCAATGTCGGGGCATTCGTGGCAGCGCGGCAAGCCGCGGGCGTCACGCGGCCCACCACCGCGATGGTGCATCAGATCGCATGGACCCTCGGCGTCGGTTCGGTGGTCGAACGTTTCGGCGGCACCCCGGGCAGCCGGGAGGCAGCGGACGAGGCTTTTGACGCCGGCCACCATGTTCTCGTCTTTCCGGGTGGCGACGTCGATGCCGGAAAGTCGTGGCGGGACCGGAACACGATCAAGTTTCACGGCTCGGGATTCGCGCGTCTGGCACAGGAGCACCACGTTCCGATCGTGCCGGTGGTGACAGCAGGGGCAGGTGAATCGCTGCTGGTGCTCAGCGACGGCCAGGCCGCCGCTCGAGCGCTTCGCTTACCGAAGTTGTTGCGCGTCAAAGCTCTTCCGCTCAGCGTGTCGATCCCCTGGGGCGTGAACTTCGGCGTGGTCGGCCTGCTGCCCTACATTCCACTGCCCACCAAGCTCGTCACCGCGGTGATGCCGGCGATAGTGCCCGATGCGACTGAGTCCCCCGAAGATCTCGCCGACCGTGTTCGTCGTGCGATGCAGGACCGCCTCGACGCCCTGACCGCGGGGCGCACACCTGTTCTCGGGTGAGCGACTCACTCTCAGCTGTCCGACAACACCGCAGACACCGCAGTTTTCAGCGTGTTCGCCTCGAAACCGATTCGGGCGCAGGCGCCGGGAAGCGCGCGCTCGAAAGCCAGCCCGTTGACCACGGTGAGCAGGAAGCGCGCGGGCGCCTCGAGGTCGCCGGCGCCGAGTACCCCCTCCTCCTGTAGGGCGAACAGCCAGCGCTGCACACGATCGACCGCCAGGCGCTCCAGCGCCAAGAACACGTGGGTCGAATCTTCGGGCGGCGGGGAAGCGACGTAGGCGTTGTGGAGCGCCGTCCAATGCCGGCGCGCTTCCTCGCCCGCGCCCACCGCCGCGAGAAGCATGTGCAGGCACGCCTGGAGGCGTTCGGCGGGACCTCGTGAGGTATCGGCCATCGGATCTTCGGGGAGGTCGAGCGTCTGCATCCCGGCTACCACCGTGTCGATCAATGCCTGTTGAGTCGGGAAGAAGTGCCGAAGTGATCCGGTGCTGACCCCGGCGCGCGCCGCCACCGCGCGAACACTGAGCCTGGCAGTCGGATCCTCGCCCAGCATTGTCGCCGCGGCGATGAGGATCTTGCTCCGGGTGTCCAACTCCTGCGATGCAGTCATGCCCGACTCACCTCCCCCAGACTTTCTATCACAGTGTGCTAGCGTCGGCACGAACCCCGACTATCACAGTGTGCTAGTCCTCTCATTGCGATCTCCGAACCAGAAAGTGCATCCATGACCGTGATCGACCGACCGTGGCTGCTGCGCGACGAACCGCGCAGTTCGGCCGAAGAAACCCGCGCGGGCGCCGAGTATCACCGCGCCTTCGCGGGCTCCCGTCGCGGCGTGTGGCGTGGAATCCTGACGATCGCCCTGCTCTTCAGCGGGTTCGTCGGCTTCGGCATTCTGTTCACCGAGCTCTCCGTCGTAATCGACAGGCATGTCCTCGGCCGCACAGAGGAATTCACCCCGCTACGCCATATCGCCGGCTCGCTGTCGCTGGCCGCGCTGATCCCGTACTGCATGCTGCTGCAGCGCCTGATCTATGGAGTGCCCGCCGGGTCGCTGTCCTCTGTAGCCGGACGCTTCCGATTCGGCGTGTTGGGCAAGACGCTGCTGCTGTTCGGACCGCCGGTCCTGATCGCCAACGCAGCCGTCGCCCTGCAGGACAGCGCGACGACCGACTGGACGACCGTGGATCTCGTCGCCCTGTTTCTGAGCGGCCTCCTCGTGACGCCGCTCGCGGCCGCGGGTGAGGAGTACGGCTTTCGCGGACTGATGTTCCGAGTGGTCGGCTCATGGGCTCGCAACACCCATGTCGGACTGATCTGCGGGATCGTCACTACCACCGTGGTCTTTTCGCTGATGCACGGGACACTGGATCCCTATCTGCTGACGTCCTACCTCGTCCTTTTCGGCACGATGGCGGTTCTCACCTGGCGCACGGGCGGGCTAGAGATGGCTGTTGTCCTCCATAGCGTCTACAACCTGAACATCCTGCTTGCGACGACCCTGCACATCGACCTGGGAGCAGAGCTGAACAACCGTTCACAGGCGGTCGGCTCACCGGCGAATCTCATCCCCGGCGGAGTTCTGCTCCTCATCACCGCGGGTGTCTGGTGGATGACGCGAGCAAGTGGACCCCCGCGTACTGCGCCCTAGTCGCGCTAAGCCGGGATGAGCCGGACCGGGAGGTGCTCGAGGCGGTGAATGATGTTGTTGACGGCCCATTTCGGCTCTGCGGCGATCTCGATGCGGTCGACGCGCTCGATGAGAGCCTGCAGCATGGCGGTGGTTTCCATTCGCGCGAGGCCCTGGCCGGCGCAGGCGTGCGCGCCACTGCCGAACCCGACGTGGCGTCCCGCACTTTTGCGGATGTCGAAGATGTCGGGAGCGTCCCATTCACGTTCGTCGCGGTTGGCAGAGGCATACATCACCAGCACGCGCGCACCAGCGGGAAGCTGTACATCACCGATAGTGCTCTCGTGCAGCAGCTTTCGAGTGAAGGAACGTAGCGGTGACTCAAACCGCACGACCTCGTTGACGGCGTTGGGCAGCAACGAGGGATCTTCTCTGAGCAGCTGCCACTGTTCGGGATGGCGGGCGAACAGAAGCAGGGCACTCGAGATGGCGCTGATGGTCGTATCGAGCGACGGGGCGATGTAGTCGATGAGCAGGGGCGGCACCTCCTCGACGGCCAGGGTGCCGTCGTCGACGGCGGTGAGCAGTTCCTCCGCCATGCTTCCCGGCAGCACGTTGCGGTCACGCACCAGCCGTCGAGCGAAGCGCAGCATGTGCAGACTGCGGGGGGCCGCTGTGAGCGCACGCCAGTTCGCCGGACCGAGAATATCGAATGTCGCTGCAGCCCAGTGGAGTAAGTGGTGACGCTCATCGCGAGGCCACCCCACGAGATCCGGGACGACGGCCATCGGAAGGGCAGTGGCCAGGTCGGACACCGCGTCGACAGTTCCCCCGCGTACGGCTTCGTCGACGAGACTGCGAGCCTGTGCGCCGACATCGTCGCCCACCGTGCGCAAGGCTCGCGGCATCAGCCGGTGCGCGACCAGCTTGCGCCGCCGCTCATGGTCGGCGCCGTCGCTGCTGAGGGTGGTGCCGCGCGACAGCCGGTTGGCGATCGGATTGGCGGCTACCCCGTGGCCGGACACGAACCGGCCGTCGTCCCGCAGCGTCTCCTTGCACTCGGCGTAGCGGGGCAGGGCGTAGAGGCGGTGCCGGGGCAACCACACCACCGGCCCCAGTTCGCGCAGTGCCCGGTAGTGCGGGTGTGGTTTGAGGAGCGCTGCGCGCGTGTAGATGTCGCGACGGTACACCGGTAGCGCCGTGAGATGACGGAGCACGTGGTCAATCCTTCACGGGCTGGGCCGCGCTCGTTGGCGCGGTCGAGTGATCGAGCGTGTACACGGGAAGGGCCCGGCACACCGCGCTGACGTCACGGCCCGCGGCCAGCACGGTTCGGTCGGGCCTGACCACCGCCGCGGCAACACGATGGCGGTCGAGCCAGCGGCCCAGTTCCGACCCCGCCCCGGCGAGGACCGGTCGTGCCCCACGGACCGTGACCATCTGCCGCTGGGATGGGGTTAGGGGGACGCTGGTGATCAGGCCGAATCCGTAGCCCAGTTCGTCATCGAGGCGAGTGTTGGCCTCCAGCAGAGCATTCGGGCACAGCGCTCCGGCGACGCCACGAGTACGCAGGGTACGTCGGACAAGTGACGAGGACCGAAGCGACGGAGTCTGCGAATCGGTGAGCTTGGCTCTCAGCCCCGGTACCACGTGTAGCCGCGTCAGCACGAGAGCCCGTGCGAGCGCACCGATGCGACCACCGGAGGTCATCGCGCGCCCGATGTTGCGCGCCATGAGAATCATGTGGCGGGCGTGCGGGCGACGCTCAGCCTGGTAACTGTCCAGGGCCCCCGGCGGCAGATCGCCCCGGTGCACACCGGCGACCTTCCAGGCCAGGTTCATCGCGTCGCGCAGACCGGCGCCCATCCCCTGCCCGATGAACGGTGGTGTGAGATGGGCGGCGTCACCGAGCAGGAAGATGTTGCCACGCTGCCATTGGTCGGCCAGCTGAGCGCGAAAGGTGTACTCGGCGACACGGATCACTTGCAGTTCGGCGTCGACGACATTCCGAGTCCAGGGAGCGATCAGCGGTCGCAGGGCGGGCAGGGTGGCGTAGTCGTCGGCCGACTCCCGCTCGAGGAGCCGGAACTCCCAGCGGTAGCGGGTCGGGCCGATCCGCATGTAGGTGCCTGCCCTGTGATCATCGCAGAGCTGATGCACACCCTCCCACTGGCGCAGGTCGGCCTCGGTCTCGATGTCGATCACCAGCCATCGCTGATCGAACTTCAGGCTGCGCATGGACGCCCCGATCGCCGCGCGCACCATGCTGTTGGCGCCGTCGCAACCCAGCACGTAGTCCGCGGTGATCACCGACTCCTGGTCACCGCAGCGGTCGCGAACCCGCAGGCGCAGCGGTCGTGTACCCGACGGCGGGGTCACCCCGAGCACCTCGGTGTCGCCGCGCAGGCGCGCGTGCGGGTATCGGGTCATGTTGGCGCGCAAAAGTTCTTCCAGTTCCGGCTGATCGAACATGCTGGCCGCCGGAAAGCCGTTGCGTGTCAGCCGCGTATCGCGGTCGAACTGCGATAGCACCGTCATGGCGCGGTCGACGAGCCGCAGCCCGCGAGCGGGGCGGGAGATGACGGCGAACTCGTGGGCAACGCCGAGTCGGGCCAGGATGCGATATACCTCGTCGTCGAGGTGGACGGCGCGCGGCTGCGGATACACCCCGTGCCACCGGTCGAGCACAAGGGTATCCACGCCGTACTGGGCAAGCAGAGTCGCGGCCGTGATCCCGGTGGGCCCGCCACCGACGACGACAACCGAGACGTGTTCGGCCGGTGCGTCGTTCGCTGCGGTGGTCATTGCTGGTGAATCTCGACGTTCACCGCGAACGACTTCACGATCCGTTCCACGGCCGTGCGGTCGGCCGCGGGCTCCAGCGTGAGAACCACCAGGGGCGTACCGGTACTGACGCGACCGGCGATGCGCAGCACCCCGGGCTCGCCGGCGAGGGCGTCGGTCAGTGCGTGTTCGGCGGCCGTCGCGCGCAACGGCACCTTGTAGGGCTTGCCCACGTCGGTCACGGGGATGGCGTCGACGACGGTGACCGTCTTGGGCATCGCGGCGCGTTCACTGATCCGCTCGCCGACGAAGGCGGTGAGCTCGTCGCCGGTCACGGTGGCGCCGGGTCGCACGGCGACGAACGCGACGGGAACCTCGCCCGAATGGGCATCGGGCCGTGCCACTGCCGCCGCCGCGGTGACGTCGGGATGGGCGAGCAGCGCGTCCTCGATCAGCGCGGGGTCGATGTTGTGCCCCCCGCGGATGATGAGATCTTTGGCCCGCCCGGCGAGGTAGAGGAAACCCTCATGGTCGACGCTGGCCAAATCGCCGGTGTCGAGCCAGCCGTCGCGCAGTGCGCCGCGGCCGTCGAGCTCATAGCCGTCGTCGGAACGCGCGATGACGTAGCCGGGGAAGACGGTCGGTCCACTGATGGTCAGCGTCCCAACCTGACCAGCGGGCAGCTCCCGCCAGGTGCCGTCGGCGCCGACCTCGACTGCCCTGGCGCGTTGGTAGGGCATGCGCTGTCCGACCGACCCCGCGCGCGGGTGATCTACGAAGCTGCGGGCGCTGGCGCAGGTGGCCTCGGTGAGCCCGTACCCCTCGACCAGGCTCACTCCCGTCGCGTCCAGGAAATCCTGGCGCACGGTGTCCGGCAGCGCCGAGGCACCCGACACCGCAGAAGTCAGGCTGGAGATGTCGGCGTCGACGGAAATCTGGGCGAGGACCGCGTAGACGGTCGGCACGGCACTCATCGCCGCGAGTCGGTAGTGCTCCACGATGCGCCAGAAGTTCTGATACAAGCCCATGTCGCGGTATCCCAGCGGCCCGGCCCACACCACCGGCTGGCCGCGAAGCAGCGGTGCCAACAGGGTGACGATCAAGGCGTTGACGTGGAACAGCGGCAGCGCGGCGAACACCACGGCATCCTCGTCGAGGTCGGCGCTGAGGGCGACCATCCATGCATCGGCCACTTCGTTGCCGTGGGTGTGCGCGGCCAGCTTCGGCATACCGGTGGTGCCGCCGGTGTGGAAAAGCGCTGCCAAATCGGCGGATTCGGCGTGGTCGTCGTCGAGTGGCTGGGCGTCGTACTCTGCTAGCAGTGCCGAGAGATAGACCACGATGACTCCGGGCAGGTCTGGCGGTGGCGGCGGGGGGCCTTCGGCCAGCGTGGGCCGCAGCAAGACCACGCTGTCGATCAACCCCGCTTCGGCGAGGGCGGCGGCGCGTTGCACCCCGGCGGGGTCGAGTTCGGGTGCGGCGGTGATCAAGATCCGGGCACCCGAGAGCCGCGCCAGCTCGGCGATGTGCTCGCCGGACAGCGACCCGTTGATCGGTACCGCGATGCCTGCGGCCTCGGCAGCCAGGGTGGCGGAGATCAGCTCGTCGCAGTTCGGGCTGATCAGCAGCGCCGCTTTGCGCCGATCAAGGCCCAAGTGGCGGAGTGCTTTTGCCGCGCGTGTCACATCGGCGGCGACTTCACCGAACGTTCGGCGCGCGCTGCGCGCATAGTCGGTTCCGTCGGGCAGCACGGTGATTGCGATACGGTCGGGCCACAATCTGGCGGCTCGTAGGACGACGTCGTAGGTACATGCCGGCAGGCCGCGGCGATCGAGCGGGATCTCCTCGATGGCGGTGATGTCCTCCGGCGATTGGGCATTGGGCCACAACAGGTCTGCGCTCATGCGTGCCGTACCGCCCATCGCTGGGTGCCCAGATCCAGGGCGCCGTCGTCGGTGGCGATGGAGGCCTCGACGATGTCGCCGTGCTGCAGGTACTTCGTATTGTTGGCTTGCCGGGAGAAGAACGCCTTCCACTTGACGGCGGGGGGCAGTAGGTTGCCGATCATCTCAATCGGTTTGGGCGGGGCGGTCAGTGCGGTGCCTGCAGGTGTTCCGGTGAGGATGAGATCCCCGGCGGCCAGATCCTGGAACCGGGTGAGGGACTGCAGTGCCTGCAGGGGTCGATAGAGCATGTCACCCTCGACGACTGCGTTCTGGCGTTCCTCACCGCTGACGCTCAGTTGCAGCCGCAGATCGCTGAAGCGCGCCAGCTCTGCCGCATCGAGAAGCACCAGCGCCGGACCCACCGGGGTGAACGTCGGGTACGACTTTGCTTCGTAGAACTGGGTTTGCGGCAGCTGAATGTCGCGCGCAGATACGTCGTTGGTGATCGTCAGGCCCGCGATGTAGTCCGCGAGGTTGGCATCGGTGATGGTGGTGCCCGCCGGCACGTCGCGGCCGATCACGAGCCCGATCTCGATCTCGTAGTCGAGCAGGTTCACGTGCGAGGGCCGAACGACCTCGTCGAAGGGGCCGCTGATCGACGCGGAGGATTTCCGAAAGAACGTCAGTGGCACCGTCTTCGGGTCCATCCCCGAGTCCCGCACGTGAGATTCGAAATTCGTCATCTGGGCGATCACCCGGCACGGGGTGGTGACCGGTGACAGCAGGCTCAGCTCGTCGATGGAGACAGAACCCTCCGAAGCGGCGGCGGCCTCGATGGCCGCGCGGTCGGCGAGGAGTTCGCCGGTTGTGGCGGCGGTGGTGGAGATCTTGGCGGCACCGGTGCTTGTCTGCACCCACCAGCCATCGGTCGTGCGGAGAACGGAAATGGTCATTGGGTCGCAACTTTCAGTAGGCCGATGAGACGGTCGAGGTCGAATTCGTTGTCACTGCGAAGAGCGCTGAGCATCGAGGTCACTTGGTGTCGTGCTGCGCGGGGGCTCGCGTCGAGGAAATCCTTGGTGGCCGGTGGCCCCCACTGCGCCAGACCCGATGCGGTGAACGGGGCCCAGCCGGGTTCGAGCGTGCTGTCGAACATGTCGCCGTCGGCGAAGTGTTCGACCAGGAAGCCATCCGGGTCGCGCCAGTAGTCGAAGAGCTGGCTGCCCTGGATGTGGCGTCCGATTCCCCAGGAACGGAAATAGCCTCGCTCGCGCAGGTATTCACCACCGGCGGCCAGCGCGTCGAGATCGCTGACCTCATAGGCCGAGTGGACGTAGCGGTTCGCCGGCCCGAGCGCGAGTGCGAGGGTGTGATGGTCGGCAGGGGTGGTGCCGCGATCACACCGGATGAAGCTCATGGCGGGTCCGCGGACCCGCTGTCCGGGGAAGAACAGGAAATCGCTGACGATCATGCCGAACGTGTCCAGATACCAGTTCAGCGTGTGCAGATAGGTGGTGGACTGCAGCACGACATGGCCCAGACGCTGCACACGCGCGGGTACCCGCGGTGGGCGCACCGTGGCGTTGAGCCGCGCATCGTTGATTCCGGTATTGCGCACCTGTGGTGTCTGTTCCGGATGGGCGGGCAGGGTGTGCATGCCGGCGACGACTTTGACTGCCATGCCGCTGGGGTCGGTCAACTGCACCGCCACTCCCCCCATCGATTCGGGGAGCGGATGCAACGCGGCGCCTGTCTTGTCGGCCAGGCGCACGAGGTCGACCTCGTCGGCGGCACGCAGCGCGAGCCCGGCGAAGCGGGTGTGCCGACCGCGCCGGACGATCACGCAGGGCGACCCCGCTTTCGTCCCGCGCAGGTGAAGCTCCTCGGGGTGACGTAGAGCGATGCCGAACCCGAAGGCGCGGGCGAATGCCTCGGCGCGGACGAGGTCGGGTTTGTCGAACTCCAGCCACGCGATGTCTTCGACCCGAATGATCGGGTCCCGCGATCGCCCGGGGTGTTCGCCGGCCAACGCGCCGCGTTCGCTGTGCAGATTGCGATGCCCGTCGGATACGGATGTCACTGCCTGTGCCACCGCTCGGCCTCCTCTCAGACTTTCTGATGAAATCGTCACATACGACGCGATCGTCAGTCAACCAGTTCTGACGAAATCCTCAACTCTGAACCGGCCTGGTATCTTCGGCCCATGAACGTGCAGGAGCGCGACGTCTCGTCGCCCCTCGGCTCGGCGAACCGCCTGCAGAGGCGCAAGCTGAAAACCCGCGGTGCGCTGGTCCGTGCGGCCCAACGCTTCATCGCCGAAGGAAAGCTGAACGCCCCCATCCTGGAGATCACCCAAGCCGCCGACGTCGGCATGGGTTCCTTCTACAACCACTTCTCCAGCAAGGAGGAGTTGTTCGATGCGGCGATCACCGACGCCCTCGACAACCTCGGCGCTTTGCTCGACGTGTTCACCGCTTCGATGGAAGATCCCGCCGAGGCTTTCGCGACCAACTTCCGGCTGACGGGTAGGCTGTTCCGTTATCGCCCCGAAGAGGCCGCGCTCCTGCTCGCCAACGGCGGTTCGCTCATCCTGTCCGATCGTGGACTGTCCCCCCGAGCGCTGCGCGACATCGCCGCGGCAATCGACCGCGGCCGGTTCACCATCAGCGATGCCGAACTCGGGCTGGCCATCGCCGGGGGCATGCTCGTCGGCCTCACCACCCTGCTCCGTGAGCGCCCCGACCGCGAGACGGATGCCACCGTCGACGAGGTGACGGAGAGGTTGCTGCGCACACTGGGTATGACCTCGGCCCAGGCCAGGGCGATGTGCCGAAAGCCGCTGCCTGACATATCCGCCCTGCGCGATTCCCCCGCCGACTGGCCCATTGCCGTATCGCCCGACGCCTGAACCCACGGCGTAGGGACGAGACGTCTCGCGGCAGGTTGGGCACTTTTGGGATCGGTAGCCATCCGGCGCTGTGTATTTGTCTCCACGAGGCCGCCGACGCGGCAGAACGAGAGAAGAGCACATGTCCGCACATACGCGTAAGCGCTACATCGCCGGAGCGTTGATTTCCGCCACCCTCGCCGGAAGCGCCATGAGTGTTGCCGTCGGTACGGCCGAGGCCCAAGTCCCTCCGGGCGGGCCTTACACCTGATGCCCCGGTGATCCGCCGGTCGAGACCGGAAACAAGAAGTTCAACCCTGTCCGCTGGGACGAAGGCATCTGCCACGAGTACTGGTTCGTCTATCACGGGCAGGGCAATGTCGCGCAGAACATCTGGGACGGACCGAATCCTCCTGGACCTCCGCCGGGGCAAGGTGTTGGAGTTCCGCCGCCACCGCTCCCGCCGGGTTGGTGCTGGTCGCTGTTCCTTGCCGGCCCCTGCCCGCCGGGGGTCCCGGGACCACGGCTCGGCTAGGACGGCTCACCCCGGTTTGATCGCCAGGAGCAACCGCACGAGTTCGGCTTGCCGGTGCGTACCGGTCTTGTCGAAGATGTGATGCAGGTGAGTCTTGATCGTCGCGAGCGATAAAGCCATATCATCCGCGATCGGTGTGAGGCCGTCACCGCGCATCACGCGTAACGCTACGTCGGCCTCCGCGTTGGTCAGGCCGAACAACCGCAGCAGCAGTGCCTTTGGCGGCTCGGGTTCGAGGTCGGGATCAACGATCATCACCATTGCTCCGGACGTCATCGGCAGCACGTGGACGATGTACGGGCGCTTTCCCGATGGCCGGCCGCATGTGAGTGATTCTCCTTTGCGAGCGCCGTCGGGTTGTGCGACGCACGCACGGCTGATGCTCTTGGACAGAAGGTCGCTGGTGGATCCGCACAGAGACGCGATGCGCCGGGAGCGCACACACAATCCGTCGTCCGCATTGAAGATTCGCTCGGCTGCCGTATTAATCTGTGCCACATCGTGATTCACCGCGACGAGGGCGATTCCGTGGCGCGATGTTTCGATGACTGCGTTGACGTCATCGGCACGGGCGGCCAGCTCCGAGAAGTGGCTCTGAGTGTGGAGGGCTTGCTGGAGGTGCGGAACGATCGCGCTGAGGAACTTGACCCGCTCGGCCGTCTCGAACGGCTTAGCCCGTTCCGGGGCCACGGCCAGGAAGCTCGTCGGAATCGCGCCGACCGCCAGCCTCAGGAACAATCCCTCACACATGTCGTAGGGACGCATGAAGTCCGCATAAAACTCCGAGTGCTTCGTCAGCGCCACCAGCTCTGGCCCGCCTCTGATCAGACCGACCGGACCGTCCTCGACCGCATCCAGAACGCAGTCGATCGCGTAGTAGTGCTCGCGGTAGCGGCTGCTCACCTCCTCGGGCACTGTGATCGCCATCACCGACCGGGAACTCCCGGCGCCGAGGAACAGTCCCGATCCGGTCGCGCCGAGAAGCCGACTGATCTCCGTCAACGCCGACGTCCAGTTCTCCGACCGGATCGACGACGCGTAGATGGCAGAGACTACGCGCGAGAAATCGTCGATCGTGACCATTGCCGACTCCGACGGTCTACCCAACTTCGCGGCATCGGCGCCCCCTCCCACCTGCGGTTGGCTGGGAACTGTAGCCCGGTCACCGCCCTTGGGTGAGACTTTGGCGCCTCCGCGCGCGGTTTTTTACGCAGTAGTCATTCAGTCGGCGCCGGCCAGGTGCCTGCCGTAGAAGGTCGCCAGACGGTCGACGGCCTGGTCCACGTATTCGGGTACGTCGTACATCTCGTAGTGACCCGCTCCCTCGACGATCAGCAGATCGGCCGGATTGGGCGCCATTCGCCAGAGCTTCATGCCTGCTTCATAGGACTTCGTCACGCCCTTGCGGCCGGCCAGTATCACCTGCAGTGGTTGCGTCAGCAACTGGTCGACGAGGTGGAATGCGTCATAGCCCAGCAGCAGGGGGTCGCTGCGAACCAGGCGACGGTTCGTTGATCGCGGATGAGAACCCCGAGGGGTCCGGTAGTAGGTGAGCGCCTGGGTGTTGTCGATGTCGGTGATACCTGCCGCCGCGGCGTCTTCGAGGGTGTCAGGAAGCCAATTGACCCGAGCCATGTCGCCGGTTTCGGCTTCCCGGCGGCGGGTGAGCGCGAGGTCGTCCAGCGCCTTGGCGGGACCGTCGGGAGCGAACGCCGCGGAGCGCCACGAGTCACCCATGTTGCCGCCAACGACGGTCGCGACCGCCCGGATGCGGTGATCGGTGCGGGCGGTGTACACCGCGTACCCACCGCCTGCACAGATCCCGAGTACGCCGATGCGGCCCGGGTCGACACCATCCATGACGCTAAGGGCGTCGATGACGTACGAGATGTCCTCGCCACGTTGATAGGGATCTTCGAGATCGCGTGGCTCGCCGCCGCTCGCGCCCTGGTAGGCGGAGTCGAAGACCACCGAAACGAAGCCGCGTGCGGCAAGCCGCGTCGCGTAGTTGGCTCCGATCTGCTCCTTGACGCTGCTGCCCGGGGTGGACAGCACGACGGCCGGATAACTCGCCGACCCGTCGAAATCAGCCGGCAGGTGGACGTCGGCGGCAAGCGTGAGTTGTCCTCTCGGCACGGACACGGATCGCACCGTCATATAGCTCCCTTTGATCGTTGTCCTGCAGTGCTAACCCGTCACCGGGCCAGATGCTTCCGCCAGCTCAGAGTTGGCTGGCTCCGCCGTCGACATAGATCTCGGAGCCGGTCATGAACGAGCTCGTACTCGACGCCAAGAAGGTGACCACACCGCCGATTTCCTCTGGTGCCGCACGGCGTTTCATGGGTATGGAGGACGTCAGGTCCGCGAGTGCGTCACCGGAGCCGGAGAACAGGTCGGCGAGGCCAGGTGTCTCCGTGACGCCCGGGGCGATGACGTTGACACGAATGTTGCGGTCGACGAGTTCGGCTGCCCAACTGCGGGCCAGGGAACGAATGGCGGTCTTGGAGGCGGCGTAGACGCTCATCCCGGGTGACGCCTTCACATCGCCCGCCGAGCCGCACAGGATCAACGAGGAACCGTCGTTCAGAAGCGGCAGCGCAGCCTGGATAGTCGCGATAATTCCGCCGACGTTGGTGTTGAACGTCTTCGTGTAGTGCTCCCAGGTGAGGTCTCCCAGTGCCGCCATCTCGGCGATGCCTGCGTTGGCAAAGACGACATCGAGTTTGCGTCCCGTCGCCTCGATGGTGGATGCGACGTGGTCGAGGTCGGATTGGTCGGTGACGTCGGCGCGGATGTGGCTAGCCCGATCGGCACCGATGTCTGCTACGGCCTCTTTGAGCGCGTCCTCGCGCCGGCCCACGAGAACCGCGTAGGCACCCGCCTCGGCGAGGGCGCGAGCTGCCGCCAGTCCGATCCCCGAGGTGGCTCCGGTGACCAACGCGGTCTTCCCTGCCAGCACCGACATGACGCCTCCTATTTTGTACCGTTCGGTTTGATCGCACTTTACATGGTTTTGTACCGTTCGGTAGGCGGACAGTTCGTCGCGATATCAGAGGACTAAGATCGCGCCATGAGCGCAGATCAGCGCAATGGCGGAGGCCGACCTCGCGCCTTCGACGAGGACGAGGCGCTCGACGCTGCTATCGACACGTTCTGGCGACTTGGATACGAAGGCGCGTCGATGACAGAGCTGACGCAGGCCATGGGAATCAACAAGCCAAGCCTCTACGCCGTCTTCGGTAGCAAGGAGAAGCTGTTCACCCTGGCACTGGAACGTTACGGGCTGCTGTACCGACAGCAATTGACTGCGGTGCTGGGCAGATCTACTGCGTACGAGGTGCTGAAGTCCTACCTGCGCTCCGTTGCCGACGCGGCCACAGACGGGACATTGGGTTGTCTGTCCATCCAGGGCGGCTTGGCCTGTGGTCCGGACAACGCCCACATCCCGCGCCTTCTCGCCGACTATCGTCGCGGCCTGGAGGAGGCCGTTACCAACGCACTTGTCAATGCGCAGGATCTCTCTCGAGGCACCGACGGCATCGACGCGGCCACCCTTGCGGGATACGCCGTGACGGTGGGGCAGGGGCTCGCAGTGCACGCCGCGGCGGGAGTGCCGCGAGACAAGTTGGACGCGATCGTCGACGTGGCGCTGGCCGGGCTGGCGAAACTAATTGCTACTGAGCGGCAACCTGATTGAGGGTGATGGTGAACGGCTCATCGACTACGTCGCTTTCCCCGCACACATCGTCCGGCCCCTGGAAAACCGTGCCATGAAGAGTCGCTGCGTCGATTGACACCCGTCGTGTCGCCGGCGCATCGGTGCCGTCTTCGCAGTCCCACCCGATCGGGTGCGTGTAGGTGAACGTCCACTGCCCATCCATGAGCCACGCGTCGGCGTTCACGTGCCCGCTGTCGCTGACGACGTGCGCGCAAGCAGAACCGCACGGCGTCACGACCCACGTGTTGGTTGAGCCGTCTTGGGTCTGCAAGCGAAACGTCCCGTTGAACACCGGACCGTCGGCTGCAGCCTGCGCGGCCAGACCTAGCGAGGCCCCGGCGCAGACGATCACGACGGCGAAGACGTTGCCTTTTCTCACGTTCCCCCCGAAAGTTTGACTGTGCAACATCCGGATCGTAGGGCCTGCCCGGCGGCTTGTCTCCAATACAGCCGCGCGGCACGTACTCGATAATCTGGGATTCGGTAAACCATGGCAGCTCAGCATGATTCAACACGCCGAACCGCATGCAGCTCCCCCGTGTGCCCGTCCTCGTTCGGCCGGGGCGGCCGCAGCCAGGCCTCGGTCTACATTCTGCGCAAGCATCAGGGCCCTTCTGTCCTGCAGCCTCATGACCTACCAGCATTAACTGTGAGGCGCACCACGGTGAAAGGACGTTCGGTTGGGTCGCCGCGACGCGACTGTGACTATGGACGTACACACAGTTGAGGACACACCATGCGCACCAGCTCTGATAGCGGCATCCTGCAGCCTGGCGACACCTGCTGGCGAACCGCCCGTGCCGACCGTTTCAGCCGCATCGTCGACGGGGCCGACTACCTCGCGGATGTGAAGTCGGCGATGCTGCGCGCCAAGCACCGGATCATGCTGATCGGATGGGACTTCGACTACCGGACCGCATTCGAGGCTGACGGCGGATCACTACCCGGGCCCAACCACCTCGGACCGTTTCTGCACTGGCTGGTATGGCGCCGGCCCGACCTCCGGGTGTATCTGCTCAAGTCGAATCTGCGCCTCTTGGCGGCGTTTGACGGATTCTGGTTCGGCATCGCACCGGTCGGCCTGCTCAACCTCGTCACGTCGCCCCGTATGCACTTTGCGGTCGACGGCGCACATCCACCCGGGGCAGTCCACCATCAGAAGATCGTGGTCGTCGACGACACCGTGGCGTTCTGCGGCGGCATCGACTTGACCCTCGGCCGGTGGGATACACGGCAGCACCTCGGCGACGACTCGCGCAGGAAGGGAGCCGGGCAACTCTACGGCCCGCGACACGAAGTCGCGACAGTCTGCGACGGCGATGCAGCACGCGCGCTCGCCGAACAAGCCCGCTACCGCTGGGAAACCGCTACCGGCGAACAACTCGAGCCGATCACCACGCAACGCAAGATCTGGCCACGCGGTGTTCGGAAGCCGCTGCGCGACGTCGAGATCGGCATCGCCAGAACGCTGCCTGCGCTCCCGCAACGCGAAGAGGTACGCGAGGTCGAGGCGCTCAACATGGCCGCGGTCGCCGCCGCCAAAGAAGTGATCTACCTGGAGAACCAATATTTGGCTGCTCGCACGTTGGCCGAGGCGCTGGCCGCGCGTCTGAAAGAACCGGACGGGCCAGAGGTCATCATCGTGTTGCCGCGAAGTTCGGAGAGCCGGCTGGAACAGCAGTCGATGGACAGCGCCCGGCAGCGCCTGCTTCGGTTGCTGTGGGACGCGGATATCCACGGGCGTCTAGGCGTGTATTGGCCGGTATCCCGCGGCGGTGTTCCCGTCTATATCCACTCCAAGGTGATGGTGATCGATGACCGTCTGCTGCGGATCGGCTCGTCGAATCTCAACAACCGGTCGCTGGGCTTCGACAGCGAGTGTGACATCGCGCTGGAGGCAGTGCCCGGCTCGACGGACCACGCGATGATCTCCGACGAGATCGCCTACGCCAGGGATGATCTGCTGGCCGAACATCTCGGTGTCTCGGTCAAAGTCCTTCGCGCCGAAATCGACAGCCAGGGTTCACTTCTCGCCGCTGTCAATGCGCTGCGCACCGCTGGTCGGTCGCTGCGCAAATTCACCCGGACGCAAACGTCGGCCGACGCCGGCCCCTTCGCAGAGAACGATCTGATGGACCCCCCGAGTGTGCCCGAATCGGTGGCCAAGGGCGTCCTCACCCTGGTCACCGGCGCGGCGCTCTGGCCGCTGACCCGCCTTGCACCGCAAGCGGTTTCGACCGTGCGATCACTGTCGGACGCGGCGGCGGCGCTGCGCAACGTGGCGGAGTCCCTGCGGGACAACCCGGACAGTTGAGCACCAGGACATCATTGCCGCAGGAATAGATCCTGCCGCGCCGACCGTCGCGACCCACACCGACATGTGCCGGGTTCGGCACCTCCAAACTGCTCGTGATATGCGGCCCTGCTGATCCCCGCTCACGACGTATACGTGCCCGATCGGCCCACTGCCGCAGGCGACCGTCAACGTGGAGCTGGCGAAAGGAGTTCGTAATCGACACCGAGGAGACGGTATGTCGGCTCGGCTCGACGGTCGCAGGTGACGAGCAACAGCTGGTGCGCACGTGCGGCTGCCCCTACCAGACCGTCGTAGAACGCTCCCCCGGTCACACCAGCGTGGGCCATCTCCTTCACGACACGTTTGGTCTCCGCGGACGACAGAAAACGAGACTCCGGGAAGTTCGTGTCTTCGAGGCGCAGGGTAGCCGCCGGACTGAGCCGGTGCGGGGGCGGAAGCCGGGTCAGCACGGACAGTAGCTCGACCGCTGCGTGGCCCGACATTCCGCGCCGACAGTCGAGGAGTCGCTTTCTGGCCTGGGCATGAAAGGGGTTCTCGCGCTGGACAAGTGCGAGCGCCGCGCTGGTATCGATCAGTACGATGTCATCTTTGGTCGGCAAGCCGCAGCTCCCTGACCTCGTCTGGATTCAGTTTCGGCCCGCCGAGCGGCAGTAGCAGAAGACCGTCTTCTTCGACCAGCTCGTCTGCTGCCACACTCTCGATGCGGATGGCGGCCCCGTCGAGGAATACTTCCACCTCACCTGCGGTGATACCCGCCTGGTCCCGCAGCGCTTTGGGAATTACCAATCGTCCTGCCCTGTCTATGGACGTTCGCATACCGCAAGGATACCAATGTTTTGGTAGTGGTATGGATCCTCCGGGGCCTCACATTGCGTAACGGTGCACCGTCTCGGGATGGAGGACGATCCGGACCCACCGCTGGGCCGACATCTCCGCGAGATCGCTTGCGCGGCGGGCATCATCGAGATCCCAGTATCGCGCGGCGAGTCGCTTCAGCACCGCGTGAGCACCGTCGTCCGCGACCGTCGCGGTGCCCGTCACCGCCACCCACCTTTCCCGCTCGCCGACGGGAGCGGTCACGACGAGCGATGCGCGCGGGTCTCGTCGCAGTCGACGCACGCGCACGGCATCCGGAGCACTGAACAGTTGCACCTCCCCTGACTCGGTGACCTCGAACCACACCGGCCGCGGCTGCGGCGGAACCGGCCCGTCGGCGGTGGACAGGAGGCCGTAGAGCGGACGCCGGAACAACTCCAGATCTTCCTCGGTCAAACCGCTCATCACGTCCACGCTCCGGTGACCGCCACGCGCAGCACGTAGTCCTCGAAGCTGCGAGCCGGGCGCCCGAGCACGGCGGCGACGTCCTCGGTGGTTTCGGCGATCACACCGCTGCCCATCAGCACGAACATCTCCGCGACGTGCTCGGCGCCGCCGCGATCAACTCCCTGTCCGACGAGTGCCTCGACGTAGTCGTGGGGGTTGATGCGCCGGAAGGAGATCGACCGGCCGCAGGCTCGGGAGATGAGATCGACAGCCTCCTCGAAGGTGATGGACCGGGGCCCGCTCAACTCGTAGACGCGTCCCGTGTGCCGGTCGGGGTCGATGAGAACATGCGCGGCGACGTCGGCGACATCCTCCAGGTCGATGAATGGCTCACCGATATCACCTGCGGGAAGCGCCAATTCACCGTCGAGCAGAGGTTGGTGCCAGAGTTCTTCGTCGAAGTTCTGCGCGAAGTTGTTCGGTCGCAAGATGGTCCATGGAATGTCCGAGGCGCTTACGGCGTCCTCGGCGTCGCGCATGTCGCGCCCGAACGACGAATCACCCCAGTCATCGGCGCCGCGGCCAGAGAGTAGAACGAGGTGGCGCACGCCCGCCGCCGTCGCCTGCGCCGCGAACTCGTGGACCGGCCCGGGCACCGCCGGCGGCACGACGTACACGGCTCTCACACCCTGCAACACCGCGTTCCAGCCGCTCGGATCGGCCCAGTCGAACGGAATTTCGCTGCGGCGCGAGACGGCGCGGACGGGCAGGCCCTTCAGCCGGAGCCGGGCCGCGACCCGTCGTCCAGACTTACCGCTCGCCCCCAGGACGAGAGTCGTTGAATCATTCATGACGTCGAGTCAACGCGCTTCTGTCGGACGAGTACATGGGTGAAAAGCCGAAAAACCTGGGCGATCGTCTAACCTGGGCACATGGATGCGTTCGGTGACCTATTCCGGGGTGTACGAGCGCACGGCTCGCTGTTCGGCAGTTCGCTCCTGACCCCGCCCTGGGCGCTGCACTTCGTGGACGGCGCACCGCTGACGCTGTGCGCGGTGCTCGGCGGCGGCGGGTGGATCGTCCCCGAGGACGGAGCGCCGCAACGCCTCGACTCGCATGAGACCGTCCTGGTGCGCGGACCGGGCACCTTCACCTTTGTCGACGACCTCGACACCGCAGCCGAACCGATCGCCTGCGGCGAATTCTGCGCGACGCCCGAGCACGGCGGCACCCGCCACCGACTCGGGTGGAGTGACAGCGGAAACAGCGACGGTGCAACGACTTTAATTGTGGGCGCCTATCCCGTGCGTGGCGAGATCAGCCGCCGCCTCCTCGATGCCCTACCGGTCGTGTTGCATGTGGGGGCAGCCGAAACGGGCGACGCCGTCCTCGACCATCTGGCAGCCGAGGTCGCGATGGATGTACCCGGTCAGCAGGTCGTGCTCGATCGACTGCTCGACTGGATGCTGGTGTGCACCATCCGGGAGTGGTTCGACAGACCCGGCGGTGAGCCGCCGGCCTGGTGGGTGGCTCAGCGGGATCCGGTGGTCGGCGACGCGCTGCGCCTGCTGCACGACGAGCCCGCTGCACCATGGACGGTCAAAGCACTCGCCGAACGCATCGGAGTGTCCCGGTCCACGCTGGCGAAACGCTTCTCCGATCTCATGGGCGAGGCCCCGCTGACGTATCTGACGCAGTGGCGGATGGCGCTGGCGGTGGACCGATTGGTCGACGAACCGACGTCCTCGATCGCCGAGGTAGCCCGCTCGGTCGGATATGCCGACCCGTTCGCGTTCAGTGCGGCGTTCAAGCGCGTGCGCGGCATGAACCCGCGCGACTTCCGGCGCGAGGCACTAGGCGCATGAGTCGCGCCGACATGCCCTGCGCCTGAGCTCAATCCAAGATCGCAGTCGCTTCGACCTCGACGAGGACGTCGGGCTCGAACAGATAATCCACTCCGATCAGGGAGGCCGGGGGCATCGGTGTCGGCAGCCCGATCTCGGCGGCCACCTGCTCCACTCCGGCCATGAACGCAGCGATCTTCTCAGGTGCCCACTGCGTGACGTAGAACGTCAATCGGACGACATCGGTGAATGCCGCGCCGGCCGCGGCAAGCCCGATCGCGGTGTTGCGCAATGCGTGCGCGACCTGCCCCGCGAGATCGCCGGTGGCGACCGGCGTTCCGTCCGCTGTTCGTGCGATCTGCCCGCTCACGTGCACGTGGCGGGTGCCGGTGCCGACGGCGACGTGGTGGTACGGAACGGGCTGGGTCAGCCCGTCGGGCGACAAGTACCGGACAGACACGGGCGCTCCTTGTGGGTTGTCGTCAGGGACGGTGGGCGGGGACGGTTGCAGTCACGGGGATCTGTCGATCCAGTCCGCACCGGACCGCCCATGAAGAATCGCACTCACCCGGGCAGCGATTCGTTGATCATCGTTCCACGGCACGACCGTCCCGGTCGACCAATGCCTTTGAGGCGCTTACCGCCGTGTCGAGGGCCAAAGCGCCCGGTCCGGTGAACACCAGCAGCAGGAACGCAAAGCAGTTCATCACCGCGGGCTCCCCTTGATTGACCGCGGGCCAAAAGCTCATCGACGCGTGGCCCATGAAGTACGCGAAAGCCATCGTTCCCGAGGCCAGGAACGCCGCCGGCCTGGTCGCCGCTCCTAGGGCGATCAGGACTCCGCACACGAGTTCGATGGCACCGGCGTACCAATACGGCCAAACCCCGAACCCGGCGGATTCCCCTGCGGGCCAGCCGAACAGAGCAGTTGTCCCATGGACGGCCAGCATCAGGGCGAACACAACTCGGAAGGCGGCCAGCACGTACGGGGTCATCGGAGCCAAGCGCGCATCTAGGTAACGTTCCATGTCAGACATTTCCTTTCGACGTGTTGCTGCGAAGTCGCGTTGAGTGGAAAGGGAGCCAGGTCATTTGATGACCAGGTTGATGACGATGACCGCCACTCCGAGGCAGGTGTTGCCAAGCCCGACAGCGCATGCCGCCCAACGGGAGTATCCACTGATACGCCCCGCCACCACGCCCCAGGCGAATAGCAGTCCCGCATTCACCATCAGGGTGACGGATGTGTAGCCGATCGTCAGTGATCCATCTGCGGCCACGGAGTCGTCGCGCCATCCGGTCAGGTGTGCGATCCATAAGGCCAACAGCGTCGGTACTGCGGCGAGGACCATGGGCACGCCAGTCAGCATCGAGGATCCGAGATCCTTCCAGAGGCTGGCGGTGGTACTCACCTGGTGGGTGGAGACATGCTGTCCGTAGCTTCTCGTCAGCGCCGCAATCGCGACGCTGGCGGCCACCCAGCCCGCTGAGTAGGCGGGCGGTGCCCCGATGGGGATCGCGGCGAGCGTGGCGCTGGCGAACACCGTTCCGATCACTCCGCCGTAGATATCGTTGGCGGACAACCACTTCAACATTGATGTTTTCCTCATCGCTGTCCTGACTGCACGGCGTCCCGGTCAGCAGCGTCGAGACGCAGCGAGTCGACAAGGCGCCGATACAGCGCGCAGCGCTCCAGCAGATCCTCGTGGCGCCCGTGGTCGACGATGCGCCCGCGGTCCATGACGATGATCGTGTCGGCGTCGACGACGGTCGAGAGGCGATGAGCAATCGTCAGTACCGCGCGTTCGCGCGCCTGATGACGGATGACGTCGTGAACCGCGGTCTCGGAAAGGCCATCGATCTGCGCGGTGACCTCGTCGAGCAGAAGCACGTCGGGTTCGGCAAGTAACGCCCGCGCGAGCGCGATGCGCTGCCGCTGCCCGCCCGAGACGGTCACCGCCGAGACGTCCGTGTCGAGTCCCTGCTCGAGTCCGCAGACCATGTCAGTCAGTCGCAGCTGCTGGAGCACGTTATCGATATCTGCCTGCGACGCCGACTGATTGGCGAACATGAGATTGTCCCGCAGCGTTCCGGGCAGCAGGGGGCTGTCCTGCTCCACATAGCCGAGACGAGCACGAACACCCGCGATCCCAAGGTCCGAGTAGGTGACGCCCGACATCGTCAAACGACCTGCCTCGGGCTCGATGAACTTCAGGATCAAGGCGAAGATCGTGGTCTTGCCCGCGCCTGACGGCCCCACGATCGCGGTGTGGCCGTGCCGAGGCACCTCGAAGCTGACGTCGCGCAGTACAGGCGGCCCTTCGCCCCGATAGCGGACACTGACGTGTTCGACTGCGATGGCCGGCGCCTCGTCGGAGCGCCGCCCCTGATTGTTCACCGATCTGTCGTCGCTGTGCTCCAGGTCCAGTGATCGCACGTCCCGTATCCGGCCCGCCGCGGCTATCCCGGCCTGCAGCGTCGTGAGATGGCTGCTCAATTCCATGGTGGGTCCGAGTAAGCCGACCGCATAGAGCAGGAAGGCAACCAGAGTCGACATGGTGAGCTGCCCCGCCGCCACCAGATAGGCACCCCCGCAGACGATCACGAGGGTCGCAACCTGGATTCCGGAGAAGGCCACACTCCACACCAGCGCCTCTCTGCGCACCGCACGCAGAGAGTGCTCGCGCGAGTCCTTGGCAAGCACGAGAAGCGCTTTCGACTGCCGTTCCTCGGCCGCAGCGACCTTGATGGTCTTGATGGCACGCAGCGTGGTCTCGAGGACGCCACCGAGCCGGCCCAGCGAACCCTGCGCGTCTTCCTGCGCTTGCCCTATCGCGGGCATCAGCGTCGCGAAAATGAGCGAGATCAGCACGATGGCCGCGATGGTGACTGCCCCGAGCAAGGGATGGAGGTAGACCATCAAGACCAAGGTGCCGACGATGGTGATGGTGCCGTTGACAAGACCGACTGCGCTCGACGATGCCGCCTCGCGCAGCAGCACCGTGTCGCTGGTCACCCGGGTCACCAGCTCACCACCCGGTCGCAACTGCAGGGGTATCAGCCGCGCACGCAGAAACCGTCGGACCATACCCTGGCGGGCGTCGTAGACGACGTCCTCGGCCAAGGTCCCCAGGACCACCCACTGCCGCCAGCTCAAGATGGTGCCCACAACGATCAAACCGGCAAGCAGCAGGATCGGTCCGATGAACCGGCTCCCCTGCGCGCCAATGGAGTCCAGAACCCACCGGGTCACCAGCGGCGTGGCGAGTTCGGCCGCCGACACGCCCAACCCCAACACCAGAGCAAAGACCAGCTTCGCCCTGTGCGGCCGGGCGAACCCCCACAGCACGGACAGCTTGGTGGGCTGTACCGGGGCGTGCGCGTCGGCAATAGCGGCGGCGGACATGCACTAATTGGGACATTTATGTCCGATTTTCGTCAAGTTGCGTCCCGCTATCGACATATCGGGCACGATAGACGCATGTCGTCGACTGGCCGACCGATGCGAGTGCGCGACCGCACCCGTGCGGCCTTGCTCTCGGCGGCCATCGACGTGCTGACCGACAACACCGCAGCGTCCATGGGTGAGATCGCCAAGGCGGCGGGCGTCGCACGAAGCACCCTGAACCGGTACTTCCCCGACCGCGCCGCGCTGACCGAGGGCATCGAAGGGTTCGTCGAGTCCGAGTACGAGGAAGCCGTGCGGGCGGCTCGGACCGGGGAAGGCACCGGGTTGGCGGCCTACCTGCGCATCGTCGACGAGATGTTGGAGCGCCTCGACAGTTTGGGATGGTGGATGCGAGCGACAGAGGACTACGACCTCGACGACTTCGAGTGTGAGGCGGATCAGGGGATCATCGCCGTCATCCAGCGTGGTCAGGGCGATGGCACGGTAGACACGCAGTTCACCCCGGTGTTCATGGTCGGCGCAACGTGGTCGATGTTGACGGCAGCCCACTACGACGTGCGGCACGGTAAGCAACCTCGCCGGGAGACCCGAGAGATGTGCCGGACGGCACTGGCGAAACTGGCTCGCGCACAGTCAGATTGACGCTTGCGATCGACCGTTCGTCATCCGCAGCTGTGTGACACCGCGACGACGACCTTGTCACCGCGCCGCTCCGACGCCGCGATGAATGCCTTGGCGGCATCGGTCAGCGCATAACGGTCAGTGACCAGAGCGTCGAGGTCTATCCCGTCGCACGCCATCGCGATCGCGTCGGGATAGGTGTCGAGCATGCGCCGCACCATCGCAAACGTCAGGCCCTTGCGGCGCGCGTCAGCGGCGGGAAAAGACGACGCGTCCTCGGACGGGATACCCGCCAGCGCCACTCTGGCGCCCGGCCGCCCGGCGGCGACCGCGATACCAATGGCCGAGTCGGTGCCGGCTACCTCGATGACGACGTCGACACCCCGGCCGCCGGTCGCGTCGCGCACCGCGTCGGCTGCGTCGGCGGACGACCACACCGCATCGGCGCCGGCGCCCAGGGCCGACAGCCTTCGGTGTACCAACGGCTCGACGGCGAACACTCTGGCGGCGCCCTGCTTTCGCGCCACCTGTACCACCAACTGACCGATCGGGCCCGCACCGATCACCAGCACGTCGGCGCCTGGCCGCAGGTGGCTGACGCGCACCGCGTGGATCGCCACACCCAGCGGTTCCAGCAGCGCGCCCGCATCGTCGCTCAGCTCGTCGGGCAGCGGGTACAGCAGCTGATCAGGCCACAGCAGGTATTCCTGCAGTGCACCGTCGACGGACCCGTGTCCGGCGAACTGCACTGTGGGGCAAAGGTTGTGCTGGCCTGCAAGACATATCTCGCACTTCTGGCACGGTATCGCGGGATCCACCGCGACGCGACGCCCGGCATAGGGCCCGGTCATCGCGACGGCGGCGAACTCGTGGCCCGGCACCACCGGATGCTCGATCCGGTTCTCACCGATGCCGCCGTCGACGAACCAGTGCAGGTCGGAGCCGCAGATGCCCACCGAGGTCACCCGTAGCAATGACCACCCCGGCGGCGGTTCACCGGGTTCGGGCTCGCCGCCGACGCGCAGATCTCCGATGCCGTGCAGCCGTGCGGCCTTCATGGACGGATGTCTCCACTCACAGGCCGGCTGCGACGTGGTGGTACACGTCGTTCCACCTGAGTTCATGGGCGAACCCGCGCGTCGTGGTATCGGCGTCGATGACGAGCAGCTCGGTCTCCGTCATTGCGGCGAAGTCGTCGATCGTCTCGGTGCCGAGGGCCGTCGTGAGCACCGTGTGATGCGGTGCACCGGCCATCAGCCACGCCTCTGCCGAGGTGGACCACGAGGGCAGCGGCTCCCACACGGCACAGGCTACGGGCAGGTTCGGAAGATCCGCGGTCGGCTCGACGACACGAACTTCGTTGGCCACCAGTCGGAATCGGCTACCCATGTCACAGATCCCGACAACGACCGCGTTGCCAGGTGCGGCTGTGAAGCGCAGCCGCACCGGATCATCGCGACCGCCGATGGAGAGCGGATGCACCTCCAGCGTCGGAGTGCCCGCCGCGATGCTGGGGCACACCTCCAGCATGTGGGCACCCAGGATCCGCTCACGCCCCGGCGTCAGGTCGTAGGTGTAGTCCTCCATGAAGGACGTGCCACCGGGCAGGCCCTCGGCCATCACCTTGATGGTCCGCAGCATCATCGCTGTCTTCCAGTCGCCTTCGCCGCCGAATCCGTAGCCGTCGGCCATCAGCCGCTGCACGGCCAGCCCGGGGAGCTGGCGCAGCCCACCGAGGTCTTCGAAGTTCGTGGTGAAGGCACCGAAGCCACCCTGCTGCAGAAACTTTCGCAGACCCAGTTCAATCTGTGCGCCGTGGCGCAGCGATGCATGCTTGTCGCCGCCGGGACGCAGCTCGTCGGCCAGCCGATAGGTGTGCTCGTACTCGCGGACCAGTTTGTCGACATCCGCGGCATTGACCCGGTCGACGACGTTCACGAGATCGTTGACGCCGTAGGTGTTGACCGACACCCCGAAGTGCGCCTCGGCCTCGACTTTGTCTCCCTCCGTGACGGCCACCCCGCGCATGTTGTCTCCGAAGCGGGCGACCTTGAGCGTGGACAGGTCCGCATTGCCGAGGGCAGCCCGAACCCACGAGCCGATCCGGCGCCGGGTGTCGCCATGATCGACATGGCCGGCGATTGTCTTGCGTGGATGCGAAAGCCGGGACTGGATGTATCCGAACTCCCGGTCGCCGTGCGCGGCCTGATTCAGGTTCATGAAGTCCATGTCGATGGTGCCCCAGGGCAACTCGACACCGAACTGGGTGTGCAGATGCAGCAGTGGCTTGCGCAGCGCCTTAAGACCTCGGATCCACATCTTTGCCGGGGAGAACGTGTGCATCCACGCGATGACGCCGATGCACTCGTCGGTGCTATTGGCCTCGGCGAACACCCTGGCAATCTGCTCCGCGTCGGTGACCACCGGAAGCCACCGCACCTCGACGGGTACCTCGCTGCTCGCGTCGAGTCGCTCGGCGATCTGTCGCGATTGGTCGGTGACCTGATCGAGGATCTCCGGACCGTACAGGTGCTGACTGCCCGTGACCAGCCACACCTGACTGGTGACGAGCGTGGGCGCGGTCATCGTGTCTCCTCCGGGGTTCCTGAACGGCCGACCTGGCCGTACACGTTCTGGTAGCGCTCGAACAGCGCGGTGACGTCGGCGTCGGCCAGCGGCGACGCCGACCCGAGTTGGCGGCTGATGTGGACGGTGCGGGCCACGTCCTCAACCATGACGGCGGCCTTGACGGCGTCCCGAGCGGTGCGGCCGATGGTGAACGGTCCGTGGCTCCGCATCAGCACCGCGGGAGATCTGCTGTGCCGCAATGTATCCACGATGCCCCGCCCGATGGAGTCGTCGCCGATGAGCGCGAAGGGGCCGACCGGGACTTCTCCGCCGAACTCATCGGCGATCATGGTCAGCACGCAGGGTATCGGCTCGCCGCGGGCAGCCCACGCGGTGGCATAGGTGGAATGCGTGTGCACCACCCCACCGACGTGCGGCATATGCCGGTAGACGTAGGCGTGGGCTGCGGTGTCTGAGGACGGGTTCAGCGCACCGTCGACCAGGTTGCCGTACAGGTCGCATACGACCATGTCGGCAGCGGTCAGCGAATCGTAATCGGCGCCTGATGGTTTGATCACCATCAGATCGCGGCCGGGCACCCGGGCCGAGACGTTGCCCGCTGTCCAGATGACGAGTTCGTACCGGGTCAGGTGCGTGTGCAATTCGCAGACCTGCTCTCGCAGATCGGCGATGACGCGGTCGACGTCGGAAGTGATTGTCATGCTGTGGCTCCCAGCGTCTCTCGGGCTCCGATGCGACGCAGTCGGCGCATCATCTCGTTACCGCGGCCGAACCATTCGTAGGCCGCGACGTACTCGCGGTAGAGCCTGTTGTATGCGTCGGCGTTTTCGGGGATCGGCTCGTAGGCGTTGCGGGTTCGGCGACCCATTTGTGCCGCGGCGGCGGGAACGTTGTCGAAAACTCCCGCGGCCGCGGCAGCGTGGATCGCCGAACCCAGCGCGGGCGCTTGTGCTGACGGCACGGTCGACAGTGGTAGCCCGACGGCATCGGCGTAGATCTGCATCAGGAGCCGGTTCTTCAAAAGTCCGCCCGCCACGACCAATTCGGTGACCGGCACACCGCTGGCCAGAAACGTCTCCACGATCATCCGGGTGCCGAATGCGGTGGCCTCCAGCAGCGCGCGGTACATGTCGACGCAGGTGGTCTCCAGCGTCTGACCGATCATCACCCCGGACAGCTCGTGGTCGACGAGGACCGATCGGTTACCGCTGTGCCAGTCCAGCGCGACGAGGCCGTGTTCGCCGACCCGCTGCTGGCTCGCCAATTCGGTGAGATAGGCGTGGAGGGTTTGCCCGCGCCTGCGCGCCTCGACGTGATAGCTCTCGGGAACGCAGTTGTCCACGAACCACCCGAAGATGTCGCCGACCCCGGACTGGCCGGCCTCGTATCCCCAACTGCCGTCAGAGATTCCGTCCCGAACCACGCCGCACATGCCGGGCACATCGCGCAGGACATCGGAGTTCATCACGTGGCAGGTGGACGTTCCCATGATGGCGACCAGACATCCGGGCTCCAGCGCGTCGGCCGCGGCGACGGTGACGTGCGCGTCGACATTGCCCACCGCGACGGCGATGCCTTCCGGCAGGCCGGTCCAACGTGCGGCCTGGGCGGTGAGCCCACCGGCCCGCTGCCCGAGGCGACCGATCTGGTGATCCAGCTTCTCGGTGACGAAGTCCGCGAATTCGGGCCGAACCTCGGCGAGGAACTCCCGTGACGGGTAGCGGCCGTCTTGTCGAATGCCTTTGTATCCGGCACTGCACGCGTTGCGGACGTAAATTCCGCTGAGCTGCCACACGATCCAGTCCGCGGCCTCGACGAAGCGGTCCATCGCCGCGTACACCTCCGGGTCCTCGTCGAGGATCTCGAGGGCCTTTGCGAACTCCCACTCACTGGAGATCAGTCCGCCATAGCGAGGCAGCCAGCTCTCCCCCCGTCGGGCCGCTACGGCATTGATCCGGTCGGCCTGCGGTTGCGGGGAATGGTGGCGCCAGAGCTTGGCGTACGCGTGTGGGCGCTCGGTGAAGCCGTCGAGCTCACACAGCGGGGTTCCGTCGCCGCGGACCGGCACCATGGTGCAGGCGGTGAAGTCGGTGCCGATGCCGACGATGTCTGCCGGGTCGATACCCGCCTTTGCGACGGCCTCGGGCACGGCGGTGCGCAGAACATCGACGTAGTCGGACGGCACCTGCAGTGCCCACTGCGAAGGAAGTCGAATCTGGCTGCCGGGCAGGGTTTCGGTGACCACGGCATGCGTGTAGACGTGCTCGGCGCTCGCCATCTCGGCACCGTCGCTGACGCGGACTACCAGCGCCCGCCCGGACAGGGTGCCGAAGTCGACACCGACCGCATACTTTTCGTTCTTCATGGCGCCTCCTGTGGCGGGGCCGTACTGGCACGAATGATCAGTTCCGGGACGAGGAGGGGCACACTGGACGGTGCGCCCTCCAACGTCTTGGTCACCAGGTCGATGGCCCGCTGACCGAGGACCCGGAAGTCCTGCCTGACGGTCGTGAGGGCCGGGTTGAGATAGCCGGATTCGGGAATGTCGTCGAACCCGACGACGCTGATGTCCTCGGGCACCCGCACGCCTGCCTCGGCGAATGCGTGCATCACCCCGATCGACATCTGATCGTTGGCGACGAATACCGCTGTACTGCGGGCCCTTTGCACCAGTTCACGCCCGATCCGGTAGCCGCTCTGCGGGGTCCAGTCGCCTTCCCAGAGCTCCCGCGCGGCCAGGCCTGCGGAGCGCATCGTCTCCTCGTAGCCGGTGCGACGGCCTTTGGCCTCGGTGTAGGTGAGGGGTCCCGCTACGTGGTCGATCGCGCGGTGCCCGAGGTCCAGGAGGTGCTGGGTGGCTTGCCGCGCACCCTCGATCTGGTCGACGCCGACGGTCAAACCGCGGCCGGAGAGATCTCCCTCGACCACGATCAGCGGTACCCCGGCACTCGTCGCGTGCACGACCGCGAGCGCATCTTCCTTGCCGACGATCATCACGATCGCTTCGACGGACTGTCGGACGAGATGGTCGAGGGCACTGTGGAGTTCCTCGACGGTCACCTCGGCCAGCGGAACGAGGCTGGAGAAGTAGCCTGCCGCCCGAGCGGCCTCGAGCACGGAGCGCTGGATGCTCGCCGGCCCGTAGAGCCCACTGTTGGACCCCACGACGCCGATGATCCCGGAGCGCCGCGTCACCAGTGCCCGCGCCGCGGTGTTGGGACGGTAGCCGAGCTCTTGGATGGCCTCCTCGACACGGGCCTTCGTGGCGGGTCGAATGTTGGCCGAGCCGTTGATGACTCGTGAGACGGTCTGATGGCTGACTCCCGCGAGCCGCGCGACGTCGGCCATCACCGGCTTCGCCGTCGAGGGTGTGTTCGATTGGGGGCTCATCCGTGCTTCCTCACCACTAGTCGCTGCACCAGCACGAAGACCAAGAGCAAAGCGCCCGTCATGATCCGGGTCCAGTACGAGTCGAGGTTCTCCGCTGTCACGAATGTTTGTATCGTGCCGAGCACCAGGACACCGATGACCGAGCCAAGTACGAAGCCGACGCCGCCGGAGAGCAGGACACCGCCGATCACAGCCGCGGCAATGGCGTCGAGCTCCAAGCCGATGCCGTTGAGGCTGTAGCCCGACAGCTTCTGCACGGCCAACAGCAGGCCCGCGAGTGCGGCACAGAATCCGCTGATGGCATACACCGAGACCCGCGCCCGGGACGCGTCCAGCCCCATCAGCTGTGCCGACTGCCGGTTTCCACCGACGGCGTACACCGTCCGGCCGAATCGGGTCTGGTGCAGCACATAGACCGCGATGACCACCACGACGGCCGCGATGACGACTGTCCAGCGGATGAACTTGTCCTCGTAGAGGTACACGTAGTTCAGCCCGATCACGCGCAGCACCGGATCGTTGATCGGCAGGGTGTCGACGCTGATCACGTAGCACAGCCCACGAGCCAAGAACATGCCCGCAAGCGTCACGATGAACGGCTGCACGTCGAAGTGCTCGATGATCAAGCCCATCAGCATCCCGAGGAACGGCCCGACCACCAGCACCGTGCCCACGGCCAGCGGCATCGGCCAGCCGGCCTGCAGCGCACTCGCGACGATCACGGTGGACAGCGCCACCACGGATCCGACCGAAAGATCGATACCCCCGGTGAGGATGACGAACGTCATGCCGACCGCCAGGACGATCAGATACGCGTTGTCCACCAACAGGTTCAGGAACACCTGTGCGGGACTGGCAAAGTCGTAGCGAGCCACGACAACCGCGAACATCACGGCGAACAGTGCCAGCGACGCCAGGGGCGACAGATACCGTCCGGTGGCACGCCGCAGCAGGCTGCCGGCGACGGCCCGGGGCCGCATGTCGATTCCGATGCTCACTTCGCCACCACCGAGGGTCGTGCGGGGATCGTCGCCGATCCCTCGGCGGCACCCTTCTCGGTCGGGGATGTCGGTCCCTTGGTCCGCGAGGGTCGGCGACGAAAGAGAGCGCCGCGGAATTTGGGCGACTGCAGCAGGCACACGGCGATGACGACCAGGGCCTTGAACACCAGCGTCGTCTCCGGGGTGATGCCCGCGGTGTACACGGTCGTCGTGAGCGTTTGGATGATCAGCGCTCCCAGAATGGTTCCGGTGAGGCTGAATCGTCCTCCGAGCAGCGAGGTTCCGCCGATCACCACGGCGAGGATGGCGTCCATCTCGATCCACAGTCCGGCGTTGTTGGCGTCGGCGGCCGAGATGTTGGACGCGATCATCAGGCCCGCGATGCCGGCGCACAGGGCGCAGAACACGTAGACCGCGAACACGATGGAGCGATGCCGGACACCCGCGAGCCGGCTGGCTTCCGGGTTGACACCGACCGACTCCAGCAGCATGCCCAGCGCGGTGCGCCGGGTGAGCAGACCCACGAGCGCGAACACCGAGAGGCTGACCAGGATCGCGACGGGCAGGCCGAATACGAAGCCGGCACCCAGCACCTTGAAGGGAGCACTCACGGTGGTGACGATCTGACCGTCGGTGATGAACAGGGCGATGCCCCGGCCGGCGGTCATGAGGACGAGGGTCGCGATGATCGGCTGGACCCGGAAGACCGAGACCAGCATGCCGTTCCACAACCCGAGCCCGACGGCGACGCCGAGAGCGATGCCCATGGCGGTGATGACCGATCCGACGCTCGTCGGGTCGGCCGACGCGGCGATGTGCGCGCACGCCAGTGCTCCGCTGACGGCGACCACCGCGCCGACGGACAGGTCGATACCGCGCGACGCGATGACCAGGGTCATCCCGAGGGCGACCAGCATGGTTGGCGCGCCGTTTCGGAGGATGTCGATGAGGCTGCCGAAGAGGTGGCCGTCCTGCACCCGGATGCTCAGAAAGCTCGGTGTCAGAATGACATTCACGATCAGCAACGCGATCAGGGCCAGGGTAGGCCACAACAGCGGCGACGAGTTCAGCTTCTTGATCATCACTGCGCTCCGCCCGCGATGAGTGCGGTCAGCTCCCGGACGCCGCACTCCTTGCCGACGACGGCGATGCAATGCCCGTCGCGCAGCACCGCGATCCGGTCGCTCATCCGCGCGACCTCGTCGAGTTCGGCGGAGATGAAGACCACCCCCATGCCGTCAACGGCGAGATCGGCGACGAGTTTCTGAATCTGCGCCTTGGCTCCCACATCGATACCTCGGGTGGGCTCGTCGAGGATGAACAGCTGCGGCTCGGTGATCAACCAACGCGCCAGCAGCACCTTCTGCTGGTTGCCACCGCTGAGGTTCTTGACCAGTGCGCCGGGATTCCGCGGCCTGATGTCGAGGGCCTCCATGTAGCGATCGACGAGGTCCTCCTTCACCCGGCTGGACAACGGGCGGGCGAACCCTCGGCGCGCCTGCAGCGCGAGCACCAGGTTGTCGCGGACGGAGAGCTCGCCGATGATGCCTTCCCCTTTGCGATCCTCCGACGAGAAGGCGATGCCGTTGGCGATTGCCGCGCGTGGTGAGCGCAGGGTGACCGCTTTGCCGTTCATGGTGATCCGTCCGCTGCTGGCACGGTCGGCGCCGAAGAGCAAGCGGGCCAATTCGGTTCGGCCCGAACCCAACAGCCCCGCCAGGCCGACCACCTCTGCGCGGTGGACGTCGAGATCGAGCGGTGCAACCGCGGGTGTGCGACCGAGGTCGCGTGCGCTGATCACGGTCTCGCCGCTGCCGACGTCGCGGTCGGCGGCGCGGTCGTCCATCGCGTCGCCGATCTCCTCGAGCAGGTCCAATTCGTGGCCGAGCATCGCTGCGACCAGCTGCACCCGGTCCAGGGTTGCGGTGCGGTACTCCCCGACCAGACGCCCGTTGCGCAGCACCGTCATTCGGTCCGAGATCGCGTACACCTGGTCAAGAAAGTGGGAGACGAACAGGATCGCTGTGCCGCCGTCTCGAAGCCGGCGCATCACCCGGAAAAGTTCGGCGACCTCGTCCGCATCGAGACTGGAGGTCGGCTCGTCGAGGATGAGCACCTTGGCCGACACCGCTGTCGCCCGTGCGATGGCGACCAACTGCTGCAGGGCGATGGGGTGCTCACCAAGGGTCGAGGTCGGCTCGATGCTCACGTCGAGTTGGCCGAGCAGCTCGGCGGCGCGGCGGTTCATCGCACGGTAGTCGATACGACCCAGCCGACGGGGTTCGCGGCCGAGCAGAATGTTCTCTGCCACAGTGAGATTCGGACAGAGGTTGACCTCCTGGTACACCGTGCTGATGCCTGCGTCCTGCGCTTGACGGGGGCCGCTGAACCGCTGCTCGACCCCACCGACCGCGATGGATCCCGAATCGATGTCGTAAACCCCGGTCAGCGCCTTGATCAAGGTTGACTTGCCGGCTCCGTTCTCGCCCATCAGGGCGTGGATCTCGCCGGGCAGCAGCCGGAAGTCGACGGAGTCGAGCGCCTTGACCCCGGGGAAGTCGATGGAGACGTCCCGCATCTCCACCACGGGCGGTGGTGCAGTCATCGTGGGATCCCTCGCTGACCCGAGATCAGTACTTGCGCTCGGGCAGTGCGGCAGACGCTTGCGCCTGATCGAAGGTCTGGTCTTCGGTGACGATGCGGGTGGGCACGGTCTCGCCGGCGACCACCTTCTTCGCGATGTCCATCAGCTGCGGACCGAGCAGCGGGTTGCACTCGACAAGGAAGTTGAATTTGCCGTCGGCGGTGGCCTGCATGCCGTCCCGGGTGGCGTCGATGGCGACGATCTTGATGTCCACGCCCGGCTTCTTGCCCGCCGCTTCGATGGCCTCGACAGCGCCGAGACCCATGTCGTCGTTCTGCGCGAAGACGACGTCGATGTCGGGATGGGTCTTCAGGAACGCCTCCATCACCTGTTTGCCGCCGGATCGCGTGAAATCACCTGTCTGCGAGGCGATCACCGTCAGATTGGGGTTTACGGCGATGGCCTCGGCGAAACCACTGGTGCGCTCCAGTGCGGGGTCCGAACCGGTGGTACCTTCCAGTTGCACGATGTTGACCGGGCCGGGTGCCGAGGCGAATTCCTTGGCGACCCAATCACCGGCCCACTGGCCCTCCTGCACGAAGTCCGCCCCGATGAAGGTCTTGTAGACGTCGGGTTCGGTGGTGTCGACCGCGCGGTCGGTGAGGATGACGGGGATGCCGGCATTCTTGGCCTCCAGGAGCACGGCGTCCCAGCCGGTGCGTACCACCGGACTGAATGCGATGACATCGACGCGCTGCTGAATGAAGGAGCGGATTGCGGAGATCTGATTCTCCTGTTCGCCGTTGGCGTCGGAGAACTTCAGATCGACGCCTGCCTCCTTCGCGGCTTCCTGGATGGACGTCGTGTTCGCGGTCCGCCACCCGCTCTCCGCGCCCACTTGGGAGAAGCCCATCGTGATCTGTCCGCCGTCGGCCCAGCCGCCGCCGGACTGGCCGGACGGGGCCGGTCCGCTCCCGCAGGCGGTGAGCACACCTGCCGTCGCGATGCCCAGCATCGCAATCAGAAATTTGTTCACGACCGCTCCTTTGATGTCCGCATTCGTCGATGTCAAGACGGATCCACACCGGATCGCGTGGGAATCTGAGTGACGCAGCTGCGATGTGACCTGCGCTACACCTGACGGATGTTAACGCTCACATTTATGGGCTGTCAATCATTTGTGAGCGCTCACATTCACCGCCGGCCAGCCCTTGACAAAGGCGTGACCGCGGTCACAAGATCTGGATGTTAGCGCTCACATGCACCGGGGCCGCTCCCCGTGATCGCAACCCGAAACTGACACATCGGAGGACTTCATGCGCAAGAGCTTTGTTCGAATCGTGGGCGCGCTCGCCGTGGCCGCCGCCCTCACCAGCGCGGGCTGCGGTCGGTCTACCTCGCCCGAGGCCGGCGGCGGTGCCGGCTCCGGTGAACGCACGGGCACGGTGGGCATCGCGATGCCCACGAAGTCCTCCGAGCGATGGGTCGCCGACGGGGACAACATGGCCGAGCAGTTTCAGGCCCTCGGCTACGACACCGACCTGCAGTACGGCGACGACGTCGTACAGAACCAGGTGTCCCAGATCGAAAACATGATCACCAAGGGCGTCAAGGTGCTCGTCGTTGCACCGATCGACGGATCCTCGCTGACCGATATCCTGCAGCGCGCGGCCGACGCCGACATTCCCGTGGTCAGCTACGACCGCTTGATCCGCGGGTCGGAGAATGTGGACTACTACGCGACGTTCGACAACTTCAAGGTCGGTGTCCTGCAGGCCACCTACATCGTCGACAAGCTCGGCGTCGCACAAGGCAAGGGCCCCTTCAACATCGAGCTGTTCGCAGGCTCGCCCGACGACAACAACGCGACGTTCTTCTTCGACGGCGCGATGAGCGTCCTGCAGCCCTACATCGACAGCGGCAAGCTGGTGGTCAAGAGCGGCCAGACGTCGTTCGACCAGGTCGCGACGCTTCGTTGGGACGGTGGCCTGGCCCAGTCCCGGATGGACAACCTGCTCAGTCGCAGTTACACCAGCGGGCGCGTCGACGCCGTTCTGTCCCCCTACGACGGCATGTCGGTCGGCATCATCTCCGCACTGAAGAGCGCCGGTTACGGCACTCCCGCCAATCCCCTGCCGATCGTCACCGGCCAGGACGCCGAGCTGGCGTCGGTGAAGTCGATCATCGCCGGCGAGCAGACCCAGACCGTGTTCAAGGACACCCGCGAGCTGGCGAAAGCGGCTGTCCAGATGGCAGATTCGCTGCTGACCGGTGGAACCCCGGAGACGAACGACACCACGACCTACGACAACGGCGTCAAGGTGGTCCCGGCATTCCTGCTCGAACCAGTCAGCGTCGACAAGTCGAATTACGAAAAGGTCCTCGTCGAATCCGGGTACTACACCCAGGCGCAACTCGCGTGACGGGACCCGACACCACAGCGCTCCTGGAGATGCGCGGTATCACCAAGCGGTTCGGCAACGTCACGGCACTGCGAGAGGTCACTCTCACGGTGCGTCGTGGTGAGATCCACGCGATCTGCGGGGAGAACGGCGCCGGCAAGTCGACCCTGATGAAGGTGCTCAGCGGGATCTATCCACACGGCAGCTACGACGGCGAGATCGTCTTCGATGGCCGTCCAGGTGATTTCAAGGACATCCGATCCAGCGAGCAGCGCGGCATAGCGATCATCCATCAGGAACTCGCGCTGGTACCCGTCCTGTCGATCGCCGAGAACATCTTCCTCGGCAACGAGCACGCCCGAGGCGGGGTGATCAACTGGCACGAGACGATCACTCATGCGCAGCACCTGCTGGACCGCGTCGGGCTCAAGGAGAACCCGAACACTCGCATCTCCGACATCGGCGTCGGCAAACAACAGCTCGTCGAGATCGCCAAGGCGCTGTCCAAAAAGGTCCAGCTGCTCATCCTCGACGAGCCGACCGCAGCGCTCAATGACGAGGACAGCCGGCATCTGCTGGACCTGATCCTCGGGCTCCGGGAGCAGGGATTGACCTGCATCATCATCTCGCACAAGCTGAACGAGGTGATGCGGGTCGCCGATTCGGTGACGATTCTGCGCGACGGCCAGACAATCGAAACCCGTTCTGTCGACAACGGACTCACCGAAGAACACATTGTCCGCGGAATGGTGGGCCGCGACATGACCGACCGCTTCCCCGACCGGCAAGCGCACGATATCGGCGATATCGCACTCGCCATCGAGAACTGGACGGTATTCCACCCGGTCGATCAACAGCGCAAGGTGGTCGACGACGTATCGCTGTCGGTGCGGCGCGGCGAAGTCGTCGGGCTGGCCGGCTTGATGGGTGCCGGACGCACCGAGTTGGCGATGAGCGTGTTCGGACGGAGCTACGGGAAGAAAGCGGGCGGAGCGGTCTTCAAAGACGGCCGACAGATCAGCACCCGCACGGTACCGGAGGCCATCTCCCACGGCATCGCGTACGCCACCGAAGACCGCAAGCACTTCGGGCTCAATCTGATGGACGACATCGCCCGCAGCGTCACCTTGGCGTCGCTGCCGAAGGTGAGCAGATTGTCGGTGATCAACGAGCACGACGAGACGGTGGTCGCGGAGGGCTTCCGCAAGGACATGCGCATCAAGGCTCCGTCAGTGCGGGCGACGACCGGCAACCTCTCGGGAGGCAACCAGCAGAAGGTCGTGCTGAGCAAGTGGATCTTCGCCGATCCTGACGTTCTCATCCTCGACGAGCCAACCCGCGGCATCGACATCGGCGCCAAGTACGAGATCTACCAGATCATCAATTCCCTTGCCGCCCAAGGTAAGGCCGTAATCGTTATCTCTTCCGAACTACCCGAGCTGATCGGCCTGTGCGATCGCATCTACACGCTCAACGAGGGCCGTCTCACCGGCGAGGTGGCCCGCGAGGACGCGTCGCAGGAGACCCTGATGCACTACATGATGAAGGGACGTACGACATGACGACCACCCCCATGGTCGACGCGACTCCGAGCGCTCCGGGCGCTCCGCCCCCGTCGGAGGGTCTCACCGAGCGGCTGAAGTCGGCGCTGCGCGGCAACGTCCGACAGTACGGGATGGTCGTGGCGCTGGCTGCCATCGTCATCCTGTTCCAGATCTGGACCAGCGGCATTCTGCTCAAGCCCCTCAACGTGACGAACATCGTTCAGCAGAACGGCTACATCCTGATCCTCGCGATCGGGATGGTGATGGTCATCATCTCTGGCCACATCGACCTGTCCGTCGGATCGATCGCCGGGTTCGTCGGCGCGATGTCCGCCGTCCTGATGATTCAGAACGCTATGCCGTGGCCCGTGGCCGTCACACTCTGCCTGCTGATGGGAGCGGTGATCGGGGCCTGGCAAGGCTTTTGGATCGCCTACGTCGGAATCCCGTCGTTCATCGTCACGCTGGCGGGCATGCTGGTCTTCCGCGGGGCGACACAGTACCTGCTGGAGGGCCAGTCCATCGCCCCGTTCCCGCGCAGCTTCACCCAGGTCAGCAGCGGATTCCTCCCGGAGTTGGGCGCCAACAGCCTCTACCACTGGCCCACGGTCATCCTCGGGCTACTCGTCATGGTGGCTGCTGTGTGGCAGCAGGTGCGGCAGCGACGCACGCAGTCCCGCTACGGATTCGACGTGGCGCCGCTGGGCTGGTTCGTGTTCAAATGCGCAGCGATCGTCGCCGCGCTGGCCGCCTTCACGCTGCTGCTCGCAAGCTATCGCGGCGTGCCTGTCGTCGGCATCATCCTGGCCGTCGCTTTCGTGATCTACGCGTTCATCATGCGCGGCACCGTGGTCGGTCGTCAGGTGTACGCCGTGGGTGGCAACGAGGCCGCGGCCCGACTCTCCGGCGTCAAGACCAAGCGCACGACGTTTTTGGTGTTCGTCAACATGGGTCTGTTGTCGGCCCTGGCCGGTCTGCTCTTCGCGGCACGGCTCAACTCGGCGACACCGCAGGCCGGAATCGGCATGGAATTGGAGGCCATCGCGGCCGCGTTCATCGGCGGCGCATCGGCCACAGGTGGCGTGGGAACGGTATTGGGCGCCATCATCGGTGGCTTCGTCCTCGGCGTACTGAACAACGGGATGTCGCTGATCGGCATCGGCAGCGATGTGCAGCAGGTGATCAAGGGCCTGGTGCTGCTGGCCGCCGTCGGTTTCGACATCTACAACAAGAAGAAGGGCGGGTCCTGACGTGTCCGGTGGTGACATCCCAGATCGATTCACACACGATATCGTCACGTTCATGCGCAGTTGGGCGCCGTACGGTGGGCCGCCCGCCGACGAGGTGCTTCCGGAATTCGGGTTGACCCGCGACCAGTTGATAGAGCGCTACCACCAGATCCTTGCTCGCCGCGCAGCGGAGGCCGAGCAGGCACGCAGGAAGCCCTGGTTGGCGCTGCGCCGCAACGCTTCTCTCGGCGATAAGGCAGCGCCGCGCCCTTCGACGACCAACCAGTGACCATCACCCCGACACGCTGGACACTGGCCGATGGGCGCGAACTACTGTTCTTCGACCTCCCCGGACACCGCTGCGCCCCGGTCACAGACCGGCGGCAGCTACCCGCGCAGCGGGATGCCCAGTCGGAATTGCGCTTCGACCGCATCTCCGGTGAATGGGTGATCATCGCGGCGCTGCGTCAGGACCGCACATACAAACCGCCGGCCGCCCAGTGTCCGCTGTGCCCCGGCGCCACCGGACTGACCAGTGAGATCCCGGCTCCCGACTACGATGTGGCCGTCTTCGAGAACCGCTTTGCCAGCCTCGCCGGTGCCGACGGCCACAAATTTCTGTTGCCCGCCGACCCCGACCCGGGTTTCGTCTGCGAACCGAGCCACGGCCGCTGCGAGGTGGTCTGCTTCTCCGCCGATCACACCGGATCCTTCGCCGATCTCGATTCCCGGCACGCGCGGCTCGTCGTCGAAGTGTGGCGTCACCGCACGCGTGACCTGTTGAGCCGGAACGGAATTGAGCAGGTGTTCTGCTTCGAGAACCGTGGTGAGGAGATCGGAGTCACCCTCACCCATCCACACGGGCAGATCTACGGCTACCCGTACGTCACGCCGCACGCGGAGGCGACGCTTCGCCGGGCACGAGCGCACCGCGCGTCGCACGGCACCAATCTGTTCAGCGACATCCTCGAACACGAGCTCTCCTCCGGCGCGCGGATCATCGCCCGCACAGATGCCTTCACCGCCTTCGTTCCGTTCGCGGCGCGCTGGCCGGTGGAGGTGCACATCTTTCCTGACCGGCCCGCACGCAATCTGCTCGACTTCGACGATGCCGAACTGGACGAGTTCACCGAGCTCTACCAGATGGTTCTACAGCGGCTGGACCGCCTCTACGACGAGCCGCTGCCGTACATGGCGGCTTTGCACCAATACACCGACACCGAGTCCCAATGCGAAGGACGCTTCCACGCGCAGGTGATCTCGACACGGCGCAGCGCCACCCGGCTGAAGTACTTGGCGAGCTCGGAATCCATCATGGGTGCCTTCATCAATGACGTCACACCGGAGTCCCTCGCCCAGAGGCTACGGGAGGTCTGACGATGGCGAAAGGCCCTGCGGTGGTGCGCTACTCGGCGCCCGGGCGGATCAATCTGATCGGCGAGCACACCGACTACAACATGGGTTTCGCGTTGCCGATCGCGCTTCCCGAACGCACCGCCGTGACCTTCCAGCCCGCCGCTGTCGAGACGATCGTTGTCACCAGCGACCGGACGGAAGACCCGGTCGAGTTTCCGGTCGACACGACACCGGGTGCCGTCACCGGTTGGGCGGCCTACGTGGCGGGCATCGTCTGGGCGCTGCGCTGCGCAGGTCACGCGGTGCCCGGCGGCACAATGTCGATCGCCGGCGGCGTCGAGATGGGGTCGGGTCTGGCATCGTCGGCGGCCCTCGAATGTGCCGTGCTCGGAGCATTACTGCACGCGACTGATCGACGGGTCGACCCTATCGGGCAGGCGCGCATCGCCTCGCTGGCCGAGAACGAGTACGTGGGCGCCCCAACGGGTCTGATGGATCAACTCGCCATCCTCCTCGCCGAACCGCAGCGGGCATTGCTCATCGACTTTCGCAAGCCGTTCGCCCGGTCGGTGGTTTTCGACCCTGATGCTTCCGGCGTAGCTCTTCTCTTGATCAACTCCCGCGCAACGCATCGGCACGCCGGCGGCGAGTACGCGGCCCGACGCGCGTCGTGCGAGCGCGCCGCCGCCGCGCTGGGCGTGTCCTCCCTTCGCGATGTGCAGAGCCGCGGAGTGGCGGCGCTCGATGGCGTTCCAGACCCCTGCGATGCCCGTCGTGCCCGGCACATCATCACCGAGAATGGCCGTGTCCTCGATAGCGTGGCGGCTCTCGAATCGGGTGACTTCACCACATTCGGCGCGCTGATGAACGCCTCGCACGCGTCCATGCGGGACGACTTCGAGATCACCACCGGCCACATCGACTTGATCGCCGCCACGGCCGTGCGGGCCGGCGCACTGGGGGCGCGGATGACCGGCGGCGGGTTCGGAGGCTGCGTGATCGCACTTGCTGCTGTGGACGATGTGGAATCAGTCGCTTCCTCGGTGCGCGAACAGATGCGAGACTCCGGCCACCCCGAGCCCACCATCACCCGCACACGGTCCGGACGTGGTGCTGGTGCATGGTGAGGCCAAGCGTGAGGCCGGTGTCGGGAACCGACTACGACCTGGTGCTGACGTCTCCGAGCCGAGACGTTCACGGGCGGATCTCGGGAGTCGGGGCCGCCGTTCAACAACTGTCGATTGACGGCATCGAACTCACCCCCGGCTTCGACTCCCGCCGCCCGGCGCCGTTCTACTGCGGAAAAGCATTGGTGCCGTGGCCCAACCGCGTGCGTGACGCTCGATGGCATCACGACGGCCACACGCTCCAGCTCGACATCACCGATCCCGAAACGAATACCGCGCTTCACGGGCTACTCTGCGCCGCCGAATACGAATGCGTCGCGCACTCGGAGTCGTCGGTGACCCTCGCCGCGCCGATTCAGTACCGGGACGGATACCCATTCGACCTCGCGACCACGGTGCGATACCAGTTGACCGCCACGGGGCTTGCCGCCACACACACGGTTCACAACGTCGGATCACGCTGTGCACCAGTAGCTCTCGGCGCCCACCCGTTCCTGTCCATCGGCGACGTCCCGACCGACCAATTGACTCTGAGGGTGAACGGCGACTTCCACGTCGACGTCGACGCCCAGCGCATCCCGGTGGGAGTCACACCGGTGGGCGGCACCGCGTGGGACCTGCGCACCGGCCGCCCGGTAGCCGACCTCACTCTCGACGACTGCTGGGTCGTGTCAGGTGCCACCAACCACGGCAGCACGCACACCCTGTGCTCGCCCGACGGGCGGACGCTCTCGCTCTGGACCGATGAGCAGTTCGGCTTCCTGCATGTCTTCGTCACACGTGAGTTCCCGAAAGACGGTGACCACGTCACCGCGGTCGCCCTCGAGCCCATGACCGCTCAGGCCGACGCCCTCAACAGCGGTATCGGGCTGCGGTGGCTCGCACCGGGGAAGCAGTTCTCCGCCTCCTGGGCGATCCGCTACGAGTACCCGCGCTAACCGCCCGACTCAGAACTCCGCGACAATGTCGCGCCGATAGCGTTGCGCGGCAAGCGCGTAACAGCCGACGGCCGCCAGCTGCATCGTCGGTACCAGGATCAGTAGGGCGCGGCCCAGAGCCTGCGGGCCCAGTTCACTCGTCAGTGAATCGCTGATCAACCCCGTCACGAACGGCCCGACGGCACCCAATGTCGCGTTGAAGAACAAGAAGACGGCGGACGCCGTCGCCCGCTGCTCCGGGAGCACCAGACGCTGGATCGCCGCAATGGACGGTGCCAGATAGGCGATGCCGATCACGTAGGCCAAGGCCAGAAGCAACACGCACCAGATGCGGTTCTCGACGATGAACGCCAATGCGGATGCCGGCAGCAGCGCCGCGATCAGAATGACCACGATCCACAGCAGCCAGCGCGGGTCGCGGGCGGCCAGCCTATCGGCGATCCGCCCCACGATGAGCAGCCCAAGAATCCCGAGCACGCCGGTGGCCAGCCCGTACTCGATCCCGACCTCACCGAGCGACATGCCCAGGTCACGCATCAGGAACGCGGGCGCAAAAGTCGTCAGCGAGTAGCCGGCGGCGGATACCAGCGCGGTACCGGCGACCATGGCGAGGAAGCTGGGCTTGCGCAGCAGATCCCACCAGTTCAATGCGGCGGTGTTCTCGCGCGGCGGTGGGGCGGGCAGGCGCTGGCGGCTGCCCACGACCCACAGCACCACGGGGGCGAGCAGAACGCTGATGGCGCCCATCACCACGAAAGCCGCCCGCCAGCCCAGGCTTTCGGCGAGCAGACCGCCCCCGAGCAGGCTGGCGGCACTGGCCAGCGGGATCGCCATGGTGGTGACAGCCAGCGGCGCCGAGCGCTTATCGGGGGCGAAGTTGCGCGCCACGTAGGCATGTGCGGCCGGCGTGCTGCCCGCCTCGCCGACAGCGACACCGACGCGGGTCAGGGCGAGCTGGAAACCGGACTGGACGGCGCCGCCCAGCATGGTCATCGAGCCCCACAACGTCAGGCAGCCGGCGATGACCGTGCCGAAGAGGCCGCGATCGGCGATACGTGCGATCAGTATGCCCACCACGGCGTACACGATGAGGAACCCGAACCCGTTGATGACACCGATCGCGGTGTCGGACAGCGCCAGGTCCTTCTTGATGGGTTCGGCCAGTACGCCCGGCAGGAAGCGGTCGACGTAGTTGAGAGTGCCGACGAGGGCGAGCACCACGACTGCGGTCCATGCGCGGGATGGCGAGTGCTCAGCCTGGGTGTCACGGGCGGCTGCATCCTGTGGTGTCGGCATCGTTCTCCTCCGTCAATCGCTGCCGAGCAGCTTGACAGACGGCCCGCCGCTCGGGGCGCTCAGGACTGCACTGATTTGCGCCGGCGACTGCGGCTTCGAGCCATCAGCTTCTCCAGGGCGTCCACCGGTGCCGCGTCGCCGAGCATCATGATCACCGTCCGCATCGGCATGGACGCCACCATGCGCATCAAGTCGGCAGGAGACTCCCCACCTTGTGGTACCTCCGCCGGACCGGATGCCAGCGTGGCGAGCAGCTCCCGCCCCACCACCGGGTGACTCCACCACTCCTGCACCGTGGAATCGAGGGTCAGCGCCCGGACCAGGTTGTCGCCGTCGAGGCTCACCGTGTTCTCCAGGGACACCGTCGCGGAATCCCGGCAGACCTGCACGGTGTAGTCACCGGGCGCCACCACCCAATCGTTCTCGTCGATGTCCCAGTAGGCGAACGAGCGGCGGCTCAATTCCAATGACACCGAACGTTTTTCGCCTGGTTCCAGGCGTACTTTGGTGAAGGCTCGCAGCTCGCGGACAGGGCGGCGCACCAGGCCGGCGGTGCTGGCGACGTACACCTGGACCACGTGGCCGCCGCGGCGGTGGCCGGTGTTGGCAACCATCAGGGTCACGTGCGCGGTGTCGGGCCCGGTGACCTCGACCATCAAGTCCGACACAGCAAAAGTGGTGTAGGACAGACCATGGCCGAACGGGTAGCGCGGTGCGATGCCAGATGTCTCGTGCCACCGATACCCGACCATCACGCCTTCGCCGTAGCGGACGTGGCCCTGCTCGCCCGGGAAGTTCAGATAGCTCGCGGTGTCGGCCAACCTGACCGGGATCGACTCGGCGAGACGCCCGGAAGGGTTCGCCACACCGAAGAGCAGGTCGGCCAGCGCGCCGCCACCGGCCTGGCCCAAGAGAAAGCCCTCGACGATGGCATCGACCAGGTCATGCCAGCCTTCCACCGTGACAACCCCGCCGTTGGCAAGGACGACCACTGTCCGGGGTGCCACCGCGGCCACCGCCGTGATCAGTTCGATTTGGCCAGCTGGCAATTCGAGATTCGTCCGGTCATAGCCCTCGGACTCATCGGCGTCGGCGAGACCGGCGAACACCACCGCCACGTCGACCCGGCGGGCGATGGCGACGGCTTGGGCACGCAGCGTCTCGGCGTCGCCGGTGCCGTCCAAGGTGAAGCCCCCTGCGAAGTCGACGGTGTCCTCGGAATGCTCGCGGATGAAGTCGAGCGCGGTGTCGACACGGGTGGCGTTGACATGCGAGCTTCCTCCGCCCTGAAAGCGTGGTGTCCGGGCGAATTCACCGATGACCGCGATCCGCGCACTGGTATCCAGCGGGAGGATCTGGCCATCATTCTTTAGCAGCACAGCGCATTCGGTGGCCAACTCGCGAGCGAGCGCATGGTGTTCGGCGACGTCGAAGTCCAAGGACGGTTGCTTCGCCAGTTCGGTCAGCGCCAACACCCGGGCCGCCGCGGCATCGAGCGTGTCATCAGAGAGGGTCCCCGCCTGCAGGGCCTCGACAATCTGCCGGGCACTGCGCCCGCCCGTCCCGGGCATCTGAAGATCCAGCCCTGCATCCAGGGCAGCGACGGGGTCGCTCACCGCGCCCCAATCCGATACCACGGCTCCGGTGAAACCCCACTGCTCACGCAGCACATCGGTGAGAAGCCAACGGTTTTGAGCGGCGGGGACGCCGTTGATGCGGTTGTACGAGCACATCACGGTGGCGGGACCGGCATCGGTGACCACCTGTTCGAACGCCGGTAGGTAGATCTCGCGCAGCGTGCGCTGGTCGACATCGGCGCTGATGCGCATCCGGTCGGTTTCCTGATTGTTGGCGGCGAAATGTTTCACCGACGCGCCCACGCCTTGGGCCTGCTGCCCGCGAACGTGCGCCGCCCCCAACGTTCCGGCCAGTAGTGGATCCTCTGAGTAGTACTCGAAGTTGCGTCCGCACAGCGGTGACCGCTTGATGTTGACGCCTGGACCCAGCACCACCTGGACGTCCAATGCGCGTGCCTCCACTCCGATCGCCGCGCCAACCTTTTCGGCGATATCCGGATTCCAGCTACTCCCCACCGCCGCAGCAAGGGGAAAGCAGGTGGCGGGCCGGCTCTCTCCCAGGCCCAGGTGATCGGAGGTGCCGGCCTGGCGGCGCACCCCGTGCGGGCCATCGGTGAGCACCATCGAGGGGACGTCGGCGTGCTCGACCGGGGTCGTGGTCCAGAAATCCCGCCCGCACACCAGGGCCGCCTTCTGCTCACGACTGAGTTGGTCGGCTGACGCCACCTGATCTCCTCCTGCACGGGTTACCTTTTGCCCAACGTACTGGGAGGGGCAACCCGGCCGATCCGAGGAGCGCGCGACGGCGCGGCCGGTGGGTGGGCGCCTGCCGAGATCTCGGCCCGCGGCTACGCGTGTTCGCTGGCGGCGGCCCCGTTCCGGAAGCGGCCTGGCGGCGCGCCCATCACGCGGGTGAATGCGTGGGAGAAGGAACTGTGCGAGGCGTAGCCGACTCGTTCTGCGACCTCGGTGACGGAGGCGTCCGGCCGGCGCAACAGCCCGACCGCATGATGCATTCTCAGATGCAGCAGGTACTCCAGCGGGGGCACTCCGACGAGCTCGCGGAATCGGGCTGCGAACGTGGAGCGGGCGAGGTGGGCGCGCTGGGCCAGTTCTCTGACGGTCCACGGATGTGCAGGGTTGTGGTGTACGGCGCGCAGAACGGAACACAGCTGCGGATCCGTCAGCGCCGCAAGCCAACCGCGCACATCGGGTCCTGCGGCGTAGGCGCGGAGTGCCATGGTGATGACGATGTGCGCCAGGTGCGTCCGCACGAGGTCGCCACCGAGCTGCTGCGCTCCGGCGGCGGTTTCGGCCGCCAACAAGTCCATTGCCGCCCGCAACGCCGGCGCCGGTTTGGAGCCGGCGTAGATGGCCATCACCGGCGGCAACAGATCCAGCAGCAGTGCCGCGTGATCGGCGTTGAGCACGAACCGACCACCGGTGACGACGACGTCCGGGGCGTCCTCGACCTCCCCCAGCCGTAGCCAACCGTCGACCGCGTCGGCTGCGTACCGCACCTCTGCGTCTTCCACGGTCTCGGCGGGGGTGTCCGCGGCGCTGGTCATGGTGTACTGACCGCCGGCGGTGAACAGGTAGCAGTCGCCCGCCTTCAGCCGTACAGCAGGGTGGTCCGGCGCGGCGATCCAGCACACACCCTGGTGCACCACACCGAACTTGGCGTACGGCACCGCGGCGAAGCGCAGCCCCCAACTGCCCGAGGCCTCCAACCGGGAGGTGACAGCCGCCTCTACGGTGACCATCGAGACGATGTCCGACAGCGGGTCCATCGGACCAGTATCCGTCAACTCGGACGATCGAGCACAAAATCAATCGATTCTGCTATAGAAAAGCCAGTACGGGCGTCCTACCGTCGGACACATGAAATACCGCATGCTCGGAAACACCGGTGTCTACGTGTCCGTGGTCAGCCTGGGGTCGATGACGTTCGGCGGGGCAGGCACGACCCTGGGTGATGCTCTGGGTGGCCTCGACCTGCGTGCCACCGAATCCGTTGTCGGACAGGCTCTCGACCTCGGCATCAACCTGATCGACACCGCCGATGTGTACTCCGACGGCGAGTCCGAGGAGTTGCTGGGCACAGCGCTGCAGGCTCGTCGAGACGATGTCATCCTGGCAACCAAGTTCAGTGCACGCACGGGCGCGGGACCCAACCGAATCGGTTCTTCGCGCCTGCACCTGATGCGCGCGTTGGAGGACAGCCTGCGCCGCCTGAGAACCGACCACATCGATCTGTACCAACTGCACAGCATCGACCCGGTCACTCCGATCGAGGAGACGCTGGCCGCCCTCGACGACCTGGTGCGCCAGGGCAAGGTCCGCTACGTGGGCTGTTCCAACCTGGCCGCGTGGCAAATCATGAAGGCGCAGGCCGTATCCGAGCGCCGCGGTTGGACCAGGTTTGTCGCGTCTCAGTCCTACTATTCGCTGCTCGGCCGTGATGTCGAGCGGGAGATCGTGCCGATGGCTCTCGACCAGAACCTTTCGCTACTGGTGTGGGCGCCGTTGGCAGGAGGCATCCTCTCCGGCAAGTACCGCCGCTCGGGCGCCGACGATCCCGGAGCTCGCCGGGCTGCCGCGGATTATCCCGACTTTCCCCCGATCGACCCCCACAGCGCCTGGGACGTGGTCGATGTGCTGCGTTCCGTGGCCACTCGGCACGGGGTCAGCGCGGCTCAGGTCGCCTTGGCCTGGGTGCTGTCCCGGCCGGCGGTGACCAGCGTTGTCGTCGGCGCCAAGCGCCCGGATCAGCTGGCCGACAGTGCCGGGGCAGCCGATCTGGTGTTGACGGCGCAGGACATGGCCGACCTCGACGCGGTCACCGACCCGGGCCGGTCCTACCCGCAATGGGTCTGGGACTTCGCCGGCGGTGGCCGAGTCCCGGCCTGACGGCCAGCGAGGAGTTCCAGTCCACCCGTGCGCGCGGCCTGCACAACTCGAAGAGACCCGACTGATCGCGGAACACCGCCCGGGTGGACACTATGACGTGGCCCTATCCGCAACCGTGTTCAAAGTCGAACTCGCCGTTTCCGATGTCGATCACGGCTACTACGCCGACCACTCGCTGACCGTGGCCCGTCATCCCAGCGAGACCGATGAGCGAATGGTGGTGCGATTGTTGGCGTTTGGGCTGCGCGCACACCGACTCAGCGACGTCGACGGTGAGCTGGCGTTCGGCGCCGGCCTGTCCACCCCTGGCGTACCAGACCTGCGACTGGCCGACTACACGGGCCGGACTCTCGAGTGGATCGACGTCGGTCAACCCGATGAACGCGCGTTGGGCAAGGCGTCCGGCCAGGCCGAGCAGGTGAGGCTGTTCCCGTTCGCCGCCGGAGTGGCCACCTGGTGGCGCACCGTCGGCCCCAAAGTGACGGGGCTGCCGAACCTGTCTGTGGTGCGCATACCGAACGAACCGGTGCAGCAGCTGGCTGATACCGTCGAGCGACGGGTCGCGGTGCAGGTCATGGTGATCGAAGGTGAGGTGACGATGACCGTGGGTGGGGTCGACGCCACCTTCACACCCGAGCCGTTGCTCTGACGGCGGCACAACGGCCGTGCGGCACGTGATCGCCGGCCGATGACGAATTCACGCCGACGGCTACGGAATGTGCGTCGGACGGTGTTCGGCCAGGGTTCGGAAGGCCTGCACGGGTGAGGCGGCGGGATCCTCGGCGAGGACTTGGATGCCGACGTGGTCGGCGCCGGCGATGAGGTGCTCGTTGATCTGGCCGTAGATGGTCGCCGGGGAACCGTGGGCGACCAGGGCGTCGATGAGGGTGTCGCTGCCCGATCCGTCGACATCCGCTCGGGTGAACCCGTGCCGCACGAGGTTGTTGGTGTAGTTGCGCAAGCCGAGGTAGGGATTCCGGACGGCGGGGCGGCCGATCCTCCGCCCCTCACGACCGTCCTCGGTCAGCACGACCTTGTGCTCGGGAGCTAGGAAAGCGTTCTTGCCCAAGACTTCTCGCGCATACCGTGTGTGCGCGGGCACGGTGAGATAGGGGTGCGCCCCCAGTGTCCTGTCGCCGGCCAGCGTGATCGTCTTGGTACCCAGGGCACCGATCACGATCGCGTCGGCCGGCACTGCACTCTCCAAGAGCGAATCGACGTAGTCGACCATCCGCTCGTAGGGCCTCTGGTAGGCGTCTCGGGTTTCGGGATGACCGAGGCCCACGCCTAACAGCAGTCGAGGTCCGTGGCGATCGACGATCCGGTGGTAGTGATGGCGACGCTGCGCGCGTCGTCGTGCCACATGTTGATGATGGCGCTCGCGATGATCGCATGCCTCGTCGAGGCGATCATCTGCTCAAGCAAGCCCATATCGCCTACGGGGTCGGCACCGATTCCCACCCAGATCGTCTGGTAGCCGAGATCTTCGAGTTCAGGGGCGTACTCGATGCGGTGCACATCACCCAGCGCGGGATTGAGCCATGCTCCGTACGTGCCGAAATGCTCGCGCATGTCATTCCGCCGGTGGGGTGGTGCTGAAGATGGGCCAGCAGATCTCGGTGGCGGTGAACGCCATGGGAGCGTGGGGCGTGGCGCCGAGGTAGTGCTCGCGGATCGGGCCCTGGTGACTGATCAGACGTTCGTTGACGTATGTGCCCAGAGCCGCGTAACTGCGGTCGATGCCGTCGTGACCGCCGGTGTGGGTGAGCACGGCGAACTCGGCTGCGGGCAGGACCTCGGCGCGGACACCGTCCGGCGGACGTGCGGTGTGTGGCGCGGGGACGAACATCGTTGCCTTTCCTCGTGATTCGAGGAACAGTGCTCGGTCGTAGAGGCCTCCCGGCGCGGCCTCGAAAGGCGCGCCGTGCACCGTCGCGAGTGCGTCGCGCAGCACTCCCAGAGTCGACCCGAACCAGTCGTCGATCTCGGTGACCTCGATGGTATCGCCGATGGACCAGACGGACAGCGCCGGTTTGCGCTGCACCTCCACGTGGGCCGGGGTGCCGACGGGGGAGAGCAGTTCGCGCAGCGCGCCGACGGTGTCACGGGTCTGCTGCAGTTGCTCCTCCATCTGTGCGAGATGGGTCGTGATGATCTCGGTGCGCGCGGTCGCGTCCTCGGTGCTCAACAGCGCCTTGATGTCGGGGATGGACATGTCGAGGGCTCGGAACCGGCGGATGATGTGGGCGTGATCGACCTGGCTGGTGTCGTAAAAGCGGTAGCCGGTGTGGGAGTCGATGTGCGCCGGCTCGAGGATGCCGATGTCGTGGTAGTGCCGAAGCGCCTTCCTACTCAGGCCGGTCATCACGGCGAAGTCGCCGATCGAGACGTGCGCGCCCATCTGGTCCTCCTCTGTGCTCCGCGCCCGCGTCGTGCGGGTGGGGCCATCCTGCAGCTTCCCCCAGGGGGAAGGTCAACGCGACGCCTAATCGACATGACTTCTGCGATTCGGCTTGACCTTTCCCTTACGGGAAACCGCACCGTGGTGGCATGACCACAGATTGGGATGCACTCCCGGACAACATCACGACGTTCATGACCGCACTCGACGCCCGAGATACCGACCGCGCTCTCGCGACGCTCACCCCGGACGCCGTCGTCACCGACGAGGGCCACGACTACACAGGCCACGCCGACATCGAAACCTGGGTCGCGACGGCGGCCAGCGAGTACACCTACACCACCGAAATCACTGGCTCGACAGTGCTCGAAGGGCAGGCCGGCCCGAGTATCGACGTGACACAGCACCTCGAGGGTGACTTCCCCGGTGGAGTCGCCGACCTGCACTATCGGTTCACCCTCGACGGCGCGCTGATCAGCCGGGTGGTGATCGAGCCGTGAGCAGAACATGGTTCATCACCGGTGGCACGCCCGGCAACTTCGGGATGGCGTTCGCCGAGGCCGCACTCGAGACTGGGGACCGGGTGGTCCTCACGTCCCGGCGTCCACAGGAGCTGACGACGTGGACGCAGCAGTACGGCGACCGCGTCCTGGTCGTATCGATGGACGTCACCGATACCGCGGCGGTGCGGCGTGCGGTGCGCACTGCTGAGGAGCGCTTCGGTGGTATCGACGTGCTGGTCAACAACGCCGGCCGCGGCTGGTTCGGATCGATCGAGGGAATGGACGAGTCCGCGTTGCGCGGGATGTTCGAGCTCAACTTCTTCGGGGTGCTGTCCGTGACGCGGGCAGTGCTGCCGGGCATGCGGGCACGCGGCAGCGGATGGATAGTTTACGTCTCGTCGGTGGCGGGTCTCGTCGCTGCGCCGGGGTTCGGCTACTACAGCGCGACGAAGTTCGCCGTCGAGGCCGTCACCGACGCGCTGCGCGACGAGGTCGCTGGGCACGGTATCTCCGTGTTGGCCGTCGAACCGGGAGCATTCCGCACCAACGCCTACACCGGCTTCGCGGACGAGCCCGTCGCCGAACCGATTCCGGAGTACCACGACATGCTGAAGGAGGTCCGCGCCGCCTTCGTGGAGATGGACGGCGCGCAACCCGGTGATCCGCGTCGCGGTGCCCGTGCGGTGATCGCGGCGATGGCCCAGGAGCCACCGCCGCGACGGCTGGTGCTGGGAAACGGCGGGTATGACGCTGTGGTCGATGCGCTCCAGCAGAGCCTGGCCGACATTCGGGCGAACGAAACGCTCTCTCGCAGCGCGGATTTCCCGGCCTAGCGGGCCGCCTGAGCGAGACGCACCCGACCCCGCCTCGGTGGCGACGCCTCGTTGGTTTCGGTGGACGAAACCAACCTTGTACGGTTCACGATGGCTGTCGAGTGTTGAGTGAGAACACGAGCGATGGTCGGCGAGCGGAGAACCTATGAGCAGATACCACATTCCCGGCGATGCGCAGCGCATCTACGACACGGTCGCCGCCGGCGGCGCGGTCATCATGCCGAGCGATATCGGCTACGGGGCCGTCGCCAGCTCCTCTGAGGCGTTGCTTCGTCTCTTTCGGGCGAAGCGACGGGCCCCGCATAAACGGCATGCGATGGCAGGCAACTACGACCTTCACCGCGATGTACACAAACTCGGCCGGCGTGAACAGGACATCGTCGACGCCGTGGTACTCGATGCGGATCTTCCGTTGGCGGTTGTCGGGCACTACGACGCCACTCACCCCGTCGTCGCGGCTGTCGAACCCGAGACGCTTGCGGCGAGCACAGTCGGCGACACTCTCGCGATGCTCGTCAACGGTGGTGCGCTCCAGGATGCGGTGGTTCGGATCGCGCACGCGAACGAGACACCACTGCTCGGTTCATCGGCGAACCTGACTGGCGCCGGGACGAAGTTCCGGGTTCAGGACATCGAACAACCCATCCTCGACGCGGTCGATCTGGTGCTGGACTACGGCCTGCGGAAGTACCACCTCTATCGCCGATCGTCGACGATGATCGACTTCTCCACGATGAAGGTCGTACGCATCGGTGCGTGCTACGAGTTGATCAGTGACATCTTCGCCAACCGGTTCGGCATCAACCTTCCCGACGATCCCGGCTGGGATGCGCTGCCGTCGGGTCATCTTCGCGAGCACTTGCTCGGACAGTGAACGCGCCTCACAGTCTGTTCATTCAGGCACCGCGCCGTCGCCGGCGTGCAGCGCGCACGCTCAACCCGATCGCCGCAACCAGGAAGTAGACGGCTCCGAACGCTGCATAGGGTGCGATATCGACGGGTCTGGGTGCGGCAGGGCCGGCAGCCTGCCACAGGAACATGACGCCGACAGCTGCGGACTGCGCACCGCTTAGCGCCATCGGCCATTGTGCGCCAACGCCTTTCCATCTGCGGACGGCCGTCGCGAGCTGCAGGGCCCCTGACCCGCTCGCCCAGACACCGAAAATCCCGAGCACCACGTTCATACTCGCGGCCAGCCCGAAGGCGACAGCCAGAGTGGTGAGAAAGCTGACAGCCGTGTTGAGCGCCTGGGTCGGATTACGGCGCAATCCCCCGTTATGCCGGGCATCGACCACGTTCGCCAGGCCATCCCACGCCGGGTAAATCAACAGTAGCGCACCCGCCACAAATGGGGACTGCGAGCCGATGACGACGACAGCGGCGACCCAGAGAAGGGAAAAGAGCGCTCGCACAGCGTAATAGAGTCGTAGCCATTGATCCGTATCAACGGAGGTTCGATCTTTCAGGGTTTGGTCGGTCATGTTCTGTCCTTTGGCCGTTCACGTTGAGTGGCTTCACTGTGAATCGGCAGGCGCACTGGCAGCCATTTAAGTTTCAGATGGTGCAACCGTGCATCACGCGCGCGCGGCCGCCACCAGGTCCTGGATGGTGACATCGAGGGCTTCCCGACGCGCCGAAGAGTTCGGGCCGAGCAGGGCGCAAAAATGTGGTGCGAGTCCGTCGCACGCAGCGATCAATGGTCGGACGAATGTACGCAGCGCTGTCGCCGGCAGTTGCTCGTCGGGTCCGGCGATGGCGATCGACCCGAGCGGATAACCGGTGTCCGGGTCGAGAAGCGCTGCGCCGATTCCGTTGAAGGACGGGCGATTCTCGCTGAACGACAAGGCATAGCCGTCGGCTCGGATGTCGCCGAGTTCGCGCTCGAGCTTTGCGCGATGTCTGCCGATTGCGTGTTCCGCCAACACCGCGCTTGCCTCTTTGGTGGGCAGATGAGCCAAGATCACGCGGCCGCTGCAACCGGAGGTCAGGGGTGACCGCTCACCGATGTGGATCCGCCGCGCCTGCAGGTTGGTACCTTGTTCGGCGCCGAGCACGAGGACCCGATGCTCGCCGCTGCGGAGATGAAGAGTTGCGGTTGCCTGAGCCATGGCCGCCAGTCTGGACAGCACGGGGCGCGCACGTTCGAGCAGCGCGGGACGTGGCCCCACCAATGAGGCCAGCGCTATCGAGCGGCTCCCTACGCGGTAGCCGCGGCGGCCGACATGGTCGACATACCCCTCGTCCTGCAGCGTGCGCAACACTCGGTACGCACCGGCCTTGGACAACCCGACAGCCGACGCGATTGCCAGCAGGCTCGCGGGTTGTTCCATGGCGGCAAGCGTTTCCAGCACCAGCAGCGGTCTTCGAAGAAGATCCGGCTGGGGAGGTTTCGGTGACTTTCGGGGTCCTGACATCACAACCTGTTGGTTTCAGCTGGCGCAACCAAGTTTGGAGCACGTCGTGCGCGCTGTCCACTGTTGTCTCGAAACCTTCGCAGAGAGATGCCGACACATGACCACAGCATGCGATGCCGAGGTGCGGCACGGTCGGGACTGGGTCGACCCGGATAGGACGGTTCGTCTCGGTTACACCGTGGTCGCCCCCGCTGACTTCCTCAAGACCGTGGTGCTTCTGCATGGCGCTCCCCAGACGAGGTACGAGTGGCGCAAAGTCATGATGCCGCTCGCCGCCGCCGGTTACCGGGTCATCATGCCCGACTATCGCGGCGCCGGAGCTTCTGACAAACCTCGTGACGGCTACGACAAACGGACGATGGCCGGCGATGTTCACTCGCTGCTGCGGAAGACCTTGGGCGTGACGGAGCCGGTTTCGCTTGTCGGGCACGACATGGGGTCGACGCTGGCGCTGAGTTACGCACTGCGCTACCGCGATGATGTCGTCAGCGCCACCCTCATGGAAGCGCCGTTGCCGGGCACCGCCTACTACGACTGGCGCGTGACGCAGAAGTCGGCCTGGCAGTTCTCGTTTCATGCCAACCCCGATGTCGCGGTATACCTCACGCACGGACGTGAGCGGTGGTACATCAATCGATTCTTCGACGAGTTGGCCTACCAACCGGATGCCATCTCCAACGATGACCTTGACGTGTACGCCCGTGCGTTCGAAGCGCCAGGAGCCATGCGCGCCATGTGTGAGATCTACCGCGAGCTCGACCGCGACGCCGAAGACAACCGCGCCTCGTTGCAGGAGCACGGCAAGCTTGCCGTTCCGGTGTTGGCGTCCGGGGGCGCTTCCGGGCCTCTGGCCAAGAACTTTCGGGCGATGTGTGAAGAGGTCGCCGAATCGGTGACAGAGCACCTCGTCCCGGATTGCGGCCACTGGGTGGCCGAGGAACAGCCGGCGCACTTCACCAAGATGTTCTGCGACTTCGACGCGGACGCGCGAACACGTTAGGTAACAACAAAACTGGAGGTAGTTGTGATGGTGAATCCTCACCCGCAGGCAATCGGCATTGCCGGCAAGAAGGTGTCGAGGTTGGGCTTCGGATCGATGAGATTCACAGGCCGCGGGATATGGGGCGAGCCGCAGGACCGCGACGAATGTATCGCCGTGGCCCGGCGGGCTATCGACCTCGGCGTGCAGTTCATCGACACCGCCGACTCCTATGGGCCGCATGTCGCCGAGGAGATTCTGCGGGAGGCGTTGCATCCGTACCCCGACGATGTCGTAATCGCGACGAAGGCCGGCCTGACCCGAAACGGACCGGATGTCATCGACACTGACGCCGGACCGAAGCGCCTGGGCCCGGCGGCGTGGCCGCCGGTCGGACGACCCGAATACCTGCGGCAGCAGGTGTTGATGAGCATGCGACGTTTGGGCGTCGACCAGATCGATCTGCTGCAGCTGCACCGGGTGGATCCGAAAGTGCCGCTGGCGGATCAGATCGGTGAGCTCAAGTCGCTCCAGGATGAGGGCAAGATCCGCGAGATCGGCATGTCGCAGTGCACCGTGGAGCAGCTCAACGAGGCGCGGGAGATCGCCGACATTGTCAGTGTGCAAAGCCGATTCAACGTTATGGACCGCGGAGCGCAAGACATGCTGAAGGTGTGCGAGCGCGATAGTCGCACGTTCATTCCGTGGGCACCGGTCGCACAGGGCGGGCTCGACTCGGCCCACCGGGCGCTCGCCGACGTCGCCCGGGCACATCAATGCACCGTGGGCCAGGTGGCGATCGCCTGGCTTCTGCATGTCTCACCGGCGATGCTTCCCATCCCGGGGACATCGCGGCGTGCGCATCTGGAGGAGAACATGGCCGCCGCTGACCTGCAGTTGACTCAAGAAGAGCTCCACACGCTCAGCGCGGCCGGCAGTTGAGAGCCTGGTGTCAACCCGCCGCGAGCAACGGGTTCCAGACCTGGCTGAGCGACGGATGCGGCGCGATCACATGGCGCAGCACCGACAGCGGAACCTCGCCGACCACGGCAACGGTTGCCGCCTGCACCAGGTCCGCGACGTCCGGTCCGACGAACGTGGCTCCCAGAAGCGTGTCGCGGTCGGCGTCGATCACCAGCTTTCCCTCCGCTTCGAATCCGTCGCGAAGGATCGACAGCTGGGTGAGCTCTCCGGGGTAAAGCGCGCTGCGCGTCGTCACGGTGAATCCCGCCGCGCGCGCTGCGGCTTCGGTGTAACCGACCTCGACCACCTGCGGATCAGTGAAGATGATCTGCGCCAGGCGGCCGCTATCCCGTGCGGTGGATTCCGGGCCATCCGGCACTGCACCCCGTGCGCGGCGGGCCACGACGTCTGCCACGATGCCGGCGTGGTACTGGGACACATGCGATAGCAGCGCACGACCTGTCGTGTCACCGATTGCGTAGAGCCACTCACCGTCGACTCCGGTTGCCGTGAGGTGGTCGTCGACCGTGACGAACTCCCCGACGGGAAGACCGACAGTCTCCAGACCCAAGTCCTCGGTATTGACCGAACGTCCTGTGGCGACGAGGATTTCGTCAGCTTCGAGTTGGGTGTCAGCAGTGACGACGCGGACGCCACCGGAACCTGGCCGCTCGACGGATGTCACCGTGGATTCGACATGGATCTTGACGCCGCGGTCTTGTAGCGCGCGCGCCACTCGCGCTCCGGCGAAGGGTTCGGAGCCCGGCAGCAGGGCGGGCCCCCGCGCCAGCAGGGTGACCTCACTTCCGAGCCCGGACAGGATGGTAGCGCTTTCCACGCCGACGACTCCGCCCCCGAGGACGATGCTCCTGGCAGGAACGCTGGTCATGGTCGCGAGATCGCGATTGGTCCACGGTGCCGCAGACCTCAAACCGTCGATGTCGGGGATGAAAGGGCTTGTCCCCGTGGCGAGAACGACGGCGTGCTCGGCGTACAGACGGCGCTGCGAGCCATCGGGTTCGACAACAGCCACCGTGCGGTCCCCGTCGAGGCGACCTCGACCGTGAACGACCTCGATGCCGGCTTGCCCAAGGTTGGCGACGATATCGCGATCGACGAGGTGATCGATGATGACGTCTCTTTTGGCGAACACCGCCTCGAGGTCAAGGCCCTGGCCGGTGACGACCTCCCGAACTCCGGGAACCGCTCTGGCGAGTTGGAGGACCTCGATGGGCCTGATGAGCGCCTTGGTCGGATTGCACGCCCAGTAGTGGCACTCGCCACCGACCAGCCGGTCTTCGATGAGGGCCACGGCGAGCCCCTGGGCTGCGAGGCCTAGCGCCGCGGTCACACCGCCGGGCCCTCCGCCTATGATCACCACGTCGAATCGGTCGACACTGCTCATGGTTTCTCCTCGACAATCGTTGAATCACTGAATGTGCACGCGGTCCTCGCCCGTTTCGTTTCGCCCGGGCGGGGAGAGCCGGCGAGTGCCGCGTCGACGACGCCCCGGAGGGCGCGCCGCAAGGGCGCCACATCGCCGGAGGCATTGGCCAGCAGCACGCCGCCCTGGTAGGCCGCGAGCAGAGCGGAGGCCAGCGTGTCGGCGTCCGAGCCCTTGTTGAGACCTCCGGCGTCATCCACGCGTTGAAGTCCGGCGGCCAGTAACTGTTCCCATCGCGTGAAGCCGGAGACCAGTGCTCGTCGCGCTGCCACGTCGTCGGCCCGGAGTTGATGGATCAGCGACCCGATGGGGCAGCGGATGTTTGACGTGGACGCGGCGTGAAAGGCGACGACCTCGTCACACCAGGCGTGGACGTCAGCGGCTGTCGACATCGACTCGAAGGTCGGGGTGAGCCCGCTGACGACGCGTTCGACTTGCACCGCGACCACCTCGGCGACGAGGTCGGACTTGTCGACGAAGAAGTGGTAGAGCTGACTGCGCCCGACGCCTGCGGCGGCGCCGATCTCGTCGAGTGAGGTGGATTGGATCCCCTGCGTGCCGAAGAGGTCACACGCGGCCTCGATGATTCGCTCGACGGTGGCCCGACCGCGGTCCGTGGTCGGTGTCGATTTCATCGTTGCCTCCTCGCCTTTCCCGGGGACATGTTCTGTACTAGACAGTACAGTGGCTGTATTGCTCAGTACACTTGGGTGCTGAGCTCGGCGCCGACAGTCGCCGGGCACGAGGACACAGAGGTGATCAACGGCATGTCTTCAGACGCACGTGCACGGGTACCGGTGCGCCGAAGAGGATTCTCCGATTCCCGGACTACGGCGGTGACCGTCCGGGTCGGGATGTGGCTGGGGGTCGCCGTCGCGCTGTGCATGGCGACCGGACTCATCAGTCACTTCATCCAGCACCCGCAGCCATGGTTCTGGTGGCCCACCCGGCCGGTGTGGCTCTACCGGTTCACACAGGGATTGCACGTGATCAGTGGGATTGCGGCCATCCCGCTGCTGGTGGTCAAGCTGTGGTCGGTGTGGCCGAAGCTGTTCGCGCGCCCGGTGATCGGAGGCGTGACCCGGCAGCTCGAGCGGTTGTCCATCCTCGTGCTCGTCGGCTCGATGATCTTCCAGCTCAGTACAGGACTGCTCAACATCGCACAGTGGTACGTGTTCGGATTCTTCTTTCCACCAGCGCATTACGCAATGGCGTGGGTCGCCGTGGGCGCGATCGTCGTGCACGTCGGCGTCAAGCTTCCGGTGATCCGGCGCGCGCTCGGCGAACCGGTCGACTCAGCCGACGTCACGGGGGGCGGCGTCGTCGGACCGAGCCGACGCAACGTTCTCGTCGGTGCTGCCGCGGCTACCGCCGTCGCCACCATCGCGACCGCAGGTCAGACGGTGCCATGGCTCAAACGGGTGTCGGTGCTCGCCCCGCGCTCCGGCGACGGACCGCAGGGTCTTCCCGTGAACCGAACGGCGCTCGCCGCAGGCGTCGTGCGGTCCGCCCGTTCTCCGGAGTACCGGCTGACTGTGGTCGGCCCGAGTGGGAGTCGTAGCTTCACCCTGGCCGAACTGCAGGCGATGCCGCAATCGACGCACGAACTGCCGATCGCCTGCGTCGAGGGATGGAGTGCCAGCGCGCAATGGACCGGTATTGTTCTCGCCGATCTCATTTCCGCGGTCGGCGGCTCGCCGGAATCCGACGTTCGGATGATCTCGCTCGAGCCGCCGGGTCCGTATTCGCGAACGACACTGCCCGCTCGTCACGCCCGTGATTCGGCGACGCTGATCGCCCTCCGGTTGAACGGAGGGGAACTCGACCTCGATCACGGATACCCCTGTCGACTGATCGCACCGACGAGACCGGGTGTTTTGCAGACGAAATGGTTGACCCGGATCGAGGTGGTAGGCGCATGACCGAGGTGACGGACGCACCGACTGCCGGGGTGAGGACCCTTCGGTGGGCTTTGGTGGCGATGGGCGTCGCCATCGGCGGCTACGGCGCGTGGCAGCTTTGGGAATTTCCCACGGACGCACTGTTGCGTATCGCCGTGTGGGCGGCGGCGGGCGTGATCATCCACGACTTCGTGTTCGCACCGTTGACTGCCGCCCTCGGGTACACATCCCGGCGGCTGATCAAAGGACGCTGGTGGCCACCGGTCGCCGTCGCCGCGATGTGCTCAATCACCCTGGTACTACTCGCCATCCCCGTCTTCGACACGCCGGGAGCCAAGCCCGACAACCCGAGCGTTCTGGACCGCGATTACCCACTCGGGTTGGGCGTATCACTGGCGCTAGTGTGGGCGAGTGTGCCGCTGTGGTATGCGATCTCCGCGCTATCGCGTCGACGCCGATGAGCCATACATCGCCAGGCGTGGCACCCCGCAGGTCAGTCTGTAAATGCCGTCAGCGCCTGCCGCCGTCGATCGACGACGAGTCTCGTCACGTCGGGACGACCGTAATGGCCTGAGGGATCGAAGTTTTGGCGCTCACGGCGCACCTGACCGTGGTCAAGCGTCGCGACCGTCAAGCCCTCGGTGTCGGCGATCGGTTCGACCAACCAGCTCCCGTCGGGCGCGGCGATGCACGTCCCGCCGGTGCTGATCTGCTCGTCGCTCGCCGCGCGCATCATGTCCGCGCCCGGCATGAAGTCGGGGATGTGCTCGCGGCGCAGTACGCCGGACACGGAGATGACGTAGGACCGCGACTCGAGCGCAATGAACCGGGTGGCGTCCGCGGTGTCGTACACATCGCCCGGCCATAGCGCGACGTGCAGGTCCTCGCCCTGCGAGTACAGCGCGGTACGCGACAACGGCATCCAGTTCTCCCAGCAGTTGAGCGAGCCGAGGGTGAAAGGCGACAGCTCGTGCGTGACGAGTCCGTGGCCGTCACCGCTGGCCCAGCTCAGTCGCTCTTCGTAAGTGGGAGTGAGCTTTCGGTGTACGGACGCCACCTCTCCGCGCGCGTCGATCGTCACTGCCGAACAGTAGATGCTGTGGCCGCCGCGGTCGGCGGGGCGCTCGGCGACGCCGAGCACGACCGCCGTACCGTTGCGTCGCGCGGCGTCTCGCACGCCGTCGAGATGGCCGGCCTCGATCTGTACCGCTTCGCGTAGGTAGAGCGAGTGGATCTCCCGCTGGAGATCGGAATTGAATCTCGCCCCGTCCGTACGCCCCAGCCAGAACGGGTAGCCGGGTACCAGCGTCTCCCCGAACGCGACGAGACGGCAGCCGCTCGCGCCGGCCTCGTCGATGTACCGTTCGACTTTGTCGAGTGTGGCCGCGCGGTCGAGGAAGACCGGTGCCATCTGGACGGCGCCGACAACCAGAGTCTGATCCATGTCGCCCATCCTCCTACTCCGCACCCACGGTCTCGGCGTAGCGGGCAAGTCTGCGCGTGGCAGTCGCGCTGTGGGCGGCCATCCCCTCGGAATCGGAGATGACCGCGACGGCGTTGGCGAGCGCCGGCGTGGCTTCTCGGGTGACGCGCTGAAAGGTCAGCGGCTTGAGGTACCGCGACACCGACAGTCCCGCACTGTGCTTCGCGCCGCCCGCCGTCGGGAGGACGTGATTGGTGCCGGCCATGCCCTTGTCGGAGTACGCGACCGTGCTCCACGGGCCGAGGAAGATGGACCCGTAGTTCTGCAACCGGTCGTGATACCAATCGTCGTCGGCGGTGATGACCTCCAGGTGCTCCGGCGCGAGGTCGTCCATCAGCAGCGCGGCGGTCTCGCGATCGTCGGCGACCGTCACCATGCCGAAGTCCCGCCACGCAGGTCCGGCGATCGGCTCGGTGGACAGGCCTTCGAGCTGCCGCTCCACCGCCGCGATCACCGCGCGCCCATGCTCTTCGGACGTAGTGACAAGGGCGGCAGGCGAATTCGTGCCGTGCTCGGCCTGTCCGAGCAGATCGGCGGCAACGATCTCGGGGTCGGCCGTCTCGTCGGACAGCACGGCGACCTCCGAGGGACCGGCCAGCAGGTCGATCGCCACCGTGCCGAACAGCTGTCGCTTCGCCTCGGCGACGTAGGCGTTGCCCGCGCCGACGAGCATGTCAACGGGGAGCTCGCCGAGCAGCCCGAACGCCATGGCGGCCAGCGCCTGCACGCCTCCGAGCACGAAGACGCGATCGACTCCCGACACGTGTGCCGCGTAGACGACCGCGTCGTTGGCGCTGCCGTCGGGTTGGGGTGGGGTACAGGCGACCACCGTCGACACGCCAGCCACCTTCGCAACCCCTACCGTCATGAACGCCGACGCGGTCAGCGGGAAGCGGCCGGCGGGCAGGTAGGCACCCACGCGCGCCACGGGGACGTAGCGGGTTCCCGTGACCAGTCCGGGGCACAGCTCGGTCTCGAATCCGACGAGGTGCGAACGCTGTTCACGCGCGAACGCGCTGGTGCGCGTCGAACCCAGTTCGATCGCTTCCCGCAGGTCGGGTGGCAGACGGTCGCCGCTCGTGGCGATGTCGCGCGGCGACAGTTCGAAGTCATGGCGGTCATCGTGGTCGAGCGCTCGGCTGAAATCGCGCACGGCGTCGAGCCCCCTGGCCTCGATGTCGCGGAGCATGGTGGTGACGGTGTCGATCACGGCCGGGTCCCGCTGCGCGGCGGGCGCGTCCACGAGCGGGCGCTTGAGGTGCCGAAATCTGCCCTGCAGGCGGTCGAGGAGAAGAGTCGAGTAGCGCATGACACTCACGCTAGGCACTCACCAACCGGCGGACCAGGCAGTGATTTCCGGTATGTGTCAAAGGTTTGGCCTATGTGTCCGCCGCATTGCGTGTGAGCCGGAAACGCGTCGAGACCAAGACCCGATTCGGGCCCTGGTCTCAACGGTGGTGATAAATAGACCTCAGGACGTCACAGCCGCTGCGTCCTGCCGTTCCGAGGTCGCCAGAGCGTACTTCGGCCCTGCCTCGGCGCGGGCGATGCGTCCTCTCAGGACGACGAGCCACCAGACGGCGGCCAGCCCCATCGTCACGACGAACACGATGGCGTTGGCCCGGAAGTCGGGTAGGAACAGGAGCGCGGACATCACCGAGCCGAACACCACGAGACCAAGGACGTAAACGGGCAAGCGCATTCGGCCGAGGTCGAAGACTCCCTCCGCGCCCTGCGGGATCCGCTTGCGGGCGTTGGCGACGACGAGTCCGGCCGTCGTAAGCAGGTAGACGCCGAAGAATCCGAGCGCCGACATTCCGATGATGTAGGAGAAGGTCTGCTCGTTGGCCAGCGCTGACAGCAGTAGCGCGAGCGAGACCAGTCCCGTCGCCCACACGGCGTACGTCGGCACCTTGTGCGTGGCGGAGACTTGTCGCAGTACCCGGGAGCCGGGAAGCATGTTGTCTCGGCCCAAGGCGTACACCAGGCGCGTGGCAACCAGCATGCTCGCGAGGACGCAGACGAGGATGTTCGTCAACGCCAACGCGATCACAAACTTCGAGAACCACGGCGACACCTGCTGGGCGAACAGGTCGGTGATCGGCGACGCGCTGTCAGACAGTGTGGCCGGATCCTTGATCACCAAGAGGAACACGATGTACATGAAGAACTCGATCGCCGACGCCACCCCGAGGGCGAGGAACATCGTGCGCGGGATGGTGCGGCGGGCGTTCTTCGTCTCCTCCGCGACGTCGGCCGCCGCCTCGACACCCAGCAGCCCGAAGATGCAACCGAGACTGGCGGTCAGCCACACGATGACGTAAGGCGACGTGGAATCGCCTGCGGCGCCGGAGAAGAGGAACTCGATCCCCTGGTGCTCATCGGAGATGAAAAAAGCAACGATGGCGATGAACGCCGTCGCGCCGATCGTCACGACCAGTTCCAGGGCCACGCCGATGTTGTTGAGCATGGTCGCGAGCCGCACCCCGTACACGTTGATCAACACGCACAGCAGCACGACGGCGATCGACGTGAATATCTGTGCAGGCGTGCTCATCTCGATGCCCAACAGACTGCCGATGTATCCGGACATCACGAACGCGACGCCGGTGAAGCCACTGATGAATCCGACCGCGCCGGCAAAACCGGTGAACCACCCCAGGTGAGGGCTGACGAGCCGACTGGTCCACTGATATGCGTATCCCGCGAGCGGCAGTTTGACCACCAGGTCGGCGGCAATCAACGCCCACACGAAAAAGACGGCGACCGCGAGAGGGAAGGTCCACACGAAGGCCGGGCCCGCCGTGCTCAGCCCGAATCCGAACCCGGAGAACACCGCCGTCGTGGCGCTGATGACCGAGAAGCCGAGGAAGAACGACGACACTCCTCCCACCGAGCGGCTGAGCTTCTGGGTGTAGCCCAGTTCGCCGAGCTGGCGGTCCTCCTCCTCCGAGGTTTCCATGGGTGATCCTCCTGGATTGGCACTTGCGGATTGGGCTCAGCGTATGGACGGCCGAGCAAGAGGACAACCTTGTGAAAACCGAGGACTGCTATCGTGTTTAGCTATGTCGCTGTCGCTCGTTCAGCTACGCGTGTTCGTTACGGCGGCGCAATGCGGTTCTTTCACGGCGGCCGCCAAGCAGCTGCACATGTCACAACCCACCGTCTCCGAAACCATTCGCCGTATTGAACAGCAATACGGCACACCGCTTTTCGTTCGTGGCCCGCGCCGGTTGATTCTCACCACCCCCGGCGAGGAGCTGATGCCACTGGCCGAGCAGACGTTGGCGTCGGCCGATGGCGCCGACCGGGCCTTGAAGGCGGTCACCGGTCTGCAGGGCGGCGTGGCGTCGATCGGATTGCTGCGCAACGCCAAGTTCTACGCGATGGCGGATCTGCTGACGTCGTTTCACGCGCGTTACCCCAACGTGCGACTCCGTGTCATCGGCGTCAACTCTGCCGACGTCGCCGACCTGGTTCGCGACGGCGCCCTCGAGGCCGGGTTGGTGGTACTGCCCGTCGACACGCACGAACTCTCGGTGACGCCGTTGCTGAGGGACGAGGTGGTGTACGCGACGTCGTACCCGTGGCGGACCGGTCCCGTATCCATCGAGGACATCGCGGCGGCAAAGCTGATTCTCTACGACGCGCACGCGGGATGGCGGGATCCCACTCGCCGCCAGCTGGCGGAGCGCGCACTGTTGCGGGGCCTCGCGCTTGAGCCCGTGATCGAGGTCGAACAGGTCGACACCGCACTCGATCTGGTCGCGGCGGGCGCCGGCGAGACGATCGTGTCGAAGGCCGTCGCTGCGTCCACGATCGCACCCCCCGGTGTCATGTACCTGCCACTGGAGGAACCGCTCTACGATACGGTCGCGCTCATCCAGAAGCAGTCGGCGATCCTGTCGCCGGCGACGAAGGAACTGGCCCGGCTCGCGCGCGAAACCCTCGCCGACCTTCGGTCCTCCGAATCCGATTCGCAGCCATAGGGATTCCCTAGCGTCGACCGCTGTGGCGCACGCTGATTCGGGCGACTCTCGGTGAGCAGGCGTTGGAGCTACGGAAGATGCCCGCACAACGACGCGACGGCTCGCCGATTGACACCGACTACCGCTATCGAGATTTCGAGGCATCCCAGGGTTGAACGAGGGGTGCCGCGCTTGCTTTACGCCTTCAGGGTCGGGGTGAGGGCCGAGTCGAGAATCTTCGCATCGCGAGTGGCAATTGTGAGGTTGCGACGCAGCGCTTGGGCAACGATGACCCGATCAAAAGGATCGCGATGCTGCCAGGGCAACCGACCGGCGAGGATCGCGTCATCCGAGTCGATCGGTAGATCATCCACGCGCATGGCTTCCAGCTGACCCGCCCACGTCGCCAGCAAGGTGGAGCCCTCCAGGCGGCCGAGGCGGGTCTTGATGGCGATCTCCCACGCCGACGCAGCGCTGACAGACACCGTGTTGGCGGGATCGGCTAGCTGGTCGAGTACCTCGGAATCCACGGCACTGGGCTGACTCACGAGCCAAAGCAGCGTGTGGGTGTCGAGCAGGATATTCACGAGCCCTCGTCACCGTAGAAGCGGGCCAGCTCGTCGTCGGGCAGCGGTTCGTCGAAATCGTCTGGCACCGACAGCTTCGGCAGCTGACCAAAGGTGCGCAGTGTAGGGGTGGCCGACACGAGGCGCGCCACATCGCGACCGTGGTTGGTGATGATCACCGTCTTGCCGGTGCGCTCGACGTCAGCCAGCAATGCATTGAGTCGATTCTTGGCTTCGGTGCTGGAGACTTTTTCCACGGTCACAGCGACAACGCTACCGGCGTTGCGCTTGTCGCGCTAGCTGTCCTAGCGCGAATTCATGTCCAGGAGAGCACTGCGCAGCCATGCCCGGATCACCTCGATGTGTTCGTTTTTCCGTTCCAGCGGCAGCCAATGCCCGGCGGGCAGGCTCACCACGCTGAGGTCCGCGCATGCGTCACGCATCGGGTCGCCCTGACGGTTGCCGACGATGGTGCAGATCTGATCGAAGTCTCCGTTGACGAAGAGCACCGGCATCGACAGCCGGCCGCGATCGGGCGCTGTGCGCGCGTACGCGATGTTGGCCTCATCGTTCAGGTACCAGGCACACGGCGGTCGGAAGCCGCGGGCCTCGAACGCCTGGACCACAGCGTCGAAGTCAGCCTGCGGCCAGAGCGTCGGGTCGGGTTCGGTCGGCGGGGCGCGGTGCGCGGCGCCGAAGCGGCCACCGTTGCGCGTAACCATCGCTGTCGGTGACACCTCTCCGATCGCGTCGGGGTTACCCGGTCGGTACACCGCGGCCAGCGTGGCGGCGCGGTCGGCGTCGAGATCAGCCACGGCCGCCTCGAAATGCGTTGTGTAGTAACGGTAGTAGTCCCACTGTCCGTCCGGGTAACGGTCCGCGGGATAGATCTCCCTGTCGACCAGCGAGACCAGGGTGGTAAGACTGTTGGCGTCGGGGAAGTATGCCCAGGACGTGAGCACGAGGCCACGGCTGCGGCGGGGATGATGCGCGACGAGGGCTCCGGCGACGATGCTGCCCCAGTCGTGGCCGACCCAGATCGCCGGCTCTCCGCCGAGATGATCGTGCAGCTCAAGCATGTCGGCCACTACCTCCTCGACGGTGTAGGCCTCGACGTCCGCTGGAGCAGACGACCCGCCGTACCCCCGGAGATCCGGTGCGACGCAATGCCAGCCGTCGGCACCGAACGCCTCGAGCTGCGCGCGCCAGATGAGGCCGGTGGCCGGCCACCCGTGAAGGAACAGGATCAGCGGTCCGTCGGCTGGGCCACATTCGAGGTAGTTAGTGGTATGGCGCGACGAGCGGTACGTCCGTGATGTCAGCATGGCTTCGCCTCGGCACGTAAGATGTTGGCCGGCCGCCCAGACGCCACAACCACTCCGGCCACCACGGCGATCAGGATCAGGGCAACGTCCAGCCCCCCGTACGCGACCGCAGTGGGCTCCAGCCCGAACCGTTCGACGGCAAGCCCCGCCGCGAGCGCGGGCACGCTGAACGCAAGATAGCTGACAAGGTACATCGTCGCGAAGACCTGTCCTCGCTGGGCGGCCGGCGCCACCTCACCGACCGCGGCGACGGCGGACGCGAACGCCGCTCCGAAACCGAAACCCGCAATCGCCGAACCGATCACATAGAAGGGCAGAGCGCCCACCACCATTGCCGCGATCGTGACGACGACACCGACGGCAAGCGTCCCATGCCCGAACCACTCGCGCAGACGAGGCGGTGTGACGACGGAGACCACCGTCCCGGACACCCCTGCAGCGAAGAACACGCCTATCACGATGCCTACCACGAAATGACTGCGCACCCCGAGGATCTCGCGCAGTACCGAGGACCCCAGCGACAGGTAGAGTCCTGCCAGCGCCCAGGTTGCTCCGATCGAGGGAATGAGCGCGAAGAAGGTCGGCCGCGTGGGAGGCGGCAGTCCGATGCTGGGTAGCAGCGATCGCGCGATTGATTCCCGCACAGTCGTTGTATCCGAGGTGTTTTCAGGGATCAGCCAGACGAGCCCGGCCAGCACCAGATGGGTGCCGGCAAGGAGCCAGAAAACGAGTTCTCGAGGGTGAGGCGCAAATTCTACGAGCGCGCCAGACAGGGCCGCTCCGATCACGATTCCCATCGCGGGGACCGCGCTACTCACCGTCGAGCCGGATCGCCGGTTCGGTGCCGTGTCCATGATCATCGCCGTCATGGTGGCGGTGGCTGTCCCCACGGCGGAACCCTGGACGATCCGCGCGGCCATCAGACCCCCGGGACCGCCGGCCGAAGCGAACAGCAGCATGCCGAGGGCGAGAAGAACGAGGGCTGCGGAGGCGACCGGCCGCCGTCCCACCCGGTCGGAGAGCGAACCCACGGTCAGCAGCGCGGTGATCAAGGCGAAAACGTAGACGGCGAAAATGACCGTGAGCGTGAATGTCGAAAAGCCCCAGAGCCGTTGGTAATCGGTATATAGCGGGGATGGCGCCGAGGCAGCCGTGAGCGTGGCGGCACCGGCAGACCCGGCGATGGCGAAGGCGGCTGCGCGACTGACCATACGACCTCGTTCCAAAAAGCAATGATCTTTGCTTTTGAGCACCCTACGCGCCACGGGGACAAAAGCAAAGTTTTTTGCTTATGCTGGTGGAATGTCGCGCGCCGAAACGTCGTCCCGCCCCGGCGGACGTGCCGATCGGGTGCTGACCGCGATCTACACCTCGGTCGGTGAACTCGTCGCCGAGGGCGCCACCAAGATCAGCTTCCCCGTCATCGCCGAACGGGCGGGGGTCAACCCGACTACGCTCTACCGGCGCTGGACCGACGTGCGCGCGCTTCTCGAAGAGGTCGCGGTTGCCGCCCTGACGCGAGAGGGCGATTCGCTACCCGACACCGGATCGCTTGCCGGCGACCTGGCCGAATGGGCGAGCGTCATCGCCCGGGACATCACCCGCCCCAACCGAACCCGCTACCTGCGGGCGATGGTGTCGGCCCGGGTCGAGGCCGTTTCAGCCTGTCCGGTCATGGAGAAGCGGCGAGAGCAGGCAGCGGAGATGGTCAACCGGGCCGCCGAACGCGGAGAAGCGACACCGACCGTCGAGCAGATCCTCGACCACGTCATCTCGCCGCTCTACCACCACGTCGCGTTCGCGCTGGAAGCGGACGACGCGTACGCGCGGCGACTCGTCAGCGACGTGCTGGCGATGTCGCGCTGACCCGTCCTGCCCAGAGTTGGTCACTCAGCACGGGTCGGCGAATGTCCGCCCCACCTGGGTCGCTGCAGCAGCCCCGGCTACTGGCGAGCGCCTCACCGCGACGCACGGGTTGCCTCTCAATCGAAGTGGGTTACTGAAACCTGGAAGCTGCGACCGCTTGGATGCTCGTCTGTGATGAGGCGGACGTCGAAGTCGGCGTGATCGTCGACGAAGTGCTGCGAACTGCCTGGGTTACGCGTTCGTTGCGACCGCGGTTGCATCCGTGCACGACCACCGATTCACCCTCGGCGGCAAGCATTTCGGCGATGCCGGGCGCTCGGCTTTGCAGCGATGTGGTGCTCTCGGTCATCAGCGGAGTGCTCTTAAGGCGTCGCGTTGTCGGTGCCCGCGCGATGAACCGCAGGAACGCCCCTGAACAACTCGCGACTCTGCTGGCGGCGGTGTTGGACGCAATCGTGGAGACGCCGGTGATCTACCCCTGCTGAGATGATCGAGACCTCCCATTCCGGGTCGAGACGAGTTGGAAGAACAGGTTGGCCGCTTCGATGTCAAACGGGATGTCACCGACCTCGCGATGACATCGACCGTAGGGGCTGATATTGCGCAGTTCGGTGTCGAGGCCGACCGATGCGGTGCGGTTCGGCCGAGCGGGTGATCCCCCATGGGGCCGCATTGAGAACGACGGCCACAACCCTCCGCCCCTCGCCGCCTTGGCTCTTGCGGGCCGCACCCGCTCACTTGGCGGCTTCGGCACCTCGCAAGGTCTAGCGTTGACGCAATGGGGTTGTTCAGCCATGAGGAGTTCCGCGACCCGGACGAGGACGTGGCCGGCGGTGCTGGTGGTGGGGCCGTTGAGAGGGCTCGCGGTGCTGATGTTGCCGAAGTCGGGTCAGATCATCTGGTGGTCGTTGGTCCGGGGTTGCCGCCCGAGGATGGTTCCTGCGGTCAGTTCGCCGTGCAGTTTCACGTGTCGACGTCGATGCTGGTCGGGTTGAAGCGTATTGCTGATATGCGCGGGGTCAGCGTGCCGGAGGTGTGCCGGCAGGTGATCGGTGTGTTTGTTGCCCAGCAGGAGGGCGAATTGGGGGCGTTGCTCGCTGCTGAAGCCGAGGCGGCGGACTACCGGCCGAGTTTGGGTGACGCATAGGCGCACCCTGCCGCTACCTCGCCATGTTCGCGAAACGCGACAAATGCAGTTGGTGCGCAACGGTTACCGTCCGCGTCGGACCTGCGCGGTGCTTCGCGACGATGAGGTCGGCCTCGCCGCCACGCGGATCGTCCGTCTCGAAAGCGTCGGGCCGATGGAGCAGGATCACCAAGTCCGCATCCTGTTCGATGCTACCGCTTTCGCGTAGATCGGACAGCATCGGCTTCTTGTCGGTCCGCTGCTCCGGGCCACGGTTCAGCTGGCTCATCGCGACCACCGGAACTTCGAGTTCTTTGGCCAAAAGCTTGATCTGCCTTGAGAACTCGGACACTTCCTGCTGGCGCGACTCGACCTTTTTTCCGGATGTCATCAGCTGGAGGTAGTCGATCACGATGAGACGGAGGTCGGCCTTCTGCTTCAAACGTCTTGCCTTGGCGCGGATCTCCATCATCGTGAGGTTCGGCGAATCGTCGATGTAGAGAGGCGCTTCGCTGATCTCGCTCATGCGGCGCGCCAGCTTGGTCCAGTCGTCATCACTCATTCGACCCGATCGCATATCAGCAAGCTTGATCTTCGCCTCCGCGGACAGCAGACGCATCACGATCTCGGTCTTGCTCATCTCCAGCGAGAACACGATGCTCGGCAGCTGATTCTTGATCGAGCACGACCGCATGAAATCGAGTCCAAGGGTGGATTTGCCCATACCGGGACGCGCCGCGACGACGACCATCTGCCCTGGATGCAGGCCGTTGGTCAGATCGTCGAGATCGGTAAACCCCGTCGGGACACCCTTGGAGATGCCGCCCTCCGACGCGATCGCGTCGATCTCGTCCATCGTCGGTTGGAGGATCTCCTCCAAAACCACGAAGTCCTCGGCGGCGCGACGTTCGGTGACGTCATAGATCTCGGCCTGAGCGCGATCCACGATCTCGTTGACGTCGGCCCCATCGGCACCTGCGTAGCCGTACTGCACGACGCGCGTGCCCGCCTCCACGAGACGGCGCAGCAGCGACTTTTCCGAGACGATCTCGGCGTAGTAACCCGCGTTGGCCGCCGTCGGCACCGTCGAGATCAGGGTGTGCAGATACGGTGCCCCACCGACCCGGCGCAGCAGCCCACGCCGGTCCAGTTCCGCGGCGACGGTGACCGCGTCGGCCGGCTCGCCGCGACCGTACAGATCGAGGATCGCGTCGTAGACGAGCTGGTTCGCGGGCTTGTAGAAGTCGCCGGGGCGCAGCTTCTCCAGGACGTCAGCGACGGCGTCCTTGCTCAGGAGCATGCCGCCCAGCACGGCCTGCTCGGCCGCGGCGTCCTGTGGGGGCTGGCGACCGAAGTCCTCACTCGGCGGGGGCTCGAGATCGGTGGGATTTCCAGGACGTCCTCGGTCGTCGACGACAGCCACGCGGCGCCTCACCCTCCTCGATCCGTATGTGAACAAACGTTCGAAGCCTACCGCCGCGATGCTAATAACAGCCTCCGACAAGCCCCCCGCCGGGAAGTGCTACCAACCCTGCGACCGCCCACGCTAGACGTTGCTGGCAGGGATGCAACCACCCCTTGTTGATGACGTTGTGGATGGTGTGTGGATAGGCCTGGTGGACAATGTTGACGGCCTGGGGAGAACCTGTTGATAACCGACCGCATTGCCGGCATCTCCGCAGTTGGGAGCAGCTTAAGGGGGTGTGCAGGCTGTGGATGGGAAATTGCCCGGCGTGTCGTGCCCGGTTTCGACCCCGGGCGTGTTGTGTTTCGCCACGGGGCCCGGCAGGTTAACAGTCCGTTATGTTAGCTGCGCTTGATTCGTGGAAATTCGTTCGCCACCGGATACGGCAACGGCCGGGTGTCGACCGTGAAGGTCTCCACCCGGCCGTCAGAAGCCGGTACGCCCGTGGGCCTAGCCCGCGACGACGTTCAGCGACACCGTCGCGTTCACGTCGGGGTGCAGCCGCACCGTGATCGAGTGAGTGCCGGTGGTCTTGATGTGCGCCTTGGGCAGGTTCACGACGCGCTTGTCGAGGTTCGGCCCGCCGGCCTTCTTGATCGCGGCGACGACATCGGCTGCAGTCACCGAACCGAACAGGCGTCCGGACTCAGCCTTGACCGAGAGCTCCACCGAATCCAGACCCTCGATGGCGGCCTTGAGCTCGTTGGCGTGCTCGAGGCTCTTGACGCCCTTGAGCTCCTGGGCGCGGCGGATGTCCTCCGCCTGACGCTCGGCGCCACGGGTGGCGACGATCGCGAGCCCACGCGGCAGCAGGAAGTTGCGGCCGTAGCCGTCCTTGACCTCGACCGTGTCACCGGCCGAGCCGAGGTGATCGACCTCTGCGGTAAGAATCAGTTTCATTGTCTTGGTCCCTATCGCGTCGACGAGCTGAACGGCAGCAGGGCAACCTCACGGGCGTTCTTCACCGCGATCGCGATGTCCCGCTGATGCTGGACGCAGTTGCCGGTCACCCGGCGGGCACGGATCTTGCCCCGCTCGCTGATGTAGGTGCGCAGCAGCTGGGTGTCCTTGTAATCGATGCTCTGCCCCTTCTTCGAGCAGAACACGCACTTGCGAGTCTTGACCGGCTTCTCAGGAGCCGGGCGCCTCTTGGTCGAGGACTTGGCCATGTCTCTATCTCTTTCTGGAAATCACTTGAATATTGGTATGTCAGAAGGGCGGTTCGTCGTCAGCGCCGCCGAAGGAACCCGATGCGGGCGCGCTGCCCCACGGGTCCTCGGCAGGCGCGCTATTGGACGAGGGACGCGAGTTGCCGCCCGAACCCGAACCGAACCCGCCACCACCGCCGCCGCTGCGGTTGGCCTTGTTGACCTTGGCCGTCGCGTAGCGCAGCGACGGGCCGATCTCGTCGACCTCGAGCTCCATCACGGTGCGCTTCTCACCCTCACGGGTTTCGAACGAACGCTGCTTGAGCCGGCCGCTGACGATCACACGGGACCCGCGAACCAGGCTTTCGGCGACGTTCTCGGCTGCTTCCCGCCAGATGTTGCAACGCAAGAACAGCGCTTCGCCGTCCTTCCACTCGTTGGTCTGGCGGTCGAACATGCGAGGTGTCGACGCGACCGTGAAGTTCGCGACGGCCGCACCCGACGGCGTGAACCGCAATTCGGGGTCGGCAGTCAGGTTTCCGATCACCGTGATGATGGTGTCACCAGCCACAAGGTCCTCCTGTGTGCTCTTTCGGCTTCGCGCAAGCGCTCATCGCGGGCGGCGTACGCATGGACAGTCGCAGGCGAGCCTACGGAACTGCTCCGACGCGCACAGCCCGTCGCGGGATTAGTGCTTTTCGGTCCGCATCACCTTGGTCCGCAGCACGGACTCGTTCAGGTTGAGCTGGCGGTCGAGCTCGGACACCGTCGCGGGCTCGGCCTTCACATCGAGAATGGCGTAGATGCCCTCGGCATGCTTGGCGATCTCGTAGGCCAGGCGCCGACGGCCCCAGATGTCGACCTTGTCGACACTGCCGCCGTCCTTGCGGACGACGTTCAGGAACGTCTCCAACGACGGAGCTACGGTGCGCTCGTCAAGTGTGGGGTCGAGAATGACCATGATTTCGTATGGACGCATAAGGAACCCATCACCTCCTCTGGTCTGGTGCGGCCACGGCCTATCCGTGGCAGGAGGGTCGCCTGCGTCGGCAACCCGCCAAGGCTACAGGGACAGGCCCTGATCTGCGAAATCCGCACATGCCACCGCCGCCGGACGCGGCTACGCTGGAGCACTCACACCGATCAGGGGGACCAGTGACCTCTCCGCACGGCCAGCAGCCGAGTTACCGGCCCGGCTTTGCGCCGTACAACTTCCCCCAGCCGGTGCCACGGCCCTCGCCCAGCGGCCTCACCGCGATCATCGCCGCCGTTCTGGCCGGGCTCAGTGCGCTGACGTGCCTCAGCGAAGCAATTCTCGGCATCCTCGATCTGGCCGGGCTCAGCGGGAACTCGCAGGTGCAGACGTCAGTCGGAATCGCCGGCGCTCTCCTCCCCGTCGTCGTCCTCGGGATCCTTCTCGACGTGGTGGCCGGGGTCCTGCTGGTGGTCGGGTTGGCGATGCTCGCCCGGCGCAGGCTGACCGGACGCAAGCTGGTGGTCGCGGGGTCCGCCATCACGATCGGCGGAACTCTGCTCAGCCTCGGTTACGTCACTGCCGCAGCCACGCCGTACGGTCTCGCGCTCCTCGGCTTGCTCTTTCCCCTCGCGACATTGATGGCGGTGCTGGTGCCGCCGACGACCGCCTGGCTCAAAGCCCGACCGTCGACGGACTGGTCAGCGAAGTAGGTCTGGGACGCAGCCAATCCGGAAGCCAGCGTGGCGGATTGTCCCTCGCCCCATCGAACACTCCCCCGGCAGGGTCGTCGACTCCGCCGCCGCGCACCAGATCCAGTTCGGGGCGATAGATCTGCCGAATCACCAAGGCGCACAACGTGATCACCGCGATATCGCGAAGCAGCACCGTCGCGGTGAACCACTGCTGCGGCAGGCCCATCTTCTGCTCGCCGAACAGATACAGCATCCGGGGCACCCACACCAGCATGTCGATGGTCATCCATGCCAGCAGGATGCGCCGATGCGGAAGCGCCAGCACGGCCAGCGGAACCAACCACAGCGAGAACTGCGGGCTCCACACCTTATTGGTCAGTAGGAACGCCGCAACCACGAGGAACGCGATCTGCGCGACGCGCGGACGCCGCGCCGCTGTCAGGACGATGTAGCCGATCGCGATGCAGCACGCGGCGAACAACGCCGCCGTGATGGTGTTAAGCACCACCGGCGGCTCCCAAAAGCCGAGATCTGGATCGAACCCGCGCCAGCCGGTGAACGTTTTGACGACGTTGTAGATCGAATCCATGTCGTCGCCGCGACGTGTGTTGAGCCGGAAGAACTCCGACCAGCCCCGCGGGAACAACACCATGATCGGGAGGTTCACCACCACCCACGCCAGCACAGCCGCGATTGCGGTCTTGGCGACCTCCCGCAGACGGCCCGCCCGCAACGCCAGCAGCGTCAACGGAACGATCAGCAGCAGCGGATACAGCTTCGCCGCGACACCGAGCCCGATCAGTACACCCGCAAGCATCGGTCTTCGCCGCGCCCACGCCAGCAGTGCGCAGGCCGCGAAAGCCGTTGCCAGAGCATCGAAATTGGTGAAGATCTGAAAGATCACGATCGGAGAGCCGGCCAGCATCGCGGCGTCCCAGATCCGCCGCGGGCCGGCCAGCATCGCCGTCGCCCACAGCGTCGTCAGCCACGCCAGCGCGAGCCCGAACGCGGAGATGTTGAAGAACATCACGACCTCGGCGACGATCGGCACCGACACCAGCTTCGTCAGCGCCGTGTATGTCTTAGCCAGCGACATCGACAAGTACTGGTAGATCCCGGTGAGCACCGGATACTCCATGTACCGCACCGCGGGTGCGCCGTCGTACTGCACATGCGGCTTACCCTCGGCGTCGGTCTCCACCCAGCTGGATTTGTACGGGAACTTACCGAGATTCAGCAGCTCCGCGGTGTAGAGCGGAACGGTGTCCGAATAGCAGAGCTCGTAGTAGGCCCGCTGATTCTCCCAGTTTGCGACGCGCTGATCGGCAGTGCCGGAACCGGTGGTCTGCAGGCATGCAGCCTTGGTCGAGTAGCCGAGCGCCAAGAACACCAACGCGATGATCATCATGACGCGCAGCGGGGTCAGGAACCGGGTGCGCCCGATGAGTGCGTGCCTACCGACCGGCCCGCCGATGGTCTCCGCGAACGCCGCGCCCAGAGTGTCAGTGCGACTTGGGAAGTCGCGGCTGTCCAAGCTACGGACATCACCCGCCAGAGGAGCGGGTGATGTGCGCGGTGCCTCGTCGTCGACGTCGGATGCTGCCGTCACGGAGGCGGCGGAGGACCGGGCGGCACCGGTGCGCCGGGGGCGCCCACGGGCGCACCGGGCGGCGGAACCGTCTGCTGTCCTGGCGGCGCCCCCGGGACCGGCGAAGCCCCGGGCGCCGGCGAAGCTCCGGGTGCCGGCGGAGGTCCGACCGGCACGGTGGTCGGCGGGCCCCACGGGATCGTGATGCCGGGCGCGATCTCCAGCGTCGGTTGAATCACCGTCTCCGACGGCGGCGGCGGTGCCGTCGGCGACGGCGGCGGCGGCGGGGCTTGCGGCACCCCGGCGTACCCGCCGATCTCCTCGGGCTTCGGGAAAGTCTCGTCCTCCGTACCGTCGAGAGCCTCGTCCATGGTGGATTTCCAGATCTGGCCCGGCAGACCCGATCCGTACACCGAGCCGCCCGATTCGTTGATCAGCGGTTTGGTGCCGTCGACGGTGCCCACCCACACGGCTGTCGAGAGCGACGGGGTGAATCCGACCATCCAGGCGTCGCGGTTCTCGCCGGTGTCACCCAGCTGGTTGGTCCCGGTCTTGGCAGCGGACGGACGACCGCCCGCCAGGCCCCTGCCGGAGTAGCCCGCGATCGGCTGCATCGCCGCGATGACGTTGTCGGCCACCGCCTTGTCGATGCGCTGCTCGCCGGTGTTGTCCTCCTGGCTGGCGTCGAACAGGACCGTGCCCTCGGCGTTGACGACCTTCTGCACGAAGTGCGGTTTGTGGTACACCCCCGACGCGGCGATCGTCGCGTACGCCGAGGCCATGTCGATGACGCGGGACTGGTACTGCCCCAACACGATGCCGTTGTTGGGCGGGCCGCCCTGCCCGTCCTCGGACAGCGTGTGCTCCACACCGGGGAAACTCTCGGCGACACCGGCCTGGTGCGCGGCGTCGGCCACGTCTTGCGGGCCGTTGTTCAGTTGCAGCATCAGGCGGTAGTAGCTGGTGTTCAGCGAACGCTTCAGCGCTTCGGCGATGTTGCAGGTACCGCAGCCGCCGCCTTCGACATTCGTGATCTTGATGCCGTTGACGTCCAACGGTGAGCTGTCGACCTGGTAGCCCAGGCCCATCCCCTGCTGCAGCGCCGCGATCAACGCGAACACCTTGAACGAGGATCCCGTCGGCAGGCCGGCCTGCGCGAAATCGAAACCAGCCGCATCCGAGCCCCCGTAGTAGGCCTTGACGCCGCCGGTCTTCGGATCGATCGACACGACCGCGGTGCGCATGTCGGGGTCCTGCCCCTCCATGTACTCGTTGACCGAATCCACCGCGGCAGCCTGGACTTTCGGATCGATGGTCGTGGTGATCTGCAGCCCCTCGGTGTTGAGCGCCTGCTCGTTGATATCGAAGATCGACAGCAGTTCGTCGACCACCTGGCGCTCGATCAGACCGTTGGGACCTGTCGTCTGGTTCGCAGTGTTGGCCTGGTCCGGCGGGATGGTCGGCGGGTACACCTGCGCCGCCCGCTCCTCGGGGGACAGCGCGCCGATCTCGACCATGCCGTCGAGAACCCAGTTCCACCGCGCGGCGGACGCTTCGGGATCGACCGCGGGGTCGAGCACCGACGGTCGCTGGATCAGCGCCGCGAGCAGTGCGCTCTCGGCGACGTTGAGCTGTTCGACGGGCTTGCCGAAATAGGCCTGCGCCGCCGCGGCGACACCGTAGGAGCCGCGGCCAAAATAGATGATGTTCAGGTAGGACTGCAGCACCTGATCCTTGGACCACTCACTGGACATCTTGGTGGAGATGACCAGTTCCTTGGCCTTGCGGATCACGCCGCCGATGCCCGACCGGGCGTCGCCGACCAACGCGTTCTTCACGTACTGCTGGGTGATCGTCGATCCGCCCTGCAGGTCGCCGCCGAACACGTTGTTCTTGAAGGCGCGCAGGAACCCGGTGAACGAGAAGCCCGGGTTGGAGTAGAAGTCGCGGTCCTCGGCGGCCATCACCGCGTTGCGCAGCGGCACCGGGATCTGGTCGATGTTGACGTCGACGCGGTTGCCTTCCGGCGGCACGATCTTGGCGATCTCGCTGCCGTCACTGGCGAGGATCGTCGACACCTGCGCGGTGCGGATGTCCCCGGGCTTGGGGACGTCGACGATCATGTAGGCCATCCCGAATGTCAGTAGCGGCAGCACGATCAGCGCGATCGCGGCGACGAGCGATCCGCGGCGCACCCATTTCCAGTTGATCTGTTCGCGCAGGGTGCGCTTCTGCGGACCGGTCGGGCTGCCGCCGTAGGGTCCGCCTCCACCGGGCGGGCGACCGCCCGGCGGCGTTGGCGGACGGTTCGGCGGGCCGGACCCCGTGCGTGTCTCGCGCGGGCGGTCGAGGGCACGCTTGACCGCATCGATCGGATCGCGCGTTGGTGGCGGCGCGCCGTCGCGCACAGGCGGCAGGATCGCGGTGCGGCGGTCATCCGGCGGCAAAGCAGGTGGGCGGCGCTGGGCATCAGGACCGGCCGGTCGGTGAGCGGGTCTTCTCGCGCCTACGCTGTCGGCCGCCCGCTGCCCGTCCCGGGCGTCGTGGGGTGACCGGTCGTGGCGCCCTTCGCTATTCACTTGCCGTGCGCGCTGTCCCGCGCGCGGTCTGGGTGCGGCGCGGCCCCCGTGACCCCTTGGGGGGCGGAACCGCTCCGAGCACGTAGGACTTGACCAAGTGATTCCAGCTGCAGGTGCGACATACCTCCACTACGTGTACCGAGAACTCGTCGTATTTGGTGGCCAGTAGGACCAACTCCTCTGCGGTGCGGGCGGATCCGGATACCGCGCCGAGATGGTCACCAAACACCCACGACACCAATGTCAGTTGTTCCTTGCGGCAGATCGGGCACATGATCGAACTCGGCTTGCCGTGGAACTTCGCTGCTCGAAGCAGGTACGGATTCGCGTCGCAGACTTCCGAGACACCCGTGCGCCCCGAGTACACCTCGGCCAGCAGGGATCGCCGCCGGAGGGCGTAATCCACCACCTGTCGCTGCAATCGCACGAGGACCAGAGTACGTCGGCGGGTCGGGCATCGAGGCTCGACGTGCATCCCGAGATCGCACCGACGCCCTTCCGAAACGACCGCCATGGAGTCTGGCCTGCGCGGAAGCCGGGCCAACTCTTACGATCTTCGTCGTGGCTTCGGGCAGCTCAGGACCTCGCACCACCCGCACGCGGGCGAAAGACAGTGACCGCAATGAGACGTGCCAGATCCTCGATACCGCCCTGGCCGAAGGTCAGCTGTCGATGGCCGAGCACGGCGAACGGGTCAAGGCCGCCACGAACGCGTCGACGCTCGGTCAGCTGGAAGGTCTGATCTCCGATCTCCAGACCGGCAAGTCGCTGACGGACACCCCGAAGACGGCGAAAGTCATCAAGCGCCCGTCGCTCCGGCCGGGCTGGGGCCTCAAGGTCGCGATGGCTGCCGTTCTCGTCGTGCTGGGGATGGCCATCGGGTGGGGGCTCTACGGCAACACCCCGTCACCGCTGAGCTTCGAGTCCGATCCCGGGGCCAAGGACGACGGCATCCCCGCCCAGGTGCTGACCCCGCCGCGACAGCTGCAATCGCTCGGGGGATTCAAGGGCCTGTTCGAGCAGATGCGGCAGAAGTTCGGCAGCACGATGGGCTACGAGCTCGACATCCACAGCGACATCGCCTACCTCGACCGGCCCGACCCGCAGGACAATCGGCGCAGCCTCGACTACCAGTACCGCGGCGGTTGGGGCGACCCGAGCAGTGCCGCCTCGACGGTCAGCGCCGACGCCAGGCTGGTCGACCTGTCGAAGTTCGACTACGAAAAGGTGCTCGCGATCGTGCGCGGCGCGCCGGAAACCGTCGGTGTCGCCCGCGCCGACGTCACCGATGTCTGGCTGCGGGTCAGCCCGTCCGAGGATCCCGCCACACCCGACGCCGTCGGCATCGAGATCATCGTCAGCAGTGATTTCGGCGGCGGTCGCGTCGAGCTCTACCCCAACGGCGACACCAAGGCGATCTGGCCCGCCAGCTCCTGAACTGGGGTTTTACCTCTCAGTGAGGCCCACTTGTGGCGTTCAATATATCGGCGCGATACTATTGCGCGACGTGTTGGAGCGTCGTAGCGGCGCATATATCCGAAGAGGAGGTTCCTGGATGCTCGAGCTCGCCATCCTGGGCCTGCTCCAGGAGTCACCGATGCACGGCTACGAGTTGCGCAAGCGGCTGACCGGCCTGCTGGGGGCGTTTCGGGCCTTTTCTTACGGCTCGCTGTACCCGGCTCTGCGCCGGATGCAGACCGACGGGCTGATCGTCGAAGACGCCGCCCCCGAAGGTGTGGTCAAAGTTCGCCGGGCGCGGCGGGTCTACCAGTTGACCGAGTCCGGCAAACAGCGCTTCACCGAACTCGTGGCCGACACCGGCCCCCAGAACTACTCCGACGACGGCTTCGGGGTTCACCTTGCATTCTTCAACCGCACACCGGCCGAGGCCAGGATGCGGATCCTGGAGGGCCGTCGCCGCCAGGTGGAGGAACGTCGCGAAGGCCTGCGTGAAGCAGTAGCGCGGGCGAGCAGCTCATTCGACCGGTACACCCGGCAGCTCCACCAGCTGGGGCTCGAATCCAGTGAGCGGGAAGTCAAGTGGCTCAACGAGTTGATCGCGGCGGAGAAGTCGGCGCAGGGCCGCGCCGAACAGACCTAGGCGAGTACCCCCACATCTCAGCCGCAAATACCGAAAACAAGCAGTGAAGTAAGGACAAGGAGAAGCCGTCATGACCGCAAGCAATGACGTCCGGGTCGCGATCGTCGGCGTGGGCAACTGCGCGTCCTCGCTCGTGCAGGGTGTTCAGTACTACAAGGACGCCGATGAGAACGCCAGCGTTCCCGGCCTGATGCACGTCAAGCTCGGCCAGTACCACGTGCGCGACGTCAAGTTCGTCGCAGCGTTCGACGTGGACGCCAAGAAGGTCGGCTTCGACCTGTCCGAGGCGATCTTCGCCTCCGAGAACAACACCATCAAGATCGCCGACGTACCGCCCACCGACGTCGTCGTACAGCGCGGCCCGACGCTCGACGGCATCGGCAAGTACTACGCCGACACCATCGAGATCTCCGACGCCGAGGCCGTCGACGTGGTCCAGGTCCTCAAGGACGCCGAGGTCGACGTGCTCGTGTCGTACCTCCCGGTCGGCTCCGAAGAGGCAGACAAGTTCTACGCGCAGTGCGCGATCGACGCCGGCGTCGCGTTCGTCAACGCGCTCCCGGTCTTCATCGCCTCCGACCCCGTATGGGCCAAGAAGTTCGAGGACGCCGGTGTCCCGATCGTCGGTGACGACATCAAGAGCCAGATCGGCGCCACCATCACCCACCGCGTGATGGCCAAGCTGTTCGAGGACCGCGGCGTCACGCTGGACCGCACCTACCAGCTCAACGTCGGCGGCAACATGGACTTCCTCAACATGCTCGAGCGCACCCGCCTCGAGTCGAAGAAGGTGTCCAAGACCCAGGCCGTCACCTCCAACCTGTCGGGCTCGCTGGCCGGCAAGGTCGAGGACAAGAACGTCCACATCGGCCCCTCGGACCACGTCGCATGGCTCGACGACCGCAAGTGGGCCTACGTCCGCCTGGAGGGCCGCGCCTTCGGCGACGTGCCGCTGAACCTGGAGTACAAGCTCGAGGTGTGGGACTCCCCCAACTCCGCCGGCGTCATCATCGACGCTGTCCGCGCCGCCAAGATCGCCAAGGACCGCGGCATCGGCGGCCCGATCGAAGCCGCCTCGGCCTACCTGATGAAGAGCCCGCCCAAGCAGCTTGCCGACGACCTCGCCCGCGTGCAGCTGGAGAAGTTCATCGAAGGCTAATCACCCGTTCCGCCGAAACTGCATTCCGCGCGCCGCTTTCTCGAACTATGGCGCATGGAATGCAGTTTCGGCGTTTCAGGGGGTCGGTCACACGGTCGACGGTTGCACACCGGCCCCTGAGAGCGCACACGAATATCGGCGGTGCGTACTGTCAGACCATGGACGATGCCGATGACGAGCTGGCCAGCCTGTCCGAGTTCATCTTTCTCCCGGAGAACGCCCGCCAGGCCGGCCTTACCGGACCACTGCCCACAGTGACCCGAATCGACGCAGGACCGATCAGTGGCCTGAAGTTCGGCGACGACGCTTCACGTGTCGTGTTCCTGCACGGGGGCGGCCAGAACGCACACACGTGGGACACCGTCATCCTCGGGCTGGGGGCTCCGGCACTGGCGTTGGATCTGCCCGGGCACGGCCGTTCGGCCTGGCGCGAGGACGGTGACTACGGGCCGAAGTTCAACGCCGAGGCAGTGGAGCCGGTGGTTCGCAACCTCGCCCCGGACGCCGACCTCGTGGTGGGAATGTCACTGGGTGGACTGACGGCCTTGCGACTCGCCGTGGCAGCTCCTGACCTGGTGCGCAAGCTCGTCATGGTCGACGTCACACCGTCGGCGCCCGAACGCCATACGGAGATGACCGATGTGCAGAAGGGCACCGTCGCGCTCGTCCAAGGTGACCGCACCTTTCCGTCCTTCGACGCGATGCTGGAGGTGACGGTCGCCGCGGCACCACACCGAGATCGAGAGTCGTTGCGGCGCGGCGTGTTCCACAACGCCAAACGCCTCGACGACGGTACGTGGACGTGGCGCTACGACACCATCCGCAAGGGCGAGGGGTTCGAGGGGCTGTGGGACGACGTGCCCCGCCTCACCACCCCGACGACGCTGATTCGCGGCGCCAACTCCTTCTTCGTCAACGACGACGACGCCGCCGAATTCGCCCGTACCGCGCCGGGATTCCAGAAGGTCCACATCGTGGAGAACTCGGGTCACTCGGTGCAGAGCGACCAGCCGCGAGAGCTGGCCGCCCTACTACGAGACGTGCTCGACGGCTAGTCGCCCTGCGGTAGCGCAACGACGGTGTAGCCGACGTGACGCCGAGCTGCAGCCAGCGGCGGACCGTGAGCTAATCCGATATGCGGTGCCGGCCAGAACCATTGGCCGGCAGTGTATCCCGACGATGCTCAGTCATTCTGTCCCAGCCTGTGTTTCGTGCTCCCAGCGGACGGCTCACACCGCCGTGGGCAGGGCGACCAACGGAACCACTGTGTACCCGAGATCCTTGAAGATTCCGAGTTCCAGCGGGGTCAGTGTTCTGACACCCGGACCGCCGCTCAGCTTCGGACTCATCAGGAAGTTGCCGAAGGTCTGCAAATCCAGGTGGGTGAGGGAACTGCCGGGCTCCAACGGATTTGGCGTGTAGATGCGGACCAGCTGCCCCCCGTTGGCGGCGACAGCATTCGCGCCACCGAAGAACAGACCGTTATTGCTGCCGAGAACGTTGGGGGTATACGCCGTGTTGAGCGTGTAGTCGTCGTTGACCAGTCGGTTCCCGCCGTCGGTCATGATGAAGCGAGCGAAAACGTGCCACCGTCCATTTACACCACTGCCGAAGTTGAAGCCGAAGGAATGCAACAACTCGTGCATGATCGTGGTCGTGAAGTCGAGTTGGTTGGCGGGAACGTCATCGCCGAATGCCAGTGGCTTCGCGAAGTTCACGTTGATGTAGCCGTCGGCCTCTTGGCCGTTGAGGTCCTCACCGGTGATGATCTCGTGCTGGATTCGCGTGTACCAGAATCCGCTCTGCTCATTGGTCAGCAAGCCGTACGCGTTGGCGATCGTGCCGACGTTCTCGTCCTCGAAACCCGTTACGTCATAGGTCAAGACCACCGGCTTGACGACTCGGAAGTGCTCGATTAGCAGGTCCGCAGCACGGTGAAGCGCACCCCTGCTCTCGTCGGACCAATAGTCGCGGCCCGCCGTGTAGTTGAAGTCGAACCTGACGGCACCCTGGTTGATCAGTGAGGTGGCCAGTCCGCTGGCGATCGGGCGCAGCGGCTGTAGAAGATTCATGTGCAGGCCGACGTCGATGGCGACGACATGAAAGGTGTCCACGCCGTCGAAGTCATCGCCGGGCACATAGGTGTAGGTGCCGTCGGCGCCGAGTTTCACACTGCCGGTCTTCGGGCCTCTGGTCATGATGTAGATGAGACGGTCGCCGTCTGGATCGATCGCACCGACGGTGCCGGTGATCGGCCCGCTGATCACTCCCGTGACCTGGATCGGTGCCACGGTCGGCGCCTGGTTGAAGAAGGTGCGGCGCATCGCCAGGAACGATGCCGTCAGCCGCTCTTTACGCTGGTCCGACACGTCGAGCGAATCGACCCAGGTCTGGTGCCGATCAGTCCAGTTCTGAAGAATCTCAGCTACTGCCTCCTGATATGGGCTCTGCTGTGATTCGTACGGCGGCATCGACGCTGTCGCGCCTGTTGCCGGCGCTGCCAAAGTCGCTGGCGGCCCGTCGAAGTCGACGCCCGCCTCATCGTCGGCGACTTCCACCAGATTCGAGACTGCGTCGGAGTCGTTGGCATCGGCTGCGATTTCGTCGGCTCGGTCGTCGTCGACGGCCGCATCGTCATCCGATCGGTCGTCGGTCCCGTCGCCGGTTTCGTCGTCGGTCTCGTCGCCGTCCGAGTCGGCATCCGAGCCGGTCTCTCCGTCCGATACGTCGGCGTCGGCCGCTTTGGTGGCCTTCGTCGACTTGGCGCGCTGGGTGGAGCCCGAAGAGTCCGAAGAATCAGAAGAGTCCGAGGAGCCGGCGGATGCCGAGGACTCGGTACCGGTATCGGCCGTTGCCGTCGCCGCGTCCGGGCCGACCAGGCTGAAGCCCAGCAAGGCAGCACCCATACCGGCAGAGGCCAATCCCAGCTTTAGCCATTGTCGGACCGGGAAGTCGTCGGACCGACGATGGCGCCCAACCCTGCGCTCGGTCAACGATTTTCTGACATCATCGGACATAATTTCCCCCACCGTTAGTTGCCTGAGGGAATTTATAGCGCATGGCGTTCGGGTTTGCTGGCAAAACTTTTGCACTTGTTGACACGTAGCACTGAGCCGGCGACCGAACTCCGTTGACTTTTGTTAACCCGCTGCTTGCCTGCTGCTAGCCCGGCTACCGTAACTTTCCGCGAGTCTCGGCCGTCCAGCCCACGGCCGGAGTTCACGCCGGAAGGAATCAGTCGTCATGGCGCTTGTGCCGCTCAATCTCCTTGTCAGCCACGACGGAAAGTCGAAGCGACAGCACGTCACCTGCGTGCACAAGTGCGGCAACGCATGCTCCAAGCCAGCCCCGAACAAGAGCGACAACGAATACTTCGGCGATATCGCCAAGGCAGTCTCGAGGCGCTCCATTCTGCAGGCCGGCGGTGTTGCCGTCCTCGCCGTCGGTGCCGGTTCCGCGCTCGCCGCGTGTTCGAACAACTCCGAGCCTGCGCCGACCACCGCCTCCTCCTCACCCGCAGCCGCCGAGCCGCCTGCCGGCATGAACTTCCCGTCGGTCGCCCCCAACAGCGACGACGCCGTCGTCGTCGCCGACGGTTACGAGCAGGGCGTCGTGATCAGCTGGGGTGACCCCATCCTGCCAGGCGCGCCTGAGTTCGACGTCACCAAGCAGACCGGCGCCTCGCAGCGCGGCCAGTTCGGCTTCAACAACGACTTCGCCGGACTCCTGGCCATCGAGGGCCAGGACGGCCACTTCTTGTTGGTGACCAATTTCGAGTACGCGACACCGCAGTTCATGTTCCCCGGCTACAACGCCGACGCCCCCACCCGCGATCAGTTCGATGTCGAGATCGCCGCGATGGGCATGGGCGTCGTCGAGGTCGAACGCACCCCGGAGGGCGGCCTGCGGCCGGTGATGGGACGGTACAACCGCCGCGTCACCGCCGACACCCCGTTCACGCTTACCGGCCCTGCTGCGGGCACCGACTTCGTCAAGACAGCGGCCGACCCGGCCGGCCGCACCGTCCTGGGCACCATCGCCAACTGCGCGGGCGGTGTAACACCCTGGGGGACAGTTCTTTCCGGCGAAGAGAACTTTCACACCTACTTTGGGGCTCCCGAGGGCTCGCCGCCTCCCGGCCCGGTCGATGCCGACCGTCACGACCGCTACGGCGTTGCGCTGGAGCCATCCGAACTCAAGTGGGAGACCTTCGATCCCCGTTTCGACCTGGCCCGCTCACCCAACGAAGTGAACCGCTTCGGCTACGTGGTGGAGCTGAACCCGTGGGATCCGACGTCGACTCCCGTCAAGCACTCGGCCATGGGCCGGTTCAAACACGAAGGCGCCAACATCCACGTCACCGATGACGGAACCGTCGTGGCCTACTCCGGTGACGACGAACGCTTCGACTACATGTACAAGTTCGTCTCCACCCGGAAGATCCAGCCGGGCACCGGGCCCGAGGCCATGGCCAACAACCTCGCCATCCTCGACGAGGGCACGCTCTACGTTGCCAAGCTGTCCAGCGACACCCCGGCTAACGAGATCGACGGCTCGGGCAAGCTGCCCGCCAAAGGATCGTTCGCCGGGTCCGGCACCTGGCTTCCGCTGCTCAGGTCCGGCCCGAACGGACAGGCGGAGTCACTGGTCGACGGCATCACCGCCCCGGAGGTCGCCGTGTTCACCCGCATGGCCGCCGACAAGGCCGGCGCCACCAAGATGGACCGGCCCGAGGACTTCGAAGCCAACCCCAAGACGGGCAAAGTCTATGTGGCGCTGACCAACAACAGCGAGCGCGGCGCGGCCGGGGAGGCACCTGCCGATGCGCCAAACCCCCGTAACGACAACAAGAGTGGGCAGATCCTGGAGATCACCGACAACCACACCGGCACCGACTTCACCTGGGAGCTATTGCTGGTGTGCGGCGACCCCGCGGCCGCCGACACCTACTACGGCGGCTTCGACAAGACCAAGGTGAGCCCGATCTCCTGCCCGGACAACCTCGCGTTCGACAGCCACGGCAATCTGTGGATCTCGACCGACGGCAATGCGCTCGATTCGAACGACGGCCTGTTCGCCGTCGCGCTGGAGGGGCCCAACCGCGGGGAGACCAAGCAGTTCCTGACGGTGCCGATCGGTGCGGAGACGTGCGGTCCCGTGGTGACCGACGACATCGTCACCGTGTGTGTTCAGCACCCCGGTGAGAACGACGAGAACAGCATCGACGACCCCCAGTCGCGGTGGCCCGAAGGCGGCAACGGCACCGCGCGGCCGTCAGTGGTCGCGGTGTGGAAGAGCGGCGGCCAGATCGGCGTGTAACCTCGCCGAGCAGACGCAAACTCGCACTATTACGGGCCGATCCACGCGAGTTTGTGTCTGCTCGCGGAGGGATACGTTAGATCCATGACTTCTCCCGTCCGTATCGGCGTTCAACTCCAACCGCAGCACTCGCCGCGCTACGACCTCATGCGCGACGCCGTGCGCCGCTGCGAGGACATCGGCGTCGACGTGGTCTTCAACTGGGACCACTTCTTCCCGCTGTACGGGGATCCCGACGGTGCGCACTTCGAGTGCTGGACGATGCTGGGCGCGTGGGCCGAGCAGACGTCACGCGTCGAGATCGGCGCGCTGGTCACCTGCAACTCCTACCGCAACCCCGAGCTGCTCGCCGACATGGCCCGCACGGTCGACCACATCTCCGAGGGTCGGCTGATCCTCGGCATCGGATCGGGCTGGAAGCAGAAGGATTACGACGAATACGGCTACGAGTTCGGCACCGCGGGAAGCCGGCTCGACGACCTCGCGGCCGCGCTTCCCCGCATCGAATCCAGGTTCGCGAAGCTGAACCCACAGCCGGTACGCGACATCCCCGTGCTGATCGGCGGAGGCGGGGAAAAGAAGACCCTGCGCCTCGTCGCCGAGCACGCCCACATCTGGCACTCCTTCTCCGACACCGAGAGCTACCCGCGCAAGTCCGACATCCTCGCCCGACACTGCGCCGACGTGGGCCGCGATCCGGCGACGATCGAACGTTCGGCGGAGGCCAAGGGCCGCGACGAGAACGCACTCGTCGAGAACGCCGGCGCCCTGACCGCGCTGGGCATCTCGATGCTGACGGTCGGCGTGAACGGACCCGACTATGACCTGTCCCAGGCCGAGGCACTGTGCCGCTGGCGGGACCGCCGGGCTGCAAACGGTTGATGCTGCAGAACCGCCCTGCGGGCGGCGCCGCGCGTGAGACACTGTCGCGGCCATGCCCAAGAAATACGGGGTGAAAGAGAAAGACCTCGTGGTCACTCACGTGGTCAACATGGTGCTGACCGGGAAGCTCCGCTCGGGAGATCGATTGGACCGCAACGAGATTGCCCACGATCTCGGTCTCAGTCGCGTCCCGATTCAGGAGGCGGTGGTCCAACTGGAACACGACGGCATCTTGTCCACGCGCTACCACCGTGGGGCCTACGTCGAACGATTCGACGAGTCGACCGTGCGGGAACACCATGAGCTCTACGGCCTTGTCAGCGGCATCGCGGCCGGGCGCGCCGCCGACGCCGCGGACCCGACCATCGTCGCCGAGCTCGCCCACGAGGTCGGGCAGATGTTCGACGCTCGCGACGCCCGCCAATTCGGGGCCCATGCCAAACGGTTCCGCGCCGTCATCAACAGCGAGTACGCGGGTCCCCGCCTGCAGGCCGCCATCGACTCGTCACAGGCCTTCATCCCTGCATCGTTCTGGGAGTCGAATACGCAGCATCGTGAACAGCTGCTGCCCTCCTATGAAGCCGAACTCGCCGCGATCCGCGACCGGGACCGGGATGGAGCACGCGGGGCATGTGCCGAGCGCGCGGACGTCATGGCCAGGACGCTTCTGAGCGAGCTGATACGACGCGGCGTGCTGTGCCCCTCGGGTCGGCCCGCTACGTTGCTTTGAATGACGTGCTTGCGGGTACTGCGCCACTTCGTGAAGATCCTCGTGATCGCCCTGGTGATGGGATTAGTCGTCACGATGGGCCTCGCCGCACCGGCGGGTGCGCAGGTCGACCAGTGTTCGCCGCCCGGAGTCGAGAGTGCCAGCGCGCTGCCGACGAACCTGGCCGCCGCGGCAACCGGTCCGGCCGCCGACAAGTACACCACCGCCACTGTCGAACCCCTCGACTCGATCGACGTGAACGCGCTGGGACTGAGCCAGCCCGGCACACTGACCGTCGGCACGCTCTCCGACGCGCCGCCGAGCATCTGCATCGACTCGGCCGGCCAGTTCACCGGCTTCGACAACGAGTTGCTACGGGCCGTCGCTGACAAGCTCGGCCTTCGCATCAATTTCGTCGGCACCGAATTCTCCGGTCTGCTGGCACAGGTGGCGGCACGCCGGTTCGACGTCGGCTCCTCGTCGATCACCACCACCGACGCCCGACGTCGCACGGTGGGCTTCACCAACGGCTACGACTTCGGCTACTTCTCGCTCGTGGTTCCGACCGGGTCGCCGATCACCGGCTTCGACCAACTCACCGCGGGCCAGCGGATCGGGGTGGTGCAGGGCACGGTCCAAGAGGCCTACGTCATCGACACCTTGAAGTTGCAGCCGGTGAAGTTTCCCGACTACAACACCGTGTACGCGAGCCTGAAGACCGGCCAGCTCGACGCCTGGGTGGCGCCGTCACAGCAGGCACAGGGGACTGTGCAACCCGGCGACCCCGCCCAGATCATCGAAAACACCTTCAGCTTGGACAATTTCATCGCCTGGGCGGTCGCCAATGACAACCCCGCGCTGATCGACGCCTTGAACTCCGGGCTCGACGCAATCATCGCGGACGGTACCTGGGCGCGGCTGTACACCGACTGGGTGCCTCGCGCCCTCCCGCCCGGCTGGAAGCCGGGCTCCAAGGCCGCGCCGGAACCGCAGCTGCCTGATTTCTCGGCGATCGCAGCGCAGAACGAAGAGTCCGGCACGCCCGCGGCACCCGTGCAGCCGAAATCGACGCTCTCGCAACTGGCCTCGGCATTCCTGGACTGGGACCTCTACCGGCAGGCCATCCCGGATCTGTTCACGACGGGTCTGCCCAATACTTTGATCCTGACGGTCGCGGCCAGCGTCATCGGACTTATTCTCGGGATGGCCCTTGCGGTCGCCGGCATTTCGCGATCCCGCTGGTTGCGGTGGCCCGCCCGGGTCTACACCGATATCTTCCGCGGGCTGCCCGAGGTCGTGATCATCCTGCTGATCGGCCTCGGTGTCGGACCTGTGGTCGGTCACCTGACAGGGAACAGTCCGTACCCGCTCGGGATCGCCGCCCTGGGCCTGATGGCAGCCGCCTACATCGGGGAGATCTTCCGGTCCGGCATTCAGAGCGTGGATCCCGGCCAACTGGAAGCTTCACGCGCGCTGGGATTCAGCTACCCGACCTCAATGCGGCTCGTCGTGGTCCCGCAGGGTGTCCGGCGGGTGCTGCCTGCACTGATGAACCAGTTCATCTCGCTGCTGAAAGCGTCGTCGCTGGTGTACTTCCTCGGGCTGGTGGCCGACCAGCGCGAGCTGTTCCAGGTGGGCCGGGATCTCAACGCACAGACAGGCAATCTGTCACCGCTGGTGGCTGCGGGCCTGTTCTACCTTGCGCTGACCATCCCCCTGACGCATCTGGTGAACTACATCGACGCCCGGTTGCGCAGGGGGCGCCGGCCCGACGATGAGGATCCGTTGGTGCTCTCGACTTCTCAGGAGATGAACTGATGGCCACCGCGGTGTCATTGACTGCCAAAGACATTCACCTATCGTTCGGCAAGAGCGCGGTGCTGCGTGGTGTCGATCTCGATGTCGCAGCCGGGTCCAGCACGGCTGTGATCGGCCCGTCCGGATCCGGCAAGTCCACCCTGCTGCGCACGCTGAACCGGCTGTATGAGCCCGACCGCGGCGACATCCTCCTCGACGGTCGGTCCGTTCTCGGCGATAACCCCGATCAGTTACGACAGCGAATCGGCATGGTATTCCAGCACTTTCAGCTCTTCCCGCACCGGTCCGTGCTCGACAACGTCACCCTCGCCCCGCGCCGCCTCAAGAAGCTCAGCGCCGAGGAAGCCCGCGAACTGGGCTTGGCGCAACTCGATCGGGTCGGTCTAAGGCATAAGGCAGAGGTCCGTCCCGCGACGCTGTCCGGCGGCCAACAGCAGCGGGTCGCAATAGCCCGTGCGCTGGCCATGGCACCTCAGGTCATGTTTTTCGACGAGGCCACCTCTGCGCTGGACCCCGAACTCGTCAAAGGGGTGCTCGCGCTGATCGCCGACCTCGCCTCGGACGGGATGACGATGGTGGTGGTCACCCATGAGATGGGGTTCGCCCGGTCGACGGCCGACACGGTGGTGTTCATGGACCACGGCCGGGTCGTCGAAACCGGACCGCCCGACCAGCTATTCGAATCCGCGGAGACCGAGCGCCTACGTCGCTTCCTGGCCCAGGTGCTCTAGACCATCGCGGTGACACGATTTCCCTGAAATCGGCGCTACACCGCAACTTGACATCCTCCGACAGGTTAGGCTGTCTGAATTATGGTGGCCACCGACGCACGGGTCAGCGAACTTGCTGGCGAACTGCAGCGCGTGCTGTCCAAGGTGCTGTCGGTGATGCGACACACCGGACGGACCGCGACGTCGGGCGACCTCACGCTCGCCCAGCTGTCCATTCTTCTCACCCTGTTCGACCAGGGGCCGATGCGGATGACCGAACTCGCCGCCCACGAACGGGTTCGCACACCGACGACCACGGTGGCGATTCGCCGGCTGGAGAAGCTCGGTCTGGTCAAACGTGACCGCGATCCGTCCGATCTGCGCGCCGTCCTGGTCGACATCACCCCGCAGGGTCTCGCGCAGCATCGGGAGGCGTTGGCGTCCAGGCAGGCTCACCTGGCCGCGTTGCTGAGCAAGCTCAGCGAGGAAGAGCTCGACGCGCTCACCAAGGCGCTGGCACCGCTCGAGCGCATCGCCGAATAGCGCTCAGCCCAACCAGTCCAACACCGCTGCCGCGGTCCAGGATTGCTGCATACTGCCCAACGGCTCCCCGGTGAACGGTTCGTAGTACTCGGCGAAGGTGCCGTCGCTGGCCTGGCGCAGTCCCTCCCGGCGCAGCGTCGAAGAACGTTCGGCCCATCCCCGGCGTGCAAAACACCACGAGAACAACCACGTCATCACCGGCCACACCGGGCCCCGCCAGTACTCGCGCGGCCGGAAGTCCCGCGACACCGGTGAAGTCGACGGGATGAGGGCATACGCGAGATCCGGGTGACCGCAGAACCGTGGCCCCTCCAGCAAACGCAGGAGCGCCCGCTCCTGTTCGTGCGGCAGACCCCCGCAGAGCAGCGGCGCGAACTGTGCGGCCGTCTCAGCGGTGATCCATCTCTCCGCGCGCAGATCGTAATCCTTTGCAGCACCCGTTCTTTCGTCTGTCGTCGCAATGACGCCCGAACGGAACCGGTCGGCCCACGCGTACAGGTCCTTCACATCCGCGCGCGGGCGTTTGTGATCCTCGCCGATCTCGGCGAGCACCTGGCACGCCACTGAGAAGATCGCCGAGACGAACACATCCTCGACGGCGAAACTCAGGGTTTTGGCGAGCAACTCGTCGTCGTAGCGCGCGGTCTTCATCTCCTCGAGCAACCACAGGTAGCGGTCGTACTCCATGTCGGAGGGACGCTGGCTCGCGTCGGTGTTGATCTTGTTGTCCTCACGCTGATACTCCGGAACATCGCCGGGAATCACGTTGGCGTAGGCGCTGTCCCAGCGCGGGGAATTGTCCATCCCGGATTCCCAGCCGTGGTAGATCGTCACCCGGCCGTGGCCGTTAGGGTCCCGCCACTCGGCCAGCCAGCGGTGCCACCGCACCAGATCACCCCAGCGCCGGTCCAGGAACGCCTCGGCGACCGCTCGCGTCGAGCGACCCCGGGTCCGGGCCCGGTCCAGGATCCGCTGCACCGCGATGGCGTGCACGGGCGGTTGCGTGATGCCCGAGGTGTGCCGGGAGCGGGGCGCGTCAGCCGACAATGCCGAACAGGCCCATCGGGCAGGGCCGGGGAAGTAGCCGTCCACCCCGTTGGCGAACACGATGTGCGGGATCATGCCGTTGCGCCACTGCGCGGACAGCAGCGTGTCCAGCTCGACGACGGCGCGCTCCACCGACAGCGGCGCCAGCCCGATGGCAACAAATGCTGCGTCCCAACTCCACATGTGCGGGTACAGCAGCGGCGCCGCGGTCGTCATCACGCCGAGGTCGTTACCGCGCAACAGGTAGGCGGCGCGGGCCGCCAGTTGGGTGGGGGCGAAACTCGGATCGTGCGGCATCGTCTTCCAATGATGCGACGACTTTGCCCAATATGCAGGACGGTAGGGTTTCTGGTGTGCCGACCGCCATGATCACCGGGGCCTCCGGCGGTCTCGGATCCGCGCTCGCCGACGTGTTGGCCCCGACACACACGCTTTTCCTCGCCGGACGCCCGTCGCCGCGCCTGGATGCCGTCGCCGAACGTCTGGGTGCCACCACCTGGCCCCTCGACCTCGCCGACCCGGACTCGTTCCCGGCCGTCGTCGAACCGATCGTCGAACTGGACGTGCTGATCCACAACGCCGGCGTGGCCTATCCGGGCCGGGTCGCGGAATCCAGTGTCGACGAATGGCGCTCCACGATGGCCGTCAACGTCGTCGGCGCCGTCGCCCTGACGCTGGAATTGCTGCCCGCGCTGCGCAGCGCAGCGGGCCACGTGGTGTTCATCAACTCGGGGGCGGGCATCAACGCCTCGCCCGGGCTGGCGTCGTACACCGCCAGCAAGTTCGCGTTGCGAGGCTTCGCCGACTCGCTGCGCGCCGACGAACCCTCGCTCAGGGTCACCTCGGTGCACCCGGGCCGCATCGCGACAGCGATGCAGGAGGAACTGGTTGCCTACGAGGGCCGCGCCTATCACCCCGACGAGTTCCTCAGCCCGCAGACCGTCGCGCAGGTGACGGCGGACGCGATCAATGCACCCCGCGACGCGCACATCCGAGAAGTGGTCGTCCGACCCCGCTAGTGGGAATTTCGGCGTGCACAGTCGCGCTGAGCGCAACTGGTCACGCCGAAACCGCCGATCGGATCGTGGCGAGCACCCGCTCCGGATACTCGACGAGGTCCAGCCACGTGAACCTCAATACTTGCCAACCGCGGAGAGCGATGCTGTTCTGGCGAAGACGATCCCTGTGAAATGCCTCCGCGTCGCTGTGAAATGCGAACCCGTCGACCTCGATAGCCACGTGCTCAACCAAGAAGGCGACGTCGACCAGGTATCCGTTAACGGGGTGATTGGTGACCCAGCCGGTAATGCCGCCATTTCGAAGAATTCTCAACAGCATCCGTTCCGCCTCTGACCGCGCCCCGTCGTCGGCGGCTTGCAGCAGTCGGCGCGCAGCCGGCGACCCGTAGCGCCCCTTGTTCCGGAGATGGGCTTTCCACAGATCCGGAAGCCGGGCGTCCCGCTGCAGCGCAGCGTCGAGCAGCTTTGCCCCGCCTCGGTACCGCACCGAGGCCTCGACCACCGTGAGCGGCTTAGCGGTGACGAGCAACCCACGCACCTCCTCGATATCGGCCCCGTCGAGGTCTCGTCGCCGGACGATAGATCCGTCGTGCCGTCGTCCATTGCCGTCCCGTGGCACGGTGACTTCGACGGCAGCGGGCGCGAACTGCGCCAGGCCGTGCCACCACGCGGCCGCGAGCCCACTGGCCACGGCCGATTCGCCGTAACCCCAGACTGCCGAGCGCACACGTGCCGCCTCCGAGAACGGGCGGTCTGCGGCGAAGTAGACGCCCTTGGAACAGCGCTGCCATCGACCCGACGACACACGCCGATTCACCGAGTACTTGCTCAAGCCTGCCGCGCGCGCCTGGGCCAGCGTCACGACGCCGTCATGCCGCTTCAGATATTCGCTCACCACACGCTTAAGACGCCGCTCAGCGGCCCGGCGGTTCCAAACACAGCGGATTGGGCGTGCGCGGTTGCGATGAGCGCAACTGCGCACGCCGAAATCGCTGGGAACTAGACGACGACGTTGACGAGCCGCCCGGCGACGACGATGACCTTCTTCGGTGTCTTCCCGTCCAGAAAGGCGACCACTTTCTCGTCGGCCAGTGCGGCCGACTCCACCGCGTCGGCGGGGGCGTCGGCGGGCACGGTGACGCGACCGCGGACCTTGCCGTTGACCTGCACCGGGTACTCGACCGTATCCTCGACGAGGAACCGTTCGTCGGCGACAGGGAACGGGCCGTGCGCAAGCGACGTTTCGTGGCCCAGCCGTCGCCAGAGTTCCTCGGCAAGGTGCGGCGCCAGCGGGGCGACCATCAGCACGAGCGGCTCCAGGGCTGCCCGAGATGTCACCGACTGCTTGGTCAGGTGGTTGGTGTACTCGATGAGCTTCGCGGCGGCGGTGTTGTTGCGCAGCGCGGCGTAATCCTCGGCGGTGCCGGCGATCGTGCGGTGCAACAGCCGCTGGGTGTCGTCGTCGAGCGGATCATCGGTGACGACCGAGGCGCCCGTGTCCTCCGAGACCACCAGACGCCACACCCGCTGCAGGAACCGGTAGGCGCCGACGACATCCTTTGTCGCCCAGGGCCGTGAAGCCTCGAGCGGTCCCATCGACATCTCATACACACGCAACGTGTCGGCGCCGTAGTTGTCGCAGATCTCGTCCGGCGAGACCGAATTCTTCAGGCTCTTGCCGATCTTGCCGAACTCTTGATTGACCTCGATTTCGCCGGAGGCACCTTCGTAGAAGAACTTGCCGTGGCGCTCGATCACATCGGCCGCGGGCACATACGAGCCGCGGGCATCGGTGTAGGCGAATGCCTGGATGTAGCCCTGGTTCACCAACCGCCGGTACGGCTCGCGCGAGCTGACATGACCGAGATCGAACAGGACCTTGTGCCAAAAACGCGAATACAGCAGATGCAGCACCGCATGCTCGACGCCCCCGACGTACAGGTCGACCCCGCCCGGGTCCTCGACGCCGTGCTCGGCCGGCCGCGGACCCATCCAGTACGCCTCATTCTCCTTGGCGCACATGGCTTCTTCGTTGTACGGATCGGTGTACCGCAGCTCGTACCAGGAGCTGCCGGCCCACTGCGGCATCACGTTCGTGTCGCGGGTGTAGGACTTCACACCGTCGCCGAGGTCCAGTTCCACGTTGACCCAGTCGGTCACCTTGGCCAGCGGCGGCGAGGGTTCGCTGTCGGCGTCCTCGGGATCAAACGACGCCGGCGAATAGTCCGGCACATCGGGCAACTCGACCGGCAGCAGCTCTTCGGGCAGGCCGTGCGCGCGGCCGTCGGCGTCATAGACGATCGGGAACGGTTCACCCCAGTAGCGCTGTCTCGCGAAAAGCCAATCCCTGAGCTTGTATTCGACGCGCTCTTGACCACGCCCATCGGAAACCAGACGGTGGGTCATCGCCGCCTTCGCCGACTCCACGTCCATACCGCCCAGGAATCCCGAGTTGACCAGTGGTCCGTCGCCGGTGAACGCCTCGACGGAGACATCGCCTCCTGCAACGACTTCGACCACGGGGAGCCCGAACTCGGTGGCAAAATCCCAGTCGCGCTGATCGTGTCCGGGCACCGCCATGATGGCGCCTGTGCCGTATCCGGCCAGCACGTAGTCGGCGATGAACACTGGGATCGGTTGACCGTTGGCCGGATTCGTCGCGTAGGACCCCAGGAACACTCCGGTCTTGGACTTGTTCTCCTGCCGCTCCAGATCGGACTTGGCGGCGATTCCCGCCCGGTAGGCGGCCACCGCCTCGTCCGGCGTCGACGCTCCGAACGTCCAACGCTCCTCGGTACCCTCGGGCCACGACGAGGCGACCAGATCGTCCACCAAGTCGTGCTCGGGCGCCAGCACCATGTACGTCGCGCCGAACAGCGTGTCGGGTCGCGTCGTGAACACCTCGATGTCACCGGCGTCAGTGCCGAAGAGTACTGAAGCACCAACGGAGCGGCCGATCCAATTGCGCTGCATCGCCTTGACCTTGTCCGGCCAGTCCAGCACCGCGAGATCGTCCAGCAGCCGGTCGGAGTAGGCCGTAATCCGCATCATCCACTGCCGCAAACGCTTCCGGAAGACGGGAAAGTTGCCGCGCTCGCTGCGGCCATCGGCGGTCACTTCTTCATTGGCGAGCACCGTGCCCAGCCCGGGGCACCAGTTCACCACCGAATCAGCCAGGTACACCAGGCGATGGGAGTCGATGACATCGGCGCGGGCGGCCGCATCGAGATCCGCCCACGCCCGTCCGTCCTCGAGGGAGCGCGCGCCGGAGTCGAACTCTGCGATCAGATCCGCGATCGGACGCGCCTTGTTGACCGACGTGTCGAACCAGGAGTTGAAGATCTGCAAAAAGATCCACTGCGTCCACTTGTAATACGTGACGTCGGTGGTCGAAAAGCTGCGGCGGGAATCGTGGCCCAGCCCCAGCCGGCCCAGCTGCCGCCTGAAATTGACGATGTTGGCCTCGGTCCTGGTGCGCGGGTGCGTGCCCGTCTGGATCGCATACTGCTCGGCGGGAAGACCGAACGCGTCGAAACCCAACGCGTGCAACACGTTTCTGCCGATCATGCGGTAATACCGGGCATACACGTCGGTGGCGATGTAACCCAATGGATGCCCGACGTGCAGGCCCTCACCCGATGGGTACGGAAACATGTCCTGGACGAACATCTTGTCGGCGGGCACCGAACCACCGTCGGCCGGCGCAAGCGACCCCACCGGGTTGGCAACGTCGAACGTTCCGGACTCGGTCCACCGCTGCTGCCACGCACGTTCGATCTCACCGGCGAGTTCCGCGGTGTAGCGGTGCCGCGGCGTGTCGTCGCCGGCCGAGCGCTCGCGTGAGGACTCTGATCCAGCTGCAGTCGGCGTTTCAGTCACCCCACCAGGGTATAAGCATCCCGCTCGCCGATTTTCCGGCCACGGGTTAGATCTCGGTTCCGTTGCGGATGCATCAGGGGTTGATTCCAGGTCGGTTCCGGGGGTGGTGACGCCGCGACGGCCGTGGATACATTTCTCGCCTGACAGCTCCCATCGAGGAAGGACAGCACTCGGATGAGCGAAATCGCCCGCCACTGGCGGGTTCTGGCAGGAGGCATCGGGGCGTGTGCCGCCGGTGTCGCCGGTGTGTTGGGCGTCACCTCCACGGCGTCCGCGCAGCCCACGATTCCGCAGCCGACGGTCCCCATCCCCGCCACCGTGACGCAGACGGTCACCGTCGCCCCGAATGCTGCAGCGACAGTCCCCGCCGCCGCCACGCCCGCCGTCCCGGTCGTGCCACCGCGCCCCGTATCGACCATCACGCCTGCCACGTCGGGAACCCTCGCGGAATTCTTCGCCTCCAAGGGTGTCGCGATGGAACCCCAGTCCAGCCGAGACTTCCGCGCGCTCAACATCGTGCTACCGAAGCCGCGCGGCTGGGAGCACATCCCGGATCCCAACGTTCCGGACGCGTTCGCCGTCCTGGCCGACCGTGTCGGCGGCAACGGACTGTACTCGTCGAACGCCCAGGTCACCGTGTACAAGCTGGTGGGCCAGTTCGACCCGAAGGAAGCCATCAGCCACGGCTTCGTCGACAGCCAGAAGCTGCCGGCTTGGCGCTCCACCGACGCATCGCTCGCCGATTTCGGGGGGATGCCGTCCTCGGTCATCGAAGGCACCTATCGCGAGAACAACATGACGCTGAACACGTCGCGCCGGCACGTCATCGCCACCGCCGGCCCGGACAGCTACCTCGTGTCGCTCTCGGTGACCACCAGCGTTGATCAGGTCGTCGCGGCCGCGAACGCCACCGAGGCGATCGTCAACGGCTTCAAGGTGAGCGTGCCAGGACCCCCGGCCCCGGTCATGCCCCTTCCCGGCACCACGGCGCTGCCGCAGCCCGCCGCGGCGCCGCCCCAAGCCCCCAACGTCCCCGCAGTGGCTTCCCCGCCACAGCTGTTGGGACTGCAGGGATAACGACGTCGTCCCCCGGGCGAAGCCTGGCGCCCGGGGGACGGCGGCCCAATCAGAACCCCGTATTCTGAGGCTCATGCTGGTCGCCGCCGTGTTGAGTCTGTGCGCGGCCGTCGTGACCGCGGCGCTGGGCATGTGGTCGCTGACGCGCCGCCCCTCGACCGATTTCGTGCAGCAGGTGCTGCGCGCCGTGGCGCCGACCCAACTTGCGGCAGCTCTGATGCTCGGGGCGGGCGGGGTGGTCGCCCTGACGGTGCCACCGTCGACCGGGCTGGTGATCCTTGTCGTGTGCATTGCCGGCGCGCTCGGCACCGTCGCCGCCGGCTGCTGGCAGAGCGCCAAGGCCGTCACCCGCGAGAACGCACGGCAGGCAGCGCCTGCGGCGGCCGGTGTCTGCGGCAGCGCGTGCGGTTCGTGCACGCTGTCGTGCGGGAGCTAGTTGCGGCTCAGGTCGATCGGGTGGGTGGCCATCAGCGACAACGGCATAGGCTGCCGCCGCAGTATTCTGGCCCACAGGTCCACCCGCGGTTCCACCAGAACATCAGAAGGCAACGCGGACAACACAATCCAGTCATCCCGCTCGATCTCACCCTCGAGCTGACCGATCGTCCAGCCGGAGTACCCGGCGAAGATGCGCACCCCTTCGACCAGCGGCGCCAGCGAGTCGGGTTCGGCGTCCAGGTCCACCATCACCACGCGGCCCTGCACATGGCGTAGGCCCCTCACGCCGGACGGGTCGGCCCCGGCCCGAAGCGTCGCCAGACACAGTGCGGCGTCCCGCTTCACCGGACCGCCGATGAACATCGTCTTGGGTTTCGTCGCCAGCTTCGTCCACTGCGGAAGCACGTTGTAGACGGCTGTCTCGCTCGGCCGGTTCAGGACCACGCCGAGCGTGCCTCCGTCGTTGTGCTCGACCACGTAGATGACGCTGCGGCGGAAGGTGGGCTCCAGCAGGTCGGTGTTGGCCAGGAGCAGTGTGCCGGCGCGCACCCGGGGAGCCACGGGCGCGACTCTGTCCTGATAATCCTCGGGATCGTCTGGCTGCGCCATCCGACCATCATGTCACCACGGGCAGCATGATCGTGGCGAACAAGCGGGGCGCCTCGCGATATTTGTACTGTGGTGCGGGTCGCGACGGCGCCGTGTTCAGCGTTCGCGCGACGAGCCCCCGCCCCACCCTTGCCAACAGGACGTGACAGCCGTGCCCGACAAACGCGCTCCCCGCACGTTGTGGCGGTCGGTGCGCGCGCTGCCCCAGTTTCGCAGACTGCTGGAACTGCGTGCGGTCAGCCAGTTCGGCGACGGTCTGTTCCAGGCGGGGATCGCCGGGGCCATCCTGTTCAACCCCGAACGTGAAGCCGAGCCGTGGGCGATCGCGGCCGCGTTCGCGGTGCTGTTCCTGCCGTATTCGCTTCTTGGGCCTTTTGCGGGCGCGTTGTTGGACCGGTGGGACCGCAGGCTGGTCCTCGTGGCCGCCAACACCGGCCGCCTCGCGGTGATCGTCGGGGTCGGGGCGCTGCTGGCCGCGGGCGTCAGTGACGTTCCGGTTTTGTTGAGTGCTTTGCTCGTCAACGGTTTCACGCGGTTCGTGTCCTCCGGCTTGTCCGCGGCTCTGCCACATGTGGTGCCGCGCGCGCAGGTGATCACGATGAACTCCGTCGCCACCGCCACCGGTTCGGTGGCGGCATTCGCGGGTGCGATCTTCATGCTGCTGCCCCGCTGGCAGTTCGGTGCCGGGGACTCCGGCTCGTCGATTGTCATCTTTCTCGTCACCGTGCCGGTGGCGCTGGCGCTGTGGCTGGCCAAGAGGTTCCCCCCGCGTCTGTTGGGCCCCGACGACAGCGCCCGCGCGGTGCACGGATCGGTCGTCTACGCGGTGGCTACGGGGTGGCTGCACGGTGCGCGCACGGTGCTCGCCGTCCCGACGGTGTCGGCCACTCTCGCGGGGCTGGCCGCTCACCGCATGGTGTTCGGGATCAACACGCTGCTGGTACTTGTGATGGTGCGCCATACCGACGCCGCGACCGTCGCCGGTTTCGGCACGACGGTGCTGTTCGTCACCGCCGGAGGTGCGGGGCAGTTCCTCTCGACCGCGCTGACCCCGGCACTGGTGAAGAAGTGGGGCCGCTACGTCACGCCCAACGGTGCGCTCGCCTTCGCCGCGGTGGTGCAGCTGGCCGGTGCGACGCTGCAACTGCCCGTCATGATCGTGTGCGGCTTCCTGCTTGCCGCCGCGGGCCAGGTCGTGAAGCTCTGTGCGGACACGGCGATGCAGATCGACGTGGACGACGCACTGCGCGGCCACCTGTTCGCGGTGCAGGATTCCCTGTTCTGGGTGGCGTTCATCGTCGCGATCTCCGGCGCCGCGTTCGTCATCCCGCCCGACGGGCACTCAGCGGCGCTCGCTCTCCTCGGCAGCGCCCTCTATCTCGTCGGCCTGGCTGTGCACGCGACCGTGGCACGGCGCCGCCGGCGCCGCGGCTAGGGTGATCCGCATGGCCGGAGCAGCCCCGATGGTCGCCGATCTGCGCGCAGAAGGCGACGATCTCGACGCGCTCGTCGCGTCCCTTCCGCCGAAGGAGTGGACAAGGGAGACCCCGGCGACGGGGTGGACGATCGCCCACCAGATCGCACATCTGCTGTGGACCGACCGCGTGGCGCTCACCTCGGTCATCGACGAGGCGGGGTTCGCGGCGATCCTCGAGACGGCTGCGAAGAACCCGACGGGATTCGTCGACGCCGGTGCCGAAGAGCTCGCGGTGACGCCCCCGAACGCGTTGCTCGCGGACTGGCGCGCCACCCGCGCCGCGCTGCACGACGAACTGCTCACGGTCGCCGAGGGGCGCAAGCTGCCCTGGTTCGGTCCGCCGATGAGCGCGGCGTCGATGGCGACCGCACGGCTGATGGAGACCTGGGCGCACGGCCTCGACGTGGCCGATGCGCTGGGAGTGACACGGACGCCGACGTCGCGGTTGCGATCGATCGCCCACATCGGGGTCCGCACACGCGATTTCGCGTATGCCGTGCACGGGCTGACCCCGCCGGCGGAACCGTTCCACGTGAAACTTTCCGCGCCCGCGGACTCTGCCGAGAGCGAATGGACGTGGGGTCCCGAGGATGCCGCTCAGCGCGTCACCGGCTCGGCCGAACACTTCTGCATGCTCGTCACTCAGCGCCGGCCGCGGGCGTCATTGGACGTCGTCGCCGTCGGAGCCGACGCCGAGAAATGGCTCACGATCGCGCAGGCCTTCGCAGGGCCGCCCGGGCCGGGGCGCGGCTAGAGGTACTCGACCGTGGCGACGGCGCCCTAAATGCCGTCCTCGACGGCGTGTCGGTGTGCAGACCCGCGCGCTCGCGGTGCGAGGTCACAGGTACTCGACGCTGTCGGCGGCGCCGTCGCCGTTCCCGTCGGACAGCCGCACATCCCAGCGCCCGTCGAGATCCGTGTCGACCCAGGCCTGCGCATCACCGAACGCGCGGTCGGCCAGGCCGTTGCCGTCGGAGTCGCCGAGGCGTTCCGGCGATCCGTCCGCATCGAGATCCGGCGCCGAGGACGCGGGGTGCTCGACACCGTCGAGACCGAGCCATCGCAACGCCGCGCCTGCGCGCTCGGCGGCCACCGCCCAGGTGCCTGTGCCGTCGTCGGTCACGTACGCCTCGGGTGTTCCGTCGCCGTCGAGGTCGAGCACCGCGTGGTCGGCCATGCCGTCGATATCCAGATCGAGCAGGACGTCGTCGAATCCGTCGTCGTCGACGTCGAGACCGACCGCGTCGAACACGCCGTCACCGTCGAAATCCGTATCCGCACCGGCAGACCACACGGTGGCGGACCCGTCCGGGTCACCCAAGCAGAAGTCCACACTTGATCAGACGCGCGGACCGCCCTGCTCGTTCCACCACCTCAACAATTCTTCGACAGCCTGGTCGTGGTCGAGCGGGCCGCGATCGAGCCGCAACTCCTTGAGGTGGTTCCACGCCTTACCAACCTCAGGGCCCGGCGGGATCCCGAGGATCTTCATGATCTCGTTGCCGTCGATGTCCGGCCGGACCCGCTCCAGGTCTTCCTTGGCCGCCAGCTCGGCGATGCGTCGTTCCAGATCGTCGTAGTTCGCCTGCAGCCGCGCGGCGCGCCGTTTGTTGCGGGTCGTGCAGTCCGCACGCACCAGCTTGTGCAGGCGGCTCAGCAGCGGTCCGGCGTCGGTGACGTAGCGGCGCACCGCCGAATCGGTCCACCGCCCGTCGCCATAGCCGTGGAACCGCAGATGCAGATACACCAGCTGCGAGACGTCGGCGATCATCTGCGTGGAGTACTTCAGCTCACGCATCCGCTTGCGCGCCATCTTCGCGCCGACGACCTCGTGATGGTGGAAGCTCACGCCGCCGTCGGGTTCATGCCTGCGCGTCGCGGGCTTGCCGATGTCGTGCAGCAGCGCCGCCCAGCGCAGCACCAGGTCGGGACCGCCCTCCTCGAGATCGATGGCCTGCCGCAGCACCGTCAGCGAATGCTGGTAGACGTCCTTGTGCTGGTGGTGCTCGTCGATCGCCATGCGCATCGCGCCGATCTCCGGCAGCACCACGTCGCCCAACCCCGTCTCCACCATCAGGTCCAGGCCGGCGACGGGATCAGCGCCGAGAAGCAGCTTGTCGAGTTCGGCCGCGACCCGCTCGGCGGTGATCCGCGACAGCTGCGACGCCATCTCCTCAAGCGCACTCCGCACTCTCGGCGCCACCGCGAAGCCGAGCTGCGACACGAATCTCGCCGCGCGCAGCATTCGCAGCGGATCGTCGCCGAAAGACACCTCCGGTTCCGACGGAGTGTCGAGCACAGCCTGCCGCAGAGCAGCCAAACCGCCCACGGGATCGAGGAACTCACCGATGCCCGCAGGATCATCGGGGGTGATGCGCACCGCCATCGCGTTCACCGTGAAATCACGGCGGACGAGATCATCGGCGAGGTTGTCGCCGAACCGCACCTCGGGATTGCGGGATACCTGGTCGTAGGTGTCGGCGCGGAACGTGGTGATCTCCAGGCGGTCCGTGCCTTTGCCGATCGCCAGGGTGCCGAAGTCGATGCCCGTATCCCACATCGCGTCACCCCAGCGACGCAGGAACCGCATCATCTGGTCGGGACGCGCATCGGTGGTGAAGTCCAGGTCCTCACCCAGGCGGCCGAGCAGCGCATCGCGCACACTTCCGCCCACCAGATACAGCTCATGGCCGTTGTCGGCGAACACCCTCCCCAACCCGCGCAGCACCTCGCCATGCTCGGTGAGCGCCACCTGCGCAGCACCGAGCAACTCGGTGTCGGTCACGGCGTCGCGGCTAGGGTCGGGCACGTCCGGTGAGCCTACTGGTCACAGGCATGTCACCGACCGGCGAGTGTGGTGAGGGGCGCTGTTCATGCCAGCTACTATCGCTTGGGTGTCGGACGGGGAGCAGGCGAGGCCACGACGGCGCCGAGGACGGCGCCGCGGCCGACGCGCTGCGGGCCCTCCCGAGTCCGGTTCCGACCAGTCCGCCAACCACCCCCAGCACAGTTCCAACGGTGCATCCGGCGACAAGTCCGGCCAGGTTCCCAAACCTCAGAAGACGCGGGCGCGGCGGCCTCAGGAACGGCTTCGCACCGTCCACGAGACGTCCGCGGGCGGTCTCGTCATCGACGGCCTCGACGGGCCCAAGGACAATCAGGTGGCGGCCCTCATCGGCCGCATCGACCGGCGCGGACGCATGCTGTGGTCGCTGCCGAAGGGCCACATCGAGATGGGTGAGACCGCCGAGCAGACCGCGATTCGCGAGGTAGCGGAGGAGACCGGCATCCAGGGCAGCGTGCTGGCCGCGCTGGGCAGCATCGACTACTGGTTCGTCACCGAGGGCCGGCGAGTACACAAGACCGTGCACCACTACCTGATGCGCTTCCTCGGCGGCGAGCTCTCCGACGAAGACCTCGAGGTCACCGAAGTGGCGTGGGTTCCGCTGCGGGAGCTGCCGTCACGGCTGGCATACGCCGACGAACGCAAGCTCGCCGAGGTCGCCGACGAACTGATCGACAAGTTGCATTCCGACGGGCCCGGCGCGCTTCCGCCGCTGCCTCGCACGACGCCGCGACGCCGCGGTCAGACGCACTCCCACACCCGCCAGCGCAGGCCTGATACCAGCGCTCAACCCCAGCCCGGCCGGCGGACGAACGGCTGCGGTCAAGGACCGTGACAGGGCCTGGGCGCCTGCTCGTGGTGGTTGTCGCGCTGCTGCTTGCCGTGGCGCCGCTCGCCGCTCCCCCACTCGCGGCCGCCCAGCCGCCGTCGATCCCGTTCCTGCGCGTGCAGATCGACAGCATCACCCCCGACACCGTCACCACGACCAGCGATCAGATGGTGACCGTGACCGGCACGATCAGCAACGTCGGCGACCGCGAGGTGCGTGATGTCGTGGTGCGCCTTGAGCGCGCCCCGGTGGTGACGTCGTCCAGCGCGCTGCGCACCGACCTCGCGGGGAATGTCGACCAGTACCAACCCGTCGCCGACTTCATCACTGCCGCACCGGAACTCGCACGCGGACAGCAGGTTCCGTTTCGGCTCGCCTTCCCGCTGAGGTCGCAGGAGGGGTCGTCGCTGCGGATCGACACCCCTGGCGTGTATCCGTTCATGGTCAACGTCAACGGCACCCCCGACTACGGGGCCGCGGCACGTCTCGACGACTCGCGCTTCCTTCTTCCCGTGCTCGGCGTCCCTCCCCAGCAGGGGCCGGAGGGTCAAGATGCCGAGACCACCGCCACCGACGCACTCGAGTCCGCGGTACCGCCTGACACCACCCGTCCGGTCGGGCTCACGATGTTCTGGCCGCTGGCCGACCGGCCGAGGCTCGCTGCGGGCGCACCCGGCGGCACCACCCCGGTGCGTCTCATCGACGACGAACTCGCGACCTCGCTGGCCCCGGGCGGGCGCCTCGACACGATGTTGACCGCCGTGGACTTCGCCACCAGCCCCGAGGTCGATCCCGGCGGGGACGTCACCCGCGCGCTGTGCCTGGCTGTGGATCCCGATCTGCTGGTGACCGTCAACGCCATGACCACCGGCTACGTCGTCGACGACGCCGCCGACGCCGGGCCCGGCACACCCACCCACCCGGGTGCCGGACAGCAGGCCGCGATCGACTGGATGACTCGGCTCAAGGCGTTGGCGCGGCGCATGTGCGTGGCGCCGACGGCGTACGCGCAGGCCGATCTCGACGCGCTGAACCGGGTCGCCGATCCCGGTCTGTCCTCGATCGCCACCACCGGGGCCGGTGGCATCGTCGACCAGATCCTGGGCATCACCTCGACCCGAGGCGCAAGCCTCATCGGTGACGGCCCGCTCACCGCACCAGCCGTCCAGTTGCTCGCCGGGCAGGGGCCGACGGTCGCGATAGGCGCGGCGAACCTGGTCGGGCCCGAGGAGACTGCTGACGGCATGGCCGAGACCGCCGACACCGCTCCGATCCGCTACACCCCCTCCGTCGTGGCCGCACCGTTCGATCCGGCTGTCGGCGCAGCCCTTGCCAGCGTCGGCCCGACTCCGGAGTCCCCGTCCTATGTCGATCCGTCCCTCGATGTCTCCGTCAAGCAGGACTCCGCGGCGGCACGCCGCCAGGACGCACTGGCCTCGCTGCTGTGGCGCAGCCTGCACCCGGAGACGACACCGCGGACCGAGATCCTGATGCCGCCGCTGATGTGGAACTTGAGCCCCCAGGATGCCCAGTCGATCCTCAGCGCGGTGGCGACCAGCATCCGCGCCGGGCTCGCCATGCCCCGCCCGCTGCCCGTACTCATCAACGAGGCCAATGCCGCGGCGCGGGACGCCCCGCTCCCCACCGGGCCGCTCGGCAACCCCCGCGGCCGGTTCGACGCAGGCGTGGTGACGGGCATCGCCGCGGCGACGGGACGCCTGTGGGGGCTGACGGCGGCGCTGACCACCGATGAGCGCACCGGCCTGACCGGATATCAGTACACCGCGCCGCTGCGCGAGGATCTGCTTCGCGCGCTGAGTCTTTCGGTGCCGCCCGACGCCCGCAACGGGCTTGCCCAGCAGCGGTTGACGGCCGTGGGACGCACCGTTGAGGATCTCTTCAACGCCGTCACGATTGTGAACCCGGGCGGGTCCTACACGCTGGCGACAGAACGCAGCCCGCTGCCTCTGGCGCTGCGCAACGACCTCCCGGTGCCGATCCGCGTGCGTCTGGACATCGACGCGCCCCCAGGTATGACGGTGACCGACATGGGCGAGATCGTGCTACCCCCGGGCTTCCTGCCGCTCAAGGTCCCCATCGAGGTGCACTTCACCCAGCGTGTCGCCGTGGATGTGGCCCTGCGCACCGCCGACGGTGTGCCGCTCGGCGAGCCGGTACGCCTGTCGGTGCACTCCAACGCCTACGGCAAGGTGCTGTTCTTCATCACGCTGACCGGTGGCGCGGTGCTGGCGCTGCTGGTCGGCCGTCGCCTGTGGCACCGGTTCCGCGGCCAGCCCGACCGCGCCGATCTCGACCGGCCCGACCCGATCGAGGTGGCACTCTCCTACCGCGATGACGAGACCCCGGCCGATGCGTGAGACCCCTCCGCCCCGCGCGGCGGAGCGCCAGGAGATGTCCGACGCGGCGGTGGTGTCGCGGTCGTGGGGCATGGCGCTGGCCACCCTTGTCAGCAGGCTGACCGGGTTCGCGCGCATCGTGCTGCTCGCCGCGATCCTCGGCGCGGCGCTGTCGAGCGCATTCACGGTGGCCAACCAGCTGCCGAACATGATTGCCGCGCTGGTGCTCGAGGCGACGTTCACGGCGATCTTCGTGCCGGTGCTCGCCCGCGCCGAACGCGATGACCCCGATGGTGGAACCGCTTTCGTCCGAAGGCTTTTGACGCTTGCCACCACGCTGCTACTGGTGGTCACGCTGCTCTCGACGGTGGCTGCGCCGCTGCTGGTGGACCTGATGCTGGGGCCCGATCCGCTCGTCGACCGCCCGCTGACGACCGCGTTCGCCTACCTGCTGCTGCCGCAGATCATCTTCTACGGGCTGTCCTCGGTGTTCATGGCGATCCTGAACACCCGCAACATCTTCGGACCACCGGCCTGGGCGCCGGTGGTCAACAACGTCGTCGCCATCCTCACGCTGGTGGTGTATGTCCTTGTGCCGGGCGAACTCTCGCTGAATCCGGTCGAGATGGGCAACGCCAAGCTCCTAGTCCTGGGCATCGGCACTACGCTCGGCGTCGTCGCCCAGGCCACGGTGTTGTTCGTCGCGATTCGCCGCGAGCGGGTCAGCCTGCGGCCGTTGTGGGGCATCGACGACCGCCTGAAGAAGTTCGGGATGATGGCCGTCGCGATGGTGCTCTACGTGCTCATCAGCCAGGTCGGCTTCATCGTCGGCAATCAGGTCGCCAGCTCGGCGGCCGCGTCAGGCCCGGCGATCTACAACTACACGTGGCTGATCCTGCAGCTCCCGTTCGGCATCGTCGGCGTCACCGTGCTGACGGTCGTGATGCCGAGACTCTCGCGCAACGCCGCGGCCGAGAACGGCCCGGCCGTGCTGGCCGATCTCTCACTGGCCACCCGCCTGACGATGGTGTCGCTGATACCCATCGTGGCGATGATGACCGTCGGCGGGCCCGCCATCGGCAGCGCGCTGTTCTCCTACGGCAACTTCGGCGCCGTCGACGCCGGGTATCTCGGGATGGCGATCACCCTCTCGTCCTTCACGCTCATCCCGTACGCCCTGGTCCTGTTGCAGCTGCGGGTGTTCTACGCCCGGCAGGAACCGTGGACGCCGATCGTGCTGATCGTCGTCATCACCGTGGTGAAGGTCGCCGCGTCGCTGGCAGCGCCACACCTGACCGACGACCGCGAACTGGTCGCGGGCTACCTCGGCCTGGCCAACGGTCTCGGCTTCCTCGCCGGCGCCACCGTCGGTTATCTGCTGCTGCGGGCGCGGCTCGATCCGCCCGACGGACGGCTCGTCGGCCGCGACGTCGTCCGAACCATCCTGGTCACCATCACCGCGTCGCTTGCCGCAGGCCTCATCGCCCACGTCATCGACACGCTGGCCGGCCTGGAGAACCTGACCGAGCACTGGGGTGCCGGCGGCTCTCTGCTGCGGCTGCTGGCGCTCGGCCTGGTGATGGTGCCGATCATCGCCGGCGTGATGCTTGCTGCGAAGGTCCCTGACGCCCAGGCGGCGCTGTCTGCGGTTCGGCGGCGCGTCGGTAGCCGCGCACCGGTGCCGGCACCGCCGGTCCGGGCCATACCGCCTAGACCGCTCACGTACCCTGATCGAAGGCAACCATCGGCCGAGGTTGCCGCCGACGGGAGGCGGAGAGGATCTGCGGTGAGCGACAAACCCACCAGCGATTCTTCGCCTTCCTCTGATCCCGCCGCCACGACCAGGATCGCCCGGCCGTCGGGATCTGAATCGACGGTTCGACCCGACGACTTCCAGCCCGACGTCCCCGACATTCCCGACGAGGGCATCCACGCCCCCGCCGACGACTCCGCGACGACCGCCATTCCGACGTCTATCCCGACTGCCCGGCCCGCGTCGGAATCCCCACCGCGGCCGCCGTCGGACTACGGCGGTGACCCCACCCGCGAGGTCCCCGCCTTCGATCCGCCGCGCGAGCCCGCCATCGAGACCGCGACTTCCGCCGAAGAGCTCCAGCTGATCCCGGGCGCCACAGTCAGCGGGCGCTACCGGCTCCTCGTCTCCCACGGCGGCCCTGCCAACCTTCAGTTCTGGCAGGCCCTCGATACGGCCCTCGACCGGCAGGTCGCGCTGACATTCGTCGACCCCGAGTCGACGATGCCCGCGCAGACGGTCCAGGGGATCCTGGACCGGACGCAGCGGCTCAGCCGCATCGACATGCCCGGTGTCGCCCGGGTGCTCGACGTCGTGAAGACGGGCGGCGGCGGCCTCGTGGTCTCGGAGTGGATCCGCGGTGGGTCCCTGGCCGAGGTGGCCGACACCCATCCGTCGCCCATCGGCGGGGCCCGCGCCATCCAGTCGCTGGCCGCAGCCGCCGAGGTCGCGCACCGCAACGGCGTGGCACTGTCGATCGACCACCCGAATCGGATCCGGGTCAGCATCGACGGCGACGTTGCCCTCGCGTTCCCCGCGACACTGCCTGACGCCTCCCCCGACGACGACATCCGCGGCATCGGGGCCGCGCTCTATGCGCTGCTGATCAACAAGTGGCCGCTGCCTGAGACCGGTGACCCCAGCGGTCTTGCCCAGGCGGACCTCGACGCCGCCGGTCAACCTGTCGAGCCGAAGTTGGTCGACCGCGACATTCCGTTCCAGATCTCGGCTGCCGCAGCGCGCGCAGTCCAGGAGGGCGGCGGTATCCGCAGCGCCCCGACGCTGCTCAACCTGCTACAGCAGGCCACCGCGATCGCCGACCGCACCGACCACATCGCACCCGTCGACGACCCGGCGCCGGGGCAACGCGACGACGACCCGCTGCCGGAGCCCGACGTCGATGCCGCCGCGCGGCGGCGAAAAGGACTCATCATCGGGCTGAGCGTCGCCGGCGTCATCGTGGTCGTCGCGGTGGTCCTGCTCGCGACAGTGCTCAGCCGGATCTTCGGCGATGTCGGCAGCGGCCTCGGCGGCGACGAGCTGGGCCTCAACGCTCCGGAAACGTCGTCGACGTCGGAGAGCCCGGCCGCGAGCGGATCGGCGATCAAACCTGTTCGCGCTACCGTGTTTTCGCCCGAGGGTGAAGCCGACGCACCCGATCTCGCCCCGCTGGCCATCGACGGCAACCCGACAACGGTGTGGCCGATCGACACCTATACCGACCCGGTGCCGTTCCCGAACTTCAAGAACGGTGTGGGCCTGATGCTGCAGCTGCCCGAACCGGCGACCATCGGCTCGGTCACGATCAACCTCAACAGCACGGGTACGTCGGTGCAGATTCGTTCGGCGGACACCGCCACACCGTCGTCGCTCGAGGACACCACTGCGCTGACCGATCCGACCCCCCTCAAGCCGGGTTCCAACACCATCGAGGTGCCGGACGCACAACCGACCTCCAACGTCCTCGTCTGGGTCTCGACCCTCGGACAGGTGAGCGGTGAAAGCCGCTCGGACATCGCCGAGATCACCCTCAACGCACGCTCCTGACCGTCGCACCGAAACTGGTGTCCGGACCCTGCCCTGGTGCCGATTAATGTTCGGCTGTGGGGATTTTCGGGGTGGATCCGCGGCCGACCGGGCAGCCGCGCACGGACGCCGACCTGCTGACTGCACATGTCAACGGAGACCGGTATGCCTTCGAGGAACTCTTCATCCGCCACCAGCGGCAGCTCTATCGCCTCGCCCAACTGACCAGTCGCGACCCTGACGACGCCGCCGACGCTCTGCAGGATGCGATGCTGGCGGCCCACCGCACCGCCCCGCTGTTCCGCCGGGACTCGGCGGTGAGCAGCTGGCTCTACCGCATTGTGGTCAACGCCTGCCTGGATCGTCTGCGCCGCAACAAGATTCGTGCCTGGGATCTCCTCGACGAGCAGGTGTGCGGTTCCGTGGATCCGACCGGAGAGCTGGAAACGACGATCCTGATCGAACGCGCACTGATGCGCCTACCCGTGGAGCAGCGTGCCGCGGTAGTCGCAGTCGACATGCAGGGATTCTCGGTGGCCGAGACAGCGCGCCTGCTCGGCGTCGCCGAAGGGACGGTCAAGTCGCGGTGTTCCCGCGCCAGGACGAAGCTCGCCGAATCGCTGAATTGTCTTGCCGCCGGCGCCGCCGCAGATTGAGTCGGTCGACTAGCCTCGAACGATCGAGCCCAGCGAAGACTCAGACGATCCCGCCGCGGTGATCCGCATCCGGCGTGAACTGTCGCAGTTGCGCGCCGACAACGCCGCCAAGGTCCCGCCCGCGGTGAGCGCACGGGTCACCGCGGCCCTCCGTTCGGCGCCACGCCCTGCCGTCCACTCGATCGCCCGTCCGAAGCTGAGCCGCGCGCAATCGGTGGGTCTGCTCACCGGCCTGGGCGCCGCGGCGCTGGCGACCGTCGTCGGCGCGCACATGCTGGCCGACGATTCGTCGCCCGAATCTCCTGCGCGACCGACGGCATCGAAGATCACGGTGTCGGGGCCGCCGTTTCCGCTCTCGAACGACGAACTTCGTGCCGCGCTCGACACGCCGCCGGATCTCGGGCCGCTCAGCAATGCCCATCGGCGTGGTTCGTGCCTGGCCGGCCTCGGCTACTCGCCGGGGTCAGAGGTGCTCGGCGGCCGCCAACTCGAGGCTTTCCGCCGGTCGGCTGTATTGATGCTGCTCCCTGGTCAAACGGCAGGTGAGGTCCGCGCCGTCGTCGTCGAGCCGGGGTGCGACGACGCGCACACCGCGTTGCTCGCCGAGACCTCGTTACATCGGTGATCACGCCCGGTGACGCCGCGGGAACACCCCGGCCTACCCTGTTGTTGAGAGACTGCAGGTGTTTACCCAGCTGCGGTTCGGGAGAACTCTTGCCCCAGGCAGAAAGGTTCGCATGACCTCCTCAGAGACCGTTCACGACCTCATCATCATCGGATCCGGCCCCGCCGGCTACACCGCCGCCGTCTACGCCGCCCGCGCCCAGCTCACGCCGCTGGTCTTCGAGGGCTCGCAGTTCGGCGGTGCCCTGATGACCACCACCGAGGTCGAGAATTACCCCGGCTTCCGCAACGGCATCACCGGTCCCGAGCTGATGGACGAGATGCGCGAACAGGCGCTGCGCTTCGGTGCGGACCTGCGCATGGAAGATGTCGACGCGGTCGACCTCGCCGGGCCGGTGAAATCGGTCACGGTCGGCGACGAGACCTACCAGGCGCGTGCGGTGATCCTGGCGATGGGCGCCGCAGCCCGCCACCTCGGTGTCCCCGGCGAGGACGACCTGCTTGGCATGGGCGTCAGCACCTGTGCGACGTGTGACGGCTTCTTCTTCCGCGACCAAGACATCGCCGTCGTCGGTGGGGGTGACTCCGCCATGGAGGAGGCGACGTTCCTGACCCGCTTCGCCCGCAGCGTCACGCTGATCCACCGCCGCGAAGAGTTCCGTGCATCGAAGATCATGCTGGAGCGCGCGCAGGAGAACGAGAAGATCACAATCTTGACCAACACCCAGGTGACCGGGATCGAAGGCGACCCGAAGGTGACGGGAATCAAGTTGCGTAACAGCGTGACCGGTGAGGAATCCACGCTGGCCGTGACAGGCGTGTTCGTCGCGATCGGCCATGACCCGCGCTCCGAGCTGGTCCGTGGTCAGGTCGACCTGGACGATGAGGGATACGTTCAGGTCGTGGGTCGCACCACCTACACATCAGTCGAAGGTGTCTTCGCCGCAGGCGATCTCGTTGATCACACATACCGTCAAGCGATCACGGCAGCCGGAAGTGGTTGTGCCGCATCGATCGACGCCGAACGCTGGCTTGCCGACCATGCCGAGCCCGGCGAAAGAACCTCTACGACAACAGATGACACTGACCTGATTGGAGCACAGCAATGAGCGATTCGAGCACGAAGACGGTGACCGACGATTCGTTCTCCGACGACGTCCTGTCCAGCGGCACACCGGTTCTGGTCGATTTCTGGGCGACGTGGTGCGGACCATGCAAAATGGTCGCGCCGGTGCTCGAGGAGATCGCGTCCGAGAAGGCCGGCGCGCTGACCGTCGCCAAGATCGATGTCGACGAGAATCCCGCCACGGCGCGTGATTTTCAGGTGGTGTCGATCCCGACGATGATCCTGTTCAAGGACGGTCAACCGGTGAAGCGGATCGTCGGGGCCAAGGGTAAGGCTGCCCTGCTGCGAGAGCTCGCCGACGTCATCTAGCCACCTCGGAATTCCGCACATCGAGGCATGATTGGCTGCCTGGGGTTTTTCCGAATCTCCTGACGGTCTGAGACAATGCTGCCTATGTCGAGTCTGCGTCGCGGTGACCGCGGTGGTGCGGTCGCCGAGATCCGGGCCGCACTCGCCGCGCTCGGAATGCTCGGGGATCCCGACGAGGACCTGACCACCGGCAAGCACTTCGCGGCGGACATGTTCGATGACGACCTCGATCACGCCGTGCGCGCATTTCAGCAGCACCGTGGGCTTCTCGTGGACGGCATCGTCGGCGAGGCCACCTACCGCGCGCTCAAGGAAGCCTCCTACCGGTTGGGGGCGCGCACCCTCAACCACCAGTTCGGCGCGCCGATGTACGGCGACGATGTGGCGACGTTGCAGGCGCGCCTGCAGGATCTGGGCTTCTACACCGGCCTTGTCGATGGGCACTTCGGCCTGCAGACTCACAATGCGCTCTCGTCCTACCAGCGCGAGTGCGGCCTCTACCCGGACGGAATCTGCGGCCCAGAAACATTGCGTTCCTTGTATTTTCTAGGATCCCGTGTCACCGGTGGCTCGCCGCACGCGATCCGCGAGGAAGAACTGGTACGCAGCAGCGGGCCGCGGCTCTCCGGCAAGCGGATCATCGTCGACCCGGGCCGCGGCGGCGCAGACCACGGTCTGATCATGAATGGGCCATCCGGGCCCATCAGCGAAGCAGACATCTTGTGGGACTTGGCAAGTCGGCTCGAAGGCCGGATGACGGCAATCGGGATCGAGACCTTCCTGTCACGCCCGGTCAACGCCTCGCCCACTGACTCCGAGCGCGCGGCGACCGCCAACACCGTCGGCGCGGACATGATGATCAGCCTTCGGTGCGCCACCCAGACCAGTCCGGCCGCCAACGGTGTGGCGTCCTTTCACTTCGGGAACTCGCACGGCTCCGTCTCGACCATCGGGCGCAATCTCGCCGACTTCATCCAACGAGAGGTCGTGGCACGCACCGGTTTACGTGACTGTCGAGTGCACGGCCGCACGTGGGACCTGCTCCGGCTCACCCGCATGCCCACCGTCCAGGTCGACGTCGGTTACATCACCAATCCTGACGATCGCGCCACCCTGGTGTCACCGGAATCGCGCGATGCGCTCGCCGAAGGCATCCTGGCAGCCGTGAAGCGGCTCTACCTACTCGGCAAGAACGACCGCCCGACAGGGACGTTCACGTTCGCCGAACTCTTGGCGCACGAACTCGCAGTGGAACAGGCCCGCCGCGGCTGAGGCCCTACCGGCAGGGGCTCGCCCCCGCGCCCACAGGCTGCTGCAGCTGCGCACTCTGTAGAAGTTGTTCCAGCGCCGCTTCGACGCCGGCCTTCCAACCCAGCCCCTGCTCGAGCTCCAGTCGTAAACGGGGAAAGTACGTGTGGTGTGAGACCACCACGAAGCCGGCGTCGGTCAACAGGTCCGCGTCGAGCACGCACTGCTCGACGGAACAATCTCCCAGGGCCTCGACGACGGGGCGGATGTCGGAAGGCACCGACTCCAACCCCGACAGTGCGCTCGCCTCGGCAGTCCGGCCGAATGCCTCCAGCGCCCGCACACCGCGGCGAACGAGGTCGTTCACGACGCCGGCGATCAGTGTTCGCGACAAGTCTTCGGTGTTCTGTCCGGATTCGATGCCCAATGTTGTCAACAGAACGGCGTCGGCGCTGACCGGACCGGTCGGAAACCTACCGGCCCGGGGAACCGAACGCGGGGGCGCGTAGAACGCGTAACCCAGACACCGATCGTCGTCGGTGTCCGGCGGCGGTGCCTCGTCCAAACCGATGGGGGGACACTCGACCGCGAGCTGACCGCATGATCCCCACTCGAGCATGACCATCGACAGCCACGCTTCCTTCTCGAATTCGGGATCAGAAAGCGGATCGCCCCCACCCACGATTCCGGGATCGACCTCCCAGTAGACGCAACGTCGCGCGTGCTTCGGCAACTGCTCGAACGCTTCGAGCCGAAGGGGCGTGATACGTGCGGCCACTACTCTCCCCGGTCTTTTCGCCGTGCCCGAACCGACAGCTGCCCTTCCAGGATAGGTGGCCGCCGCCACCGCGGCTCGATCCGGTCACCGAAATTGACTTTGGTTGGGATTTCGTTCCAATTCACTTGGCGCAGAAAGTAATTCCGTGAACTGGCCGGCGCCGCGGCCAAGCGCCGGGCCGGTGTGTCACAGTGACGTAATTCGCCGGTGTGACCGGTCATGGCTTGGAGGCGTTCATCATCTCCACAATTCGCTGCAAATCGTCCACCGAGCCGAACTCGACGACGATCTTGCCTTTGCGCTTGCCCAACGTCACCGTCACCCGGGTGTCGAACGCCGTCGACAGCTGCTCGGCAACGTCTTGAAGACCCGGCATCTGAATCGGCTTGCGCCGCGGCGCCGCGGGCGGCGTGCCGCCGTTGCGGTTGGCCAGAGTGACGGCCTCTTCGGTAGCGCGGACCGACAACCCCTCAGCCACGATGCGTGCGGCAAGCTCCTCCTGGAGCTCCGGGCCAGCCTCCAGCGACAAAAGTGCGCGCGCGTGCCCAGCGGACAGCACGCCGGCTGCGACGCGTCGCTGAACCGCGATCGGCAGCCGGAGCAAGCGGATCATATTGGTGATCAGCGGGCGGGACCGGCCGATGCGGGACGCGAGCTCCTCGTGGGTGACGTTGAACTCCTCGAGCAGCTGCTGATACGCCGCGGCCTCTTCCAAGGGGTTGAGCTGTGCGCGGTGGATGTTCTCCAGCAGTGCGTCGCGCAGCATGCTGTCATCGGTCGTTTCGCGAACGATCGCCGGAATGGTCGCGAGTCCGGCTTCTTGCGCCGCGCGCCAGCGCCGCTCCCCCATGACGAGCTGGTATCGAGGACTCGCATCGTCGGCCGGGGTCGCCCGCACGACGATCGGCTGCATCAGGCCGAACTCTTTGATCGAGTGCACCAGCTCCGCCAGTGCTTCCTCGTCGAAGACCTGACGAGGCTGCCGTGGGTTCGGGTCAATCTGCGACGGGGCGATCTCGCGGTACACCGCGCCTACTGGATTGGTGTCCGTCAAGCCCGCGGGCACCGGGGCGCCACCGAGCAGTACGTCGGCTGCCGCCCCACCCATCTTGGGTCCCAAGGTGGCGGGTTCGTCACCCTCGACCGGGCCCGTCGGAATGAGGGATGCGAGTCCACGCCCGAGGCCGCTGCGCTTGCCCGCCTGCTTGCTCATCAATCCCGTTCTCCTTCGCCCAGTGCCCAAATTGCTCGGTTTCTCATCGGTCCTGACCCTGCCCACCGCGCAGAGCAAGTTCGCGGCTGGCATCGAGATAGCTCATCGCTCCGCGTGAGCCGGGGTCGTAGTCGATGATCGTCATTCCGTATCCCGGTGCTTCGGACACCTTGACGCTGCGCGGGATCACCGTGCGGAGCACCTTGTCGCCGAAGTGTGCCCGCACATCCATCGCGACCTGATCGGCGAGCTTCGTTCGTCCGTCGTACATCGTGAGGACGACGGTTGTGACGTCGAGTTCCGGGTTGAGGTGCGCCTTGACCATCTCGATGTTGCGCAGCAGCTGGCCCACGCCTTCCAGGGCGTAGTACTCACACTGGATCGGAATCAAGACCTCAGGGGCCGCGACGAGCGCGTTGATGGTCAACAGGCCCAACGACGGCGGACAGTCGATGAAAACGTAGTCGAAGTCGTAGTGCTTCAGTTCAGCAAGCGCGGTCCGCAAACGCCCTTCCCGCGCCACCATGCTGACCAGTTCGATCTCGGCTCCGGCCAGGTCGATGGTCGCCGGGATGCAGTAGAGCCGCTCGCTGTGCGGGCTGCGCTGCAGCGCGGTCTCGACATTGATGTCGCCGATCAACACCTCGTATGACGACGGGGTGCCTGGCCGATGCTCAATCCCGAGCGCGGTGCTGGCATTGCCCTGGGGATCGAGGTCGATTACGAGAGTGCGCAGCCCCTGTAGCGCAAGTGCGGCCGCGATGTTCACGGCGGTGGTCGTCTTACCCACGCCGCCCTTCTGATTGGCGATGGTGAAGACGCGCTGCTTCTTCGGCCGTGGCAACTGCCCCTGAACGGCGGCTTGCATCAGCCGGACCGCGCGCTCTGCTTCCGCTCCGATTGGCGTATCGACGTCTTGCGCGTTCCACGTTTCACGTGAAACATCGGCAACCCCCGCATCGTTCGGGCCTGACATCAGTGCTGCTTCCTTCCCGACCGAGGGTGCTTTCCTGACACCGTTCCCTGAAACCCTACGACCACCGTCGCGGGCGGATCCACGAATCGACCGCCACATCTCTCCACCTTCACATCGAACATCCCCAGCGCCGCCATCGCACGACCGTGCTCCTGCACCTCGTCCTCGGCGCGCTCACCTTTGATCGCGAGCATCCGTCCGCCGGGGCGCAGCAGAGGTGCGCTCCACTTGGTCAGCTTGTCCAGCGAAGCCACTGCACGTGACACGACCACGTCAGCAGCCCCCACTTCGTCGCGAACCGTTCGATCCTCGGCACGCCCGCGTACCACCACGCAATCGATTCCGAGTTCCTCGATGGTTTCGCGAAGAAAGTCACTTCGGCGAAGAAGCGGCTCGATGAGCGTGCTATGAACGTCGGGTCGGGCGAGAGCCAACGGTATCCCGGGCAGTCCCGCTCCGCTGCCGATGTCCGCCACTCGCTCCCCGGATCCGAGAAGCTCGCCGACCACCGCACAGTTCAGGATGTGGCGGTCCCACAGTCGGTCGACTTCACGAGGACCAAGAAGACCTCGCTCGACGCCGGCGCCCGCCAAGATCTCTGCGTAGCGCTTTGCGGCATCGAGCGCCGGTCCAAAGAGTTCAACAGCAGACGGGGGCGGCGGTGGTACGTCCGCATGTTTCACGTGAAACATCCTCCGGTTCTTCGCGGCGTAACCACCCAACCATTCCCGTCAAGCGACGGAGAACTACAGCGATGTAACTCTCAGTCGACGAGGACGACCACGCGGCGAGACGGCTCCACGCCCTCGCTCTCACTGTGGACACCAACGATGCCTGCGACCGCGTCGTGCACGATCTTCCGCTCGAACGGCGTCATCGGCGACAACTCTTCGCGTTCGCCGCTCTGCAGCACGCGCTGGGCAACCTTCTCCCCGAGGGCAGCCAGCTCGTCTCGGCGGCGCTTGCGCCACTGGGCGATGTCCAGCATCAGCCGACTCCGCTCCCCCGTCTTCTGGTGCACGGCCAGCCGAGTCAGCTCCTGAAGCGCATCCAGCACCTCGCCCTTGCGACCCACCAACTTCGTCAGATCCCCGCCGCCGTCGATGCTCACGATGGCGCGGTCACCTTCCACATCCAGATCGATGTCGCCGTCGAAGTCCAGGAGGTCCAACAGCTCTTCGAGGTAGTCGCCGGCGATTTCTCCCTCGGCGACCAACCTCTCTTCGAGGTCGTCGGTAGATCCCTCGCTGCCGTTCTCGGAACCCTCGGCATCCTCGTTGGCTGTCAGTACCTCGGCCGGCTCGGCAGCGACCCCGTTGGTCTCGTGGTCTAGATCAGTCATTGCTCACCTCTCCTTTTTCGCGGTCACCCGCGCGTCAACGCTTTCGTTTCTTGGGTCGCGCGCCAGGTTTCGGGGTGCGATTCGTCGCCCCGTTCTGCGCCGCGGATTTGGCAGGGCCCTGAGTCGTCGCCCCGCCCTGGGCGGTCGGCTTCGTCCCCACCGTGCCGTCGCCTGTCTCGTCCACACTCACGCCGTCAGAAGGTTCGGCGATCTCCTTGCCTGAGCCATCCGCACCCGCCTCCGTCGCCGTCTTCTTCTTCCGACTGGGCTTGGCTCCTGGCGCCGGCGCGTTCTGGGAACGCCGCTCGATCGCCTCTTGCTTCTTCTGCTCTTCTTCCTTCTCGATCTTTCCGAACACGTAGTGCTGCTGACCAAAGGTCCAGATGTTGTTCGCGAACCAGTACAGGATGATCGCGAGCGGCAGGAACGGACCACCGACCACGACGCCGAGTGGGAAGACGTACAGCGCAAGTTTGTTCATCATGGCGGTCTGCGGATTCGCCGCCGCTTCAGGACTTTGGCGCGCCACCGAGGCGCGGCTGTTGAAGTACGTTGCGATGCCCGCGGCTATCATGATGGGTACGCCGACGAGGATCACCGAGGTTCGATTGAACTCGGTGAAGGCGTCAAGACCGTGCTGCTGGATCATCGTCGCGCCCAGCGGGGCGCCGAAGAGGTTCGCATCGAGGAAGTGCTGAACATCCGTCGCGCTGAAGAGATAGTTCGGCAGCATGCGGTTCTCTTCAACCGACAGACCCAGGCGGCCGATCCCGGTCTGAGTCCGGTTGAAGGACATCAGCACGTGATAGAGACCGAGGAAGACCGGGATCTGCGCAAGCATCGGCAGGCAGCCGAGGATTGGGTTGAAGCCGTGTTCGCGCTGCAGCTTCTGCATTTCCAACGCCATGCGTTGGCGGTCCTTGCCGTACTTCTTCTGCAGCGCCTTGATCTGTGGCTGCAACTCCTGCATCTGCCGCGTGGTCCGAATCTGCCGGACGAACGGCTTGTAGAGGATCGCGCGCAGGGTGAACACGAGGAACATCACCGACAACGCCCACGCGAAGAAGTTGGTGGGTCCGAGTAGGAAGGCGAATGCCTTGTACCAAACCCACATGATCGCCGACACCGGGTAATAGATGATGTCGAGGCTGAACCAATTAAACGACACTCGTCTGACTCTTCCCTTGCTGTACCGGGCTGAGCCGGTGTTGGGTTACGTCACCAGCGCACTCCGTCGTTGCGTCACTGTGACTTTCGCGGTCGGGTATCGGATCCCACCCTCCGTTATGCCATGGACCGCATTTGAGCAGACGGACCAGGGCAAGCCAACCGCCCCGGATGAGTCCGAACTCGCTCAAAGCATCGACGGCGTACTGGCTACACGTCGGAGTGAACCGACATGTGGGCAGTCGCAGCGGAGAGATCGTGTGGCGATAGAGCTGAATGGCCGACACCACGGTGCGGACCGCCCATGAACGAGCAGTCACGAGGGTGAGCCATTTCGGATTCTGATGCGCTGTAGCGCAGTGCGCAGTTCCTGCTCCAGCCGCGGGGAGATCGCATCGCGACTGGGCGGGAGAGCACGGATGACCACCTGTTCGGCAGGGTCGAGGTCATCGAGGATCGCGCGAGCGGCGTGCCGCAACCTTCGCGACACCTTGTGGCGCGCAACGGCGTTACCGACTGCTTTGGAAACAATCAGGCCGATCCTGGGTCCGGGTTCGCCGGCCTGATCAGATCGCAAGGTGTATACGACAATGTCGGGCTGTGCTGCCCGCTTCCCTCGACTGACTGTGGCACCGAACTCGGCCGACCGCGTCATCCGGTGTTGTGCCGGAAGCACCGCGTCAGACCTGACCGCGTCACGCAGTCAGTGAACGACGGCCCTTAGCGCGCCGGGCCGTCACGATCGCACGGCCGGCGCGGGTACGCATCCGCAACCGGAATCCGTGCACCTTCGCGCGGCGACGGTTGTTGGGCTGGAAGGTCCGCTTGCCCTTGGCCACGACAGTCACTCCTTGTTGGGTTTGGCCCCCGCGCCGACACTCCCATGATGTCCATGGCAGTCCGACACGGTCGGCCGTTGTTAAGCTCGATCGGTCTCGCAAAGCAGCCGGCGCGGTCCCCGGCCGGGGCCGGTCGCAGCCGTATCGCCACGTGCGGGCGACTGTTCGAGGGTACTGACGAGAATTCGCTGGGTCAAACCTGCTCCCCCGGCCTTGACCTGCCGCCCAAGGTGCCAGAACACCCCGTCAGAAGCATCACACCAATCACAGCCGTCACGTTCATCTGGAACGATTGAGCCAGACCTGATTTCGCTTCCTTTCAATGTTGCAGAACTGTTGGCACTCGGAGAGAAAACTGTTAGCTTCTGGCAATGCCGATTCCACGCCGGATCGGCGCAAGACAACGAAGCGAGGACGCCCACACTTCGTCGCGAGCCCACTGATTGAACGTGATGAGCTCCGGCAACGAGGCGTCCTCGCCGGTAGACAACCGAACGGCGACGAGTGTTCTCTTTCCACAACCTGTGGATAACTTTGTGGACAGATCGTCTTCGTTCTATTGGCTGTCCCTGCAGGGACCGCAAGGGGGTAAGTGTCGTTGACAACTGACCCCGATCCACCCTTCGTGGCGATCTGGAACAACGTAGTCACCGAACTCAATGGCGCGGGCGGTCCGGGCAACGGATCGTTGACGCCGCAGCAGCGCGCCTGGCTCAAGCTGGTCCGCCCACTCGTCATCACCGAAGGCTTCGCGCTTCTGTCGGTGCCGACGCCGTTCGTCCAGAACGAGATCGAACGTCATCTCCGCGAACCGATCGTCGCGGCCCTGAGCCGGCAACTCGGCCAGCGCGTGGAGCTCGGCGTCCGCATCGCCGACCCCGTCTCGGACGGTGCCGACGACGTGGCCCCGGCCGGACCGGTCTCGACGCTGGTTGCCGAATCGGACGACGACGACGTCGACGACGACCTCGCCGCCAGGGCCAGTGCCGAGGAAAGTTGGCCCACATACTTCAACCGCGCCAAGACCGAGGACGACAGCGCGTCGCTCACCCTAAACCGGCGGTACACGTTCGATACCTTCGTCATCGGTGCGTCCAACCGGTTCGCTCATGCAGCAACCCTGGCGATCGCCGAGGCTCCGGCCCGCGCGTACAACCCACTCTTCATCTGGGGGGAGTCCGGCCTGGGAAAGACGCATCTGCTGCACGCCGCGGGCAACTACGCTCAGCGCCTGTTTCCCGGTATGCGCGTGAAATACGTCTCCACCGAGGAATTCACGAACGACTTCATCAACTCGCTGCGTGACGATCGCCGCGCGTCGTTCAAGCGCACCTACCGCGACATCGATGTGCTGCTGGTCGATGACATCCAGTTCATCGAAGGCAAAGACGGCATCCAGGAAGAGTTCTTCCACACCTTCAACACGCTGCACAACGCGAACAAGCAGATCGTCATCTCGTCGGACCGGCCGCCGAAACAGTTGGCCACCCTCGAGGATCGTCTGCGGACACGGTTCGAGTGGGGGCTCATCACCGATGTCCAGCCTCCCGAGCTGGAGACTCGAATTGCGATTCTGCGCAAGAAGGCTCAGATGGACCGCCTCGATGTCCCCGATGACGTCCTCGAATTGATCGCGAGCAGGATCGAGCGCAACATCCGCGAGCTCGAGGGCGCACTGATCCGTGTCACGGCGTTCGCATCGTTGAACAAGACGTCGATCGACAAGTCACTCGCGGAGATCGTCCTGCGAGACCTGATCTCCGACGCCACCACCATGCAGATCAGTACGGCCGCGATCATGGCGGCCACGGCCGAGTACTTCGAGACCAGCGTCGAGGAGCTTCGCGGACCCGGTAAGACCCGCGCTCTGGCGCAGTCCCGGCAGATCGCGATGTATCTGTGCCGCGAGCTCACCGACCTCTCCCTGCCCAAGATCGGCCAGGCGTTCGGCCGCGACCACACCACGGTCATGTACGCGGAGAAGAAGATCCGGGCCGAAATGGCACAGCGGCGTGAAGTTTTCGACCACGTCAAGGAACTCACCACACGCATTCGTCAGCGCGCCAAGCGCTGATATCTGGTCAGCTTTCCTCACTCCTCACCGGCTCTTCACCCCTCGTTTGTTGTGCGCGTGTCGTCCGCGTGTCGCGAACCGAATCGCCGCCGGTCCTCGAAAATCTTTGGCCTCTGCCGTCTCACGAGTCACACCACGGGGTGTGCAACGGCCTGTGCATAACCTGAGGTCAACTCCCCGCACAGTTGTCGTTCACTCCCCAGCTGCGCACCCATCCCCAACTGCTCCTCAGGAGACCACCAGATATCCACAAGCTGCCCACATCGCGCGCGGCGCGCTGGCCTGCGATGAGCCCGCTTCATCCCCAATCTGCACAACCGCTATTACTGATACTCATTTATCTCTCTCACTTTCTTCTAGAAGAAGGGTCCTGGGGAACGTTGTACTTCGCCGGTCCGACAGGGCGTGGCCTCACCGCATGTCAGCCCCGTCGTTTAGCTTTCAAGTTGGGGCCGAAAGCTCTACGGTGGTTCAGCGGCAGCCGTTCTGCAGGTTGTTGTTCTTTAGCTGGAAGTGCATCGAAGGGACGCTATGAACGTGGCGACAACGACGGGTCTGTCGGATCTGAAATTCCGGCTTACTCGCGAAGACTTCGCCGACGCTGTCGCATGGGTGGCACGCAACCTGCCGTCCCGGCCGACGGTCCCCGTCCTGGCCGGCGTGTTGCTCACAGGGTCAGACGAAGGCCTGACGATCTCCGGATTCGACTACGAAGTCTCGGCCGAAGTTCAGATTCCAGCTGAAATCGCTTCTCCCGGAAGTGTTCTCGTGTCAGGTCGGTTGCTGTCCGACATCGTGCGCTCACTACCGGCCAAGCCTGTCGACGTCAGCGTGGAGGGCACGCGGGTTTCTCTGACCTGCGGCAGCGCACGATTCTCGCTGCCGACGATGGCTGTCGAGGACTACCCGACGCTACCGACGTTGCCCGACGAGACAGGCGTGGTGTCTTCGGACCTGTTCGCCGAAGCCATCGGCCAGGTCGCGGTGGCCGCCGGCCGCGACGACACCCTTCCCATGCTCACCGGCATCCGAGTCGAGATCTCCGGTGAGAAGGTGGTTTTGGCGGCGACCGACCGTTTTCGCCTTGCGGTCCGGGAATTGACCTGGTCGACAGGAGCGGCCGGCGTCGAAGCTGCCGTCCTGGTTCCGGCGAAAACACTCGCCGAAGCCGCGAAGGCGGGTACCGACGGAACCGAGGTTCATCTGTCCCTGGGCCAGGGCCCCAGTGTGGGCAAGGAAGGTCTGCTCGGTATCCGCAGCAAGGGCAAGCGCAGCACCACCCGCCTGCTCGACGCGGAGTTCCCGAAATTCCGTCAATTACTTCCGACCGAGCACACCGCGATCGCGACCATCGGCGTGGCCGAGCTCACCGAAGCGATCAAGCGCGTGGCTCTCGTCGCAGATCGCGGCGCTCAGGTGCGGATGGAATTTTCCGATGACGTGCTTCGCCTGTCGGCCGGCGCCGACGACGTCGGCCGCGCGGAGGAAGACCTGCCCGTGCAATTCTCGGGTGATCCGCTGACGATCGCGTTCAATCCCACCTACCTGACCGACGGTCTGGGGTCGTTACACGCCGAACGTGTCACATTCGGCTTCACGACGCCCAGTCGCCCAGCGGTATTGCGGCCCGCGGGTGAGGATGATGGAAGTGCCGCAGCCGGCGGCCCGTTTCCGGCCGCACAAACCGATTACGTCTATCTGTTGATGCCGGTGCGCCTCCCTGGCTAACCGGTCGCATCGACAGGCGAAGGGACGCTGACAATGCAGCTGGGTCTGATCGGCCTCGGCAAAATGGGTTTCAATATGCGCGAACGTCTGCGCGAGGGGGGACATGAGGTCGTGGGTTACGACCCGCGCCCCGAGGTCTCGGATGTGGCGTCGCTGGAGGAGCTCGCCGAGAAGCTGCCGTCACCGCGTGTGGTGTGGGTGATGGTCCCCTCGGGCACGGTCACCGAAAGCACGATTTCAGCGCTGGCGGAGGTGCTCGGTGAGGGCGACCTTGTCATCGACGGAGGCAACTCGCGCTACACCGAAGACGGCCGGCACGCCAAACTGTTGGCGGAGAAGGGAATCGCGTTCATCGACGCGGGTGTCTCCGGCGGCATCTGGGGTTTGACGGAAGGTTACGGCTTGATGGTCGGCGGGAGTGAGACCGACGTCGCTCGGGCCATGCCGATCTTCGAGACGCTGCGCCCACCAGGACCGCGCGAAGACGGCTTTGTCCACGCCGGCCCCGTGGGTGCCGGTCATTTCGCGAAGATGGTGCACAACGGCGTCGAATACGCGTTGATGACCGCCTACGCAGAGGGCTACGAGCTGCTGGCTGCGGAGGATCTCGTGAAAGATCCGCAGGCGGTCTATCAAGCCTGGACCAATGGCACCGTGGTGCGTTCATGGCTGCAGCAACTGCTCGCCAAGGCTCTCAAAGAGGATCCGAATCTGGCTGAGATCAGCGGCTACACAGAGGATTCCGGCGAAGGACGGTGGACGGTCGAGGAGGCGATCCGGCTACGGGTTCCTGTTCCCGGAATCGCAGCGTCCCTGTTCGCCCGCTTCCTGTCGCGGCAAGACGATTCGCCGACGATGAAAGCCGTCGCAGCGCTGCGCAACCAGTTCGGCGGCCACGCCGTCAAGCGAATCAGCGAGTCGGGCTGATTGCTCTGTGCATGTACGACACCTTGCGCTGACTGACTTCCGGTCATGGTCCCGGGTCGAGCTCGAGCTTGCCCCCGGACGCACGGTGTTCGTAGGACCCAACGGCTTCGGTAAAACGAATCTCGTTGAAGCGCTGTGGTATTCGGCAACATTGGGATCGCATCGGGTGGCCTCCGATGCGCCGCTGATCAGAGCCGGAGCCGACCGTGCCGTGGTCTCGACAATAGTGGTGAACGAAGGTCGCGAGCTCGCCGTCGATCTTGACATCACGTCAGGAAGGGCGAACAAGGCACGACTCAACCGCTCCCCCGTCAGGTCGGCCCGTGAAATTCTCGGGGTGCTGCGCGCCGTGCTGTTCGCCCCCGAGGATCTGGCGCTCGTGCGGGGAGATCCAGGCGACCGTCGTCGCTATCTCGACGAATTGGCCACCACGCGGCGACCACGTATCGCAGGCATCCGGGCCGATTACGACAAAGTCGTCCGTCAACGCACCGCCCTGTTGAAGACGGCGTCCGGTGCCAGGTACCGCGGCGACCGCGGTGCGCTCGAGACATTGGATGTCTGGGACGGGCACCTGGCCAGCCATGGCGCCGAACTGATCGCTGCGCGTGTGGAACTCGTGAACGAACTCGCCCCTGAGGTGGAGAAGGCCTACCAATTACTTGCACCCGCGTCGCGGGCAGCCTCGATCCGTTACCGCAGCGGTGTGGACGTAGTCGAGGCAGAAGCCGCTGCCGGCAATTCCGACCCGGATGTCTTCGAGGCGGCACTGCTGGACTCCCTGAGTCGCCGTCGCGACGCCGAACTCGAGCGCGGGGTCTGTCTTGTCGGCCCTCACCGGGATGATCTCGAACTGAAGCTGGGTGATCAGCCGGCGAAAGGTTTTGCCAGTCACGGTGAGTCGTGGTCGATGGCGCTGGCGTTGCGGCTGGCGGCCTACGAACTGTTGCGTACCGAAGGAAGTGATCCGGTGTTGCTGCTCGACGACGTCTTCGCAGAACTGGACAGCGCACGCAGGCAGGCACTGGCACAGGTCGCCGCATCGGCGGAGCAGGTTTTGGTGACGGCCGCTGTGCACGAAGACATTCCGGTGGACTGGGATGCAACCCGCGTCGAGATTTCCATGCAGGACGGCGATTCGGGACGGATTTCGGTGGTGCGGTCATGACGAATGACGACGACGAATTGAGGCCACCGCCTCATCTGGAGGGCCTCAAAGGTATGGACCTGGTGCGCCGCACCCTCGAGGAAGCTCGGGGCGCAGCCCGTCAGCAGGGAAAGAATGTCGGCCGCGGCAGGCACGCGCCCGAACAGCGGCGAGTGGCAGGCTCCGGTAGGCGGCGGTGGTCGGGCCCGGGTCCGGACAGCCGTGATCCCCAGCTATTGGGATCTCTGACCAACGAGGTGGCGAAAACGCGCGGTTGGTCGGGTCGTGTCGCCGAGGGCGCTGTCTTCGGCAGGTGGCGCGGGGTCGTCGGGGACCAGATAGCGGCCCACGCTGAACCGACAGCTCTGCACGAAGGCGTTCTGACGATTTCCGCCGAATCGACGGCGTGGGCGACCCAGTTGCGGATGGTGCAGGCACAGATTCTCGCCAAGATCGCCGCGGCGGTCGGGGACGGTGTGGTGAAGTCGTTGAAGATCGTCGGTCCGGTGGGTCCGTCCTGGCGGAAAGGCCCCCGCAGCGTGCCGGGCCGCGGCCCGCGAGACACCTACGGCTGAGAGCCGCCAGGACACGACGGGGTCGTTTCGTCGCCGTCAAGACCTAGCTTCATTCGAGAAATTCCGCGCACGGCGCGATTAGGTATCTGGAAACGCCGTTGCAGAATGGGTCCTGACAGTAGGTATAGGTAGACTGTGTCGGTGATCCGCGAGGGGCTGTCGACTCCTCCGCCGACTACCCCCTGTCATAGACCAAGGAGACGCGTCCAACGTGGCTGCCCAGAAGAAGAATGCGCCGGCCGAGTACGGCGCCGATTCGATCAAAGTCCTCGAGGGACTGGAGGCGGTCCGCAAACGGCCAGGCATGTACATCGGTTCCACCGGTGAGCGCGGTCTTCATCACCTGATCTGGGAAGTGGTCGACAACGCGGTCGACGAGGCGATGGCGGGTTTCGCGACGCGCGTCGACGTCCGAATCCTGCAAGACGGTGGCGTTCAGGTCACCGACGACGGCCGCGGCATTCCGGTCGCCATGCATGCGACCGGAATTCCGACAGTCGACGTAGTCATGACGGTGCTGCACGCCGGCGGCAAGTTCGAGGAGGGCGCCTATCAGGTGTCCGGTGGTCTGCACGGCGTCGGCGTCTCGGTGGTGAACGCGTTGTCGACGCGCCTCGAGGCCGATATCCGCAAGGACGGCTACGAGTGGTTCCAGACGTACGACAGGTCGGTGCCCGGGACCCTGCGCAAGGGTGAGAAGACCACCAAGTCGGGAACGACGATTCGGTTCTGGGCCGACCCCGACATCTTCGAGACCACGGTCTACGACTTCGAGACCATTGCCCGGCGTCTCCAGGAGATGGCATTCCTCAACAAAGGGCTGACCATCGAACTCACCGACGAGCGGGTCACCGACTCCGACGTCGTCGACGACGTGGTGAGCGACCACGCCGAAGCACCGAAAACCGCCGAAGAGAAGGCCGCCGAGGCCTCACACAAGGTCAAGCATCGGGTATTCCACTACCCAGGCGGGCTGGTCGACTTCGTCAAGCACATCAACCGGACCAAGAGCCCGATCCAGCCCAGCGTCATCGATTTCGAGGGCAAGGGTGAAGGCCACGAGGTCGAGATCGCGATGCAGTGGAACGCGGGTTATTCGGAGTCGGTGCACACGTTCGCCAACACGATCAACACCCATGAGGGTGGCACGCATGAAGAAGGCTTCCGTGCGGCACTGACGACAGTGGTGAACAAGTACGCCAAGGACAAGAAGCTCCTCAAGGAGAAAGATCCGAACCTCACCGGTGACGACATCCGTGAAGGGTTGGCAGCGGTCATTTCGGTGAAGGTGTCTCAACCGCAGTTCGAGGGCCAGACCAAAACCAAGCTCGGCAACACCGAGGTGAAGTCGTTCGTCCAGAAAATCTGCAACGAGCAGATGACACACTGGTTCGAGTCGAACCCGGCCGAGGCCAAAACAGTGATCAACAAGGCGGTTTCGTCAGCGCAAGCGCGTATTGCGGCTCGTAAGGCGCGCGAGTTGGTGCGGCGGAAGAGTGCGACGGACATCGGTGGTCTGCCGGGCAAGCTCGCGGACTGCCGTTCGACGGACCCGAGCAAGTCCGAACTGTATGTGGTGGAGGGTGACTCGGCCGGTGGTTCGGCCAAGAGCGGGCGCGACTCGATGTTCCAGGCGATCCTGCCGTTGCGCGGCAAGATCATCAACGTCGAGAAGGCGCGCATCGACCGTGTGCTGAAGAACACCGAAGTACAGGCGATCATCACCGCGCTGGGCACGGGTATCCACGACGAGTTCGACATCTCGAAGTTGCGGTATCACAAGATCGTGCTGATGGCCGACGCCGACGTGGACGGCCAGCACATCTCGACGCTGTTGCTGACGCTGCTCTTCCGGTTCATGAAACCGCTTGTGGAGAACGGCCATATCTTCTTGGCGCAGCCGCCGCTGTACAAGTTGAAGTGGCAGCGCTCAGAGCCAGAGTTCGCGTATTCGGATCGTGAGCGCGACGGTCTGCTCGAGGCCGGCCGGGCCGCGGGCAAGCGCATCAACGTCGAGGACGGGATTCAGCGCTACAAGGGTCTCGGTGAGATGGACGCCAAGGAGCTGTGGGAGACCACGATGGACCCGTCGGTGCGGGTGCTGCGTCAGGTCACTCTCGACGATGCCGCGGCCGCCGACGAACTGTTCTCGATTCTGATGGGTGAAGACGTCGAAGCACGACGCAGCTTCATCACCCGCAACGCCAAAGACGTTCGCTTCCTTGATGTTTAGTAAGGCATAGGAAAACTTCATGACTGATACCACGTTGCCCCCGGCCGGGGAGTCCGGCGACCGGATCGAACCGGTCGACATCCAGCAGGAGATGCAGCGCAGCTACATCGATTACGCCATGAGCGTCATCGTCGGCCGCGCACTTCCCGAAGTCCGCGATGGTCTCAAGCCGGTGCACCGCCGCGTGCTCTACGCGATGTTCGACTCGGGCTTCCGGCCAGACCGCGGGCACGCAAAGTCGGCGCGCTCCGTTGCCGAGACGATGGGTAACTATCACCCGCACGGCGACTCGTCGATCTACGACACTTTGGTCCGGATGGCCCAGCCGTGGTCGCTGCGCTACCCGCTGGTCGACGGCCAGGGCAACTTCGGCTCGCCGGGTAACGATCCGCCGGCCGCGATGAGGTACTGCGTGACCGGTGATGCGATGGTCCGATTGCCGTTCGGCCAGTCGGTGCGCATCAGCGACGTAGTTCAAAGCGCGAGACCGAACTCAGACAACCAAATTGAACTCAAGGTCCTCGACAGGCACGGCAACCCCGTGCTGGCCGACGTGTTGTTCCACTCAGGCGCCCACGAGACCTTCACGGTGCGAACTGCGGAGGGCTTTGAGGTCACGGGTACGGCGAACCACCCACTTCTGTGTCTGGTCGATGTCGGCGGCGTCCCGACGCTCTTGTGGAAACTGATCGAAGAAATTCGTCCTCAGGATCGCGTCGTTCTCCAGCGGACACCACCGGTTGAGTTTGGACCGGCGGAATGGCACGACGTCATGGAGGCGCTGCTGCTCGGGGCGTTCATCAGCGAAGGATTTGTCAGCGAAACTCGGGCAGGTTTTAACAACCTTGACCGTGATTACTTCAACATGGTTGCCGCCGCCTACGAGTCGGTGGTTGGCGGGACGTGTTACATCTACGAACGGCAGATCGCATCGGGCTCCAATTTGCTTGAGTTGGATGTCCACAATCTTGCGGCGTTACGGCGAAGCCGTCTGGCTGGTCTCATTGGCCAGCGGTCGGCCGCAAAGGCCGTACCTGACTGGCTGTGGAATTCGGCGGCCGCTGTGAAGAGGGCCTTCCTCCAAGCCCTCTTCGAGGGTGACGGCTCATGTTCGGCATTGCCACGCAATACGATCCAGGTCTCCTATTCGACGCGCAGCGGTCAGTTGGCAAAGGACGTCCAACAAATGCTGCTGGAATTCGGTGTGATCTCCCGGCGATATCTGCACGCAACCGGAGAGCACAAAGTCGTCATCACAAACCGAGCCCACGCCGAAGATTTCAGCGCACGGGTTGGGTTCGGAGGCGCCAAGCAGCGCAAACTACTCGGTCTGCTGGCTGCTCTCCCGGAACGGGCTGCGGGCCTTGACGGGGACCAAGTTCCGGGCCTGGCTGCGTTCATTCGTTCGGAGAGTGGCGGTCGCTGGATTGACAAGGAGTGGTTGCGCAAGCACAACATAGACAGGCTGTCGCGGTGGCGGCGCGACGGTGAAGAGATCCTGAGCCACATCGCCCACCCCGATGTGCGTGCTATCGCGACAGAACTCACCGACGGCCGCTTCTACTACGCGAGCGTCAGCTCGGTGACAGCAGCCGGCGTGCGGCCCGTCTACAGCCTTCGCGTGGACACTGATGACCATTCCTTCATCACGAACGGATTCGTCAGCCACAACACAGAGGCGCGGCTCACTCCCCTGGCTATGGAGATGCTGCGTGAAATCGACGAGGAGACAGTCGATTTCATCCCGAATTACGACGGCCGGGTGCAGGAGCCGACGGTTCTGCCGAGCCGCTTCCCGAACCTGCTCGCCAACGGCTCGGGCGGCATCGCCGTCGGTATGGCCACCAACATGCCTCCGCACAATCTGCGGGAGCTCGCGGAGGCCGTCTACTGGTGCCTCGACAACCATGAGGCCGACGAGGAGGCCACGCTCGAGGCGGTCTGTGAGCGCGTCAAGGGCCCGGACTTCCCCACCCACGGTCTGATCGTTGGCGGCCAAGGGATTACGGACACGTACACCACCGGGCGCGGGTCCATCCGCATGCGTGGTGTCGTCGAGATCGAGGAAGATTCGCGCGGCCGCACCTCGCTGGTCATCACCGAATTGCCGTACCAGGTCAACCACGACAACTTCATCACGTCGATCGCCGAGCAGGTCCGCGACGGCAAGCTGACCGGCATCTCGAACATCGAGGACCAGTCCAGCGACCGAGTCGGGCTGCGGATCGTCGTCGAGATCAAGCGCGACGCCGTGGCCAAGGTGGTGCTGAACAACCTCTACAAGCACACTCAGCTGCAGACCAGCTTCGGCGCCAACATGTTGGCGATCGTCGACGGGGTGCCGCGCACGTTGCGCCTCGACCAGCTGATTCGTCACTACGTCAACCATCAGCTCGACGTCATCATCCGGCGGACCACCTACCGTCTGCGCAAAGCCAACGAACGCGCTCACATCCTGCGCGGTCTGGTGAAAGCCCTCGACGCGCTCGACGAAGTGATCGCGTTGATCCGGGCGTCGCAAACCGTCGAGATCGCGCGCAGCGGCCTGATCGAGTTGCTCGACATCGACGAGATCCAGGCCCAGGCGATCCTCGACATGCAGTTGCGTCGTCTCGCCGCCCTGGAGCGTCAGCGCATCATCGACGACCTTGCCAAGATCGAAGCCGAGATCGCCGACCTCGAGGACATCCTCGCCAAGCCGGAACGGCAGCGGGCGATCGTGCACGACGAACTCAAGGAGATCGTCGACAAGTACGGCGACGACCGGCGGACCCGGATCATCGCCGCCGACGGTGAGGTGGCCGACGAAGATCTGATCGCACGCGAGGACGTCGTCGTTACGATCACCGAGACCGGCTACGCCAAGCGCACCAAGACCGACCTGTACCGCAGCCAAAAGCGCGGCGGGAAGGGCGTCCAGGGTGCCGGGCTCAAGCAGGACGACATCGTCAACCACTTCTTCGTCTGTTCCACCCACGACTGGATCCTGTTCTTCACCACACAGGGGCGCGTCTACCGGGCGAAGGCCTATGACCTGCCCGAGGCGTCCCGCACGGCGCGCGGACAGCACGTGGCGAACCTGTTGGCCTTCCAGCCCGAGGAACGAATCGCCCAGGTCATCCAGATCAAGGGCTACGAGGACGCGCCGTACCTGGTGCTGGCGACCCGCAACGGTCTGGTGAAGAAGTCCCGCCTCGTGGACTTCGACTCCAACCGCTCCGGCGGCATCGTCGCGGTCAACCTGCGCGACGGCGACGAACTCGTCGGCGCGGTGCTGTGCTCCGCCGAGGACGATCTGCTGCTGGTTTCGGCGAACGGTCAGTCGATCCGCTTCTCCGCGACCGACGAGGCGCTGCGCCCCATGGGTCGCGCCACCTCGGGCGTGCAGGGCATGCGCTTCAACGCCGACGACGCGCTGCTGTCCCTCAACGTGGTGCGCGAGGACACGTATCTGCTGGTTGCGACATCTGGCGGCTATGCCAAGCGCACTGCGATCGAGGAGTACCCCGTACAGGGCCGGGGCGGCAAGGGCGTACTGACGATTCAATTCGACAAGCGCCGTGGCACGCTGGTCGGAGCGCTGATCGTCGACGACGACACCGAGCTGTACGCCATCACCTCGGGCGGCGGTGTCATCAGGACGGCTGCCCGGCAGGTACGCAAGGCCGGACGCCAGACGAAGGGCGTTCGGTTGATGAACCTGGGCGAGGGCGACACACTGATCGCGATCGCACGCAACGCTGAAGCCGGCGACAGCACGGATGAGGTCAACACCGATGTCGACGCTGCTGCAGAGAACGAGGAATCGAGTGAGGAGTCGTAGGTGAGCTCACCGAATGAGCCGGGACCCGCGCGGGCGGGTGAAGGATCCGGTGGCGCCGGACCCGACGGCGGCTCACGAGCGGCCCACACCGCCGACCCCGGCGACCTGCCCCCGTGGCAGCGGGGTCCGGCGGCACGCGCCAGGCAGCAGCAACCGACGCAGGAAGCACCGCGCCCGGACGGATCGCGAGGCAATAGTCCGGCCGGTCTTGATGCCAGGCTGAATCGCTTCATGGCAGGCGGCTCGGCACCAGCGCCCGAGACCGAGCAGACTCCCCGCAAGGAGTCTGGGCCCCGCCCGGAGCCGTCGCCACGCAACGAACGCACCGACATCGTCCGCACCGAGGGCAACCGTCCCGAGGTCGGCGCCAGGCCCGACCAGAGCGCAGCCAGGCCCGACCAGGCGGGCGCGTATGCCAGCGAGATCCCTGATCTTTCCGGGCCGGTCCCGCGCCCGCCGCAGCAGCAGCGCAAGCCGGTGGAGCGACCGCAGACCGAGCCGCCGGCGAAACCGCCCGTCAAGGGCACGCCTGCGGCCGGGAACCGGGCCGTGCAGGTGGGCACCCGCCAGCAGCACAAAGGTCCGGTGCGGGCGAGCATGCAGATCCGCCGTGTCGACCCGTGGAGCACGCTGAAGGTTTCGCTGCTGCTGTCGGTCGTGCTGTTCTTCGTGTGGATGATCGCCGTCGCGTTCCTGTACCTGGTGCTCGGCGGCATGGGTGTTTGGACCAAGCTCAACAGCAACGTCGGTGACCTGCTGACCAGCGCCAGTGGCAGCTCCGGTGGCGAGCTGGTATCCAGTGGAACCATCTTCGGTGGCGCCGCGCTGATCGGTTTGGTGAACATCGTGTTGATGACTGCCGGGGCGACGATCGGGGCGTTCATCTACAACCTCACCACCGACCTCGTGGGCGGTGTCGAGGTCACTCTGGCCGACCGGGACTGACCTCCCGGCTTCGGAGTTTGGGAACGGGTTGTGCGTGCGGTAATCTCGTCGCTCGGCCCGTGCGGTTGACGGGGCTATAGCTCAGGCGGTTAGAGCGCTTCGCTGATAACGAAGAGGTCGGAGGTTCGAGTCCTCCTAGCCCCACGGAAAGGTACATGTCGATGAAGCTGGTGCTTCTGCTCGCAGCGGGTGTCGCCGCCGTCGCCGCGGTGACCGTGTGGCGAACCCAGCACGGACCCGAGGTCTGGCATACAGTTTCCGACGCACCTCCCCCCGAGGGGCCTTAGCTCAGTTGGTAGAGCGCTGCCTTTGCAAGGCAGATGTCAGGAGTTCGAATCTCCTAGGCTCCACAGACCAACAAGCAGGCCAGACAACCATGTTGTCTGGCCTGCTTTGTGTTCAGGCGGCCGCCTGCAAGCCCTGCCACGATGCCAAGACTGCCACCGAAGCCACCGCCGGAAAGGTGGCCAGACGTAAGCGTCCGCCGATAATGCACCCGGCCGATCTTCTGTGAGCAACCGAGACCAGCAGGGCATTTTGCCAGGAGGCTCTCAACGCTGACCGACGGTGGGGGGACCCCCACGACGTCACCGTCGCCACGTAGGCAGGCATAGGGCCTGCCTGTCTGTACGAAATTCAAACCCTTCGGCTTGGGGTTCTGCATGCTGCTCGTCACCGTAACCCGGCGGAGTTCACGCTACGGCCGGATCGGCGCTTGATAACCACGTGGATAAATGCAATCTTGAATCGGGGTAAAAGGGGGCGAGTGTGGATCTTGCAGAGGCAATATCGGAGCTAGGCTTGGCGGGCTCTGTTCCGGGTTTGACCGAAGCAATACACCGCTCGAAGAACACAGCGGAACGAATGCGCACTGCCCTGTCCGGATTCGATTCCGCCGGCGGGGCCATGGATGTCGTGGCGTTCGGTTCGCTTGCTCGGCAGGAGTACACCCCCGCGAGTGACGTCGATTACCTTGTCCTTGTCAATGGAATTCATGATCCTGGAGCACCGCGAGCCCTCTTGGAAGTGGTCAAGCGGGTCGTCGCAGAGGAAGCTGCAGCCGACGGAACTGGTACGAAACAGCCAGGTACGAGCGGGTTGTTCGGCAGGGCGATAGGTGTTTTTGACATCATCAACCAGGTTGGGCTCGAAGGCGACACAAATTCAACACACACCATCAGAATGGAAATAATTCAAGAATCGATAAGCCTCCTGAATGAGGAGCTGCATTCAAAGATCGTTGGCAGCACGCTTGGGAGGTATATCTCTTTATTCGACGTCCCCCGAGATAGTCCCCCGCGCTTTCTTCTGAATGACATGCTCCGTTATTGGCGACAAATAACGGTCGACTATCAGGCAAAAGCGCCAGTCGGCGGGCAGGAGCCCAAAGCCGTCCTTCGTTACCTCAAACTTTTAACTACCCGGAAAAATTTTATCGCCAGTTCCATTCTTCCCTTAATTGCGCCCCGCGACGACGAGGAGCCGTGGGAGAGCTACCTCATGGATTTGTACGCAACGCCGCCGCTGGCTCGTCTAGCCGCGGTGACACGGGGTGCCCCAGGGGCCGTTCTTGACGCTGTACGCACTGTGTTCTCGACGATCGATCTGTTCATACAGCGCACCGACAGCGCCGAGAAGAGGCAGCAGTTCGCGGAAATCCCTTGGGATAAAAGACGAGATGACCCCGGCTACATCGAGCTCAGGGCCGCTGCACGCGATCTGCAGGAAGCATTTGAATACATGTTCTTGGACTGGCCTGAGGTTGCAAAGAAGACCCGCAACTACCTGTTGCTTTAGCGGGTAACGGCCTATGTAGTCCGACGCACTTCGGCAAATCCATGCTTGAGCAAATCGACAAAGATTGTTTGATCCGCCGACGTTAGTTTCGAATGCGGTGCGGCGTTTTCCCACGGCGAAAGGCCGTAGTTGTGGTCTTCGACTCGTCGGGGGATTACGTGCGCATGCAGATGGGGTGCCTTGTTGCCAAGCATGGCGATATTGACGCGTTCGACGTTGGCCATCTTGCGCAGCACCAGGGACGCCTCTTGAAGGTCAGACATGAACGAAGCCAACAAGTGCGGATCTGCCTGGTCAAAGTGCTCGACATGCTCGTTAAGGCTGACGATCAGACGCCCGGGGAAGCGAGCATCGTTATATAGCCCAGCCTGCGATACACTCAGCGCGGCCACGGGAGTCCACAGGGTGAAGCCACACGTCGAGCAACCGGGAAGCCCCTGTTCCGTTCGGATGAGGCCACCGCCAACGTTCTCGCCGGCCTGTCCCCATGCGTGCGTCATGCTCTCCCCCAGCCCATCTTGCCCGCGACGATCCCCAGGCCCATGTTATCGAACATACGTTCGAAAGGTCGTCGTCGTCAACGGTTCCTCCGAAAAGTAACAGCCAAAGGGGATGGCGTCTTCCCTTCGGCTTGCCTCATACTCGTTACATTGAACTTATTACGTAACACGTACATCGTAGCGAGGTGATAGTGGACGACGAGGCATTGCGAAGCGTGTCTCGTGGACTGCTTGGGAACAAACACAAGCTGGAGGTACTGGCCGCCATCGCCGAAGCATTCGCAGAAGGCGCCCAGGACGTGTATCCGCGGATGATTTCGAAGATGGTCGGCGATGCGGCTGACAAACAGGTCAACGAAATTTTCACTCAGCTCCGCAACGGTGGGCTCCTTGTACGTGTGGAAGACAAGACCGATCAACAAAAGCACCGGTACCGCGCCCGCGAGACCAGCGCCTGGGAGGCAGCACGCACGCTTGTTGAGGAACTTCGGGCGGCGGCTTGGTCGCCCGATGAACTCGCAACTTAGGGAAGCGGCATTTTCTACAGTCCTGCCGACCACCAAGTGACCACAATTTGACCACAGGTACAGATAACTGCTGTCAACCCTGGTTAAGTCTCTCAGCACGTCCGACGAGATGAAAACCTCCGAACTGCATGAGGATTCGCCTTTGCAAGGCAGATGTCAGGAGTTCGAATCTCCTAGGCTCCACAACCACATTCACTGCGGATTCACCCAACCCCTCTTCGGGTAGACCCCTGACGTGCCGCGACGACGCGGCGTCGAGCGACGAGGAGGGTCTTGGATGGCTGAATCTGCCGACTTGGAGAAGGACGCGAAGGACGCGCTGCTGAAGGCGATCCGCGCGGCCACCCCGAGCGCGTCGACCGCCGGGCTTCAGCAGCTGGCGACCGCCTACGCGCTGACCATCGGTGCCCGCGGGGGCAAGCTGCCAGGCGTCACGGCCGACAACGACTAGAGGTCAACACTCGACGACGTTGAGGGCCAGTCCCCCGCGCGACGTCTCCTTGTACTTGTCTGCCATGTCGGCGCCAGTGTCCCGCATGGTTTTGATGGCGGTGTCGAGGCTGACGTGATGCGTGCCGTCACCCGCGAGCGCCATTCGCGCCGCCGCGATCGCCTTCACCGACGCGATCGCGTTGCGTTCGATGCACGGGATCTGCACGAGCCCGCCCACCGGGTCACAGGTGAGGCCGAGGTTGTGCTCAATGCCGATCTCGGCGGCGTTCTCCACTTTGGCCGGCGATCCCCCGAGCACCGCGGCGAGCGCGCCGGCGGCCATCGAGCACGCCGATCCGACCTCGCCCTGACATCCCACCTCAGCCCCGGAGATCGACGCATTGGCTTTGAACAGCTGCCCGATCGCCCCGGCCGTCAAGAGGAACTCGACGACGCCGTCCTCGTCAGCTCCCGGGACGAACCGCCAGAAATAGTGCAGGACAGCCGGAATGATGCCCGCGGCCCCATTGGTCGGCGCCGTCACCACGCGGCCGCCCGCAGCGTTCTCCTCGTTGACCGCCAGCGCGTAGACCGTCACCCAGTCCATCGCGTACAGCGGATCCGCCGGGTTCGCCTCGAGCGCCTTCGCCAACACCGCAGCCCTGCGCCGTACATGTAGGCTGCCCGGCAGCGTGCCCTGGACGGCCAGTCCCCGGTCGACGCACTCGCGCATCGCCGACCAGATTCTGAGCAGACCGTCGCGCAGCCGCGGCCCGTTGCCGAGCGCCTCCTCGTTAAGCGCTACGAGATCGGCTATCTTGCAATGGTTTTCGACTGCCAGCGCGACCATCTCGGCCGCGGTGCGGAACGGGTAGGGCACGGTGACGTCCACAGGGGCGCCGCCGGACGCCTCATCCTCGTCGACGACGAACCCGCCGCCCACCGAGTAGTACGTCCGTCGGGCCAGCACTTCGCCGTCGCCGTCGAGCGCGGTGAACACCATGCCGTTGCTGTGAAACTCCATGGCCCGCAACGACAGAACGATATCGGTTGCCATATCGAAGTCGATCGGGCGCACACCTGCGAGCTGCAGCCGTCGCTCGGCGGCCACCGTGGCGATACGGGCGTGCGCGGCGTCGGGATCGACGGTTTCTGGGTCCGACCCCTCGAGCCCGAGCACGACTGCGCCCGGTGTCCCGTGGCCGGCGCCGGTCGCTCCCAGCGATCCGTACAACTCGACGCGCACCTGCGCGACGGAGTCGGGGCGCAGATGTTCGACGAAGCGACGCGCCGCCCGCATCGGGCCCACGGTGTGTGAGCTCGACGGGCCGATGCCGATCGAGAAAAGATCGAACACCGAGACGGTCATGTCGGGGCTTCCTCCTAGGGCTTGGGCGCGACTTCGACGCTCGGTGGCAGAGGTGAGGGCTCGGGCTGTGCGGACCGGCGCAGAATCGAGAATGTGACCGCTCCCCCGGCGAGCACTGCTACACCCACACCGACAAAGAGCAGTCGCCGGCCGCGGCGTCGCGGCTTGCGCGCATTGCTCAGTGCCTCAGGCAGATTCGCGAGGACCTCCTGCGCGGCGGCTACCTCGGAGGCGATGGTCTGCTGGGCCGCCGCGAGCTCTGCCTTCAGTTCCCGGGCGATCTTGCTGCGGCGGTAGCGGTCACCGACCCAGGAAGCCGAGGTACGCACCGACTCGACTCCGAGACCCACCGCCCCCCGGCCGACATCGACCGGGCCGACCGTCGAATACTTCAGGCCGCGGCCGAGCCGCTGACTCGGGGTCAGGCGCACGCGGGTCTTGGAGCTCATATCCCACCTCTTTCTTCAGTGTGTTCTCGATGCCAGACGTCGCCCTATCAGCCTGCCACCCCGGCCTAGGTACCGGTGCCCGGTTGGCCGTCACACTGCTCGTGGCACACTCGGTTCCGTGACGAGTCCCATTCAGACCGCGACCGCGACCCTCCACACCAACCGCGGCGATATCAAGATCGCGCTGTTCGGAAACCATGCCCCGAAGACGGTGTCCAATTTCATCGGACTGGCCCAGGGCACCAAGGAGTACAGCACCGAGAATGCCTCCGGCGGCTCGTCGGGCCCGTTCTATGACGGCGTCATCTTCCACCGTGTCATCGAAGGTTTCATGATCCAGGGCGGAGACCCGACTGGCACCGGGCGAGGCGACGCGGGCTACAAATTCGCCGACGAGTTCCATCCCGAGTTGCAGTTCGACAAGCCCTACCTGCTTGCGATGGCCAACGCGGGACCCGGCACCAACGGCTCGCAGTTCTTCATCACGGTCACCCCGACGCCGCACCTGAACCGGCGCCACACCATCTTCGGTGAGGTCGTCGATCCCGAATCGCAGAAGGTGGTCGACGCGATCTCCACGACCGCGACCGACCGCAGCGATCGGCCGACGGACCCGGTCGTGATCGAGTCGATCACCATCTCCTAGCCCAGTGGTTCGGGTGTAGTTGGTCAGCGTCGCGTCGACCAACTACACCGAAATCACCCGGTGCCAGGCGCGAATCCGGCGTCGGTCAGCGCGTCGAGGACGTGCAGGGGTTCTGTGCCCAGGTCCCATCGGCTCAGCACGAGCAGCCGATCATCTGTCGTATCGATCTCTAGCAGCCGCACCTTTCGACCGATCCGCCGGAACTCGGTGATGCGGATGCGCTTGATGTCCGCTCGTGTGAGCTGCCTCACTTGCCACCAACCGCGGTAGCTCAACGTGTCCTCGGAGATTGCCAGTTTTGGACGCGCGATCCACGACATGAGCGCAAACACCATCAACCCGACCGCGGCAAGCCCGATGAGAATGCGGCCAGGCACGTCTGTGACCAGCGTCACAGCCCCTATAGCCATCAAAATTCCGAGAATTCCGGCAGCCACGATGCCCGCGGTCCTGGGTTGCCAGTGTGTTTGCTGCACGGGTTCCACACACCCTCCTACCGCGACTGATGGGGTTATCCACAAGTGCTATCCCCAATGGGGATGAATCACATTCGTGTGATCCGATGACGGCCACGTTGCCGGCCGGGTAACAACGGGCAACCGAAATGAATTCATCTCGGGCCCGTCCGGCCTCATCGCCAGCGCATCGTGAGCAACAGCCCCGTAATCATGAAGGCAAACGCGATCGCGTAGTTCCAGACGTTCAAGTCCGCCATCCACTGCAAGAAGGACGGAACGTCGGGACCGCTACCGGCCAACTGGAAGACGATCAGCCACACCAGCCCGATCAGCATCAGCCCCACGAACAGCACGACAAACCAGGTGCTCGATGGGCCTGCCTTGACCTTGACCGGAGTCCGGCTCACCGGGTTGATGGTGAAGTCGTTCTTCTTACGGACCTTGGACTTGGGCATGCGTACCTTCGAACGTTCGGCGCCGCCACTGCCTCCGGTGCCACGAACGACCGGTCAGTGCGACGATGTGTAGGGAAAGCCTAACGCAGGCTGTCCGAGCGATTCCGATCATCGAGGGGAGCCGCGACTCCAATGCCCGACGACACCGCAGCCGGACGGAAGCGATCCGTGTGGCGCTTCGGTGTGCCGGTCGTCTGCATTGCCGCGGGTCTTCTCCTGGGCACCACCCACGGGGTCTCCGGCGGTGACGAGATCCGCCGCAGCGACTCCCCCCGGCTCGTCGATCTGGTTCGCGAGGCACAGACCTCCGTCGACCGGCTCAGTGCCGAGCAGGGCGCGCTCGCATTGATGATCGACAACCATCACGGCGGATCGCCCGGTACCGACGCGGCGCTTCAAGCGATTACCCGGAGAGGCGACGTGCTGGCCGCCGAGGCGGGTCTGACACCTTTGCGCGGTCCTGGACTGGTGGTGACCCTCAACGATGCTCAGCGCGACGCTCAGGGGCGGTTCCCCCGGGACGCGTCTCCCGACGATCTCGTCGTCCACCAGCAGGACATCCAGGCGGTGATCAACGCGTTGTGGAGCGCTGGTGCCGAAGGCATCCAGGTTCAGGACCAACGCGTCATCGCGACCTCCGCCCCACGGTGCGTCGGCAACACTCTGCTGCTCAACGGCAGGACGTACAGCCCCCCGTACGTGATCACCGCCATCGGGGATGCGGGGGCCATGCAGGCGGCTCTGTCCGCCGCGCCGCTCGTGACGCTGTACAAGCGCTACGCCGTCAGATTCGGTCTCGGTTACACCGAAGAGGTTCGCGACGTCGAATTGGTCGGCCATAGCGAATCGGTCCGCATGAAGTTCGCTCAGCCGATCGGACCGCTCGGTTACTAAACGGACCGACAATCCGCATGACGAATACACCGACGCGACTCGTTATCCACGGGCAAGACCTGGAGCTGCGATAAAAGACCCTGAAAGGGCCATAGGCCGACCAGCGTGCGTCTTGAGCACGCTGGTCGTATGAATGCTGGAAACAATTCGCACGGACCGCATTAGTCATTTTGGTCAATTAGCTAATCTAGGTGCCAATTGCCACGCTTATCGTGGCGCGGTTGTTTCGAGGGGGTCTCGTGAAGCGTCGGGTCCGTCGCGCGTTGGCAGGTGCCCTTGCCGCGCCCGCCACCATCCTGCTCGTACAGCCGGCGTCGGCGCCGGCGGCGACGGTGCTGGCCGTCGAGGGAACGGCACAGAAGCGGGGCAATGCGCAGACCGCGTTCAACAGCGAGTTCTGCGAGCACAACACATGCCGGTCGATCAACAACGCGCGAAGCCCCTTCGACGTCAAGCCCGGATCCCGGCAACTGCAGGCGGCGGTCGATTCCACCGGAGGCGACATAGTCCTGATGGGTTACTCGCTCGGGGCGGCGACGATCTACGACCGGTTGCGGGAGTGGGAGAAGGCCCCGGCACAGGCACCCGACCCGGACCGGGTCGTTCTCGTCGTCACCTACGGCAATCCGGAGAACAAGTACGGCGGGGACGATCGCAAGAACTACTACGCCGGACTGCCAGCCGCGCAGCCGTACCGGCACCTCGACGTCACCATGCAGTACGACAGCGTGGCAGATGTGCCCACTCGTTTCGGTTGGTACTCGCTGATGAACACCGCCTTCGCGCGGCACCTCGCCTACTTCGACGACGTCGACATCAACGACCCGGACAACCTCGTCTACCGGGACGAGGACGGCTCCACCTACATGCTCATCAAAGCCGAGACATTGCCGATGCTGGCGTGGGTGGACCCCTGGATCAGCGACGAACGGATGGCCGAACTCGACGCGAAGTACCGCCCGCTGATCGAGAAGGACTATGACCGCCCCGCCTACGTGCCGCAGGGCGGAGGAGCCGACTGGGGCAACGGGACCCCTCCCCCGTCGCTCGACGACGAAGAGGACGGCGACGAAGAGGACGACGACGAAGTCGAGTCCGAACTCGCCGAGGACGACCCCGACGATGAAGCGGCCGACGATGAAGCCGCCGACATCGAGGAACTGGACGCGCAATCAAGCGAATCCGACGAAGACGAGGGTGATTCCGAGACGGACGACGACAGCGTCCTGACGCGAAACAGCCGATCAGAGCATGCCCTGCCCGACGCCGAAACTGCGGCCGAGGACGGCGAGGACGACAGCGAGGACGACGCCGACTCGGTGACGCCGACTCGGTGACGACCGACGAACCAGACAGCGACGAAAGCACGGCGCCCTCGGCGCAGGAATGACTCGACGCAGCTGTCACAACTGCGTAAGAGTTAGCGGTGGCTGGATTGCTGCCAGCGAACGTAGATTGAAGCAGAAGCTTTGCTTCGCGCGGCGCAAAATCAAGATCTGACAAGACCTTAACTACAGGACCGCGGGTAGCGAAAGCCGGATGTTTCAAAGCTGAGACGTCGGGAAATGCTTCGCCACAATTTCAGCAGCAACTTTCGTGCACTTCCGGCGTCGGACACTGGGATCCGATCGTGCGGGGCGTTTCGATCGACTCGCCGAGGATTCTCATGAAGCACCGTCGTCACAAAGCCGGGATCGCTGCGCTGGCAGCCGTTTTAGTTCCGGGCATCAGCCTAGTACCCGTTGTCCCCGCCGCCGGCGCGGCGACTGCGCTGTTCGCAGAAGGCGCCACCCGGCAGAGCGGTGAAGCGCAGACCGCCTTCGGCGGAGCGTTCTGCGAGCAGAACACCTGCCGGTCGCTCGGCAGGGGCACGGTGACCAGAAAACTCACCTCTGCGCAGATTCAGGCCGCGGTCGACGCCACGCCAGGCGAGCTCATCCTCGTGGGCTACTCGGTCGGCGGAGCGGGCATGTACGACAGGCTGCGGGAATGGGAGAGAAACCCGCAGCTCGCGCCGGATCCGGACCGAATCAAGCTGATCGTGACCCTCGGCAACCCCGAGAACAAGTTCGGCGGCGAGAACCGCAACCAGGTCGATGTCGGCCTGCCGGCTGTACAGCCCTACGAGCACCTTGACGTCGTCGCGCAATACGACGGCGTCGCTGACAACCCCACGCGCTTCGGCTTCTATTCGTGGGTCAACACGGCCATCTTCTCGCGGCACTTCGCCTACTTCCAAGAAGACCTCGACATCAACGCCCCGGAGAACCTCGTCTACCAAGAGGGCAACACCACCTACATGCTGATACCGGCGAAGACCTTGCCAATGCTTCGCTGGATCGAACCCTTCGTCACCGAGGAGCGGCTCGCCGAGCTGGACGCCAGGTATCGGCCGCTCGTGGAACGCGATTACGATCGGCCGGCCTACGTGCCCCAGGGCGAAGGAGCCGACTGGGGGAATGGCAATCCACCGCCGAGCCTCGCGGAGTCAGAAGAGAACGAGATCCAGACTGTCGCCAACGAATCCGGCACTCCTACAACACTTTCCGAGCCAGCTGACGAGCTCGCGGTGAAGCGGACGAGTCGATCCGCCGCCGTGCTGGATTCCGACGATGCGGACGAGGTGGAGGACAAGGCGGCCGACGAGGTGCAGGACGAGGTCGACTCCGACGAGGTCGACTCCGACGAGGCCGTCGACGAGTCTGTCGACGAGGCCGACGACAGCGCCGAGGACAGCGCGGCCGAGGACGAGACTTCCGCCGCCGACTCCGCCGACGAGGCATCCGACACCGACTCCACGGACAGCAGGGCCGCCGACGCCGCCGCCTGAGGCGGAAACACCGAAAACCCTGGCGGTAGCCTGTTCGGATGCAGGTGTTGGTCGTCGACAATTACGACAGCTTCGTGTTCAACCTCGTGCAGTACCTCGGTCAGCTCGGAGTGGACGCGACGGTGTGGCGCAACGACGACGACCGACTCGCCACCGATGCCGACATCGCCACCGCCGCTGACGAGTTCGACGGCGTGCTTCTCAGCCCCGGCCCCGGCACCCCGGAGCGCGCGGGCGCATCGATCCCGCTTGTGCACGCGTGCGCCGCGGCCGAAACGCCGCTGCTGGGGGTCTGCCTCGGACACCAGGCGATCGGGGTGGCGTTCGGTGGCACCGTCGACCGCGCGCCCGAGCTGCTGCACGGCAAGACCAGCACCGTCCACCACGCCGATGCGGGAGTGCTCAAAGGTCTACCGGACCCGTTCACCGCGACGCGGTACCACTCGCTGACGATCCTGCCGGACACCGTGCCCGACGAGCTCGAGGTCATCGCCACAACAGAGGGCGGCGTGATCATGGGCGTCCGCCATGTCGAACTCCCGATTCACGGCGTGCAGTTCCACCCCGAGTCGATCCTGACCGAGGGCGGCCACCGGATGCTCGCAAACTGGCTGGCGTACTGCGGCAATGCACCGGCGGAATCGCTCGTCGCCGAGTTGGAGGACGAGGTGGCATCCGCAGTGCACGCCGCTACGACGCGAAGTTCAGCGTGATCCTCGCGCCGTAGTTCACGCCGGTGCCCGGCGACGGGCTCTGGTTGACGACGGCATTGGTGCGTTGCCCGCTGTTCTGGACGTCACCGCCCTTGTCGAGCACCCCGGTCCAGCCGAGGGCCCGCAGACGGGGTTCGGCGTCGGTCCAGAACATCCCGGTCAGGTCGGGCATCACGAACTGGTTCCCGCGCGACACCTGGATCTGGATCACCGTGTCCTGGGGGACAGTCTGCCCCGCTGTGGGTTCCAGGCCCATCACTTGGCCGGCAGGCGCGGTGCTGTCGACCTCCACCGGGACGTTCTTCGTGAACCCGGAGGCATTGAGGATCTGCTGGCACACCTCGACGGTCTGGCCGACGCACTCGGGCACGACGGCCGTCGCGGGACCCTTACCCACCACGATGGTGATCTCGTTGGTGATCGCCGACGTCTGGTTCGCCGGCGGCACCGTCGACAGCACACGGTCTTTCTGCTCGGGCAGCGACGCCGACGTCGTCTGCCGGAAGCGTTCGAAACCTGCATCCGTCAACCGCTTCACGGCGTCGGCGTAGCTGAGTCCCGACACATCAGGGACTTCGCGTTGCTCAGGACCCGTCGACACGTTGAGGGTGATCTCGTCACCTGCGGCGACGGATGCGTTGGCGCCCGGGTCGGTGTTGATGACGTGGTCGGGGGGAACCTCCGAATCCGGCTTCTGCTGAGTGCGAATCGAGAAGCCGCGGTTCTGCAGCGCGGCGATCGCGTCGGCCGACGGCTGCCCCGTGACGTCAGGTACCTGCACGTCGCGGGTTTCGCCACCGAACATGTTGATGCCGATCGTGACCAGCACCGTCAACACCGCCAACACGGCCACGGCGATCAGCCATCGGCCCAGCGACCCGCCGCGTTCACGCTCCTCGTAGCGAGGCTGATGCCCGCCGGCGGGATCGATCGGCTGTGTCCGGTGGTGCGCTGGCGTGGCGGCCAGCATGGAGGTGCGTTCGGCGTCGGTGAACACCTTCGGCGCGTCCGGCGCCTCGCCGCTGTGCACCTTGACCAGATCAGCGCGCATCTCCGCGGCCGTCTGATACCGGTTGTCGGGGTTCTTGGCCAGTGCCTTGAGCACCACCGCGTCGAGTTCGGGGGAGATGTCGGCATGCCGCTGCGAGGGCGGCACCGGATCCTCACGGACGTGCTGATAGGCGACGGCCACAGGGGAGTCACCGACGAAGGGCGGCTCACCGGTGAGGAGCTCGTAGAGCACGCAGCCCAGCGAGTACACATCGGAGCGGGCGTCGACCTTGACGCCGCGGGCCTGCTCAGGCGAGAGGTACTGCGCGGTGCCGATCACCGCGGCGGTCTGCGTGACCGGGTTGCCCGCGTCAGCCAGGGCCCGCGCGATGCCGAAGTCCATCACCTTCACCGCGCCGGCCTTGCTGATCATGATGTTGGCCGGTTTGACGTCGCGGTGGATGATGCCGTGCTGATGGCTGAAGTTGAGCGCCTGGCAGGCGTCGGCGATGACCTCGATGGCGCGCCGCGCCGGCATCGGTCCGTCGTTGTGCACGATGTCGCGCAACGTCACACCGTCGACGTACTCCATGACGATGTAGGGCAGTGGTCCGGTGGGCGTCTCGGCTTCACCGGTGTCGTACACCGCGACGATCGCGGGGTGGTTCAGCGCGGCAGCATTCTGGGCTTCCCGGCGGAAGCGGAGATAGAAGCTGGGGTCGCGGGCCAGATCTGCGCGCAACACCTTGATCGCGACGTCGCGGTGCAGGCGCAGGTCGCGGGCCAGATGAACTTCGGACATGCCGCCGAAGCCCAGAATCTCGCCGACTTCGTAGCGGTCGGAAAGGTGCTGTGGGGTTGTCATCGCAATATCTGTTCTGAAGCGTGCAGCATCACCGACGGTGATGCCTCGTCAACGGGTCGGGATACCCAATTTCGGTCGGGTTCATGATCGCGTATCACCGGGGGTGCTGCGCCCGGGGTCTCCGGCGGCGCCTCCGGAGCGGAAGTCTGGCTACTGGGTGTCTCGGTGATCGTCGTCGGAGCGGGGCGGTCCTTGCGGTCCTGAGCGTTGAGGACGATGAGGATCGCGATGACGATCGCCAGCGCGCCGAGTACACCCGCGGCCCACAGCAGCGCCCGCTGGCCCGACGAGAACGTCCGTCGCGCAGGCTGGGGCGACCGGTGGTGGCTGCCCGTCGCCCGCGTGCGCGACGTGGGAGCGGGTGCGCGACCGGTCGCCTCCGGCGGCCTGTTGGCTATGGCGGGCGGCACCGCGGCCGGCGCGGCGCGGCCGATCGAGGGCGCGGCATTCGGCCGCGGGGGCCTGCGGCCGGCACGCACGGCGGCGACGGCATCGGCGAACGGCCCACCGGACTTGTAGCGCATGCCGGGGTTCTTCACGAGCGTGATCTCGATCAGCTCGCGAACATTCGGCGGGAGATCGGCGGGCAGCGGGGGAGGAGTCTCTTTGATGTGCTTCATCGCCACGGTCAATGCACCGTCGCCTGTGAACGGCCGCTTACCCGACACTGCTTCGTAGCCGACCACGCCGAGCGAATAGACGTCGCTGGCCGCGGTGGCGTCATGGCCGAGCGCCTGTTCGGGGGCGATGTACTGCGCCGTGCCCATCACCATGCCGGTCTGGGTGACCGGAGCGGCGTCGACGGCCTTGGCGATGCCGAAGTCGGTCAGCTTCACCTGGCCGGTGGGCGTGATGAGGATGTTGCCGGGCTTCACGTCGCGGTGCACCAAACCCGCGGTGTGGGCGACCTGGAGTGCCCGGCCCGTCTGCTCGAGCATGTCGAGCGCGTGCCGCAGCGAAAGCCGACCGGTCCGCTTGATCACCGAGTTCAGCGGTTCACCGTTGACGAGCTCCATCACCAGGTAGGCGGTACGTCCCTCGCCGTCGATGTCGGTCTCGCCGTAGTCGTACACCCCGGCAATCCCGGGATGGTTGAGCATCGCGACCGTGCGTGCTTCGGCGCGGAAGCGCTCGACGAATTCGGCGTCGGTCGAATACTCGGCCTTGAGGACCTTGATCGCGACCCGGCGGCCCAGCCGCGAATCGACACCTTCCCACACCTGGCCCATGCCGCCCGTGGCGATCAGCCGCTGCAGCCGATACCGGCCGGAGAGGGTCACACCGACTCTTGGGCTCATTTCATGCCTCCGGCATGGTGGCTCATTTCATGCCTCCGGCATGGCGGCTCACGAGGCCTCGGCTCACGAGGCCTCCTGCAGCGCGGCCGCGATCGTCGCGCGCCCGATCGGCGCAGCCAGCTCGCCGCCCGTCGCCGACAGGCGATCCCCGCCGTTCTCGACGAGCACCGCGACCGCGACTTTGGGTGCCTGAGCGGGCGCAAAGGCGATATACCAGGCATGCGGCGGCGTATTGCGCGGATCCGTGCCGTGCTCCGCAGTGCCGGTCTTGGATGCGATCTGCACGCCGGCGATGGCTCCCTTCTGCTGAGTCACCTGCTCGGCGGCGACCATCAAGTCCGTAAGTGTATCTGCGACCTGCTCTGGCACCGCCCGCTGCTCTTCAGAGGGGGCGGTGGTGGCGATGTTCGCCAAGTCGGGGCCCTTCAGACTGTCCACGAGGTAGGGGCGCATCGTGACGCCCTTGTTCGCGATGGTCGCGGCGACCATCGCGTTTTGCAGGGGCGTCAACGCGACATCCTTTTGTCCGATGCTGGACATGCCGAGTGCGGCCTCGTCGGCGATCGGCCCGACCGTGGATTCAGCCACCTGCAGCGGGATCGTCGGGGCCAGCGCGCCGACCCCGAATCCGAGCGCGGTCGAGCGCAACTCGTCGCCACCGGTGTCGATGCCGAGTTGGACGAACGCGGTATTGCACGAGTGCGCGAAGGCGTACTCGAGCGTCGTCGTCGGCCCGCCGCCGCAGGGTGTGCCGCCGAAGTTCTCCAGCGTCGCCGTGCTGTCGGGCAGCGGGATCTGCGGGGCCGCGGTCAACTGCGTCTGAGGTGTTGCCCCTGCCTGCAGCGCCGACGCGGTGGTGATCACCTTGAACGTCGACCCGGGCGGGTAGGTCTCGGAGATGGCGCGGTTCAGCAGCGGTGAGTCGGGGTCGTCACGCAGCCGCTGCCACGCCTCGGCCTGCTGGGCAATGTCGTGTGTAGCCAACAGGTTTGGGTCGTAGGACGGCGCGGAGACCAGCGCGAGGATCTTTCCGGTGGACGGTTCCAGCGCGACCACGGCGCCTTTGCACGGCCCGTTGCAGCCGTCCTCCATCGCATCCCATGCGGCCTGTTGGACCTCGGGGTTGATGGTGGTGGCGACATTGCCCCCGCGGGGGTCACGCCCGGTGAAGAAGTCGGCGAGCCTGCGACCGAACAGACGCTCGTCGGAACCGTTGAGAATGGTGTCCTCGGCGCGCTCCAGCCCGGAGCTCGAGTAGCTCAACGAGTAGAAACCCGTCACGGGCGCGTACGTCATCGGGTTTGGATAGACGCGCAAGAATCGGAACCGGCCCTCGGTCGACACCGAATACGCGAGCAGCTGACCGCCCGCGGAGATCTGGCCACGCTGGCGGGAGTACTCGTCGAGAAGCACCCGCTGATTACGCGGATCCGACCGCAACCCGTCGGCGGTGAAAACCTGTGTCAGCGTTGCATTGGCCAACAGCAGCACGATCAAAGCCATGATCATCACGGAGATTCGGCGCAGCGACGTGTTCATACCTTTTGGATCACCTCGGTACTGGCTCCCGCGATGTTGCCCACCGGAAGCCCCGTGGTGACGATGGGTTTGCGGGCGTTGTGCGAGATGCGGACCAGGATCGCCAGCAACAGGTAGTTGGCCACCAGAGACGAGCCGCCGTAGGACATCCACGGCGTCGTCAGACCCGTCAACGGGATGAGCTTCGTGACACCGCCGACGACGATGAAAAGTTGAATGGCCAGTGTGGCCGCCAAGCCTGCTGCCAGTAGCTTGCCGAAGCTGTCACGGACCGCGATCGCTGTGCGGAGACCGCGGATGATCACGATGGTGTACAGCATCAGGACGGCCGAAAGTCCAACCAGGCCAAGCTCTTCCCCGATGGCAGCAATGATGAAGTCTGTCGACGCCGCGGGCACCGTCCCGGGCTGCCCGTTGCCCAGACCGGTGCCGAAGATGCCCCCGGTCGCGAAGCTGAAGAGGGACTGCACCATCTGGTATCCGGCGCCGTCGGGGTCGGCGAACGGGTCGCGCCACGTCTGGACGCGCACGCGCACATGGTCGAATGCGTAATAGGCGGCGATGCTGCCGGCCGCGAACAGGCCGAGGCCCAACACAACCCAGCTGAACCGCTCCGTGGCGATGTAGACCATCACGAGGAAGGACGCGTAGAGCAACAGCGACGTCCCGAGATCCTTCTCGAAGATCATCACGCCGATCGACGCGATCCAGGCGGCCAGCAGCGGCGCAAGGTCGCGGGGGCGGGGCAGGTCCATTCCGAGAACGTGCTTGCCGGCGCTGGTGAACAGGCTGCGCTTGGAGACAAGGACGGCGGCGAAGAAGATGAGTAGCAGGATCTTGGAGAACTCTGCGGGCTGAATCGAGAAGCCTTCGAACTGAATCCAGATCTTGGCGCCGTTCTGCTCGGACATGCTTCGGGGCAGGACGGCGGGGATCGCCAGCAGGATCAGCCCGACCAAACCGCACACGTAGCCGTACCGCGACAGCACGCGGTGATCGCGCAGAAAGATCACGATGGCGGAGAACCCGATGACGCCGACGAGGGTCCACAGCATCTGCTGATTGGCGGTGCCGCCCAGACCCTGGGCCAATGGCTGCCCCTCGGCCAGGTCGAGGCGGTGAATCATGACCAGCCCCAAGCCATTCAGCAGTGCGACCACAGGAAGCAGCAGCGGGTCGGCATACGGGGCGAAGCGCCGGACCGCCAGATGCGCACCGGTGAACAGTGCGAGATAGGCGACGGTGTACTGGATCAGATCCCAGCGCAGCCCCTGCTCCTGGTTGGCCTCGACGAGCAACAGCGCGATCGTGGTGATCACCGCGGCGAAGCCGAGCAGAAAGAGCTCGGCATTGCGGCGGTTCGGTAGCGCTGGAGTCACCGCGACGAGAGGCTGCGGCTGGGTGGTCATGAGACTTCCCGGCAGTTCGTTCCCGGCTCAGGTGGTGGGGGAGGGAGTGCCGTCACCGTCGGCGAAGGGGACGGCGGCGGGGATGGCACCGGTGAACCGGGGGTGGGCGAACCTGGGCCCGGCGAGGGTGACGGGGCGGCGCCCGAGGTGCGCGGCGTCGCCGGCGGTGTGGTGGTCGGATTCGCTCTCGGCTCAGACGTTTCCGGTGCGCCGGACCTGGCCGTCGTGGTGGTAGCGCCGGGGGAGGGCGCTGGACGTGGTGATGGTGCGGGCGAAGCCGTCGACGGCCGTGCCGGAGGTGCGCAGACCGGAAGCACGGAGCTGCGGGAGAGTTCCTCGATCTGGCTGATCGCCTCGTCGAGGGAACCCGACGGGAGACCCGCGATGACCTGGGCCCGCTCGGGGGGACGCATGTCGCCGACGCTCAGAAGTCGGCAGTCCAGATTGCCACCGGCTTGTCCGGCGCTGATGAGAGAGAGTTCGTTGCGGCTGTTCAGACATCCGAGGAGATAAGGCTCCTGCAAGGCGACTCCGAGGAAGGAGCCCTGAACACCCCGCATGATCGAGACGGTGCCGTCGTGCTCGCTGACGTAGTAGTTGTTCCGCACGATCTCGCGTCCGACTGCCAGGCCTGCCAGCACCACCAGGACCAGCACCGTCGCGGCGATGATCATGCGCCGCCGGGACCGGGGGCGCGGCGGCGGCTCTTCGGGTTGCGGCACAACGCGTTTGGCGGCGTTGCGTTTGGGATTGAATGCCGACGCGCGGCCTGCGGCGGTGTTCGGTGGTGCGCTCTGATCGTCGTCGCCGGATACGGCGCCCGCCAGGATCGGCTGCGTCTGCCCGTAGTCGTAGTCGACGACGTCGGCAACCACCACGGTGACGTTGTCGGGTCCACCGCCGCGCAGCGCCAATTCGATGAGCCGGTCCGCGCTTTCGGCGACGTCCTCGATCTGGAGCGCCTCGGCGATGGTCTCCTGGCTGACCGGATCGGACAGGCCGTCGGAGCAGAGCAGATAGCGATCGCCGGCGCGGGCCTCACGCATGATGAGCGTGGGTTCGACTTCGTGGCCGGTGAGCGCACGCATGATCAGCGAGCGCTGCGGATGGCTGTGCGCCTCCTCGGCGGTGATCCGGCCTTCGTCGACCAGGGTCTGGACGAAGGTGTCGTCCTTGGTGATCTGGGTGAGCTCACCGTCGCGCAACATGTAGCCGCGCGAATCGCCGATGTGCACAAGGCCGAGGCGGTTTCCGGCGAACAAGATCGCGGTCAGCGTGGTGCCCATGCCCTCGAGTTCGGGGTCTGCCTCGACGTGCGCGGCGATCGCCGAGTTGCCCTCGCGGACCGCGGAATCGAGCTTGCTGAGCAGATCGCCACCGGGCTCGTCGTCGTCGAGGTGTGCAAGAGCGGCGATCACCAGCTGCGAGGCCACCTCGCCGGCCGCGTGACCGCCCATGCCGTCGGCGAGCGCGAGCAGGCGGGCCCCCGCGTAGACGGAATCCTCGTTGTTGGCGCGCACCAACCCCCGGTCGCTGCGGGCCGCATATCGAAGTACGAGCGTCACATCGCTCCTCGGGTGCGCGGCGTCACGGGCGCAGCTCGATCACCGTCTTGCCGATTCGCACCGGTGTGCCCATCGGAACTCGTACCGCTGTCGTCACCTTCGCCCTGTCGAGGTATGTGCCGTTGGTCGATCCTAGGTCCTCTACATACCATTCCGGACCTCGCGGTGAGAGCCTGGCGTGGCGCGTCGAGGCGTAATCGTCGGTCAGCACGAGAGTGGAATCATCGGCCCGGCCGATCAGCACGGGTTGGGTTCCCAGCGGGATGCGGGTGCCCGCCAGGGCGCCCTCGGTCACCACCAGCTGGCGCGGCACCGTCCTGCGCTGACGGTTGGGCAGCAACGAGCCGCGCAGCGCCAGCCCGCGTCGCACCATCACCGCGCCGGTGGGCGCATAGATGTCGGTGCGCAGGATGCGCAGCACAGACCAGATGAACAGCCACAGCAGCAACAGGAAGCCGACACGGGTCAGCTGCAGAACAAGCCCCTGCATCTGACGTCCTCTCCGTCCCGTCCTTTCGGCACCGCCACATTACTGGGGCGTCGAGGCCAGTCCTCAGTGAACGCGGACGATGATCTCGGAGTGCCCCAGCCGGATGACGTCGCCGTCGGCCAGCTGCCACTCTTGCACCGGAGCGTTGTTCACCGTCGTGCCGTTGGTGGAATTGAGGTCTGACAATAGCGCGACCTGACCGTCCCAGCGGATCTCCAGGTGGCGTCGTGACACACCCGTGTCCGGAAGCCGGAACTGAGCATCCTGCCCGCGGCCGATCACATTGGCGCCTTCGCGCAGCTGGTAGGTACGCCCGCTGCCGTCGTCGAGCTGCAGGGTGACGGTGGCACCACCCGGGTAGTCGCCCTGACCGGCGCCGTAGCCGCCGTAGCCGCCCTGCTGGGCCGGGGCGCCGTAACCCTGATCGCCATAGCCCTGATCGCCATAGCCCTGGTCCGCGTATCCGGCAGGGGCCTCGCCGTAGCGTCCGTAGTCGGGCTGTGCGTAGTCCTGGCGGCCGTAGGACTGCTGGCCATAGCCGCCCTGGTCGGGGTAGCCACCCTGATCCGGATAGCCGCCGCGATCGGGGTAGCCGCCCTGACGCCCGTAGTCGTAGTCATTAGGAGGAGCACCGTAGCCGGGCTGCCCACCGGGAGGGGGGCCGTAACCGCCGGGCGGACGCTGCTCGTACGACTGCGGGGGATAGTTGCCCGACGGCGGTCCGTAGCCCGCGGGCGGGCGCTGCTCGTACGACGGCGGCGGCGGGTAGCCGCCCTGGTCGGGGTAGCGGCTCTGCTCCGGGTAACCGCCCTGCTCCGGGTAACCGCCCTGCTCCGGGTAACCGCCGCGGGGCGGGTAACCGTGGTCGCCCTGCGGCGGGTAGCCCTGCTCGGCAGGCGGGTAGCCGCGCTGGTCCTCGCCGCGGTTGTAATACTCGTCCTCGGGCCGACCCTGTCCCTGGCCGGCGCGGTAGCTCGGATTGTCGGTCATCGCTGGTACTCCTGGTTCTGCGTGGGACGTGACGTCTCGTGGGGGTGGAGCGGGTTCGACTGTGGTCGCGTCGGGATTGACCGCGCCACGCGCGCGAAACTGTCCGGTGTGCAGGCTGGGTGACTGCTCGAATCTGACGACCACATCACCATACGTTTGCCATCCCTGCTCATGGATGTATCCCTCCAAGTGCTTGGCGAAGGTGGTCGCGGTGATGTCCGGGTCGGCGATCACTTTGTGATAGTCAGGCACACTGAGGGTAATGACGTAGTCGTTCGGGGCCAAAACGCGGCCGCCGTGCAGCTCGCGGGCACCGATGTCGGCCTCGCGGCGAAGCAGCGACTCCACTTCCTGCGGGACTATTGATCCTCCGAACACCCGGGCGAAGGCATTGCCGACCGAATCCTCAAGCTTGCGCTCGAAGCGGCCGACTAGTCCCATGACCCCGATCGCCTCCCTCTCTATGTGCAGGGTTTTCACCCGTGCGTTGTCAGCCACCAGCGTGTCGGCTGGCAGCAATGCTTGCATGCATGCTATCGGCCCTCTGTACCCACCAGGGACAAACAAATCTCTGAGAATCGCATCTGTGCAGGTCACGGACGCGTCCACGCTGGTTTTGGAGATCCCGGGGGTGCGCCAGTACGGTTGGGAAGTGGGGTTGCCTGCGTGATAGGCTCCCCCGGTTGTTTCGGGCGAGTGGCGGAATGGCAGACGCGCTGGCTTCAGGTGCCAGTGTCCTTCGGGACGTGGGGGTTCAAGTCCCCCTTCGCCCACCACGAGGAGTTCCACGAACTCCAGGCGCTAAGGTCACGAACCAGAAATGGTTCGTGACTTTTGTGTTTGGCGGGCAAATGCTGAACCGCGTGACCTAGGGCTCGGGCGGGATGAGCACCAAAAGAGGCCCGGTTAGATGCTCTCGCGGCGGAGAGTCCGAGCACCCAGGCGTGATCTTCGGCGAGATCAGCCAAGAGGGCGTCGAGCAACATGCCTCCGATCCCGGCACCGCGGTGCCCCGGTGCAACGGCGATGCGTAGCTCTGGAGCGGCCCACCCGCGGCGTCGCAGCGCAAGGGGCGGGAGCATCTCCATCACCTCGTTGTCGTCCGGTGCCGAATGAGCCGGTCTTCGAAAGCCAGGCGTAGCGGGCCATCTCGACGACGGACTATTCATCGTCAGGAGTCGCTGCGCGGAGGAGCCCGAGGCGGAGGTGTCATTTCCGGGTTTTGGCAGACGCCGCGTGCAGCTCACACCCTGTTTTACCAGGGCGAACGTCTGGCCCGCGTGATCGACAGTGGGCTTAATGTCGGTGTGTGATTGTGTGGATCAACGGCACCCACGGTGCCGGTAAGACGACAACCAGCGCTTTGGTGCAAAGGCTGCTGCCAGACTCGCGGGTTTTCGACGCCGAGACGGTCGGTGAAGTCTTGATGGACATCACACCTGGGCTTCCCGAAACCGACAATTTCCAGCACTGGCCGCCCTGGAGGCCACTTGTGGTGGAGACCGCTCGCCGGGTCCTCGAATACACCGCGGGCACCCTGGTGATACCCATGACGGTGCTCATCGAGCAGTACTGGCGAGAAATCCACTCAGGACTCACCAACTATGGAATTCCGGTGCGACACTTTGTTCTTCACGCCGACCAGGACACACTTCGCCAACGGATCGAGGGCGACATCGAGATGGGCCCCTCGTCGTTTCGTCTCGACCATCTGCCGGTGTACGCCGAGGCGGCGCGGACCTGGCTACACGCCGAGGCCCACGTCATCGACACCCTAGGCAGGAACGCCGACCAAGTCGCCGCAACCATCGTCGACGCCGTCAAGACTTGAGACAGGATGTGATCGAGCTCGACTTTATCGATCTGCGATGGCCCAGCCTTTGGACGGTTGGGCTCGCTACGGTAAGGCGTGGGCAAGACGATCTACGTAGTGACCCATCCGGAAGCCACCCATCACCAGGACGGCTTAGTCGGCGGCTGGTATGACTCAGACTTGACCGCGAAGGGCTTGGCCGACGCGGTGTCGATCGCACGATGGATACGTGAACAGATCCCGGCCGGGGTCACCACGGACATTGTCTCGTCGGATTTACTGCGTGCCCGACGTACCGCTGAGCAGATCCGCAATGCTGTTGAATCTGTCGTAGCACTGGACCGTCGCCTGCGGGAAAAGTCCTATGGCACAGCAGAAGGACGCCCTCAACGCTGGCTCGATGAGCGCTTTGTTCCCCCGCCAGCTGACGGTGACCGGCTCAACCACGACGAGGGCATACCGGGAGCCGAGACGAAGCGCGATTTCGCGGCGCGGGTGTATTCAGCGATGGAATCCATCACCGCGAACCCCGCCGAGTACCAAGTGATTGTGACACATGGGTTCACACTCACCTTCGTGATCGCAGCGTGGATACAGATGCCTCCGGAGTCGCTGGGCTACGCGAACTTTCGATCAACCCCCGGCAGCATCACCACCCTGCGCCAGGACGACTATTTCCGTAATCGGCAGGTGGCTTCACTCGCTGACACTCAACATTTCGAGCCCACCGGATCAGCATCACCGGTTCTATCCGAATAAGCCTATGAATTCTGTTCGGGCTTAATGGCAACGTTACTGATCCACAGTTCGCTAGCTCGCTGCGGACGCGAGTCTCATCGCATGCACATTCGGATGCAACCCTGCAACGGTTGGGATTCGGCCGCGGCGCGTGTTCCGAGTGCGGAGTCGTTGCCGCTGTTCATGTTTCGATGACGATCTTGCCGATGGTGTGGTGGCTTTCGAGCAGCGAGTGGGCGATCTTCATGTTGTGCACGGTCAGGCCCGTGAGTCGGGTCGTGACAATCGGACGCACCTGGCCGCTGAGGACATATTCACTGATGATCTGCAGAATTCGGCCTTGGTTGCTGGGGTCTGTGCCGCCGCTGATCTGGCTGAAGACCATTTCGGTGTGCAGCGATACGGATTTCTGAATGAGCGGTGCGAGGTCGATCGGCGCGTTGAGGTCGATGGCCGACAAGTGACCGAAGGGCCGCAGCAGTGCGCCGATCCAGGCGAGGTTGGTCGCGGTCGCGGCGGTGGATAGCACCATGTCGACCTGATGGATCCCGGCCTGATTCAGTTGCTCACAGACATCTGCGGTGTGGTCGACCACCAGATCGGCGCCCATTGCGCGACACCAGTCCCGCGACTGCTGACGGGAGGCTGTGCTGATGACAAACGCTGAGGTTCTGGCCTTGAGCAGCTGCACCGCCAACGACCCAACCCCGCCGGCGCCGCCGACGACCAGAACCCGGTCCACTCCCGGCGACAGGCCTGGCTGATCCCGGAACATCGCCTCCCAGCTGGTCAGAATGCCGATGGGCAACGATGCGGCGTCGGTGAAAGAAAGCTGGTCGGGGATCTTGGTGACCACTCGATGGTCCACGGCCAGCTTTTCAGCCCAGCATCCGTCGCGAGTGACATCGCCGGTACCCATCACCCGATCACCCACCGTGAACCCGTTCGCCGCGATACCGGTCTTGATCACCACGCCCGCGAATTCCCAGCCCAGGATTACCTGTCCGCCCGGCTCGGCGCTGCGTTGCGAACGGATCATCGCCTCGCCGGGGTTCACGCCGATCGCATGGATCTCGATCAGCAAGTCGCCCTCACGAAGCCGCGGGTCATCCACCTCTGCCAGATGCATAGCGAACGCTCCCAACGAGTGTGCTCGCGCGTAAGCCAGTGCCTTCATGGCGCCTCCGGTTCTCGAGCTTCGCCTCTGTCGTCGGTGAGGTCGTGGTGTTCCGATGGTTGAGGGGTCTTGCGGTGCGCGGCGGGGACCAGACGCCGGTCAGTCCTGTTTGAGGATGTGCAGGGCCGACAGCGGGCCACCGACCTGCATCAGTCGGCCGCCGTCGCGCAGGGCCCCGACGTCGACCGGAGCGAAACCCAAACCATCGACCAATTCGCGAAAGGTCGCCTTCGCTGCGGCGTCGTCGCCGGCGTAGAACACCACCTGACGCCCGGCGGGGTGGCGCGGGTTTGGCGCAATGTATTCGGCGAATAGCGTGTTGAATGCCTTGATCACCCGCGCATCTGGCACGAGGTTGGCGACCCACTCGCTCCCGGTCTGGTCACCGAGATCGGCAACCTGTATCGGGTCCAGCCGCGCGAACTGGTTGGTGCAATCGACCAGGATGCGTCCTTCCCACGGGGGCAGGTCAACCAGGGCGGCTGCGATGTCCGGCCACATGACCGTGAGAAACACCATGTCACCCTTCGCGGCTTGCGCCACCGTGCCTGCCGAGGTCAGCGGGCCCAGATTGGCAACGACCTCCCAGGGTGGACGGACCGCGACTGTTACTCAACATCACGCGGTGACCGGCGGTCACCAGATGCCGCGCGAGGGCCTGCGCGATGGTGCCGGCGCCGATGGTTCCAAAGTTCATGACCCGCACCGCCTCTCTATCATTTTGATGACGCCCCACATCAATAGCCCAATGCTGTCATGCGTCATTAAAAACTGTCAAGCCGACCACGGCGCGTGGCGGTCAAAAGTCGTCGAAACCGGCCTGCAGGAGTGGGCTAGTATCACATTTGATGACGGCCACCATCGATTGTCTTGCCGCGTGATGATCCAATAGTCCCGGCGGGGAGGAGTTTCCAGTTGCCTCGAATTTCGCGAGAGCAGAAGGAACGCAACCGCGAGCGCATCTTGGCTGCTGCCGGTCAAGCGTTTAGGGCCCGCGGGATCGATGGGGTGGGCATCGACGAGTTGATGAAAACGGCAGGAATGACGCACGGTGGGTTCTACAATCACTTCTCTTCGAAGGAAGAGCTTGCCCTGCAAGTCCTCAACCAGGGCTTCACGGCCTCTCTTGGGTCGGTCGACGATCTAATCGGAGCCCACCCTCGCTCAAGTCGGGCGGCCCTGAACGCCATCATCGACAGCTACCTGAGTACCTACCACCGCGACCACCCCGAAGCGGGGTGCGCTTCCGCGGCTCTAGCTGTCGACACTGGACGGCACGGTCTTCAAGCCCAAAACGAGTACAGGCGCGGCTTGCACGGTTACCTCACCGCCATCACCGCCCTGCTCCGGGGCAGCGCGAAGCAGACCGACGCCAAGCTCGATGCGCGTAGGGCGCGGGATCAGGCCATCGCATTGTTCAGCCAGTTGGTCGGCGCACAAATCATCGCCCGCGCAATCGCCCGGGCTGATCCCGAATTGTCCGATGAAGTGCTCGCCGCAAACAGCAGAGAGCTCAAGCGCCGTTGACTCGATGGACAGCGATCCCGCACAGCTCAAGCACAGACGAGCTCACTTCAGCTGAATGAGGTTCGGCCCGTCGACAACTCGGTAGATTGCCGTCACAAAGGATGAGTGCGCTATCCCGATGGTGGCTGGCCACCCTGCTGAGGCTCGGCCCGCGAACAGAACCGGCAGCGCGACGAGGGTTCGCGTACCTCGGATCTCCGCTGAACACAGCCACGGTTCGCAAGTAATCACCGGCTGAGGTCCGTGGACCTCCTCGTTGAAGTTCTATCGGCCGGCAGCGAGAGCGCTACTTCGACTCACGTCCGTCGTCTCGAAGTGGCTGAGTTACCTTTTGTCCGAACGACTCTCACGCGCTATTCGCCGACAACTCGGGCGAGGTCAATGATTACAGGCAATTGGCGGTCACTCATCGCCGCGGCGCATCCCAGTCGTCGCTACGGCACACCGCGTCGCTGCACCCGCCTCGTTGGCCTCGGAGAACTGCAGGCGAATCAATCCTTCTCGCGCAGGACCGTCGCCTCCAATAGGCGCTGCACGCCCCTCGTCGCCGACGTGTTGACGGCCGTCGCGACGCGGCGCAGCGCGCTGGGCGGCTTGGCGAGGTGCACCCGAACCTCGTCGCCGACGCTGACCACGCCGGGACTTTTCACGTCGGCGTACACGCCGAGGAACCGGTTCGTGCGGTCGGCCAGCTGCCTGGTGATGCCCTTGTCGAGTTCGACACCGGGTTGCGGTCTGGTGGGAACCACGCACCGGATCGTCGGAATCGTCACGTGCAGCCGAACCGGTCCAATCTCCAAGTCGCCGCCCACCCAAGCGGTTTCGGGGAACCTATGCGGGACATCGCCGGCATCGACGAGCACGTTGGGGCGAAACCTGCGGACGTCGTAGCCCTGGTCGTCTGGCGCCAGGTCACGCAGGCTCGCGGTGGTCATCAGATGCACGGGGCTGAGGTCGTAGAACGCGCCCGGCGGTGTGGAGAACCGGGCCAGCGTGACGATGTCCTTCGTCGAGAAAACCGACGTATCGGGGAGCGCCTCGGTCTCGCCAAGGCCAAAGTCCTTGCGCACCTGTGATGCTCGAAAGTTGGCCAACGAGTCCGATACCGTCATCCGGTGTTGACTGGTGTCCCCGACGGGAGGCAGCGCCACCAGACGCATCGGCCTGCCGACGAGCTCGGAGAGCGCGTCGTGGATCGCCGGGTCGTCACTGGCCAGGTCGCGGCCGTCCGGGAACGTCACGACGACAACCGGCACGTTGCCCGGACCCGCATCGGCCGCGGGCTCGGTCGTGTAGCGCGCCATGCAGCCCAGCAGAGCCGGAACTCGCCGCGCTGAGGCGGTGACACCGCGCTCGACGTCGCGGACTGCCCACAGCCGATCGGCGTGAGCGCCCCGACGATCGATCCGCACCCGGTCGACCGAACTCCCGCCCATCGATTTGACGGGGAAGCGCCACAATTGCGCGATCTCCATCGCTACCACCTGCTTTTCCGGTCGGACGCCCGTCGGTGAAAAGACCTTAACAAGTGTGCACATCACAGCTGCGACGTTCATGCGCCTCCTCGAGTTGAAGATGGCGCCTCAGCATCGATGGGGGTGCGACATTGCGCCACGCCCGCTCGATGTACTCCTGCTTTTCGCCCGATCGAGCGCGACAAGCCTCGGAATAAAGTGACATGTCACCTAGTTGTCGGACATGAGACGCAACAAGCGTTTTCGACAACAGGAGGGCAAGATGGCTCAGCTTGAGGGGAAAACAGCACTGATCACCGGCGGCACATCCGGCATCGGTTACGCGGCGGCGCGCGCCTTCGTCGACGAGGGCGCCAAGGTGTTCATCACCGGGCGTACCCAACAGCGCGTCGACGCCGCCGCAGCGTCTCTGGGTTCCGGTGTCGTCGGTGTTGCCAGCGACGTCACCAGCACCGAGGATCTGGACCGACTGGTTGGGGTCATCCGTGACGCAGGCGCCGGCCTCGACATCGTCTTTACCAACGCCGGCAGTGGCGAGTTCGCCACGCTGGAGGAAGAGACCCCCGAACACCTCATCGACACGTTCAACCGCAACGTGGGCGGGACAGTGTTCACCGTGCAGAAAATGCTGCCACTACTCAATCCCGGTGCCTCGATCGTTCTTTCCGGCTCCACAGCGGCCACCAGGGGGACCCCGGCATTCGGCGCCTACGCCGCGGCAAAGGCTGCCATCCGGTCCTTCGGCCGCACCTGGGCCACCGAGTTGGGCGACCGTGGCTTCCGGGTCAACACGGTCGTACCCGGTCCCATCCTGACCGAGGGACTCACCGAACTGGTGCCTGACGAAGACCAGCGGCAGGAGTTCTTCGACGGCCTGGCAACCAACCCGATGAAGCGAATCGGTGATCCTGCCGAACTGGCCGCCGTGGCGGTGTTCCTCGGCTCCGATGCGAGCAGCTTCATGACAGGTGCGGAGATCTTCGTCGACGGCGGGATGAACCAGGTTTAGCTCGTCCATCTGAGGTCGGGATGCGGCAAGGTGCCCTCGCGCAACAGACCCTCGTGAACAACGGCGAGGATGTCGGCGGGGGCATCGTGCTCGGAAGCTAGATCGGCGACGAACGCCCCGTGTACCCACTGTGGCATACACCGGGACCGCGACGGCACAGCCGCATGCCGCCGTTGATCAGAATGGAAACCATGGCCTGGAGCACCCGTGAGATCGCCGCGCTGTCCGGTACCAGCCTGCGGGCGGTGCGGCACTACCACGACGTCGGCCTTCTCGCCGAGCCCGAACGCCGGACCAACGGCTATAAGCAATACGGGGTGACACATCTGGTCCGCCTCGTGCGTATCAAACGTCTTGTCGACTTGGGCTTCTCACTTTCCCAGATCGCCGCGATGGGCGATGCCGACGACCACCCGGCCGCCGAACTGCGCGCCCTCGACGATGAGCTGGCCGCGACCATCGAGCAGCTGCAGCAGGCACGCACCGAGGTGCGTCAGATCCTGGATCAGAAGGCACCGACCGACCTGCCGACGGAATTCGTGTCACCGCACGCGGTCGCCAAACTGTCCGAGGCCGACCGCTCTCTCGTCGTTCTGTTGTCGCGGGTGCTGGGTCCCCGGGGCCGGCAGGTCTACGCCCACCTGCTGGAGAACGCCCCGGACGACCCCGTGGCCTGCGAGTTCGATGATCTGGCCTCCGACGCCGACGAGCGCACCCGCGAGGACCTCGCAGAACGCCTGGTGCCCTACCTGCTGTCGGTGCGCGAGGCACATCCGGGGCTCGCGGAGTCGCGCGCCGACGCCCCCGGCGGGGCGCAATTCGCCGGCAGGGCCATCAACGAGGCCATGCAGGAGCTCTATACCGAAGCGCAGCTCGACGTGCTGCGCCGCAGCCGCGACATCATCCGAGCGACCACTGCGGAAGCGGCAACGGGGCCAGGCGGTAGCTAGGCGGTTCGGTCCCGTGGAGGTGGGCCACAAAGTAGTCCCAGGTGCGTCGGTAGGCGTAGTGCTGGTAGCCGATCAGCGCGTGTTCGCCGCCCGGAATGAGGATCAGATCGAAGTCCTTGTCCGCCTGGATGAGTGCGTGCGCCAGGCGCATCGTCTGATAGGGATGGGCGTTGTCGTCGAGCTCGCCGTGGATCAGCAACAGCTTGCCCTGCAGTTCGGCGGCCAGGTAAGTGTTGGAGATCGTCTTCTTGCCGTCGTCGCTGAGATCGCCGTGGTATTGCTCGGCCCACATGGCCAGGTTGACGGTGTTGTCGTGGTTGCCCGACACCGCGACCGCAACCCGGTAGAAGTCCGGGTACGTGAGCAATGCCCTGGCGGCGGCGAAGGCACCGGCCGATAGACCCGTTATCCCGACGCGCTCGGTGTCCAACCAGCTGTGGCGCCGGCCCAGTTCGCGAATCGCGGCGACGCGGTCGTCGAGGGCGCCTGCGTTGCCCATGTCGCGGTAGGAGTGGTCGTGAAAGGCTTTGCTGCGCCCGGCGGTTCCGCGTCCGTCGATCACCACCACAGCGAAACCCAGCGCTGCCAGCGCCTCGGGTTGGCCGACGTGCGGTGAGTCGAATGCGGCCCCCGCGTTCCAGATCTGCGGGCCTGGATAGATGTGCTCGATGACAGGGTAGCGGCGTTGTGGATCGAAACCGTGTGGACGCCAGAGCAATCCGTAGATGCGGGTTCTGCCGTCGGCGGCGGTGGTGCTGAACCGCTCCGGCGGGCTCCAGCCCTGTTCCTCCAGCGCTGTGGCGGTCGGCGCCTCGAGTTCGACCAGGAGTTGGCCGTCCCCGTCGCGTACCACCGTATGCGGAGGGCGGTGGGGCGCGGATGCTCGTTGAACGAAGTAGCCGCCGCCGTCCGGACTGACCGCGTCGTGGTCGAGGGTGTCGTCCTCGGTGAGTCGCACGAATCCCCGGCCGTCGAGCCCGATTCGGCAGATCTGGCGTACATAGGGATCGTCGGCGACGAGGCCGGCAGCGACGAACCACACCTGCCGGCGCTTCTCGTCGACCCAGAGCACCTTGCGCACCTGCCACTGCCCGCTGGTGATCTGCCGGACCTGTTGTCCGTCGGGCGAATAGAGATAGAGATGGCCCCAGCCATCGCGCTGCGACCACCACACGATCTCACCGGAGTCCAGCACCCGAGTCATCGTTGGTTCTCCCAGCTGCGGCGTCGGGTCCACCCGCGTCTCACCGGATTCGCTGATCAGGGTGGTGACGGCTCCGGTGGCCGGGTCCAGGCGGCGCAGCTCCAGCGTGCGGGCGTCGCGGGAATGGTTCAGGAAGTGCACCGCGTCCCCCGATATGCCGGTCCACCAGGCGTACATGACGGCGGTGCCGTGCATGACAACGGTGGGTTCGGCCTGTCGGACCACGGTGCGGTCCGCCACGTGGAGGACATTCCAGGTCAACATCGCCTGCGCCTCCTCGCCCGGCATGGTGTAGCGGGTGCGGTGCTCGACCGGCCTGCCGCCGTCGGGCGGAGATGATTCGACCAGCACCAGCTCGGGCAGGCCACGCTGATCGATGCGCTGGGCCAGGATCCGTGTCGAGTCCGGTGACCACTGCACGGCGAACAGGGGCGGCAGCCCGAGCACCCGCATCAGCGCTCGCCCGCCGGTCGCATCGGCCATCCCGCCGTATTCGAAGTGCGGTTCGGCGTCGTCGGTGAGCGCGAATTCCTGCTCACCGTCACGGGATCGGACCCAGATGTTGCCGTCGCGGCGAAAAGCCACCCACGACTTGTCGGGCGATTCCACCTCCCAGGGCAGCGCGCGCTCGCCGGTGTCGGCCCGTTCGCAGGTGCCGGCGCCGGGCGACCACACCCACCGTGATCCGAACGCGGTGAAGCCGACCATCCCGTCGCCGCCGAACTCGACGGCGCTGATCGGAAGATCGTCCACGCTGACCGCATGACCGGAAGCCAAGGACAACGCCGCGGCCAAGCGGTCGTGGTCGAACGCGTCGCCTCTGCTGCCGTGGCGCGGATCCACCATTACGAAGCGAGACTCGACCTGATACCAGAAACGGTGGCCGTCCGGAAGCCACTGAGGCTGTATTGATGCTCCGGGCACGCGGCGTGCCCGGTACGGTGCCAGCATCTGCTCAGCGCGGGCGTAGTCGGCGGCGGTCAAGATCGTTTCGTGGGGGGCCGCGGTGGCATCGGAATTCACAGCCACAATGGAACAGCAGGACGTAACGGCACAGTCAACGCTCGCGCGGAACCGGCCGCGTCGGGACAAGCTGTGCTGATTCCCTGTCGCCCGACCAACGCACATGAACCGTCCACCACACGAAGAGGTCACGGACCAGAAACGGTCCGTGACCTCTTTTGTTCGATCGGCGGCGCCGCTACCTCGAAGGCCGGATCCTAACTCGGCTGGTTGCGCTGGAAGTTGCTCTGCGCCGCGGCGTTGGCGTTCCAGTTCTGCTGGCGGATGTCCGGTGTCACGCAGATGATGTCTCCGTCGAACGCCTCACGCCAGACGAAGCCGGAGACACAGTTGATGCTTGCCGGAACCTTGTTGGCGTATGGGGCGGCATTCTCCGCCGCAGTGCGAGCCCGGAACCCCGGCGACACGCAGACGGTGTCGCCAGGGCGCGCTTCCCGCCACACCAGTCCTTGGATACACGTGTCGGGGCCGTACGGCAGTGCCGGAGCCGCGAAGGCCTGCACCGGCGCGCCGGCAGCCATCGCGGCGGCGACGATGCCGAGCACCTTCGCCTGTTGTGCAAGTTGTTGTTTCACAGCCATGACGTTGTCCTTCTTTCTCATTGATGAATCTGTCAGCTCCCGCACTCAACTCAGGAACGGCTGGCCCCCCGGTCAGCTGACAGAAACCTAAGGCGGCACAACGCGAGACGATTGCGTAGTGGACTATCTGATTTCTCCGGGGTTAGCCCCCAGCGGTCCGCGGACGCCCGCCCCAATGGCGCGCCGGCCGGCATAAATGAGGCGAACACCGCATGTACCGAACCGGGTGGGGTGGCGAGACTTTAGGTCGTCAGGAGGTCGACCCCGGAATGGGCAACGCGCCCTCCCAGAGCCTGGACGGCTCCTACAGCCTCGAGCACAGCAATCTCTGGGACGGTGCGAACCCGCCGGCGGGGTCGGACCGCACGGTATGCGGGAACGACATGTTCACCGGCATCCCCATCCCCTGCTAGCCGCCGCGAACTTCGTCGGTGATCTCCACGCCCCCGCCCTGGCGGTGGTCGTTCATGTTGCGGCACTCCCCGAAAATTCGGACGCCGCCGCGCTCGGGGTAGTTGCCCGGCCCGATCACCGCCCACACATTGCCTTGGTGGACGGCGTCGCCGGCGGTGTGGATCCCGGGCGGGGTGCCCGCCTCCCAGCCCGGCACCCCCGCGACCTTCGAGGCGACCTCCTTGGCCATGTCCACGTTGTCGGTGCCAGGCGGAACCACGAACGCGAGATCGACGCGGCTCCGGTAGGGCGGATCGCCCTGGTCGTTGCACCACTCCCAGCCGTAACTCGCATAGGCGATGTCCAGATTCGCCGCCTGCGTGATGGCTTTGGCGGCGTCGACCACCTGGGCGCGCGACTCCTCGTCGGAGATCGGGGTCGGCTCCGGCCGGTCTCGCTTGAACGGGATCATCTCCGAACATCCTCCTGTCGCGGGAAGCGCGGTGGCGAGTAGGACCAGCAGCGCCGCGGTGCGGCGCCTGGCGCGGCGGTTGTTCACGGGCATCGTCGTCATTGGAAACTCATTGTCCTGGCCGGTCCCATTCCGGGTCGTAGATCATCGGCGTCTCGACGGAAAGATGCGGCAACGGGACTTCCCCGATGATCGGCATGTCGACGTTCTGCGGGGTGGAGACCGTCAGCTCCGTGCGGTGCTCGGCCAGCAGGCCCAGATCGCCGAGGCCGTCGCCGTTACCGACGACGATCTGAGTCATGCTCCGCAGCGACTCGCTGCCGGAGGTGTAGTAATACGAGTGGTCGGAGGGGTCGATCATGTCCGCGCCGGGCACCTCGGCCCGGAAGCGTGTCGCGCCGAAGTCTTCGAACGCCGGGTCGGCGCCTAGTCCTGCCGACGGCCCGATCATGTTGCCGAGCGAGTCGTTGAGTTCGTCGGGCAGAGTGTTGCCCATCTGTCCGAGCCAGCCGACGGGATCGGTGGACGCGTCGCCGATGTAGACCTGGCCGCCGTCGACGTTGAAATCGCCCGCATTCTGTGCGACGTCGGTGCCCGGGCTGCCCAGCAGGATGGCATCGTTGGCCTGCAAGCCACTGTTGGCGAACGCGTCCGCGACGGTGGTCGAGCCGTAGGAGTGCCCGGCGACGGTGACGTGCTGCGGCACGCCGGATTCGTGAGTCACGTTAAGGCTGTTGACATCCCACGCCAGCGCATCCCCTCCGGCACGGGCGAGGCCGGTGTTGGCGATGTTCGGATCGGTGAAGCTCTCCGGGGTGTCGTAGCCCATCCAGGAGATGACCGCTGTGGGCTCTCGCGGTGCCGCCGCCAGCGATTCGTCGTAAAGGTTGATGGCGTCGTTGTGGCCGTCGGAGAGCCAGCCGTCGCGGACGCTGGCGCTGGTGCCCGGAACGATGACGGCGGTGTTCACTGCCTTGTCGGGGTTGCCGATCGCAACGGCCGCGCGCCCCTTGCCGTCGAAGGCCTGCGGGTCGTAGGCCCACAGCATCGTAGGACGCCAGTTCTCACGCATCCGCTCCTCGGCGGTGACGTCACTGTAGCGACGCGGCTGTCCGTCTGGACCCTTGAGCTCGTTGGACCCGGTCATCTGGTGGATCAGGCCCTCCTGGGTCTTCTTCGCGTTCTGGTAGCGCGTGATGTCGTTCTCGGACAGCCCGTACCGTCCGGGGTTGGCGGCCACCTCGTCGGCGGATACGTTGTTGGACCTGGCGGCGCTCTCCACGCGATCGAGGTCGTCATCCATCACCGCCACATTGATGGGATCGCGGGCCTCGGCGGGAATCCCGTTGAGATTGCCGAGGATTGGCGGATGCTCTGCGATCAGCTCCTGCTGTTGTTGCTCGCTGAGCGAGTCCCACCACGCCTTGACGTCGGCAGGGTCGGTGTCTGGTGATGGGATCTGGAGGAGCTGTCCGCCGACCTCGACCGGTGGATTGGGGATGTCGACGCCGGCGGCCTGGTCGATCGCCGAGGCGGTGTTCTCGTCGAGGTCGGTGAACAGCCGCAGCATCTCTTTGAGAAAGGTGCTGAGTTTCTCGGCGATGCCTTTGAGCAAGTCGCCGACCAGCCACTGCTCCGGCGTCACGGTGCCGTCGTCGGCCACCGCGAACCCGAAGCGCTCGGTCGTCGCCACCAGATCCAGGAGCGCATCGCGCAGCGCACCCATCTGCAGACCACCATTGCGCAGGGCGGACTCCAGGTTCAGCAAGCGGCGGGCGATCCGCTCCTGTTTGGCGATGTCGTCGAGACCCCTGTCGAGGGCAGCGGTCGCGGCATCTCCCGACCAGCGGTCTTGCAGCAAGGACAGCATCTCGCGGCCGCCGGTGATGACGGCCTGCAGCTCGGAGTGCTTGCCGCGCATGACATCGGCAGCGTCGACAAGCCTGTCGGGCTGCGATTCCCGCACCGTCGAAATCGATACCGACAAGTTCCCTCCCTCAGCGGCACTGTTGATCGTTCCATATGGGGGACGGGTGTCGGCGGGGGTGGGGCTAGGCTGACCGCATGGGCGGCCAGCAGATCCCCGGGGGCGTGGTACACAAGCTGCCCGCCGATCTGCGCACCGCGCTGGCAGGCAATGCGGACGCGCTGGCCGCGTGGAAGGACATCACGCCGCTGGCGCGCAACGAGTTCATCTGCTGGGTGGAGGACGCCAAGCAGGACAAGACCCGAGAACGACGGATTCGGCGCACTCAGGAGGAGTTGGAAGAGGGTATGCGCCGCCCGTGCTGCTGGCCAGGCTGCAAGCACCGCGAACGTACCGGCAAGGCCTAACCGTCGGCGTTGTCACCGGCTAGCGCAGCGCGGCGCGCCCGCGGATCCGTCCCAGCACGATCAACGACACCAGCGTCACCGTGAGCAGCAGCGTGGTGCTGGCGGCTGCCTGGAACACCTGGCCGCGATCGGTCAGCCCGAAGATGGTGACCGGCAGCGTCTTCCACGTCGCGGGATAGACCATCACGGTAGCGCCCAGCTCACCCATCGACAGGGCAACGGCGAGCCCGGCTGCCGCACCGAGGGCGGGCAGAAGCAGCGGCAGCGTGACCCGGATCAGCACTCGCGCGGGGCTCGCTCCGAGCGACTCGGCCGCCTGCCGGTAGGCGGGGTCGAGGCGGTCCAGCGCGGCGGAGACGGCACTGAAGGCGAACGCCATCACCAGGACGGCGTGGGCGAGGATCACGATCCAGCGAGTCCCGCCGAGCAGCAACGGTTTCGAGTTGAATGCAATGAGCAGCCCCAAACCGATCGCGACGGACGGCACCGCGATGGGCAGATGAAACACCGCATCGGTGATGCGGCGCAGCCAGTCGGGGGCTTCTCGCGCGGCAAGTGCCGCCCAGGTGCCGACGACCAGTGCGAAACCTCCTGCGAGGAAGGCGGTTTGAAGGCTCACCGAGAGGCTGGCGAGATCCTGGCCGGACAGTGCGTCACCGAACCGGGCGAAGCCCAGGTCGGAGGGCAGAGGCCCGGTCCACGAACCCGCGAGCCCGGCCAGCAGGACGGTACCGAGCGGCAGCATGAACACCACCAGCACGACGATCCCGAAGACCGCCAGGGTCACCCCTCTACTTCGGCGGCTCCACAGCAGCATCGCCAACCCCCCTTCGGGTCGTCAACCGGGCAAAGACCACCCGGTAAAGGCCGTACAGCGCGAGCGAAAGGAGAACCTGGACGGTCGCAATCACCGCGGCGCCGGGCAGGTCGAACGTGACGATGCCACGCGTGTAGATCAGCACCGGCAAGGTGATGACGCCTTTGGCTCCGGTGAACAACACGATGCCGAATTCGTTGAGCGTCAACAGCAGAACGAGGCTGCCACCGGCGGCCAGCGCGGGCCAAGCTTCGGGCAGGATGACCGCTCTGAGCACCCTCCACGGCGAGGCACCCAGGCTCGCAGCGACGTTCAGCTGCGACTGGGGGATCAGAGAGAACGCGGCGAGCAGTGGCCGCACCACGAACGGTGTGAAGAAGGTGATCTCGGCGGTGATGACGCCGGCGGGCGTGTAGAGGAAGTCCAGCATCGGTGAGCTTGAGCCAGTGATGGCCGAGATCGCCGCGTTGATCGCACCGGCACTCCCGTAGAGGAACGTGAACGCCAGGGTGATGAGGAACGACGGCAACGCCAGCACCGTATCGATCAGGCGGCCGACGACGGCCGAGCCCGGGAATGGGACGAAAGCGAGCACGATGGCCAGGAAGGTGCCGAGGATGAGGCAGCCGAGTGTGGATGTCGCTGCGATGGCGACCGTGCGCCACAGCGCGTCGCGGAACATCTCGGAACCGAGGACCTCGCCCCAGGAGCCGTCCGCCGACGATTCCATGAACACCCGGACCAACGGGTAGAGCACGACAAGCAGAACCAGCAGCAGCGGCGGCAGTACCCACAGCCAAGCCCTCGACCGCGGGGCGGCGGTGGTCGACGGCGGAGGTGTCGTTTCGGGTCGCTCGAGAAGACCTGTCATGCCGCGGTGCCCGGCGACACCAACACACCGGCGGGTTCGGGGAGTCGCAACCCGACGACGCTGCCGATTTCGAACGGCGTGTGACCCGGTACGTCGACGTCGACGAGGATGTCGGGAAGTGACTCGACGGCAAGGACCAGCCGGGTCACCGCTCCGCGCCACACCGCGGCGTTCACGTTCGCCTGCAACGCATCCCGCTCACGTGTCGACACCACCTGCATCGCGTGCGGTCGCACGCACAGCAGCGCCTGCGACCCAGGAGCCCAGTCGGCATGACCGAACGCGGGCTGCGGCGCTTCGGCATTGACGGTGCGGGAGCCAACTTTGACCAGCGCGGAGTTGCCGATCACCCGGCCCACCTCGCAGGGCAACAGGTTCGCCCCGCCGAGAAACGCCGCCGTGAAGCTCGTCGGTGGTCGCTTCCACAGGTTCTCCGCGGTGTCGACATCCATCAGGCGCGCGTCGTTCATCACCACGATGCGGTCCGCCAACGCCAGCGCCTCGGCCTGGTCATGGGTGACATAGAGCATCGCGGTGTCGGGCAGAGCCTCTTTGAGTCGCTGCAGCTCCGCCAGCATCGACTGGCGCAGCTGGGCGTCGAGCGCGGCGAGCGGCTCGTCGAGCAGCAGGACGGACGGCCGGATCGCCAAGGCGCGGGCGATCGCGACGCGCTGCTGCTGTCCGCCGGAAAGCTCACGGGGCAACCGCTTCTGGAAGCCCGACATACCGACCATGTCCAGCACTTCGTTGACTCGCGGGGTGATCTCGCGGCGGGCCACCTTGTGGGCGTGCAGTCCGAACGCGACGTTGTCGGCGACCGACATGTGCGGGAACAGGGCGTAGGACTGCAGTACGACGCCGATGCCGCGACGCGCGGGCGGAAGGTCGGTGACGTCGCGGCCTGCGAGTCGCACCCGCCCCGACGTCGGTCGGACAAACCCCGCGAGCGCGTTCAAAGCCGTTGACTTGCCGGATCCGCTGGGGCCCAGCAGCGCGACGGTCTCGCCCGGTGCCACCCTCAGGTTGAAGTCGATGAGCGCGTGCGTGCCCTTCTTTCCGCGGCCGTAGGAGACTCCGACGCGGTCGAAAAGAATTGCCGCAGTGCCGGGCTCGGCCGCTGTCGGTTGAAGCCGCTGACTCGCGGGGGTGACCCGTGTCTCGGCCATGTCAGCTACCGGTGGCCTTCTGGTATTCGGCGAGGTCGGCGTCAAGGTCGGCGAGCACGGCGTCCCAGTCCGGCACCCAGACGTCGACTCCGTCCAGCACCGCCATCGGCGTATTCGGCGCCGTGGACCCCGAGCCCTTGAGCGATTCGAGGACCGGGATTCCGAGTGCGTCGGGCTCAACCGTCTTCTGGATGTCCTCGGAGATCAGGAAGGCCAGGAGCTTCTTTGCGTCCTCGGCGTGCGGGGCACCCGCGGTCACGCCGGCCACGTAGGGCAGCGAGATGCTGGTGCGCTTCCCGTCGGCGCCGGCCGGAATGAAGATCTCGAATGTGGAGCCGTCGTCCTTGATCGACGCGAGATTCATCTGCACGTCGCCGTTGGCGACCAGCAGTTCGCCGTTGCTCACCTTGGGCTGCAGCTTGCCGGTCGACGACGAGGGTCCGACGTTGTTGGCCTGCAACGCCTTCAGATACTCGAGGGCGCCGGGCTTGCCGAGCAGATGCTGGAGCAGGACGAGCACGGCGGTGCCGTCGCCGGCCTGGCCGGGCGTCGAGTACTGCAGCTTGCCCTTGAACTCGGGTTTGAGCAGGTCGTCCCACGTGACGGGCGGGGGGTTGGCGCCCGGGTTGACGATGAAGCTGAGTGCGTTGTCGACGATCGGCACGAACGTGCCTTCGGGGCCGACCTGATCTTCGGCCATCCCACTGGTGTCGGCGCCGCTGGGCTGCAGCAGGTTGGACTGCGCGGCCCGCTGGATGAAGGGCGGCAGGGTCACCAGCAGGTCAGCCTGCGGATTGGACTGCTCCTTCTCGACACGCGAAACGACCTCGCCCGAACCGGCTTCCACCAAATTGACGTTGATACCGGTCTCTTCGGTGAATTTCTTGAACGTCGGCTCATACCAGCCGGCCAGGCCGTCGGCGCTGTACACGGTGAGTGTCGTGCCGTCACCGGAGCCCGACGATCCGGTTCCGCCGCAGGCGGCGGACAGGGTGGCTACGGCGGCGACGGCAATCACCGACAGTGTCTTACGGAGTTTCATGGTCAGCCTTTCAGGAGGAGGTCAGCGAAGTCGGATACGGAGGTGACGATGTGGGTGGCGCCGGCGGCGACCAGTTGGCGCTCGTCGTGGGCGCCGGTGAGAGTGCCTGCGGCGATGGCACATCCGGCCCGCAGTGCACTCTCGATGTCGCTTGCGGTGTCGCCCAGGGCGGCGACGGACCGCACACTGTCGGCGCCGATCCGTAGCAGGGCGGTGAGGATCAGGTCGGGGTACGGGCGGCCGCGGACGCCGTCACCGGGCGCGAGAACGAGGTCAGCGATGTCGTGCCAGCCGAGCGCGGAGATCAGTTTGCCTTGCGTGTCGGGCGAGAAGCCGGTGGTCAGAGCGACTTTGATCCCGCCTGCGCGAAGCCGTGAAAGTGACTCCGCCGCACCGGTAATCGGTTCGGCACGCCCGGCGGCGATCAGCGAAGCGTAGGACTCTTCGAACGCGGCGTTGGCGCGCTGTGCGGTGTCGTCGTCGTCGAACAGAGCGCGGAACACCGTGATCTTGGACTGTCCCATGGTGTCCAGAACGTATTGGCGCGCATGCTCGCGCTGCGGCCCGCTCGGAGGAAGTCCGCCAGCTTCGGCGGCGGCCTCGAAGGCCTCGACGACGAGGCCGTCGTCGGCGACGGTAGTGCCCGCCATGTCGACGACTGCTAATTGAATTCCGCTGTCCTGCATGCTCACAATCCGATCTCGTTGGCGGTGTGTTCACCGATGACCGGGCCCAGCGTCATGCCGCGCCCGCCTGGTCCTGTCACGACCCAAACTCCGGAGGCGACTTCGGCCCGGTAGGCCAACCGGCCGGGGTCGACGCACTGGCTGTAGACGCCGGCCCACCGCTGCCGGATCGGGGGCAGGCGACGCCCCAGCAGTTCCTCGACGACGCCCGTCAGGTAGGTGTAGGGCGCCTCTGTCACGTCGAAGGCGAACGGCTCGGCGTACTCGTGGGTGTCGCCGATGGTGAGGCCTCCGTGGAGGCGCTGCACGCACAACAGTTGCATGCGGTGCTCGTGGGCCACCGGGTTCTGATTCTCATTGCGCTGCAACGAGTCCAACGCATTGCTTGCATAGGCGGGGTAGTAGCGCAGGCTGTCACCGTCGGCGATCGCGGTGGTCAGCTGTTCGTCGAGGGGGGCGGTCTGCATCATCTGCAGGCGCACCCTGCGTACCGGAATCTCACCGGCGAGATCACGAACCAATCCGCTATGGGTAGCTCCGGCGCAGACGATCACGACATCGGCGTCGTAGGTGTTGCCGCGGTCGTCACGCACACGTGTCCCGTCGACGTCGCGGGCCTCGGCGCCGGGGACGAACGTATAGCGCCCGGTGGCGCCGAGGACGGCGCGGATCGCGGGTAGGGCCTGGCGCGACTCGACAGCGCCGTCGCGCGCGCAGTGCAGGGCGGCGACGAACTTGCCCCGCAGGACGGGATTGACGGCCCGCGCGGCGCCGGGTTCGAGGAGGCGGAAGCCGCGCCGCCCGGCGTCGGCCCGGCTGCAAACCTCCTCCGCGACAGCGACTTCGGCGGGGGTGCGCAACAGCGTCAGCGATCCGCACGGTCGAAAGCCGATCGCGGGCACCTCGGTGCCAATCTCTTCCCACAGGATTCGTGAGCGCAGGCTGGCGTCCAGTTCGCCCGACGAGCGGCCCGATACCCAGACCAGTCCGAAGTTGCGTACGGTGGCGCCGCGCGGCTCGGCTTCGCGCTCGAGGTGGACGACGTCGTGGCCCCGCCGGACTGCTTGCCACGCGTGGGCGGTTCCGAGGATGCCGGCGCCGATGATCGTGACCCGCATGGGCGCTGAGATAACTCCGCGCGAGCGTCCGTGCCGCAAGCACGTGATGTGGGCCGTGGGAACAGCCGGTTAACAATTGGTATAGACCAATTGGGGGTATGGTTTGGCGCATGCCATCACGAGCCGAAGTGGTCCGTGCCGAGACAGCGGCGGTGCTGAAATCTCTGCGCGGTGTGTGGGATGAAGAGGCCGTCGACGAATGGGACCACGCGCTGCAATCGGCGGCCCGCGCCCTGGAAGACGGCGCCGACGACGAACTGGTGTTGGCGGCAGCGCTGCACGACATCGGCCACAGCCCGCTTCTTGGAAGACCCGGAATCGCTGACCATTCCGGGCTGGCGCGGGATTGGATCGTGCCGAGGTTCGGGGCGCGGGTGGGGTGGTTGGCATGGGCGCACGTGGCCGCCAAACGGCACCTCGCCGCGGTGGATCCCGAGTATGCGGCCGCGCTGACTCCGACGTCGGTGGCGTCGCTGGCAGAGCAGGGCGGCCCGCGTGTCGACCCCGAGTTCGCCGACCATCCGTGGTGTGAGGATGCGTTGCGGCTGCGCCGTTACGACGACGCCGCCAAGGACCCCGCCGCGGCCGGCGCGCCACTGGTCGTCGTGCTGGTGATCGCGGCAAAGCTCGCCAGGTGAACGTTCCGAAGCCCTATCTCGTTCGCACCCGACTGGACGAGATTCTCGACGGTCTGCGTGAAGGGGATCGGTTTCCTCCGGAACGGGAACTGGCAGCGCGTTTCGGCGTCGCGCGCGAGACCGTCCGCCAGGCGGTGCACGAACTGCTCGTCGAGGGCCGCATCGAACGCCGCGGCCGGGGCACCGTGGTGTCGCGACCCAAGCTCGTCCAACCGCTGTCACTGAAGTCGTACACCGAGGGCGCGCAGCGCATGGGCCGGGCGCCGGGCCGGCTGCTGGTGACGTGGGAGAACGTCAGCGTCGACGCGGAAGTCGCTGCTGCTCTTGAGGTCTCGGCGTCCTCACGGGTGATGCACCTGGAGCGCATCCTGCTCGCCGACGGCGCGCGCATCGGGCTGGAGAGCACTTATCTTCCGCTGCACAGGTTCGCGGACTTGAGCGACGACTTCGATCCGACGAGGTCGCTCTACGCAGCTCTCCGGGCCAGGGGGGTGGAGTTCGGCACGGCAACCGAGCGCATCGAGACGGTCCTGCCGTCACCCCGGGAAGCGGGCTTACTCGAGTCGACGACCGCGATGCCGATGCTGCTCCTCAACCGCCGATCCCTCGACGCGGACGGTGCGCCGATCGAGGTGGTGCGCGCGCTCTACCGCGGCGACCGGGTGGCATTCGAAGCGGTGCTCACCGACCGCTGACCGATGACATTTGCGCGTCGCGCGAGTCCTATCGGCATGAAGCTCAGCAAGGCCCAGGTGTGGTCATTCGTTCACCGCGAGCGGGCGCGACTCGCCGACGACCTGGCGACGCTGCCGGACGAGGCTTGGACGACTCCGTCGCTGTGCCCGGGGTGGGACGTGCACGACGTGCTCGCGCACCTGGTCGACACGGCGAAGACATCACGCATCGGATTCGCGCGCCGAATGCTGTTCGCGCGCTTTGACTTCGATGGGGACAATGCCTTCGGTATCCGGCGCGAGCGGCAGACCGACCCGGGGGACACGGTCGAGGCACTTCGCGCCGTGGTCCCGCTGACGTTGACTCCGCTCGCGCCGCGACCCACCCGGCTGGTGGAGGCCATCGTGCACGGCGAGGACATCCGTCGTCCCCTCGGCATCACAGCCAGCTACGACTGCGCGGCCGTCACCGCCGCGCTGACCTATCAGGTCAAGACAACTGTGGCGATGGGCGGCGGCCGCGAGCGGGTCGAAGGTGTTCGTCTCGTGGCGACGGACTGTGAATTCGCGACGGGTTCCGGGGACGAGGTCCGCGCCCGCGCCATCGACCTGCTGTTGGCGGTGTCGGGCAGGGGTGTCGGCGCGCAGGCCTTCGACGGTCCTGGGACATCGCGCCTTACCGAGGTCTGACATCTGACCGGCGTTCGCATGACGGCAGATCGTTCGGGGTAGATAGTCGGGCATGCGAATCGCAGACGCAGGCACTTTGTCAGCAGGGTCCCGCGCGGTCCGAGCGACTATCGCCGCCGTCATCGGCCAGGTGGACTCCGTCGCCCCCACCGATGCCGAGACGTTCGACGCGGTCCTGACGATCGACGGTGACGCCGATGTTCCGGATGGAGTCTCCCTGCTCGAACCCGGTTCGTCGCATCAAGCCGTGGTGCAGGCAGGGCCCGAACGCGCCGGGACCGAACCGCGGTGGTTGCTGGTGAAGATTCCGGACGCGTACGGGACCGGTAGCGATCAGGACTTCTTGCTCGCGTCGTCCGGTGACGGGGCGCCTCTTCACCATGCCGTGCTGCCTGCTAACCCGGTGGCACCGCTGTACTCCTCACTGTGGCTGTATTTGGCCGGACTCCAGCCGGTGCTGTTCGGGGTGAAAACACCCACCGCGGGGCCCGACGTGCGGTTCGGCGCCGGCGATGAGTTGGGCTTCGTTATCAGCCCACCGGTCGGCCGCTTTCGTGCCATCGGCACGCTGACGCTGACGAAGCCTCACCAGGGGCCTGCGCGCTTCTCCGGCGGCAACAGCGGAGGTGGCATCCGGCCGCTGCCGCCGGTCAACTTCTACTGACAGACAATGGGATTCGCGGTCATTGGCCGCGCCCGGTCTTCTGCTGCAATTCGTCGATCAGCTCGGATGCACGGGCCTTGGTCACATCGTTGGGTACCTCGACGTCGGCCTCCTGCGCCAGAGTCTGGAGGTAACTGCGCTGCGGTCCGGTCATCGGTTCGTCTCCGGTGACCCAGTCAGAGGGATCCTTCTCGGCGTTTTCCTGCGGTGCTTGGGTGGTGTTGTCGCTCATGGCCTCTGGATGCCCATCGCATATATGTTCGAAACACGTCACCGGGAAAGACCAGCCCGCGTCAAGATGCCGACCGCACCCTGCCAGTATCGACCCGTGGGCAAAAACGAACGCGCGAAGATCGTGATGTCAGACGGCGAGATCGCCGAGTTCATCGAACGCAGCCGCACCGCGACCATGGCCACCGTGCTGCCGAGCGGCCGGCCGCACCTGGTGGCCATGTGGTACGCCGTCCTCGACGGGGAGATCTGGTTCGAGACGAAGGCGAAGTCGCAGAAGGCCGTCAACCTTCGCCGCGATCCGACCGTGACGGTCATGATCGAGGACGGCCTCACCTACGACACGCTGCGCGGGGTGTCGATCGACGGGCACGCCGAGATCATCGACGACCCGGAAACCAACCTGCGCGTCGGAATCAGTGTGTGGGAGCGCTACACGGGTCCCTACACCGACGAGATGAAGCCGTTCGTGGACCAGATGATGAACAACCGCATCTCGGTGCGCGTGGTGCCCTCGCGGATGCGCAGCTGGGATCACCGCAAGCTCGGGATGCAGGGCATGCCACTTGCCGGCAGCACCGCTCAGTTCCTCAACCGAGCGGAACCCTCGGCGGACTGAACCCAGGGTTCGACAGCGCGGTCGCCGTGGCTGTTCCGATCGGTCCCGAGGCGTCGGCGACCACCGCGGTGCCGGTGGCGATCCCGTCGTGGCTGTGGTGTGTCAGCGTGGCAAGGCCGAGGTAGGCCCCCTCCGGCAGGCGGCTGAGGGTGAGCGTGTAATCGGCGTTGATGAAGGGCAGTCCGTCCGCCCCGAAGTGGGTCAGCGAGCTGGCCATATCCCCGGCCATCGCCGCACGGGTGAACGGTGTGAGCTCCACGCCGTCCACCATCGGAGCGAGGTCGCACGCCCAGATGAACTTCGGCCCGTGATGTGCCCATGCGCCGAGCCCCAAGCTCGGGGTGTCGCCGTCCTTGCCGTAGGTCCCGACAAGCGTCACGACGTCGTCGGGCACTGGGGTCGTTGGTGCTGGCGAGAGCCTCGGGGACTTTCGCGAGTGGGTAGGTCGCGGTGGTGACGTCGTCGAGCCGGATGCGACGACGTTGCATGAAGGTGAGGGCGTCGGGCCAGATGTCGCTGGAGCCGGTGGTGCCGTAGATGGTGAGGGCTTGGGCTTGTATGAGACTGATGGGTGCGGTGGCGGTCGCGTCGGCGCAGATCCCGAGATTAGGGACGCGTCCGGCGCGTCCGGCGCGTCCGGCCTAGGTGAAGGTGGACGCTAGACCGGCGGCTGATCCGGAGGCTTCGATGACCAGGGTGGCGGTCGGGCTGTCCGGTGAATCGCGTTGGAAATCGCGGAGTCTCCGGGCAAACCAGCGCGATTCACGATGTGGACTACCCCAGGTTTGTTCCTACTTTGTTGCGAGGGCCGGGGTTGGCCGGCTCACGGGTTGTGAGGCGCTGGTGAGGGCGGCCTCGTTCTCGGCTGGTGGAACGTAGCCGGGGGCCTCGTGCAGGTGTTTTCCCGGTTGTACCAGGACACCCATTCGGCGGTCGAGAGTTCGACGTCGTCGATGTATCGCCACGGCTTGCCGCGGTTGCTGAACTCGCTCTTGTAGGCGGCGTTGACCGCTTCGGCGAGGCCGTTGTCATAACTATCGCCACGCGGCCCGACCGAGGGAGCGATCCCGAGTTCGGCCACCCGGTCGGTATAGGCCATCGATAGGTACTGAACTGGTTCAACCGGTCGAAGCAACACCCTGAGATTTGGGGATCGGAGCATGCGGGATTGGGCCGGGTCAGTCGTACCCCGGCGTGGAGTCGATGACTGCCTCGATCTCGGCCCACGCCTCGGCCAGGTGCACCGACATCAACGTGGCGGCCTCATCGCCGTTGCCTACGGCAATAGCGTCGAGGATCTTTTGATGAGCTTTTCCCGAACTGGCTTTGAGAACCTCGAAGTTGGAGGTATCGAACATCACGAACAGTGCGGACCTGGCGTCTTCGACGGCTTTGGCCAGTAGCGGGTTTCCACTCGCCTGGGCGATCGTCATGTGAAATGCGGAGTCGGTTCGACGGAATGATGAGACGCCAGTGGTTGTAAAGATTTCGTCTTGATGCGCGCGCAGTGCAGCCAACTGACCGTCGGTGATTCGTTCTGCGGCGAGCCGGGCGGCCATGGGTTCGATTGCTTGACGCACTTCGTGGACATCGCGCATGTGGTCACGGGCTTCGACGAGCAAACGGTGCCGTTGCTCAGCACTCGGCTCCGAGAGCGCGATCGTCGCGCCTCCGCTGGCGCCGCGGCGGATGGTGATGAGTCCTTCGCCTTGCAGGGTGCGTAGCGCCTCGCGAATGGTCAGGCGGGACACCTCGAGGCCCTCGGCCAAGGCGCGTTCGGAGGGCAATCGTTCACCGGGAATGAGTTCGCCGAGCCAGATGGCACGGCGCAATCGGTTCGCGACGTGTTCGTAGGCCGGGGGGACGTGCAGAGGCGCTAGCTCGAGTCCGACTTGCGCCATGACGGCCAGGTTAATCGTCAATGGTCCGATTGGCGAACATTCAGCGCGGCGACGGACCGGCTTTCGATGTGGCTTGCGCCTTCATGCGCGCTTGACTTCGATCCTGCCTAATGGTCCGATATATGCACCATTGAACCAACACGTGGTGATGGCGTAACGATTGCGCCTTTCCCGCCCATTCAGCCGAGGGAGCCTGCCGTGCAGATTGCGCTAGAGATGAGCCGGCCATGACCGAGAAGATCTCCGACGCCGTTGCGTCGTCCCCGGAGCCAAGCGTCGGCGAGTCCAAACTGGCTTCGGGTGTCATCAATACCTGGCACCTGGTGTTCTTCGTCGTCGCGGCGGCTGCGCCGCTAACCGCGCTGGCCACGAACAGTCCGATCGCCGTCGCCTTCGGGGGGATCGGTGCCGCCGGCGCTTTCGTCGTCGCTGGAATCATCCTGGCGCTGTTCGCTGCCGGATTCACTGCCATGACGATGTTCATCCGCAACGCGGGCGCCTTCTACGTCTACATCTCGCGCGGCCTGGGCCGGCACGTCGGCATGGGGTCGGCGTTCCTGGCGGTGCTGTCCTACAACTCGATACAGATTTCCCTCTACGGAGCGTTCGCGGTCTTTGCCAAGACCACGATCGCCGACTTCACCGGCGTCGAGATTCCCTGGCCGGTGCTGGTTCTCGCGGCGGTCATCATCGTGACGGTGTTGGGTATCCGCAACATCTCGGTCAACGCCAACGTGCTCGCGGTCGCGTTGGCCGCCGAGGTCGCGATCCTGGCCATCGTCGCGGTGGCGATCGTCCTCCAGGGTGGCGGGCCGGACGGGCTGAGCCTCGAACCGCTGTCGCCGACCGAGTTGGTCAGCTCTGGCGCGGGCGCGATGTTCGCCTTCACGTTCCTGTCCTTCATCGGCTTCGAAGCCACCGCTGTCTTCAGCGAGGAGGCCAAGGACCCCGCCCGCACGGTGCCGCGCGCCACCTACATCGCCGTGGCCTTCCTTGCACTGTTCTACGCCTTCGTGGTCTGGGCGGTCGTCGACGGATTCGGGGCGGCCGAAGCGGTCACCGTCGCCACCGACGATCCCACCAACATGTACTTCATCGCCGCAGAAACCTACGTCGGACACTGGGCGCGCATCGCCATGGAGGTCTTTATTCTCACCAGCCTGCTGGCGGTGCTCCTGGCGTTCCACAACGCCGTCGCGCGCTACCAGTTCTCCCTGGCCCGTGAACGGGTTCTTCCGAAGGTGTTCGCTCGAATCCATCCCCACCACAAGTCGCCGTGGGTGTCCTCGGTGTTTCAGTCGGTGGTCGCCGTCATCGTGGTGCTGCCGTTCGTACTGCTGGGCGCCGATCCGTTCCTGGACTTCTACGTGCCCACAACGACGCCGGGTATCTACGGCATCCTGGCTCTGCAGGCGCTGACCGCCATCGCAGTCATCGCGTTCTTCGCCAAGAACCGTCGCGGCGTGGACATCTGGCGAGCCTTCATCGCCCCCGCCATGGGTGCGATCGGTCTCATCCTGGTCACCTACGCAGCGGTCTCCAACGTCTCAGTCATCACCGGACGCACCGGAGTCCTGAACCTGATCCTGCCGGGCGTCGCTGTACTGGTGTTCCTACTGGGCATCGGATTGTCGTTCTACTTCAAGTCGCAGCGCCCCGAAATCTACGCGGCGTTCGCTCAGGTCACCGACTCGATCGACGCCCCCACCAGCCACGGGTCCGCCAAATGACCCCCGCGAGCGCCACTCCCACCCTGGAGGAACTGCGCGAGCGCGTCGAGTCCGGCGAAATCCACACGGTCCTGCTCGGTTTCGTCGACATGCAGGGCCGGCTGCAGGGCAAGCGCTGCTCGGGACGGTACTTCGTCCACGAGGTCGCCGACCACGGCGCCGGAGCGTGCGACTACCTGCTGTCGGTGGACGTCGAGATGAACCCGCAGGCCGGTTACGACATCGCCGGCTGGGACAAGGGACACGGGGACTTCACCCTCAACCCGGACCTGAGCACCCTTCGCGTGCTGGCATGGCGCGAAGGTACCGCGGTGTGTTTCGCCGACGCCGCATGGTCGGACGGCACCCCGGTGGTGCAATCCCCGCGCCAGGTGCTGCAGCGCCAACTCGACCGCCTCGCCGAGCGCGGCTGGACCTCCAACGCGGCCACCGAGCTGGAGTTCATTGCCCATCAGGAGACCTACGAGCAGGCGTGGAACGCCGGGTACGTCAACCTGACTCCGATCAACCGCTACAACGTCGACTACTCGCTGTTCGGCCTTACCCAGGCCGACCCGCTGATCACCGACATCTGCCGCGCGCTGGAGGACAGCGGGCTATTCGTCGAAACGGCCAAGGGCGAGGCCAACTACGGTCAGCACGAGATCAACCTCAAGTACGACGAGGCCATGGCCTCGGCCGACGCGCACGTCCTGTTCAAACATGCGGTCAAGGAGATCGCACTGCGCCACGACGTTAGTGCGACGTTCATGGCCAAGTGGGACAACCGCGAGGGAAACTCGTGCCACGTGCACATGTCACTGCAGGACCAGGACGGCAACGCCGTCTTTGAGCAGCAGCCTGAGCTATTCGACCACTTCGTCGCCGGCCAGCTGGCATGTCTAAATGAGTTCACGCTCTTCTTCGCTCCGAACATCAATTCCTACAAGCGTTTCGCCAGCCGCTCGTTCGCACCCACGGCAATCGCATGGGGTCACGACAACCGCTCCTGTGCCTTAAGGGTGCTCGGTAAGGGCCCGGCCACCCGCATCGAGAACCGGGTCGGCGGCGGCGACGTCAACCCCTATCTGGTGCTGGCGGCGACCATTGCCGCGGGCCTGCACGGCATCGACAACCAGCTTGCGCTCCCACCCGCCGAGGAGCACGACGCTTACTCAGCCGATCACGAACGCATCCCACTGACGCTCGCCGACGCCATCACCAGCCTGCGGGGCAGCACCACCGCCCGCGAGGCGTTCGGCGACGACGTGATTGAACACTATCTGCACGCCGCGGAAATCGAACTGGCCGAGTTCAACTCGGCGATCACCGACTGGGAACGAAAGCGAGGCTACGAACGGCTATGAGGACGCCACCCATCATCGGCATCTGCGCCGCCTATGAGAACGCGGCGTGGAGCTTCTGGAATCAACCCGCGGCGATCGTCTCATCGACCTACCTCAACAAGGTGCGCGAGGCCGGCGGCCTGGCGATCGGGCTGATCCCCGACCCCTCGGTGGTCGCCGACCCCCGGTTGCTGCTGGACCGCATCGACGGGCTGCTGCTGATCGGCGGCGCGGACCTGGAACCGGGCACCTACGGTCAGACCAAGACCGACCGCACCGAGGGCACCGCCCCCGCCCGCGACGCCTTCGAGATCGCCTTGGCCGCTGAGGCGTTGGCGATGGACCTGCCCGTGCTGGGGATCTGCCGCGGCCTGCAGATCCTCAACGTTGCCGCGGGCGGCACGCTGCACCAGCACCTGCTCGACGAGGGCTACGAGGAGCACCGCCGCAGCCCCGGCCGCCTCGACCACCCGACCTACCACGACGTCGTCGTCACCCCTGGCACCCTGGCCGCGTCGATCACCGGGGCGGGCACCTCGCATGTCAACTCCCACCATCACCAGGGCATCGCCCGCATCGGCGACGGCGCATCGGTGACCGCGCGGTCGCTGCCCGACGACCTACCCGAGGCCCTGGAATGGCGGGGCTGCCGCTACGTCCTGGGCGTGCAGTGGCACCCCGAAGCCGTGGAACTCGAACACGCTCTGACCGACTTCGTAGCCGCCGCTGCGGCGAGCAGAAGGGAACACCTGTGGCCATCAAACTGATCGAGCCGGCCACCGAGGCCGTCCTGGACTCCGTGGAGGAGACCAGCGCCGCCGAACTCGACCGCATCATCGACCGCGCGCACACCGCCCAACGGGCCTGGGCCGCGGAATCACCGCAGTACCGCGCTGGTGTGTTGGCGGCGATCGCGGCCGCCGTCGACGCCGAAACCGAGACGCTGGCGCGGATGGAGAGCCGCAACGTCGGCATGCCCATCGGCGATGCCCGCGGCGCCGTCGGCGGAGCCGCCGCCACCTTCCGCTACTACTCCGCAGCCCCGGAACGCCTTCTCGGGCAGACCATCCCGGTCGCCGGGGGCGTGGACATGACGTTCCTGGAACCGATCGGGGTGGTCGGGCTCATCACCCCGTGGAATTTCCCCTTGTCGATCGCCAGCTGGAAGGTCGCCCCCGCGCTGGCCGCAGGCAATGCCGTCGTCCTCAAACCGTCGGAGCTGACGCCGCTTACCTCGCTGGAATTGGCTCGCATCGCCACTGACGCCGGACTGCCCGAGGGACTGCTCAACGTCGTCAACGGCACCGGCACGACCATCGGTCGGCAGCTGGTCGATCACCCCGGCATCGGCAAGATCGCCTTCACCGGATCGACCGCGGTCGGCAAGGATATCGCCCGACGCGCCGCCGACACCATCAAACGGGTCACCCTGGAACTGGGCGGCAAGTCTGCGGCGATCATCTTCGCCGATGCCGATCTCGACGCCGCAGCAGAGGGCCTGGCCGGCGGCGTGTTCGGTAACGCCGGTCAGGACTGCTGCGCACGGTCCCGAGTCCTTGTGCAGCGCAACGTGTTAGACGACTTCTTGGAGCGCCTCGAGAAGGTCGTCACCGGAATCGCCGTCGGCGATCCACTCGACGAGGCCACCGAGATGGGTCCGCTGATCTCGGCCACCCAGCGCGACCGTGTGAGCGACTATCTCGGCGACGCCCCGGTGCTGTTCCAGGGAACGGCGCCGAGCGGGCCGGGCTACTGGTTCGCACCGACGGTGCTGCACCCGATCGAGGATGCGCACCGCGCAGCCAGGGAGGAGATCTTCGGCCCCGTCGTGTCGGTGCTGGTCTTCGACAATGAGGAGGAAGCGCTGCACCGTGCCAATGACACCGCCTACGGCTTGGCCGGGTCGGTGTGGACCACTGACGCAGCGCGGTCGATGCGGGTGGCGCGCGGTCTGCAGGCCGGTGCGTTGGCCGTCAACTCATACAGCTCCGTCCGAATCACCACCCCGTTCGGAGGTTTTAAGCAATCCGGTCTCGGGCGCGAGCTGGGACCGGACGCCTTGGCCGCATACACCGAAGTCAAGAACGTTTTCTTCAGCACCGGAGGCTGACATGCAGTATTTGGACAAGAAGGTCGCCGTTATTACCGGCGCGTCGGGATCCATCGGACGCGCCTCGGTGGAGGCGTTTAAGCGCGAAGGCGCCACCGTCGTCGCGGTCGACATCCAGGGCGAGGCTCCGGCGGCCGATCTGTTCCTGACCGCCGATCTCACCAACGAGCCCGAGGTCAAGGCGCTCTACAACACCGTCGCAGAGAAGTACGGCCGCATCGACGTGCTGTTCAACAACGCCGGTATTGCGCTGCCCGAAGACGGCTCGGTCCTGGAGACCGAAGTCGAGGTGTTCAACCGCCTGCTGAAGGTCAACACGCTGAGCGTGTTCCTCTGCTGCAAACACGGTCTGCGCCACCTCATCCGCAACGGCGGCGGCTCCGTCGTCAACACCGCGTCTCTGGTGGCGTCCATGGGTTCGGCGGCCTCCCAGATCGCCTACACCGCCTCCAAGGGTGCAGTGCTGTCGCTGACCCGTGAGATCGCGGTCGAGTTCGCGAAGAAGGGCGTAAAGATCAACGCCATCAGCCCCGGCCCCGTCGAAACTCCGCTGCTAGACACCCTCTTCAGCCCGGATCAAAAGGCGCGCCGCCTCATTCACGTCCCCTACGGTCGCTTCGCGCAAGCCAAGGAGATCGCTGAGGCAGCGGTCTTCCTCGCCAGCGACGCCTCGTCCTACGTCAACGGCACCGAGTTCCGCGTCGACGGCGGCATCACCGCCGCCTATGTCACGGCCGAAGGCGATCCCGTCCCCGCCCCCTGACCTCATCGCCCCGTACCACTCCCGGTCCGGCCCATCTGGGTTGGAGCTGGGTCGACGCTGTCATTCGTCAGCGTCCGGACGCCGCCGAGAAAAGGCAGCCCTGATGATCTCGAGGTTGCTTGTCGCCAACCGCGGAGAGGCATCGCGCTCGATGACGTGACCGAGCAGGCCGCCGACGTAGTTGCCGCTGATCGTGGCTCCCCACGGGCCGCGCGCCCAGTCGGTCGGGACGAATTCCTTACCGCCAGGGGAGTCGGGCACGAAGAAACACCGGGCGCTCACCGCGGCGACGATAGCTCAGCGGCGGGCCAGGACTCTTTTCAGATCGGTTGTGAGTGGGTCGACCGCGTCGGCGTAGTCGGGATGCTTGTCGATGAAGGCCGCGACCATCGAGCAGACAGCCACGATGCGCATCCCCTCGGCGCGGGTCTTGTCGAGCGCTTCTTTGATCAGAATGGTTGCCAAGCCGCGTCCACCGAACGCGTCGTCGACTTCGGTGTGCGGAAATATTCGCTGATCACCCACGTCGATGAACTCGGTGAACCCGACCTTCTGCCCGTCGACGGAGATGCTGAAGCGGTCGGATTCGGCAATGACGTCAGTAGGCGCGCCGGTTTTGTCGGTGGTCATGACTTCTCTATACCCCGGGGTTGGACCGCGGACGCAGCGTCGCATTCGGAAGAGGTGGCGCAGGCAACCGCGCGACGGCGCCGCGGTAGCCGTCGACGGAACCGAACCGCTCGTCTTCCTGCTGCCACTGCTCGCGGTAACCCACGATGTCGCTGTGGCTGCGGCCCACGAAGTTCCACCACATCACCAAATCCTCGCCGAACGGCGTGCCGCCGAGGAGCACCACCCGTGCCGGTGCATCACCGCGGTTGGTGATGGTGAGCTGCCCGTACCCGGTGCCCTGATAGCCGAGATCGCCTGGCTGCAAGGTGGATTCGCACGCCGCGACATCACCGCTGTCGACCAGGACCCCGTGCTCGAATCCCGTGTCGACATCCAACACCACCTCGGCACGGGCGTCGAGATCGACTTGGGCGCCCAGCAGCGGGGTGAACGTGTGGACCGGTGACCGACCGGTATCGAGTTCGCCGAGAAACACCCGGACCGCCGCGGCGCCCACGGTGCGCAGTGGCGGTGCGAAATGCGCGAAGTCCCTGTCGGTGTCACGGTCGGCGTCCGGTAGTGCGACCCACAGCTGGACACCGTGCAACAGCGTCGTCGCCGCGGTGGACACTTCGGAATGGCAGATGCCGGCGCCCGCCGTCATCAGGTTCAGCTCGCCAGGACGCACCATCGCGTGCACGCCCGCGCTGTCGCGGTGTTCGATCTCCCCGCTGAACAGCCAACTGACTGTCTGCAGACCGGTGTGCGGGTGCGGAGGCACATCCATGCCCGAGCCGGCGCGCACATCATGGGGCCCGTAGTGGTCGGCAAAACACCAGGCGCCGATCAGGGAGCGCTCCCGCTGCGGGAGGGTGCGCCGCACCCGGATCGCCCGCGGCCCGCCGAGCGGGACCTCGCGGGGGTGCAGCACACCATCCAGATTGGCAGCGAATCGCGATGCCGCACAATCGACTTCGACCGGCGCGGCATCCGTGTTACTCATGCACCCAGACTAGACCCCTCGACCGGCCGCACCATTGCCGAACGGATGACGTCGAGGTCGTCGTCGGAGATCTTGAAGACCCCGAAGCGGAATTTGTATCCCCACCGCGCCTTGTCTTCGATGAAGTCGAGGTCGTCGAGCAGAGGCCGGATCGGGGTCTCCGCGCAGTAGAGGAAGTCGACGTTGCGCCGCCACGGCTGGAAATCCGGCGACACGTCCGCCTGATAGGGCTCGTCGTCGGCGACCTGGCCGATCGCGGTGAACGCCTGCAGAGGCGGACCATCGGGGTACACCGTCTTGGGCGAGTAGAAGACAATCCAGTCGCCCCGCGCCATTTTGCGCAGCATGTGGGGCTTGCCGTGGTTGGCCTGTGTGAAGCGGCCGCGAACGCCACGCTCGACGTGATCGCGGCTGACTGTGTTGATCCAGTTCGTCATACCCGAACGCTATGCCCGGCGCCCGACAAGCCACAGCCGTGAACCGGCGGCCCTGTGGATAACTCGCGCACTAGTCTGTCGCCATGAGCGACGGCGCCGTCACGGCCGACTACCTGCGGAACTTCACCTTCGAAAAGCCGCCGCTCGGGAAACGCGGCTACAACGAAAAAGCAGTGCTCGACTTCGTCGCGTTGTGCGCACGCCGCCTCGACGGGCGAGGCCATCTCACCGCCGACGACGTCCGCAGTGTCCGGTTCAACAAGCCGCCGTTCGGAAAGCGCGGCTACGACGAAACCCAGGTGGATGCCCTCCTCGACGAGATTGCCGCGGCGATCGTCGAACTCGATGCCTGAGTACCAGATCCGCGGGGATCTGGCCGAGCTGCTGCGCCGCCGCGGTCTGACCGAGGACGCCGCGCGGCCCGACGCCGTCGCCCGCAGGCATGCCGCCGGCGGTCGCACGGCCCGCGAGAATGTCGACGACCTCGTCGACCCCGGATCGTTCGTCGAGTACGGGCGATTCACCGTCGCCCCGCAGCGCGCCCGCCGCGACATCGACGACCTGATCGCCCGAACCCCCGCGGACGGGCTGATCGCGGGCACCGCCCGAATCAACGGCGAGCTGTTCGGCGCCGAGGCCGCAGCCTGCGCGGTGCTGTCCTACGACTACACGGTGCTCGCCGGCACCCAGGGTGGACTCGGCCACCGCAAGAAGGACCGGCTCTTCGAACTCATCGAGCGGATGAGGTTGCCCACAGTGTTCTTCGCTGAAGGCGGCGGCGGCAGACCGGGCGACACGGACTATCCCGTCGTGTCGTCACTTGATACCCGGGCGTTCGCTCTCTGGGCCAAACTTTCCGGCCTCGTGCCGCGGATCGCTGTGGTCAAAGGCCGCTGCTTCGCCGGAAACGCCGTCATCGCAGGCGCTTCCGATCTGATCGTCGCCACCGGGGACGCCTCACTCGGCATGGGCGGACCCGCGATGATCGCCGGCGGCGGCCTCGGTGACGTGCCCCCTGACGACGTTGGCCCGATGTCGATGCAGGAGCCCAACGGCAACGTCGACGTCGTCGTGGCCGACGAAGCCGAGGCGGTGGCGGCGACCAAACGCCTCATCGGCTACTTCCAGGGCTCGATCGACCAATGGACCGTCGGAGACCAAACGGCGCTACGTACAGCGGTGCCCGAGCGAGCGCGCCGCGCCTACGACGTCGCGCCGGTCATCGAAACCCTGGCCGACGAGGGATCGGTGACGTTCCTGCGCCCGCGGTTCGCGCGGGAAATGGTGACCGCTCTGGCCCGGATCAAGGGACGACCCGTGGGCGTGATCGCCAATGACACGCGCTTCACCGCGGGGGCCATCACGGCCGCCGCATCCGACAAGGCAGCCCGCTTCCTTCAGCTGTGCGATGCCTTCGGGCTGCCCGTGGTCTCGCTGATCGACTGCCCCGGATACATGGTGGGACCCGCTGCCGAAGCAGAATCTCTGGTACGCCGGGCGTCACGAATGTTGGTGGCAGGGGCAGCACTTCGCACACCGCTGATCGCGGTGATCCTGCGCCGCGGCTACGGTCTCGGCGCTCAGGCGATGGCGGGCGGCAGCCTGCACGAGCCGGTGTTGACGGTGGCCTGGCCGGGTGCGCATCTCGGACCAATGGGCCTCGAAGGGGCCGTCAGGCTGGGCATGCGCAAAGAGCTGGACGCGATCGCCGACGAGCAGCAGCGGGAGGAGCGTGTGCGGATCGCCACCGCGGCGGCTCAGGAGAACGCCAAGGCGCTCAACGCCGCGATGCTCTTCGAGATCGACGACGTGATCGATCCGGCGGAAACGCGGTCGGTCATCGCATCGACTCTGATGGCCACGAAAAAACCGGCTCCCGTGGGGAGCCGGTTCATCGACACTTGGTGAGTGTTCGGGTCGGTGCCGCCTGCGCCTCTCGGCAAGTGGTCGCTCGAAGCGACTGTGGGTTGGGGCCCGGGGCATGCCCGGCACCGACGAATCATGTAACCGACACCGCGTGCGAACTATTCCGGGGCTCGTCCGCCGCCGACCCCCCGACCGGCGGCGGACGGCGCTGGGTCAGGCAATGTCGGCGTAGTACACCCGGCGCTCACCGACCGGGTAACCGTTCTGTTCGGCCAGTGACTTGAGCTGGCGCAACGCGAAGGTGCGACCGCGGCCCGCTTCGGGAACGTAGATCCCTGCCCACAGGCCCTCAGCGCGCGGCGATTCGTAGGCTTCCCGGGCGCACAACCACCTGCGCGGGCACGAACGGCAGATCGCCTTGGCCTCGTCGTCGGCGGTCGTGGTCCAGCGTTCGGGGTCGCGCGTGCACTCGCCGACCGGCGTCTCATCCCAGGACTTTGCGTTCATCGGTGTGCTCCTTACCTATGCCGGCGGCGCTCTCGCCGCGATGACGCACAACGTAACCAACAAACCGTAGCAGTGCAACAGTTTGTGCTTCGGTCTTGAACCCGGCCAGCAATTCGAGCGCAACGACTTCGAGGCCGCATGCAGTTTGAACTGGCCTTTCACTTCACCTGTGGCGGTCCGTGCACTGCTACGGATTAGTGCGAAATTTCCATCGCGTTGTTACGGTATAGACCAGCGAAGTGATGTAGCTTGGTCGTGTTGCGGCGCTTCAACCGGCGCTCGCCTGGCCACACCGCATGAGGGATTCCGGTAGAGATGACGAACGCTGAACCGGTCGACGCGTCGACCGGGGCGCCGGACGCCGGCATGCGTCGGGCGGGTGCGGCCGCAGCGGCCCGCCGTCGCGAGCTCGACATCAGTCAGCGCAGCCTCGCCGCCGAGGGCATCATCAACGCCGGCGCACTCATCGCCTTCGAGAAGGGCAGAAGCTGGCCTCGCGAGCGGACCAGGTCCCGTCTGGAGAAGATCCTGCAGTGGCCTCCGGGCACCATCGCGCGGCTGCGCAACGGCGAACCTGTGCCGAGCAGCAAGCCCGCCCCGGCGGCAGCGCCGACGACGAACAACGACGAGGCGTCGCTTATCGCCCAGGCGGTGATCACCGCGGTCGGCGCTCTCGGTTCAACGGCCGACACCCTGCCGCCCATCGACGACCCGGCGTTCATGACGCGGACGACTGCGATCCTCGCAGATCTGCGACAACTGGAGGCGGTCGCCTCGCGCGCCGCCCGGATCGGACGGGTCACCCCCGCTCTGATCAAGGCGCTCAGCACTGTCCGCAGTCTCTATGACGACCTGATGCTGCGCGCCGCGGCCGCGCCGGACGCGTCGCTGGGGCAGCGCCTATATGCCGCCCGGCGGGGCGCAAACCTCACGGTTCTCGAAACCGCTCAGGCAGCGGGTGTTTCCGAGGACGCAATCCGGCAGGCGGAAGCGGGCCAGCCCGTCTCGGATGCCGAGGTCGAGGCCATCGAGGGTTTGGTCGTCCAGATCGAGTGAGCCTCAGGGACGGGCGCGTGGGCGCTCGTCGTGGGGGAAGAATCCGGCCAGCGCTGCGGCCACTTCGACGAGCTTGCGCCGCGCCGCCCGCGACATCTGGGCCGTCCCGGTGATGACGCCGCCCGGCCGCAGGCTGCCGTCGAACGGGATCTCGACCACCGGTTGGCCGTGCCCTGAGAACTGCTGGGCGAGAACACTTCTGGTGCGCTTGTCGGCATGGCCGTCGGAGTCGTTGAGAACGACGATGGTGCGCTCAAGCAGTGTCGTCATGCCCCGCGCGGCCAGCCAGTCGAGGGTCTGCCCAGCCGCGGCGGCGCCGTCCACCCACGGTGAGGACACCACTACGAGCGCATCCAGATCGCGAAGAACCTCCTGGGTCACCGGTGAGTCCATCGTGGAACTGCAGTCGGTCACCACGATAGAGAAGTGACGGTCGAGGCGGGCCGCGGCTTCGCGGTAGATCGCCGGGTCGAGCACCCGCCGGCGCGCCGGTGTTGCTTCGCCGGCAAGGACGAACAAGCCGGCGGCGTTGTGCCCCAGCCGGTTACGGACGTCTGCGAACGTTTCCAGGTGCCGGTCTGCGGCGAGCTCCCAGAACGAACCCTGAGCGGCCGGGTCCACGCGGCTGCCGAGCTTGCCGAAGGCGGTGTCGGCGTCGATGGCGACGACGCGGTCGTCCGGGCGCAGTTCGGCCAGGAGCGAGCCGATACACGCTGACACGGTGGTTTTGCCGACCCCGCCCTTACCCATCACGCCGATCTTGAACCGCCCGCGCAGAGGTCCACGGATGACGGCCTCAAGTTCGGCGAGCCTGCGCTCCTCCGGAGACGGTCCGAGATTCACCAGACCGAAAGTCGCCTTGTGGAGGACAGCTCGCCATCCGTGACCGGGAACGGCCCTGCGGGTCGGGACGAGCTGATCGGAACGGATGCGTTCGGCATAGGACGCCGGCGGCGGCTGCGCCTGCGGGTGCTGCGTCGGCCCCGGCCAGGTTGGACTGCTCGGAGGAGGAGACGGATGAGCGGGGGCGGGGTGGGGAGGTACCGGCCGGGTCGGTGCCGACCAACCCTGCTGCTGGGTGTCGCCCCATTCCGCGTAGCGGTGCCCGGGAGCCGCGGGTGGACGGAACATCGCCCGCGTTTCCGGTGGCGGAGGCAACGCCGGGGACTGGTCGGTCACAGGCTCGTTGTCACGTACGGTCTCGTCGCGGTCGGTCACCACCCGTCTCCTTCACGCTTCGGTACGTGCTGTTCCAGGCAAGGCTAGCGGCATGGGAGGACCAGCAAACGACCTCATGAGACGGTGCAGCGGGCGGGCCCGGACGTTACAGACTTCCCGGCGGGTGGCAGATCGTGGTGCGTGGCGATCGCGTCTGGCCCGCGCGAAGCCGGGCAGCCGTGTTTGCTATCACTCTGACGAAGCACTCTGATGATGTTTAGGCGATAACTGGAGAGGAAATGGAACTTTGTCGGAGCGCCACCGGAGGGTGACGAATTGGTGTCATGAGCACTCAATTCCCGCTGGTAGGCTCCCGTTGGAAGGGGTGCGACACATGGTTATGCTTGGCAACTCCACGGGGTCTGGCAAAGGCAATGCGGCCGCGCGTATCGACGGTGTCGGGCAGACACGGCGCCACATGGGTCGGTTCGTGCGCTGATGGCGAGCCCAGTCTTCGGTGACGCCGAGCCGACCCACTACGACGATGTGGTGGGCGTTGAGGTGACGATCGACGGAATGCTGGTGATCGCCGACCGGCTTCATTTGGTCGACTTCCCGCTGTCGCTGGGGATTCTTCCCAACATCCCCTACGAGGATCAACGCAAGATCGTCTGGGACCAGGTGGCCCGCGACTTGACTTCTCAAGGCGTTCTGACCGCGCACGGGGACCCGCACCCCGAGGTCGCGGCCATGGTCGATGCGCTGAGTCGGCCCGATCGAACCCTGGACTGCCGGTGGTGGCGCCGCGACCACGATGGCAAGATGGTGCGCTTCGTGGTGTGCCGCAAGGGGGAGCGTCATGTCGTCGCCGCACGGGATGAAGAGATGCTGGTGCTTCAGCGGGTGGCTCCGCAGGTCGGTCTCGCCGCCATGGTGAATGTCGTCCTGGGCAGCGCGACGCCGGCCAACGTGGAACCGCTGACCGGCATCGTGTCGAAATTGGCCGAGACGCGGACCGTCGAGCAACTCGCCGCATACGGGCAACCGACGTCGTCGGCGAAGATCTACGCCGAAGCCATCGCGACGCCCGACAGCTGGGTGGAGATCACCGCCAACGAGCGGAGGACCGGCGGCACGTACGCAGAGGCCGGTGTCGGGGCGGGAGTGCTCGACTCCAGCCATGGCCGGATCGTCTCGCTTCCGCGCCGGGTTGGTAACGAGCTCTACGGCAGCTTCCTTCCCGGTACCGACGAAAACCTGAAGCGTGTACTCGACAGCTTGATGGAGTTCCTCCCCTCGAAGTCGTGGTTCGACCATGTCGACGCCGCTGCTGGCGACAACTCCGTGCCGGACTGAGAAAGGCGAACGACTACGGTGGCCAACCCTCCGCACGATCCCCGCGACGACGGGGATCATGACGACTTGGCTGCGCTGGACTACAGCGCGGTCGGTGCCGACGAGGGCGAAACCGATCTGGGGCTGATTCTCGGCGACTACTCGCACGAGGACGACCGTGAACCCGGGCCGGCGGCACTGGCGATCGACCTCGGTGCCGAAGATGACGCGGCGATGCCGATGTTCACGGTGACCAATCCGCCGGGCACGGTGACCGTGACGACGTACATGGACGGTCGCGTGCATCAGATAGATCTTGCCCCGCACGCAGTTTCGCTGACGGAGTCGATGCTGGCCGAAGAGATTGTCGTCATCGCCGGCCTGGCTACTCAGGATGCGAGGTCCGCCCAGTACACCTTCATGCTCGAGGGCATGCGAGAACAAGGCCATGACACCGTGGCCACCCGGGACTTCTTGAACCGGGATCTGGATCTGCCCACCCCGGAACAGGCTCAGGCGGCCCGTGCCGAGCTGTTCGCGAACCGCTACGCAGGTGAGGAATGACGGAACATTTGGCAAGTGTCTTCGGCACCGCGGTGGGCTTGCTGCCCACCTCACAGACGCGGTCGCTGGAGTTGTTCACCGAGATCACCGACTACGACGAATCCGCCTGCGACGCCTGGGTCGGCAGGATTCGATGCGGTGACACCGACCGGGTCACGATGTTCCGGGCGTGGTACTCCCGCAACAACTTCGGCCAACTCGCCAGCGCCGCCGAGATGTCGATGAACAGCCTCGGTGCACGAGTGCCCATCGGCGGGATGTTCGGCGACATCACCTATCCGGTGAACTCGCCCCTGGCGATAACCCTGGGCTTCGCCGTCAGTGAGGCCGGTGTCGGCAACTACACCGACGCGATCGAAGCCCTCGATGCCGCGCCCGCTGCCGGTGCCGAACACCTGGTGTCCTGGGTGAAGGCCGTCGTCTTCGCCGCGGCGCAGCGCTGGACCGACGTCATCGACGAGGTGCGATCCGCCGCCAACACCTGGCCGGACAAGTTCCTGGCCGGTGCCGCACTGGTGGCGCACGGCGTCGCCGCAGCCAACCTCGGGTTGTTCACCGAGGCCGAACGCCGCCTCGTGGAAGCGAATTCAGCACCCGCCGGACAGGCGTGCAATCGGACCATCGCTTGGTATTCGGCGATGGCGTATCGCTCCCTGGGCAACGAGGAGGCCGCCGTCCGCCTGCTCGAATGGCTGCAGGCATCACATCCGACACCGGAAGTTGCTGCCGCGCTGAAGGATCCGGCCTACCGGCTGGAGACGACGACGGCCGAGAAGATCGCGTCGCGACGCGACCCGTGGGATCCGGCCAGCGCACAAGCCGACAATACGGGTCGTGAGACGCTGTTGGCCGAAGCCCAGGCAGAACTCGACCGCCAGATCGGCCTCACCCGGGTCAAGGAGCAGATCGAGCGCTACCGGGCGGCGACGCAGATGGCGAAAGTGCGCGCGGCGCGGGGGATGAAGGTGGCGCAGGCATCGAAGCACATGATCTTCACCGGTCCCCCCGGCACCGGTAAGACGACCATCGCGCGCGTGGTGGCCAACATTCTGGCCGGCCTCGGCGTCATCGCGGAGCCGAAGCTCATCGAGACGTCCCGGAAGGATTTCGTCGCCGAGTACGAAGGACAGTCGGCGGTCAAGACCGCCCGCACCATCGATCGGGCAATGGACGGGGTGCTGTTCATCGACGAGGCCTACACCCTGGTGCAGGAGCGCGACGGCCGCGCCGACCCATTCGGCACCGAGGCATTGGACACCCTGCTGGCGCGAATGGAGAACGACCGCGACCGGCTCGTGGTGATCATCGCGGGATACAGCAATGACATCGATCGCCTGCTGGAAACCAATGACGGTCTGCGGTCCCGGTTCTCGACGCGTATCGAGTTCGATTCGTACTCGCCCGAGGAGATCGTCGATATCGCCCGGGTGCTCGCGGCCGCCAACGATTCGAGCTTGAGCGACGAGGCGGCGAAGCAGGTTCTGGAAGCGGCGACACTGTTGACGCAGAGCACCTCGAGTGGCAAACCGGCCCTGGACGTCGCAGGCAACGGCCGCTACGCGCGACAGCTGGTCGAGGCAGGTGAGCAGACCCGTGACATGCGCCTGGCGCGTTCACTGGACTTCGAGAATCTCGACGTCGAGCAGCTCAGCGAGATCAGCGGCGAAGACATGGCGGCGGCGATCGCGTCGGTGCACGGACGACTGAATATCAGCGGATAAGCGATGGCCGGTTTCAGACTCACCACCAAGGTCCAGGTCAGCGGATGGCGGTTCCTGCTGCGCCGTGTCGAGCACGCCATCGTGCGGCGCGACACCCGGATGTTCGACGATCCGTTGCAGTTCTACAGCCGCGCAGTGTCGGCCGGCATCGTGATCGCGGTGCTGATCTGCCTCGGTGCGGTTCTGCTCGCGTACTTCAAACCGCTCGGAAAGCGCGGCGGCGACACACTTCTGGTGGATCGCACCACCAATCAGCTCTACATCGTGCTCCCCGACAGCGGTCAACTGCGACCGGTCTACAACCTGACGTCGGCCCGGCTGATCCTCGGCGACGGCAAGACGCCCGTCGCGGTCAAGTCCGACGAGCTGGATCGGATGCCGAAGGGGCAGCCCGTCGGCATCCCCGGTGCCCCCTACGCCACCCCGGTGTCGTCGTCTTCGGATTCGCAGTGGACGTTGTGCGACACCGTGATCAAGCCTGACAGCGTGGCGCCGACCGTGGAATCGTCGGTGCTCATCACCCCGCTGGCCACCGATGCGTCCGTCGCCGGGATGCGGCCGGACCAGGGGATGCTCGTCTCCTACAAGGATCAGGACTGGCTCGTCACCGACACGGGTCGTCACCTCATCGACCTCGCCGACCGCGCGGTGACCTCCGCCGTCGGGATCCCCGTCACCGCACGCTCGACGCCGATATCGGAGGGCCTGTTCAACGCCCTGCCGAATGCGGGGCCGTGGCAGTTGCCTTTCATCCCGGCCGGCGGCACCCCCAACACGGTGGGACTGCCCCCGGAACTCGTTGTGGGATCGGTGTTCCTGACCGTCACAGATTCCGACGAGCAGCACTATGTCGTGCTGCCGAACGGGGTGGCGAAGGTCAACAACACGACAGCTGCCGCGTTGCGCGCCACCAACTCCTACGGCCTCATCGAGCCACCGTCGATGGAGTCCAGCGCGGTCGCCCGAATCCCCGAGCAGGTGTACAACTCGCCGCTGCCCGACGTGCCGATGGATGTGCTTCTGCGTGAAGAGATTCCGACGCTGTGCTGGTCGTGGCAGCGGGTTGCGGGTGACCAAGCGCCGAAGATGACGGTGATTGCTGGGCGTCGCCTTCCGCTGACCGGGTCGGCACTGACCATGGGCATCAAGCAGATCACCGGTGACGCCACGGTGTACATCTCCGGTGGGCAGTACATCCGGCTGCAGTCGCCGGATCCGCGCTACGGCGAGAACCTGTACTACATCGACCCGCAAGGGGTGCGCTATGGACTGCCCGACGAGCAGACCGCTGCGCGCCTGGGGCTGAGCGCGCCACGGACGGCGCCGTGGCAGGTGGTCAGCCGTTTGGTGGACGGTCCGGTGCTGTCGCAGGAGGCGGCGCTGATCGAGCACGACACGCTGCCGGCAAATCCGAACCCCCGCAAGGTCGGTGGTGACGCCGCGGCTCCGGTCGGTGCGAGCAACGGAGGCGGAGGATGACGACTCGAAAGTTCACGCCGACCCTCAAGCGGGGGCCACGCCTGACCCCGGGTGAGATCAACGTGACCCCGCCGGACGACCTCGGGGTGGACATCCCGCCGTCGGGCATGCAGAAGGCATTGCCGTGGGTGATGGGTGGCTGCATGCTCGGCATGATCGCCATCCTGATCTTCGGCGGCATGCGCAACTTTTCGCCGTACATGCTGATGATGCCGCTGATGGTGGTGATGGGTGCGGTCGGCCTGATGGCCGGTGGCGGCAGTGGCGGCAAGAAGGTTCCGGAGATCAACGCCGACCGCAAGGAGTATCTGCGCTATCTCGCGGGGCTTCGCACCAGAGTGACGTCCTCGGCGGCAGCCCAGGTGACGTTCTTCAACTATCACGCGCCGCACCCCGACGACCTGTTGTCGATCATCGGCACCCACCGGCAGTGGTCGCGGAACACCAATCACGACTTCTACGCCGCCACCAGGATCGGGCTGGGCTCCGAACCCGCCGTCGACCGGTTGCTCAAACCCGCGGTGGGTGCCGAGCTGGCCGGACCCGCGGGCGCGCCGCAGGCCCACCTCGAACCTGTCAGCCACATGTGGGTGACGAAGTTCCTGCGGACGCACGGTCTCATTCACGACTGCCCGAAGCTGGTGCAACTCAAGACGTTCCCGACAATCGCCGTCGGCGGCGACCTCGACGGCGCCACCAAGCTGCTGACCGCCATGATCTGCCACCTCGCGGTGTTCCATCCGCCGGACATGCTGCAGATCCGCGTGCTGACCGACGATCCCGAAGATCCGACGTGGGAGTGGGTGAAGTGGCTGCCGCACGTTCAGCATCAGTCGGACACCGATGCGGCCGGCGCCACTCGGATGGTGTTCACCCGCCCCGACGCCCTCAGTGATCTCGCGGCCCGGGGACCGCACACCGCGGACGCGACGCCCAGCGGCGCCTACGTCGTGGTCATCGACTTGACCGGCGGCAGAGCAGGATTCCCGATGGACGGCCGTTCGGGGGTCACCGTCATCACTCTGGGTAATCACCGCTCGGCGTACCGCATTCGGGTCGACGATGCCGATCACACCGCCGATGACAAGCTGCCGGGAGCGTCGTTCCGGTTGGTGGCCAGCCAGGTGGACGGCATGACACCCGACCAGGCCGAGCGCGTGGCCCGCAAGCTGGCCGGCTGGTCGATCACCGGAACCATCATCGACAAGGGCACGCGCGTCCAGAAGAAGGTCGCGACCGAATGGCATGAGATCGTCGGAGCGCAATCGGTCGAGGATGTCACGCCGGCGCGCTGGCGGATGTTCACCGATACCGACCGGGATCGCCTCAGGATCCCCTTCGGCCATGAGCTCAGGACCGGCGACGTCATGTACCTGGACATCAAGGAGGGCGCCGAGTTCGGTGCCGGTCCGCACGGAATGCTCATCGGCACCACAGGTTCGGGCAAGTCGGAGTTCTTGCGGACGCTCATCCTGTCGTTGGCCGCCACACATCATCCCGACCAGGTGAACCTGCTTCTGACGGACTTCAAGGGAGGGTCGACCTTCCTCGGGATGGAGAAGCTGCCGCACACCGCAGCCGTGGTCACCAACATGGAAGAAGAAGCTGAGCTGGTCAGCCGCATGGGTGAGGTCCTGACCGGCGAACTCGACCGCAGGCAGTCGATTTTGCGGCAGGCCGGCATTCAGGTGGGCGCTGCGGGCGCGTTGTCCGGCGTGGCCGAGTACGAGAAACACCGGGAACGCGGCGCCGATCTGCCACCGTTACCAACACTTTTCGTCGTGGTCGACGAGTTCGCCGAGCTCCTGCAGAATCACCCGGACTTCATTCAGCTGTTCGACCGGATCTGCCGTGTCGGTCGGTCGTTGCGCGTGCATCTGCTGCTGGCCACCCAGTCGCTGAACACGGGTGGCACCCGAATCGACAAGCTCGAGCCCAACCTCACCTACCGGATCGCGTTGCGTACCACCAGCTCCGCGGAGTCCAAGGCCGTGATCGGAACGCCGGAGGCGCAATACATCACCAACAAGGAGAGCGGCGTCGGGTTCCTGCGTGTCGGGATGGAGGATCCGGTGAAATTCCAGAGCGTCTACACAGGTAACCCGTACGTGCCCACGGTCGTCAACGCCGGTGACGACGATCTGGGGCCGCGTGCGCACGCCGACAACAGCATCCGCATCCATCGCTTCACCGCGGCACCCATCCTCGACGCGAGGGTGAACTCATGACCATCGACTCCGGACCGAAGGTTCTGCGCGAGGTCGTCCTTGAGCAACTGACCACCGGTGAGAACCACGCGTACCGAATGTGGTTGCCGCCGTTGGCCGACCCAACCCCTGTCAACGAACTGGTCGCCCGTGACTACGACGGGCGGCCGCTGCGCGTCGGACTCGGCGTCATGGACGAGCCGCGCAGGCACCGTCAGGAAGTCTGGGGGATCGACATCACGACAGCGGCGGGCAACATCGCGGTCGGCGGTGCGCCGCAGACCGGCAAGTCGACGCTGCTGCAGACCTTCATTCTGTCGGCCGCGGCGTCGCACACTCCACGTCAGATCCAGTTCTACTGCGTCGACATGGGCGGCGGCGGCCTCATGTACGTCGAGGATCTCCCGCATGTCGGTGGTGTCGCCACACGCGCAGAGCCGGATCGCGTAAACCGCGTCGTCGCGGAAGTGAAAACTGTTCTGCGGCAACGCGAGCAGACGTTCAAGCAGTACCGGGTCGGCTCCGTGGCCGATTATCGGCAGATGCGCGAGGACCCCAACCATCCCGCGTCGGCCGATCCCTTCGGCGATGTCTTCCTCGTGATCGACGGCTGGCCGGCGTTCGCCTCTGAGTTCCCCGACCTCGAGCCGGTGGTGCAGGATATCGCTGGACAGGGTCTGGCGTACGGCGTCCACACCATGATCTCGACCCCGCGATGGACCGAATTACGATCTCGAATTCGCGACTATCTCGGCACGAAGATCGAATTCCGGCTCGGCGACGTCAACGAAACCCAGATCGACCGCATCACGCGGGAGATCCCGATGAACCGGCCCGGTCGGGCGGTGTCCACCGAGAAGCATCACCTGATGATCGGGGTTCCTCGGTTGGACTGCGTGCACAGCGCCGAGGGACTGGTGCCTGCGATGACCGCTGCGGTGAAGGAGATCGCCGCACGGCACACCGACGAAGCTCCGCCGGTGCGTGTCCTGCCGTCTCGGATCCATCTGCACGAGATCGACCCGAACCCACCCGGTCCCGAATCCGACTACCGCACGCGGTGGACGATTCCGGTCGGAGTGCGCGAGGCAGACCTGACGGTGGCTCACAACCACATGTACAACAGTCCGCACCACCTGATCTTCGGCGCCGCCAAGTCGGGCAAGACCACAATCGCCCACGCCATCGCGCGGGCCATCTGCGCGCGCAACAGCCCGCAGCAGGTCCGGTTCATGGTCGCCGACTACAGGTCGGGACTGCTGGAAGCGGTGCCTGAGACCCACTTGCTCCCGGCAGGTGGCATCAACCGCAACCATGCCACGCTGGAGGAGTCGATCAAGGCGCTCGTGGCGAACCTGTCCAAGCGGTTGCCGCCGACCGATCTCACGCCGAGCCAGCTTCGGCAACGGTCCTGGTGGTCCGGGCCGGACGTCGTCCTGCTCGTCGACGATTGGCACATGATCACCGCGGCGAGCGCGATGATGTCGCCGATGGCAGCGCTCACTCCGTTGCTACCGGCAGCAGCTGACATCGGGCTACACCTTGTCGTGACGTGCCAGATGAGTCAGGCCAGCAGAGCCACGATGGACAAGTTCGTGGGGGCCGCATACGGCGCCGGGACCCCCACGATGTTCCTCTCCGGCGAGAAGCAGGACTTCCCGTCTCGGGAGATCATCGTCAAGAAACGGCCCCCTGGACAGGCGTTTTACGTCACTCCCGATGTGAAGGAAGTGATCCAGGCGGCGTATGTGGATCCGCCGGAAGAATAAGTGTTCAGACCACCCTCGGATGGCGGTTAAGATTTGTTTTGTGCTTCTCCAGCAAATGGCGAAGCCACCGCAAAGCTAAAATTGTCCGGGGGGTTAAAAAGCATCCCGTCCGGGTATTGGTGCTCGTTGAGCGACAACTAAATACATTCGTGTGTTTAGCGACGTGAGGAGACAGCAAAATGCAACCATTGAGCCACAACCCGGGTGCAGCCGGCGTCGGCGGTCAGGTCACCGCCAACGGTGCACGCGGTCTGTCGACCGGAACAGCCGCCACTGCCGAGGTCAGCGCACTGGCACCGGCCGGTGCCGACGAGGTGTCCGCCATGGCTGCACTGGCGTTCGCCGCAGAGGGCGTACAGACCCTCGGACTCAACGCTCTGGCGCAGGAAGAGATCGCCCGCGCGGGCGCCACGGTCATCGAACTTTCGGCGACCTACCAGGCGGTCGACGCCGCCAACGCCACCACTCTGTAGACCGGCAGCACAGAAGAGCGATTTATCCATGTTTGCTGGGATCCCCCTGCCTCCGATCTGGGGCGCGTTTCCGCCCGAGATCAACACCTCGCGCCTGCAGGCCGGGGCCGGCGCCGTGCCGATGCTCCAGGCGGCCGCGGGGTGGGAGGCCTTGGCGATCTCGCTGGAAACCCAGGCCGACGAACTGACGGCGAGCCTGTCGTCGCTGGGCCAGATGTGGCAGGGGATGGCCAGCGAGCGAGCCATCTCCGCGGTCATGCCGATGGTGCTTTGGCTACGGATGTTGGCGCTCGCCGCTCAACTGCGTGCGGCGCAGGCGTCCGCACAGGCATCAGCGTGGACCAGCGCCGCCACCGCGACTCCGCAGATTGCGGAGATCGAACAGAACCACGTCACGAATGCGGTGTTGCACGCCACGAACTTCCTCGGTGTCAACGGGATTCCGATCGCACTCAACGAAGCCGACTACATCCGGATGTGGAACCTCGCGGCGTCGGTGATGGGCCTGTACCAGGCGGATACCTCGCTCAACACGACGTTTCCGCCGGTCCCGCCGCCCAAGCCGATCACGGTGCCCGCGGGGGGTCAGGGTATGGCGATGGCTATGGGGAACGCGGTGCCCGGCGCGGCCACCGCGTTCGCCCGCAACGCGACCATCGCCAAGGTCAGTACCGTCGCGAAGTTCGACACAGCCAACCAGGTCGCGGGCCGAGCCGAAGGCGCGGTGCATCAATCTGCCCAGCAGGCGCAGTCTCAGGCTCAGCAACAGGGTCAGCTCATGCAGCAGGCACCCCAGCAGGGGATGCAGATGGGCATGCAGATGGCCTCTCAGCTCGGTTCGACGCTCGGTCAGTTGCCGCAGCAGATGATGCAGGGCGTCACGCAGCCATTCCAGCAGCTCACCCAGCCGCTGCAACAGATGTCCTCGCTATTCGGGCAGATGGGCGGGATGGGCAACGGCAACGGCGCTCAAGTCGGATTGCTCGGTGCCACACCGTTTTCGAATCATCCGGCGATCGGTGGATCGGGAGCCGCCACCGGTGCCGGGCTGATCCGCGCGGCGTCGCTGCCCGGTGCCGGTGGGTCGGCCCCGCAGACCCCGCTGATGTCGAACCTGGTCGGGTCAGGTCTCCAGTCCACCAGCCCGGTCGCCGTCGGCGCCGGTGCTGGACCCGGAGCGGGGGCAGGGTTGGCCCCGGTCGGGGCCGGTGCAGGTATGGGGGGCGGTGGTGGCCCGATGGGAATGATGGGTCAGCGCGGGAAGAGCGGTGGAAACAGGCCGGGCCTGAACGCGCCGGCCCCGCTCGATCACGATCTGAGTGAAGACGAGGACGACGAATGGTGATCGTCCGACACAGACTTGCCGGCCGCCTGGGTCGGGAGGGCTCGCCGAAATCGGCGAGAGCACAGGTAAACCGAAATACAGGTAACAGAGAGAAGGTCAACACATGTCATCTCCGATGAGGGCAGATGTTGCCTCATTGACCACCGAGGCGGGTACCTTCGATCGCATTTCAGGCGATCTCGAGGCAACCCGGCTCCAGGTCGAGGCAATCGCCGCGCAAGCCCAGGCGAACCTGAACAGCCCCAGCGCGGGCATCGCGTTGCAGGCGGCACTCCAGCGTTATCGCGAGGCGTCGCACCAGCAGAACGTTCTGCTGTCGCAGATTTCCGAGAACATCCACGTTACAGGCGCGCAGTATGACGCCACCGATGCGAACAACGCGAGCGCGGTCCAGACCGCCATGGGCTCGGTTCTGTAGCGCCAACCACCACTCCAACAACACGAGACGAGGCAATCGAACATGGCTTCAGATGGATCAATCACCTACAACTTCGCAGGAATAAGCAATGATGCCGGCGAACTCCACGGCGTGGTCGGGAAGGTCAACGCCCTGCTCACCGAGGGGGAAGGCGCATTGGCGCGACTCGCTGGGAGCTGGGAGGGCGAGGCGAACCTTTCGTACTCCGAAGCGCAGCAGCGCTGGAATCAGAATTCCACGGAGTTGAACCTCGCTCTGCAGAGCTTGGGCCAGGCCGTCGAGCAGTGCGGTGGCGACATGGGCCAGTGCGAGATGGCAGGCGTCAACCGCTTCATGTGAGGCACCGTGCGCGCCGTGGGTGGCCCGTTTCGACGAGGGTTCACCCACGGCGTGCGCATCCATTTCACAACCAGAACCCCTGAGAGGTAACTATGTCGGCCGACTATGACCGGCTCTTCCACTCCCCGGATGCCGTCCGGACGGTCGACGACGAGCCGGACCGCGACACCACGCCGCCCAGTCGGGACGCCTCGGTTCCTCCTCCCGGCGGCGGGTCGCACAGTGACGCCACCCCGCCTCCGATGCCTGCCGCGCCACCGCGGACGCAGGCTGCGCAGCAGGCGCCGCCGTCGTGGCAGACCGAGGTGATCAGCCAGGTCAACAGTCAACTCCACCCTGCGCAGCAGCAGGCGTCGCATCGCGTCCCCGATAACGGCATGATGCGTGCACCGCAGGCCGGCACACCCTCGGGCGCGCGTCATGAGCAGCAGCGTCCCGCACCGAGCCCGGCACCGCGGCCTGCCCCGGCCCCGCCGCCGTCGCAGTACTACGGCGATGCCGTCGATCAGCGAGGCGCGGCGCAACCGCAGCAGGCGTCTGCTGCGTCGATGGGCAACCACCGGGCGATCGACGCACTGTCGCATGTCGGGGTCCGCTCCGCGGTCAAGATGCCGTCCCAAAGGGGTTGGCGGCATTGGCTTTACGTGATGACACGGATCAACCTCGGATTATCGCCCGACGAGGTCTACGAACTGGACCTGTTCACGAGGATCCGTCGCAACGCCCGGGATTCCTACCAGATCGGCGTGTTCGGCCTCAAAGGCGGCGTCGGGAAGACCGCGGTCACGGTGGCTCTGGGATCGGCGCTGTCCAGTGTTCGCGGCGACCGGATCCTGGCCATCGACGCCGATCCCGACGGCGGCAACCTCGCCGACCGCGCCGGGCGCCAGTCCGCTGCGACGATCGCTGACCTGCTGTCGGACAAGGAGTTGAACCGCTACAACGACATTCGTGCCTACACGAGCATGAACTCGTCGAACCTCGAGGTGTTGTCGTCAGAGGAGTACAGCGCGGCGCGTCGCGAATTCAACGACGACGACTGGCGTACCGCCACCGACATCGTGTCCCGCTACTACAACCTGGTGTTGGCCGACTGCGGCGCGGGCCTGTTCCAGCCCGGTGCACGAGGCGTGCTGTCGACGGTGTCCGGTCTGGTGATCGTCGCGAGCGCATCCATCGACGGCGCGCGGCAGGCGGCGATCACGATGGACTGGTTGCGTCAGAACGGATACCAGGATCTGCTCGGCCGCTCGTGCGTGGTCATCAACCACATCACGCCGGGCAAGCCGAACATCGACGTCGAGGATCTGGTGCAGCAGTTCGAGCGCCATGTTCCCCCGGGGCGCGTGATCGTGCTGCCGTGGGACAAGCACATCGCGGCCGGCACCGAGATCCAATTCGATCTGCTCGGTAAGACGTTCTCGCGCCGGGTCGTCGAACTCGCCGCGGCCTTGTCCGACGACTTCGACAGGCTCGAACGCCGTTGACCGCAACGGCCGCGCCCCCGACGTCGTCGAACGTAACGCCTGGTCGGCCATCGACCACGCGGGTCACGATTTTGACGGGGCGCCGGATGACCGACCTGGTGCTGCCGTCGGCAGCGCCGATTGAAAGCTATGCCGACGAGACCGTGTCGGTACTCGCCGAAATCTTGGCCGATGCACCTGCAGATGTCTTGGCGGGCTTCGACTTCAAGGCCCAGGGGGTGTGGTCGTTCGCGCGCCCGGGCGCGCCGCCGATCAGGCTGACCGACTCGCTCGACGACGCCGGTGTGGTCGACGGGTCGCTGTTGACCGTGGTCCCCGTCAGCCGCACCGAGCGCTACCGGCCCCTCGTCGAGGATGTGATCGATGCGATCGCGGTCCTCGACGAGACTCCCGAATTCGATCGCACGGCGCTCTACCGGTTCGTCGGACTTGCCCTTCCGTTGGTGGCTCTACTGATCACGATTGTCGGGGTGCTCTCGTGGGGGTCGACCGGCCGCGACTGGTGGTGGGCTGTTGCGCTGGGCGTGCTCGGTGTTGGACTTATGGTCGGCAGCGTTCTTGCCCAGCAGCGGTACAACAGCCTCGACATGGCCGAAAGCCTCCTGGTCTCGTCTTTGGTAACGCTGGTGGGCGGGGTCGTCTTGGCGGTGCCTCTGCCAGAAGGCGTGGAATCGCTTGGTGCGCCACAAGTTGCGGGTGCGGGCGCATTGGTGTTGCTGATGGTGTTGGCCACGCGCGGCGGACCACGGCGAAGAGCCGAGATCGCCGCATTCCTGGCCGTGATCTCGCTCGCGCTGACGATCGCCGCCGTCGCATTCGGGTACGGGTGGAACGCCTGGGTGCCGGCCGGGGCCATCGCCTTCGGTCTCATCGTCGTCACCAACGCTGCGAAAATGACTGTGGCCGTGGCCCGTATTGCCCTACCACCGATCCCGGCACCCGGTGAGACGGTCACCAACGACGAACTTCTCGATCCGGTCACCACCACGGACACCTCTGAGGAATCGGAGACGTGGCAGGCGATCATCGCCTCGGTCCCAGACTCCGCGGCGCGACTCACCGAGCGCAGCCGATTGGCCAAACGGCTGCTGATCGGATTCCTGTCGGCCGGAGCCTTGGTCCTGGCGCTCGGTTCGATCGCCGTTGTCGTACAGGGGCACTTCTTCTGGCACAGCATGATCGTGGCCGGGTTGGTCACGGTGCTGTGTGGCTTCCGTTCCCGGCTCTATGCCGAACGCTGGTGTGCGTGGGCATTGATGGCGGCGGCAGTGGCGATCCCGACGGGGATCATGGTGCGACTGTGCCTTTGGTTCCCAGACCGGGCGTGGCTCGTTCTGGCCATCTACACGGCGTTGGCCACGGTGGCGGTCATCGTCGTCGGCGCCACCGAGGGAGTCCGACGAATCTCCCCGGTCACCAAACGCATCCTCGAGCTGTTCGATGGCGCGACCATCGCCGCGGTCATCCCGATGCTGCTGTGGATTGCCGGTGTGTACGACGTCCTGCGGAATATCAGGTTCTAGGAGGCGACATGGTCAGCGGCGGTCTTCCCCCTCTGAAGGTGAACCCGGAGGAGTTGGCGGCGGCGGGTAATGCGCTGAACGCTTCTGCTCTCGATTTGCCTGAGGCGCCAGCACCTTTCATGCCGGTGGGGACTGACCCACTCTCCGTGGCGATCATCGGTCAGATCCCGGCAGTTGAAACTCCCATCTTGACCCAGCTGCCCCTTGTCAAGACGCAGGCAACCACCACAGCCGGAAACGTGGTGACCACCGCCCAGGAGTACGCGGCCACCGATGCCCGCAACGGTGCTGCCATCAACCAGGCGATGCAGAACGGTCCGCTGGCCGCGGATACTCCCGCGACGGGTGGTGCGACCAGTGCCGCTGGCGGCGGCGCAGACCAGATGGGCCAAATGATGAACATGCCGATGCAGATCGGCCAGCAGATGGCGCAGATGCCGATGCAGGTCATGGGTGCAGTCGCTGCGGTGCCACAGGGGCTCATGCAGGGCGTTCAGCAAGCGGGACAACAGGTTCAGCAGATGGCGGGGCAGTTCGGTCAGGGCGCCACCGGTTCCAACAGCGGCGCCGACAGTGGTGCACCCGGGTCGCCGGCAGCCGAGACTCCCGCGGCGGAACCGCCCGTGGAACAGGGCCCCCACGACGGGGCATCATCGGGTGACCCGGATGCCGAACGCGCACCGGACCCGAAGGACAAGGCGTCCGAGAACAGCGACGAATCCCCGGGAAGGCATCGTGCCGCGGAAACCGACGACAGGATTGATCTATGACTGAGTTGCAGGTCGACACCAGCGAAGTCCGCCGGGCCGGCAACAGCTTCACCGCCGCGGGCGAGACGATGGCCGGGTTGCAGGCCGATGCCCCCCTCGGTGACGCAGCCGCCGCGGTTCCTGAGCTTCGGACAGCCGACGCGTGCCGCGCCGCAGGGACGACCGTGGCCACCGAGATGTCGAAGATCGCCACTGCGGCCAGGGATTACGGGTCGAACCTGAATACGACGGCTGACCAGTACGACGCAACGGACCAAACTTCGGGAGCGAACATCGCGGGGGTTGATGTCCCGGCTCCCGCGCCGCGCTAATGCTTGTGTCTTACAAAGCGTAGTACGCTTGTGATTATGGCTGACACGATTACCTTCCGGCCGGACGAAGACACGTCGAAGGCACTGGAAGTACTCACCAGGGACGGCACGGCGGTATCGGCAGCCGTGCGCGCTGCTCTGATTGATGCCGCGCGTCGCAAGGCACAGGCAGTGGTCCGGGCGGAAGCGGAGGAACTGGCCGAAGACGAAGCCGACCGCGCGGAGGCCATGCAGGTGCTACGCGATATGGAGACGCTGCGTGCGTGGTGAAGTCTTTCGCCTAAACACACCTCGGGGAAGTCGTGGCCATGAGCAGTCCGGTTCGCGATACGCAGTGGTGGTCCAGTCAAATCAGCTCCCGCTATCCACTTGGCTGGTTGCGCCGACGTCCACGTCTGCTCGTGCAGCCAGCTTTCGACCTGAGGTTGACATCGTCGGAGGAACGACGCGGGTTCTTGCCGAGCAGACTACGGCGGTCGACCCGGGCAGGCTGGGCGCGAGTGTGGGATTTCTCAGCTTTGACGAGATGCGCCGCGTCGAGGCGGCCCTGCGGATAGTTCTTGATCTGTGATCGAAGCCCTCGGGCCGCCTGGTCAATTCCGAACTGCTTGGCACGCTTGGTTGGTCAGGGCTTGCAGGCGAAGCGCGGCGTTGTCGAGGTGGGTATCCGGCAGAGCGTACGTGGGAAGTGCCAACGCGTACGCGCGTCGATAATGTGACGCCAGAGCGGCGAAGTCGGCGGCGACGAGGTTGCCGCTCAGCAGCCCCAGTAGCTGAGTGCGGTCGGCGTTCTGCTGCATCGTGACAGAAATCCTGTCACCCAAGGCTTTCTGCTCCGGTGACCAGTAGGAAGCAGGAATGTTCGGGTCGTGGCGATCGCGCCATTCGCGGGTCGCTTGCGCGTATCCGGACACCATCGCCACCCACTCGTCGCAGAACGCCGACGGTCCCGCGATGTACTTGGCAGGCTGGCTGGGGTCGCCAAGTGGCACGTCTGGTACCGGCGGCGGACCTGGAAGCGTCAAGGGGCTTCGCGATCCGGCAGCACCGAAATCGATTGCTGCACAGATGGCGTTGACCGATTCCACGGCGTTGACGGCGGCGCGCGCGAGATGGTCGGCAGACGGTCGGTAGGTATCGATGCTGTCTGCGTAGGCCCGCCAGTAAGCGGTCGCCTGCCCGTAGAGCTCCCGCATCACCCGATGAGGTGTCGCCTTTGTCAGCGCGATGGTCTTGTCGGCTGCGGCGCGCATCGCCTCGGCGACCGCCCGATGTTGAGCCCACTGCGCTTCCGTCCACGCGGAGGCCGGCACCGATGCGTCGCGTTCATTCCAGCCGTTCCGGAGACCGGTGTTCAACGCGGTGACGATCGGCTCCCAGTCCGGGCATGTCGGCTCGTCGGTGATGATGCTGACAGGGTCTTCGTCACGCGCGCTGGCGAACTCGGCGGAGATGGCGGTGGGGGTGGGTGACGGTGCGGGCGGAGGTGGCGCCGCTTCTTCCGAATCTCCGCGGCTGAACCACATTGTGGTCAGCGTGATCAGCACGACGAGCGCGAGCGCACTGCCGCCGACGATCCGGTCGTTTCGGTCGCTGGGCCGGAACGGGCGTCCGATGGGCGGCGGAGTCATCCGTACCGACGGTACCTACACCGTGGCGTCTGCGTTTGCCGCGTCGCTCATGATGACCGCAAGGTGCTGCCAGTAGACCCAATTGGCGATGGCCTTGCGCTGGTCGTTCGGTTCGGTTGCGGTGTGCGCGGAATAGAGCGCCGCTTCTTGGGCGTGCTCGGCGTAGGTGATGAAGGCTTTGAGGTGCGGCACCCCGCGTTGCGGGTTGGTGCTCATCAACGGTTTCGATACCTCGAACCACAGCTTCGGAGTTTCGTCGGCGGGTGGTTTCAGGTCGGCAGGGGCTGGCGGTAGCAGGTCGTTCAGTCCGAAATCGCTGACAGCAACCAGGCGTTGAGCGGCGTCCGGTGCGATGACTGTCAGGCGATCGCGTCCCTGCATCACGCCGCTGTCGGGGATGTCGTCCTGTGTGAGAACGATCTTGGCGACACCAGGGTCGAAGCTGGCGAACTGTTCCTCGGTCGCAACGACGGCGCGCAGCTGCTTGTCATGATGCTGAGCCCAGCCCTGCACGGCCAGGATCGGGTAGGTGGCCCACTTGGCACGCTCGGCTGCGGGAACTGCATCGTCGGCGGATGCCATACGAACGTCGTCGGGCAACTCAACACCTTCGGGGATGTAGGCGATGCCGTAGCTGTTGGCGACGACGATCATGCCGTCAGCCGTCACGCCGGTTACCCAGAAGAATCCGAAATCCATGACGCCGACGTTCAAGGCCGCGCCGATGCGACGGGCTCGCTGCAGCGGGTCGCTGCCATTTGCTTTGCGGCGCAACGCACCCGCAGTCGATGCTGAGAGGATCGCGTCACGTTCGGCGCGGGACGCCGACACCGGGATGGGTGCTGGGGCAGCGCCAGCGGCACTGCCGGCAGTCGACATCGGCGCCACGCCGGGACCCACCGAAGCCGCGGAGGCGGTTCCCGGGGCGCCTGTCGGCGGCAGGGGCGCCGGCGGCGCGGGTGTGGTCGGCGGGCCCAGAGGCACGGGTGGTGCCGGCGGGGCGCCGCTGCTCGGTTGTGCGCTGAGGGGTGCGGCGCCAGCAGAGGTCGAGACGCCGCCGACGCCGGTACTCGGCCCAGCGCCTGCTGCCGCAGGGGGCGGGGCGGCGGGCTGGCTGGGAGCCGGTGCCGGGGCGGGCGAGGTCGCGGGAGCAGACGACGCTAGAGGCGGTGGGGCCTGGCTTGCCACCTGCTGCATCGGCGAGGGTTGTGCCTTGGCGGCGCTGGTCGGTGACGCGGCGGCGGGCTGACCGGTGGCAGCGCCTGTGCCGGTGGCCGACTGACCGCCGGCGCCTGACGGGGTTCCGGAGGATGACGAGGATGATGCGCCTGAGCCAGACGCGGACCCGCTGGCGGAACTGGCGCCGCCGCTGCCGGATGACGACCCGCCACCGGGCGAGCTCATCGACGTCGAAGGTGACGAGGGGCTCGAGGGTGAGCTGGGGGATCCGAGGCCGCCGGGTGAGCCTCCCCCGCTGCTGGAGCCGTTTGATGGAGCCGATGGACCACCGGATTGCGAACTGGTGGCGGGGGTCGAAGGGAGATCTCCATGTCCAGCGGCCCGCTCCACCGGCGGACTGCTTGTAGTAGTTGCGGGTGCTGGGGCTCCTGCTGCAGGCGCGCCTTGGTAGTTGCGTACGCGGTGTACCGATGGTGGCTTTGGTTGTTGAGATTGATTCGGAGCTTGTGAGACTGGAGGGGGGACAGAGCCAGGCGCGGGCAGAAACTGATCAAAAGCCACAATCTGGGGCACCATCGCACTTACGACGCCAGCGTTCACTGAGTTCTGCCAGGCAACGTACATTTTGATCAGCGCCGTCTTGGTCGCCTCGCTGTACTGCGGGGACGAACGGAGATCCTGGATGGTTTTTTGAGCGGCCGTTAGGTTGCGATTGACCTGCGATTTTGCATCAACAATCTTGCCGGCGACCATGTTGTAATAGCTATATGCCTTTGCCGCGTGCCCTTCAATAGCAGTCATCGCGTTTATGCGTTGCTGCACAGCATTGTTCGCGGCATTAGCGGCATTGCCCGACCACGAGCCGCTGGCGAATATTTGACCGTGGTGGGACTTCCAGTCATTGCACACAAAGTGCGTTTCGTTCCGGACTAGGAGCATAGCGTCGGCACGATCGCGGATGGAGCTCTCATCGATGTCCGGCCATCCCGCAGGCTCTGTCATCTCTTCGATGTATTCGCCGTCGGCCTTACCTATGCCCATCATCTAGCTCCGACAGCCTGGCACGCGTGTGTGTTTGTGGCCGATAGTTCCGCAGCAGTATTGGCGAGGTATGTGTCAGCCGGGGCATAAGTCGGAAAAGACTGGACGAAGGCGCGTCGGTATTGAGTCGACAGTGCTGCAAAGTCGTCGAACACCGGATTCAGGCTTTGAGCGCCAAGGTTCTGCAGTTCGTCTGCGCTCGCCTGCATTACTGGTGCTGCTCGCTCATAAACTGCTGTGATTTCGGGGGTCCATTCGGTGACAGGAATGTTGGGATCCGTTGCGAACCACTCCGCTGTGGCGTCATCAAGCTGTTTCGTAGCCGAAAGCCATTCTGAACAGACTGACAACGATTCAGTCAGGTACCGCGAGGGATTGTCAGGATCCTGCAAGATGCCGGCCCCGTATCCGGCGGGCGCTGGCGAAACTAGAGGAGCCCTCGACGCGGCTGATCCGTGGGTTATAGCTGAGCAAATGTTGCTTACGGCATTTGACGCGCTAATGGCCACACGGGCTAAAGAGTCGTCTTTTGGTTCGTAACTCGGGACTGCATCCGCGTATGCCCGCCTATATGCGATGGACTGCTCGTACAATTCGCGCATCACTCGATGAGGTGTCAACTTGACCAGCGCCACCGTCTGATCTGCGGCGGAAGTCATGGCATCTGCAATCGCTTCGTACTGCGACCGTTGACTCGGCGTCCAATCGCTTGCCGGGATGGATGGGTCTCGGTCGTTCCAACCGTTTGAAGACTGCGCTGCGAAGGTCTCAGCGATCGGGGCCCACGCTGCACAGGTGCGGTCCTCGGTGATTATCTCGACTGGACCATCATCGTTTGCGCTTGCGAGGCTTCCGGTATCAGCCGGATTGGTCGCTGGCGGTCCAGTGGCTGCGGGCGGACCCGCTGAATCGCCGCCACGCGTAACCAGAAGCGTCGCGACGACCGAGACCACCACAACTACCAGCAGAGCCAGGCCGCCAAGGATCCATTTGGTTGCGCCGTTCTTGGGTTGATTCGAGATTTGTGGACCCCACGGCGGCAGCCCCTGAGGCGACGGAGGCGGGGGCCACTGACCTGGAGGAGGGGTAGTCACACCCACCACTCCAGACTGGACCTCGTCATCGCCATCCTCCCCAGTCGGTCGCACTCCGCCTATGTCGACGTTGATTTTTGTTCCAAACCAGCTTACGAGAGATCGAGCCGTCCCCATGACGCCGATTCTGTGCGGTGGCCCATCGCTCCTGTAACAGCTTCAGCCGAACACACTCCCTCCAACTCCTGCCCCAATGAGGAAGGCGACGATGGTCAGCGGAAACACGAGCAGCGCCAGCACAAGCCCGGTCCCCAGCTGCTTCGCCCACCCCCACGTAAGCATGAGGGGAGCACCAACGATGACCAGCGCCGCGAAGCTGTAGCTGATCTCAACAACCTGCAGCACAACAAGCGTCAGGTAGGTCGCCCCGATAACGACGCCGACCAGACTCGCTGGACCGAAGAATTGCGCGTAATTGATGCTGCGCTTCATAGCGTCAACACGCCCCCTGCGAGCAAGAGGACGCCGATGATTCCCGCGGCGACTGCCGATCCCGCCGGCACCTCGGTGCCTTTCGTTGTGCCCCAGACGGACCCCGCGATGAGCAGTGCTTCGACGATCGCAACTGCGATCAACCGCGACGTCTGGTGTTCAATGCCGCACGCAGTTAGCGACATTTCCAATACCAACGCGAGCAACAGCGATGCCGACAGCAGAACTGGGACGCCCACCGTGGCGGCGGCCCAGAACGCGGTCGACCGTCGATTAGCACGTGTCTGTCGGTCCATGTTCGATCGCCTAAGCGGGCCTATCCGGACCAAGACGATGGCGAAAGTCGAAGATGCGCACTACCGAAATCGTCACGCCCACAGCCCTACTCCGGCTGCCGGTCCGCGATCTCGGCCGTGATCTCGGCGACCACCGCATCGAGCCGCTCCCGGTCGGCATCGATCGAGGCTGTCGCGTCGGCACTCGCCTTCTGCAAGGCCTCGTTCACGCGATGTTCGACGGTCTCAGCGCCCAGCCGCAACAGGCCGTCCTGGATGTAGACGTCCTTGAGCCACTGGTGCCCGTTGAGCGTCACCTCGACCGTTTCGTCCTCATCCGCTCCCGTGAACGACTCAGTCGCCATCTTGTCGAGTTGCTCATCCATCAGTGATTGCAGCCGCCGCGCCTGCCGAATCACCTCTGCCACTTCGGGATGCATGTCATCTGACACTATGTCTCCCCCCTCTTTGTGTCGTCCGGCGCTCCCCTTCGCCGCGGCCGCACACCAATCACCTGCTCGGTGTGCGGACGATCCTCAACGTAGAGCGGTTCGTCGGGAGACAGCTGCGGATTGCGCTTCTTCTCCCCGGCGCCGCCCTGTGCACCGTGCATCGGCGCCATACCGCCCATGCCGCCGCCCATCGCGCCACCGCCGCCCGAACCGCTCGACGCCACCGGAATAGGGGCGCCCTGAACCCCAGGTGCGGGCGCAACGGTTTCGGCACCCACCGCGGGCTGTAACGGCGACGACGGAACACCGCCACCGCCTCCGCCCCCGCCGCCCGAACCACCGCCCGCCGCAGCAGGTTTCAGCGACGGATCGGTGGGGAGCCTCGGCTCGACACCCTTGCCTGTGGACGGCATACCGCCACCCGGCATACCGCCGCCGGGTGCGCCGCCACTCGGTGCCCCGCCACCTTGCGAGCCGCCACCCGGAGATCCGCCTTGCGAACCTCCTTGCTGCCCAGCCTGTTGCGCGGCCTGGGCGGCCGGATCGGAGGCCGACGCCGGCGAGACGGGAGGCTGCTGTGGTTGCGGTTGGCCTTGGCCCTGCGGCTGTCCCTGTCCCTGTCCCTGTCCCTGTCCTTGGCCGCCGCCGGAACCCTGCGGCGCGCTCTCGGAGGTACCCCCGCGCTGCTCTTCCTCCTCGGTTCTTGCAGGCACGCCACGATCCCTCGGATCTCCGTTGCCGGTAACAGGAGTCGTCGGGGCCACCGTATTCGGCCGCGGCTGCGGCGGCTGCACCGGCGTGGGTCTGCCGCTGTTGGCGTACGCCTCCCGGATATTCTCGGACTCCTGGTAGAGCTGCATCATGCGATCCCGCTTGGCTTGCGATGACGTGAGGCCGCCCCCGGAAAGCACCTCCGCCTGAAGCGCTTCGTACTCCGCCCGAATCGGCGCATTGGCTGCTTTGGCTACTTCGTGCGCGGTCGCCAACTTCTCGGCCTCTGCAGCCAGCTGCGTCCACTTCCCGGCAAGTGCCTGCAGCCAGCCCCCGAACGACTTGAACTTGATATAGGCGGCTTCGGCGGCAGCACCCTCCCAGTTGTGGATCCGAATCTCAAACGGCAGCGCGGCTTCTGACAGTCGGGCTGCGTTCGCGGTCCACTCGGTCGCCGCAGCTCTGAGCGCCACAGCCTGGTCACCCTCCATGAGCTTGTTGTCCGTCTCGATGGGGTCGAGCATCTCGTCGCCGGAACGTCCTCGAACGGAGACATGGCAGGCGGTGCAGGCGGGGGTGGTGTTGTATTCGTCCCGATCGGCACGGGCGCCGGCGCGGGCCCGGACGCACCTCCCGGAATCGTTGCATCGATGTTCTGTCGATTTGCGTCGTCGACATTCTGATAGGCCTGGCCCACAAGCCGCAGCGTCTCGGCCAACCGCTGGCTCTCGACCTTTCCCCATTGCTGCTCGGCGGCGAGGGCCTCGGCGTTCTTGACCAGGTTCCGGACGGAACCGGTTGTCGCCGTGAGCTTGTCGGGATCCGCCACCGCAGCTGTCGCGGCGGTATCACCCCAGGGGATACCCTCGATCAAGGTGGCCTTGTTGGCGAGATCGCTCGGATCGACTTTGAGTTCGCCATCTGCCATCAGCGTTCCTCCCAGCATCCAGTAGCCCGCGTCATGGCTCGAGAACCATCTGGTAGCGGCTCTCTTCACGCGGATTGATCAATCGGATGGGCAGCTGCTTGTGTCGCGGGGTCGCAATGAAGTTGTCGCGCAACATGACCTGACCGACACCCGGTTGAGGCCGCAGATAGGTTGTTGCTTTCTGCCACGACACCTTGGGGACCGGACCGATCCGCGCGTTGACGTACCCGGCGAATTCCTGGAATTGCGGTTGCAAGGTGACGCTGGCGCCGGCGGCGGCAGAGCGCACGACGAACTGTGTGAACAGCCGCGCGTTGCCGAGGTTGATACTCACGTCGACGTCGTCGAACGGCATGTACACCGGATAACGGTCCGCCGTCTCGCCGACCAGAATGCCCGCCGCGCCGATCGGCAGTTCGTAATGCCGGTCGGTCACCGGACTCTCACCCAGCAACGCGGCGCGCTGCCCGCCGTACAGGCACGAAAAGCCGCGAGGTGTCGAGGGATTCGCCAGGGTCGTCAGCAACACCGTTACCCTCGGCGCGGATCCGGGAACGATGCGCACCCGGGTCAACGTGTGGTCGGCCCGGGCCGACCACCACACATCGGGTCCGCCTGGTGCGTGGTAGGCGGCGGTGAATGTGCTGCGGCCTTTGACCATTGACCATGTCTCGCGCTCGAAACTGATCTCTGTTGCAGCATCGAAGTCGTCGAAGCTGCGCGCCGGGCGTGCGTCCACGCCCTTGCCGGCCAGGTGGTCCGCGATGCGGGTGGTCGATGACACCAGGTACTGCGCCAACCCGGCCACACCTGCGTTGCGGCGCAACGCGGACTTGCGGGTCTTGTCGGGATCGGCGCGCACGACGATCCACGTTCGGCGGTTGGCAGGCGCGGGATAGGGGCCGACGACCTGTTCGTAGAGCGCCACCAGTGCGGCCGGCGCCGTCCTGCCCACCCGGTAGCCGGCCGAGACGACGTCGGCCTCCAGATCGGGGCAGTAGGCGCTGAGCAGGTTTTCCAAGAGCTTGGTGTCGATGACGTCGTCGGTGGCGGCCTCGCCGTTGACGATCACCGTGGGCGTGAAGGGCCGCGGCACGAGTTCGATCACCGAGACGACGTAGCCGTCCTGCCACCGCAGCGCGACGTGATCGCCGGGGATGACAGTGGCTCCGACGGCCGGCTCCGACGGCGTCGCCGGGGGCTGCTTGTGGCGTCGTCGCCAGGCGAACAATGCCGCCACCCAGCCGCTGACGCGGCGTCCGCGGATCGTCACCACCGAGGACAGCCCGATCAGCACAGCCAGCGTGATGCCCAGCCACATCAGGTCGAGCGGGGCGAAGATCAGAATGCACGCCGGGATGAGCACCGCCGCCCACAGCGCATGGCCCGTGGTGAGTCGGAGCCCGAAGATCGACAGGAACCTGCTCATCGGCGCCTCAGCGCCCGTCGGGCCAGTGCTCCGATACCCAGCAGCACGGCCACACCCGCGGCCACGACGACGACCCCTGTGATCGGATTGCGGTCCGGCGGAGGCACATACACCGGCGGTGGGACCTCCTTGATGTTGTACGGAATCTCGGCCGGGCCCGGCGGGACATCCCACGTCAGTGCTGCGACCGGGTCGATGACCCCGGCGCCGACGACATTGTTCACGCCGCCGCCGGGATGGCGCGCCGTCGCGGTGATGCGGTTGATGATCTGGGCGGGCGTCAGTTCGGGGAAGCGCTGCTTGATCAGCGCGGCCAGACCGGACGCATACGCCGCGGAAAACGACGTGCCGCTGATCGGAATCGGACCGTCCTCGCCCTGCAGCGCGTTCACCGGGTTGCCGTCATAACCCAGCGCGACGAGGTTCTCGCCGGGAGCAGCGGCACCCACCCACGGACCTTGGACGGAGAACCCGCTGGGCTGGCCATTCGGGGCGATGCTGCCGACCGTGAGGACCAGCGGCGAGTACCACGCCGGAGACACGATCGTCTGGACTCCCTGCCATCCGCGGGGATCGGCGGGCATCGCGGGATCGGGCGGCGGGTTCTGGGTGCAGTTCTCGCCGGTGTTTCCCGCCGCGGCGACGATCACCGCACCCTTGACGTTGACGGCGTAGTTGATCGCGGCTCCGACAACGGCCTCATTGATGCGGCGGGTGACCTTGTAGCACGCAGCTTCGCTGATGTTGATGATCTGCGCGCCCAGGTTGGCCGCGTGCACGATCGCCCGGGCAAGGCTGCGCAGCGAGCCGGCCGTCTGCGTCGAATTCGGATCGTTGGGGTCGTTGTTGGCGCCGACCGGGGAGAAACTGTCAGACGTCTGGCGCAGCGACAAAATCCTCGCGTCGGGTGCGACGCCGATGAACGCGTCGGTGGGGGCGGGCCGTCCTGCGATGACGGCGGCGGTCAGAGTGCCGTGCGCATCACAGTCGGACATGCCGTTCCCTGCTGCGTCGACGAAGTCGCCACCGGGTTCCGCGGGCACGCGGGGCGATCCGTTCACCCCGGTGTCGATGACCGCCACAGTTACCCCGGCGCCGGTTGCGAACTTCTGCGCCTGCGCCAACTGGAGATAGTCGCTGGCCCAGGGCCGGTCCGCGAAGTTGGAATTGGGGAAGACCGTGGGGGCAGCGCAGATGCGGCGCTGTTCCATCGGCTGGTCCGGGCCCGTCTCATCAGGGGGGATCGCCGCCGGATCGATGATCGGCTGCTCGATCGCGCCCGCAGGCGGAGCCGTCAGCAGCACAAGGAACAGAGCCGCGATCAGCGCACCGACTCGGCGCACGCGATGTCACCCCCCGAAACACCCGACATGTGCTTGACCGTGGACAGCAAACTCGCTGACCACGGTGGTATAGCCCAAAAGATCAGGTCCAGGCTACGCGTCTGAGGCACCACGCAAGCCTAAGGGTGTCCCGGTAGGGGTCATTCCGCTTTCTTGCGGTGACCCCACCGGGACGACGACGGTCAGGCGTCGAGGTCCTTCTGTACGAGTTCGGCGATGGTGGCCAGCGCGGACTCGTCGTCGGAGGCAACGGTCACCTCGGCGCCGTTCCCGGCGCCGAGGGTCATGATCATCAGTGCCGAGCCGGCGTCGACGGGCTCGCCCCCGTCGACCGACAGGGTGACGGGCACACCGGCCTCGACGACAGCCTCGGCGATGATCGCGGCGGGGCGGGCGTGCAGGCCGATGGACGAGCCGACGATGACGGTCTTGCTGGGCATGATTCTCCTTGGTTGTTATCGGTTGTTGGGTTGTCCTACGACGGTCAGGCGGCGACGAGCTCGCGTTCGTCTTTGGCGCCGGCCTTGATGAACTGCTTGGCTGCGACGACCGCGAGCGCGGACGCGATGGTCCCGGCGACGATGGCGATGACGAAGCCGAGCTTGTTGTCGATCGCGAAGAGCACGAAGATGCCGCCGTGGGGCGCCCGTGATCCGACGCTGAACGCCATGCACAGCGCACCGGTGATCGCCCCGCCGAACATCATCGACGGGATGACGCGCAGCGGATCGGCCGCGGCGAACGGGATGGCACCCTCGGAGATGAACGATGCCCCGAGAAGCCAGGCAGCGCGGCCGTTCTCTTTCTCCGGCTCGCTGAACAGATGCGGGCGGATGGTTGTCGCCAGCGCCATGGCCAGCGGCGGCACCATGCCTGCGGCCATCACGGCAGCCATGATCTCGAACGCCGCAGTGGTGTTGGCGGCAAGGCCCGCGGTGGCGAACGCGTAGGCCGCCTTGTTGACCGGGCCACCCAGGTCGAAGCACATCATCAAGCCGAGAATGATGCCGAGGAAGATTGCCGAGGTGCCCGACAGTCCGCTCAGCCATTCGGTGAGCCCGGTGTTGATGTTGGCCAGCGGGCGACCCACGAAGAAGAACATGATCAGGCCGACCGCCAGCGATGCTCCCAGAGGCACGATCACCACCGGCATCAGGCCTCGCAGCCACTGCGGCACCTTGATTCCGCTGATCCACAGCGCCACAAAGCCGGCCAGCACACCGCCGACGATGCCGCCGATGAAGCCGCCGCCGATGAAGACGGCCAGAGCGCCCGCCGTGAATCCGGGAGCGATGCCGGGCCGGTCAGCGATGGCGAACGATATGTAGCCCGCGAGGGCGGGAACAAGGAAGCTGAACGCCAACCCGCCGAGCGTGAAGAGGATCGCGCCGAGATACTGGGCGAACCCGCCGTCAGGCAGGTTGGTCAGCGAATTGTTGAGGGCGATGTCGTTGCCCGTGTCGGCGATTTCGTAGCCGCCGAACAGGAAGCCCAGCGCGATCAGCAGACCGCCCGCGGCAACGAACGGAATCATGTAGCTCACGCCGGTCAGCAGGATCTGCCGCGTGCGGGTTCCCCACCCGACATTGCCCGACGGCGCATCGGATGCCGCGGCACCCGAGCCCTGGACCCGAGCTGCGTTCGGGTTATCCGCTGCGGCAACGGCTTCGGCGATCATCTTGGCAGGCTCGTTGATGGCGCGTTTGACGCCGGATGCAATCACGGGCTTGCCGGCGAAGCGGCCCTTGTCCTTCACCCCGACGTCGGTGGCGAAGATGACGGCGTCGGCCTTGGCGATGGTGTCAGCGGGAATGGGTGTGCTGCCTGAGGATCCCTGCGTTTCGACGACGAGCGTGACGCCGGCATCCTTGGCCGCTTGGCTCAGCGAGTCGGCCGCCATGTAGGTGTGGGCGATGCCGGTCGGGCAGGCGGTGATCGCAACGAGCGTCTTGGCGGCGGGCTTCTCGGCAGCTGCTGCAGGCGCTGCCGCAGGTGCCGGATTGACCACCCCTTCGACCAGGCCGACCACCTCGTCGGCCGACGACGCGTTGCGAAGGGATTCGACGAAGTCCTTGCGGACCAAAGCCCTTGCCAGACTGGACAACAGCTTCATGTGCTCCTGGCCGCCGGAATCCGGCGCAGCGATCAGGAAGGCCAGATCCGCCGGGCCGTCCGGCGCGCCGAAATCGACGCCCGGCTTGAGTCGGGCGAATCCGATGGTGGGCGTGTCGACGTACGGCGATCGGCAGTGGGGGATCGCGATGCCGCCGGGAAGGCCGGTGGCCGACTGTGCTTCCCGCGCCATCGCAGCACCGACGAGCCCCTCGGCGTCGTTGGTCCGCCCCGCGCCGGCCAGAGTTTCGACCAGGCGCGTGATGACGGCTTGCTTGTCACCGTCGACCGCGGCATCGAGGAGCACCAGATCGCGGGTGATGATCGGGGTGGTGGAGGTGGTCATGGAACTACCCTGTCTCTTCTGTTACTGAGTGGCGGGAATCGGTGAAATCGGTGACACCGCAACGGCGTTCAGATCGATCTCGGCTGGGGAGGGCAGCGTCGTGCCCGGGAGTGCGGCAGCGGCGCTGCCGTAGGCGACGGCCATCTGGAGCCGTTGTGGTGGGACCGCACCGCCGACCTCGGCGCGCACGTATCCCGCCAGTGACGAGTCGCCGGCACCGACGGTGCTGCGGGGCGTGATGGGTGGCGGGCTCGCCATCCAGGCCCCGTTGCAGTCGACCAACACGGCGCCAGCGGCACCGAGGGTGGCCAACACGGCTCCGACTCCCAGGTCGATCAGTTGCCGGGCCGCAGCCACGACAGGTGCCGGATCGCCCTGAGCGACGGCATCTTCGAGCGCATCCGGGGAGAGCCCGAGAACACTAGCCAGCTCCTCGGCATTCGGCTTGACGAGGTCCGGTGCACCACGCTCCAGCGAGCTCATGAGTGAGGCCAGCGGCGCGTCAGAGGTATCGACGGCCACCCGGCAGGGTCGCGATGCGAGCAGCGCGACGACGTCTGCGTACCAGGACGTGGGCATGCCGGGCGGCAGGGAGCCGGACATCACGACCCAGTCGGCGTCTTCGGCGGCCCCGATGACGACCTCGGTGAATGTCGTCAACGTGGCTCCGTCGATCATGGCGCCGGGTTCGTTGATCTTGGTGGTGGTGCCGTCCTGCTCGGTGATCGTCAGGTTGGTCCGGGCTGGTTGATCCGTCGTGACGATCTGGTAGGGGACGGCGGCGTTCACCAGTGCGGTGAGTAGCGGATCGTTCACGGCGGCGGGCAGCACCGCCAGCGCATCGACACCCGCCATCGTCAACACCTTGGCGACGTTGACCCCTTTGCCGCCAGCCTGATTCGTCACTGACGTGACGCGGTGCACGGCGCCGCGCGTCAATGGGGACGGCAACGTGACGGTGCGGTCGATGCTCGGGTTGGGGGTGACGGTCACGATCACGGGTGGCCTCCTGCGCGAATGATCTCGACGCCGCACTCGCCCAGCTCGGCGCTGTCGGCGGCAGAGATCTCGGGGTCGGTGATGAGGGTGTCGACACTGGAGATCGGCGCGAAGCTGACGAAGTCTTCGCGGCCGACCTTGGAGGAATCTGCGGCGACCACGACGTAGTTGGCCGCGCGGACCATGGCACGTTTCACCGCGGCCTCCTCGCTGTCGGGAGTCGACAGCCCGTGGCGCACGCTGATCGCGTTGGTCCCGATGAAGGCGATGTCGACGCGCAGCGTGTCCAGGACGCGCAACGCCTGCTCGCCGACGGCGGCCTGCGTGACACCGCGGACTCGACCACCCAGCAGTTGCAGAGACACCGAGGGGATCGTGGCGAGCCGAGCCGCAATCGGGACGGAGTTGGTCACCACGAGGAGCTCGCGGTCGGTCGGCACCTGCGCGGCGATCCGCATCGTGGTGGTGCCCGCGTCGAGGAGCACGCTGGCGCCGCTGAGCGGGAAGAATTCCGCTGCTGCCGCCGCGATCGCGTCTTTGTGCTCGGCGCGGGTCACATCGCGCTCGCCGACGCCCTGCTCGACGAGGTGCAGGGCCCGCACGGGAACCGCACCGCCGTGCACTCTGCGCACGATGCCTGCTTTGTCGAGGACGGCGAGATCGCGCCGGACGGTTTCGGTGGTGACGTCGTAGGTCTGTGCGAGTTCGGTCACCGAGGCACGGCCCTTGGTCATCACCAGCGACGCAATCGCCTGCTGCCGTTCTTCCGGGTACATGTGACTCCGCACTGAGGGTTCATGTGGATATTGGTGGGGCTGGAGCACCCTTTTGATGTTGATATGTTTGGTTTTACTCCTGAACGTGTTGACTTGTCAACGCTTTCTTGTAATCTGGTTCACATGACTGTGACGTCCCCGCTCACCTCACACTCGGTTCTGCACGGTGTTCCCGTTGTGCCCGGAGTTCAGTACGCGCCGGTGATCCGTCCGGGAAAGCTGCCCGATGTCGATAACGACGCCGAAGGCGAGATCGCCGAGGAGAAACGGGCGGCGGAAGGTGAGCGCTTCACTGCCGCAGCCGCAGCGGTGGCCGAGAGGTTGCGTGAACGCGCAGCTCACGCCACCGGTGCAGCCTCCGAGGTGCTCGCGGCGACCGCGACGCTCGCCACCGACCGCGGCTGGCTCGGCGCGGCAGAGAAGCGCATCAGAGACGGTGCTCCTGCTGTTCGTGCGGTCAACGGCGCCATCGATCAGTTCGTCGAGATGTTCACCAAGCTCGGCGGATTGATGGCCGAGCGTGTCACCGACCTGCGCGACATCCGCGACCGGGTGGTCGCCGAGCTGAAAGGCCTGCCGGAGCCGGGCGTACCCGTGCCCGACGAGCCGTCGATTCTGTGCGCCGAGGACCTCGCGCCTGCGGATACCGCCGGCCTTGACCCCGAACTCGTCGTCGCCTTGGCCACCACGCTCGGCGGGCCGACGAGCCATACCGCGATCATCGCGCGACAGCTGGGCATTCCGTGCGTCGTCGCCGTCGCGGGTCTCGACGACGTCCCTGCCGGCACGATGGTCCTCGTCGACGGCACCCGTGGCACCGTCACTGTTTCCCCCGACGAAGGGCCGGCCCGCGAAGCCGTCGCCGAGGCCAAGCGTGTCGCCGAGGCGGCGGCCAACTGGTCGGGTCCGGGCACCACGGCGGACGGGCACGCCGTCGCCGTGCTCGCCAACGTCCAGGACGGTGCGGCCGCGCGGTCGGCGCGCCAGACCCCGGCGGAGGGCGTCGGTCTGTTCCGTACCGAGCTCTGCTTCCTCAACACCGACACCGAACCGACCGTCGACGAGCAGGCGACCATCTATGCCGAGGTGCTCGACGCATTCGCCGGCAACAAGGTGGTCATTCGAACGCTCGACGCCGGCTCGGATAAACCACTGAAGTTCGCGGGCCATCCCGACGAGGCCAACCCCGCCCTCGGTGTCCGCGGAATCCGCATCGCCGCCAACAATCCCGGACTCCTGGCCAATCAGCTCGAAGCCATCGCCAAGGCAGCCGAGCGGTCGGGCAATCCACCCTGGGTCATGGCACCGATGATCGCCACCGCGGAAGAGGCGAAGAACTTCGCCGACAAGGCACGCTCACACGGTCTGACGCCGGGCGTCATGATCGAGGTACCCGCTGCCGCGCTCCTGGCCGACCGCATTCTCGAGCACGTCGACTTCCTCTCGATCGGCACCAACGACCTCGCGCAGTACACGATGGCCGCCGACCGGATGTCGGCCGAATTGGCGACGCTGACCGACCCATGGCAGCCCGCGGTGTTGGCGCTTGTCGCCATGACGGTGAAAGCCGGTGCCGCCGTGGGCAAGCCGGTCGGTGTGTGTGGTGAAGCAGCCGCTGATCCACTGCTGGCGTGTGTCTTGACCGGCTTCGGCGTCACCTCACTGTCGGCGGCTGCGGCAGCGGTCCAGGGAGTGGGCGCCAAGCTCGCGCAGGTCACGCTGCAGCAGTGCCGTGACGCGGCCGAGGCCGTGCTCGGCACCGCCAGTGCTGCCGAAGGCCGCGCCGCGGCGTTGGCTGTCCTGGGCTGAACCGTCCAGCCCGTTTCTGAGGTCGGTGCTGCAATCGGCTGAACTGAGTGTGCGTCCAGGTCGGACAACGGGCCGGATCCTCACCCCCACCGCACACTCGAGGGCAAGCCGGAAAGGAATTAATCGGACTGCAGTCCGGTTGTTGGGAACATGCCTGCCATCACAGCCGATACGCTCACTCTCCCGCGCATCGCGGGGCCAGCACCGACCGACACCGAACGTCCGGTGCGGTCCGTCACGACCGGACCACGCGGGTACGAAGGCGAAGGTTTCCCCGTCGTCCGCGCGTTCGCCGGCGTGAACGCGCGTGATCTCGACCCGTTCATCCACATGGATCAGATGGGGGAGATCGAGTACCAGCCCGGCGAGCCGCGTGGGACCGATTGGCATCCGCATCGCGGTTTCGAGACCGTCACCTACATGATCGACGGCCGCTTCGCGCACCAGGATTCCCACGGCGGTGGTGGTTTGATCGCCGACGGCGCCACCCAATGGATGACGGCCGGTTCGGGCATCCTGCACATCGAGACGCCGCCCGCCGAACTCGTCGAGAGCGGCGGGGTGTTCCACGGCATCCAGCTGTGGGTGAACCTCCCCAAGAAGGACAAATTCGCCGACCCGAACTACCAGGCGATCGAGGGCGCACAGGCCACCCTACTGTCGTCCCAGGACGGTGGCGCGTTGGTGCGAATCATCGCCGGCGACATCGGCGGCCAGGCGGGACCGGGGTCCACCCACACACCGATCACGCTGGCGCACGCCACCGTGGAGCCCGGAGCGCGCCTCGACCTGCCGTGGTCGCGCGACTTCAACGCACTGGTGTACGTCCTGTCCGGCCGAGGATCAGTGGGCCCGGTAGGCCATCCAGTGCAGCAGGGGCAGCTCGCGGTGCTCGGCCCCGGCGACCGGATTGCCGTGACCGCCGATTCATCTCAGGATTCGAACCGACCCGCCCTCGAAGTGCTGTTGTTGGGCGGAAAGCCAATTCGTGAGCCGGTCTTTCAGTACGGGCCCTTCGTGATGAACTCGAAGTCCGAGATCATCCAGGCCGTCGAGGATTACCAGTCCGGCAAGTTCGGCGCGATACCGCCGAACGCGCTGATGCCGCATCGCCCGCTGCGCTGAGTTCAGCGGTCGGCCTTCAACGGATAGATCAACTCCAGCTCCCCGATGGCGGCGGCGGTGGTGAGCAGTGGCAGCGCGGCGGAGAGCCCGAGACTGTCGTCTCGGGCCTCCGACCGCAGTGCCCGCACGAAATCGTCGCTGATCGGGGTCCACGCGTCGACGGAGTCCCACTGACCGGTCACCCGGTCACAGATGGCGTCGACGTGGGACTCCAAAATCGCGCGGACATTGGGATACGACCCCAGCGGCGGCGGAGTGGGGATATCGGCGATCAAGTCGGCGACCGCCCGCAGGCGGATCGCGCGGTTGAAGGAGCGCACGATGGGAGCGCGAAAGTCCGTCTCGCCACTGCTTTCCGAGAGATAGTGCCTGACCGCGTCGTCGATCACCCGGGATGCGGACAGCGCCTCGTGACTGAGCGTCGCCACCTCGTCGGTGCGCGCCTCCGTGGCGCCGCGGGTGATGCGCAGCACGGCGGCGCGTAGGTAGCGCGCAAAAATCCTTCGGGCCGAATCGATCTGACGTGTCACCGACGCGGTTGCCCCGCGCGGCCACAGCAGAAGAGATACCGCGACGCCCACCAGCGCGCCCACGAAAACGTCCTCGACACGAACCAGGCCTACCTGCCAGCCGGTCGGCGCGATCAGGTTGAAGAAGATCAACACCATCATCGTGAACGCGGCCTGCGCGGCCGTGAACGATGCGATCTCCGGTACGTATGCCGATCCGAACACGACCACCGGCATCAAGATCCACAACACCACCGGGTCTACGCCCACCAGATAGATCAGCACGGCGCCGAGCAGGAAGCCTATTCCGGTGCCGAATACCGCGCGCCACACTCGCGTGCCGGTGGTGAGTGCGCTGCTGCGCAGCACGGACAGCGCGCCGAGCACCACCCAGAAGCCGTGCTCAATCGGGAAGACGTGCGTGACGGCGACCGCGAGCGCGAGACCCAACCCGGTGCGCAGACTGTTGCGGACAGCCACCGCCCTGTTCTCCAGGAATCCGGAGGTGATTTGAGCGGCCGCAATCGTTTCGGGCAGCAACCTGTCGGATGCACCAGTGGGCGGCAATCGCAACCCGAGCGCGCGCGCCCACACCGGCCGCGCATCGGCAGCGGCCGCTGCCGCGATGATGCGGCCGGTGGCTCCCACGGTGGCGGCGATCGTGCGACGGCGCAGCAGATCCCGGCCCAGCGCCACCGCCTGATCGTCGTCGGGTGCGGCCAGGATCTCGTCGAGGTCCTCCCGCCAGCGCCCCTGCGCCGTGGCACGCAGCACCGTCAGTGCCGCGGCCAGTTCGGCGCGCGCGAGTTCGCGGCCGCGGGGGCGCGAAATGCGAAGCACGGCAGCCGCGCTGCGCAGGACGCGTCCGACCGCGTCCTTGTCACGCAACGTGACTCCAGCGTGCGGACCCGTCCGATCGGCGACCCATTCCAGGTCGTCGACGACGCGGACGAGGGCGCGGCTGCCTGCTGTCAGGCCGACCGGCCGAAAGTCTGCCTCCAGGAAGGTCTGGCGCAGGGAATCCATTGCCCTGCTGACGTTGTCGGCGGTGCCGGTTCCGTCCAGCTGGTCGGCCAGGGCCGCGCACGCCCGCGCTGCCCGGCTGCGGAGCTGACCGTGATGCCTTGGCGGAAGCAGGAACAACGCGGCGGGCGCACACACCGCGAGTGCGATCGCCCATCCCAGAAGGCGTTCCCCGATCGGCCCGGGAGCCGTGCACGCGGGGAGCACGAACAGTACGAGCGTGGCGCGCTGTCCCGCGGCGATCGTCTCGCTGAGTACCCCGGAGAAGGTGACGGCAACTCCGAGGACGAACATCGTCGCGACGGCGGGCCACGGGTGCGGTGCCACCAGGGTGCCGAGGGTGATCAGGAGGAATCCGTTGACGCCCAGCCACGTATAGGCCACGGCCCGGTTCTGGCGATTACCGGGAAAATCGGAGAACACCAGGAGCGCCACGGAACCGAAGATCGTGAACAGCGGCGTCTGTGGATTGGCGCCGCCGATGAGGAAACCCAGGGCGCCGGCGAGCGGTACCACCATCGCGGCGCGCAACGCTCGGCGGAACGCGTCATTGTCGGGGTCTCGCTGCGCGGCTCGCCGCACGATGCGCTGTCGGGTGTCGTACAAGAGTGCAGACATCAGTGTTTACGGGTCTCGACGCCGGTGTCCGGGCGCCCGACACCCCTGGGTAACGGTTCTGTCATTGTTTGCTGCGGAAAAGGTGCGCACGCCTGCCCATGCACCGCACACACCTGCCGGTCGATCGAACTCCGCGTCCAGTCGGGGACATAGTGAGAGAAGGAGTCGGTGGTCACACCGCCCCGCTCGCACACCTCCGCGAGTTCGAGGAGGCCGTACCCGAGGTAAGACAGTGCGGCGGAGCCTGCGTCGAAGAATGCGTCTCGCGATGGCACCGCACCCATACGACAAACCTAGTTCGCCGTCGGCCCGAGCCGCTCAGGCCGTCGTCCCGAAGCGGCGAACTATCCCCCGCATGAACGGTGAGGTGTTTGCTGATGGGTCTCTCTCAGGTAATGGGTGGAGGTCCCGGCGCCAAGTGCCAGGTGACGTGTGGCACAATTTACGGGTGCCGTATACGGCTAGTAGAGGTCCAGGGCGTCCTCCCGCAGCGAAGGCAGCTGAAACACGGGAGCGCATTTTGCATGCCGCTCGCGAGGTATTCAGCGAACTTGGCTACGATGCTGCGACGTTCCAAGCGATCGCCATTCGCGCTGATCTGACCCGCCCAGCGATCAATCACTATTTCGCGAGTAAACGCGTTCTCTGGGGCGAGGTCGTCGAGCAGACCAACGCCAGCATTGTTAGTGCCGGAATCGCGAGGGCTCAGGAACAGCTGACGTTGATCGAACGGCTTTCGGCGTTCCTGTCGGTGGCGACGCAGGCCGACTCCGAGGATCGTTCCGCGGCCGCATTCCTGGTGACCTCGGTTCTGGAGTCGCAACGCCACCCTGAGCTGAGCAATGACGAGCACGACTCGTTGAAGAACTCGCGCGCTTTCGTCTCCTGGGCGGTCAACGACGCGATCAGCCGCGGTGAGCTGAGCACTGATACCGATGTCGATCACCTGGTGGAGATGCTCGTCGCGGTGGTGTGGGGGATGGGTTTCTATGCCGGCTTCGTCGGCGATCGCACCGAACTCAGCGCGGTGGTGCACAAGCTCGAGCTCTTGCTCGCCAACAAGCTGTGGAACCTGAGCGAGTAATCCGCTTCTCCTGACCACTTCCTGTGAGTCTGGCCGTTCTGCCTGTGTCATGGCCCACACCCGGCTGGAACGACGCCGGCATTTAGATAGCCTTGCAATGTAATCAGGCGCTTATCGTCGCCCGTCCTAAGACAGGAGGGAACCTGCTGTGAGTTCACTTCGCACCGACAACGACACCTGGGACATCGCGTCCAGCGTCGGCGCCACGGCGGTAATGGTGGCGGCCGCGCGTGCCGCCGAGACCGACCGGCCGGACCGGATCATCAGCGATCCGTACGCCAAGGTCCTCGTCTCCGGCGCGGGCTCGGGCGCCTGGGGCTTCATCGGTGACGACACCTTCCGGGCCAGGGTCGCCGAGCAGGACCCCGAGATCGACGCCTTGTTCGAGCACATGGGCAATTACCAGGCCGTCCGCACGCACTTCTTCGACTCGTACTTCACCGCCGCCGTCGACGCCGGAATCCGCCAGATCGTCATCTTGGCCTCCGGACTGGACTCGAGGGCGTTCCGTCTGCCCTGGCCGGCCGGCACCACGATCTTCGAGATCGACCAGCCGCTGGTGCTGGAGTACAAGTCCGCAACCTTGGCCGCCGAGGGCGTCGCCCCCACCGCCGACCGGCGCGAAGTCCCGATCGACCTACGGCAGGACTGGCCTGCCGCGCTGAAATCTGCCGGATTCGACCCAAGCCGGCCGACTGCCTGGCTCGCCGAGGGTCTGCTGATGTACCTGCCCGCCGACGCCCAGGACCGGCTGTTCGCCCAAGTCACCGATCTGAGCGCGCCGGGAAGTCGCGTCGCGGCAGAGTCGATGGGACCTCACGACCCCGACCGCTGGGAACGGGCGCGGGAGCGCTTCGACCGGATCACCGCGCAGCTCGACACCGAGCCGATGGACATCACCGAGCTCACCTACGAGGACCCCGACCGGGCGGACGTGGCGGAGTGGCTGGCCGCCAACGGGTGGCGTTCCGAAGCGGTCGACTCCCGGGACGAGATGCGCCGACTCGACCGCCTGGTCGTCATCCCCGACAACGGTGATCAGGCATTCTCGACGTTCACCACCGGGGTCAGACTCTGACGGTCGCTTGACACCTGTTCACCAACCGGATGGTTGGTTAGGATTCGGGGTACTCCAAGGTCAGGAAGGAACCCCATCATGACCACCGAATCCGTCGCACCTGCTCAGGGCACCGCCACCGCAGCCGACATCCCTGCCGTCGTCGCCCGCCTCCGGCAGACCTTCGCGACCGGACGCACCCGCCCCGTCGAATGGCGCAGGGAGCAGCTGCACGCGCTGGAACGCCTCATGTCCGAGAACGAGGCAGCCGTCACCGACGCTCTCGAGAAGGACCTCGGTCGCTCTCCGTTCGAGGCCTGGCTGGCCGATATCGCCAGCACCACAGGCGAAGCCGCCTACGCAGCCAAGAACGTCGGCAAGTGGATGAAGCGTCGGCATCGTCTGTTGGAGATGTCGCAGCTGCCGGGCCGCGGCTGGGTGGAGTACGAGCCGTACGGAACCGTGCTGATCATCGGCGCCTGGAACTTCCCGTTCGCCCTCACGCTCGGCCCCGCCGTCGGTGCGATCGCCGCCGGAAACACCATGGTGCTCAAGCCATCTGAGGTCGCGCCGGCGTCGTCGGCGCTGATGGCCGAGTTGGTTCCCCGCTACCTGGACAACGACGCCATCGCCGTCATCGAGGGCGACGGGGCGGTGAGCCAGGAGCTCATCGCGCAAGGCTTCGACCATCTGCTGTTCACCGGCGGCACCGAGGTCGGCAGGCGCGTCTACGAGGGTGCAGCCCCGCACCTGACCCCTGTCACCCTGGAACTGGGCGGAAAGAGCCCGGTCATCGTGTCCGCCGACGCCGACATCGAGGTGGCCGCCAAGCGAATCGCGTGGACCAAGCTGATCAACTCCGGACAGATCTGCATCGCCCCCGATTACGTTCTTGCCGACGCATCGGTTCGTGACCGGCTCGTCGACGAGCTCCGCAAGACGATCGACAAGTTCGAGGCGGGCAACTCAGGTAAGCGCATCGTCAACGAGCGGCACTTCAACCGGCTCGCCAATGCCCTGGCCGCCACCAAGGGCACCGTGGCGGTCGGCGGCCAATCCGACGCTGTCAACCTCAAGATCCAGCCGACCGTCGTGGTCGACCCCGACCCCGCCGAGCCCCTGATGACGGACGAGATCTTCGGGCCGATCCTGCCGATCGTGACGGTCCAAAATCTGGATGAGGCAATCTCTTTCGTCAACGCGCGGCCCAAGCCGCTGGCCGCCTACCTGTTCACCAAGGCCAAGGCGGTGCGGGAGCGGGTGATCCGGGACGTGCCGGCCGGCGGCATGGTCGTCAACCACCTGATCTTCCATTTCGCCACCCACAAGCTGCCGTTCGGCGGCGTCGGGCCGTCCGGACTTGGCGCATACCACGGGAAGTTCGGCTTCGAGACGTTCAGCCACAAGAAGTCGGTGCTGACCAAGCCGACCCGACCCGACCTCACGGCCATGATCTACCCGCCGTATACAGAGAAGGCGTTCAAGCTGGCGCGCAAGCTGTTCTAGGGTGAGCGCCGTCGTCATCTGAAACCAACGAGAGGAACACCAGTGCCAGGAGTGCAGGACCGTGTCATCGTCGTCACGGGTGCCGGAGGGGGGCTCGGTCGCGAATACGCGCTGACCCTCGCACGCGAGGGCGCCAGCGTCGTCGTCAACGACCTCGGCGGAGCGCGCGACGGTACGGGCGCCGGGCACAACATGGCTGACGAGGTGGTCAAGGAGATCAAGGACGCCGGCGGCCGCGCCGTCGCCAACTACGACTCCGTGGCCGAGCCCGAGGGAGCCGCCAACATCATCAAGACCGCTGTCGACGAATTCGGCAAGGTCGATGGCGTGGTCAGCAATGCGGGCATCCTGCGTGACGGCACGTTCCACAAGATGGAGTTCGGGAACTGGGATGCCGTGCTCAAGGTCCACCTCTACGGCGGATACAACGTCATCCGCGCCGCCTGGCCCCACTTTCGCGAGAACGGCTTCGGCCGCGTCGTCGTCGCGACGTCGACGTCCGGCCTGTTCGGCAATTTCGGACAAGCCAACTATGGCGCTGCCAAGCTCGGGCTCGTCGGCCTGATCAACACGTTGGCCCAGGAAGGCGCCAAGTACAACATCAAGGCCAATGCCGTCGCACCGATCGCAGCGACCCGCATGACGCAGGACATCCTGCCGCCTGAGGTATTCGAGAAGCTGACCCCGGAGTACGTGGCCCCGGTGATCGGGTACCTGTGCACCGAGGAACTGCCCGACACCGCGTCGGTGTTCATCGTCGGCGGCGGCAAGGTGCAGCGCGTCGCGCTGTTCCAGAACAGCGGCGTGACCTTCACCGAGGTTCCGTCGGTGGACGACATCGCGGCCAAGTGGGGCGAGATCACCGATCTGTCTGCGGCTGAGCGAGCCACCTTCAGCCTCGGCTGATCGGAATGAAAGCGCTTGTAGCGCAAGAGCTCTCGGGCCCTTCAGGGCTGGCGTACACCGACGTGGATGACATTTCCAGCGACTCCGCTGTTGTCATCGACGTGGGTGCCGCCGGCGTCTGCTTTCCCGACCTGCTGATGCTGCGCGGCGAATACCAGATGAAGATGCCGCCGCCGTTCATTCCCGGCGTCGAAGTGGCCGGAACCGTTCGCTCTGCGCCTGCCTCCTCGGGTTTCACGGCGGGACAGCGTGTTTCCGGCTTCAGTCTGTTAGGGGGCTGGGCGGAGCAGGTCGCGGTGCCGGAGGACGCCGTCATTCCGACCAACGAGGCGCTCGACGACGGCTCGGCGGTCTGTCTGCTGGGCAACTACTACACGATGTACTTCGCGCTGCAGCGTCGCGGTGCGTTGCAGCCAGGCGAGACGGTTCTCGTGCTCGGTTCCGGCGGGGGTGTCGGGACAGCGTCGGTGCAGATCGCAAAAGCTCTGGGTGCCAAGGTGATCGCGATGGTGCACCGGCCGTCGGCGGTGTCGTTTGTCGAGTCGCTGGGCGCCGACGTGGTGCTGCCGCTGACCGACGGGTGGCTCGACGCGGTCAAGCAGGAGACCGGCGGACGCGGTGTCGACGTGGTCGTCGACCCGATCGGCGGCTCCGCGTTCGACGACGCGATCCGGGCAATGGCCACCGAAGGTCGGCTGCTCGTAATCGGATTCGCCGCGGGAGGCATCCCGACGGTCAAGGTGAATCGTCTGCTGCTGCGCAACGTCAGTGTCGTCGGCGTCGGGTGGGGCGAGTTCGTCAACCGCACCCCCGGAGCGCAGGCTCAGGTCGGTGCCGCGCTGGCCCAGCTGGTCGATGCAGGTCTCAGACCGCCTGCGCCCGTGCGCTTTCCGCTGTCCGACGGTGCGGCGGCGCTGCAGGCGCTCGCCGACGGCGAGATCAACGGAAAATTGGTCCTCGAACCATGATGATCAAGGCGCTGGCGTTCGATGTGTTCGGCACCGTCGTCGACTGGCGGTCCAGCGTGATCACACAGCTCGAATCTTTCGGTCGGGCGCACGATGTCCAGGCGGACTGGGCTCAGTTCGCCGACGACTGGCGAGCTGGTTATGTCCCGGCGATGGACCGGGTGCGCCGCGGCGAGCTGCCCTGGACGCGGTTGGACGATCTGCACCGGGCGCGGCTCGTCGAGCTGCTCGATGCTGCCGGGATCACCGCCGGGGACGCCGAGATCGACGACCTCAACTTCGCCTGGCACCGGCTCGATCCGTGGCCCGACAGCGTCGCCGGTCTGATGCGGCTCAAGCAGCGCTACACCATCACGACACTGTCCAACGGCAACGTGTCGCTGCTGACGAACATGGCCAAACGGGTCGGACTGCCGTGGGATTGCGTGCTCTCAGCCGAGATCTTCCGGCACTACAAGCCTGACCGGGAGGCCTACCTGGGCTGCGCCCAGATCCTCGACGTCGCCCCCGACGAGTTGATGCTGGCCGCCGCGCACCCCGCCGACCTGCGTGCTGCACGCGACGCAGGTTTGCGGACGGCGTTCGTGTTCCGGCCCGGCGAACACGGCCCGGCCCGCACACTGCGTAAACCCCCCGATGGCGAATTCGACGTCATGGCAGACGATTTCCTCGATCTCGCGGACAAGTTGGGTGCCTGATCCTGCGCGTAGCGTGGACGGTATGACCACAACAACGACCTTGTCACCGGCCCTGCGGCTGGCCGAGAAGTTGCTTGTCGACCCTCCGGTGAACCCCGACGTCAGCAACGGATATCTGGACCTGCTCGGCGACCGGTCCGCCGACGCCGAGCAGAACACCGGCGCGATCCAGGCGCTGTGGGCCTCGCGGCTCGGCTCGCTGTTCTACGACAACGCGCAAACGCTCGCGCGCCGGGTGATTACGGCGTGGCAGGAGCCCACCGAGTGGCTGAACATCCCGGTCGGGGGCAGCGCGCTCGACGTCGGCAGCGGCCCAGGCAACGTCACCGCCGCACTGGGCCGTGCGGTCGGCCCCGGTGGGTTGGCACTCGGCATCGACATCTCCGAGCCCATGCTGCGCCGCGCCGTGAGCGCGGAGGCTGCGGCGAATGTCGGCTTCCTGCGGGCGGACGCGCAACGCCTGCCGCTCAAAGACGAGTCCGTCGACGCCGTCGTGTCGATTGCGATGTTGCAGTTGATCCCCGACCCGGCGGTGGCGGTCGCGGAGATGGTGAGGGTGCTGCGGCCAGGCCGTCGGATGGCGGTCATGGTGCCGACGGCCGGCCCAGGCGCGGCCGTGTTCCGCTACCTGCCGAATGCCGGTGCCCACGTCTTCGACGACGACGAGCTCGGCGACACGTTCGAGAGTCTCGGGCTGACGAGCGTGCGGACCAAGAACATCGGCACGATTCAGTGGGTGCGCGGCAAGAAGCCGTAACCCCGTACTCTCGCTGGCGTGAGCACTGTCGGCGTCGTCCTCGTCGCGTTGGTGATCGCCGTCGGGCTCGTCGGGATCATCGTGCCGATCCTGCCCGGCGGAATCCTGGTGATCGGTGCCATCGGGGTGTGGGCGTTCGTCGAGAACACCACCGTCTCCTGGGTGGTGTTCGGCATTGCCGCAGCACTTTTCGCCGGGTCCCAAGTCATCAAGTACACGTGGCCGGTCAAGCGGATGCGTGCGGCCGATGTGCGCACCTCAGTCCTCGTAGTGGGCGGCATCGCGGGCGTGGTCGGCTTCTTCGTGATCCCGGTGATCGGTTTGCTCATCGGATTCGTGTTGGGTGTGTTCGCCGCCGAACTCAGCATTCGAGGGGATGTCAGGCGCGCGTGGGCGTCCACCTGGCACGCACTCAAGGGTGTCGCGCTATCCGTCGGCGTGGAGCTCTCGGGTGCACTGTTGGCGACCATCGCCTGGGTGGTCGGACTCTTCCTGGTCTAGCTAGCCGCACGCACGGACGCGACGGGCCCATGCGTCGGCGAGTCTGATCCGAATGGTGGCTTCGGAGTCCGCCGCCGTCACCCGGATGACGATCCAATCCTGCTCGATCATCTCGTCGTATCGGCGGATGTCCCTGTCGAACTGCTCCCGACTCATTCGGTGGTGGCTGCCTTCGTACTCCAGCGCGATCTTGTACTCGGGCCAGCCCAGATCGACCCGGCCGATGAGGACGTCGTACTCGTTGTATACCGGCACCTGCGTCCGAGGTCGTGGGTAGCCGGCTCGTACGACACTGAGACGTAGTGCCGTCTCGCGAGGGGACTCCGCACCCGGGTCGACGAGTGACAGGACCTCCATAGCCCGGGCGATGCCGTGACGGCCTGGATAGCGGACGACGGCGTCTTCGATGGCCGCGACTTTCGTGCGAGTGGCACGCGCGAGCGCGTCTATTGCCACCACCGCGGTGTCGAGCGGGTATCTGCGAGCGAGGTCGATCGCGGTGCGGGTGGGCGTGGTCAGACGCATCCCGTCTACCGTGCACACCTCCTCCTCGGCCAAAGTGCCGACGGTCACGTAATTCCCCAGGGGCTGCCGTCACGTAATTCCTCATGTTCGGGCCCTGCTGTGGCGAGGATAG
>NZ_LQPC01000027.1 GCF_002101705.1 Mycolicibacterium iranicum | reverse complement strand
GGGGGAGACGGTACTGCGGGGCGGGGGGCGGTGGTCATCCTGCGGTTCTCCCGTCGGCCTCAGGACGCTCCCATGACGTCCTCGATGGCCTCACTGTAAGGCGCACAGTCACCGGCTCCGTGGACCAGCGTCGCCAACGCGCCCGCCGCGCAGGCGCGGGCCAGCGCATGCTCCACACCCTCGGGCCAGCTGGCTGCCAACACGCCGGCGAACACGTCGCCCGCACCTGTGGTGTCCACGGCTTCGACCGCGGGCGAGGCGATGTCGAGGCGCTGCTGGCCGACGTATCTGGCTCCTTGGGAGCCTCGCGTGATGACCAGATGGGGCACCGGCCGGTCGGTCCACGGCGCTGCCTCGTCCTCGTTGACGACGACGACGTCGAACAGCTGTGCCAGTTCAGTGGGGTCGTGCGGCGCGGGCGAGGCGTTGAGGATGGACACCGCTCCCGAGGACCGCGCGATTCGTGCCGCGGCGACGGCGGTGTCCAGCGGTATCTCCAGCGATACGAGCACCACCTCGCTGTCGGCGACCACCGCTTGAGTGACCGGGGAGCTCAAGCTCAAATGCCCGTTGGCGCCCGGCGCCACCACGATGCAGTTCTCGGCCTGCGCGTCGACGAGTATCGCCGCGGATCCGCTGGGACCAGGAATCGTGGCGATCCCCTTCAAACCGACGCCGTTGGCTTGCAGATGTCCGCGCAACTGTGCGGCCGCACCGTCAGTACCCAGAGCCGCCACGAGTTCGACGGTCGCGCCGGCGCGGGCGGCTGCCACCGCCTGGTTGCCGCCCTTGCCGCCGGGCGACGGCAGCAGAGAGGACGCGAGCACGGTCTCACCGGGCCGCGGCAGCGCGTCCACGGTGAACGTGAGATCGGCATTGACACTGCCCACCACGCAGAGGCGCGTTGCCATAAGCCTTCAACCTAGTGGGTGGCGCGAGGAGCGCTTGAGCGAGGAGCAGACAGCGGCGCTAGACACGTGTCGAACGAATCGACCGTGTTCGATACGCTGGCCGGATGAGTGTCCAGGCCCCGTCCGTCCCTGACTTGCGCGAACAGGTCCACGACGCCGCACGCCGTGCGCGCGCGGCCGCCCGCACCCTGGCCACCCTGAGCACCGACTCCAAGAATCGTGCGCTGCGCACCGCCGCCGACCACATCCTGATGAACACCCGCGCCGTCCTGGAAGCCAACGCGGCCGACCTCGACGTCGCCCGCGCCGCGGGAACCCCCGCGGCGATGCTCGACCGCCTCGCGCTGAACCCGACCCGGGTCGAGGGCATTGCAGACGGCCTGCGACAGGTGGCCGGGCTTCCCGACCCCATCGGCGAGGTGCTGCGGGGTCGCACTCTGCCCAACGGGCTGCAGCTGCGCCAGCAGCGTGTACCGCTGGGTGTGATCGGCATCGTCTACGAGGGCCGGCCCAACGTCACCGTCGACGCCTTCGGGCTGACGCTCAAGTCGGGCAATGCCGTTCTGCTGCGCGGAAGTTCATCTGCCGCGAACTCGAACGCCGCACTGGTCAATGCCCTGCGCGCCGCGCTGGCCACCGAGGGGCTCGACGTCGATGCGGTTCAGTTACTCCCCAGCGAGGACCGGTCCAGCGTCACTCATCTGATCCAGGCGCGCGGGCTCGTCGACGTGGTGATTCCGCGCGGGGGCGCCGGTCTGATCGACGCCGTCGTGCGCGATGCGCAGGTGCCGACCATCGAGACGGGTGTCGGCAATTGTCATGTCTACGTTCATGAGTCAGCTGACCTCGACATGGCCGAGAGCATCCTGCTCAACGCGAAGACGCGCCGACCCAGCGTCTGCAACGCCGCCGAGTCGCTGCTGATCGACGCCGCCATCGCCGACGTCGCGGTGCCCAGATTGGCCGGCGCTCTGCAGGCGGCGGGGGTGACCGTGCACACCGATCCGTCGGAGGACGAGCTGCGTGCCGAGTTCCTGTCGATGGACATCGCACTCGCGGTCGTCGACGGCATCGACGCCGCGATCGCTCACATCAACGAGTACGGCACGGGCCACACCGAAGCCATCGTGACGACGAACCACGCTGCCGCGCAACGTTTCACCGAGCGGGTGGACGCCGCCGCGGTGATGGTGAACGCGTCCACCGCGTTTACCGACGGCGAGCAGTTCGGCTTCGGCGCCGAGATTGGGATCTCCACCCAGAAGCTGCATGCCCGAGGCCCCATGGGTCTCCCGGAACTGACATCGACCAAGTGGATCGTGTGGGGCGACGGCCACACCCGACCGGCCTGAGCCCGAGGAGAAATCTTGACCGTTCCCGCACCCACGGAGCCGTTGTTCGCCGACATCGACGATGTCGCGCGCCGGTTGGCCGAGACCGGATATCTGCCAGACACCGCCACCGCGACCGCGGTGTTCCTGGCTGACCGGCTGGGCAAGCCGCTGCTGGTGGAGGGGCCCGCGGGTGTCGGCAAGACCGAGTTGGCCCGCGCCATCGCGCAATCGACCGGCTCGGGACTGGTCCGGTTGCAGTGCTATGAGGGAGTCGACGAGGCCCGCGCGCTGTACGAGTGGAATCACGCCAAGCAGATCCTGCGGATCCAGGCCGGGCACGGCGACTGGGACCAGACGAGAGACGACGTCTTCTCCGAGGAGTTCTTGCTGACCCGCCCGTTGCTCACCGCGATCCGGCGCACAGATCCCACCGTGTTGCTGATCGACGAAACCGACAAGGCCGACATCGAGATCGAGGGCCTGCTGCTGGAGGTCCTCAGCGATTTCGCGGTGACGGTGCCCGAGCTGGGCACGATCACCGCGGAGCGCAGACCGCTGGTGGTGCTGACGTCCAACGCGACACGTGAGCTTTCCGAGGCCCTCAAGCGTCGATGCCTGTTCCTGCACATCGACTTCCCCGACGCCGACCTTGAGCGGCGCATCCTGCTCTCGCGGGTCCCCGAGTTGCCCGAGCGGCTCGCCGAGGAGTTGGTGCGCATCATCGGCGTGATGCGCGGGATGGCGTTGAAGAAGCTGCCGTCGGTCGCCGAGACCATCGACTGGGGCCGCACGCTGCTGGCGCTGGGCATGGACACCATCGACGACGAAGTGATCGCGGCGACGCTGGGCGTGGTTCTCAAGCACCAGTCCGACCAGATCAAGGCCGCCGGGGAGCTGAGGCTCAACTGATGCCGCCCCGACGTACCCGCCCGCAACAGCCGCTGGCCCCACACGGAATCCCCGGCCACCTGGTCGAATTCGTGGAAGCGCTGCGCGGGCAGGGGATCTCGGTGGGTCCGTCGGAGACGGTTGACGCCGGCCAGGTGATGGCCACGCTAGGCCTGGCCGATCGCCGAGTGCTCCGTGAAGGTTTGGCATGTGCGGTGTTGCGCCGACCCGATCATCGCGAGACGTACGACGCACTGTTCGACCTGTACTTTCCTGCCGCACTCGGCGCGAAGACGGTGCTCGAGGATGATGACGACGACGAGGGTCTGCCGCCAGAGGACATCGAGGCGCTGCGCAGCGCCCTGGTGCAGATGCTGACCGAGAACCAGGAATTCGCGAACATCGACGAGCGCCTGGCGGCGATGATCGCCCAGATCGTCGAGGCGTACGGCAGATACAACTCCAGCCGGGGTCCGTCGTACTCGTCGTATCAGGCGCTGAAGGCGATGAGCCTCGACGATCTGGAGGGTAGGTTGCTGGCCGGCCTGCTCGCCCCGTACGGCGACGAGCCCACCCCCACGCAGGAGCAGATCGCCAAAGCCCTTGCTGCTCAGAGGATCGCGCAATTGCGCAAGATGGTCGAGGGGGAGACCAAGCGGCGCACCGCCGAGCAGCTGGGCCGTGACCACGTCCAGATGTACGGAGTGCCGCAGCTCGCCGAGAACGTCGAGTTCCTTCGCGCCTCGGGCGAGCAGCTGCGTCAGATGCGCCGTGTGGTCGGTCCGCTGGCCCGGATGCTGGCCACGCGGCTGGCTGCGCGTCGTCGCCGTTCCCGATCAGGAGAGATCGACCTGCGCAAGACGCTGCGAAAGTCGATGTCCACCGGCGGAGTGCCGATCGACGTGGTGCTCAAAAAGCCGCATCCGGCCAGGCCGGAGCTCGTGGTGCTGTGCGATGTCTCGGGGTCGGTCGCCGGATTCAGCCATTTCACTCTGCTCCTGGTCCACGCCTTGCGCCAGCAGTTCTCCCGGGTGCGTGTCTTCGCGTTCATCGACACCACCGATGAGGTCACCGAGTTGTTCGGCCCGGACGCCGATCTCGCCGTCGCGGTGCAGCGCATCACCCGCGAAGCGGCCGTCTACACCCGGGACGGGCACTCCGACTACGGCCACGCGTTTGTGTCGTTCCTCGACAAGTTCCCGAATGTGCTGTCGCCGCGCAGCTCACTGCTGGTCCTCGGAGACGGCCGCAACAATTACCGCAACCCCGAGACAGATCTCCTCGCGCACATGGTCAACGCGAGCAGGCACGCGCACTGGCTCAATCCTGAGCCCAGGCATCTGTGGGGCAGCGGTGACTCGGCGGTTCCGCGCTACGAGGACGTGATCACCATGCACGAGTGCCGTTCCGCCAAGCAGCTCGCCACGGTGATCGACGCGCTGCTGCCCGTCTAGGTGCCGGACACAGCCGCTGCGGGGTCCATGGGTGATTTGTAGCGATTCGCTACGGCGCGCGCGTTTGGGCGGCAGTCTGCAGGTGAACACCCGAGGTGCGTGATTGCAGCCCGAGAAAGGAAACCACGATGGCACTTGACGATGACGACATGACCACAGCAGGTGGCGGCGGAGAAGGTACCGCCGACGGCGGCTCGAACCCCGAGGGTCACGACGGCGGCGCCGACGGAACCGCCTCTGAGAATTCCGGTGAGGGAACGGCCGATGGCGGCTCGAACCCCGAGGGTCACGACGGCGGTGCCGACGGAACTGCCTGAGGCCGGCATGCTCGGCCGATGTGTGTCGACTGAGCCCGGTGTGTTCGCCGCCGAATACTGGGGCTGTAAGCCCCTGCTCAGTCGCCACACCGCGCTACCCCGCGACTTCAGCGATCTCCTGTCACCGAGTGCGGTTGACGGGCTGATCTCTGAGCGCGGGGTGCGCGCTCCCTTCATCAGGATGGCCAAGACAGGGAACGTGCTGGCCCGCAGCTGCTATACCGGGCCCGCCGGGTTCGGCGCCGAGATGCCTGATCAGGTCGATTCGGCGAAGGTCTTGGCTGAGTTCGCCGCCGGTGCAACGATCGTCCTGCAGGGACTGCACCGGTTGTGGCCTCCGCTGATCGACTTCGTGCGGGGCCTCACCGACGACCTCGGTCATCCCGTGCAGGCCAACGCCTACATCACCCCGCCGGACGCCCAAGGGTTCGAGCCCCATTACGACGTCCATGACGTGTTCGTCCTTCAGGTCGCGGGCGAGAAGCGCTGGACGGTGCACGACCCGGTGCACCAGCACCCGCTGGACTCGCAGCCGTGGACCGAACACCGCGACGCCATCACCGCACGCATCCGCGACGCCCCCGCCATCGATACCGTCCTGCAAGCGGGCGACGCGCTGTATCTACCCCGTGGCTGGGTGCACTCCGCCCGCTCGCTGGACACCACCTCGATCCACATGACGATCGGCGTATCGGCGCTGACGTACCTCGACGTGGTGCGCGCGGTCGTCGACACACTCACCGCCGACGAAGAGTTCAGAAAGTCTCTGCCCCTGGGCATCGATGCCGCCGATCGTGACGAAATGGCCTCGACGGCAAGCAAAGTCATGGCACAACTGGCCGATACCGTACGTGATCGGGTTGCCGATCTCAGCGATAAGGCCGCCGCCCACCTGTCCGATCGCCACGCCGAGCGGACCAGGCCCGTCGCCGTCAGGCCTCTGGCCACTCTCGACGCGATGGCTGCCGCCGGCTCGCTGCCGGTGCGCTGGCGCCACGGGCTGATTGGCACGCTCGAGCACCTCGGCGAGCAGGTTCACCTGCGGCTGCCGGACCGGGCCATCACGTTCCCGAAGTCGTGCGCCACGCCACTCGAGGCGCTGCAACGCGGGCTCGTCGCGGACGCCGAGTCACTGCCGGGACTCGACCACGCCGACTCAGAAGTCCTCATTCGCCGCTTGTTACGCGAAGCCGTGGTGGTGTCCGCGGGGGACGGGACGGCACAAGGTTGAGCCCCAAACGCACGCCGTGCAGCGATCAGTCGTTGGCGCGCAACGACCCCATTTACGGCACGGCCGGTGCGGGACGGTCCTGGGCGATGCTCGAACTGTCCGGCGGTTGGGGTCACTCGGCGTTCCTCGACTCGCCCTCCATCATTTCCCGCGACCTCGGACGCAGCATCTGCCGTCGCATCGAAACCGCCGGCCTGCGGGTCACCGCGATACGTCGGCCGGGGCGCCGGCAGGAGAAGCTTCGCTGGCGATGGTTCATCGCGAACTGCGAGGAGGGTAGCGAGGCGCTCTACGGCGGAGAGGTCGACGACGCCCGCGGATATCTGGACATCGCGCTGGACGGCTCGGACGGCGAACCGGTCGACGGCCCGCTGGTCGCGGTCTGCGCACACGGCAGGCACGACCAGTGCTGCGCCGTACGCGGACGGAGCGCGGCATCGGCCATCGCGGCCCGCTACCCCAAATTCACCTGGGAATGCTCACATCTGGGCGGCGACCGTTTCGCGGCCACCATGCTGATCCTGCCCGAGGGCCTGTGCTACGGACGCGTCGACTCGACCGACTCCGCCGGTCTGGTGGCTAAATACCTCGACGGTCGGCTGGACCACAGGTACTTGCGCGGACGGACATGCCTACCCCACCCGGTGCAGGCCGCCCAGTATTTCGTGCGCGAATCTCTGGGCGATGACCGAATCCACGCGCTGTCACCGCTGAAGGTCGAGCACGGGCAGCACGACATCCACGTGCAGCTCCGCACCGATTCGGGCTCTGTCGATGTCGTCCTCGCGGAGAGGATGTCGGAGCCGCTGCTGTCGATGTGCCGCTCGACGGTTGCAGGCCCGGTGCGAACGTTCGAATTGGTGTCGATCTCGTCAGACTAAGGAGGCTCTTCGGATGGCAGACATCATCGATTTGGTTTACGCCGACCACGACTGGATTCGTCGGCAATTCTTCCTATTGGACAACGCAAAGTCTGATGCCGAACTCGCCGCGATCTGGGATGCCCTCGGCGACCGCCTCGACGTCCACGCCGAAGCCGAGGAGGCGGTGTTCTACCCGGCGCTGCTGAAGCACGGCGGCAGTGAGGACCGCGGCAATCCCGAGGGTGACCCGGAAGACGAAACCGAGGACGCCATCACCGACCACAACGCGATCCGCGACGCGATCCGCCGTTCCCGCGAACACAAGCCGGGCACCAAGGAGTGGTTCGACGCCGTCTTCGAAGCCCGCAAGGAGAACGGCGAACACCTCGACGAGGAAGAGCGCGAGGCGATGCCGGACTTCATCAAGAGCGCCTCACTGGAACTCCGGCATGAACTGGCGATGCAGTGGCTTCGGTTCTATGCCGAGCGGGAGACGACGATCAACGTCGACAACCGGGATAAGGACGCGGACGACTACATCGCCGAGCACTCCTGAGAGCCTCAGCCGTCGTCATCCATGGCGGCGCGCAGAAACGGCAATATCCAACCCGATATCGGCCACACCGCGGCCAGGGCTAACGCGCAGGCCCCGGCGACGACCCCGGCGATCGCGCGGTGCCTGCGGCGACTCGGGTCTGAGAACGCGCCGCTGCGTAGCAGCAGGAACGTCGTGGTGATCCAGCCCGCCAGGTAGAGGGCACCGAGCGCATATCTCATATGTCACCGTTGTACCCCTCGTGGGGCGCGCGCGAGATCCCGGCCCAAAACTACGTGCATCACCCCCGTCCCGGTCGCTTCGCAGTGCGTGGTGCGAACCTGAGTATTTCCTGTCAGAAATGCTGGGCATTTCCTGGGAGTCAGCAAATCAAATTGACGCCATTTTCCGAGGTGATCAGCAGGCAATTCCCAGGGATTATCCAGCTTTCGGACAGATCGATCCGACGTCACTGATTACTCGAAATGTCCTTATTGACAGCTGATTTGGACTTCATCAGGGCAATGGAGCCGTGAAAAAGCGGCGTCATGGCGAGGCCGCGTTCGACGCGCGAGTAGCGCCGTTCACTGCTAATCTAGCAATGCCCGAAAATCCATTACTCGGACACTTGTGTCCTTCTGATCGAAGGGGAAGCCATGGCTAAGCACGCCAAAGCACCCGCCCGCAGCGGGACGAAGCTGGGCGCAGTCGGCCTCGGTTCGTTCGTGATGGCAGCAGCTTTCTCGGGACTGGGCGCGGGTACCGCCAACGCCGACATCCAGGAGATCGCTCCCAGCCCGCAGGTGACGAGCAGGCAGGCCTCTCAGAACGCGGTGATCCGGATCAACGACTTCGGTGTGGCCCGTGGCATCTCGGAGGCGCGCCTCGGGGATGCCGGCGAGGTTTCCGCCACCGGCAGCAGTTCGACCGAGGTGCGCGACACCAGCAAGGCGGTCGTCGGCACCAAGGCCTCACCCTTTGAGGGGGAGTATCCGGTCGGCCCGCCGATCGGCGACTTCTGATCCGGTAGCCAGACTCAACGTTCAACCCGCTTCGCGACGCTGGTTCGGCCGAAGCGGGTTGAACCGTGCTCAGCTCGCGCTGCTCGTCACAGCAGCGTGAGCGTGACAGTTCCGCCCTTCGGGTCGGCGCCCGCGACCAACGACCATGGGGCGCGGTAGATCCGCCCCGGCGCGGCAGGCCAGGGCGTGCGCTTGGTGGCGAGGACCCTGCCATCCTGTACGGCGCGAAGCTTGGGGAACCGGCGGTATTCGTCGGTCCAGAGCAATAGGTCGCCACGCGCGGGCGCCGCGCCGTCGGGGGAAAGCAGTTGCGGTGTCACCCATCGCAGCGGCGCCTCGACGCGCATCGGCGCACCCTGCGTGCTGGCGGGGAGTTGGTCTCCGTGGCGCAGCCAGGCCTTCACCCCGGCTGCGACGTGGCGACCGTCGAGCGCCGCCGCGTCAGCAGTGTCCACCGGGTGCAGCAGGTTGCCGACCGCGAATACCCCCGGACGGCTCGTTCGCAGCGCGGTGTCCACGACTGGCCCGCGGGTGGCGTGATGCATCTGCAGGCCTGCGGTCCGGGACAGCTCGTGGTCGGGTATCCAGTCCCCGGTGAAAACGACGGTGTCACAGGAAATCTCGCGGCGCCGACCGGAACCGATCTCTTCGACGGTCACGGACTGCACCCGATGCTTACCGTGAATGCCGACCAGCCGGCTGCGGGTCATCACAGGCCCGCCCAGCAGCAGGCGGCCCGCCGCGCGAAATGCCGCATACGCCTCGGCGCGGGGATAGCTGCTGACCATGGCCACCGTCGCGCATCCGGCTTCGCGCAGGGTGAGCACCGCTGACCAGCTGACCAACTCGGCCCCCACGATCACCGCACGGTTGCCCACCTCCGCGTGGTGCAGGTGCACCAGGTTCTGCAACTGGCCCGTGGTGTAGACGCCCTCCGGTCGGTCACCGGGGACGAGCCGTGCCGGACGCGGCCGCTCCCTGGCGCCGGTGGCCAATACGACGGCATCAGCGGTCACGGTGCGGACCCCGCGAGGTGACGTCACCTGGATGGCGCGTTCCCCCGACCAACCGGTCACCATCGCCTCGGTCTCAAGCGTCGCGCCTGCGGCGACCGCCGATTCCGTGAGTCGACGCGCATATGCCGGTCCCGAGATGAAGCGGTGCAGGTCGCGCATCCCGTAGCCGGGATGGTCGCTGTGTCGGGGAATGCCGCCGGTCTGGGATTCACGCTCCAGGACGAGGACTTCACCGGAGACGTGTGGCGCCAACGCCGCCGCGGCGGTCAGACCGGACGGTCCGCCGCCGACGATGGCCACCGCAACATCGCTCATGCCCTCACCCCGGCCTGTAGCAGAGCCTGGGTGTGAGCCCCGCAGTAGAACCCCTGGCATCGTCCGTTCATCACGCGGGTGCGCCGCCGGAGCCCGTCCAGGTCGGCGGGCGGTATCGGGGAGTCGAAGGTGTCACGAATCTCGCCCGCGCTGACGCGCTCACAGAAGCAGACGATGCGGCCGTACTCGGGATCGGCGTCGATGCGCTTCGAATCCTGATACGGGCGGAGCCCGGCCTCGCCGAGATTGGGCATCGTTGGAGGCGCGGGCAGGTCCTCACGTTCGGTCACGTCGACTCCGGCGTCGGAAAGAAGTCCGGTGACGTATTCGGCGATCGCCATGCCCGAAGTCAGCCCGGTGGAACGGATCCCGCCCACGAGGACGTAGCGCTGCTCGAAATCGAGGTCGATCAGGTAGTCGTCGTGCTCGGTGGAGGCGCGCAGCCCCGCGTAACTCGCCGTGATCTCCTCGTCGAACAGGGTGGGCATCAGAGCGCGGCCCTTCGACACGAGGAACTCGAAGCCGTCCTCGGACGTGCCTGTGGCCGTGCGGTCTTCGAGGTTCTCCGATGTCGGGCCGACCATGACATTGCCGTAGATGGTCGGGCTGACCAGCACTCCTTTCCCGCGGGACGACGGTACGGCCAGCACGATCAGCGGCGCCATCGGCCGGGCGAGCTTGTCGAACACCAGCAGCTCGCCACGGCGCGGAATCACGGTGAAGCGTCGGTATCCGAACTCCTGGTCAAGGTGGTCGGCGCCCAGGCCTGCGGCGTTGATGATCCAGCGGCCCTGCAGATCACCTGCGGTGGTGTGCAATGTGGTCACGTCGGGCCCCACAGCGACGCTTGTCACGCGGGTGCCGCGCAGCAGCTCTATGCCGCGCGCGAGGGCGTCGGTGGCCAACGCCAGGTTCGTGGTCCACGTGCAGATGATCGATTCTCCGGGCACCGTCAAGCCGCCCAGTGCGCCCGGCCCCAGATCGGGCACGCGGCGATAGACCTCGTCGGACGTCACGATGGTGCATGCGTGATATCCGTTGGCTTCGGCCTTCTCCTTGAGTCGCGGCAGCGCGTCGGCCTCCTCTTCGGTCCACGCGACGAGCATGGCGCCCGTGTGCTCGACGGGAATGCCGGTCTGTGAGGCATACTCGCTGAGCATGCGATAACCGCGGGCAACCAGCCGCGACTCAAGTGTGCCCGGAGTCGAGTCGAATCCGGTGTGCAGCAACGCGGTATTGGCTTTGCTGGTCCCGTCGCCGACATCAATTCGGGCCTCCACCAGCGTGACCGAGAGTTCGGTTCCGGCCAGTGCCCTCGCGATCGCACAGCCGACGATTCCGCCGCCGATCACGATGACATCCGATATCACGCTGAAACCTCCTGCGCCACAGTGTCGTCCGCTACGCGCCGCCAGCGGTCAAGGAATTCGGCGGCCCGATCGGCCGACCATCGGGGTTCATAGGTGTGCTGCGGGTACCACGTCCCCACCGCGTCGCACGGAGCGGTCCCAGGTTCGAGCGCCAGTCGGGCGCACGCCGCTGCGCCGAGCGCGGTGGCGTGCATCGACGGATAGACGTCGACGGGGATCTGCGCCAGATCGGCCTGGGCCTGCATCAGCGAAGCCGAGCGCGTCAGGCCGCCGTCCACCCGCAATCGCGTCAACGGGCTGCCCAGGTCGGCGGCGACGAGATCGGTCAGCGCGGTGACTTGAGCCGCGATGCCCTCGATGAGCGCTCTGACCAGGTTGCCCCGTCCACTGGACAGCGTCATTCCGGTGAACGACGCCGTCGCTCCGGAATCCCACCACGGCGCCGCGAGCCCGGCGAGTGCGGGAACGCAGATCACACCCTCGCTGGATTCGGCTGCGGCAGTGTCGATCTGGTCTGCGGAGGGGACCAGGCCGAGATCGACGGCCCATCGGACCGCCGAGGCGGCCGTGTAGACCTGACCGTCGATGCAGTACGACGTCTCGTCGCGCAGGCGCCAGGCCACCGACGTGGTCAGACCCGATGTCGATCGCACCGGGTCCCCACCCAGCTGTGCCAGCAGGAAGGCGCCCGTGCCGTAGGTGCACTTCGCCGACCCTGCCGTCAGGCAACTTTCGGCGAGCAACGCGGCCTGTTGGTCGACGATCAGCCCGGCAACCGGCAGTGAAGGGCCGAAAACATCAGTGGTACCGACAATCTCGTCACTGCCAACGATGTCGGGCAGCGCTTCGTCGCGGAGTCCGAACAATGCCAACAGCTGGTCGTCCCAGGCCACGGTGTCGAGCGCAGCGATCAGAGATCGGCTGGCCGTCGATGCATCGGTGACGAACGCGCCGCACATTCGGTGCACGAGCCACGTGTCCGTTGTGGTCACCACTCCGTCGCGAGTCAGATTGGCGCGAAGCCACGCCATCTTCGGAGCGGAGAAATAGGGGTCGAGCACCAGACCGGTGCGCCGCGCCACATCCTCGGCATGCTCGGCGAGCCCGCCGCAGACCGACTCAGCTCGCCGGTCCTGCCAGACGATCGCGGGTGAAAGGGGCTCGCCGGTTGTCCGGTCCCACGCCAGGACGGTTTCGCCCTGATTGGCGAGCGCCACCGCGGCCACCGGAACTGCGGCCTGCGCGAGCGCCTGCCGGCCGGCCGTGACGACGGACTCGAACATCGCCTCGGGGTCCTGCTCGACTCCACCGCCGGCCAGATAGTCGGGCCGCAGGGCGACTTCGGCGGTCGCGACGACCTGTCCCTCGGCGTCGACCACTACAGCCTTGGTGCCCGAGGTGCCCTGGTCGACGGCCAGGATGTACTGCATCGGTAGTCCCGTCATTCCCTGAGTTCAGCGTCGATCGAATGCATGTCCGGCATCGACAGCCCCTGCTTGCCCCGTCTGACGAGTAGGTATGCCAGGTAAGCCGCGCCGATCGCGACCATCACGAGGACGTAGAGCCACGCTTGCTTGAATGCGGCGTCCCGGAACAACGCCAACTCGAAGGCGAGCCAGATGACCGCGATCGCGAGAACCGGGATCTCCCATGCTCCGAGATCGAACTTGCTCGAGACCGGCAGCGTCTTGCGTTTGACCAAATAGAGCACCACGGTCGAGGCGTACATGACCGCAGGGAGCAATGTCGCCGCACCGAAGAGGGTGAACAGCGCGGTTTCGGAGTGGGCGAACACCGCCAGGATGAGCTGGGCCAGGACGAAGTACAGCAGCGTGGCCTTGAGCGGGGTGTGGAACTTCGGCGAGATCTGATTCCATTGCTGCCATCCTGGAAAGCGCTGGTCGCGCGACATCGCCCACGTCACGCGCACGCCGGTGATCATGATGACGAGACCGCAGGCGAAGATCGCAAGGACCACCATCAGCAGCAGGAGAGTGCCGACCGCCGACCCCAGGGTCCTGTTGATGACGTCGGCGATGGGCGTCCCCGACTCGGCGAGCACCACCGGGTCACCAGCAGCCAGCGTCACGGCGACGATGAACAGGAAGCCCAACACGCCCGAGGCGAGCACGGCCTGCCACATCGCGCGCGGCACCACACGTTCGGGGTCGTGCGTCTCCTCGGCGAGATTCGCCGCGGATTCGAAGCCGACGATCGTGAACGCGCCGAGCAGGAAGCCGAGCATCCACGGGCCGGCGGAGGTGAGGTCACCGAAGCTCCAGTACCCCTCACTCGGGATCGCCCCGGTGCTGAAGAGATTCGATAAGTCCATGTCACCGCGAAGGGCCGCTACCACCAGAAGCAGCACCGTCAGGGCGGCCATGCCGATGAGCTCCAGTGTCACCAGGCTGTTGTTGACCCGCTCGGCCCACGGTGTGGAGAACGCGACCAGAAGCGCCTGGCCGGTGAGCACGGCCGCGGTCATGATCCAGGCGATGGTTGCTGTGCTCTCGTAGTTCAGCAGGACGGGCAGGATCGTCGAGGCGATCGTGTAGTCAACGGCGACCACCACGATCGCCAGGAACGTGAACGAGATCCACCCGATGATCCAGCCGAGGATCGGGTTGGCCAGGCGAGACATCCACTGGTAGTGGTACCCGGTGACCGGGATTCGCGCCGCGAGTGCGCCGAGCACGAACGCAACGGCGAGCTGGCCGACGACGGCGATCGGCCATGTCCAGATCCCGGCCGGTCCGGAGCTGTTGAGCACCGCACCGTAGGTGGTGAAAATGCCCGTCGCGATCGAGACGAACGCGAAAGCAACGGCGAACGATGCGAACTTCCCCGTTCGTCGCTCCAGCGACTGGGTGTAACCGAACTGGGCCAATTCAGCGGAATCGCTGCGCGATGACTGGTCGGACATGTTCAACTCTCCGTCTCAACGATGGTATAGACCATGTGGTTGAACCAAAGTATCGGACAGCGGTGAGCGCGGGTCAACGAAATCACGAAGTGTTTACACAGCCCATGTGATAACTGAAGTCGACTTACGTCGCTACGCTGCAGGGATGCCCTCGGGGACGCCCCTCTACATGACGATCGCCGCCGACCTCCGCGGCCGCATCGAGACCGAACAGATGGGGCCGCACACCCTGCTGCCGTCCGAGCGCGAGCTGGCCGAGCAGCACAAGGTAAGCCGCATGACCGCGCGTCAGGCGCTATCGCTTCTGGAGAGTGAAGGCGTCGTCTACCGCAAGCCGCCGCGTGGCACGTTCGTCGCGGAGCCGCGGGTGCGGTTCCACATCGGCAGCTTCTCGGAGGAGGTCGCAAGGATGGGGCGCCGGCCCGCCGCGCAGCTGCTGTGGGCCGAGCATCAGATCGCCAATCCCGCGGTCCGTCGCGCCCTCGACCTGGAGGACGGCGCCGCTGTCCACGTGTTCCACCGGCTGCGCAGCGTCGATGACGTGCCCTTCGCGCTGGAGACCACATTCCTGCCCGCCGCGCTGACCCCGGGAATCCTCGACATGACCGACGACGGTTCGCTGTGGGCCGTGCTGCGCTCCCGCTATGGGATCGAGCTGGCGCGGTCGACTGCCGTGCTCGAATCGATCGTGCTCGATGATGCGTCGAGTATGCAGTTGGGTGTGCGTGCCGGGTCTGCGGGGACTTTGCTCACCCGCAACACGGTGGACAACACGGGGCGGTGCGTCGAGTACGCCCGTGACGTTTACCGCGCCGATCGCGCGGCGTTCGAGGTGTCCGAGGTTCTGCCGTCCCCACGGCTCTCCGGCGTCTGAGTCGGCCTGAGGCCTTCGTGGCACTCCCGTAAGCTCGCTATTTGTGCAAGAAGGCGGGCCACGTCGCAGGAGGCTAGGTGTGATGGGTGGGACGTTCGATCCCATCCACAACGGGCACCTCGTCGCCGCCAGTGAGGTCGCCGCTCTGTTCGATCTCGACGAAGTCGTGTTCGTCCCCACCGGCCAACCGTGGCAGAAGCGCAGCCGCGCCGTCACCGCCGCCGAGGACCGGTACCTCATGACGGTGATCGCGACCGCCTCCAATCCGCGGTTCTCGGTCAGCCGGGTCGACATCGACCGCGGCGGGGCGACCTACACCAAGGACACGTTGCGCGACCTGCACAACCAGAATCCGGACGCGGACCTGTACTTCATCACCGGCGCCGACGCTCTTGCCTCGATCTTGTCGTGGCAGAACTGGGAGCAGATGTTCGCAATCGCCCGGTTCGTCGGTGTCAGCAGGCCCGGGTACGAACTCGACGGCAAGCACATCTCCGCCGCGATGGCCGAGTTGCCCGCCGACGCGCTGCACCTCGTCGAAGTGCCCGCCCTGGCGATCTCATCGACCGACTGCCGGATCCGTGCCGAACAATCGCGACCGATCTGGTACCTGGTGCCCGACGGAGTCGTGCAGTACGTCGCAAAACGAAACCTCTACAGCAAGACCCCCGCAGGTGAAGGAGACCGTCCCTGACCGCCACAGCAGAAGCTATCGACATGGCCACCGTTGCCGCGCGCGCGGCGGCGGCCAAACTGGCCGAGGACATCGTCGTCATCGACGTCTCCGACCAACTCGTCATCACCGACTGCTTCGTCATCGCGTCGGGAAACAACGACAGGCAGGTCAATGCGATCGTCGACGAGGTAGAGGAGAAAATGCGACGCGCCGGCTACAAACCCGCGCGCCGCGAGGGCACCCGCGAGGGCCGGTGGACCCTGCTCGACTACGTCGACATCGTCGTGCACATCCAACATCAGGATGAGCGCAATTTCTATGCGCTGGACAGGCTTTGGCGCGACTGCCCGACGATCCCGGTCGATCTCGCAGGCGTTGAAGGCGCTGAGGGCGTCGATGGCGCGGAGGCACCGGAATGACGATTCGACGTCTGGTCATGCTGCGGCACGGACAGACCGAGTACAACGCGGGCAGCCGTATGCAGGGCCAGCTCGACACCGACCTCAGTGACCTGGGCCGTGAGCAAGCCGTGTCAGCAGCCGAGGTTCTCGCGAAACGCCAACCGCTGCTGATCGTTTCGTCGGATCTGCGTCGCGCCCTCGATACCGCTGTCGCGCTCGGCGACCGGTCCGGTCAGGCAGTCAGCATCGACACCCGGCTGCGTGAAACCCATCTCGGGGACTGGCAGGGGATGACCCACCACGAGGTCGACGCGATGGCGCCGGGCGCCCGGTTGGCCTGGCGTGACGATGCGCGATGGGCCCCGCACGGCGGGGAGAGCCGCGTCGACGTCGCCGAGCGGAGCCTTCCGTTGGTGCGGGAAATCGTTGCCCAGCAAGCAGAGTGGGGCATCGTAAATTCGGACCGGCCGGTCGTTCTCGTGGCGCACGGAGGGCTGATCGCCGCGCTGACCGCGGCGCTACTGGGGCTACCGGTCGACAACTGGCCGGTGCTCGGCGGTATGGGCAACGCGAGCTGGGTGCAGCTGGCCGGGCACACCCGCGCAGACGGCGACCCAGCCGCCTTCGAGGACATCCGGTGGCGTCTCGACGTGTGGAACGCCTCGGCGCAGGTCGCCAACGATGTCCTCTGAGGGGGACTCTGGCCGCAGGACCCTGCTGGTCTTCTGCGACTCGCTGTCATACTACGGGCCGACCGGTGGGCTCCCTGCCGACGACCCGCGTATTTGGCCCAATCTCGTTGCAAGACACCTCGACTGGGATGTCGAGTTGATTGGCCGGATCGGGTGGACCAGCCGGGATGTGTGGTGGGCGGCGACGCAGGACCCACGCTCGTGGGCGGCCTTACCCAGGGCCGGCGCGGTGATATTCGCGACCTCGGGCATGGATTCGCTGCCGTCGCCGCTGCCGACGGCGCTGCGCGAGCTCATCCGCTATGTGCGCCCGCCCAGGGTCCGGCGATGGGCGCGTGACGGATACGGGTGGCTGCAGCCCCGCCTGTCGCCGATCGCTCGCCCCGCGCTGCCTCCGCGCCTGACGGTGGAATATCTCGAAATGACCAGGGCGGCCATCGACTTCAACCGCCCCGGAATCCCCGTCGTTGCGTCCCTGCCGTCGGTGCACATTGCCCCGACGTACGGGATGTCGCACCGGGGCAGGCCGGGAACGGTCAATGCCATCATGCGCTGGGCCGCCGAACACGATGTGCCGCTGGTCGACCTCAAGGCCGCTGTCGGCGAGGAAGTGATGAGCGGCAGGGGAAACCCCGATGGCATTCACTGGAACTTCGAAGCGCACCAGGCCGTCGCCGACCTGATGATCAAGGGACTGGCCGAGGCGGGCGTGCAACTGTCCGCCTCGGGCGGTTAGCGACTATCCATGCCTGTGGTCGTAGTCAGCGACTCGTCGTCGCGCCTGCCTCTCGATGAGCGCAAGCGGCGGGACATCCGCGAGGTGCCGCTGCATGTGCTGATCGACGGGACGGATCTGCGCGACGGAATCGACGAGATCCCGTTCGACATCCACGACCGGCCGAAGGTGACGACGGCCGGTGCCTCGCCCGCCGAGCTCGTCGATACCTACCGTCAAGCTCTCGCCGACAGTAAGGGCGACGGTGTTGTCGCCGTTCATCTTTCGGCGGCGCTGTCGAGTACCTACAGTGCGGCCGCGACTGCAGCGCGAGAATTCGGGGCATCGGTGCGGGTCGTCAACTCGCGCTCGGCGGCCATGGGCGTCGGCTTCATCGCCACGGCCGCGGCTGAATGTGCAGCAGCCGGGGGAGACATCGATGCGGTCGAGGCCGCCGCGCGGTCCGCGAGGACGCGTTCGCACGTGTTTCTTGTCGTGCATCGTCTGGACAACCTGCGCCGCAGCGGGCGGATCCGCACCACGGCGTCGTGGTTGGGAACAGCCCTGTCGCTCAAACCGCTGCTGTGCCTCGACGTCGACGGGCGGCTGGTCCTCGACCAGCGGATCCGAACCGTGAGCAAGGCGCATGCCGCACTCGTGGAGCGTGTCGCAGAGGTGGTAGGCGAGCGGGCTGCCGATGTCGTGGTTCACCACGTCGACAATCACGATGCCGCCGATCAGCTTGGTGCCGCACTGACACAACGACTTCCGCAGCTGTCCTCCCTCACTGTCGCCGACATGGGCCCGGTGCTGTCGGTGCATGTCGGTGGCGGCGCCGTCGGGGTCGCCGTCCAGCTCGCCCCGGAATGACAAAGGGCGCCTCCTCGGAGGCGCCCCTCGCGTATCCGCTCAGCGGACCCCGGCCTGATTGTCCGCTCAGCGGACCCCGGCCTGACTGTCCGCTCAGCGGACCCCGGCCTGACTGTCCGCTCAGCGGACCTTCACGTAGTAGACATACCCCGTGATCGTCTGCTGATAGGTGCGGTCGCTGAAGTCGTCCATGACGGTGCCGCGGATGGGGGCGCCGCGGTTGACGCTGACCACGTTGGCATCGGCCAGGGCGACATCGGACTGTTTCTGGACGATGACGCGGTTGCCGTCGGCTTCGAGCTGGCTGATGGTGGCCTGCGCGTCACCCGTACCGGTGGGGGCGGCCAGCGCGGGGGCTGCCAGCCCGAGCACGGCGGCGGACAGCCCGGCTGCTGCTGCGGTGGTGATACTGAGCTTCTTCATGGTTCTGCTCTCTTCCCTGTTGGGTCAAAAGCCGTGGAGCGAGTCGCGCGGTTTCGACGTTGCTGTGTCGTTCGCCCGATCATTCGAGCGATCTGACCGGTTAAACCCGCAGCTCAAGCCAATAATTCCACTGGCAGAAATTGAACGCCGCGGTGGCAGGATCCCGCCGATAAATCAGACCAAGGACCTCCCTGTGATCGGCGGGAGGTCGGCCAGCGTCACGATCCCCGGCTCCGCGGCGACGACTGCGGACACGGCATTGGTCACCGGCATCGCGGTGTAGATCATGCCCAAGCCCATGAAGCCGGGCTCCGTCCAGTCCTTGGGCGGAAGGCAGTGCACCACGGTGCGCATGTTGGGAACACCGAACACCTGCACAACGTGCCCGTGCTCCAGGGGCTTGGGAGGCGTGACATGGTCGCCCATGATCCAGTTGAAACCGACGCTGACGACGTTGTGGTCACCGACCCACCCGCGGTGATAGCCCATGACGCCGCCGACGGTGCCCTCGGGGATCGTCATGAAGCCCAGATCGCTGTCACCTGTCGCCCGGGTGAAGGTGACGTCGAAGGTCATCCGGTCGAGTTTGGCCCCGATCGCATCGGCCATCATCGCCGCGGATTCGGCGAACACCTCGCTCTCGCGGCGCACACTGTCAGCGAGTCCCGGAGTGTCTGGGTCCTGGGAAAAACCCATGGCTGTCTGGGTCCCCGCAGATTCGTAGGTGGAGCAGTCGACGGACTCGGTGATCCGGATCTCGTCCACCCGCTCGCACGCGCCGGAAAGCACCATGCCGACGAGGTTGCTCATGCCGGGATGGGCGCCGCTGCCGAAGATCGTGGAATTTCCTGCCTGACAAGCTTTCCGGATACGGTCGAGATCTTGCGGTGTCTGCTTGCCGCCGGTGATCCACGCAGCGCTCGAACACACATTGATGCCCGACTCCAGAAGGCGCACCAACTCGTCGACGCAGGGCCACAGCGGGTTGTAGCAACAGGCGTCCGGCTTCAACGCCACCAGCTCTTCGATGTCATTGGTGGCTGTCACCCCGGTCGGTTCGGGCCAGCCCGCCAGGTCGGCGGCATCCACCCCGACCTTGTCGGCACCGTGCGCGAAGACGCCGACGAGTTCCATGTCGTCACGGCCGATGATCGCGTGCAGCGAGCGTCGTCCGATGTTCCCGGTGGTCCACTGGATGACGCGCAGCGGAGCGGCGGTGGTCCTGGATATGGGGGTCATGACAGACAGGGCCCTCTCGTCGAGTGACGTTCAACGTCGCTTCTTCCTTCAACGAGCAAGCTACTGCCTCTAAGGTGACCGCATGAGCGACATGGCACCGGTGGCGGTGGTGACCGGGGCGAGCCGCGGGGCAGGACTGGGCATCGCCACCGCGTTGGCGTCGCTGGGCTGGCGCGTGTACGGCACCGGCCGTTCCGTTCCACAGGCGCCCACGTGGGGCACCGGGATCCGAGTTGATCACAGCGATGACGATGCCGTCGGCCGCGTGTTCGAGCGTGTCGGCGGCGAGACCGGGCGCCTCGATCTGCTCGTCAACAACGCAGCAGTGATCTCCGATCAGCTGGTGAGCCCGAAACCCTTCTGGGAGAAGCCCCGCGACCTCGCCGACGTCCTCGACGTCGGCCTGCGGTCGGCCTACGTCGCGTCGTGGCACGCGGCCCCGCTGCTGACCGCGCAGCCGCGTGCTCTCATCGCCTTCACGTCGTCGCCTGGATCGGTCTGCTACATGCACGGTCCCGCTTATGGGGCGCAGAAGGCCGGCGTCGACAAGATGGCAGCCGACATGGCGGTCGACTTTCGCGGCACCGGAGTCGCCACCGTGGCGGTGTGGCTGGGGATCTTGCTGACAGACAAGCTCCGCTCGGCCTTCGACGACAATCCCGACGCGCTGGAAGCCTTCGCACAGCAGGCAGAGACGCCCGAGTTTGCCGGGCGTGTGATCGACGGGCTGTATCGCGATCCCGACCTCGGCGACATCAGCGGTCACGCGGTGATCGCGGCAGAAGTGGCAGCCCGGTACGGCATCACCGACAACGGGCGGACACCGCCGTCGCACCGGGACATGTTGGGAGCGCCCCGCGTTCCCAGCTCGGTGATCGTGCGCTGACCGCTAGGGGCAGATCAGGCCCCAGAGCCCGTTGGCGCCTGACTGGACCGCCATGCCGGTCAGAACCTCATCCCAGTAGCGCACCGACCCGTACTCGGAGCGCCATGCCAGCGCTGCGCGGGTGAACACGTGTAGTCGATGCTCGCTGGTCGTCCCGATCGCACCGTGCACTTGGTGGGCGTTGCGGACCACCACGGTCGCCGCGTGGCCTGTACACGAACGAGCGGCCGCCACAAGGAATTCCAGCGACGGCGAGGACCAATCCGAAGCTGTCGCGACCGACAGCGCCGACTCCGTCGCACTCCGTGCCAGCGCGGCCTCGGCGGCGATGTCGGCGATCTGATGCTGCACGGCCTGAAACTTGGACAGCGGCCTGCCGAACTGGTGACGCGAGGTCGTATGCTCGATGGATAGTTCGAGCGCACGGTCCAGCGCGGCACACACCTGAATCGACCGCACCAGAGCGGATCTCAATCTCAACTGTGCCAGCAGGTCGCTGCTCACCGCGACGCCGTCCAGCGTGGTCAGATCGGCGGTGACAGTGTCTCTGGGTTCGCCGATCATATTGGCACCGGGCGTGATCGCGAGCGCATCGACGGCGACGTCGGCCACGGCGTAGCCGCCGTCGTGTGGCCAGACGACGACGATCCTTCCGGCGCGTGAGGCCCACGGCACGGCGGTGGCGACGCCGCGCTCGTCGAGCACGCATACCGTCCGCGTCGCCTGGTCGCACGCGACTCCGACCGAATCGAGAAGCCAGCAGGCCAGTAAGTCGTTCTCCGCCAAGGGGATCCGCACACCGTGGCGTACCGCAGCGGACAACAGCTCGGCTGCCTCCATCCATCCGGCACCACTGCCACCGGAATCCTCGGCACCGGTCAGCCGCACCAGGCCGAGCTCGTCGAGCCGGCGCCACACGTCGGCGTCTCGGCCGTGCTCAGCGAACACCGCATCCATCATCTCCGCCAGCGCGGGCTCAACTCCCGGAGTGGTCACCGCATCCCCAGACCGCGCGCGATGACCCCGCGTAGCACCTCGTTGGTGCCGCCACGCAACGTGAACCCGGGGCGTTGGTCCACTGCGGCGTTCGACATCGTGTAGAAGTTCTGTCCCGCAGCAGCTTCAGCTGACAGGTGGGCGAATTCGGCGATGTCGCCCTCAGCCGTGGTGCCCAGCACCTTGACGACAGCGGCGGGAACATCGGCGGGTTCGTGCCTCTCCAACGCTCCTGCCACCGCCGACGACATCTGGTGCAATCCGGCGATACGCGCCACCAGACGGCCAAGATCAGCGCTGTGCGGAATATGCTGCGCGGCCATGCTTTCCGCGCACTTGTCCAAAAGGACGAATGTCGAGAGGAAGCGCTCGGGTCCGCTTCGCTCGAAGGCCAACTCGGAGGTCACCTGTTGCCAGCCCTCGCCGATCGTCCCGAACACCATGGTGTCGGGCACGAATACGTTGTCGAGAATCACTTCGTTGAAGTGATGGGCACCGTTCATCGACACGATCGGACGAATGTCCACGCCCGGCGCACGCAGATCGACGATGAACTGACTCAGTCCGGCGTGACGGTGCGCCGGATCAACGGGCTCGGTACGAACGAGCGCGATGAACGCGTGCGCGAGATGAGCACCTGAGGTCCATACCTTCGTGCCGGTCAGCGCCCACCCGCCGTCCACGCGTTCCGCCTTGGTGCGCACGCTGGCCAGGTCGGAACCCGAATCCGGTTCACTCATCCCGATGCCGAAGAAACATTCGCCGCGCGCGATCTTCGGAAGGAACTCTCGCTTCTGAAACTCGGTGCCGTATTTGAGCAGTGACGGCACTATCTGGCGATCGGCGATCCAGTGCGCCGCGACCGGGGAGCCTGCAGCCAGCAGTTCCTCGGTGACGATGAACCTATCGAGGAAGGAGCGGCCGTGCCCGCCATAGGCGACGGGCACTGTCATGCCCAGCCATCCGCGCTCGGCGAGTGCTCGTGTGAAGTTCTCATCCCAGCAGCTCAGCCACGCGTCAGGCGACGGGGTGAACGTGCCCGCGGCGAGTTGTTCGGCGAGAAACCGGCGCACTTCGGCGCGCAGGGATTCGCCGGCGGACGCATCCGCGGTGGACGGTGGTACCAATCGCGGCAGTGCCATCAGTCTCCTCGGACTTCCTCGGCGGCGGACATCTCCTCGGTTGGCGTGTCGTCAGGGGGAGATGCAGTCGCGGCTGGTTCGGGCGGTGTCAACGCGATGCCCAGCGCGAGGAAGAACGCCGCCGTCAGCGCACCACCGAGGTAGTGATTCATCGGGCCGCCGGGTGAGATGAAGCTGCCGGGCGGGCCGATGATTGTGATCGTCTCGAGCAGCTGTTCCACTGTGAACACCGCGGCGGCGGTGCCGAGCCAACCTGGCAGCTGACCTTCGTTGGCGATCAACAGGATCGGGATCGCGACCAGGATGTGGGCAATCGTGGCGACCGGAAGCCACATGGCTGCGATGTCGTCGATGGCTCGCGCTGTGCCGACGGTCACCTGCCCTGGGCGCAGCGCGGGCCCGGCGACGAACCACGCCGTGATGCACAGCTGCGCGACGGTGACGGCCGATCCGATGGTGAACAGATGGGCGGGCGGCCCGGCGAGGCGGTCTCGGGCGAACGCCAGGACGACGACGACGGCCAGTACCGAGAAGGTCAGCAAGAGCGCCTGGATGCGGACGACTCCGGGTTCGGGATTGGGTAGTGCGGGGAGCACCAGCACGGCTGCGGCGTAGAGCACCGCGAACGCGACACCTGCGATCATCGGGGCTCGGCGATTCATATTGAAGAGCAATGGTAGCCACCGCGGACGTGAGGAGCGATCAGGCATCCGCGGACGTGAGGAGCGATCAGGCATCCGCGGACGTGAGGAGCGATCAGGCATCCGCGGACGTGAGGAGCGATTGGGCATCAGCTGTCCCCAATGCCGAATTCATCCACAGGCTGCGCCCGTCGGTGTCGTGACGAGCCGTCGCCGTCACCGGGTGGCAATACCGTCGCCCCATGGCCACCGAATTGCCTTCCGATCGCCTCCGGCGACGCCTCGGATCCGGCGACGGCGCTGATGCTGCGGACGACGACGAACCACCGGACACGTCGCTGTCGAGGTGGCTGCCCACGGAGACGCAGACCGGCCCATCGGCGTGGCTGTCGAAGATCCGCGCAGATCCGGGCCGCGCCGGTGTGGTGGCGCTCGGCGTGGTCGGGGCCGTCGCCGTCCTGGTGACGGTTCTGACGCTGATCCGGGACAGCCCGCCCGCGGTTGTCTCGGCGAAACTCCCGCCGGTGGAGATGGTCTCTTCGGTGGCCCCGACGTCCAGCCAGGCGTCAGCAGGACAGCCGCAGCCGGTGGTGGTCAGCGTCGTCGGTCTGGTTCACACCCCGGGGCTGGTCACACTAGAGCCCGGCGCACGGATCGCCGACGCGCTCGACGCCGCGGGCGGTGCGCTCGACGGCGCCGACGTGCTGGGCCTGAACATGGCGCGTCGCGTCGCCGACGGCGAGCAGATCGTCGTGGGCATCGGTGCGCCGGCCGGGCAGCCGACCGAGATGGGGAGCTCGGTCGTGGCCGAACAATCGCCACCGATACCCGGGGGCTCGTCTGAGAATGCCTCGACACCAACGGGTTTGGTGGACCTGAACACGGCCACGGCAGAGGAACTCGACACTCTGCCCGGAGTCGGGCCGGTGACCGCTGCGGCAATCATCGCGTGGCGGGATACCAACGGCCGCTTCGACAGTGTGGATCAACTCGGCGACGTCGACGGCATCGGACCCGCCCGGCTCGACAAGCTCCGCGACCTCGTCCGTGTCTGACCGCGGTGGATCTGCGACTCGTCCCGGCCGCGCTGACAAGCTGGGCGGTGACGGCCGGCGGCATCCTCTGGTTCCAGGCCGGGGCGGTCGCGATGGTCGTGGGTGCGGTTGCGCTGACCGCCGGCGCGGGCTGGTGGGCCGCGCGCCGCAGTGCGGGCGGTCTCGACCGCCGGGCGCTGACCACGGGTGTGCTGGCGGTGACGCTCGTCGGAATCGGCTTTGCGGTGGCAGTGACAGTGCGGGTCAGCGAGGTCCAGAGTCACCCGGTCACAGGGTATTTCGGCTCGATCACCTCCGTCACGGTGATGCCGTCAGAGACCCCGCGGGTTCTCGAGGGTGGCCGCACGATGATCCGCGGGTCACTGTTGATGCTCGACGGTGTCGAATCCTCCGGCGATGTCGTCGTATTCGCCTCGGGTTCCGATTACTCAATGCTCACGGCGGGGCAGCCGGCGGCATTCCGTGCTCAGGTCGGTCGACCGAAGCGGCGCGACCTGAGCATCGCGGTGCTCTCCGCAACGGGCGAGGCGGTACAAGGCGAGGCGGCCCCAATCCACCGGGCGGCCCATCATCTGCGTGCGCGATTCGCCGACTCCGCGCGGTTGGTACTCCCTGCCGCCGAGGCCGCGATGCTGCCCGCCCTCGTCCTCGGTGACACCTCCGCGGTGGCTGCAGAGACGACGGCAGACTTTCGGGCGTCGGGACTTTCGCATCTGACCGCGGTGTCTGGTGCCAACGTGACGATCGTGTGTGGGGCGGTGCTGATGTCGGCGTTGCTGATCGGACCGCGGGCGGCGGTCGGCCTGGCGGCACTGACGTTGGTGGCGTTCGTGGTCGTCGTCCAGCCGTCACCGAGTGTGCTGCGTGCCGCCGTGATGGGTGCGATCACTCTGCTGGCGGTGCTGTCGCATCGGCGGCGCCAGGCGCTTCCGGCGCTGGCAGGCACAGTGATCGCGCTGATGATCGGCGCACCGCAGTTGGCTGTCGATGTCGGGTTCGCGCTGTCGGCTTCGGCCACCGCGGCGCTGGTGCTGGTCGCCCCGGTGTGGTCGCGACGGCTGACGGGGCGGGGCTGGCCGAAGCCGCTCGCGGACGCGGCAAGTGTGGCGCTCGCCGCGCAGCTTGTCACCGCGCCCCTGGTCGCGGGGGTGTCGGGTTCGGTCAGCCTGGTCGCCGTCGCCGCGAACCTCGCCGTGGCACCGGTGATCGCGCCCATCACCGTGATCGGGACGGCGGCGGCCGCGCTGAGCGCACTGTGGCCTGCCGGTGCCGAGTTGCTCATTCGCTTCACCGGTCCGGAGGTGTGGTGGCTACTGGGCGTGGCGCGCTGGGCTGCCGACATGCCCGCGGCGTCGGTACCGGTGCCATCGGGTGTCGCGGGTGTGGTCGCTGTCGCGGTTGCAGCGGTGGTGATCGGGGCGGTGTGGCATTGGGCGGTGTCGGCGCGACGTGACACCATCGACCGGTGAGTGTGACGGGCCTGCACCTGGTTCTGGGTGACGAGGAGCTTCTTGTCGAACGCGCGGTGTCGGAAGTTCTCAACAGCGCGCGCGCGTCGGCAGGGACGGCCGACGTGCCCGTTGATCGCATGCGGGCAGGCGAGGTCAGCGTAAGTGAGCTGGCGGAACTGCTCAGCCCGTCGCTGTTCGCCGATGAGCGGGTGGTGGTGTTGGAGGCCGCCGCCGAGGCCGGGAAAGATTCCGTCGCGCTCATTGAGGACGCCGCAGCCGACTTGCCGGAGGGCACCTTGCTGGTGGTGATTCACTCCGGCGGGGGGCGGGCAAAGGCGCTCGCCGATCACCTCAAGAAGGTGGGCGCCGAGGTGCATCCGTGTGCGCGGATCACCAAGGCATCGGAGCGCACCGACTTCGTCCGCAAAGAGTTCCGGGCGCTGCGCGCGAAGGTCGACGACGCGACGGTGACGGCGGTGCTCGACGCGGTCGGTTCGGACCTTCGCGAGCTCGCTTCGGCATGCTCGCAGCTGGTGGCTGACACCGGAGGAGCGGTCGACGCGGTGGCGGTGCGCCGTTATCACTCGGGACGGGCCGAGGTGAAGGGCTTCGATATCGCCGACAAGGCGGTGGTCGGGGACGTCGCCGGGGCGGCCGAGGCGCTGCGCTGGGCGATGATGGCCGGCGAGCCCCACGTGGTGCTCGCCGACGCGCTGGCCGAGGCCGTGCACACGATCGCACGGGTCGGTCCACTGTCGGGCGATCCGTACCGGCTGGCCGGCGAACTCGGTATGCCGCCGTGGCGGGTGCAGAAGGCCCAGAAACAGTCCCGGCGTTGGTCACGGGAATCGGTGGCGGAGGCAGTGCGGCTGGTGGCCGCGCTCAACGCCGATGTCAAAGGCGCGGCGGCCGACGCGGATTACGCACTGGAGAAAGCGGTCCGCTCAGTCGCCGAGCTGGTAAGCGAGTAAACAGCTGGAGTGCTGGTAAGCGAGTAAACAGCTGGAGTGCTGGTAAGCGAGTAAACAGCTGGAGTGCTGGTCAGCGACTGAGCGGTCAGAGCTGGGTTCTGAGCCCGGAGCTCAGATCTTCTGGAGAGCCTTGGCCAGCGCCGACTTGCGATTGGCGGCCTGGTTCTTGTGGATGACGCCCTTGCTGGCGGCCTTGTCGAGCTTGCGGCTGGTGGAGACCAGCAGCTCGCCGGCCTTGTCCTTGTCGCCGGCCTCGATTGCTTCACGGAAGCCGCGAACCGCAGTGTGCAGCGACGACTTCACCGACTTGTTGCGCAGCCTGCGGCGCTCGTTGGTGAGGATTCGCTTCTGCTGCGACTTGATGTTGGCCACGCGTGTATTCCTTCTAAATCTCGACAGAGTTGCTGAAGTCTTGGGGCGCCCGCACGGGCGCAGCGACTGTTCAGGGTAGCAGCGAGTGGGTAAAACCCCCAAAGCGAGATGGACTGGCCTGCCGAAATGGCCGGGATGCTGCAGCATGGCAATTGGCATCCACATGCTCGCGCAACGTGCGCTCGGCAAAGAGTAGGGGACATCTTGGCGACCGAAACAGTACGGCCCGCGAAAACTGCCGCGAAGACAGCTGTCAAGCGGCATGACGGAATTTTCGGGGGATACAACAAGCTCGGGTCGTACGCCAAGGCTTTCGATGAGATGTTCGACGCCCACGGCAACGTCCGTGGACCCTACAAGGGCATCCACAAGGAGCTCGCCCCGTCGGACGTGTCCGACCTCGAGGCCCGTACCGAGGCGCTCGGTCGCGCATTCATCGATCAGGGCATCACGTTCTCGCTGTCGGGTCAGGAGCGGCCCTTCCCGCTGGACCTCGTACCGAGGGTCATCTCGGCGGCCGAATGGACGAGGCTCGAACGCGGCATCCGTCAGCGGGTCATGGCGCTGGAGATGTACCTCGACGACATCTATGGCGAACAGGAGATCCTTCGCGACGGCGTCATCCCGCGCCGGCTCGTCACCTCCTGCGAGCACTTCCACCGTGAGGCGGTCGGCATCGCCCCGCCAAACGGCGTGCGCATCCACGTTGCCGGCATCGACCTGATCCGCGACGCCCAGGGCAACTGGCGGGTGCTCGAAGACAACCTGCGGTCCCCATCGGGCGTCTCGTACGTGATGGAGAACCGCCGCACGATGGCGCGCGTGTTCCCGAACCTGTTCGCCACGCACCGGGTGCGCGCCGTCGGCGACTACTCATCACATCTGCTCCGCGCCCTGCGCAACGCCGCCGCGAATAACGTCGCCGACCCGACCGTTGTCGTACTTACCCCCGGCGTCTACAACTCCGCCTACTTCGAGCATTCGCTGCTGGCCCGCCAGATGGGTGTCGAGCTCGTCGAGGGTCGCGACCTGTTCTGCCGCGACAACGCCGTCTACATGCGCACCACCGAAGGTGAACGTCAGGTCGACGTCATCTACCGACGCATCGACGACGACTACCTCGATCCGATGCAGTTCAAGCCTGACTCCGTGCTCGGTGTCGCGGGAGTGCTCAACGCCGCCAGGGCAGGCAACGTCGTCATCTCCAGCGCTGTCGGTAACGGCGTGGGCGACGACAAGCTCGTCTACACCTACGTCCCGACGATCATCGAGTACTACCTCGGTGAGAAGCCGCTGCTGGCCAATGTCGACACGTTCCGCTGCTGGCTCGACGACGAGCGCGAAGAGGTGCTCGACCGGGTGGCGGAACTGGTGATCAAGCCGGTGGAGGGTTCGGGCGGCTATGGGATCGTGTTCGGTCCCGATGCATCCGAAAAGGAGCTCGCGACGATTACGAAGAAGATCATCGCCGACCCGCGCGGCTGGATCGCCCAGCCGGTCATGCAGCTGTCGACGGTTCCCACCCACATCGACGACAAATTGGCGCCCCGCCACGTCGACCTTCGCCCGTTCGCCGTCAACGACGGCAACGACGTATGGGTGCTGCCCGGTGGTCTGACCCGCGTCGCGCTGCCCGAGGGCTCTCTTGTCGTGAACTCCAGCCAGGGCGGTGGCTCGAAGGACACCTGGGTGCTGGCCTCCCGAACCTCGGCCGCCGACCGCGAGCTCGCCGCGGCCGAAGTGGTCCGCTCGCTGCCGACGACGGCGAGCAAGAGCGGCAGCAAGAACGGCAAGGTCGACAGCACGCACGATCAGCAACAGCAGCAGAACCAGCAGTAGGGGAGAGCTGAAACATGTTGGCAAGAAACGCTGAATCGTTGTACTGGATCGGGCGCTATGTCGAACGCGCCGACGACACCGCCCGGATTCTGGACGTGACCGTCCACCAGCTGCTGGAGGACTCAAGCGTCGATCCGGACCTGGCCTCGCGCACGCTGCTCAAGGTTCTGGGGATCGAGCCGCCCGATGAGCGTTTGGACGTGTGGTCGTTGACCGACATCGTCGCGTTCAGCCGCGAGACGTACGGAGGCTGTTCGATCGTCGAGGCGATTTCAGCGGCCCGCGAAAACGCCCGGGGCGCACGGGAGGTCACCTCGAGCGAGATCTGGGAGTGCCTCAACACGACGTACAACGCCCTGGCCGAGCGGGAGCGTGCGGCCAAGCGACTGGGTCCGCACGAGTTCCTGTCCTACGTCGAGGGCAGGGCGGCGATGTTCGCCGGGCTGGCCGACTCGACGCTGAGTCGCGACGACGGCTATCGCTTCATGTTGCTCGGCCGCGCGCTGGAACGCGTCGACATGACGGTGCGCCTTGTGCTTTCACGTGTCGGCGATAGCGCGTCTTCCCCTGCGTGGGTCACCCTGCTGAGGTCCGCAGGAGCGCACGATACGTATCTGCGGACCTATCGAGGTGTGCTCGATGCGGGACGGGTGGTCGAGTTCATGTTGCTGGACCGGCTTTTCCCGCGGTCGATCTTCTACTCGCTGCGACTGGCTGAACACAACCTCGACGAATTGATGAACCGTCCGCACAACCGTCTCGGCGCCACCGCAGAGGCGCAGCGCCTGCTCGGCCGGGCACGCAGCGAGCTCGAGTTTCTTCAGCCCGGGGTACTTCTCGACTCGTTGGAGCAACGGCTGGCCGGTTTGCAACAAACCTGTTTTGACGTCGGAGAAGCGTTGGCGCTGCAGTACTTCCACTCCGCCCCGTGGGTCGCGTGGACGGATGCGGGACACAACGCGTTGGTGATCGAAGAGGGAGAAATTTAGATGTGGCGGATGCGTGTGGTGCATTCGACCGGCTACGCCTACAAGTCCCCGGTGACGGCCTCGTTCAACGAGGCGCGCCTGACGCCGCGGTCTGACTCCCGGCAGAACGTGATTCTCAATCGCGTGGAGACGGTTCCGGCGACCAGGTCCTACCGGTACGTCGATTACTGGGGCACCGCGGTCACGGCGTTCGATCTGCACGCGCCCCACACCGAGCTCGAGGTGACGGCCTCCTCCGTGGTCGAGACGGACCGGCCCGAAGCGCCCAGGGAGAAAGTGACGTGGGCTGACCTGGCAACCGAAGCGGTGATCGACAAGTACGACGAGGTGCTCGCCCCAACCCACTACGTGCCTGCGAGTAAGCGCATCGAACGGGTGGGCCGGCGCATCGCGAAGTACCACGAGCCCGCCGAGGCCGTCATCGAGGCGGCGCGCTGGGTGCAGGCTGAACTGAAGTACGTCCCCGGCACCACGGGAGTGCATACGTCCGGCGTCGACGCGCTGCGCGAGGGCAAGGGCGTGTGTCAGGATTTCGCCCACCTGACGCTGATCCTGTTGCGCAGCATGGGTATTCCATCGCGCTACGTCTCGGGCTATCTGCATCCGAAGAAGAACGCGAAAGTCGGTGAGACGGTCGACGGTCAGAGCCATGCCTGGATTCAGGCGTGGACGGGGGAGTGGTGGTACTACGACCCGACCAACGACGCCGATATCAACGAGCAGTACGTCAGCGTCGGAGTGGGCAGGGATTATTCGGATGTGACCCCGCTGAAGGGGATCTACTCGGGCGAGGGGTCGACCGATCTCGACGTGATCGTCGAGATCACCCGGCTGGCCTAATTGTTCCGGGCGCACACGCCCGGGTGGACCTCGACGCGGTGGAGGTCGTCGCCGATCTCGATCTGGCGGTCGAATTTCGAGGCCGCCAGTGCGCGCCAGTCGTCTTCTTGACCGGGCTGCAGCGTCGGCACGTAGTGGGTCAGGATGAGGATTCCGACGCCGGCCCGGGCAGCGGTCTCGGCGGCCTGCTCCACCGACGAGTGGTAATCGCAGATGTCGCGGATCCGCTGTACCGGCATCGCGTCGATCAAATCCCTGCGGATCACCGTGTGCACCAACGCCCCTGCACCGGCGGCCAGTTCGTCGAGCCCCTCGCAGGGCACCGTGTCGCCTGCCAGCACCACCGACGCGCCGTTGTGCTCGATGCGGAAGCCGATGGTGGGTGCGACGGGCCGATGGTCGGTCGGGCCGACGCGGATGGACACCTCTTCACGGCCCCAGACGACGCCGCCGGTCACCTCCTCGACCTCGACGGGCGGCGGCGTCGTCAGATCCGCATGGTGGGCGATGCGATAGCCGATGTCGAAGCTGAACGCCTTCAACATGTTCTCGACGACGGCGGCGGTCCCCGGAGGGCCGATGATCGGCAGTGGTGGCAGATCGGGAGCGAAGTTCGACACCCACCGGGTGATGAGCACGTCGCCGAGGTCGGCGATGTGGTCACTGTGCAGGTGTGTCAACAGCAGCGCAGTGATGGAGTTGGCGCCCACGCCGACGGCGGCGGCGCGCTGCAGCACGCCGCGGCCGCAGTCGATCAAGAAGATCTGCTCCCCGGCGCGCACGAGCGTCGACGGACCGGCGCGCCGAGCGTCGGGAATCGGACTTCCGGTGCCGAGCAGCGTCACTTCGATCATGCCGCCAGGTATACCGGCCCGCAGGGCTCCGCGCGCGGTAATCGCGCGTTGGCTTTCCGCTATGCGCGGCTTGAACCCACGTGGGACATGTCTGCGTAGCGGGCACCGGTGACCGCGTCACCTGCCGCGCCGAGCGCGTCGACCTGATCGGGTGTCAACGTCACCGACAGCGAGGCGAGGTTTTCGTCGATGCGCGCGGCGCGGCGAGTCCCGGGGATGGGCACCGAAGCGACCCCGAGATCCTCGGCGCGATGACGCAACCACGCCAGGGCGACCTGAGCCGGCGTCGCTCCCACGTCGTCGGCGACGGCGACGACGGCGTCGACGACGCGCTGGTTCGCATCCAGCGCGGCTCCGGTGAAACGGGGCATGGTGCGCCGAAAGTCGTTGTCGCCCATGTCGGCGGTCGACCGCACTGCGCCCGCGAGGAAGCCGCGGCCCAACGGAGAGAAAGGAACCAGTCCGATGCCGAGTTCGGCGGCGGCCGGGGCGATGGCGGCTTCGACGTCGCGAGACCAGATCGACCATTCGCTCTGCAGGGCAGCGATCGGGTGAACGGCATTGGCGGCCCGCAAATCTGCCGCGGAAACCTCGGACAATCCGAGGTGGCGGACCTTGCCCGCGGTCACCAGTTCGGCCATGGCGCCAACGGTTTCCTCGATCTGGACGTTCGGGTCGCGCCGGTGCAGGTAATAGAGATCGACCGTATCGGTCTGCAGCCGTTGGAGGCTCTCGTCGATGCACTGGCGGACGTAGGCCGCGTCACCGCGCAGCGCGACGCGGCCCGCCGCGCGCTCGGCGGGGTTGGAGACGATGCCGAACTTCGTGGCGAGGGTGACCTCGTCGCGGCGGTCGGCCAAGAGGCGCGCGAACAGTCGCTCGTTGTCGCCGGAACCGTAGACGTTCGCCGTGTCGAGGAAGGTGACACCGACGTCGACGGCGTGGTGGAGGGTGGCCAGCGACTCGGCGTCGTCGACGGCGCCACCGTAGACAGGAGTCAGCGCCATTCCTCCGAATCCCATTGCGCTAACTGCTAGTTCATCGCCGAGAGTGATCGATTCCGGCATGGTGTCCTTTCGGGCGGGAATGGATACTGTTCTGCAACCGGGGCAATGGCGGTTCTGTTCCGCTGGAACATGCGCAGGAGTAACCTGATGTGAGCCAGGTCACTCAGGGAGATGTCGATGCGGATTTCCGACGTGCTGCGCAGCAAGGGTGCCACGGTCGCCACGATCACACCGGAGACTTCCGTCGCCGGGCTCCTGACGGAGCTGTCGGTGCACAACATCGGGGCGATGGTGGTGGTCTCGCCCGACGGGCTTCTCGGCATCGTGTCCGAGCGCGATGTGGTGCGTAAGCTCCACGAGATGGGTGCTGACCTGCTCTGCCGTCCCGTCTCGGAAATCATGACCGCGCTCGTGGCGACCTGCTCGCCCGAGGATTCCGTCGACAGTTTGAGCGTGCTGATGACCACCAATCGGGTGCGGCACGTCCCCGTCGTCGTGGACGGCCGGCTCGCGGGGATCGTGAGCATCGGTGATGTCGTGAAGACCCGCATGGAGGAGCTCGAGCGCGAACACGAGCAGCTTCAGGCCTACATCACGCAGGGTTGATGGCCGACGTCGATGTCCGGTTCGCACAGAAACCGGACGTGAAAGAGCTGTCGCACGTGCTGGGGCGGGCGTTCTTCGACGACCCCGTGATGATGTGGATGGTGCCCGACGACGCCAAACGCGCCCGCGCGCTTCCGCTGGTGTTCGGCGCGATGACGCGACACCACTACATCGGGAACGGAGCGGTTCAGGTCGCGTCCCGAGCGGGCACGATCGGCGCCGCGGCGCTGTGGGACCCGCCGGGGCGGTGGAAGCAGACACCGCGCGAGGAGTTCCGGATGATGCCGAGCTTTCTGCGGGCGATGGGCCTGCAAGTGGGGCGCGGGATGGGCATCTCCGAGCTGATGAAGAAGCACCATCCTGAGGAGCCGCACTGGTATCTCGCAGTGATCGGCAGCAATCCCGATGTGCGCGGGGGCGGGTTCGGGCATGCATTGATGACGTCGCGACTGGACAAATGCGACAGGGAGGGCGCACCGGCCTACCTGGAGTCCAGCAAAGAGTCCAACGTGCCGTACTACATGCGATTCGGCTTCGAGGTGACCGGCGAGCTCACGATCCCTGACGGCGGCCCGACGATGTGGCAGATGTGGCGCCGACCAGCCTGATCAGCTCGCTCCCTGTTGAGGCGGGAATCAGGACCACGAGTACTCGGCGCGCAGCCGCGCCGCGACGATGTCGAACACCGTCCGGTCCAGCACTGCGCCCTCGCGCCTGATGCCTTCCTCGGGCACGTCCAGCACCCGGTCGAGGCGCACCCAACTGGCTCTGCCTTCGTCATCCCAGGTGCCGCTCCCGATGCCGACCCAGTTGGGGTCGTCGCGGTGGTGGTCCTGGCTCGACAGCATCAACCCGAGCAGGATGTGGCTGTCGCGGCCCACAACGAGTACGGGACGGTCCTTGCCCCTGGTCGGGTCGTCTTCGTAAACCACCCAGGTCCAGACGATCTCCCCGGGGTCGGCGCGGCCGTCGAGGTCCGGGGAGTACGAGACCTTGCGGGCGCGGTGCGCGGTGGGGACGAAATTGTTGGAGACGGGACGGCCCGCGGGCAGCGCGGGTGTGCTCTTGTCAGCGGCGCCGGCGAGGACGTCCAGGCCGATCCGGATACCCTGCTGGATGCCGCGCTGCAGGGTGTCGGATCTTTGCAGTTGACGAACCAGTTTCGGCGCCTCGTTGAACACGAGGTTCTCGGTGCTCTTCACCAAGAAGCGTTGAAACGCCTTGAAAGGCGATGCCGAGGTGGCCATACCCGCCAAGCATAGGCGCTGAGGATCCGCCTCGATTGGGCTGCGGGGTGCTGCGGTCGATACTCTGGATGGGCCTGATCAGGCTGACAGAACCCGCTCACCAGGAGAAACCCATCAGCAGCTTCGCCGACAAGACGTTCACTGCGCCGGCGCAGATCCGGAACTTCTGCATCATCGCCCACATCGACCACGGCAAGTCCACGTTGGCCGACCGGATGCTGCAGCTCACCGGCGTCGTGGACGAGCGCTCGATGCGGGCCCAGTACCTCGACCGGATGGACATCGAGCGTGAGCGCGGCATCACCATCAAGGCGCAGAACGTGCGGCTGCCGTGGGTGGTCAACGGCGAAGAGTTCGTGCTGCATTTGATCGACACGCCTGGCCATGTTGATTTCACCTATGAGGTGTCCCGCGCGCTGGAGGCGTGCGAAGGTGCGGTGCTGCTGGTCGACGCGGCGCAGGGTATCGAGGCGCAGACCCTGGCAAACCTGTATTTGGCGCTGGATCGCGACCTGACGATCATCCCGGTGCTCAACAAGATCGACCTGCCCGCCGCCGACCCCGACCGGTACGCCGGTGAAATCGCCCACATCATCGGTTGCGAACCCGAGGATGTGCTGCGGGTGTCGGGCAAGACCGGCGCCGGTGTCGCCGACCTGCTCGACCACGTGGTCCGAGAGATCCCGCCGCCGCAGGGCGACCCGGATGCGCCCGCCCGGGCGATGATCTTTGACTCCGTCTACGACATCTACCGCGGCGTCGTCACCTACGTGCGCGTGGTCGACGGCAAGATCACCCCGCGCGAGCGCATCGCGATGATGTCGACAGGCGCTACCCACGAACTGCTCGAGGTGGGGATCGTCTCGCCGGAACCCAAGCCGTCCGACGGTCTCGGCGTCGGTGAGGTGGGTTACCTGATCACCGGCGTGAAGGACGTGCGCCAGTCCAAGGTCGGTGACACGGTGACGACGGCGCGTAAGGGCGCGACCGAAGCGCTCACCGGCTACCGCGAACCCAAGCCGATGGTGTACTCGGGCCTTTACCCGGTCGACGGCTCCGATTACCCGGTGCTGCGCGAGGCGCTGGACAAGCTGCAGCTCAACGACGCGGCGCTGACCTACGAGCCGGAGACGTCGGTGGCGCTCGGGTTCGGGTTCCGCTGCGGGTTTCTCGGGCTGTTGCACATGGAGATCACCCGCGAGCGGCTGGAGCGCGAGTTCAACCTCGACCTGATCTCGACCGCGCCCAACGTGGTCTACCGGGTTGTGAAAGAAGACAACACCGAGGTCATCGTGACCAACCCGTCGGACTGGCCCGAAGGCAAGGTCCGTTCGGTGTTCGAGCCGGTCGTCAAGACGACGGTCATCGCGCCGAGCGAGTTCATCGGCACGATCATGGAGCTGTGCCAGGCCCGGCGCGGCGAACTCGGCGGCATGGACTACCTGTCGCCCGAGCGCGTCGAGCTGCGGTACACGATGCCGCTCGGCGAGATCATCTTCGACTTCTTCGACTCGCTGAAGTCACGTACCCGCGGCTACGCCAGCCTCGACTACGAGGAGGCCGGCGAGCAGGAGGCCGATCTGGTCAAGGTCGACATCCTGTTGCAGGGCGAAGCCGTCGACGCGTTCAGTGCCATCGTGCACAAGGACGGTGCGTCGGCGTACGGCAACAAGATGACGACCAAGCTCAAGGAACTGATTCCGCGCCAACAGTTCGAGGTGCCGGTGCAGGCCGCCATCGGGTCGAGAATCATTGCGCGCGAGAACATCCGGGCGATCCGCAAAGACGTGCTCTCCAAGTGCTACGGCGGCGACATCACGCGTAAGCGCAAGCTGTTGGAGAAGCAGAAAGAGGGCAAGAAGCGGATGAAGACGATCGGCCGGGTCGATGTTCCGCAGGAAGCGTTTGTCGCGGCACTGTCCACCGAGTCGGCTGCCGATAAACCCAAGAAGTAGGTCAGGTTGTGAACCGGCGGGTGCGTAGAGGCGCTGTGATGGCCGCGACCGCGCTGTCGGTATGGACGGCGGCTTGCACCAGTGTCGTGGACGGGGCGGCCGTGCGCGGTGACAGCGCCTCGCCCACAGCGATTCTGGGGGAGGGCGACCTCGACGCCATCCTGCTCGACGACGAGGAACTCAACAACCTGCTGGGCAGTTCTGACATCGAAGTCACCGACGAGGTCCGCGAGATGACCGACGACTCGGCCGACGTGTCGGATCCCGACTGCATCGGCGCGCTGTACACCGCAGAAGAGCCGGTTTATGCCGATACCGGGTATGCGGCCGTGCTGACGCGGCTGGCCAGTGAGTCAGGCGACGAGTACGAGCACTGGGTGGAGGAGACCGCGGTCGTCATGCCGTCGGCGCAGGACGCCGAAGAGTTCGTCGCCGAGTCGGCGCAGCAATGGCAGGGCTGCGCAGGGCGGACCGTGTCGATCAGCGACGGCGAGGACTGGTACGACTGGGATTTGAGCGACGCCGTGCGAACCGATGGCATCCTGAGCCAAAGGTCGACGGCCTTGGATTCGATCGAATGGCAGTGCGAACATGCCCTCGCCGCCGCGTCGAATGTGGTGCTGGAGGCCTCGGTGTGCGCCGAACAGATCACTGACGAAGCGACGAAGTTGCTCACTGAGATGGTCGCCAAAGCCGCCGAGCGGTGAAGGCGCGCCGTGTTCCCTTTGGGGCGTCACGGATTTGCGCCGACTACGCGAGTACGTCGATCAATTCGCCGACGGTGTGCGCGGACTCCAGCGGGTGGCGCAAGCGTCCCGACGGATTCACCGAGTAGCTGTTGCGCCTGCCGACCTTCGTTTTCTCCAGGTAGCCCTCAGCGATCAGGTCGGCCAGGATGGCCTGCACCGAGCGCTCCGTGATCCCGATGAGCAGGCTCAGTTCCCGGGCGGTCAGCGATTCCCGCGCCAGGCACAACAGGACGTGGGCGTGGTTGGTCAGGAAAGTCCATGCGCGCGGCTGACCGCCGGACTCGACCAGAGCCTTGACGCCGGCCGCGGGCACCTTTTTCGGCCGCCCGCGTGTGGCCGCCTTCTTGGGGGTGCGGGCCGGCGGGGGCGTCTTCGGTGTTCGTTTCGCGGCGACCATCGCAAGACATGGTACGGCCCATTCGTGTGAAGCATTTCACTAATCCAGCGTGTCGCTCGCCGCCTTCGCGGTTCGGGTCGCGAGGAGGCTCCACACGATGGACACCGTGAGCGTCACGACGATGACGCCAAGGGTCACCGGAATCGGAAGTTTGCCGACTGGAGTCTCCGACAGGATGAGCTTGACGCCAGCGAAGGCCAGCAGCACCGCGAGGCCGTAGTGCAGATGGGTGAACCGTCGGAGCAGCCCTGACAGGCAGAAGTACAGGCTGCGCAGGCCCAGCACCGCAAAGGCATTGGCGGTCCAGACGATGAACGTGCTGGTGGTGATCGCCAGCACGGCAGCCACCGAGTCGATCGCGAAGATCAGATCGGTCGCCTCGACCGCGATCAGGACGACGAAGAGCAGCGTGGCCATCCGCTTGCCGTTGACCCGCGTGAACAGTTTGTCCCCGTGGTAGCGCGGATCTGTCGGGATCACCCGGCGCACCAATCGCACGATCAGGTTCTTGTCCGGTTCGAGTGTGTTGTCGTGCTGGAAGGCCATCTTGTAGGCGGTATAGATCAGGAACGCCCCGAAGATGTAGGCCGTCCAGAAGAATGCGGCCAGCAGTTCCGCGCCGATGAAGATGAACACCAAACGGAACAGCAGCGCGCCGATGACCCCCCAGAACAGCACCTTGTGCTGATAGTGGTCCGGCACTGCGAAGTAAGTGAAGATCAGCGCGAAGACGAAGACGTTGTCGACCGAGAGGGCCTTCTCGATCAGGTAACCGGCGTAATAGGTTCCTGAGACCTCGGCGCCGTAGACCCACCAGACGATCACGCCGAAGCCCAGTCCCGCGGCAATCCAGATGGACGACCACACGGCGGCTTCGCGGAAGCTGATGACATGGTTGTCGCGGTGCAGGAAAAGGTCGATCGCCAGCATCACCGCGATGGCCGCGGTCAGTGCGGCCCATCCCCACAGTGGAACGACTATTGCGTCGGCCATCGGTCTCCCTTGATCTGGTGAACTGTCGGTATCAAGTCAGTCGGTGGTCGGCATTGCCGCCCCGATGCGCACCTCGCGGACGCCGGGGACCATCCGCATCAGCGCCGTGGCGATCCGACGCTCTGCGTCGCTGTCGAAATGTCCGGCGACAAGAACCGTGCCCTGCCGCACCTGGGCGATCCACCGGCGCTTGCCGGTGTAGCCATCGAGCATCTTCTGTGCTCCCACGGCGATGACGTCGTCGCTGGTCAGGTCGAGTCGCAGCAGGTCACCTCGGCTTATGATGCCGATCACTCGTCGCTCGTCGTCAATGACCGGGACGCTGCGAATACCGCGGCGCACCAGCAGTCGGCCGATCTCGTCGAGGTCGGAGTGAAAACCGACGGCAACCGCGGGAGCAGTCATCGCAGTGTTCGCCGTCGCGTCACCCGCGGTGCCGGCACGAAGTACGTCACCGGCGGTGAGAAAGCCTAGAAGGCAACCAGATTCGTCTACAACGGGCAGTCCGGCGAAGCCGTAATCGGCCAGCACCGTACCGGCTTCACGCAGTGGCGCCGAGGACCGCACCGAAACTACCGGGCGAATCATGACATCTCCTGCGCGCACTGTCGGCGTCCTTCCTCTCGAGGCTTTAGTGCGAACAGTAACACACGAAACAAACTTCGTTACAGATCGATCTCAAAGATGTGCAGAAAAAAACACAACATTTGACACGCGCAATTAGTTACATGTAGTTTTCTTCGTATGTTGGTGTGGGATGAAGCCGCCGCGCTCCTGCTGTTGCTCTCGGCGCCGTTGTCGGCCGCCCTGTTGGCGGCCACGCTCGGACGAAGAGCGCCTGTGCTAACGGCGCGGTTTGGCTCCTTGAGCGCGGGAACGGGATTCCTTCTTGCTGCAGGACTTGCCGTGAGCGCTGCCCGCGGCGAGGAGGTCACCGTCGGAACAAGTGTCTTCGTGTTCGGCGCCGACCGATTGGCAATAACGGTGCTTCTGCTGATCTTCGGGGTGAGCACCGTGGCGCAGGCGTTTGCGGTGCGCTACCTCGCGGGGGATTCGCGGGCCTGGTGGTTCACCGCCGGTGCAGGCTTGCTGACCACGGCGTCCGCTGTGATGGCGACAGCCACCACAATCGTCGGCGTCGCTGTCGGCTGGACGGCGGCTGGTGTCGCATTGTGCCTGCTCCTGGGCACCTACTGGCATCTCGAAAACGCTCGCGACGGTGTCCGCCGTGCCGGGGTGGCATTCCTGATCGGCGACAGCGCCCTCTGGTTTGCCGTGGGACTGATCTATGTCGGGACGGGCAGCGTCACCCTCACCGACCTGCCGGCATCCCAACTCGACGGTGCTTCAGCACCGGTCGTCGCCGTGCTGATCGTCACCGCCGCGTTATCCCGATCTGCGCAAATCCCGTTTCACCGTTGGCTGCCCGCGACTCTGGCAGCGCCCACCCCGGTGTCGGCACTGCTCCACGCCGGCGTGGTGAATGCCGGCGGGATCCTGCTGATCCGGCTGAGTCCGCTGCCCAGTCCAATGCTGGCCACCGCCCTCATCGTCACCGCGGGCGCAGCAACGATGGCCTACGGCGCGGCGGCCATGCTTGTAAAGCCGGACATCAAAGGTGCGCTTGCCTATTCGACCATGGCGCAGATGGGATTCATGATCCTGACCTGTGGGCTCGGACTCTGGGCTGCGACGGTGATTCACCTTGTGGCGCATGGCTTCTACAAAGCTACGCTGTTTCTTTCCTCCGGCTCGGCGATCGCCCGTCACCGTCGGCTCATCGCACTGCCCCCCGCGCCGCCTCTGGACGGGCGCCGGCGGTTGTTCAGCCAGATCACCTCCGCGGCACTGCCGTTCGCCGCGTTGCTCGCCGCCACCGGGCTGCTCTCGAGGTGGACGCACACCCACGCCGCTGAGCAGGCCCTGCTGCTGTTCGCCTGGGTGACCGGTGCGGCGGCTACCTGGGGGTGGCTGAAGCGCCGCCCCGACATCGCCGGCGCAGTCAGCGCCGCGGCCGTCCTACTGCCCTGCGCTGTGGGCTACGTCGCGGTGATCAGCGCGATTACCGTCTTCCTTGCATCGTCGCTGCCGGACACCACGGTCGCCCCGGTCGAGGTCTGGGTGACCGTGACCGCCGCGGCGATCTTGCTTGGTGCGCTGGCAACGGTGCGCCGGTCACCGGTCGCCATGGCCCTACGACGAACCCTATACACCCAGGCGCTCAGCGCAGCAACCGTCCAACCCGCCACCGGAGGATCACCGCGATGACTAATTCCACGTCAACTGAACTGGACTCCCGGCGTGCACGGCTGCGCAGCGACGTTCGAATCGCCGCGCGGGTGCTGCCGACCCACTATCCTCTGGATACCTTCATCGCGGTCAACCCCCTCGCAGGTTTGCAGGCCATGCCGTTCGAACAGGCCGTTCGACGGGCCGGCGACCTCTACGGGACGCCGGGTACCCTTCGCGAGGCGGTATTCCGCAAGCTGTACCGCGAGGGGCGTATCACCGACGCCGACCTGGATCGAACGCTCCTGCGCCGCTACCCGATACTGGCCGACGAGCCGGACTTGCAGCTCGGGAACCACCGGCTGAGCGCCACCGCGCTGTTGCGTGCCGATCTCCTGCATGGCATTCCCGCCCCAGAACCGCAGCGGCTGTATCGAACTCGGGCCGAGGACCACGGGAGCGAGGCGGCCCGCGTGGTTGATGCGCAAACCTCCAAATGGATGGCCGCGTTCCTCGGCGAGGCGGGTTGGCCGATGCCCGGCAGGGAGCAGGGCTTCTACAGCGCGTGGCGGGCGCTGGCGCCGACCGACCGCACTTTGCCGCGCACCCTGCGCGCCCGGCTGCGCGACATCGCCGAACGTCCCGACGACGGCGTACTGGAAGCGCTTGATGCCCTTGGCATCCCGGATCAGGACCGGATCACCTATCTGCAGGCCCATCTCACCCGGCTGCCGGGGTGGGCGGCGCACGTGAACTGGTGCGCCGATCGTGACGGCGGCATCGACCTGTTGCAGTACCTGGCCATGAGACTGAGTTATGAAGCGGCGCTTCTAGAGAACCAGAACGACCAGATCGCGGACCCGGTCGTGTCCGCCCCGTCCACGGCCCGGGATCGTGCCGCGCACCTTTTCAAGGTGTGGGGCCTAGCCGGTGACATCGAGTCCGACCTCGCCACGGCGGCGCGCATCCTCGCCGCGTTACCTGCCCCTGCCCGTCCGCTCATCTGGCAGAACGCCTTCGAGGCTCACTACCAGGATGGGCTTCTCGCCGAACTGGGGTCCCGGGCGCCCTACAGCCCGGAGCCCGCGCACACCCACCTCGTCACGTGCATCGACACCCGCTCAGAGGGTCTGCGTCGTCACCTCGAATCATGCGGCGGCTACCAGACTCTGGGATTCGCAGGGTTCTTCGCCGTTGCCATCCGGTACACCGACCTACTCGGCGGCGCACCGGCTGACCTGTGCCCGGTGCTGATCCGGCCGCATCACCACATCGCCGAAGAGCCTGCGCCTGAGGCCCTTCGCGTCGCCGGGCGTCGCCTCAGTGGTGCGATCACGCTGGGCGGGGCCGAGTCGGCCTACCACGCCGCCAAGGAGTCTCCCGCAGGCCCGTTCACCCTCGCAGAAGCTGCCGGCTGGATCGCGGCTCCTTTGTCGGCGGCCAAGACCTTGGCCCCAGCTGCCGTCGCCAGCGTGCGGCGGAAGCTACGCGACGTGATCACACCCGAGGCGCAAACCATGCTCACCGTGGAATCTATTCCGCTGCACGAGCGGGTGCTCTTTGCCCAGGTGACCTTGAAAACCATCGGTCTGACAACCGGATTCGGTCGCCTTGTCGTCCTGTGCGCGCACCACAGCGGCACCGAGAACAACCCGTACCAAGCGTCATTGGACTGCGGCGCCTGCGGTGGGCAGGGCGGTGGCCCCAATGCCCGCACTGCGGCGCGCATCCTCAACCAGGCCGAAGTCCGCGACGAGTTGCGCGACGCAGGCATCGACATTCCGGACCACACCCATGTGGTGGCAGCTCTGCACGATACGGCCACCGACCGGGTCACCGTCCTCGACGATCACCTCATTCCTCCCAGCCACCGCACCGACATCGACCGCCTCGAAGCCGATCTCGCCCGTGCCGGACGAGCGCTGGCAGCCGAGAGGTGCGCGGTGTTGCCCGGCGCCCGGCGGCGCTTCTCACCGCGCGCCGCCGCCAGGCACGTCGGGCGCAGAGCGGTCGACTGGGCACAGGTGTACCCGGAGTGGGGGCTGGCAGGCAACGCCGCATTCATCGTCGCGCCGCGAGACGTCACCCGCGGACTCGACCTGCGCCGTCGAACCTTCCTGCACTCCTACGACGCCGACGCCGACGCCGACGCCACCGCGCTGGAGACCATCCTGACCGCTCCCATGGTGGTGGCACAGTGGATCAACTGCCAGTACTACTTCTCTGCCGTCGCCCCCGACGTCTTCGGGGCCGGAAGCAAGACCGTCCACAACGTCGTCGGGAACGTCGGGGTGATCGCCGGCCACTCCGGCGACCTGCGACTGGGCCTGCCGTGGCAATCGGTGAGCTACGGGGACCGGCTGCTGCATGAACCGCTTCGGCTCCTGGCGGTCATCCAAGCGCCGCTGGCCCGCATCGACACGGTCGTCGAGCGGAATCCGCTTCTGCAACAGCTGTTCGGCAACGACTGGATCGTCGTGGCCGCCCGCGAAGACGCAACGCACTCATGGCAGCGCTGGACCCGCGCAGGCTGGCGGTCCTGGGCTGAAACCTATCGCGCACAACAGGTTTACGACGAGGAGATGATCCCATGACCCCCAACCTGACCAAGATGACCAAGATCGAGGTCGTCGTCGGAGGAACCGACGCGGCCGCGGTGCGCGAGCTCATCGGGAGCGTCGGCGCCACCGGATACACCAGCCTGTCCGGGGTTTCCGGGCTCGGCCACCACGGCTATCGCCAGGGCCGATTGCTGTTCAACCAGCAGGCGACCCTGGAACTGATCATCACCGTCGTACCCGACAACAAGGTCGAGGCTTTGCTCGCCGGTCTGCGGCCGCTGTTGGACGCGTCGTCGGGCGTGATGTTCGTGACCGAGACCTACGTCAGCAGGCCCGAGTACTTCAGCTGATCCACCATCACGAAAGGACGGAGCTCATGACCCTTCCACTTGCCGCCTGGCAGCAGTTGCGTGACGGCCAACGGCCGTCCCATGAACGGTCGCCAGATCAACCCGTTGCCGCCGTCTTCCGGTGTGCCGACGCCCCCGTCAGCATCGACGCGGTGTTCGGTCAGGACGCCGGCGCACTGTTCGACATCAGCACCTGGGGCCACGTCGTGGACAAAAGTGTGCTGGGCAGCCTCGAGTACGCCGTCGAGAAGCTCGAGGTCCCGCTGATCGTCGTGCTCGGTCATGACGACTGCCCGGCCATGCAGGCGGCGCTGCGGGCATGGGAACACGCCGAACTTCCCGGCGGGTCCATGCGCCGGGTCATCGAGCATGCGCTGGCCTCAGTGGTGCGGCGCGGGACGGTCGCCGACTCGGTCCAGTCGGTCGCTGCGGCCCATATCGTCGAGACCGGCGTCGCCCTGATGCAACGCTCCCCGATGCTGTCCAGCAGAGTGGACGACCGAACGTGCGCAATCGTCTGCGCCACAGTTTCTTCCGCTGATGGCGAGGTGCAGGTGCACGCCACCATCGGTGCTGTCGACGAGAGCGTGAGCAAGGTCTTCGAGCTCGTCTAGGTCCGCGTGAGTACCTTGTCCGCGCGCTTGGTCACACATTTCGTCAGAGCCTCCAGGAGTGGCCGATGTCCAGCCCACAATCCTTGGGTAGCGCCAAGCTCGTCGCCGTCACGGTGGTGGTACTCGTGGCTGCGTTCAACCTGACCGCGGTCTCGGCGGCACTGCACCCGATACTCGGGCTGGTGACGCTGCTGGTCGCACTGCTCGTCACAGTCTCGTGTGTCGACCGGTTAGGGCAGCGGTGGGCGCCTGCAGTGATACGAGTATTCGAAAGGTGTTGCCGCGCAACGGCACGGCGTATCGACAGCGAGTGACGTCGACGCACCGCGAGCGCGCGTGTCTGCACGCCGCCACGCCGCACATCCATGGCGCTCTGCGCGCGCCCGTCTTCGACGAATGCGCGTGGAATGCCAGCAGGGCCGGCGTGTTGCCGTTCTGACACGCGCGCTCGCGGTGCTTGGCGAAGTATTGAGGGTTCTCTGAACCCGGTCGCGCGCCGCGCCGCGGCGTGCTACCCAGGACATATGTCGGGGAGATTCGCCGCGGGCGCGGCCGCTGCGGTGTGCGTCGCGCTCGGGCTGTCCGGGTGTGCCGGCGACCCAGGCGACACTCGACCCGTCGTCACGATCGTCGAAGCGGCTCAGCCGTCCCCGGCCATCCCGCTGGGCCAGTTCCTTCCCACCGCACCTGAACTGTCCGGGGTGCTGGGAACCGGTCCGAACAGCCTGATGGGGCCGCCCGTCGAAGGCGACTCCGACATCTTGCTGAGCACCGTGGCCGACGGTCAGGCGGCGCCCGCGGAATGCGTCAGTTCCGCCTACCGGCTCCAGCGGATCGTCTACGACGCCGAACCCGTGCAGTCGGTGGCCACCAGCACGTGGGCCGGAGGCGGATTCGACGCGCCGCCGGTGACCGGCTTCTTCAGCGTCGTCCAGATGGCCAGTGCCGGCGCCGCGCAGGAGTTCTTCGCATCGATGACGGGGCAGTGGCGGCGCTGCAACGGCCAGACGGTGTCGTTACAGCTACCCGGCCACGGCGCCGACGAGGTCAGCAGGATCACCGACGTCGCCTTCGGCGAGCGCGTGCTCTCGGCGAATGTGCTGCACACCTCCGCGGGAACCGAATCACCGACAGGTTTGCGCGCTGCCGGCCTCGCCGGGGACTGCATCGTCGAAGTGGAACTCAGCGATCCGAGGCCCGCGGGTGACGCGAAGGGCGCGGTAGCGATCGCAGACGTCATCCTCGACAAGATCGCCACGACTCGCTGAAAGAATGCTGTACGTCGCGGCCGCTGTGCTCGATGGCCCACAATATGTCGGTGAATGACTCTGCTGCCCGCCGCCGCGCCTTCCTCGTTGGCGCGTTCGCGGCAGCATCAGTGCTGATCACAGGCTGTGTCAGCACCACCGAAGGGCAGGCGGTCCGCGGCCATGGAGCCGGTTCGCTCACTGTGCCACCGCTCGACGAGGCCAATCTCGACGAGATCCTGCTGACCATCGGAGAGATCAACGGCATCCTCGGGTCGACACAAATGAAGGTCACCAGCGAGCTCGACGAGATGACTGACAATTCCGAGAACGTGTCCGATCCTGACTGCCTGGGCGCGGTGTACGGCGCCGAGGCGCCCGTCTACGAGGGCACCGATTGGACGGCTGTGCGTGACCAAGTGGCACGTGAACCCGACGAGGACAACGACCACTGGGTGGAACAGACCGCGGTGCTCTATCCGGCCGAGCAGAACGCCAAGGAATTCTTCGACCGTTCTCTGGCAACGTGGCAGGACTGCGCGAACGACGCGATTGTCGTGGGCGAGGGGGAGTACCTCTGGGAAATCGGTGACGTCTCTGTCGACGACACCCTGATCACCCAGATGACGACTCAGGAAGGTGCCGACGGCTGGTCATGCCAGCACGCGCTGTCTCACGTGTCGAACCTGACGGTCGAGGCGTGGGCGTGCGGCTACGACATCACCGACGAGGCTGCCGAAATCGCGGACACGATGATCACGAACGCCGCGAACTGACGTCAGCTTGCGGTGGCGAGTGCTTCGGGGTGGTCGGCCGACGAGGAACCGCTCGCGACCGCGACGGTCCCGCTATACAGGCGCGTTCGCCGGTTGGAACACACCCGAGCTGTCGGCTTCCTCCTCGGCGCGGATCACATGGACGACGGCGTTGATCAAAGCCAGGTGGGTGAACGCCTGCGGGAAGTTGCCCAGGTGACGTCCGGTGCGCGGCTCGATCTCCTCGGCGTAGAGGTGCAGGGGGCTGGCGAACGACAACAACCGCTCGCACAGGTGCCGGGCCCGGTGGATCTCGCCGATCTCGACCAGGGCAGACACCAGCCAGAAGGAGCAGATGGTGAAGGTGCCCTCTTCGCCGGACAGACCGTCATCGGTCTCCTCGGTTCGGTAGCGCAGCACCAGGCCTTCTTCTGTCAGTTCATCGGCGATCGCCAGCACCGTCGCCCGGATGCGCGGATCGTCGGGCGGCAGGAACCGGGTCAGCACCGCCAGCAACAGGGAGGCGTCCAGTGCCGGGTCGCCGTACCTCTGGGTCAGCACGCCACGCTCGTCCACACCGTGCTTGAGAATGTCGGCCTTGATCTCCTCGGCGATCGCACGCCATTGCTGGGCGTAGGACTTCTCGCCCTCCAGGTCGGCCAGTTTGGCGCCGCGATCAAGGGCTACCCAGCACATGATCTTGCTGGAGGTGAAGTGCTGCGGTTCGCCGCGCACCTCCCAGATGCCGCGGTCGGGCTCCTTCCAGTGTTTGATCGCTTCCTCGACCTGCTCCTTGAGAACGGGCCACAACGTCTCGGGGATCTGCTCACGCGACTTCGTGTGCAGATAAACCGAATCGAGCATCGTCCCCCAGATATCGTGCTGCCTCTGGTCGAAGGCGCCGTTGCCGATACGCACCGGGCGGGCGTTGTCGTAGCCGGAAAGGTGGTTGAGCTCTTCCTCGACCAGCGTGCGTTCCCCGCCGACGCCGTACATCACCTGCAGCGGATGACGTTCACCGTTGTTGGCGCCGGATACGTCGGCGATGAACGCGAAGAAGTCGTCGGCCTCGCGGTCCAGCCCGAGCGTGTAGAGACCCCACAGTGCGAAGGTCGAATCCCGGACCCAGGCGTACCTGTAATCCCAATTGCGTTCACCCTGAGGCGTTTCCGGCAAGGATGTGGTCGGCGCGGCCAGCAGCGCACCGGTCGGGGAGTAGGTCAGGCCCTTTAGCGTCAGCGCGCTGCGCTGCAGATACGCCCGCCACGGATGGTCGGGGAAGTCGCCCACGTTGATCCACTGCCGCCAGCACTCGCTGGTCTGCCACATCTTGTCGGCGGCCTCGTCGAACGTCTGTGGCGCGGGGTGACCCGACCAGCTGAGCGCGACGAAGACGTTGTCGCCCTCCTTGAGCCGGGTGCGCGCGCGAGCCTCACGGCCCTCCAGCCCGATGCGCAGATTGGTCGTGAGCCGCAGCGTCGGATGTGAATCGGGGTCCTTCGTGGCGCGCGCGATCGCCTCGCCGTAAGCCTGCGCCGAGTACTCCCATTGCGCGCTGGTGCGGTGGTAGTCGAATGACGGCTCGCAGCTCATCACCAGCTCGACGGTGCCGCTCACGCACCGCACCGTGCGCAGCAGGATGTGCTCGGCGTCCCAGTCCATCGGGGTGCGGCGGTGCGTGCGCGAGCGGCGCTCGAGGTCGTGCCACGGGCCCATCACCAGCGCATCCCGCACGATCACCCAGCCGGTGTGGGTCTGCCAGGTGGTCTCCAGGATCAGGCTGCCGGGCAGATAGCGCCGGGCGGCCGGCACCGACACCCCGTAGGGCCCCAGCCGGAAGTGGCCGGCGCCCCGGTCGAGGATCGCGCCGAACACGCTCGGGGAGTCCGGACGCGGCACGCACAACCACTCCACCGACCCGGCTGAGGAGATCAGGCACTGAGTCTCGCAGTCGGACAGGAACGCGTAATCCGCGATGGGCGGGAACGGGTTCCGCAGGGGGCCGGCGGTGGCATACGGCGTGGGCGAGGGCAGGGTCAACGCCGTCGACTCCCCGTTGGAGGACACCCCGCGGGAGGTTTCGGGCTGCTGCAAGACCATGGGCACATCATCGACTGTCGGATACCCCGGCGTCTACCGGAACACCCGGCGGGTCGGGCTTTGCCGCGGCGCATAGGCTGGCCGGGTGGACGGCTTCCTCAACTGGTGGGACGGCGTGGAGTTGTGGCTGTCCGGGCTGCCGTTCGTCGCGCAGACGGTTGTCGTTATGCCGGTGGTGTTGGCGCTGGCCTACGTCGCTGCCGTGGTCCTCGACGGTCTTCTCGGCAACGGCATCAGGATTCTGCACCGCATTCGCCACACCGAGGACGACGCAGAGAAGCGGGAGTCGACCCGATGAGCGCCTGCGCGAAGAGGAGATTGCACCGATGAGCGCCTGCGCGAAGAGGAGATTGCCCCGATGAGCGGTATGCCGCGCTCGCGCGTGACGCTGGCGCTCGTCGCGCTGATCCTTCTCGTCCTTGTGATGTGGCTGCTCACCCGCTGACAAATCCGTCGGCTCTGTTATTCTTCGCGCCATGCAACCGGCGTCCGGCAACAAGGGTGGTCATATCGTGGCCCTCATTGCCGTGGGTTTCTCTGCCGTTGCTGATGTGTGTTGTTGTCGCTGACACCCTGCCCGTTCGTGGCTCGGCGTCGGTGATGGCTGTGGCATGACTGCTTTCGGCAAAGCCCCGCCTTCCCGCAACGGGTCCATCCTCGGAATCCCGAAACCGGAAAGGTCATTCATGCAGAAAATCCTGCGAAACACCAGGCGGTGGCGCATTGCCGCCGCGCTCGCGACCACGGCGACCGTGCTCGCGGCGTGCGGCGGCGGTGCCAGCGACGTGGCCGGGGGCGAGGGCGGCAGCGGTGATGCCGAAACCACGCTGACCTTGGTCGCATTCGCCGTGCCGGAGCCGGGCTGGTCGAAGGCCGCCCCTGCGTTCGCCGCGACGGAGGAAGGAAAGGGTGTCGAGGTCACCGCCTCCTACGGCGCCTCGGGTGACCAGTCCCGCAGCGTGGAGTCGGGCAAGCCGGCCGACATCGTCAACTTCTCGGTGGAACCGGACATCACTCGGCTCGTCAAGGCCGGGAAGGTCGACCAGGACTGGAACGCGGGCCCCAACAAGGGCATCGCGTTCGGCTCGATCGTCACGTTCGCGGTTCGGCCCGGGAACCCGAAGAACATCCGTACGTGGGACGACCTGCTGAAGCCCGGTATCGAGGTCATCACCCCGAGCCCGCTGAGCTCCGGCGCGGCCAAGTGGAACCTGTTGGCGCCCTACGCCTACGCCAGCAACGGCGGGCAGAACCCGCAGGCTGGCATCGAATTCGTGAACAAGCTCGTCACCGAGCATGTGAGGCTGCGTCCCGGCTCAGGCCGTGAGGCCACCGACGTGTTCCGGCAGGGCAGCGGCGACGTGCTGCTCGCCTACGAGAACGAGGCGCTGAACTTCGACCTCGAGCACGTCAACCCGGCGCAGACATTCAAGATCGAGAATCCGACCGCGGTGGTCAACACGAGCCAGCACCCCGACAAGGCGCAGGCCTTCATCGACTTCCAGTTCACCCCCGAGGGTCAGAAGGTGTGGGCCGAGGCCGGTTTTCGGCCGGTCGATCCCGCGGTCGCCGAGGAGTACAAGGACAAGTTCCCCGCGCCCGAGAAGCTGTGGACGATCGACGACCTGGGTGGCTGGACAGCCGTCGATACCCAGCTGTTCGATAAAGACAACGGCACCATCACCAAGATCTACAAGCAGGCGACTGGATGACTTCTGTTGTCGATCCGAATCCCGAGGCCGTCCGCCCGGAGCTGACCCCAGCTCCGGGCGGACAGTCCGGATTCGGCCGGCCTGGCGGCGCCACTCTTCAGGTGGGCGTCGCAGTGGTCTGGCTGTCCCTGATCGTGCTGCTGCCGCTGGCCGCGATCGTTTGGATTTCCGCCAAAGGCGGCTGGGACGCGTTCCTCTCGGCGGTGACCTCGCCGTCGGCCGTCGCATCGTTCACGGTCACATTGACGATCTCGGTGATCGTCACGGCGGTGAACCTGGTGTTCGGCCTGTTGATCGCATGGGTGCTGGTGCGCGACGACTTCCCGTTCAAGCGGATCATCGACGCGATCATCGATCTGCCATTCGCGTTGCCCACGATTGTGGCAAGCCTGGTGCTGCTCGCCCTCTACGGCCCGTCCAGCCCGGTGGGAATCCATATCCAGCACACCCCGTGGGGCGTCGGCGTCGCCCTGGCATTCGTCACGCTGCCCTTCGTCGTCCGCGCGGTGCAGCCCGTGCTGCTCGAGCTGGACCGCGAGGTCGAGGAGGCAGCGGCTTCGCTGGGCGCCAACAATCTGACGATCTTCGTCTCGGTCATCCTGCCTGCGCTGGCGCCGTCGCTGCTGTCGGGAGCCGGCCTGGCGTTCTCCAGGGCGATCGGTGAGTTCGGGTCGATCGTGCTCATCGGTGGAGCGATCCCCGGGGAGACGGAAGTGTCCTCCCAGTGGATCAGGACGTTGATCGAGAACGACGACCCAGCTGGCGCAGCCGCAATTTCGATTGTGCTGTTGGCGATTTCGTTCGTCGTCCTGTTCGTCCTGCGCTACCTCGGGGCGCGCGCGGCCAAACGCGAACAGGCGGCGCGATGACCCTCTCGATACCGACGCGGCTCATCCTGCGGCTCATCGCGATCGTCTACATCTTCGCCCTGCTGATCGTGCCGCTGGGCGCGATCCTGTGGCAGACGTTCGCGCCCGGCCTCGGCGAGTTCTGGGCGTCCATCACCACCCCGGCGGCTCAATCGGCGTTGTCGCTATCGCTGCTCGTCGTGGCGATCGTGGTACCGCTCAATGTGGTGTTCGGCGTATCGACCGCGCTGGTGTTGGCGCGCAGGAAGTTTCGCGGCAAGAACGCGTTGCAGGCGGTGATCGATCTGCCTTTCGCGGTGTCGCCCGTCGTGGTCGGCGTCGCGTTGATCGCGCTGTGGGGGACGGCGGGACTGTTCGGCTTCGTCCAGAACGACCTCGGTGTCCGAATTATCTTCGGCTTCCCCGGGATCGTGCTGGCCAGCATCTTCGTGACGCTGCCGTTCGTGATCCGGGAAGTCGAGCCGGTGCTGCACGAGATCGGCACAGATCAGGAGGAAGCCTCGGCCACCCTCGGTGCCAGTGCGTGGCAGACATTCTGGCGGGTGACGCTCCCCTCCATCCGCTGGGGCCTGACCTATGGCGTGGTCCTGACCGTCGCCCGCACGCTCGGCGAGTTCGGCGCCGTCCTCGTGGTGTCGTCGAATCTTCCCGGCCAGTCGCAGACGCTCACGCTGCTGGTACACGACCGCTACCTCCGCGGCGACGACTATGGCGCCTACACCATCTCGACGGTGCTGATGGCCGTCGCCGTGACCGTACTGATCGCGCAGATCGTGTTCGATGCGCAACGCAAACGCACGAGAACCGAAGACTGAGCAGGGGAGTCGGAATCATGACTGAAGACGCGATCGTCGTCCGCGGCGCGAACAAACACTTCGGTGATTTCGCGGCGCTCGACAACGTCGATTTCACCGTCCCCAAGGGGTCGCTGACGTCGCTGCTCGGACCGAGCGGGTCCGGAAAGTCGACGCTGTTGCGGGCTATCGCCGGCTTGGACGACCCGGACACGGGAACCGTGGTGATCAACGGACGCGATGTCACCAACATCCCGCCGCAACGCCGCGGTATCGGGTTCGTCTTTCAGCACTACGCCGCGTTCAAGCACTTGACCGTCCGCGACAACGTCGCGTTTGGGCTCAAGATCCGGAAGAAGCCGAAGTCGGAGATCAAGGAGAAGGTCGACAACCTGCTCGAGGTTGTCGGGCTCGCAGGCTTCCAGAGTCGGTACCCCAACCAGCTTTCCGGTGGACAACGTCAGCGGATGGCCTTGGCGCGTGCGCTGGCCGTCGACCCGGAGGTCCTCCTGCTCGACGAACCCTTCGGGGCGCTGGACGCCAAGGTCAGGGAAGACCTGCGCGCGTGGTTGCGGCGACTGCACGACGAAGTCCACGTCACCACCGTGCTGGTCACCCACGACCAGTCCGAGGCGCTCGACATCTCCGACCGGATCGCCGTCCTGAACAAGGGGCGGATCGAGCAGGTCGGCTCGCCCAGCGACGTGTACGACTCACCCGCCAACGCTTTCGTGATGTCGTTCCTCGGCGCGGTCTCGTCCCTCAACGGAGTTCTGGTGCGCCCGCACGATATTCGGGTCGGCCGTAACCCGGAGATGGCGATCGCGACGAGCGACACCTCGATCCAGTCGACCGGAGTTACCCGTGCGGTGATCGAGCGCGTCGTCATGCTCGGCTTCGAGGTCAGGGTTGAACTGCTCAATGCGGCCACCCAGCAACCGTTTACGGCGCAGATCACCCGCGGTGACGCCGAGGCGTTGGGCCTCAAGGAAGGTGACACGGTGTATGTGCGCGCCACCCGCGTGCCGTCCCTGCCGACCGACCACGCCGCTGTGGTGTCCTGACTCAGGCCGCCTCGGTCGGCAGCAGTCGATAGAGCAGATCGGTCAGCGTCAGCAGTCCCTGCCCGGACGGTCCGTCGACGACCACCAGGTGGTTGCGCGTATCCCGCATCAGTGCGAGTGCTTCGTAGACCGGTGTCGTCTCCGGCAACGTCAGTACGGGTCGCATCAAGTCGCGGGCGGTGACGTCTCCGGTCAGGCTGTCGCGCACGTGAACGACCCCGACGATCGCCTCGCCGTCGCGGACCAGCAGCCGCAGGTGCCCGGTGGTGCGGGCTTTCTGCTTCATCTGGGCCGGCGGTGCGTCGACCGGAACGTCGCTGTAGACCCCGCCGCGGCGCGCGACCTGACCGACGGTCAGTGCTTCGAGTTCCAGCGCGCTGGCCAGATTGGCGCGATAGCGCTCATCGAGGGTGCCCACCGTCGCCGAGTGCTCGACGAGTTGGCGCAGCGCATCGGGATTCTGGGTCTCGGTGAGCTCGTCGACCGGCGTCACCCCGACCCGGTGCAGGCACCAGTTCGCCGCGCTGTTGAGCGCGCGCAGCAGAGGCCGCATCACGAACATGAAGCCGCGCATGGGAAGTGCCAACATCGTCGCCGACCTCTCCGGGTGCGCAATCGCCCATGACTTGGGCGCCATCTCGCCGACCACCAGGTGAAGGAATGTCACGATCGCCAGCGCCAGGACGAATGAGCCGACATCGGCGATCAGCTTCGGCGCCCCGAGATCATTGATCAGCGGTGTGATCGCCTTCTGGACCGCAGGTTTGGTGATCGCACCGAGCAGCAGCGTGCAGGCCGTGATGCCGAGTTGGGCGCCGGCCAGCAGCAGCGACAGCTCGCTGGCACTGCGCAGTGCCGCCCGAGCAGAGGCGCTGGTGGCCGCGGCATCCTCGAGCCGGTTGCGGCGCGCGGCGATCAACGCGAACTCGACGGCCACGAAGAACGCGCTCGACGCGATGAGCGCGACAGTCACGGCGACCACCACCCACGGGTTACTCATCGTCGGCCTCCCTGCGGGTGTCCAGGGTCACGTACACCGTGGCCGGGACCCGGCGTTCGATGGAGCGGACTTGAGCCGAGAGCGTGTGGATCGGTGGCTTCACGTCCTCGACGAGGTCTGCCGGATCGGCAGGAAGCTCGATGACGACCGAGTCGCCGATCGAGGGCAGCCCGACCGCATGGGCGATAACCATTCCTGCGACGGTTTCGTAATCGCCGGGCGGCAGAACAAGATCGAGCATGCGTTCTGCCTCATCGAGCGGGAGGTCGCCGGCGAGCAACCATCCGTCCCCGTCGGCGACGATGTCGGCGTCGGTGTCGATGTCGTGCTCGTCGTCGATCTCGCCGACCAGTTCCTCGGCCAGATCCTCGATCGTGACGATGCCGGTGAAGCCGCCGTATTCATCGATGACGATGGCCATTTCGTCGCGACGACTCTCCAGCTCACGGACGACGTTGGGGAGTGGCAGCGTCTCAGGAACGAAGACGGCGGGCCGACAGTGGTGGCCGGCCGTGTCGGTCGGTGAAACCGCGTCCAGCAGATCGTGCAGGTGGATCACGCCGACCACATCGTCTCGGTCTACGGCCGTGACGGGGTAGCGGGTATGCCCGGACGCCATCCGCTGCAGCACCGCGGACAGCGGCTCGTCGGCGGGCACGGCATCCACCCGGGAGCGCGGGATCATCGCGTGTTCGGCTGTGCTGGTGGGGAAGTCGAGGATGCGGTCCAGCAGGGCGGACAGCTCACGCGGAATCTCCCCGGCGTCGCGGGAGGCTGCCACGATGTGCTCAAGGTCGCGCGGTGTGGCGGAGTGCTCGACGTCGTGCACGGGTTCGATGCGCAGGGCGCGCAGCAGCAGGTTCGACGACTGGTCGAACAGCCAGATCAGCCATCCGAACAGTTTCAGATAAATCGTCGTCGACATCGCCAGCCAGCGGGCGAGAGGTTCGGGCCGCGCGATGGCCAGGTTCTTCGGGAACAGCTCTCCGAACAGCATCTGCACGATCGTCGACACGCCGATGGCGACCACGCCTCCGACGCCGATCGCGACGGCGGTCGGGATGCCGGTGTCACCGAGGATCACCTCGAACCCGCGACCGATCAGCGGCTCGGCGACGTAGCCGACGAGCAGACCGGTGACGGTGATGCCGAGTTGGGCACCCGAGAGCATGAACGAGGTGCGACGGGTGACGGTCAATGCGCGGGCGGAGGCGGAGTCACCCGCTTCGGCGCGCGCTTTGAGCCGGGACCGGTCGACGGCCATGTAGGCGAATTCCTGCGCGACGAAGTATCCCGTCAGCACGGTGATCAAAAAGACGACGATAAAGCCAGCGAGAATTCCGAGAACGGCGGTCAGCATGTGACCGCCTCGGGTCTATGAGGTTGCATCGAATCCTTGTTCGCAGATGAAGCCGTCGTCCAACACTGTACCGATGCGGCCACAGTGCTCGACTACAGTGCCGGTACGCGGTCCATCCAGGGCACCGCTTCTTCGAGCTGGCCGGCCAGTCGGAGCAGGAGGGCTTCGCCCGACAACGGTGCCACGAACTGGACCCCGAGTGGCAGGCCGGCCGACGTCTGATGCAGCGGCAGCGAGATCGCCGGGCGCCCAGTCAAATTCGCCAGCTGGGTGTATGGAACCCACCCGAGATTGTCGTCGACCATGTCGTCGACGATCTTCGTGTAGCGCAGGAAACGCGCGGTCCGCGTCTTGAGCAACACGTCGGAGCCGCGCTGCAGAAGCTCGGGCAGGTCGAACTCGCCGATCTTCGGCGGCGGCGTCGCCAACGTCGGCGTCAGCAAAAGGTCATAACTTTCGAAGAACGTCGTCAGCCTGCGCGTGTGCTCGTGCCGGCGCGCAACGGCATCGATGTAGTCGACACTGGACGTCGCCCGGCCCAGCGCCGCCATGATGAGGGTGTCCCGCTCGAACCCGTCGTCACCTGCGCCCGAGATGCGCTTGGTCTCCTCGACCTGCCAGGCGAGGGTGGCGAACCAGGTGAGCAGGAAGTCCCGGGCGAGCGCCGCGTCGTCGAACGGCGCCTTCGGCAGTTCCTCGACGTGGTGGCCGAGCTCGGTCAACGCCTGGGTGGCCGCCTCCACCGCCGCGTACGCCTCGGGGTGCGGATTCGGGGTGATCGCCGACGGAACCCGTACCCCGATCCGCAACTTTCCGGGGTCCTGCCCGACGAACGAGGCGAACGCCGATTCGGGAAGCGCGGGAACATAGGGACCGCCGGGTTCGCCTCCGCACAGGACGTCGAGCATCGCCGCCGTATCGCGGACGGATCTCGACACGACGCCGTCGACTGCGGCACCGTGCATCGGCTCGCCGGCGGCAGGACCCGACGGGGTCAATCCGCGGCTCGGCTTCAGGCCGACGAGTCCGCAACAACCAGCCGGAATCCGGATGGAGCCGCCGCCATCGCTGGCTCCCGCGCACGGCACGATGCCCGCCGCGACAGCGGCTGCCGCACCGCCGGACGACCCGCCCGGCGAACGCGACAGATCCCACGGGTTTCGTGTCGGTCCCCAAACCGCCGGTTCGGTGATGCCCTTGGCGCCGAACTCCGGTGTGTTGGTCTTGCCGAAGATGACCAGACCGGCGTCGATCCAGCGCTGGACGACCGTCGCGTGCTCGGCGGCAGGCGTCGAGCTCAGCGCACGAGAACCCGATGAGGTGGGAAGCCCGGCGTAGTCCTGCCCGAGATCCTTGATCAGAAACGGCACACCGGCGAACGGGCCTGCAAGATCAGCTGTCGATGCCGGAACGTCGCGCACGATCGCGTTGATGCGGGGGTTCACTTCCTCTGCGCGTTCGCGCGCCACTGCGAGAAGCTCGTCTGCCGTCACCTCTTTGTCGGCGACCAGCTTGGCCAACGCGGTGGCATCGAAGGTGCGGTACTGCGCGAAATCCATCAGCTCACAGTAGGCGTGTTGTGTTCGGCGCCGAACCGGACATCCGATACCGCAGAATCAGCTCGGGGCGGCCCCCTAGGCTTGTCGCATGGATGTGCTGCTCGGCATTGATATGGGAACGGGGAGCACCAAGGGCGTCCTGGTTGATGCCACCGGCACCGTGCTCGCCACGGAGACGATCGCTCACAGCATGAGCCTGCCTCGCCCGGGCTGGGCGGAGGTCGATGCCGAAGATTTGTGGTGGCACGAGGTGTGCTCGATCAGCTCGACTCTGATGAGCCGGATGCCGGCGAACGCGTCGCTGGCTGCGATGTGCGTCAGCGGTGTCGGACCGTGTCTAGTGCTCTGCGACGACGACCTGCGACCGCTGCGTCCGGCCATCCTGTACGGCATCGACACGCGGGCCGCTGCCGAGATCGACTCTCTGACAGCCGAGTTCGGTGCGGAGAACATCAAGGATCAGGCCGGCACCGTGTTGTCGAGTCAGGCGGTGGGGCCCAAGATCGAGTGGGTACGCCGACATGAGCCGCACGTCTTCGAACGCGCGACGGGGTGGTACGGGTCGAATTCCTACATCACCGCGAAGCTCACGGGCGAATACGTGCTCGACCATCACACCGCCAGCCAGTGCGATCCGCTCTATCTGACTCGGGACTTCACCTGGAACGAGTCGTGGGCGCAGCGCGTCTGCGGTCACCTCCCACTTCCGCGGCTGGTGTGGCCCAGCGACATCGTGGGCACCGTCACCGCGGCCGCGGCTGCTTCGACCGGCGTGCCGGCGGGCACGCCAGTGGCGGCAGGCACCGTCGACGCATACTCGGAGGCGTTCTCGGTGGGTGTGCGCCAACCCGGCGATCAGATGCTGATGTACGGCTCGACGATGTTCCTGGTTCAGATCATCGACGACTACCACAGCGATCCGACGCTGTGGACGACTGCCGGTGTCGAGCGCGGCAGCCTGACGCTGGCCGCGGGGACGTCGACGGCGGGAAGCTTGATCGGCTGGCTGCAGGGCGTCACCGGCGACGCCTCCTTCGACGATTTGATGGCAGAGGCGCAGGGGGTGCCGCCGGGCAGCGAGGGGCTGCTGGTGGTGCCGTACCTCGCGGGGGAGCGCACGCCGGTTTTCGACCCGCAAGCCAGGGGCGTTGTGGCCGGATTGACGTTGCGGCACAGCAGAGGTCACCTGTTCCGCGCCGCCTACGAGGGGATTTCCTTCGGTATTCGTCAGATCCTGGAGCGCTTCGACGACGCACACTCGGGCAACCGCACTGTCGCCGTCGGCGGGGGGCTGCGAAGTCCTATCTGGGCGCAAGCCGTCAGCGACATCACCGGCCGAACTCAACTCGTGCCCGAACAGGCCATCGGCGCCAGCTACGGCGACGCGTTGCTGGCCGCCATCGGTGTGGGATTGGTGCCACCACAGACCGATTGGGCGCGCATCGCCTATGAGATCACGCCGGACCCGCGCAACCGGGAACTTTACGACGACCTCTACGCCACCTGGCGTGAGCTCTACCCCGCGACCCGGCCGCAGGTGCACCGTCTCTCGGCGATCGACACGACGTGACTCAGCCCATCGTGTAACCGCCGTCGACGGGTATGTCGACGCCGTTGATCATGCTGGCCGCATCAGAGGCCAACCACACCACCGTGTCGGAGACCTCACGGGGAACTGCGAAGCGGCCGAGCGGGATTCGGGCGAGCATCGGGCGGGCTTTTTCCTCCTCGCCCCACACTCGCTGACCCATCTCGGTGAGTACGACCGTCGGGCACACCGAGTTTGCGCGGATGCCGTGCGGACCCAACTCGCGGGCAAGAACCTTGGTCGCCATCACGAGGCCGGCCTTGGAGACGCAGTACGCGTAGTGGTCGGGCAGCGGGGCCAGTGCGGCGGCCGAGGCCACGTTCACGATCGCGCCTCCGGTGCCCTGCTCGGCCATCGCCGCACCCACGGCCGCGGCGAGCAGTGCGGGCGTTCGGAGATTCACCGCGATGGTGGCGTCGAAGAGTTTGGGGTCGGTGTCGACGACCGGCTGCGGATGAGAGATACCGGCGTTGTTGACCAGCACGTCGAGCCCCCCGAACACGGCACCTGCCTGCTGCGCCAGCCGGGCCGGTCCCTCGGGCTGCGCCAGATCCATTGCGACGGTATCGACTTCGACCCCATAGGTGCCCTCGAGCCCGTCGCGCGCGGCGCGCAGTTCATCGAGGTCGCGGCCGCTGAGCACCAGGTTGGCCCCCGCCGCGGCAAACGCTCGCGCGATGTCGGCGCCGATGCCTTTGGTCGCGCCGGTGATCAGCGCCCGCTTGCCATCGAGTCGAAGCGCAGCCGCGGGATCGGCGGCGGCCGTGGTGCTCACGTATGTGTCCTTCAGCTGTCGGTGTCGGCGGTCACGGTCTGCAGGATGGCGGCCGCCGTCGACGGATCGGTCACCAGCTGGTTGAAGTAGCCGCCGCGGGCGCCCGCCACGATCGAGTCGACCTTGTCGGTGCCGACCGCCACCGCGATCGTGACAGGCACTTGGCGCAGCGCCTCCAGCTTCACTGCGATCAGACGGTCGTGTCCTTCGAACGGAACCTCGGCGCCTGCGCGGTCATAGAACCGCGAGCAGACATCGCCGACCGCCGCGCGCAGCGAATCCGAATGTGTCGGCACGAACCGGGGGATGTCCGACCGCAGCAACGGCGGCGCGCCCACACCCATCAGCGCACACCGGGCCCGCGGCCACAGGTGCAGCACCCGCTGGATACTGGGGTCGTTCAGTAGCGAGGGATAGAGGTCCGGCCCTGGAAGTGCCGGCGCGAAAAGGTAATTGGGCCTCCCGCCGATGCGGTTGGCGATCAGTCGCGTGATCTCGTTGGTCTGGTACCACTCTTCGGGTTGGTCGTTGCCGCCGACGGTCGGCGCGACTTGGACGCCGGGCAGCGAGACGAGGTCGTACTGACCGACCTCGTAAACGGTCCGTCCGGACGACACCAACAGAACGTCGCCGGGAAGCAGCTCGGCCGCCGAAAGTGCCCGTCCCACCGCGGGTGCCAGCGCGGCCCCCATGACGTCGACCACCGTCCGGCCTGGGCCGGGATTGGGCATTTGGTGGCTGAGGAACACTGTGGTGATCGACAGTGCCCGGGCCAGTCGGTCGGCCAGTTCGCTGTGGGCAACCTCGTCCGGTGGGACGACCTCGATGCGCACGATGCCCTGGCGTTTCGCTTCGGCGAGAAGGCGGCTCACCGTCGCACGGCTGGTCCCGAGTTGGGCGGCGACCTCGGCCTGTGTGGCTTCCTCGGTGTAGTACAGCCTTGCCGCGGTGTAGAGCAGCGACGCCGGGAAGTGTCCGGCGTCGGTGTCACTGGAGGACCCATCGACGCCGGTCGGCGGCATGGGCTGTGCGGACCGGGGCACCTGACGAGTATGACATTGAACACCTGTTCGCGAACATAATTTCTTTGAACAGATGTTCTGGACATATGTGCATACCAACGTTAATGTGACTGCAACCACACCTTGTCAGTCGTGTGATCGGCCGCATTCGAACAGAGCGCCGCAGGTGAAGGAGTTGCAGATGCCCGAACAGATGCCCGAGAAGATGCAGGCCGTGGTGTGTCACGGGCCGCACGACTACCGGTTGGAGGACGTGGCCGTTCCGCGGCGAGGGCCCGGCGAGGCTCTCGTCAAAGTGGAAGCGGTCGGCATCTGCGCCAGCGACCTCAAGTGCTACCACGGCGCGGCGAAGTTCTGGGGCGACGAGAACCGTCCGGCGTGGGCGGAGACGATGGTCATTCCCGGCCACGAGTTCGTCGGGCGGGTCGTCGCGCTCGACGATGAAGCCGCGCAGCGCTGGGGAATCGCGGTCGGTGACCGCGTCGTGTCCGAGCAGATCGTGCCGTGCTGGAAATGCCGGTTCTGCAAGCGAGGCCAGTACCACATGTGCCAGCCGCACGACCTCTACGGTTTTAAGCGCCGCACCCCCGGAGCGATGGCCAGCTACATGGTTTATCCGGCAGACGCGTTGGTGCACAAGGTCTCTGATGACGTTGCCCCGCACCACGCAGCTTTCGCCGAGCCGTTGTCGTGTTCGCTGCACGCCGTGGAACGCGCTCAGATCCTCTTCGAGGACGTGGTCGTCGTCGCCGGCTGCGGGCCGATCGGACTCGGCATGATCGCGGGCGCCAAAGCGAAGAACCCGATGCACGTGATCGCCCTCGACATGGCTCCCGAGAAACTCGAACTCGCGAAACGCTGCGGCGCCGACATGACGATCAACATCGCCGAGCAGGACGCTGTCGCCATCGTCAAAGATCTCACCGGCGGCTACGGCGCCGACGTGTACCTCGAAGGCACCGGCCACACCTCGGCGGTGCCGCAAGGGCTGAACCTGCTGCGCAAGCTCGGTCGCTACGTCGAGTACGGCGTTTTCGGCAGCGACGCCACCGTGGACTGGAGCATCATCAGCGACGACAAAGAGCTGGACGTTCTGGGCGCACACCTCGGCCCGTACTGCTGGCCGGCGGCGATCAAGATGATCGAGTCCGGCGTGCTGCCGATGAACGAGATCTGTACCCACCAGTTGCCGCTGGCCGAGTTCCAGAAGGGTCTCGACCTGGTTGCCAGTGGCAAAGAGTCGGTGAAGGTCTCCCTGATCCCCGCGTAACCGAAGGGTCGTTTCCGCGATGAATCGTTTCACACCATCGGGTCCGCGGATGACGCGGCGAGAAATGTTGGCCGCGTTGGGCGTTGCCGGTGCGGCGGCCGCGAGCCTGCCTGTGTTGTCGGCGTGCGGCGTCGGCGGCAAGGCCACTGCGCCCAACGGGGCTTCGGAAGTCAGTGGCGGATTCGACTGGCGCAAGGCAGCGGGGTCGACGATCAACATCCTCCAGACACCGCATCCCTATCAGCTTTCGTATCAACCGCTGCTGCCCGAGTTCACCGAGCTCACCGGGATCACCGTGAACGTCGACCTGGTTCCCGAGGCCGACTACTTCACCAAGCTCAATACCGAGTTGGCCGGCGGATCGGGCAAGCACGACGCATTCATGCTCGGCGCGTATTTCATCTGGCAGTACGGTCCGCCGGGGTGGATCGAGGATCTCGACCCTTGGTTGCGCAACAGCTCGGCGACAAGCGCCGAATACGACTTCGAGGACATCTTCGACGGGTTGCGCACGTCTACCCGGTGGGATTTCACGCTCGGCAACCCATTGGGTACCGGCGGACAGTGGGCCATCCCCTGGGGCTTCGAGAACAACGTCGTCGCCTACAACAAGCGGATCTTCGACGAGAAGGGCATCACCCGGCTGCCGGACAACCTCGACGACTTCATCCAGCTGGCCGTCGATCTGACCGACCGCTCGGCCAACCGTTATGGCATCTCTACTCGCGGGTCGAAGTCCTGGGCCACCATCCATCCCGGCTTCATGACGCAGTACACCCGCCAGGGTGCGGTCGACTACACCTGGAACGGTTCGGAACTCGTCGCGGAGATGGACAGCGACGCAGCCATCGACTTCACCAAGAAGTGGATCGAGATGCAACACGCGGCCGGTCCGACATCGTGGACGACCTACGACTACCCCAATGCCACCGGCGATCTGGGCGACGGTACGGCGATGATGGTCTTCGACGCCGACAGTGCCACGTACCCGAAAAACAAGCCGGGAGCGAGCAAAGAGGCCGGCAATCTGGCGTGGTATGCCGGCCCGGCCGGGCCGGACGGCAACTACAAAACCAACCTGTGGACGTGGAGCTGGGCGATGAGCGCCAACTCGCGCAACAAGCTGCCGGCATGGTTGTTCATCCAGTGGGCCACCGGCAAGGAGTCGATGAACAAGGCCGTTGAAGGCGGCACCTACGCCGACCCGGTGCGCCAGTCGGTCTTCGACACCACGTTCAAGCGCGTCGCGGCCGATCAGTTCGGCTACCTGGAGGCCTTCGAAACCGTGATCGGTGAATCCAAGATCCAGTTCACGCCGCAGAAGAAGTTCTTCGACACCACCCAGAACTGGGCGGTTGCGCTGCAGGACATCTACGGCGGAGACGATGCCGCGACGCGTCTGCGCAGCCTCGCCAAGACCAACACGTCCAAGGTCAATCTCTAGGAGCCGCGGAACTCATGACAACTCAGACCTCCAAGGCCCCGTCGACGTCGCCGGACCGGCCGCCCGCAGCGCGTCGGGCCGACCTGCCCGAGGTTCCGACCTGGCGACGCAGGCTGCGCCCGTATCTGCTGTCGGTTCCGGCCGTCGTCATCGTGATCGGCATCCTCTATCCGTTCGCGGTCGGTGCCTACTACGCGTTCCTGAACTACGCTGCTGTCAACCCTGATCCACACCTGGTGTGGTTCGATAACTTCGCCTCGGTGCTCGGCGACCAGGTGTTCTGGAAGAGCGTCCAGGTCACCGTGACCTTTGCCGTGGCGGCCACCTTCATCGAGACCGTGCTCGGTGTCGGGCTGGCGCTGCTACTCAACCGGTCGTCGATCATCGGCAAGATCTTCGAACGGGTGCTGATCCTGCCGCTGATGATCGCGCCGGTGATCGCAGGCGTGATCTGGAAGCTGATGTTCAACCCGCAGTTCGGGGTTCTCAATCACGTTCTCGGACTGGGTAACACGTTCGACTGGTTGTCGGCACGCAACGCGCTGTTCTCGGTCATCCTGGTGGACATCTGGATCTTCACACCGTTCGTCGCGATCCTGGTGCTCGCCGGTATCCGGTCGTTGCCCCGGGAGCCGTTCGAGGCGTCGGAAGTCGACGGTGCCGGATGGTTCTTTATGTTCCGCAAGCTGATGCTGCCGATGTTGTGGCCCTACATCCTGGTGGCGGTCATCTTCCGGTTCATGGACAACCTCAAGGTCTTCGACCACATCTACGTGCTCACCGCCGGTGGGCCGGGCGTCGCGACCCGCACGCTGCAGATCGGCGCCTTCGAAGACTCCATCATCAACCTGGATTACTCCCGGGGCAGCACCTACATGCTGCTGCTCTGGGTCATTGTGTTCATCACCGCGCGCTATTTGGTCAGCGTGCTCGGAAAAGCGCAGCGCCGCGCTGCCGGAGCGGAGTCGTAACACTATGGCACTCAAACTCACCCGCAGCGAACTGCTTCCCGGTCAGAGGCGGCTGTCGATCGGGTCGGTGGCCGCCGACGCGGGGTTGTTGTTCTGGTTCCTGTTCAGCCTGTTCCCCATCTTCTGGATGGTGATGCTGGCCCTCAAGAACGCCGAGCAGCAGACCACCACCTTCTTCTCATTCAGCCCGACCTGGTCCAACTTCGCGACGGTGCTCTCCGACCGCGGCACCGAGATGACCAGTGTCGACTTCAAGGCCTCGCTGCTGACCAGCCTGCTCAACTGTGGTGGTGCGGTGCTTGTCTCGCTGCTGATCGGAATCCCAGCTGCCTACGCGGCCGGTCGCTGGCAATACAAAGGCTCCAACGACTTGATGTTCACCATGCTGTCGTTTCGGTTCGCGCCGGAGCTGATGGTCATCGTGCCGTTGTTCGTGATCTACAACCAGATCGGGCTGTTCGACACCAAGGTCGGCATGATCTGGGTGCTGCAGCTGGTGACGATGCCGTTGGTGGTCTGGATCCTGCGGTCTTACTTCCAGGACCTCCCCGAGGATCTCGAACAAGCCGCCCTGCTCGACGGCTATACCCGCAAGCGTGCGTTCCTGATGGTCGCCCTGCCGATCGTCCGACCCGGCATCGCCGCAGCGGCGTTGCTGGCGTTCATCTTTGCGTGGAACAACTACGTCTTCCCACTCATCCTCGCCGACACGAACGCGGGCACCGTGACGGTGGCCATCACCAAGTTCCTCGGCGGCGGCGGGCAGGCGTACTACAACCTGACCGCGGCGGCGGCGATCATCGCCGCGCTACCGCCCCTCATTCTGGCGCTGACCATTCAGCGCTATCTGGTGCGGGGCCTGTCATTTGGGGCGGTGAAAGCCTGATGGCCACAGTGTCGATCTCGGACTTGCGCAAGTCCTTCGGAAAGACCACGGCGGTCGACGGGATTTCTGTCGACATCACCGACGGCGAGTTTTTCGTGATCCTCGGACCCAGTGGCGCGGGGAAGACGACCACACTGAAATCCATTGCGGGCCTTGTCGATGTGGACGCCGGCACCGTCGCGATCGGCGGGAAGGATGTCACCTTCGTCGAGCCGTACCACCGCAACGTCGCGATGGCGTTCGAGAGCTATGCGCTTTATCCGCAGAAGACGGTGCGCGAGAACCTGGCATCTCCGTTGAAGTCTGGTCGTACCGGCAGGTACACCGACCAGCAGCGCACCGAGCGCATCGACCAGGTGACCACCACGCTCGGCATCAACCACCTGCTCGACCGATACCCCCGCGAGCTGTCCAATGGTCAGCGACAACGTGTCGCGCTGGGCCGGGTGTTGGTGCGGCCGGCGGACCTGTACCTTCTCGACGAGCCGCTGAGCCACCTCGACGCCAAGCTGCGCGCCGCCATGCGCGCCGAACTCAAGCAGCTCGGTGCGATGTCGAACACCACCACGCTGTATGTCACCCATGACTACCAGGAGGCGCTTGCGCTCGGTGACCGCATCGCCGTGATGCGGGCCGGACGGCTGGTGCAGATCGGCACACCGCAGGACATATGGCGCCGACCGGCCGACACCTTCGTCGCGCGGGCATTGGGGCAGCCCGAGATCAACGTCGTCGAGGGAGTCGTCGACGACGGGTCGATCCGGCTCGGCGACGGGTCTTTCGGGGTGCCCATCCCAACCGGTGTGCGATGCGACCGAGGTGATCGGGTACGAGTGGGCCTGCGACCATGCGACATCCAGGTGGCCGATCCGCAGAACGGAGATTCAGCCATCCGCGGACGAGTGGTGCTCGCCGAACGCCTCGGGCGCAACGTCGAGCTCACCGTCGACGTGGGTGGTGTGCAGTTGATCGTTCTCGCATCGGGGCGGGGAGGTGTCGAGGAGGGAGCGCACACAGCGCTGACCATCTCGCCGTCAGACGTCCATGTCTTCGCCGACGGTGAGGGTGACAGCCCACGTCTTGGGCAGGCTGACCGCGAATCCGCATTGGAGGCAACACCGTGACTGTGACGACCACCCGCCCCGGCCATTCCGCGGGGTCGAGGGCAACCGCGCAGAGCCTGACACTGACGGATCTGGTGAAGACGTACTCGGCACGGGGCCGGGAAGACGTGACCGCCGTCAAGGGCATTGACCTCGCCATCGAACCGGGAGAACTGGTGGCGCTGCTCGGACCGTCCGGCTGTGGAAAGACCACCACGCTGCGCATGATTGCCGGGTTGGAAACCGTGACAAGCGGTTCGATCCGCATCGGCGACCGGGAAGTCTCGCAGCTGCCCGCAGCCAAACGCGGTATCGGCGTCGGATTCGAAAGCTACGCCCTGTACCCGCCGCTGTCGGTGCGGGAGAACCTTCTCTACGGGTTGAAGGCGCGCAAAGTCAAAGGCGCCGAGTCGATGGTGGCCTCGATCAGTTCGCGACTCGACATGGACGACATGCTCGATCTGCGACCGGCCAACCTGTCGAGCGGACAGAAGCAGCGCGTCGCACTGGCCCGTGCGCTGGTGCGCAATCCACCGGTGCTGCTGCTCGACGAACCGCTGAGCCACCTCGACGCCTCGGCGCGTCAGCGAGTGCGTCGCGAACTGAAGGTTCTCCAGCGCGAATTCGGCTACACGACCATCGTGGTGACCCACGATCAGGTCGAGGCGCTGTCGCTCGCGGACAGGCTGGCCGTGATGGATGCCGGCGTGGTGCAGCAATTCGGCACCCCCGACGAAGTGTTCGACGACCCCGCCAACCTGTTCGTCGCACAATTCGTGGGCGAACCGCAGATCAATGTCCTGCGGGCGAAGGCGAAAGTCGTCGACGGTCGGGTGTGGGCCGAGATCGGTTCTGACGCAGGCCGGCTCGCGACATCGGTGACCGACGTCGCCGACGGCACCGCGGTGGTCGTCGGTGTCCGACCTCAGGACTGCGCGATCACCTCCGACGCCGGCGCCGGCTTGACCGCGACCGTCGCCTACTTCGAACACCTCCTTGAGTTTGGCCTCGCGACAAGCACGGTGTCCGGCGTGGAGGACGGCATCGTCATCCAGACGCCGGCCGTCGACGCCTACGAGCCCGAGCAGCGGGTCGTGGTGACCGCACCGGCCGAGCGCGTTTACCTGTTCGATCCCGATACGGGGGAGCGGCTGCGATGACCAAGCTGTTCAACGATCCTGCGCGGTTCACCGACGACATGCTGGTCGGCTTCCTGGACGCGAACGCGCGTTACGTCGTCGGCGTTCCCGGTGGCGTTGTGCGTGCGCACAAGACGCGGCCGGGCAAGGTCGCCGTGGTGATTGGTGGCGGATCCGGTCACTATCCCGCGTTCTGCGGCACCGTAGGCCCGGGGTTCGCCGACGGCGCCGTGGTCGGCAACATCTTCACCTCACCGTCTGACGAGGACGCCGCATCGGTAGCGCGTGCGGCCGACGGCGGTGCCGGTGTTCTGCTGACCACGGGCAATTACGCCGGTGACGTGATGAACTTCAACCTGGCCGTCACCCAGCTGAAAAGCGAGGGCATAGACGCCCGGTACTTCGCGGTCACCGACGACGTGGCCAGTGCTCCGCGGGGCGAGGAAAGCAAGCGCCGCGGAATCGCCGGTGATTTCACCGTTTTCAAGTGTGCGTCGGCGGCTGCCGAGGAGGGCGCCGATCTCGATGACGTGGTCCGGGTCGCGGGGGCCGCCAACGCCGCGACGCGCACCCTCGGGGTGGCCTTCGACGGCTGCACACTGCCCGGCGCCGATGCGCCGTTGTTCACCGTGCCCGACGGCCGGATGGGTCTCGGTCTGGGAATCCACGGCGAGCCAGGGGTCGCCGATCACGAGATGCCCTCGGCGGCAGGGCTTGCCGCCACACTCGTCGACGGTGTGCTCGCCGACAATCCCGACGCCGCATCGCAGCGCATCGCAGTCATCCTCAACGGTCTCGGCCGGACGAAATACGAGGAGCTGTTCGTGGTGTGGGGTGAGGTGGCGCGGCTGCTGCGCGAGCGCGGCTACCAGATCGTCGAACCGGAGGTCGGCGAGCTCGTGACGAGTCTCGACATGGCGGGGTGCTCGCTGACCGTGATGTGGCTCGATGAGGAACTCGAGCGCTACTGGACCGCGCCGGCCGACACCCCTGCCTACAAGAAGGCCGGCGCCACCGTGGCGGCGCCCGTGGGCGAGCGGCGCACCGCAGCCGACATCGAGAAGGCCTCCAGCGCACCGCCACCGGCCGAGTCGGCCGACGACGACGGCCGTGACGGTGGACGAATGGTCGCGCGAATCTTCGACGCGCTGGCCGAGATGCTGGCCGAAGCCGAGGAAGAACTCGGCCGCATCGACGCGGTCGCCGGCGACGGCGACCACGGCCGCGGGATGGTCAAGGGCGTCAACGCCGCGCGCGATGCGGCACGGCACGCGGTCGACGAGGGTGCCGGACAGGGGTCGGTGCTGGCGGCGGCGGGCAGGCAGTGGTCGGCCAGGGCCGGCGGGACATCCGGGGTGCTGTGGGGGGCATTCCTCACCCGATTGGGCGCCCGACTGGGAGACACGGGCAAGCCCGACGGGGCCACCATCGCGGCTGCCCTGCGGGACGGCTACGACGCGCTGATCGAGCTCGGCGGCGCAGCGCCGGGTGACAAGACAATGCTCGACGCGCTGCTGCCATTCGTCGATGACCTCGAGCGGCGCGTGAACGACGGCGAACGTTGGCAGCAGGCGTGGGCGGCGGCTGCCGTGGTGGCCACGGAGGCAGCGCGCGAGACAGCCGATCTGCAACCGAAGGTCGGGCGAGCCCGTCCGCTGGCCGAACGCAGTGTGGGCACACCCGATGCGGGCGCGACCTCGCTGGCGATGTGCGCGCGCACCGTTGCCGACTGCTTCACGCTCACCGCCAAAGGAGATCGCTGACATGACAACCGATTCGCCCGGTCTGCGCATCGTGATCGGTTCCGACGACGCCGGTTACGAATACAAGGAAGCGCTGAAAGGTGACCTGCGCGCCGACGCCCGGGTCGCCGACATCACCGACGTCGGCGTCGGCGCCGACGACAACACCGCTTACCCGCACGTGGCGGTGACGGCGGCGCGTATGGTCGCCGAAGGTAAGGCCGACCGGGCGCTGCTGGTGTGCGGCACCGGATTGGGTGTGGCCATCAGTGCCAACAAGGTCCCCGGAGTCCGCGCCGTCACCGCGCACGACAGCTTCTCCGTCGAACGCTCGGTGCTGTCGAACAACGCGCAGGTGCTGTGTTTCGGACAGCGCGTCATCGGCCTCGAGTTGGCCCGTCGGTTGGCCCGCGAGTGGCTGGGATACCAGTTCGACCCGCAGAGCGCCTCCGCCGAGAAAGTCGATGCGATCGGCAGGTATGAGTCGACGGCTGGGTCCACCACAACATGACCACGGTCGAGACACTTCTCGAATGTTCCGAGATCCGAAAGAGTTTCGGCGGGGTCGCGATCCTCAAAGGTGTCACCCTCCGCCTGGAACCGGGCACGGTGACGGCGCTTGCCGGTGAGAACGGTGCGGGCAAGTCCACGCTGATGAAAATCATCAGTGGCCAGTACAGCCCCGACGCGGGCACCGTGGCACTGAGCGGAGCCGCACTCGCACCGGGCAATCCCCGGGATGCCGTCCGCCACGGCGTGGCCATCGTTCCGCAGGAACTGGCGTCGATCGAGGACATGAAGGTTTACGAGAACCTATTCGTGGGAAGGGAATTGCGCCGCGGACCGTTTCTCAACCGCGGCGCGATGATCGCTGAGGCCCGGGAGACCCTGGGTCTCTTCGACGTCGCCATCTCACCGACCGCGCGGATGGGCAGTCTTCCCGTGGGCCTCCGGCAAATCGTCGAGATCGTCAAGGCTGCGCGCACCGGCGCGCGGGTCATGATGCTCGACGAGCCGACATCAGCGATCTCCGAACGCGAGGTCGAGGGGCTCTACCGCATCGTCCGGCGGTTACGCGACCAAGGCGTGGCCATGGTCTACACCACCCACAAGATGGCTGAGATCCGGGCCATCGCCGACCGCGTGGTCGTGCTGCGCGACGGCGGGCTGATCCTGGACGAGCCAATCGACAAGGTCACCGACGACGACATCGTGACCGCGATGATCGGCCGTGAACTCGACGCGCTGTTCCCCGAGCGCCCACACCCGACCGACGAGACTGTGCTGGAAGTCTCCGAACTGCAGGTCGACGGCGCCTCGGAGTCGGTGACGTTGACCGTGAAGGCCGGTGAGATCCTCGGTCTGGCAGGTCTTGTCGGCGCGGGGCGTACCGAATTGCTTGAAGCACTGTTCGGTGCTCGCCACACCTCGTCAGGGTCCATTACTGTGCGTGGGCGCCACGTCAAACGCAATCAGCCGTCGGCGGCCATCGCCGCAGGCATGGCGATGGTGCCCGAGGACCGCAAGCTCTCCGGCGCGGTGTTGTCGATGAGTGTGCTCGACAACGCCACTCTGCCGCGGCTGGGAGCGTTTTCGTTGGCGGGCTGGCTGCGGCAGAAAGCCCGCACCACAGCCGTTTCGGACGCGATGTCGTCGGTTCATCTGCGCAGCCGCGGACTTGGCCAGGAGGTCGGCACACTCTCGGGTGGCAACCAGCAGAAGGTGGTGTTGGCGCGCTGGCTCACCGGTGACGTCAACGTGCTGCTGCTCGACGAACCGACCCGTGGAGTCGACGTCGGCGCGCGCAGCGAGATCTACCGCATCATCACCGAATTGGCGGCGCAGGGCATGGCGGTGGTGATGGCGTCGTCGGATATGCCCGAGATCGTCGGCTTGTCCCACCGGGCGTTCGTGATGCGGGCCGGGGGGCTGGTCGGTGAGCTCGACCGGGACGCGCTGGACCACCCCGCAGTCCAGGAATCCGTCTTCCGGATGGCCACCGCTTTGGACCCGGCATCGTCGGCCGCGCCGGCCGACACAGATCAGGAGGCAGCATCGTGACCACCAAAGTCGACGGGGAGGAGACCGCCTCCTCGCGCACACGCAGGGTGGCGTCGCCCGCCACGGGTGAACCGGTCCGGTTGTTCTCCCGGGAGTGGTTCGCCGGGCTGGCGGTGCGCTACGCGATGGTGCTGGTGATGCTGCTCGTCATCGCCTACTTCAGCTACCGCAGTGCGCGATTCAGCACCCCCGACAACCTCGTGACGATCCTCGTCGCTGCCGCGCCGTTCGCGTTGATCGCGCTCGGCCAGACGTTGGTGATCCTGACCGGGGGTATCGATCTGTCGGTGGGGAGCGTGATCGCGGTGTCGGCCATGGCCGGAGCGGCAACGGCGAAGGCCAACCCCGGCCAGGTGTGGCTGACCGTGCTGGTGGCCATGCTCGTCGGTCTCGCGGTGGGCTGCATCAACGGATTCCTGGTGTCGCGCATCAACGTTCCACCGTTCATCGCCACCCTGGGTACCCTGACCGCGGGATCGGGCATGGCCTACGTGATCGGTGGCGGCGCCCCGATCAACGGGCTGCCCGCGGAGTTTGGCGCGATCGCGAACACCAAGATCCTCGGCCTGCAGATCCCGGTCCTGCTGATGATCGTCGGCATCATCGCGCTGGCCGTCATCATGAAGCGCACCACCTACGGAATGCGGGTCTATGCCGTGGGCGGCAACCGCAACGCTGCCGAGATCGCAGGCATCAATGCCAAGAACGTGTTGTTCAGCGTCTACGCGTTCTCGGGTCTGCTGGCCGGCCTGTCGGGAGTCATGCTGGCCTCGCGAGTCATCTCCGGACCGCCCAATCTGGGTCAGGGTTACGAACTCGACGCGATCGCCGCGGTGGTGATCGGCGGAGCCAGCCTCATGGGCGGGCGTGGTTCGGTGTGGGGAACCGCGCTGGGCCTGCTGATGATTCAGACACTCAACAACGGCCTCGACATCCTCGTGGTTCCCGCCTACTGGCAGGACGTCATCAAGGGTGTGTTGATCGTGGCGGCAGTCGCCGTCGACGTGTGGTCGTCGCGCCGACGAACGTGACGCCTGCGTGCCTTCCATCCCAACCCACAACGAAAGAGGACACATGAGACTGGGAACGAAGATGTTCGCGGTTGCGGCGACCGCCACGCTCGGATTGAGCATGACGGCCTGCGGCGCGGGCGATCCCGAGGCCAACAGCGACAGCACCCGCATCGGTGTGTCGGTGTACGACATGAGCTCGTTCATCACCGCGGGCAAAGAGGGCATGGAAGCCTATGCCGAGGACAACAACATCGAACTGGTCTGGAACTCAGCCAATCTCGACGTCTCCACGCAGGCCAGCCAGGTGGATTCGATGATCAACCAAAATGTGGACGCGATCATCGTCGTTCCGGTGCAAGCAGATTCACTGGGACCCCAGGTCGCGTCGGCCAAGGCCAAGGGGATTCCGCTGGTGCCGGTGAACGCGGCACTGGACAGCCCCGACGTCGCGGCCAGCGTGCAGCCCGACGATGTTGCCGCGGGAGCACAGGAGATGCAGATGATGGCCGACCGTCTCGGCGGCCGAGGCAACATCGTCATCCTGCAGGGACCGCTGGGGCAGTCCGGTGAATTGGACCGCAGCAAAGGCATCGAGCAGACACTGGCGAAGTATCCGGAGATCAGGGTGCTGGCCAAGGACACCGCGAACTGGAAGCGCGACGAGGCCGTCAACAAGATGAAGAACTGGATCTCGGGCTTTGGACCGCAGATCAACGGCGTGGTCGCGCAGAACGACGACATGGGTCTCGGTGCGCTGCAGGCGCTCAAGGAGTCGGGTCGCACCGACGTGCCGATCGTCGGTATCGACGGTATCGAGGACGGCCTCAACGCCGTCAAGAGCGGCGAGTTCATCGGCACCTCATTGCAGAACGGCACGGTGGAGCTTGCGGCTGGGCTCGCGGTGGCCAACGCGCTCGCCAAGGGGGAGCAGGTGAACACCAAGCCGGTCTACGTGATGCCCGCGATCACGAAGGAGAATGTCGACGTCGCCATCCAACACGTGGTGACCGAGCGTCAGCAGTTCCTCGACGGGCTGAGCGAGCTGATCGCCAAGAATCTCGAGACCGGAGACATCGCCTACGAGGGCATCCCCGGTCAGACGCAACCGTGACCGCGGGGGTGCCGCCGAAGACCGGCGATGTCGATCTCGACTTTCGCCTTGACGGCAGGGTCGCCCTGGTGACCGGTGCGGCCACCGGCATCGGGGCGGCCATCGCCGCGGCCTTTGCACGCAAGGGCGCCCGCGTGGCAGTCGTCGACCTCGACGAGGGTGGCGCCGCCGAGGCTGCCCGGTCCCTGCTCGGCGAGAGCCGCGGGTTCTCGTGCGACGTCTCGGATTCGAGCTCCGTGCGCCGCACCGCAGACGCGGTCCGCGAGGCGTTCGGGCGAGTGGACATCCTGGTCAACAGCGCGGGCATCGTCGCCCTGGCGCCGGCCGAAGAGTTGTCGGAGGAGGCATGGAACGCGACCATCGACGTGAACCTCAAAGGCACCTTCCTCATGTGCCAGGCGGTCGGTTCCGGAATGATCGAGGCTGGCGGCGGGGTCATCATCAACATGGCCTCCCAGGCCGCCACCGTCGCCCTCGACCAGCACGCCGCCTACTGCGCGTCGAAGTTCGGTGTTGTCGGACTGTCGAAAGTGCTCGCGTCGGAATGGGGTCCGCAAGGTGTGCGGGTGAACACCATCTCGCCGACCGTGGTGCTCACCGAATTGGGACGCAAAGCCTGGGACGGTCCGCGGGGCGAGGCCCTCAAGAAGTTGATCCCCGTCGGGCGGTTCGCCTACCCGGGTGAAATCGCCGCTGCCGCAGTGTACTTGGCTGCTGATGCGTCGGCGATGGTCAACGGCGCCGACCTTCTCATCGACGGGGGTTACACCATCCGATGAGCCTGACCGTGCAGTCCCGAGGTCAGGCGGCTGCTCGGTGCGCCCGCGCGGAATCGAACCGGTCCAGGACCGTCTCGGCGACCTGCCGGTGCGCCCCGAGGGGCGCCGACATCGGAATGCCTTGTGCGGAGGCGTATTCGGCGACACGGTCGGTGATGCGGCCGTGCGCGAGGAACCACGGCGCGATCACCAGTCGGGTGGCGCCGCGGCTTCGCAGCAGATCGGCAGCCTCGGCCAACTTCGGCTGAGGTCCGGTCGCGAAGGCGGTGGTCGCCGTCCAGCGGGTGGTCTGGGTCAATTCGTCGGCGACCGACGCCGTGCGGGCATTCGCATCCGGACGCGAGGACCCGACCGCGGTGACAAGCACGCCGACGCGCGGATCCTGCCGTGACACCCCAGCGTGCTCGAGGCGCTGCCGCAGGACGTGGACGAGCCGTTCGTCCTCTCCGAGCACCTCGCTCTGCACGACATCGGCCGCGGACTCCGAGATCATCGCGGGGATGTCCACCCGCGCGTGATAGGCGTCGGCGAGCAGCAGCGGCACCACGACCGCGCGACGGTCACCCAGAGAAGCGAGAACATCGCGCAGATTAGGAGCGTTCTGCTCGCAGAACGCGATGCGCACATCCAGGCCCGGCCTGAGCTGTCCGACACAGTCGACGATCGACCGTACCGTCGCGGCGGACCGCGGATCGGCACTGCCGTGCGCCGTGAGGACGAGCGTCACGAGGCGTGCAGCCCGCACTCCGTCTTGGACTGACCCGCCCAGCGGCCGCTGCGCGGGTCGGCGCCCACGACGGGCTTGTTGGTGCACGGCGCGCACCCGATCGACGGATAGCCTTCGTCGACAAGTGGATTCACCAGAATCCCGTTGGCGTCGATGTAATCCTGCATGTCGTCGTCGCTCCACGCCGCCAGCGGATTGATCTTCACCAGGCCGAAGGCCTTGTCCCAGCTGATCAACGGTGCGTTCGCGCGGGTCGGCGCCTCGACGCGGCGGATACCGGTCACCCACGCGCTGTAGCCGCGCAGCGCCTTCGACAGCGGCTCGACCTTGCGCATCCGGCAGCACTCGTTGGCGTTGCGCTCGAACAGGTTCTTGCCCAGCAGCGCATCCTGCTCGGCGACCGTCTTCTCGGGGCGCACGTTGACGACGTTGACGTCATAGACCGCCTCCACCGCGTCGCGCGTCCCGATGGTCTCGACGAAGTGGTAGCCGGTGTCGAGGAACAACACGTCCACGCCGGGCCGGACCTTCGCCGCAAGATCGACAAGCACCGCGTCCTGCATGTTCGACGCCACGATGTAGTCGCCTGGGCCGAAGTTCTCGTCGGTCCAGCGCAGCAGGTCCTGCGCCGTGGCGTTCGGCCCCAGTTCGGCGGCCCCACGTTCGGCCAGCTGCTGCAAATCGGTGTCACTCATCGTGTCCGTCATGCACTCACCTCAAATCCGCTTCGTCTGCTCGTATTGCCCACGTAGCGAAACGCTCACCCTGCTCGCGTTGTTTCACGAAATTGCGAACAACTCGCTCGATGTAATCACCGAGTTCGGTGGCGAGCACCTTGTGCTGGCGCAGTTTGCGTCCGAACCCGCTGTCCAAGCCCAGGCTTCCGCCGAGGTGAACCTGGAAGCCCTCCTCGGGACCGTTTCCGTCGTCCACCATCTGACCCTTGAAGCCGATGTCGGCGACCTGGATGCGGGCGCACGAGTTGGGGCAGCCGTTGATGTTGATCGTGATCGGCACGTCCAGCTGGGCATTGATGTCTTCCAGCCGTTTCTCCAGTTCTGGCACCAGAACCTGGGAGCGGCTGCGCGTCTCGGCAAAGCTGAGCTTGCAATATTCGATGCCCGTGCAGGCCATCAGGTTGCGCCGCCAGTGCGACGGCGTTGACGGCAGCCCGAGGGCGTCCAGTCCCGCACGCAGCTCGTTCAATTTGTCGTCGGGAACGTCGAGAATGATCAGTTTCTGGTACGGCGTGAATCGGATGCGGTCGCTGCCGGCGGCCTCGGCCAGGTCGGCGACCTTGGTCAAGATGGTGCCCGATACGCGGCCTGCGATGGGGGAGACACCGACGGCATTGAGCCCGTTCTTGAGCTTCTGCACGCCGACGTGGTCGATGGGCCTGGTCACGGGGTCAGGTGCGGGCCCGTCGATGAGCGGTCGCTTCAGGTACTCGGTCTCGAGAACCTCGCGGAACTTCTCGACACCCCAGTCCTTGATCAGGAATTTCAGGCGCGCCTTCGCCCGGAGACGGCGATAGCCGTAGTCGCGGAACACGCTGACCACGCCTTCCCACACGTCGGGTACTTCGTCCAGGGGCACCCACGCGCCGACGCGCTGGCCGAGCATCGGATTGGTCGACAGACCGCCGCCCACCCAGAGATCGAAGCCGGGGCCGTGCTCGGGATGGTTCACGCCGATGAACGCGACGTCGTTCACCTCGTGCACGACATCCTGCAGGCCGGAGATCGCCGTCTTGAACTTGCGCGGCAGGTTGGAGTACTCCTTCTTGCCGACGTAGCGCTTGACGATCTCGTTGACCGCGGGCGTGCCGTCGATCACCTCGTCGAGCGACTCGCCGGCCAGCGGGGAGTTCAGCACCACGCGGGGGCAGTCGCCGCATGCCTCGGTGGTCTGTAGACCGACCTCGTCGAGGCGGCGCCAGATCTCCGGCATATCCCGGACGTCAATCCAGTGGTACTGGATGTTCTGCCGGTCGGAGATGTCGGCGGTGTCCCTGGCGAACTCTGTCGAAATCGTCCCGAGGGTGCGCAGCGCGGCAGCTGTCAGTGCGCCGCCGTCGCTGCGGACCCGCAGCATGAAGTACTCGTCTTCGAGCATGTCGGTGTTCTCGTCACCGGTCCACGTGCCGTCAAAACCCGGCTTGCGCTGGGTGTAGAGCCCCCACCAGCGGAAACGACCGCGTAAGTCACCCTTGTCGATGCTCTCGAAGCCTTGCTTGGCGTAGATGTTCTCGATGCGGGCCCGCACATTGAGCGGGTTGTCGTCCCTTTTGGACTGCTCGTTGGCGTTGAGCGGCTCGCGGTAGCCGAGCGCCCACTGGCCCTCTCCGCGGGGGCGCTTCACGGGCTTGTTCTGTGCTGTCGTCATGGATGGGCTCCTGGTTGGAGCCGGCGTTCAGATCGCGCTTCTCACCGGGGGCTGTCCGGCGGGGCAGATCCGGCGGCCAGCTGAAAATGCAGATGGGCAGGGTCTACACGCTAGGGAAGACAGCAACAGGTACAGACGCGCTTGAAATCGACATGGCGGCGCGCCACCAGCGAGACCCGGCGAGGGAAGCTGTGGGCTGCAGTCACGGATTCGATTGTGCCACGGACTCCCACATCAGCCCTAACCGGCCGAGATTTGCGCTCAGGGTGAGCGAAAGTGCACGCGAGGTCGCAGCTGAGACACTGGTGGCATGCCTGTCACCGCGGCACGTGCCGACCTGCCCGCGATGCGGGCGCGCCCACAGGGGCCGTTCGGCATTTACGTCCACGTGCCGTTCTGCGCCACGAGATGCGGATACTGCGACTTCAATACCTACACCGCCGGTGAGCTGGGGGGTGCTAACCCGGACGGGTGGCTGGCCGCGGTGCGGACCGAGCTGCGCCTGGCCGCCGGACGGCTCGGTGTGACGCCCGACGTGCAGACCGTGTTCGTGGGCGGCGGGACCCCGTCCCTGCTCGGCGCGGCCGGGCTGACCGCGGTGCTCGACGCGATCCGGGACAACTTCACGCTGGCGCCCGGCGCCGAGGTCACCACCGAATCCAACCCGGAGTCCACATCGCCGCAATTCTTTGCCGGCTTGCGCACCGCGGGTTTCACCCGTATCTCGCTGGGGATGCAGTCCACCGCGCCGCACGTCCTGGCCGCCCTGGATCGCGTGCACTCGCCGGGGCGTGCCCTCGACGCTGCCCGGGAGGCCCGCGCCGAGGGCTTTGACCACGTCAACCTCGATCTGATCTACGGGACGCCGGGGGAGACGGATGACGATCTGGTGCGGTCCGCCGATGCCGCTATCGAGACCGGGGTGGACCACATCTCCGGATACGCGCTCATCGTCGAGGACGGCACCGCGCTCGCCAGGCGGGTGCGGCGTGGCGAGATGCCCGCGCCCGACGACGACGTGCACGCTCGCCGGTATGAACTACTGGACCGCCGGCTCACCGACGCCGGGTTCGACTGGTACGAGGTGTCGAACTGGAGCCGCCCCGGCGGGCAGTGCCGACACAACGTCGGCTACTGGAACGGTGGCCAGTGGTGGGGCGCCGGGCCGGGTGCACACAGCTACGTCGGCGCCACACGGTGGTGGAATGTCAAGCACCCCAACGCTTATGCCGACGCACTCGGCGAGGGTGAGTTGCCCGTCGCCGACTTCGAGGAATTGGACGCCGAGACCGCGCACGTCGAGGACGTGATGCTGCAGGTCCGGCTGCGTATCGGCCTCCCGCACCGGGTGCTCTCGGATTCCGAAAGTCAGCGCGCTGTCCGCTTGGTTGCCGACGGACTCCTGCACGCGCGGGACGACCGTCTCGTGCTCACCGACCGCGGTCGGCTGCTCGCCGACGCGGTCGTGCGCGAACTGCTGACCTGACGGTCAGAGAAGGGCGGCGGCGAGCCTGCGCCACTGCTCCCGCGGAAACTCCCGCGGGTCGGCCGTGAGTACCTGGACGCAGACGTGGTCGGCGCCCGCATCCAGATGCTCCGTGACGCGGCGCCTGACGGCGTCCTCGTCGCCCCACGCGATGAGCGCATCGAACACCCGGTCGCTCACCGACGACAGGTCCTCCTCGGTGAACCCCAGGCGCAGCAGATTGTTCGCATAGTTCGGCAGCCCGAGATAGGAGCGCAGCCAATCGGTGCCGATCGCGCGGGCCTCGTCGCGGCTGTCGGTGAGCAACACGGTCTGCTCCGGCAGCAGCAGCGGTCCTTCGCCCAGCACGTCGCGGGCCTGGCGTGTGTGGTCGGGCGTGCTCAGGTAGGGGTGGGCGCCGCCGGCCTTCGTCGCCGACAGTTGCAGCATCTTCGGTCCGAGCGCGGCGAGCACGCGGTTCTTGTGCGGCACCGGCTCCGGCGTCGCGTCGATGGCGTCGAGGAACTTCTCGGTCGCGGCCAGGGGCTTGCGATACAGGCCCGGTTCCTTCGAGTCGATGAGCGGTGCGTGGCTGACGCCGATACCGAGCAGGAAACGTTCGCCATGGGTTTCGGTGAGCTTCGCGTAGCGCGACGCCACGTCGGCGGGCTCGTGCATCCAAAGATTGAGGATGCCCGTCGCGATGACCGTCTTCTGCGTGGCGGACAGCAGGTTTTCGACCGAGTCGAGCACCGGCCCGCCGACGTCGGGGATCCACAGGGCCGTGAAGCCGAGTCCGTCGAGTTCCGACGCGGCTTCGGCTGCCTCCTCCGGATTTCCGTATCGCAGTTGAGAACTCCACAGACCGACACCAGATAGCTTCATACGTCTACTCATACCGTGCCGGTCATCCGGGGCGCTACGGTCGTGCACATGGCATTCGATCCGGCCGCCGTCGCCCTTGCGTTCTCCGAACACCGCTTCGACGACGCTCTCGGTCATCTCGCCAAGAATGTGAAATGGACGATCGTCGGGGGAATGGTCCTCGAGGGCGCCGACGCGGTGCGGCGCACCTGTCAGGACACGACGGAGGGGCTGCGGGGCACCTCGGTGGAGTTCGACCGTCGCGTTACTGCAGCGGGTGATGACGTCGTCGCTGTGGACACCGTCGTCCGATACGTCCGGCCCGACGGGGTGACAGCCGTCGCGAGCTGTGCCATCTACGAGTTCGCCGGCGAGCAGATCACGACCATCACGTCATATGCGGTCGAGGTGGATCCCGAGAATCCGGGGGCGCAGCCGCGGATGTGACGAACGCCGCCCACAGGAATCCCACAGCGCACGCCGGGTAGCTCACTGGGAGCAACGTCGTTGTGCCAGGATGTTCGCCATGCCGCGTGTCTTAGGGAAGGCTAACCACACACTGCCGGCACGGCCGTCGTGGGGCTGAGCAGCACCCAGCCCCCGGCGCCGATCGCCGTCGTCGGCATCGGCTGCCGCCTGGCGGGCGACATCACCACACCTGCAGATCTCTTCTCGTTCCTGCTCGAAGGCCGAAGCGCTGTATCGCAGGTGCCGGCCGAGCGGTGGGAACCCTACGTACAGCGGGATCCTCGCAACGCGGCAGTTCTGCGGGAGACGACGCCGTGGGGCACATTCCTCGACGATCTCGCCGGGTTCGACGCCGACTTCTTCGGGGTGTCTCCGCGTGAAGCCGAACTGATGGACCCGCAGCAACGGCTGGCGGTGGAAGTGTCGTGGGAGGCCCTCGAACACGCGGGTATAGCGCCGCGGTCGTTGGCGGGCAGCGACACCGCCGTGCTGATGGGAGTCAACTCCGACGACTACGGCAAGCTCCTCATGGAGGACCTCGCCGGAATTGAAGCGTGGACAGGTATCGGCACGTCGCTGTGTGGCGTGGCGAATCGCGTGTCGCATCTGCTCGATCTGCGCGGACCGAGTGTCGCGCTGGACGCCGCGTGCGCGGCCTCGCTGGTCGCGGTGCATCAGGCCTGCCAGTTGCTGCGCGACGGCGAGACGTCGCTGGCGCTCGCGGGCGGCGTCAGTGCGCTCGTCGGCCCCGGCCTGACCCGGGTTCTCGACGTGGCGGGTGCGACCGCCCCTGACGGGCGCTGCAAGACCTTCGACGAGGCCGCCGACGGTTACGGGCGCGGCGAGGGCGCGGGTGTGGTCGTGCTCAAGCGACTCGACGACGCACTCCGCGATGGCGACCGGGTGCTGGCCGTGGTGCGCGGCGGCGCTGTCGCGCAGGACGGGAGAACGGTGGGCATCATGTCGCCGAACGGCGACGCCCAGGCCGATCTGTTCCGGCTTGCCTGCCGCGTTTCCGGCGTCGACCCGTCCAGTGTCGACTACGTCGAGGCACACGGAACCGGTACGCCCACAGGCGATCCCGTCGAGGTGGCGGCGCTCTCGGCGGTCTATGGATCCGATCGTGGAGACGCGCCGTGCGCCATCGGTTCGGTCAAACCCAACGTCGGCCATCTGGAGGGCGGCGCCGGCGTGGTCGGGCTCATCAAGGCGACCCTGGCGCTGCATCACGAGATGCTGCCGCCCACCGCCGGGGTGAAAAACCTAACCACGGCGGTCGATTGGGCCAACAGCGGCCTGCGGGTGCCCACCGATCCGGAGCCCTGGCCCCGCGGCGGAAACCCCCGCCGGGCCGCGGTGTGCAGCTACGGCTATGGCGGCACCATCGCCCACGTCCTCATCGAGGAGGCGCCCGCCCCGACAGAAGCCAATATTTCCTCTGCGCCAACATCTTTCATCCCGATCTCGGCGCGTTCGGAGTCCAGGCTCGCGGCCCAGGCCGCGGCGTTGGCCGCTCGGATGCGTGCCGCAGAGGTCGCCATCGACGACGTGGCCGCCACGATGTGGACCCGCCGATCGCAGGAATCCGTGAGGGCAGCGGTGGTGACCGATGGTCTTTCCGCTGCGCAGACGGCCGCCGTCACCAGCGATGCTCTCGATGCGATGGCCGCACAGGTGCGCGATCCCCGCGTCGTGACAGGATCCGTGCTGCCGGGGGCCGAAACCGGTGCGGTGTGGGTCTTTTCAGGTCACGGATCGCACTGGGCCGGAATGGGTCGCGAGCTGCTGGCGACCGAACCCGCCTTCGCCGCCACGATCGACGAGGTCGACGCGGTGTTCGCCAGGGAACTCGGATTCTCGGCCCGCGCATCCCTGACCGCTGAGGATCTGGGTGGCACCGACCAGGTGCAAGCCCTGACCTTTGCGATGCAGGTCGGTCTCGCAGCCGCGCTGAAGGCCCGCGGAGCGGCCCCCGCCGCGGTGATCGGCCACTCCGTCGGGGAGGTGGCGGCGTGTGTGGTGGCAGGCGTGTTCGACCTGACTCACGGAGCGGCTGTGGCGTGCTACCGCGCGAGAGGCTTCCGGTCCGTCATGGGCGACGGCGCAATGGCGTTGGTTCGGCTACCGTTCGACGAAGCGGATCGACGGCTCACGGGCCGTACCGATGTCGTCGCCGCCATCAGCGCCTCGTGCGACTCCACCGTCGTCTCGGGCGACGTCGCCGCCGTCGACCAGATCGTCGAACAATGGGGCGCCGAGGGCATCACGGTGCGCCGAGTCAACACCGATGTGGCGTTTCACAGTCCGGCAATGGATGCGCTCACCTCCGAACTGGCGCGGCGGGTCGGTCAACTCCCGCCGCCGGGATGCGCTCGCGTACCGCTCTACACGACCGCGCTGGAGGATCCGCGGTCGGACATGCCACGGGGACCCGGCTATTGGGCGGCGAACCTGCGGGGCCGCGTGCGGTTCGCCGAGGCAGTCCAGGCCGCGGCCGAAGACGGTCACCGCTTGTTCCTGGAAGTGTCCGCACACCCCGTGGTTTCCCACTCGATCGTCGAGACACTGCTCGGACTTCATGTCGACGAGCATGCCGTGGTACCGGTGCTGCGACGCGATCAGCCGGAGCGGCGCTCGCTAGGAGCCGCTGTCGCCGGTCTCTACTGTCACGGGGCCCCGGTGGCGCACGGCCTGACCACGACAACCCGTTGGGCGGCTGATCTGCCGGGAACGCAGTGGCAGCATCGCCGGTTCTGGCGCACGCCGACACCGCCCCCAGGGACTCGGGCATTACATGACCCGGTGACGAACACCCTTCTCGGCGGTGTGCTCGACGTGACGGGAGAGGTGCCTGCCCGAATCTGGCAAACCAGGCTGGAGATGGACAACCGTCCCTACCCGGGTGACCATCCGGTGCAGCAGACCGAAATCGTCCCGGCAGCAGTGCTTCTCAACACGTTCTTGAATGCCGCGGGGTCAGGCCTGACCGATGTGCGGTTGCGCACGCCGGTCCCACCCGGTCGTCCCCGCGACATCCAGATCGTCCTGCAGGACCGCTCGCTACGGATCTCGTCGCGGCTCACCGACGCCGACGGAGCCGACCAGAGCGCCGACCTCTCCGGGGGCTGGCTCACTCACTGCAGTGCCGTCGCCGCGATCGACGAGGACTTCTGCGGCGCCCTCCGGGGCGAGTTCGGCGAATTGATGGGCAGCGGTGTCGACGACGAAACCTGGACTCGGTGCGCCGAGCAGCTGCCGCCCGGCCACGTCGTCGACACTCTTGCCGGCGTCGGTGTGGCGGCAATGGGTTTCGGCTGGCAGATCCTCGAATTGCGGCGCGGCGACGGCGAATTGCTGGCACGAGTGGCGGCAGAGCCCGACGGGTCGGCCCCGGCGACCTGGGCAGGCCTGCTCGATGCGGCGACGTCGGCCGCGTCCACCGTCTTCGAGGGGCCCCCGCGGTTGCGGATGCCCGCCAGGATCGACCGCGTGCACGTCTGCGGTGAGCCTCCGGCGGAGGCAGTGCTGCACATCCGTCGTCGGGGAGGCGCGACCGCCGACGTATCGATCATCGACGAATTCGGAGCCGGCCACGCCTCGATCACGGCGATGGCCTTCGAGGAATTGGAGAACCCTGGCGGCAGCGACCTGTCCCGGATGCTGCACCACATCGCCTGGTACGAGACCCCGGTGGGTGTCGGCAACCTTCCGGGTTCGGTGGTCCTCCTCGGTGGCACTGACCGCGAAATAGCCTCTGCGCAGCGTGATCTCACAGGAGTGGGAGTGCCGACTCGCGTCTGCGCCGGTGTGGAGCAGCTGCCCGAACCGTTGGACCCGGACTGCGTGGTGCTGCTCCTTCCTCGCACCGACGAATCGCCGGCAACCTGTGCCGAGCAGGTGCTGCACACCCTGAAAGCCATGCACGACAAACGATCTCAGGCCAGGCTGTGGGTGTTGACGCGTCGTGTCCACGAGGGCGCCAACCTGGTGCACGCGCCGCTGTGGGGAATGGCTCGCGTGGCCGCCGCTGAACACCCGCAGCTGTGGGGCGGAGTGATCGATCTCGCCGACGATCCGCTTCCCGCGAATGTCTTCGCGTCGTTGCACGGCCACGGTGTCGTCGTCGTCCGCGACGGCGCGGTGATGACCGCGCGGTTGACAGACGCGCGACCCGCTGCCGGGGCACCGTTGACATGCACCCCGGGCGGCACGTACGTCATCACCGGCGGCACCGGCGCGCTGGGACTTCGGATCGCGCATCGCCTCGCCGATCTCGGTGCGCGCCGTCTGGTCCTGCTGTCGCGGTCGGGCATGCCGCACCGCGAGCAGTGGACCGCCGACAACCAGAGTGAAGCGGTGCGCGCGGTCGCGGCGTTGGAGGAGCGCGGTGTCACCGTCCACGTTGCGGCCGTGGACATCGGTGCGCCCGATGGCGGGGATCGGCTGCGCGCGGTGCTGCGGGACATGCCTGCTGTCCGCGGCGTGGTGCACGCGGCCGGGGTGGAAGCCGGTGCGCTGCTGCTGAGCACGTCGGCGGATGACCTGAGGACCGCGATGCGCCCGAAGGTCGAAGGCACCCTCACGCTGCACGAGATGTTCCCTCCGGAGCAACTGGACTGGATGATCCTGTTCTCCTCGTGTGGCTACCTGGCGGGCTTTCCGGGGCAGGGCGCCTACGCGTGCGCCAACGCGTTCCTCGACGCGATCGCGCGCCACCGCCGCAATCTCGGGGATCGCACGATCTCGATCGCGTGGACCGCGTGGCGGGGCCTCGGCATGGGGTCGACGTCCGGGTTCGTCGCTGCCCAACTGGAAGCGCTCGGCATGGGAACGGTGGGTGCCGACGAGGCACTGCGGGCGCTCGACTTTGCAATGCGCGGCGACGAGTCGAATGTCGTTGTGCTGCCGCTTCTTCCAGAGGCCTCGGCCATACCCATGTTCGCCGACGTCGCGCCGTCGGCAGCTTCGGCACCAGGCGATTTCGAGGTCCTCGCGGGCCCTGGCGACGCCGACCTCGATGAATGGGTGGCTGTGCAGGTCATCGAGGCGGTCGCCGCCGAACTTGGCCTCGTCACCGACGACGTCGATCCGCGGGTTCCGTTGGTCGAGACCGGTGTCGACTCGATCATGACCGTCGCTTTGCGGCGGGCGCTGGAGAAGCGGACCGGGCTGGCCTTACCGCCCACGCTGTTGTGGGAGCACCCGACGGCTGAGGCCGTGACCGACAGAATCGTCGAACTCCTCACTCCGCAAGGCGAGGTGGCGGGCCACAAGGCCGAGGTCTCCTGACGGTCGCCGCGCAGGTTTCGCGGCGTCAAGAATCCTTCAAGGATCCGACGAGTCGCTTCTTCCACTCTGCTCGTATCACCCGCACCGATGGGGAGGCGGGGACACAGCAGGAGGAGCCAGAGCATGAACCTCACCAACTTCGCCCGTGCCGCGCTGGTGGCCGGCGCCGTCACCGGCGCGTCCCTCGGCGTGGCCGGTAACGCCGCTGCCGCCGCCGTTTCGCACCCCGTGGCGCCGGTGTCCTCGATCGTCGCGCCAAGTGCCTACGCGCCGGCCCCCGCCACGGCGTTGGGATCGTGGCGAGGCAAGAAGGACGACGACGGCGGCGATTCTGGCGGTGACTTCGGCGGCGACTCTGGCGGCGGCGACTTCGGCGGCGGCGACGACTACTCCTCGGTTGTCGACGACGCGGGTCCGGCGTATGACACCGGTGCCGACTACGCCGACGTCCCCGACGATCCTGCACCCGCCGAGGCTGCCCCCGAAGTCGCCGATGCCCCCGGCGAGCAGCCGGAAGCGCCGGAAGCTCCGGAGGCGCCGGAAGTCCCTGAAGCGCCGGAGGCTCCTGAAGCCCCGCAGGCGCCTGAAGCGCCGGAGGCTCCTGAAGCCCCGCAGGCGCCTGAGGCGCCGGAAGCCCCTGAGGCCCCGCAGGCTCCTGAGGCGCCGGACGCTCCGCAGGCGCCGGACACGCCGGACAGCCCGCCGGACAGCCCGCCGGACACGCCGGACAGCCCGCCGGACACGCCGGACAGCCCGCCGGACACGCCGGACAGCCCGCCGGTGAACGCCGACCCAACGACGGCCACACCGCAGGACATCGACACCATGCGCAGCAGCATCATGAGCAGCTTCTCGGAGGACTCGTCCTGGAGCTCACAGGTGTCCACCTGGAATTCCTCCTGGCTCAGCTACAACACGTACGGCCTTCCGGTCCTGTTCAACGCCTACGCCGCACCGATGCAGGTCTTCTACACCTACGGCGGCGCTACCCGGACGGTCACGATCCCGCCCCAACAGCGCGTCGCTCTGCCGGCGACCACGCCGGGCCGCTACGGCTTCACTTCCGTGGTGCGCGGCCCGCAGGGAGGCGTCAGCCACGTATCGGTCGGCAGCTTCACCGCCGGCGGTGGTGGTGGGCACCCCGCTCCGGGGCAGGGCGCATCCGCTCCGGCGCCGAGCACGCCCGCTCCGGCGTCGAGCGCGCCCGCTCCGGCGCCGAGCGCGCCCGCATCGCAACCGCAGCGCAATGTGTGGGTCCAACTGAACTACTCGACGGGCACCTCACAGCCGTTCCGGGTTGGATCCTTGACCGACCTCGGTGAGGATTCCGCGGTCGGCGCAGACCGGGTGCTCATTGACGGCTCGGTGTCGGCGTGGGGGGAGTGGTCCAAGAACGCCGACGGCTCAGCGCAATTCGAGGTTTCCAAGATTGAGCAGTTGCCCGGCCTGACTGCTCCGTCCGAGGCACCGCTGCCCGGATACGACGTCTCCCTGGTCTCCAAGGAGTCGTCGGCCACCACCGGCGTCACGAAGGTCCTGCCCTGGGTCGCACTCGCGGCGGGTGCCCTGGGGCTCGGCTCGGCGGGAGGTGCCCTGCTGATGGGGCGCCGCCGCAGGGCCGAAGGCAGCCAGTAGCAGGGCTGCCGGAGCCGGGGGCGTGGGCGGACAGCCCACGCCCCCGGTCTTCGTTCACAATTGACCCGGCGAGCGGTACGAGGGGGAAGGGAGCGTCATGGCAGAACGTGCTCTGGGCTTTGGTGTGCTCGGCCCGCTACAGATGACGACAGGGGGAGTCGAAGTCCCGGTCGGCACGCCCAAGTTGCGCGCAGTCCTGGCGATGCTCGTCATCAACCGCAACCGCCCGGTGGCCGTCGATTCGCTCATCGACGCGGTGTGGCAGGAGTCCGCGCCCCCGGGGGCGCGCGCCAGCCTGCACTCCTACGTGTCCAACCTGCGCAAGCTCGTCGGCAGCGCCGGATCAGACCCTCAGACGACCCTGGCCAGCGCCCCGCCGGGATACCGGCTCACCCTCCCCGATCAGCAGTGCGATATAGGGCGGTACACCGCCCAGAAGGCCGCGGGAGTACAGGCTGCGGCCACAGGTGATTTCGAGAATGCCAGCGCGCATCTGACGGCGGCGCTCGCGCAGTGGCGCGGGCCGGTCCTTGAGGATCTGCGGGGGTTCACGTTCGCCGAGCAGTTCGCCACCGCACTGCAGGAGGACCGCCTCACCGCCGCCACCGCACGGGCCGAGGCCGAGCTGGCGTGCGGGCGCGCCGCCACCATCACCGGGGAACTGGAAGCGCTGGCAGCCGAAAATCCTTATCGCGAACCGCTGTGGGCGCAGCTGATCAGTGCCCTCTACCTCAGCGAACGGCAATCGGAAGCCCTGGCGGCCTACCAGCGGCTCAAGACGGCCCTTGCCGAGGATCTGGGCATCGACCCGGGGCCGACGGTGCGTGCCCTGCACGACAGGATCCTGCGCCAGCAACCCCTGGACGTGAAACAGGCGGCCAGACAGACGGCCGTGGGCGCCAAGACCGTGCTCGACCAACGCACCCTGATCGGCAGTGGGGACTCCTCGGCGTGGCTCGTCGATCCGGCCGGCCACCGTTACCAGCTCACGTCCGTCGCCACCCGCATCGGCAGAGCGCCGGACAACGACATCGTCGTTGACGATCCGAAGGTCAGCCGCACGCACGCGGCGATCATCGACACAGGCACCGGCTACGCCGTGACCGACCTTCGATCGGCCAACGGTGTCGAGCTGGGCGATTCGCGAGTGCAGGGCAGCGCCCCCTTGGCCGGCGGGGACCGGATCCACATCTGCGGGCACGTCTTCACCTTCGAACTCGGTGGTACGCCCGTACCGTAGGGGCGACGCGGCCTCTCGGTGGTCGCGCCCGACGAGAGGCGGCTATGGACGACGCCCCGCACAACATGCGGGTGGGCACCCGGCTGGGTCCGTACCAAATCAACCGACTCATCGGCCGAGGCGGTATGGGTGAGGTGTACGAGGCCGACGACACCGTCAAAGGCCGCACGGTGGCATTGAAGCTGCTGCCCGAATCCCTCTCGCACGACCCGGCTTTCCGTGAGCGGCTCCAGCGAGAGGCACGCGCCGCGGGCAGACTGCAGGAACCGCATGTGGTGCCGATCCACGACTACGGCGAGATCGACGGCCACCTGTTCGTCGACATGCGCCTGATCGACGGGATCGATTTGCGTAGCGTCCTCATCGCCGAGGGGCCGTTGGCGCCGTCTCGTGCGGTGTCGATCATCCGTCAGGTCGCGGCGGCGTTGGATGCTGCGCACGCGGCGGGCATCACGCACCGCGATGTGAAGCCGGAGAACATTCTCGTCACCCCCGACGATTTCGCCTACCTCGTCGACTTCGGCATCGCGAGTGCTACCAGCGACAAGACGTTGACCGAAATGGGTGCAGCGATAGGCACTTACGCGTACATGGCACCCGAACGCTTCAGCTCCAAGCCGGTAGATCACAAGGCGGACGTGTACGCGCTGGCCTGTGTGCTGCACCAGACCCTGACGGGCACCCAACCCTATGTCGCCGACAGCATCAGCATGATGATCACCGCGCATCTGATCGACCCGCCGCCACGGCCCAGCCAGGTGCGGCCTGATCTGCCGCAGGCGTTCGACGACGTCGTTGCGACGGGGATGGCCAAGGGTCCCGAAGAGCGCTTCCAGAGCGCGGGCGCGCTGGCACGCGCGGCGCAGGCGGTGCTCGGTTCTCCTGATCAGCCCACCGCACCCGCCCCGCTGTCTGCGACCCCGGCGTCGGCCGCGCATGAGGCGCCACAGCCGCAGCGTCGGCCGCTGGTCGTCGCGGGCACCCTGGCCGCTGTTGTGCTCATCACCGTCGGGGGCGTCGCGGCGTGGGCGGCTCTGCGCTCGTCGGATTCGGCGTCGGCGATGTCGTCGACGCTGACGTTGACACGGACCGTCACGAACACGCCCCGAGCCCCGATGGGCACCACGAGCGCATTCACGCCTGCCGAACGTCAGCTCATGGCACTGGTGCCCGACCCCGCCGCATGTGTGCCGAACCGCAAGTGGGACAACGCTATTGCAGCATTCGACTGCAAACCCACCGAAAGCGGCGACGGACACGAGCGCGCATTCTTCGCTCTTTACAGCGATGTCGACCGGCTCCAGGAGGACTTCACGTCGGTCACCGGAGACGACGAACTCACCGCATGTCCGGGAACCGATGGTTCGCCGACGAATTGGGACTTCAACAGCGGCGACCCGGATGAGTCCGAGGGGATGCTGGCGTGCGGCGAATTCGACGGCAGAGCCGACATCGTTTGGACCAAGACGTCGGATCTGCTGCTCGGCACCGGGCAGGGCAACGATCTCGACACGCTCTACACGTGGTGGGTCAGCATCGCCTGACGGTGCTCAAGACTCTCAAGGATCCGTCAAGAATTCGCCGAGACACTCGTTCCATCCTTTCTCTCATCCGGCGCACCGGCGCCGCAGTCAGAGAAGGGCCGCAGATGAAGAATTCCCGCCTCACCGTCAGGGCCGTCGCTGTCACGGCACTGTTGTCCGCAGCCGTTGCCGGCCTCGGTGGTGGCATCGCCAACGCCGCCGAGAACAGCCACGGCCACTACGGCGATCCGGATCAGGCGAGCCAGTACTGGGTGCGGCAGACCCTCGACGACTGCTCGCTGATGGCGACGGCCGACGTGATCGGACAGCTCACCGGCAACCAACCCTCCGAGGGCGAGATCGTCGCACTGGCGGGCGCGACACCGAGCGCGCACCACGAAGGTGTGGTCTATCTGCCGCCGTCGAATCCCGGCGACTCGGACTCCGGCAACGGCACCGACTCGCGGGATCTGCCGATCCTGTTGGCGCACTACGGCATCGGAGCGGTGTACACCGACGATGACGTCGCCGATGCGACCAATGTGCCGACGGGGATGGCCGCACTGGAGCGGGTGCTCGGCGCAGGCAAGAAGGTCATCGCGGGCGTGAACGCGGAAACGATCTGGGACGAGGCCGGTGATCGCACCATTGGCGATCACGACCTGGTCGTCACCGGTGTGGACACCCAAGCAGGCGTGGTGCACCTCAACGACAGCGGGACCGACGACGGCGCCGACGAGCAGGTGCCGATCAAGGTCTTCGAGGCCGCCTGGGCCACCAGCGGCCACGACATGGTGATCACGAACTGAGCCGCCGGATCACTGGGCGCTCAGCCGCGCCACCAACTGTTTCTTGTCGACCTTGCCCACTGCGGTGGTGGGTAGGGTCGGCACCGGGAAGAGGACGTCGGGTCGCGCATGCGTGGACGCGCCGCGTTCGTCCAGGAACGCGTTGAGTTCGGCGAGTGTGATCGGCTTGCCTGAGAAAACCACTGCGGCACAGATCTTCTCACCGAGGTAGTCATCGGGAAGGGCGACCGCGGCCGCGGCGTAAACGGATGGGTGGGTGTGCAGATGGTCTTCGAGGTCGGTTGCCGACACGGTTTCCCCGCCGCGGTGGATGACGTCCTTGATGCGGCCCACCACCTCGACGTAGCCGGCCCTGGGACCGTCGGCGAAGATGCGAACCCGGTCGCCGGTGCGGTAGAAGCCGTCCGGCGAGAATGACCGCGCGTTCGCGTCGTGGGCCCGGTAGTAGCCGTTGAGCGTGTAGGGCCCCCGTACCAACAGTTCGCCCTCGTCACCAGGTGGTACCTCGTCGCCGTTGTCGTCGACGACCCGCATCTGGTCGTGCGGCGACATCGGCCTGCCCTGCGTGTGCACCACGACGTCCTCGGGATCGCCCGGCCGCGTGAAATTCAGCATCCCCTCGGCCATTCCGAAGATCTGCGACATGCCCGGCGTGAGCCGCTCCAGGATGAAGCGGGCCTCCTCAGGGCTCATCCGGGATCCGCCGACCTGGACGTAGCGCAGTGAGGTGGGGAGCACCGGCTCCCACTCGCACGCCTGGGCCCACACCTTGGCCAGCGCGTTGACCAGGCCGGTGACGGTGATCTTGTACCTGTTGATGAGAGCGAACGCGTTCTCCGGGCTGGGGTCTGCGGTGAACACGGTGGTGGCGCCGACGGTCATCGATCCCAGCAGCCCGGGGCAGGCCAGCGGGAAGTTGTGTCCGGCGGGCAGCGCCACCAAATAGGCGTCCTCCCTGGTCATCTCGCAGGCCTGTGCGCAGGCGACCGCGTTGTAGAGGTAGTCGTTGTGGGTGCGGGGGATCAACTTGGGTAGGCCCGTGGTGCCACCCGAGACCAGCAGCAAGGCGGGCAGCCCCGGGTCGACGGCGGTGCGTTCGACCGGTGGACCGTCATATTCGGCGATCGAGGACCAGGACAAGAACGGCCCGCAGTCCCCGTCGACGATCACGTGGCGAAGCGACGGGTGCTCGGCGGTGAGTTGGGAGGCCATCTCGCGGTAGTCGAAACCGGCGCCCTGATCGGGCACGATCAGGGCGATCGCGTCGCTGACCTCGGCGAAATGCCCCAGTTCGGCGGTCCGGTGTCCGGGAAGGCACATGACGGGCACGGCTCCGGCGCGCAGCAGACCGAACAGGGCGACCGCGAACTGGCACGAGTTCGGCAGCTGAAGCAGAACCCGGTCCCCGGCGGCGATGCCGAGGTGCGCAAGTCCGGCCGCGGCGCGGTCGGCGAGCGCGTTCAGTTCGGCAAACGTGTACGAGTGAGCGGAGTCGACGATCGCAGGTGTGGAAGGCCAGGCTGCCGCCGCGTCGGTCAAGATCGAATCGAGTTGGCGGTCAGCCCAGTAGCCTGCGTGCCGATACTCCTGCGCGCGATGGTCGGGGAAGGGGACGAACCCGCGTGCCAGGTCTCGCTGGTCCCGTCTTCGGTCCGGTCCGGTCTGCTGGTCATTGCCGTGATTGGGCAGGAATCCGGTGCTCATCAGTCAATTCGCCGCTCTGGGTAGGAGTTTTCGGTGACCCGAATATAGGGTAGCCTCCTCAAAGTTAGGGCAGCCTGCACTTAATTAAGTAGCCCGTCGAGGAGGTTGGTGAGTTTGGCGCCGACGACTGCACAGTCGGTCCGCGACGAGGTTGCTGAGCTTCTCGGTGTGAGCTCGGACGAACTCGACCCGCAGGCCGACCTGATCGCCTCGGGCCTGGACTCGATCCGGATGATGTCGTTGTCGGGGCGGTGGCGCAGACAAGGCATCGACGTCGGCTTCGCGGCACTGGCCGCAAACCCCACGGTGTCGGCGTGGACCGACCTTGTGGCCAGCAATTCGACACCGGCTCCTGCCCGGGTTGTTCGGTCCAGCGCAGCCGCGGACGAGGACGAGACCTTCCCACTCGCGCCGATCCAGCACGCCCTGTGGGTCGGTCGCAACGACGATCAACAGCTCGGCGGAGTGGCGGCCCACCTCTACATCGAACTCGACGGCGAGGGGGTGGATCCTGCACGGCTGCAGACCGCGGCGACCGCGCTGGCCGCGCGCCACCCGATGCTGCGGGTCGACATCCTGCCGGACGGCACTCAACGAATCAGCGACCGCGGACTGCCCGTCACCGTCTACGACTTGCGTGATCACGATCGCGAGGAGGCCCAGGCGCGGCTCGAGGAGATCCGTCACGAGAAATCGCATCAGATCATGCACGGCGAGGTTCTACAGATCTCGCTGTCGCTGCTGCCAGATGGCCGGACTCGCCTGCACGTCGATTTGGACATGCAGGCCGCCGATGCGGTGAGCTACCGCAACTTCATGTCAGACCTGGCCGAATTCTACGGCGGCGGAACGCTTCCCGATCTCGGCTATACCTACCGTGAGTACCGTGCGGCACTGGCCGACGCGGTGCCGGAGACTGACGAGGATCGGCAGTGGTGGGCCGAGAGAATTCCCACGCTTCCGGAAGGCCCTGCGCTGCCGCTGGTTCCGCGTTCCGAGCAGGCCGATCCGCGCCGAGGCACCCGCCGTGTCCACATCTTCGACGTGGCGACTCGTGACGCGCTCTTCGCCGCGGCGCACCGACACGGCATCACGCCAGCGATGGCGGTGGCCGCGTCCTATTCAGGCACATTGGCGCGCTGGTCGACCAACCGCCGATTCCTGTTGAACCTGCCGATGTTCGGTCGCGAGCAGTTCCACCCCGATGTCGACAAGCTCGTCGGGGACTTCACCTCGTCGCTGATGCTCGATGTCGACCTGACCGACGCCCACACCCCGATCTCTCGCGCACGCGTGCTGCAGGAGACCCTGCACGCCACCGCGCGCCACGCCAGCTATTCGGGACTGTCGGTGCTCCGAGATCTGACCCGCCACCACGGCACACCGGTCCTGGCGCCGATCGTCTACACCAGCGCCCTGGGGCTCGGTGACCTTTTCGCGGGCAAGGTCACCGAATTCTTCGGCCGCCCGGTCTGGACTATCTCGCAGGGCCCCCAGGTATTGCTCGACGCGCAGGCCACGCCGGTGGCCGAGGGGCTCATGATCAACTGGGACACCCGCGAGGACGCGTTCCGGCCCGGTGTCGCCGACGCGATGTTCGCCCATCACATCGCCGAGCTCGAACGCCTCGCCACCGACGAATCATCCTGGGAAGCGGTCGATCCGCCTGCCGTCACATCCGAGCAGCTGGCGGTCCGCGACGCCGCCGGTGTCGTTCTCGGAGCCGGCGCGCCCAGCGGCGACGCACTGCACGACGGTTTCTTCCGCCGTGCCCGGACGCACCCCGACGCGCCGGCGGTGTTCAGCAGCGCCGGTGAACTGTCGTACGGGGAACTCGGGCAGCGGGTGCTGGCAGCGGCGGCCGGTCTGGACGTTGCCGGTGTCCGCCGGGGCGATGCCGTCGCGGTGATGGGACCGAAGAACGTCGAACAGATCATCGCGCTGCTGGCGATCTCGGCGATCGGCGCGGTGTACGTACCGGTGGGTGTGGACCACCCAGCCGAGCGTGCCTCCCGAATGCTCACCAACAGTGGGGCGCGGATGGCGCTGGTCTGCGGCGACAAGCCCCCGACGACGATGCCCGCGCTGACCGTTGCCGAGGCGATCAGGGTCGGCAGCCGGGCGAATGGATTCGCCCCTCCTACCGTGGATCCCGCCGAGCTCGGCTACATCCTGTTCACCTCGGGCTCGACCGGTGAACCCAAGGGCGTCGAGATGGCGCACGACGCCGCCATGAACACTGTCGAATTCATCAACGGGCACTTCGCGATCGGCCCGCAGGATCGCTGTCTCGCGCTGTCGACCCTCGAATGCGACCTGTCAGTCCTCGACATCTTCGGCATGCTGCGCGCCGGCGGGGCAATCGTCGTCGTCGACGAAGAGCATCGCCGCGACCCCGACGTGTGGGCTCGGCTCATCGAACGGCACGCCGTCACCGTGCTGCACTTCATGCCGGGGTGGCTCGAGATGCTCGCAGAGGTCGACGGGGACCTCTCGTCGGTGCGCGTCGTGCCCACCGGTGGCGACTGGGTACGCCCCGAACTGGTGCGCACACTGCGAAAGCGCGCTCCGCACATGCGGTTCGCCGGCCTCGGCGGCGCTACTGAGACTGCCACCCACAACACGGTCTGTGAGGTCGACGAGCTCGCTGCGGACTGGACGTCGATACCGCTTGGCGTACCGCTCCCGAACAACGTGTGCCGGGTCGTCGGCGCAGACGGACAAGACTGCCCCGACTGGGTCCCTGGCGAACTGTGGGTCAGCGGCCGTGGCGTGGCGCGGGGATACCGCGCCAGACCAGATCTCACAGAGCAGCGGTTCGTCCGGCACAACGGCAGGACGTGGTACCGCACGGGCGATCTGGTCCGGTACCGGACTGGCGGCGTCATCGAGTTCGTTGGGCGCGCCGATCACCGCGTCAAGATCAGCGGCTACCGCGTCGAACTGGGCGATGTCGAGGCCGCTTTGCGCGGACTGCCCGGGGTCGACTCTGCTGTGGCCGCCGTGGTGCCCGCCGACAGCGGTCGCGATGTGCTGGCCGCACTGGTCAGCGCCGATACCGCCGCGGCTGGACTGGAGCCCGCCAAGATCGCCGCGGCAATGGCGGAAATCGTGGCACCGCACATGGTTCCGAAGATCATCGTGACCGCCGACGAGATCCCCTACACGGTAGGCGGCAAGATCGACCGGGTCGCGGTCTCATCCCGGCTCGCCGGTGCCGACGTACTCGCCGGAGTCGGCTACCGCGCTCCTGCCACGCCGTTGGAGACGGCGCTGTGCGCGATCGTCACATCCGTGCTCGGCCGCGACCGGATAGGAGCCGACGACGATTTCTTCGCCGTCGGCGGGGATTCCGTACTGGCGACCCAGGTCGTCGCTCGATTGCGGACCTGGCTGGACATCCCTTCAGCGGCGGTCGCCGACATTTTCGGTACCCGCACGGTGGCGGCGCTCGCTGCCCGGCTCACCGCGAACGAGGGGTCGAGCGCCAGGCTGAACGAGGTCGCCGAGCTCTTCCTGGAGGTCTCGGGCATGGATGGCGCAGAGGTTGCCTCCGCGCTGGAAACCACGCGATGAACGGCGGGTCGAGCCGACTCGGCATTCCCCCCTGGATCAAGCGATTCCCGGGTGAGGGCGCATCGCCGACCATCGTCTTTCCTCATGCTGGCGGTGCTGCGGCCGCCTACCGTAACTTCGCCACCGCGTTGGCCGCCAAGGGCGTCGACACCTTTGTTGTTCAGTATCCGCAGCGTGGCGAACGGCTCAAGGACCCCGCTGCGGATTCGGTGGCCGAATTGGCGGCCGGGATGCTGGCAGCCGTGGACTGGGCTCCACTGGGGCCGCTGCGGTTGTTCGGGCACTGCATGGGTGCACTCGTCGGTTTCGAGTTCGCGCGACAGGCCGCCCAGCGGGGAATCGTCGTCCGCGAGTTGTGGGCATCGGCCAGCCAGGCGCCGTCGACCGTAGCGGGCTCCCGGCCCGCGCCGACGACCGACCGCGAAGTCCTTGCTGACATCGTCGACATGGGCGGCACCGATGCGCGCCTGCTCGACGACGAGGACTTTCTCGAGCTGCTGCTGCCCGCGGTGCGCGCCGACTACCGCGCCTTCAACCGGTACACCTGCGAACGCGATGTTCGCATCGGTGCCGACATCCATGCCGTCGGCGGCGTCGGTGACCATCGTGTCGATCAGGAACTGTTGCGCCAGTGGCAGTTCCACACGGACGGCGCGTTCACCTTCACCCAGTTCGACGGTGGCCACTTCTACATCGACGACCACCTCGACGACGTCGCCGAACTGGTGAGTTGCACATGAGCAGTGAGCCTTCCCCCGTCGCTCCGCTGCGCTCCGCTCGCCCCGACGAGGCTTCCCCCGTCGCTCCGCTGCGCTCCGCTCGCCCCGGTGAGGCTTCCCCCGTCGCTCCGTTGCGCTCCGCTCGCCCCGATGACCCCGTCGTCATCGTCGGCATGGCGATCGAGGCGCCCGGTGGGGTGGAGAACACCCACGACTACTGGACCCTGCTCTGCGAACAACGCGAAGCCCTCACGCCGTTTCCCGACGATCGCGGCTGGTCGTTGCGGACCATCCTCGACGGATCACGCCGCGAAGGTTTCAAGCGCATCCACAACCTGGGCGGATTCCTCTCCGGCGCAGGCACATTCGACCCCGATTTCTTCGGCATCTCCCGCCGCGAGGCCATCGCGATGGATCCCCAGCAGCGGGTGGCACTGCGGGTGAGCTGGCGGGCGCTGGAGAGCGCGGGCATCAACCCCGACGATCTGGCCGGCCACGACACCGGTTGCTACGTCGGGGCCTCCGATATGCGGTACGGACCTGAGATGGACCAGTTCTCGCATCACAGCGGGCATCTGATCACGGGCACGTCCCTCGGTGTCATCTCCGGCCGTATCGCCTACACGCTGGGCCTGGCCGGCCCGGCGATGACCATCGACACCTCCTGTTCGTCGGCGTTGTCGGCTCTTCACGTCGCCGTCCAGGCACTCGTGGCGGGAGACTGCGATCTCGCCCTGGCCGGTGGCGTGTGTGTGATGGGCTCGCCCGGATACTTCGTCGAGTTCTCCAAGCAGCACGCCCTGTCCGACGACGGGCGCTGCCGCCCCTACAGCGCCCACGCCAGCGGCACGGTGTGGGCCGAGGGCGCGGGAATGTTCGTGCTGCAACGCAAGTCCGCCGCGCTACGGGACCGACGGGCAATCCTCGGCGAGATCCTGGCCAGCTGTGTGAACTCTGACGGCAGATCGGTCGGCCTCACCGCACCCAGCGGCGAAGCGCAAACTCGGCTGTTCGCGCGGGCAATCGCCACGGCGGGTGTCAACGTCGATGATGTCGGCATGGTCGAGGGCCACGGCACCGGGACCCGCCTCGGCGATCGCACCGAACTGGGCTCTCTGGCAGCCACGTACGGTTCCGGCGCACCGGGTAGCGGGCCGCTGCTCGGATCCGTCAAATCCAACGTCGGGCACGCGCAGGCCGCAGCAGGTGCGCTCGGCTTGGCCAAGGTTCTCCTCGCAGCCGAGCATGCGGCCGTACCCGCCACGTTGCACGTCCACGAGCGCAGTCACGAAATCGACTGGCAGGAAACCGGACTCCGACTGGCGAGCAAACTGACACCCTGGCCGGCAGTGGGGGGTGTGCGGCTGGGCGCGGTGTCGGCTTTCGGGATGAGCGGAACCAACACCCATGTCGTCGTCGCGGTACCGCAGGTAGCCGGGGAAAGTGCGGCGGCCTGATGTCGCCTGCTGCCCTGCCCGACGGGCGCGTCGCGATCCCGCTGAGCGCCCACGCGGACGACCTCGTCGCCGAAGATGCTCTGGCGATACTGCAATTCCGCCAGCGGACGAACTGCGAGCTGGACCGCATCGCCACCCACATGGTGGCCACCCGGCGGATCCGCCGACATCGCGCGGTCGTGCGGGCACGTGACGATCGCGAGCTCGCCGACGCTCTGAGGGCGGTCGCGGACGGCCGGGAACATCGCCTTGTCGCCCGGTCCTCGCGCCGCAGCTCCGGCCGAACCGCGTTTGTGTTCGCCGGCCAGGGAAGCCAGTGGCCCGCGATGGGTGCCGAGTCCTACGAGCGGCTGCCGGCATACCGTGCCGAGGCGGACCGGCTCGACGCGACCTTCTGCGCGGCCGGATTACCTTCGCCTCTGCGCTTCCTGACCACAGCCGCCGATCCACTGCCTGCATCCCAGTTCGAACTTCAGAGTTCACAATTCGTGCACTCCGTCGCGTTGGCCGCGGTGTGGCGCGCTTTCGGGGTGCTGCCGGATGTGACCATCGGTCACAGCCTCGGAGAGATCGCAGCCGCCTACGTCGCGGAGACCATCACCCTCGACGAGGCGGTCGCCGTCCTCGCGGCGCGTTCCCATGCGATCGAGAGCATTCCCGGAGACCACGGCGTCGCGGTGCTGGGCCTCGACCAGATCCAGGCCGAGGAGATCATTGCGGCCACCAACGGATGGCTGGAGCTGTCAGGTGTCAACGCCGCGGCGACGGTCGCGGTGTCGGGGGAGCGGACAGCGATCGAGACACTCGTGGCAGGTGTTCGTGCCCGCGGCCAGTTCGCGCGGCAGCTCGCGATGAGCTTCCCCGCGCACACGACAGCGATGGAAGCCCAGCGCGAAAGCTTCATCGCCGCGCTGCCCGCCTCGGTGTTCGCGGACTCGCCCGTACAGTTCATCGGGTCCGCCACCGGAGCGGTCGTCGACCCCGGCACCCCATTCGACACCTACTGGTATGCGAACCTGCGCAACATGATCCGGTTCGACCGTGCTGTGCAGTGCGCGATCCGGGCACATGCCGACACCTATGTCGAGATGTCGGCTCATCCGTCCCTGCTCGTCGCGATAGAGGACGGTCTCGAGCGCGCCGGAGTCGCAGATGCTGCCGTCCTGCTCGGATCGGGGCATCGTGATCGGCCGGTCACCGACACGCTCGCGGAGAACATCGCCGCCGCCGCGGCGGCCGATCCGACCTACCGGTGGGCCGACCTGCTCGCCGGTGACGCAGCATCGCTGCGCGGGTTCCCCGGGGCCCCGATGCGGGCCGAGCACCTGTGGGCCGTAGCCGAACCACTGCCGCCCATCGCGGGCATCACCGTCACCGCCGAAACCTGGCGGCCGCGCAGCCGGATATCGCAAATCCCTGCCAGGACCGTCGCTGTCGTCGAGATGTCCACAGCAGCAACGCTGGTCGCTGAACTTCGCGACGCGGTGACGCGGCACCCGGGCGCGACCCTGACCGCCGCGGCCGACGCCGAGATCGTCATCGCCGTCGCCCCTACATCCGAACATTCCAGTGCCGTGGCGGCGATCGGGGCGTTGGCGCGGGGCATCGACGACGGGATGCTGGACTACGCGGGTTCGCTGGGCCCTCGCTGCCGCGACGTGTGGTTGCTGACTGCGGGCGCAGAGCAGGTCCTCGCGAACGATCCCGTGGCCGACCTCGCGCAGGCCGCGCTGACCGCGATGCACCGCAGCATCGGGTTCGAGCATCCCGACCAGAGTTTCCACCATCTGGATCTGCCAGCGGGCATGCCGGCTGCCACCCTCGACGCAGCAATCGATGTGATGCTCTGCGAGGCAGGAGAATTGGCGCTGCGCGGCGGTGGCGAACTCTATGCTCGCGCTCTCGGGGGCGACGCACCGGCGGCGCCACCGTGGCCGCTGGGTTCCGGTGTCCTCGACAATGTCGTCATCACCGGAGGGTCCGGAGCCATCGGATTGAGTTACGCCCGCTACCTGGCTGCGCACGGAGCGAAACGGATCGTGCTGCTCAGCCGCGGCGGTGCCGACCCGGCCAGTCTTGGCGGCCTTGCAGCCGAGATCGTTGCGCCCGCGTGTGACATCAGCGATCCCGCCCAGCTTGCGACAGCGGCTTCCCGGCATGCCGAAGGTGAGGCCACGCTGGTCGTGCACGCGGCCGGAACAGCCCGTTTCGCCAACCGTGCGGATGTCGTCGGCGCCGACGTGACCGAGATGGCCGCAGGCAAGATCGCAGGGCTCGAGGTGCTGACCGGCACCTGGCCGATACGCCACGACGCGCGAATCCTGTTGTGCTCGTCGGTGACTGGTGTCTGGGGTGGCAAAGGGGTGGCCGCGTACGCTGCGGCCAACCGCATGCTCGACGTGATGGCGGCCCGGCTGCGCGCAGCGGGCAGGAATTGCACCGCCGTGCGTTTTGGCCTCTGGGAGGGCAGCGGGATCGTCGATGCGTTCGAGATCGCAAGGGTCGAACGTGCCGGCCTCCGCCAGATGAACCCCGAGGCCGCGGTCGAGACCAGCCTGCATGATTATCCGGTCGATCCGCTTGTGCTGTCGGCGGACCCGGACAGGATCCGCTTGTTTTTCGGCGGCGACGAAAACGCCACCACCGTCGATTCCCCGCCCAGCGGCTCCGAACCGCCGATGGACGCACCCGCTGCCGTGCGCAGCCAGCTTGCCGCCGTCCTCGACGTCGACGCCACCGCTCTGGATCTGGATTCGTCACTGTTCGACCTCGGCGTGGACTCCCTGCTGGCGTTGGATCTGCGCAAGCGGCTCAAGCGGTTAACCGGACGGACCGTCCCGCTCGCGTCGCTGCTCGGCGGAATCACCGGCACAGACCTGATCGCCGATCTATCAGAGAAAGTGGATGCTTCGAGTGACTGACATCGACATGGGCGCTCGGCTACACGAGCAGCGGCTTGAACTTCTGCGTCGCAGACTGCGTGAACGCGGACTCAGCGCCGCCTCGGGCGACACTGCAGTCGAGGCAGCCGACGCCCCTGTCGCGCTGACCGAGGGGCAGCTGCGGATGTGGTTCGTCCACGCTGCCGATCCCAGTGGCGCGCTTCTCAACGTCAGCCTGTCGTACCGGATCACCGGCGATGTCGATGTCACACGACTCCGCGATGCGGTGAACGCGGTCGCACGGCGACACAGCATTCTGCGCACCACCTACAGCGTCGACGACGCCGAGTCCGGCTTTCCGATTCCGAGGGTGCATCCCGATCTGGCGCCGGGATGGGCTGATCACGACCTCTCCGAGCTGTCCGAGCGTTCCCGTGAGCTCCGGCTGCAGGTCCTGGCGCAGCGCGAGTTCGCCAAACCGTTCGACCTCGGCGCGGAATCCCCGTTGCGCATCACCGTGGTCCGGACCGCAGCCGACGAGCTCGTCATGCTGCTGGTCGCACACCATATCGCGTGGGACGACGGCTCCTGGGCAGTGTTTTTCACCGACCTCACCCGCGCCTACATCGGTGAAACGCTCACGCCCGCACCCCGCCCATCCGCCGCCCCGTCACCGTCGGATGAGGAGGACGTCGCCTACTGGCGCAGCGTGATGGCGGATCCGCCGGAGCCGCTCGAGCTTCCCGGGGCCAACGGCTCGGCGATCCCGACGAGCTGGCGCTCGCAACGCACCGCCGTGCATCTGGGTCCCGAAGTCGCCGAGCGGTTGACGGCGGCTGCCGACGGCGCCGGGGCGACACCGTATGCGGTGATGCTCGCGGTCTTCGGTGTTCTCGTACACCGCTACAGCCATGTCGACGACTTCCTGGTGGCGACACCGGTGCTCAACCGCACCGGCGACGACGAGGACGTCATCGGCTACTTCGGCAACACGGTTGCGATGCGGCTGCGGCCGAAGTCGGGGATGACGTTCCGCGACATGCTCGAGCAAACCAGAGACACCGCGCTCGGCGCCTTCGCCCATCAGCGGGTCGGACTCGACCGGATGGTCCGTGAACTCAACCCGGACCGCCGGCACGGTGCGGAACGGATGACCCGCGTCAGCTTCGGGTTCCGTGGACCGGATCGGTTCGGCTTCACCCCGCCAGGGGTGAACTGCGAAAGGGCAGAGCTGCGTTCCCATCTGACGCATCTACCGCTGGGCGTGATGGTCGAGTTCGACGCCTCGGGCATCGACGTCGAACTCGAGTACCTCGTGGAGATCATCGAACCGGGCCTGGCCCAGCAGCTCATCGATCACTACACCGTGTTGTTGAACAGCGCACTCGACCATCCCGATGTACCGCTGAGCAAGTTGCAGCTGATGAGTCCCGAGGGCAGCGCATGGCTGCGCGAGGTGTCGCACGGCCCCGACTTCCGGACGCCCGCGACGACGATCAGCGATCTGGTGCATGCCCAGGTCGAACGCACCCCAGACGGCACGGCCGTGGTGTACGAGGGCCGGCAGTACACCTACCGGGAGATCAACCAGGCTGCCAACCGCGTGGCGCACTGGTTGATCGGCGAGGGCATCGGTGCGGAGGACCGCGTGGCGGTGCTCCTCGACAAATCGCCCGAACTTGTCGTGACCGCGCTCGGTGTGCTGAAAGCCGGTGCGGTCTACCTTCCGGTCGACCCCACCTATCCGCAAGACCGTCTCGACTTCATCCTCGGTGACTGCGACGCGAAAATTATTGTGCGCGAACCACTGACCGACACCGACGGCTACCGCAACGACAACCCCACCGACAGCGATCGCGTGCGGCCGGTGGGGCCCGACAACACCGCCTACCTGATCTACACCTCCGGCTCGACCGGCCTGCCGAAGGGCGTACCGGTGCCGCATCGGCCAGTGGCGGAATACTTCGTCTGGTTCAAGGACGATTACCAGGTCGACGCGAGCGACCGTCTGCTGCAGGTCGCCTCGCCCAGCTTCGACGTGTCGATCGCTGAGGTGTTCGGCACGCTGGCATGCGGGGCCCGCCTGGTGATCCACCGACCGGGCGGTCTCAACGACATCGGCTACCTCACCGACGTGTTGCGCGACGAAGGCATCACGGCAATGCATTTCGTGCCGTCACTGCTCGGCCTGTTCCTGTCGCTGCCCGGTGTCAACCAGTGGCGGACGCTGCAGCGGGTGCCCATCGGTGGCGAAGCCTTGCCGGGCGAGGTGGCCGACAAGTTCCACGCCACCTTCGACGCGCTGCTGCACAACTTCTACGGGCCCACCGAGACCGTCATCAACGCAACCCGATTCAAGGTCGAGGGGCGCCAGGGCACCCGAATCGTGCCCATCGGCAGGCCCAAGATCAACACGCAGATCCACCTCCTCGATGACGCTCTGCAGCCGGTGCCGGTCGGCTCGATCGGGGAGATCTACATCGGCGGAACCCATGTCGCGAACGGCTATCACCGCAGGCCCGGCCTGACCGCCGAGCGTTTCGTCGCCGACCCGTTCACCCCCGGTGCCCGCATGTACCGCTCGGGTGACCTCGCGCGCCGCAACGCCGACGGTGACGTCGAGTTCGTCGGGCGTGCCGACGAACAGGTCAAGATCCGTGGTTTCCGGATCGAGCTCGGCGAGGTGGCTGCCGCAATCACCGTCGACCCGAGTGTCGGACAGGCCGTCGTCGTGGTCGGTGATCTGCCGACGCTGGGCAAGAGCCTGGTCGCCTACCTCACACCGGCCGACGCGGCGGTCGTCGACGTCGCTCGGATCAGGGCTCGTGTCGCCGCGGCGCTGCCGGAGTATATGACCCCTGCCGCGTACGTCGTCGTCGACGCCATCCCGATCACCGCCCACGGCAAGATCGACCACGCCGCGCTTCCTGAGCCGGAACTTCAGGCCGTCAACGAGTTCCGGGAGCCTGCCGCCGGCACCGAGGAGCAGTTGGCGGCAATGTTCGCCGATCTGCTGAGCGCCGATCGAGTCGGTGCGGACGACTCGTTCTTCGACCTCGGGGGCCATTCGCTGCTGGCGACCAAATTGGTTGCCGAATTGCGCGCGCGGTTCGGCGTGGAGCTCGGAGTTCGCGACATCTTCGAGAACGCCACCGTCGCCCGGCTCGCCGCGCACCTCGACACGATCGCCGTCGGCGACAGCGTCAACACGAGGCCCCCGCTGGTGGCCACCCCGCTCGACGGTCCCGCGCCGCTGTCGTCGTCGCAGCTTCGGTCGTGGTTCGGTTACCGCATCGAGGGTCGCAGCCCGATCAACAACATTCCGTTCGCCGCGCGTCTGTCGGGGCCGTGCGATGTCGACGCCTTCGTCGCGGCGATCCGCGATGTCGTCGATCGCCACGCCATCCTTCGGACCACCTACCGGGAGATCGACGGCGTGCCCTACCAAATCGTCCATCCCGCGGCCGATGTCGCGGTGCGACGCGCCCGCGGCGTCGGCGAGCAATGGTTACAGGCCGAACTGGACCGCGAGCGCAAGCACACCTTCGATCTCGAAGAGGACTGGCCGATCCGCGCCGCGGTTTTCGGAGTAGGTGACGAGCATGTGCTCTCGGTGGTCATCCATCACATCGCGGGTGATCACTGGTCGGGAGGTGTGCTGTTCACCGACCTGGTGACGGCATACCGATCCAGGAAGCGAGGGGAGCGGCCCGGATGGGGACCACTTCCTGTGCAGTACACCGACTACGGCGCGTGGCAGGCCCAGCTGCTCAGCGACGAAGCGGGGATCGCCGGACCTCAGCGCGAGTACTGGGTTGACCAGCTCGACGGCGTCCCGGTGGAAGCCGGACTGCCGCTTGACTTCTCTCGGCCACGGCTGCCCAGCGGCAAGGGTGATGCCGTCGAGTTCAGCATCGACGACACGACCCGCGGCAAGCTGGCAGCTCTGTGTCGCGAGCTGGGCGTCACCGAGTTCATGCTGCTGCAGGCCGCAGTCGCCGTGGTGCTCCACAAGGCCGGGGGCGGACCGGACATCCCGCTGGGCACGCCGGTGGCGGGCCGCTCCGAACCAGAACTCGGGCAGCTCGTCGGCTTCTTCGTCAACTTCGTCGTGCTGCGAAACGACCTGAGCGGCAACCCGACTCTGCGGGACGTGCTCAGCCGTGCCCGCGACATGGCGCTGTCGGCCTACTCGAACCAGGACGTGCCCTTCGAGCAGATCGTGGAAGCCGTCAATCCGCCGCGCACCCTGGCGCGCAATCCGCTGTTCCAGGTCGTCGTCCACGTTCGCGAGCAGCTGCCGCAGTCCCAAATGATCGATGCCGACACCCGGTTCACCGCGCTGGAGCCGACATTCGACATCGCCCAGGCCGACCTCTCGCTGAATTTTCTCGCCAGCGAGACCGGTTACCGCGGCTACCTCATCTACCGGCCGGAGCTCTACACCCGCCAGACGATCGAGCGTCTGGCCGGCTGGCTCGGCCGCGTGGTCTCGGAGTTCGCCGAGAATCCCGACCGCACACTACGCGACGTCGACATCGCCTCGCCGGGCGAGAAGCAGCGGATCACCGAGGACTGGAGCAAAGGTGCCCACGTGCAGGTGCTCGACAGCGAGCACCTGCCGGTGCCGGTGGGTGTGTTCGGCGATCTCTGCCTCGGGGGCGGCCCGTTCGCAGGGATCGAGCTCTACCGCACCGGTGACCGCGCCAGGTGGTGCGACGACGGGCGATTGGAGATCGTCGCGGGCCATTCCGTCGTCGTCGAGGCGGCGCCGCAGCCGGTCGAGTTCGAGCCGCCGCGCACGGACACCGAGCGGGCGCTGGCGGTATTGCTCACCGATCTGCTCGGGGCCCAGGACGTGGGGCGGCACGACGATTTCTTCGGATTGGGCGGCGACAGCGTGCTCGCCGTGCAGTTGGCCGGGCGGGCCCGTGACATCGGGCTGGAGCTGACCGCTCGGATGGTCTTCGAGCATCCCGAGGTCTCCGCCCTGGCAACTGCGGTGGACTCCGGTGCAGGAGCCGGCGAGCAACGTGCCGACGTCCACCACGCGCCGATGTCGGCCTCGGGTCTGTCCGAAGACGAGCTTGCCGCGTTGACCGCGTCGTGGAGCAGCATCGGGGACGCCGTCCGATGAAGGTTGCTCCGTGACCCGAGCGCAACCCAGAACCGACAAGGCGGCCATCGAGGACGTCCTCGCACTGAGCCCGCTGCAGCAGGGCCTGTTCTCGATGGCGACGCTGACCGATGACGGCGATTCGGTCGACCCGTACGTCATCGCCATGGCGGCCGACGCAGTCGGCGCGATCGATGTCGACCTGTTGCGTGAGTGCGCTGCGCTGCTGCTCGTACGGCACGCCAACCTGCGCGCCAGCTTCGTACAGGGCAACCTGAGCCGAGCCGTGCAAGTGGTGCCCGCGCACGTCGAGCTTCCGTGGCGTCATGTCACCGCCGGCTCCGACGATGAGCTTCGCGACATCGAGACAGCCGAGCGTACAACGCCTTTCGACCTCTCCCGGGGTCCCGTCATCCGATTCCTGCTCATCGAGGCGCCGCAGCGGTGGCGCTTTGTCGTCACCGCCCATCACATCCTGATCGACGGTTGGTCGCTGCCGTTGTTCATGGGCGAGCTGCTGACCCTGTACCGCGCCCACGGCGATACCGCAGCCTTGCCCGACCCGCCGCGGCCCTATCGCGACTACATCGGCTGGCTGGCCGGTGTCGACCACGAGGTGAGCCGCGAGAAGTGGCGCAACCACCTCGCCGGCGTGCAGGCCCCCACACTGCTGACCCCTGCCCTGACGGCGACAACGCCCACCGGCCGCCCGCAGCTGACCGAGGTGAAGCTCGACGCGAACGCCACCCGTGCACTGGCCGAGTCCGCCAAGATGCGCGGCGTCACTGTCAACACGCTGATCCAGATGGCATGGGCCAACGTGCTTTCGGTGCTCACCGATGGGCGGGACGTGACGTTCGGGGTAACCGTCTCGGGTCGGCCCGGTGAACTGGCCGGTGTGGAACGGATGGTGGGCCTGTTCATCAACACGGTGCCCCTGCGGGTGCGGCTCGACCCCGTCCTGACCGTCCGCGAGCAGTGCCTGAGTCTGCAGCGGGAGGCCGCGATCCTGCGCGACCACAGCTACCTCGGCCATTCGGAACTGCGCGCGCTCGCCGGCGTCGGCGAACTGTTCGACACCCTGCTGGTGTACGAGAACTTTCCGCCGGGCGGCCTCGTCGGCCAGACCGAATTCGAAGCCGGCGGTGCGATCTTCACGCCGTCGGCGCTGGAGAGCCTGTCGCACTTCCCGGTCACGATCGCCGCACACCTTGCCGGTGACGAGCTGACGGTCTTCGTCGAGGTGATCGACGGTGCGCTGGGGCAGCTGCGGCCCGACGAGCTGGGCAGGCGGGTGCTGCACGTCGCACAGCGTCTGATCAGTTGCTGGGACAGGCCGCTGCGCGATGTCGGCATCCTGCTGTCCGCAGAATCGGCGGCGCCGAGCGCGCGAGCGAGAATGTCGTTGGCCGCAAAAGGCATTCATACTCGGTTCACCGAGATCGCGGGCAGCCGGCTCGGTTCGATCGCACTGACCTGGAGTAGCGGCGACAGCTCCGGTTCCCTCACCTACCGCGAACTCGACGAGGCGGCCGACCGCGTGGCATCTGCGCTGCTGGGCGCCGGTGTGACGCCGGAAACCCCGGTTGCCGTGAAGCTCCGCCGCGGACCCGATTACATCGTCGCGATGTTCGGTGTCCTCAAAGCCGGCGGGGCGATCGTGCCGTTGGACCCGAACATGCCCGTCGAGCGGATCAGCGACATCCTGGACCAGTCGGGGGCACGTGTGCTGGTCGACGCCGCGTACCTGGCGTCGCTTCCCGCCGAGACGGCGTCGGACCATCGAGCCGTCGATGTCCTTCCCGAGCAGGCTGCCTACATCGTGTTCACCTCGGGCACAACGGGCAGGCCCAAGGGCGTGATCGGAACCCACGGTGCGGTGCTGGCCTATGCCGAAGACCATGCCGCCCACGTCCTACGTCCCGCCTCGGCGAGGATCGGGCGCCCACTGCGCGTCGGCCACGCCTGGTCCTTCACGTTCGACGCGGCCTGGCAACCGCTGGCCGCGCTGCTGGACGGCCACTGCGTGCACCTCGTCGGCGACGAATCGCAGCGCGACGCAGAGGCTTTGGTACAAGCGATCGGCCGCTTCGGGATCGATCTGCTCGATACCACGCCGTCGATGTTCGCCCAGTTGTACGACGTCGGGCTGCTGACGACCGTCCCGCTTGCCGTGCTGGCACTGGGCGGCGAGGCGGTCAGCGCGTCCACGTGGCGGCTGATCGGCGACGAATGCGCCCGCACCGGGATGTCGGCGTTCAACTGCTACGGGCCGACGGAGACCACCGTGGAGGCGGTGGTGGCGCCGATCGACGGCTATCCACGCCCGTCGATCGGCGAGCCGACGCAGACCACGCGCGCCTATGTCCTTGATGCCTGGCTGCGTCCCGTGCCCGACGGTGTGACGGGGGAGCTGTATCTGTCCGGCGACCAGCTCACGCGCGGCTACCTCAACCGTTCCGGTGAAACGGCGCAGCGTTTCGTCGCCGACCCCTTCGTGGCCGGGGAGCGGATGTACCGCACCGGCGATCTGGTTCGACGCAGCGCCGACGGCGGACTGCAGTTCTTGGGCCGCGCCGACGACCAGGTCAAGATCCGTGGGTTCCGCGTCGAACCGGGTGAGATCGCCGCGGTGCTGTGTGCGCATCCCGATGTCACCGATGCGCATGTGTCCGTCGAGCAACGGGATCGACTCGCCCGGCTGACGGCCTACGTCGCCGGCGGCGCTCACCCACCCGGAACGGCCGAACTGCGTTCCCTGATGGCGAAGCGGTTGCCGCACTACATGGTTCCGCAGCGGATCGTGGTCCTGACCGAACTGCCCTTGACCCCGCACGGCAAGATCGACGACGCCGCGCTGGCCACGCACGTCCCCGACGACTCGCCGTCGGTCGCTCCCGAGACTTCCACGGAAACAGCGTTGTTCGACCTCTTGGCCGAGGTGCTCGACGGCGAGCAGTTCGGAGTCACCACAGACTTCCTGGAGATGGGGCTCGACAGCATCGTGGCATTGACGATGGTGCAGGCCGCCCGCCGCCGAGGTCTTGAGATGCGCGCCCGTCTCATGCTGGAGTGCAACAACATTCGAGAGCTTGCTGCTGCCATTGATGCCGGTGATTGTTTCCCCGCGCCGGTTGCGGTGTCTGCCGAGCGCTTCGGAGAGGTGGCGCCCGCCCCGATCATGGCGTGGATGTACGAGTGTGGAAGCTTCCGCCGCTTCACCCAGAACGTGCTGATCTCGTTGCCCTCGGATATCACCGAACGGCGCCTGGAGCAGGTCCTGCAGGCGCTGCTGGACCGCCACGACATGCTGCGCTCGACACTCGACGGACACCGGCTGACCACCCGGCCACCCGGCGCCGTGCGGGTAGGCGACGTGCTCGTGACCGTCGACGCGTCCGCTGACGACGCCATACCGGCCGAAGTGGCTGCTGCACTGGACCGTATCGATCCCGGCGCAGGATCGATGGTGCAGGCGGTGTGGTTCCGGCAGGGCCCGCCGGTGCTGATGCTGTGCGTGCACCATCTCGCCACCGATGTGGTGTCGTGGTACATCATCCTCAGTGCCCTGGCCGAGATTGATCGCGAGATCGCGGCGGGACACACTCCCGATCCGATGGTCGAGTACACCACGTACCGGCAATGGACAGCCATGCTGCACGAACGTAGCCGATCCGGCGAGGTCGCCGCCCAGGTCGACTACTGGGCGCAGACGCTCGCCACTCCGGACCCGTTGCTGGGCAGTCGTTTTCCCGATCCGCAGCGCGACACGTGGGCGTCACTGGCGCTGACCGACGTTGTCACTGACCCGGACACCACCCTCGCGATCCTGGACCGCCTCGACGGTGCGGGTATCGAAATGCGCGACTTCCTGCTCACCGCTCTGTCATTGACGTTGGCGTCCTGGCGGATCGAACGTGGGCAGCCCGCCCACCACGGTGCGCTTGTCGCCCTCGAAGGCCACGGCCGCGAGGACACACTCTTCGACGACGTCGACACGTCGGCCACCGTCGGGTGGTTCACCTCGGTGTACCCCGTACGTCTGGGCGCCGGGGAGGGGGCGGCACACGTCGACGCGGTCGGGCGCGATCCTGCCGCAGGACGCGCGCTGATGCGCGCAGTCGCTGATCAGGTTGCGGCCGTGCCCAATCGGGGTCTCGACTACGGGTTGCTTCGCTACACGCGCTCTGACGTTCGGCTGGCCCAACTGCCGCACCCGCAGGTCGAGTTCAACTACGTAGGTCGCCACGATCTCAGCGGCGACGGAGCCGCCGCGGAGTGGTCACTGATCACCGACGGCGACCTCAACGCCCACATGCCCGCGGCGGCCGAGCCCGATCTGCCGCTGCGGTACACGTTCGACGTCATTTCCGTTGTCGCCGCCGGTGACGGCGCCTCTGACGGGCCGCACCTGCGAACCAGCTGGCGGTGGAGCCCCCTGCTGTCGACCGCGGACGAAGTCGACCGACTCACCGACCTCTGGCGTCAAGCCCTCATCGTCCTGGGAGAAGCGCTGTGACACCCGCTACCGCAGCAAGGACCACACCCACTCTCGCGGTCGTCGGCGCCGGACCCAAGGCGATCGCGGTGGCCGCCAAAGCCGCCGAGCTTCGCCAGATGGGTGTCACCGTGCCCGATGTGGTGGCTGTCGAACGCAGTACCGTCGGTGCCAACTGGCAGGCGGTCGGGGGCTGGACCGACGGTCAGCACCGGCTGGGCACCAGCCCGGAAAAGGACGTCGGATTCCCATATCGTTCCTCGCTGGTTCCGCGCCGCAACGCCGAACTGGACGAGCGGATGATGCGTCACAGCTGGCAGTCCTACCTGATCGCCAGCGCGCAGTTCGCCGAATGGATCGACCGCGGCCGCCCCTCCCCGACGCACTGGGGCTGGAGCCGGTATCTCCGCTGGGTCGCCGACAACGTCGGGATGACGGTCATCCACGGTGAGGTGCAGCGGATTTCCGTCGACAACCATCGTTGGGCGCTGACCACACCGCAGCAGACCATCCACGCTGACGGCGTCATGATCACCGGGCCGGGACAGGCGCAACGCTCGATCCTTCCGCACGATCCGCGGGTGCTGTCGATCGCCGAGTTCTGGGAGCGCGCAGCCAGGGCCGACCTGATCGTGGCCGAACGTGTCGCCGTCATCGGAGGCGGTGAGACCGCCGCGTCGATGCTCAACGAGCTGTTCCGTCACCGGGTTTCGACCATCACCGTCATCTCACCGTCGGTGACCCTGTTCACCAGGGGGGAGAGCTTCTTCGAGAACGCGTTGTTCTCCGATCCGACGGACTGGTCGAGCCTGACGGTGACCGAGCGCCGGGATGCGCTGGGGCGCACGGACCGGGGCGTGTTCTCGGCCCGCGTGCAAGATGCGCTGCTCGCCGATGACCGGATCCGCCACCTCCGGGGCCGCGTTGCGCACGCGGTCGCCCTAGATCAGCGAATCCGGTTGACGCTCAACTCCAATCGTGGTGGCGAGGCGCTGGAAACGGTGCACGGGTTCGACCTTGTCATCGACGGCTCCGGTGCCGACGCGACGTGGTTCGAGCCGCTGTTCAGCCAGGACGCCCGTGACCTGATCGAACTGGCGCTGCGTGCCCCGCTGACCGGCGACTCGCTTCAGGAGTCCATCGGCCACGACCTGTCCGTCGACGGTCTCACGCCGAAGTTGTTCCTGCCGGGCCTGTCGGGCCTCATGCAGGGACCCGGCTTCCCGAATCTGAGCTGTTTGGGCCTGCTGTCCGACCGGGTGCTGGGAGCCCGGTACCCGAGGGGCGAAGGCGACCGGTTGACAAGGAGAAGCGATGAGCACCAACCCGTTCGATGACGAGGACGGCATCTTCTACGTGCTGAGCAATGACGAACAGCAGTACAGCCTTTGGCCGGCTTTCGCCGATATCCCGGCGGGGTGGCAGGTGGTGTTCGGCGAGAGCACCCGCAGCGACTGCCTCGCTTATGTCGAGGAGAACTGGACCGATATGCGCCCGCGGAGCCTGCGCGAAGCCATGTCCTGACAGTCTGATCCGCGCATCGATCTCAGGCTCGGCCGACGAAGCCGGCAGGCTCATCCATGTCGAACACCCTGGCGTGCAGAACCGTCCTGTTGCGCAGCGCCGCGCGCACGGCACGGTGCAGGCCGTCTTCGAGGTAGACGTTCCCGCGCCACTTCACGGCATGGGGAAACAGGTCGCCGTAGAAGGTCGAGTCTTCGGAGAGCAACCGGTCGAGGGCCAGCACCGTGGTCGTCATCACCAATTCGTCGAGGCGGATCTGGCGGGGCGGGATCTGTGCCCACTGCCGATGCGACAGCCCGTGGTCAGGATAGGGTCGGCCGTCGCGAACCCCTTTGAAGATCATCGACTGCGCCTTCGCTGCCCGTTGCCCTCGCAAGAATTTGATTAGGTCCGTTAGATTAACCCGCGCGCGCCGGGCACGCTGCGTTCGTCACCGTAAAATGAACGCCACTGGGACCGGTCTACTTCAGGTAGGTGAACAATGGGCAGCGCGGACGAACGTCGATTCGAGGTACTTCGTGCCATCGTCGCCGACTTCGTCGCCACCAAGGAACCGATCGGCTCCAAGTCCTTGGTGGAGCGTCACAATCTCGGCGTTTCCAGCGCGACGGTGCGCAACGACATGGCAGTGCTGGAGGCCGAGGGTTACATCACGCAGCCGCACACCAGCTCCGGGCGAGTGCCCACCGAGAAGGGCTACCGCGAGTTCGTCGACCGCCTCGACGATGTGAAACCGATGTCGGGCGCCGAGCGCCGCGCCATCCTGTCGTTCCTGGAGTCCGGCGTCGACCTCGACGACGTGCTGCGCCGCGCCGTGCGGCTGCTCGCACAACTGACCCGGCAGGTGGCCGTCGTCCAGTACCCGACGCTGTCCACATCGGCGGTGCGGCGGCTCGAGGTGGTGGCGCTGACGCCGGCTCGGCTCCTGCTGGTGGTGATCACCGATTCGGGACGAGTGGACCAGCGCATCGTCGAACTCGGGGACGGCATCGACGAGGCTCAGCTGGGTCAGTTGCGCGACCTGCTCGGCCAGGCACTCGAAGGCAAGCCGTTGACGGCTGCCTCGATCGCGGTGTCGGACCTGGCGTCGCATCTCAACGGCCAGGGTGGACTGGCCGACGCGGTGGGCCGGTCAGCAACGGTGCTGGTCGAGACATTGGTCGAGCACACCGAGGAGCGGTTGCTGCTGGGCGGCACCGCGAACCTGACGCGGAACACCGCCGACTTCGGCGGGTCACTGCGGTCGGTGCTCGAAGCGCTGGAAGAGCAGGTCGTGGTGCTGCGCCTGCTGGCCAAACAGCAGGAGGCGGGCAAGGTGACCGTGCGGATCGGTCACGAAACCGAGGCCGAACAGATGGCGGGCACCTCGGTGGTCAGCACCGCGTACGGCAGTTCGGGCAAGGTGTTCGGAGGCATGGGCGTGTTGGGTCCCACACGGATGGACTATCCGGGAACTATCGCCAACGTCGCCGCGGTTGCTCTCTATATTGGCGAAGTCTTAGGTAACCGCTGATCTGGCGCCCCTAAGGGTTTGAACGGATCGGACGGGTGGGAAAGGTTGAGCGTGGCACGCGACTATTACGGGCTGCTCGGAGTGAGCAAGGGCGCCAGCGATGCGGAGATCAAACGCGCCTATCGCAAGCTGGCCCGTGAACTGCATCCTGACGTCAACCCCGACGAGGGTGCGCAGGCACGTTTCCAGGAGATCAGCGCCGCCTACGAGGTGCTCAGCGATCCGGAGAAGCGCCGCATCGTCGACCTCGGCGGCGATCCCCTGGAATCCGCGGGCGCGGGTGCCGGCGGGTTCTCCGGCTTCGGCGGGCTCGGCGATGTCTTCGAAGCGTTCTTCGGCGGGGGCACCTCTTCGCGCGGTCCGGTCGGCCGTGTCCGCCCCGGATCGGATTCGCTGCTGCGCATGCGGCTCGATCTAGAAGAGTGCGCGACCGGTGTGACCAAGCAAGTCACCGTCGACACCGCGGTGCTCTGCGACCTGTGCCACGGTAAGGGCACCCACGGTAATTCGACACCCGAGACCTGCGACACCTGTGGCGGGCGCGGCGAGGTTCAGACCGTGCAGCGGTCCCTGCTCGGTCAGGTGATGACGTCGCGGCCGTGCCCCGTCTGCGGCGGCGTCGGCGAGGTCATCCCGAACCCGTGTAACCGCTGCGCCGGCGACGGCCGGGTGCGGGCACGCCGCGAGATCAGCGTCAAGATTCCGGCAGGGGTGGGCGACGGCATGCGGGTGCGGCTGGCCGCACAGGGCGAGGTCGGACCCGGCGGCGGCCCCGCAGGCGACCTGTACGTGGAGGTTCACGAGAAGCCCCACCCGGTCTTTCTCCGCGAGGGCGACGATCTGCACTGCACGGTCTCAGTGCCGATGGTCGACGCCGCACTGGGCACGACCGTATCGGTGGACGCGATCCTCGACGGACCCATCGACATCACGATCGGCGCAGGCACGCAGCCAGGGTCGGTCACCACTCTGCGCGGGCACGGAATGCCACACCTGCGCTCCGGTGTGCGCGGCGACCTGCATGCCCACATCGACGTCGTCGTGCCGTCTCGCCTCGACCATGAGGACATCGAGCTGCTGCGCACCTTGAAAGAGCGCAGCCGCGACACCGCCGAGGTGCGCAGCGCCCAGGGCAGCGGCGCTGCCTCGCACGGCGGCGGCATCTTCTCGCGGCTGCGCGAGACGTTCACCGGGCGCTAGGCGCACGACCCCAAGTCCCACGCGTGCGCAGTCTCTTTTACGTCGACGCCGTTCCCGCGGCCGGTGAGATCGCCGTCGTCGACGGCGACGAGGGGCACCATGCGGCGACGGTGTGCCGCACCCGCTCCGGAGAGCATCTCGATCTCTCCGACGGCGCCGGCATAGTCGCGCACTGCATCGTCGAGGATGTCGCCAAGGGCCGGTTGACGGCCCGCGTCCAGGACCGCCGATCGGTCGATCCACCCGTTCCGGCCGTCACCGTCGTGCAGGCGCTGCCGAAGTCGGAACGCTCGGAGCTCGCCGTCGAACTGGCCACAGAGGCAGGCGCTGACGCGTTCGTCGCATGGCAGGCTGCGCGCTGTGTGGCCCGCTGGGACGGCGCCGCGAAAGTGGATAGGGGACTTCGCCGCTGGGCCGCGGTGGCCCGCTCGGCGGCCCGCCAGTCGCGGAGGCCGTACGTACCTGGCGTCGAGGGTGTCGTCTCCACGCGCGATCTTGTCGAGTCGACGCACTCTGCGGTCCCCGGTTCCGTGCTGGTGCTGCACGAATCGGCCTCCCAGCCGTTGGCGGAGGCGATTCCCGCGCAGGCCGACAGGCTGACACTGGTCGTCGGCCCCGAAGGTGGCATCTCCGATGACGAGCTAGCCGCCCTCACCGAGGCCGGCGCGGTAGCGGTGCGGCTCGGGCCGTCGGTGCTGCGCACGTCGACTGCGGCCACCGTGGCACTCGGCGCGCTCGGACCTCTCACGGCTCGGTGGCGCTGACTGGACGCAGGGCGCAGAACCCGTCTGCACACCCCCCGGGGGTAGCAGCCCGCCACCAATTTAGATAGGTTAGCCTTCCCTCTGTCCGCAGTAGTTCGCGGGCTAGTTAGTCGTGAAGCCAATCTGAAGGACTCCCGATTCTCACCCGTGTGACCCGTGCATGGATACCTCTGGTCCTGGTGCTCGTTCTGGTTGTCGGAGGCTTCGCAGTCTGGCGTATCCGCAACATCTTCGGCTCCCACCAGTTACCGACCTACGCCGGAAGCATGTCCGAGGACTCCAACAGAACCGATCCGAAGCGCGTGCGCTACGAGGTATACGGCAACCCGGGCGCCACCGCCGACATCAACTACATCGACGCCGAGGGCGACCCCAACCAGGTCGTCGGAGCGGCCCTGCCGTGGGCCATCGAGGTCGAGACCACCTCGCCGGCGATGGTGGGAAACGTTGTGGCACAGGGTGACGGCGACTTCATCGGGTGTCGGATCTCGGCGGACGGCGTGGTGAAGGACGAACGCACCGCCTCCAATTACACGGCCTACGTCTACTGCTTCACAAAGTCCGCATGAAACTGTCCGTCACGCCACGCGCATCCCTAAGGGAGCCCACCGTTGCTGCGCGGGTGATTCGTCGGCTGGCTGTGCCGATCATCCTGATGTGGGTTCTCCTGGTCGTGGCCCTCAACCTGCTGGTGCCCCAGCTCGAGGTCGTCGCCGCGCAGAACGCCGTGTCGATGAGCCCGAGCAACGCTCCGTCGATGCAGGCGATGGCTGACATGGGACGGCTGTTCGGCGAATCCGAATCCGACTCGATCGCGCTCATCGTGCTGGAAAGCGCCGAGCCCCTCGGCGACGACGCGCACGCCTACTACGACCAGCTGATCGACAAGCTCGAAGCCGACCCCAACCACATCCGCAACATCCAGGACACCTGGGGCGACCCTCTCACCCAGGCGGCGGCGCAGAGTTCCGACGGTCGGGCGGCCTACGTCACGCTTTATCTCGCCGGGAACATGGGCGAGACGGAATCCAACGAGTCCGTCGCCGCCGTCCGCGAGATCGTCGACGGTCTCCCGCCCCCACCGGGTGTGCAGGTTTACGTCACCGGACCCGCCGCGCTGACCGCCGACGTGAACATCGCCGGTGAGAGCAGCATGGCGCTGATCCTGATCGTCACGTTCGTGGTCATCATCGTGCTCCTGCTGTTCTTCTACCGGTCCATCACCACCGTGGTCCTGCTGCTGGTCATGGTCGGCGTCCAAATGTCGATCGCCCGCGGCGTCGTGGCCGCGCTGGCCCACTTCCAGGTGATCGGGCTGTCGACCTTCGCGACCAATCTGTTGGTGTCCCTGGCGGTCGCCGCCGGCACCGACTACGCGATCTTCCTGGTCGGCCGCTATCAGGAGGCGCGCGCCTCCGGGGCAACCCACGAAGAGGCCTATTACGAGATGTTCCATGGCACGGCGCACGTCGTGCTCGGCTCCGGTCTGACGATCGCCGGCGCCATGTTCTGCCTGTCGTTCACCCGGATGCCCTATTTCCAGAGCATGGGGGTTCCCTGCGCGGTCGGCATCATCGCCGGCGTGTTGGTCGCGCTGACCCTCGGTCCCGCGATCATCACCGTCGGTAGCCGTTTCGGACTACTGGAACCCAAGCGCGCCATGCGGATTCGGGCGTGGAGCCGAATCGGCACGATGGTCGTGCGCTGGCCCGGACCCATTCTGGTGGCATCCCTGGCCCTGGCCCTGATCGGGCTCGCCGCGCTCCCCGGATACCAGACAAGCTACGACGACACCCGCTACATTCCTGAATCCATTCCGGCGAATGCGGGTTTGACGGCAGCGACCGAACACTTCTCGCTGTCCCGGATGAGTCCCGAGGTCCTGCTCGTCGAAGCCGATCGCGATCTGCGCAACCCGTCGGATTTCCTGATCCTCGATCGACTCGCCAAGAGGGTGTTCGGCGTCGAAGGTGTCGCCCGGGTCCAGGCGCCGAGCAGGCCCGACGGCGCCCCCATCGCGAACACGTCGATCCCGTTCCTGATCAGCATGCAGGGCGTCGGTCAGCAACAGAACATGAAGCTGATGAAGGACCGTATCGCCGACATGCGGACCCAGGCCGATGACATCCAGAAAACCATCGACACGATGAAGACGATGTATGCGCTGATGTCGAAGTTCTCGACGATCACCACCGACATGATCGACGACATGACCGACATGCTCGACACGGTCCACCAGATCCGCGACATGGTCGCCAACTTCGACGACCAGTTCCGGCCGATCCGTAACTACTTCTACTGGGAACCGCACTGCTACAACATCCCGCTGTGCTGGTCCTTCCGGTCCCTGTTCGACTCGATGGACGGCATCAGCGTCATGACGGAGACGTTCGACAAGGCCGTGGCGAACATGGACGAGATGAAGACGCTGCTGCCGCAGATGCTCGCCACGTTCCCGCCGATGATCGAGACCATGGAGAGCATGCGTCAGATGATGCTGACGACGTATGCCACGATGGGCGGCTTCTACGACCAGATGGACGAGCTGACCCGCAACTCCACCGACATGGGCAAGGCGTTCGACGAAGCCAAAAACGACGACTCGTTCTATCTGCCGCCCGAAGTCTTCGACAATCCCGACTTCAAACGGGCGATGGAGAGCTTCTTCTCACCCGACGGCAAGACAGTGCGCATGCTCGTGGCACACCGGGGCAACCCGACCACCGACGACGCCCTGCAGCGGGTCGAACCCATCAAGATCGCGGCGATCGAGGCGCTGAAGGGCACGCCCCTGGAGAACGCGAAAATCCAGCTGGGCGGCACCGCGGCCACCTTCAAGGACATGTCCGACGGGTCGCGCTACGACCTGTTGATCGCTGTGATCTCGGCGCTGTGTCTGGTGCTGATGATCATGCTGGTGTTGACCCGCAGCCTGGTCGCCGCGCTGGTCATCGTCGGCACCGTGACGCTCTCGCTGGGTGCATCGTTCGGCATCTCGATCCTCATCTGGCAGCACATCGTCGGTATCGAACTGCACTGGATGGTTCTCGCGCTGTCGATCATCGCGCTGATCGCCGTCGGGTCGGACTACAACCTGCTGTTGGTGTCCCGGTTCAAAGAGGAGATTCCGGCAGGAATCAAGACGGGAATCATCCGTTCGATCGGCGGCACCGGCAGCGTGGTGACCGTCGCCGGCGTCGTGTTCGCGCTGACGATGGCATCGATGGTGGTCAGCGACCTGCGCGTGATGGCCCAGGTAGGCACGACGATCGGGCTGGGCCTGTTGTTCGACACGTTCGTCGTCCGGGCGTTCATGATGCCCGCGATCGCGACATTGCTCGGACGCTGGTTCTGGTGGCCCCTGGTGGTGCGATCGCGTCCGCTGCGGCAGCCGGCACCGGTCCCAGTGGAGACGGGCCCAAACTAGTTGGGCGGCGTGGGTCGGCAGGGTTAAACTGGGCTTTCGTAAAAGCACCCTCGGACGGAACCCAGAAAGCAGGCAGAAAACCACACGTGGCGCCCCGCGAAAATGCAGGCCAGGAAGCATCTGGTTCTCAGGTCCGCAGCAGCATTACGGTTCCGCCCGAATACGTCATGGGCCTCCTGGGATCCTCCGATGAGAATCTGCGCGCCCTCGAACGACTGCTGTCCGCCGACATTCACGCCCGCGGCAACGCGATCACCATCTCCGGCGAGCCCGCCGACGTGGCGCTGGCCGAGCGGGCAATCTCGGAATTGATCGAGGTTGTCGCCAGCGGGCAGACCCTCACATCGGACGCCGTGCGCCACAGCGTGGCGATGCTGACCGGAACCGTCGAAGAATCGCCGGCAGAGGTGCTCACACTCGACATCTTGTCGCGCCGCGGCAAGACGATCCGGCCCAAGACGCTCAACCAGAAGCGATATGTGGACGCCATCGACGCGCACACCATCGTGTTCGGGATCGGACCCGCCGGAACCGGAAAGACCTACCTGGCGATGGCCAAGGCCGTCAACGCCCTGCAGACCAAGCAGGTGAACCGGATCATCTTGACCCGCCCTGCGGTGGAAGCCGGTGAGCGTCTTGGCTTTCTACCCGGCACCCTGAGCGAGAAGATCGATCCGTACCTGCGGCCGCTCTACGACGCACTGCACGACATGATGGATCCCGAGCTGATCCCGAAGCTGATGAGCGCCAACGTGATCGAGGTCGCACCGCTGGCGTATATGCGTGGCCGTTCGCTCAACGACGCATTCATCATCCTCGACGAGGCGCAGAACACGACCGGCGAGCAGATGAAGATGTTCCTCACTCGACTGGGTTTCGGCTCGAAAATGGTTGTGACGGGCGATGTTACGCAGGTAGACCTGCCCGGTGGAGCCCCGTCGGGACTGAACACCGCGATGCGGGTGCTCGGCGACGTCGACGACATCCACTTCGCCGAACTCACCAGCGCCGACGTGGTGCGCCATCGCCTGGTCGGGGAAATCGTCGATGCCTACGCCAAGTACGAGGAGCCCACGCTGATGAACCGCGCACAGCGGCGCGCATCCGGCCAGGGTCGTCCGCGGCGCTAACAGGACCGAGAACCATGAGTATTGAGGTGTCCAACGAATCGGGCATCGACGTTTCCGAATCCGAACTCGTCAGCGTCGCCCAGTTCGTCATCCGCAAGATGGACGTCAACCCCGCCGCAGAGTTGTCGATGGTGCTGCTCGACACCGCGGCGATGGCCGATTTGCACATGCGCTGGATGGACCTGCCTGGCCCAACCGATGTCATGAGCTTCCCGATGGACGAACTGGAGCCCGGCGGCCGCCCGGATGCTCCCGAGCCCGGACCTTCGATGCTGGGCGACATCGTGCTGTGCCCCGAGTTCGCCGCGAAGCAGGCCGCCGATGCCGGCCACACGCTGGGCCAGGAATTGGCGCTGCTCACCGTGCACGGTGTGCTCCACCTTCTCGGCTACGACCACGCCGAACCTGACGAAGAAAAAGAGATGTTCGCGCTACAGCGTGAGCTGCTCGAGGAGTGGGTGGCAGACCAGGTCGAGGCGTATCACCTTGACCGGCAGAGCGAGAAGGACCGCCGGTTGCTCGACAGGTCGCGCCACTTCGAAGATTTCAACGACGGCGACACTCGGTGACCAACGTCGGGCAACTCATCAGTGCGGTCGTGCTGGTGGTCTTCGGTGGTCTGTTCGCCGCCACGGACGCCGCGCTGAGCACCGTATCCATTGCTCGCGTCGAGGAGCTCGTCCGCGACGAACGGCCCGGCGCAACCCGGCTGGTTCGCGTCATGCTGGACCGCCCCCGCTACATCAACCTCATCGTGTTGCTGCGCATCGCCTGCGAGGTCAGCGCGACGGTGTTGATGGCGGCCTACCTCGACGACTACCTCGGGGTCAGCAAGGGCCTGATGGCCGCCGCGGGCATCATGACGGTGGTCAGCTTCGTGGTGGTCGGCGTCGGGCCCAGGACCCTCGGCAGGCAGAACGCCTATCAGATCGCTTTGGTGACAGCGCTTCCGCTGCAAGCCATCTCAGTGGTTCTCACCCCCATCAGCCGGTTGCTCGTACTGATCGGAAACGCCCTGACGCCGGGCCGCGGTTTCCGCAACGGACCATTCGCCTCCGAGATCGAGCTGCGCGAAGTGGTGGATCTGGCCCAGCAGCGCGGAGTTGTCGCCGACGACGAACGGCGGATGATCCAGTCGGTGTTCGAGCTGGGTGACACTCCGGCCCGCGAAGTCATGGTGCCGCGCACCGAGATGGTGTGGATCGAGAGCACGAAATCTGCGGGTCAGGCGACGTCGCTGGCGGTGCGCAGCGGGCATTCTCGGATCCCGGTGATCGGCGAGAACGTCGACGACGTCATTGGGGTGGTGTATCTCAAGGATCTCGTTCAGAGGACGTACTACTCGAACGACGGCGGCAGGGGCACCCTGGTGTCGGACGTCATGCGCAAGGCCGCTTTCGTACCTGACTCCAAGCCGTTGGATGCGCTGCTGCGCGATATGCAGCGCGACCGCGTGCACATGGTGCTGTTGGTCGATGAATACGGCGCGATCGCAGGCCTTGTCACGATCGAGGACGTCCTCGAGGAGATCGTCGGGGAGATCGCCGACGAGTACGACACCGACGAGGTGGCGCCGATCGAAGACCTCGGAGAGTCGACCTACCGCGTGTCGGCCCGGCTGCCCATCGAGGACCTCAGCGAGCTGTACGACATCAAGTTCGACGAAGACCTCGACGTCGACACCGTCGGGGGTCTGGTCGCGCTGGAACTGGGACGTGTGCCGCTGCCTGGCGCCGAGGTGGAGTGGGACGGCCTACTGCTGCGTGCCGAGGGGGGACCGGACCCGAGGGGCCGGGTCAGAATCGGCACCGTGCTGGTGACGCCTGTCGAGCGGGAAGACGAGGACGCGGAGGAACAGGGATGAGCGAGTCGAAGTCGTTGGACGATGAGGACGCCAAGCTGGTGGTGCTCGCCCGCGGTGCCATGGGCCGCGCCGAGGCAGGCAGCGGCGCCGCAGTGCGGGACCTGGACGGGCGCACCTACGCCGGTGCGCCGGTCACGCTCGACGCCTTGACCCTGACCGCACTGCAGGCTGCGGTCGCGGCGGCGGTGTCCAGCGGAGCCGCCGGCCTGGAAGCAGCCGTACTCGTCGGAGGGTCGGCCGACGACGCCGGTGTCGCGGCGGTGCGGGAACTGTCCGCCGACGCAGCCGTGATCGTCACCGATCGTGCCGGCAACGTGTCGTGACCGCGGAAACCGAATTCCGTTCCGGCTTCGTCTGTTTCGTCGGCAGGCCCAACACCGGAAAGTCCACGCTGACCAACGCTCTGGTGGGCACCAAGGTCGCGATCACGTCGAACCGGCCGCAGACCACCCGGCACACGATCCGGGGCATCGTCCACCGCGAGGATTTCCAGATCGTCCTCGTCGACACCCCGGGGCTGCATCGGCCCCGCACGCTGCTGGGTCAGCGCCTCAACGAGTTGGTGAAAGACACCTATTCCGAGGTGGACGTCATCGGGATGTGCATCCCCGCCGACGAGAAGATCGGTCCGGGCGACCGTTGGATCTACGAGCAGATCCGTGCCGTAGCGCCGAGAACCACACTCATCGCCATCGTCACGAAGATCGACAAGGTGTCCAAGGACCGGGTGGGCGAGCAACTGCTGGCGGTCAGCGAACTGTTCGGGCCCGACGCCGACATCGTGCCCGTCTCGGCGACGTCGAACACCCAGCTCGATGTGCTGACCGATGTGCTTGTCTCGAAACTGCCTCCCGGACCGGCGTTCTACCCCGACGGCGAACTCACCGACGAGCCCGAAGAAGTCCTGATGGCCGAGCTGATCCGGGAAGCGGCCCTCGAAGGTGTGCGCGACGAGCTCCCGCACTCGCTGGCGGTGGTGATCGACGAGGTTGAGCAGCGCGAAGGCCGCGACGACCTGATCGACGTGCACGCCATCCTCTACGTCGAGCGCGACTCGCAGAAGGGCATCGTGATCGGCAAGGGCGGTGCCCGCCTGCGCGAAGTCGGCACCGCTGCCCGCACGCAGATCGAGAAGCTGCTCGGCACCAAGGTGTATCTCGACCTGCGGGTGAAGATCGCAAAGAACTGGCAGCGCGATCCCAAACAACTGGGCCGGCTGGGGTTTTAGTCAGCCCGGCTGCCCGTACACCGCGACCACCACGGAGCGGTCCAGGCTGTTCTCCGACCAGACGCCGATCTGTGTGTTGGCGCAGTTCGACATGATCGCCATGTAGTCCGGCCGGTAGTACCACCGGTTCATGATCTCGATGCCGCTGATGGCCAGCGCCGGATTGATCGCGACGGTTTCGGCGACCTTGCCGACGAACCCGGCGCGATTGGCCCGGTCCTGCACGGTCGAGCCGTCAGAGCCGATGTCACCGTCGAGGGCCCGGTTGTTCAACAAGTCCCTGGTGTGCCATTCGGCGGCCAGTTGCAGCTGCGAGTTGATCTTCAGGTCGGTCTGGCAGTCGGCCTGATGCTGGATCGTGTAGACGTTCACGGCGACGCTCTCGTTGAGCCGCCGGTTGTCGGCCTGGGCCGCCGGCATGCCCGCGACGGTGGCGCCCACGAGCGCCACGGCGGGCAGGCCACGCACGATCTTGCTGACAGTCACAGGCGGGAGATTACGCGACCTGACCGGCCAGCGAGTCCGGAGCGGCAAGATCGGCACTCGCTTCCGCGCGTGCGTCGGACACCGTGGGATCGGGCACGCTCGGGGGTTGAGGCGCCCACCAGTTCTCCGGCTGATGCATCGCCCAGCCGTTCAGCGCTTCGAGTGCCGCGGCCAGGGACACCAGAAGTGGTTCGCTGTTGGCGGGACCCATCAGTTGCACCCCGATCGGCAGACCATCCGAGGTGAACCCCGCGGGGACGTTGATCGATGGCCAGCCCACGAGGTTCCACGGCCACGTCACCGGGCACGCCTGGATCATCATCCGGTCGGTGGCCAGCCCGCCGAGCTGGTCGAAGGCGTGCGCCTTCGGCGGCGGCAGAGCGGTTGTCGGCGCCAGAACCACGTCGGCCAGGTTGAAGATCCAGCCGATCCGCTGCTGCGTCGCGGCTTCGTGAGCGCGCGCCTTGCGCAGCGTGTTCTGCGACAGCAGCCATCCCATCCGGGCGTTGGATCTGGTCCGCTTGTCCCAGGTGACGCCGCGGCCGAGCCGATCCATCCATTCCGGTATGCCCGCGGTCGAGCGGGCCAGGAAGTTCCATGACATCCGCAGGTTGTACTCCGGGTCGGCCGCGACGATGGAGTGGCCGAGCTGGGTCAGCTGGTCTGCGACGTTCTCGAGCGCTGTCCGGATCTCGGGGTGCAGGCGGGCGCGGAAACCGGTGAACGGGAACTTCGTCGACATCGCGATGCGCAACGGGCCCGGCGCGCGCGACACATAGTCGGACACCTGCACCGGCGGCGGCGCGTGGAGGTCACCGGGTGCGCTGCCAGACGCCGCGTCGAGCACCAGCGCCGCATCGGACACCGTGCGAGCGAGCACGCCGTTGACGGTGATGCCGTTGAACGCCTCCGACAGCGGCCACGTCGAGATCCGTCCTCGCTGGGGTTTGATGCCCACCAGGTGCGTCCACGCCGCGGGGATCCGCACGCTTCCCGCCCCGTCGGAGCCGATCGCGGCGGGGACGAGCCCGGCGGCCACCGCCGCAGCACTGCCGCCCGAGGAACCGCCGGGGGTGTGGTCACGTGACCACGGATTGCGGGTGTGTCCGAACGCGGGCCCGCTCGTGAACGGCCACTGACCGAGCTCGCAGGTGTTGGTCTTGCCGACGATCACGGCTCCGGCGGCCCGCAACCTGCGCACCACCTCAGCATCGGTGTCGGCCGGCGGAACCTCGCCGACTGCGCCGAAGCGGGTGGGCACTCCGGCGACGTCGACGTCGTCTTTCACCGCGATCGGAATTCCCAGTAGCGGCTTTGTGGACAGGTCGGCGCCCGCGGCGCGGAGGCGGTCGGCCTCGGCCGCATCGGCGAGGGCCTGGTCGGTGAGCACCACCCGGAACGCGTTGAGGGTGGGCTGGCTGGCCTCGATGGCCTCCAGCGACCGGCGCACCAGGTCGATGGATGTGGCGTTGCCACTGGCGAGCTGAAACAACTGGTTGCCCACGGTGGGCAATCGGGCGGGGGAACGGCGGGGAGGGGGAGAGTCGACCATCACTTACGAGAATATCGGCGCTGCGGACCGGAAAACGTCCCCCGGCAGTGGGAGACTGGCCGGATGCGTCTGTACCGGGACCGGGCGGTGGTGCTGCGGCAGCACAAGCTCGGTGAAGCCGACCGGATCGTGAGTCTTCTGACTCGCGATCACGGCTTGGTGCGGGCGGTGGCCAAGGGTGTGCGGCGCACCCGCAGCAAGTTCGGTGCGCGGCTGGAACCGTTCGCGCACATCGATGTTCAGCTCCATCCTGGACGCAATTTGGACATCGTCACCCAGGTGCAGGCCATCGATGCGTTCGCCTCCGACATCGTCAGCGACTACGGCCGCTACACCAGTGCCTGCGCGATGCTGGAGACCGCGGAACGCCTCGCGGGTGAGGAGCGCGCACCGGCACCCGCGTTACACAAGCTCACTGTTGCCGCGCTGCGCGCCGTGGCCGACGGCACGCGGCCCCGCGAGCTCATCCTCGACGCGTACCTGCTGCGTGCGATGGGCGTCGCGGGTTGGTCGCCCGCGCTGACCGAGTGTGCCCGGTGCGCCGCCCCGGGGCCGCACCGGGCGTTTCACGTCGCCGCAGGGGGAAGCGTGTGCGTGCACTGCAGGCCGTCCGGGTCGGCGACTCCGCCGCAGGGTGTGCTGGACCTGATGGCCGCGCTCTATGAGGGCGACTGGGAGCACGCTGAGCTCTCGATCGCCTCGCACCGCAGTCAGGCCAGCGGATTGGTGGCCGCGCATCTGCAATGGCATCTGGAACGGCAGCTGCGCACTCTGCCGCTCGTCGAGCGGGTGGCGCATGTGCCCGGCATGACCATCAGGCAGGATGTTGCGCATGGCAACGGCACGGACTGGGCGGCGGAAGGGAAGCTACCCACAGCTGCCTCCGGCGCCTGACGACTATCCCACCTTTCCGGACAAGTCGACCTGGCCGGTGATCTTCCCCGAGATTCCCGCGGGCACCAACGGAAGTTTTGCCCGCCCCCCGCAGCACACGTCCAAGGAAGCTGCGCCACAGATTCCTGCCGACCAGGTGCCCCAGCACGTCGCCGTGGTGATGGACGGCAACGGCCGCTGGGCCACTCAGCGCGGGCTCGGTCGCACCGAAGGTCACAAGATGGGCGAGGCGGTGCTGATCGACATCACCTGCGGCGCCATCGAGATAGGCATCAAACACCTCACCGTCTATGCCTTCTCGACGGAGAACTGGAAGCGCAGCACCGAAGAGGTGCGGTTCTTGATGGGCTTCAACCGGGAGGTGGTGCGGCGCCGGCGCGAGAACCTCAACGATATGGGCGTGCGAATGCGCTGGGTCGGTTCGCGTCCGCGCATGTGGAGCAGCGTCATCAAGGAGTTCGACATCGCTGAGCAGATGACTGTCGACAACGACGTCATCACCATCAATTACTGCGTGAACTACGGTGGCCGCACCGAGATCGTCGAGGCGGCGCGTGAACTCGCCCAGGAGGCGGTCGACGGCAAGATCAAGCCCGGACGTATCAGCGAAGCGCAATTCGCCAGACACCTGCATCGAGCCGATATCCCCGATGTCGACCTGTTCATCAGGACATCGGGGGAGCAGCGGGCGAGCAACTTCCTGCTGTGGCAGGCGGCCTACGCCGAATACGTCTTCCAGGACAAGCTCTGGCCGGACTACGACCGCCGCGACCTGTGGGCCGCCTGCGAGGAGTACGTCCAACGCAACCGGCGCTTCGGCAGAGCCTAGGGGTCTTGGTGGACCTGTCGGAGCGGCTGGCCGTCGTACTCACAGACATCCTGCCTGTGACCCGCGAGGACGATGGAGCGTTGACGGTACAGCACGAAGCGACGTTCGCGTCCCTGCGTGTGGTGACCATCGCCGAGGGCCTCGACCTGGTATCACTGACGCAAGTACTGGCGTGGGATCTTCCGCTGGACAGCAAGATTCGCGCCAAGGTAGCCAAACATGCTCAGGACACCCTGCTAGGAACGGTGTCACTCGTGGAGAAGATCGGGGCGACGTCCACGAAAGGATCGGCGCGTTCGACCAAGACCGGTGACGTGTTGCTGCGCTACAACTTTCCGGCGGCCGGCCTCACCGACGATGCCCTCCGGACGCTGGTGCTGATGGTGCTGGCCACTGGGGCCGATGTGCGGCGTGCCCTGACCGCCTAGGGTCGAGATCATGCGTATTGCGGTGATCATCGTCGGCGTCGTTGTCGCGCTCTTCGGTCTGTTGTTCGCGCTCCAGGGTTTCGGTGCGGTGCAGGGCAGCCCGATGAGCAGCACCACCACGTGGTCGGTCCTCGGCCCCCTCATCGCCATCGCCGGGGTCGCCGTGGCTGTCACGGGCTGGCGGATGGGACGCAAACGGTAGCTGCGAGGGCGCGCAACCCTTCCCTGGCCTGATTCCTCGGTCCCCATCCGTTCGCCTAAGTCGAGATATACCCTACGGGGTACAGTATCAAGATCATCGGAGGAAAGCTCAGGAGGGACTTATGATGCCACCAGCGGGGTCGTGCGGCAGTGCCCGGAACGGGATGACGATCCATTTCGACGGTGTTGCGTGCCAAGACGTCGAGTCGTGAATCTGTCGCCGCTGATGGACCGCGGCCCTGTCATCGGGGACGAAGGTCCCTTTTCGCCGGAGCCCTCGCACGAGCAGACTCCTAGGCATGGACTTGACGTGAACGGCGATGTTCACGACCAACTCAACCGTGGAGCGGCGATGAGTCGGCTGTCACTGAGGCAACTCATCGGGGTGTGCCTCGGGGTAGTGGCCGGGGCCTTCGTCGTTGCGTCAGCGGCCGCCGTGATCGGCCAGGTCACCATAGCTCGCGCCGTCAGTGAACTGGCTGATCGCGTCGTGCCCATCCAGCGCGACGTCGAGCAGATTCGGCGGGCCTACAACGATCAGGAAACCGGACAGCGCGCGTTCATCTTGACCGGCAACCCAGCGTCGCTGGATCTCTACTATTTCGGAAAAGTCGTTGCCGACGAACTCCTGGCCAACCTGCGCGAGGAGCTCGCCGACGACCGTCAGGGGACAGAGATCCTCGACCGGGTCGCCGCGGCGGCGACGACATGGCGCACACAGGCGGCCGGCCCGCAGATCGATGCCCGGCGCGACGGTGACACCGTGGCTGCGGATCAGAACGAGACCACCCTGCGGAACAAGCAGTTGTTCGATCAGTTGCGCAGCGAACTGCGTTCGCTCGCTGCCTACACCGATGCCATGGGCGAGAATCAGCTTTCACGCATCCAAATCGCGGAGAAGACATCCACCGTGATCCAGATCATCGGAGTCGTCGTTCTCGTGGCTGGCCTCATCGTCACGGTGATCCTGCTGCAGCGCCTCCTCACCCGACCCGTCAACACGCTGCTTCGAGAGGTGAAACGCGTCGCCGACGGCGACTACGACCAGCCCATTGTTCGAACCGGCTTGCGGGAGACAGCGGAGATCGCCGAAGCGGTCGAGCACATGCGAGTCAGTTTGCGCTCCAGCACAGACAAGCTGATCGACAGTGAGCTGCGCGACGAACAGGCGCGCATGGCGGCGGATCTACATGACCGGGTGATACAGCGGGTCTTCGGCCTCGGCTTGAGCTTGACCTCGGCTGCGTCGCGGCGTCAACCCGATCTGACACCCTTCATCGACGAGACGGACGCCATCATCCGCGATCTACGTGAGGTGATTTTCAATCTCCAGCAGGCGATTTCACCGATCGGGCGCTCCACGAGGCTGCGGTCGGCGATCATCGACATAGTGGAGGGCAGCGCCGCCGCGCTCGGGTACAACCCGACACTGCAATTCGACGGCCCCATCGAGGATGCGCCGATATGCTCCGGACTTCACGCCGCCGTCCTCGCGGTCGTGCGGGAAGCATTGAGCAATACTGCCCGTCATTCGCGCGCGTGCGCCGCCAGCGTGCATGTCACGGTCACCGACGTCGAGTTGCGGGTGGTTGTCCGTGACGACGTTATCGGACTCTCGGGCGATGACGTCATGGGACATGGTCGGCGCAACATTGCCACGCGTGCAACGCAATTCGGAGGAAGCGTGACATTCTCCAACGCGCACGACCAAACCGGTGCCGTGGTCGACTGGGCGGTGCCCTTGACTCACCCCGAGCAGCGCGAAACCGTGGATTCGTCGACGTGGTGACGCGTGGACGGGTACTGGTTCGACCTCGCGCTGGTGTCCTCCCTGATCTTGCTGAACGGTGTGCTCTCAGGCAGCGAAGCGGCGTTCATCTCGCTTGCAGAGGGTCAGCTGAGGGAGCTTGAGCGGCGCGGCGGCCGCCGAGACCTGCTCGTGGTGAACCTGGCGCGTGACCCCAATCGCCTTCTCGGGACTGTGCAGCTCGGCATCCCGGGCGGGGTTCTTTGAATCGGCCGCGGCCGCGGTATCTCTGGCTGAACCGCTGGCCGATCGGCTGGTGCTTCTGGGGAGTGCCGCAGGATCGGTGAGTATCGCTGTGGTGACGGTGCTGGTCACCGCCGTGACTCTGGTCGCGGGTGAACTGGCGCCCAAACGATTGGGTATGCAGTATTCGCGCCGCTGGGCGGTCCTGGTCGCTGGGCCGCTGAGTGCACTTGCGACACTGGCCGGGCCTGTCGTGTGGGCTTTGGGTAAGGCGACCGATGTGGTGGTGCGTCTGGTGGGAGGCGATCCCGCTATCGGCAAGCGCGAGCCCACTTTTGGCGAGCTGCGGGAGTTGATCGCTACCCACACGAGGTTGAGCGTAGAGCAGCGAAGGATCATCTCCGGCGCGCTGGAGATCCATGAACGGGCGTTGCGCGAGGTGGTCGTCCCTCGAACTTCGGTCTTCCGGTTGCGGGCGGATCTGCCTGTTGGACAGGCGCGTACCGCACTCGCCGAGTCGGGACATACGCGCGCTCCGGTGGTGGCCTCGAACGATCTGGACGACACGGTCGGGGTGGTGCATCTGCGGGATCTGCTCGGAATGAGTGGAACGGTGGCCGACATGGCGAGGCCAATTCTGTCCCTGCCCGAGAGCCTGCACGTGACCGACGCGCTGTCAGTGCTCATGGCGAAACACGAACAGTTCGCGCTCGTCATTGCCGAACGCGGGGGCGTGGCCGGCATCGTGGCCCTTGAGGATTTGCTTGAGGAGATCGTCGGTGAAATCTACGATGAGCAGGACAAGGACATCAGATCGGTGCGGACGCTGCCCGATGGAAGCCGAATCCTGCCGGGCTCATTCCCGATTCACGATCTGGTGGACGTCGGGGTCGACGTGTCAGCGCTCCCCGGTGGTGACTACACGACTGTCGCCGGCTTGGTCCTCAGCGTTCTCGGACGGATACCCACTGATCCGGGTGACCATGTCGACGCCGCCGGTCACCGGTTCGAGGTCACTGCAGTGAAGGGGCGCGCCATCCGCGAGATAAAGCTCTCGTCGTGACCCCTCGCCTATGTGGGTCCGTCGTCGTCGGCGGTGAGCAGGTCGTGGAGGGCTTCCGAGGTGGTATTGGCGGCGGTCGAGAACGGTTCGAGGACGATGTCGACACCCGTCGTTCTGAGTTGATCCGCATCATGGCGGGTGTGCGCAGTCAAGGCGACCGCGCCGGCGAACTCCCGCTCGCGAAGTCCCTGCAGCAGGGCAAGGTTCGTTTGCAGAGCGGGAATCGCACTGATGACGTATTTCGCCCGGTCCAGCGGCAGGGCCTCCAGCAGGGCCAGATCTTCTGCGCTGCCGAACGTTGTTTCGACCCCCTTGCGGCGATGCGTGGTAACCCCGTGCGGATCGAAGTCGACGCCCAACACCCGATGCCCTGCGCTGGTCAGCCGCTCGGCGAGATGGCTTCCGAAACGCCCCAAACCGAACAGGATCACGTCGAAATCGTCGTCACGGCCAGGATCGAACTGGTCGCGTTGACGTCTTCGCTCGAGGATCGACAACCATTGCCCGGACCACTGATACAGCTTGTGTGAATACGTCGTCATGTATGTCGACGCGGTGATCGTGATCAATCCAACGATCGTGATCAGGCTCGCGGTCGCATTGCCGATGTGCCCTAGGCTCATGCCGAGTGCAACGAGGATCAGCGAGAACTCGGAGATCTGAGCCAGTGGTACGCCGACGAGGAAGCTGACGCGAACCGGGTAGCGCATCAGCGACATGATCGCGACGACGATGAGCGGCTTGGCCGCCAGGACGAAGACCGACAGAACTGCTGCCGCTGCAAGCTGGTTCGCCGCTTCGTCGAAATCGAGCCTCGCGCCCAGGTCGAGAAAGAAGAACAACAGCAGGAAATCGCGCAGGCTGACCAGGCGTGCTCCCAGCGCATCACGAAACTCGGTGCTGGCCAGGGACACTCCCGCGAGGAAGGCGCCGACCTCGGAACTGAACCCCAGCCACTCGCTCAATGATGCGACCGACACGGCATAGGCCACACCGAAGAGCACGAGCAGTTCCTGTGATCGTGCTATCTGTGGCAGCAGCCAGGGCAGGATGAAGCGCATCAGCACCCAGACGCCCACAAGAAGAGCAAGGCCCTTGAGCGCCACGGACAGGATGCCGGCCCCCAGACCTGTGTCGCCGTTGTCGTGTCCGGAAGCTGTCAGCGCGATCATCACCACCACGACGACGATGTCCTGGACGATGAGAATCCCCAGGGTGATCCGTCCGTGCAGCTGGTCCATCTCACGCATGTCGGACAACAGCTTCACGACGATGATCGTCGACGAAAAGGCCACTGCCACGGCTACGTAAAACGCCGCCGTGCCGCTCATTCCGAGTGTGAGGGCGATCAGATAGCCGAGAACGGCAGTGAGCAGCATCTGGCCGCAGCCGGTGATCATCGCGACGGGCCCGGCGCTGCGGATCATATGCAGATCCAGGCGCAACCCCACCAGGAACAGCAGGATGGCCAGGCCGAGTCTGGCCAACAGTTGCGTGGTGGTGTCCGCCGACACCCATCCGACGCCGACGGGGCCCACCAGGATGCCAACCAAAATGAAGGCCACGATCAGCGGCTGCCGAAGCCTGGTGGCCACCAGCCCCGCCAGGGTGGCGAGCGCGAGGATGATCGCAATGGTCGGAAACGGGTGAAGATCCATGTCCGCGGTCGGATCAATACGGCCGGACGACGTTTACCGGAACACCTGCCGCCTGTGAATCATCGATGCGGACAACAATTCTCCCGCACTCGGTGGGGGGTGCCATCGTTTTCATCCTCGTGTCGGTCTGGCTGCCACTGATGACCCTAGGTTCCGCGCTCTCAGAGGTCTAGGGGCCTTCGGCCCCGGTTAGAGCCAGCAGGGATCTCCGGCGCTTTCGGCGGCGATCAACGCGACAGCAGGATCCCCGACGTACACCTGCAGCCAGCGGCGCCACCGTCTTGGCTCTTACAGCGATTCCAGCGCAGTCCGCAGCTTGGCAGCGACCTCGTCGGCGACGGGGCGCAGCTGCGCGTCACCGGTGACGTCAACGAGGACCTGCGGGTCCATGGCTTCGACGATGACAGTGTCTGCGTCGTCGCGGTCGGATCGCACGACTACGTTGCACGGAAGCAGGAGTCCGATCTGGCGGTCGATGTCCACGGCGCGGTGAGCGAGCGGGGGATTGCAGGCGCCGAGAATGACATAGCGCTCCATATCCTCGCCCAGTTTGGCTTTCAACGTTGCCTGCATGTCGATCTCGGTCAGGACGCCGAAACCCTGATCCGCAAGCGCTGCGCGGGTACGTGCGAGGGCATCGTCGAACGAGGTACACAGAGTCGTCGATACCGCGAATCCCATGACGCCTCCTTAAGCGAGAGCGAGGAAGAGCTTTTCCAGTTCGGCTTCGGTCATCGGTTTGTCGCTGCCCGAAGCATCTCCGGTCACGCACTCCCGCAGGCCGGTGGCCACGATCTTGAAACCGGCGCGGTCGAGCGCGCGTGATACGGCGGCGAGCTGGGTCACCACATCCTTGCATTCGCGGCCCTGCTCGATCATCGAGATGACGCCCGCCAGTTGGCCTTGCGCACGACGCAGCCGGTTCAGCACCGCTGCGATGGCATCTTCGTCTCCGACCACGGCCGGGTCTCCTCTCTCGGGTACGGGCACCATAGTACCCGTGGGGGTATGCGACTGCCACGACTCGCCGGAAGGGCCCTGGTCGGATCGGGCACGCACAGAAAGTGCAGCACCGCAGCGCGCACGATCATTCCGGCAGTCGTCGCCAACACGGTGAGGTCGGGACCAACGGCCCTTATGTGCGCGTGCCGAGCGCCATAGTGTCGTGGCGAGCCTGAAGATCTTCTTCGAAGGAGGTGCGCGATGGACTGGCCGGCCGCTGCCGTACTCATTGCGGCAATCGTCGCGATGATGGCGATCGTGAGTACCTATCTCGCCGCGAGATTCTCGAAATGACCACAGCAGGGTCGCCTTCCGGGGTCGTCGTCGGGGTGGACGGTTCCCAGGAGTCCGGCGCGGCGGTGCGCTGGGCCGCCCGGGAAGCGCACCTGCACGGTCTGCCGCTCATCCTGATGTACGCGGTCAGGCGGCCGATCGTCACCTGGCCCCTCGCGCCGTCAGACCACGTTGCGATCGAGGGCGAACTGCAGAACGCTGAAGACGCGCTGAAGTATGCCCGGAAAGCGGCTCTGGCGATCGTGGGCCCCGGCCAACCGCTTGACATTCGTACCGAGATCGCGCGATCGAGTGCGGTCTCCGCACTGGTAGACGCGTCCAAGGATGCACACATGGTGGTTGTGGGCAGCCGCGGGATGGGAAGCATGGGCCGGCTTCTGCTGGGGTCGGTCAGCTCCGGTCTGCTCCACCATGCGCGCTGCCCTGTCACCGTTGTGCGCAGCAGGATGGGGGAGCTGCCCGATGACGGTGCCCCGATCCTGCTGGGAGTCGACGGCTCGCCGGTCTCGGAGGCGGCCACAGCGCTGGCCTTTGAGGAGGCTTCGCGACGCGGCGTGGACTTGGTGGCGCTACACACATGGAGTGACGTGGGTGGGCTGCCGCTGCAGGGCGAGGAGTGGCGCACCCGCAAGCAGGAGGCCGAGGAAATCCTCGCCGAGCGCCTGGCCGGCTGGCAGGAGCGATACCCCGATGTCAAGGTGCGCCGTCACGTGGAATTCGACGAGCCGGCGCGCCAGCTCGTCGATCGCTCCGGCACCGCCCAACTCGTCGTGGTGGGCAGTCACGGCCGGGGTGGTTTCTCCGGGATGTTGCTCGGATCGGTCAGTTCGGCAGTCGTCCAATCCGTTGACGTACCGGTGACGGTGGTCAGACCGCGCGACTAGTTGCCTGACGCCGCGACGGCGCAGTTGCGGCAGACCCCGAATATCTCGATGGTGTGGTGGATGTCGGAGTAGCCGTGGGCCTTTGCGACGTCGGACGCCCAGTTCTCGACATGGTCTCCCTGGATCTCGACGGTCGAGCCGCAGATCCGGCACACGAGATGATGATGGTGGTCATCGGAGCACCGCCGGTACACGGATTCGCCGGTGTCGGTGCGCAGCGTGTCCAGCACGCCCGCCGTCGCCATCTGCTGCAGGGTGCGGTACACCGTGGTCAGGCCGACTCCCTCACCGCGCTGGCGTAATTCGTCGTGCAACTCCTGGGCGGAACGGAAGTCGCTGGTCTTGTCCAGTAGCGCGCGGATCGCGGCGCGCTGCCGCGTCGCGCGGCCTTCGGTCGTCATCAGCCGTCCTCGCCCGCATGGGTCACTGCCGCGACCACGATGTCGGTCAGGTGATGATCGGCCAAGCGGTACAACACTTCTCGCCCTGATCGTGAACCTTCCACGACACCGGCCGACTTCAGGATGCGCAGATGCTGGCTGACCAGGGGCTGCGGCACGTCCAGGATGTCGACCAGCTCGTGGACGCAGCGCGCTCCTTCGCGCAGTTGCAACACGATGGCGATGCGCACCGGCGCGGCGAGCGCCCGAAGCAGATCACCCGCGGTGTCGAGAACCGCGCGCGGCGGCAGCTCGGTCGCTGCCGGGCCGCCGTGGTTGTGGGCGTCGGACGCGTCCGTGATACTGGAAACGGTTTTCATTAGATGTCACCATACATGCGCAATCGTGCATGTCAATCGGGGATATCGCGTGAGGTGCACTGCCGGCCTCGCTACGCTGTCAACCCGTGGCTCCGTCATCGATCATCGACACCGTTGCAAACCTGGCGAAACGCCGTGGCCTCGTCTTCCAGTCCGGCGAGATCTACGGCGGCACCAAGTCTGCCTGGGATTACGGGCCACTGGGCGTTGAGTTCAAAGAGAACATCAAAAGGCAGTGGTGGCGGTCGGTGGTCACCGGTCGCGACGATGTCGTCGGCCTCGACAGCGCGATCATCCTGCCGCGTCAGGTGTGGGTCGCCTCCGGCCATGTCGACGTGTTCAACGACCCGCTGGTCGAATGCCTGAACTGCCACAAGCGCCACCGGCAGGATCACATGCAGGAGGCGTACGCGCAGAAGAAGGGTCTCCAGGACCCGGACGCGGTGCCGATGGACGACATCGTGTGCCCCGACTGCGGGACCAAAGGCCAGTGGACGGAACCGCGCGACTTCAACATGATGCTCAAGACCTACCTCGGCCCGATCGAGACCGAGGAGGGGCTGCACTACCTGCGACCCGAGACTGCGCAGGGCATCTTCGTCAACTTCGCCAACGTGGTGACGACCGCGCGCAAGAAGCCGCCGTTCGGTATCGGCCAGATCGGTAAGAGCTTCCGCAACGAGATCACCCCGGGCAACTTCATCTTCCGCACCCGCGAGTTCGAACAGATGGAGATGGAGTTCTTCGTCGAGCCGTCGACAGCGCCGGAGTGGCACCGGTACTGGATCGACACGCGGCTGCAGTGGTACATCGATCTGGGCATCAACCCGGAGAATCTGCGGCTCTACGAGCACCCGCTGGAAAAGCTGTCGCACTACTCGGCGGGTACCACCGACATCGAGTACAAGTTCGGTTTCGCGGGCAACCCGTGGGGTGAGCTGGAGGGTATCGCCAACCGCACTGACTTCGACTTATCCACGCACGCAAAGCATTCCGGTGTCGATCTGTCGTTCTACGATCAGGCCAACGACACTCGGTTCGTGCCGTATGTCATCGAACCGGCAGCCGGCCTGACGCGCTCGCTGATGGCATTCCTGGTCGACGCCTATCACGAGGATGAGGCACCGAACGCCAAAGGCGGCGTCGACAAGCGCACCGTCTTGAAGCTCGATCCACGACTGGCGCCCGTCAAGGCTGCGGTGCTACCGCTGTCGCGCCATGCCGACCTGTCGCCGAAGGCCCGTGATCTTGCCGCCGAGTTGCGCACGTCGTGGAACGTCGAGTTCGACGACGCCGGTGCCATCGGTCGCCGCTACCGCCGCCAGGACGAGATCGGCACACCGTACTGCGTGACGCTGGACTTCGACTCGCTGGAGGATCACGCCGTCACGATCCGCGAGCGCGACGCGATGACGCAGGAGCGCGTGGCCATCACCGAGGTGAGCAACTACCTGGCGACCCGCCTCAAGGGCTGCTAACCCGCACCGCGAGCGCGCGTGTCTGCACAGCGGCACGCGGTGTTTGGCGTGCTTTCGCGCGCGCTCGCTGCCGATGACCGTGCCAGTATTCGCACCGATAGCGGTGTGTCGGCGGGCTGACACGCGCGCTCGCGGGGCAGGTGGGCAAGTCGCCGCCGCCCTAGAAGCGGCCGCCGCCTCCGCTGTAGCTGCGGCCCGACGACCGCGACGCGCCCCCGAACGACGACGGCCGGCCCAGGCCGCGCCCGCCGCCGAAGCCGCCGCCGAAACCGCCCCGCATCGCGCTGCCGAGGATGTTGCCGATCAGGATGCCGCCGATCACCGCTCCCATGTCGGAACCGCCGCCACCCCAGGTGCCGCCTCCGCCACCCCATCCGCCGAAGTGCTGCTGGGCGGCGTTGACGTCGTTGTTGGCCAACGATTGTGCCTGTGCGGCAAGGGTTGACGCGCCGTTGGCGTGTGCGATGGCCTCGCTGAGGTTGGTCTCCTTCTTGTCCTGGGCGGCCTGCAGTTGCCGGACCGCCTCGGCCAGCCGCGTGCGCGCCTCGGGTCCGATGCTGCCGCGGCGGGTGTCGATGAAATCCGAGACACCGCGCACCCGCGACTGCGCGGTCATCAGCGCCTGGTCGTAGGCGCGGCTCATCCGCTCCACCGCGGCGCGCTCTTCGGCGACGCTAGCCAGCAGTAGATCGAGGTCTGCGTCGGCCTTCGTCAGCCGGGTGAAGGCGCCGAGCGGATCCGAGTTGCCTGAGTGCTGCGCATCGGCGACGGCCTTGCTCGCCGCGTCGCGCGCCACCTCGAGCTCTGCCCGGCGTGCGCTGTTCGCCTGCTGCAGTTGTGTTGTTGCAGCGGCGATACCGTTCTGGATGTCGGCAATAGCCGCGGGTAGCGAGGCCACCGCCCGGTTGATGTCGCTGCCCACCGAATCGATCGCATCGAGCAGCATCCTGGCCTGTCCGAGCGACGACTCGGCGGCCCGGACCGCGTCGACGAGACCCATCTGCTGACCCGCCGGGCGGGCCACCAGAGCCCTTGCGGCGCTGATGGTTTGGTCAGCGAACGTCAGACGCTCCTTGGCGGTGGCGATATTGTCGGCCACCGAGGCCAGCGCGGCCGCATCGAACTGGGTGTGCAGCGCGGCGAGTGCCTGTTCGGCCGGACCGAGCCGCGCGGTCAGATCGACCATCTGCTGGGTCAGGCCGTCGAGCCGGGTCGGCGCGTTGATGACGAGGTCGCGAAGCTTCTCGAACGCCTCGCCCTGGGCCTCCAATTCGTCGTCGGCGCGGGCGGCGGCCACGATGGACCGGGTCAGCAGATCGCGACGTTGCTGCACAGTTTCCGGTACGGCGTCATCCAGGATTTGTCGCACGTTGAACGCCTGCGCCAACGCTGTGCGAGCGTTGTCGACCGCGCGGGTGAACGGCGCCGTTCGGTCGGCGCCGAACTCCTCGACGGCCAAAGCAAGTTCACCCTCGCTGGTGCGCACTGCGTTGTCCACGTCGACGACGATCGCCTTGCTCAGATCGTCGAGCGCATCCAACGGCACGGACGCCAGCGCGTTCGGGTCCGCAGGGTCGACGCGCCGCGCGGCCTCGAACTGCGCTGCGCGCAACCGGCGTCGACGCCGGCGCGACCACAACCACAGCACGATCATTGCCGCGCCCAACAGGGCAAAGATGACGAGCAGTGTCAGCCACGACATCCCACCGCCCGACGACGGCCCCGACGTCGCCGAGGTGTCGATCCCGTCGGCGGCTGCGACGGCCGCACCCGCGAAATCGCCGCTACGTAGCGCCGGCTCGATGACATTGGTCTGCAGGGACTGCGCCGCACTCTGAGGCATGATCGCTGCAGGCACCTGGAACGCGTAGGCCCGTTCGCTCGTCGCGATCGCCAACAGGGCGTCGCGGTCACCGAAGTCGCTGAGCTGCATGGTGGTTCGCGCCCAGCCCGGTGCGCTCTGGCCGAAGGAGTCGACGTAGACCACCCACAGCCGGACACGCTGCTCGTCGTAGAGCTGCGTCAGCGCGTCCTCGACCTGGATGAGCCCCTCGGGCGAGAGCACGTCGGCCCGGTCGGTCACGTAGTCGGGCACGCGGAACGGCGGCTCGGCCGAGGCTCCCGGCGCGCACAGAAGTCCGACGACCACGACGGCGAGCAGCATGCTGAGCAGGCGGGCGACGCGCATGTCCGCCAATCTAGTGCGGCGCACCCCCACGGCTGCGATTACCGGCGTGATCGCCCCTGGCAGACTGTGCGTCGGTGTCCACTGATCTCACGCAACGTGATCCCTACAGCGAGTTCGACCGTCAGCGCCTGGTGGTCGAGCTGCCGAAGGGTGCCGCGTTACCGGGCACAGGTACCGAACACCGCACCGATTTCGCGCGGGATCGCGCGCGTGTGCTGCATTCCGCGGCGCTGCGGCGCCTCGCCGACAAGACGCAGGTGGTCGGCCCCCGGCAGAGTGAGACGCCCCGCACCCGGCTGACGCACTCGCTCGAGGTCGCCCAGATCGGCCGTGGGATGGCGGTCGGGCTGGGCGCGGATCCCGATCTGGTCGACCTGGCGGGCCTGGCGCACGACATCGGCCATCCGCCATACGGGCACAACGGCGAGCGGGCGCTCAATCAGCTCGGGGAAGCGTGCGGTGGTTTCGAGGGCAACGCGCAGAACTTCCGGATACTCACCCGGCTGGAGCCGAAAGTCCTGGTGCGCGAGCATCACAATGAACGGAGCGCCGGGCTCAATCTGACCAGGGCGGCACTGGACGCGGTCACGAAATATCCGTGGTTCCGCCCATCCGAGGGCGGCAAGTTCGGGTTCTATGCCGACGACGCCGAGGCGGCGGCCTGGGTGCGCGGCGACGCGCCCGACCGGACATCGTGCCTGGAAGCGCAGATCATGGATTGGGCCGACGACGTCGCCTACTCGGTGCACGACGTCGAGGACGGCGTCATCTCAGGGCGCATCGATCTGCGGGTGCTCGCCGACGACGATGCCGTCAGCGCGCTGGGGCGGCTCGGCCAGTCGCACGGCATGGGCGGTGGGTTGGCGGCGGCCGACCTCGTCGAGGCGGCCGACAGGCTCTCGGTGCTGCCGGCGGTCGCTGCGGTCGGCAAGTACGACGGCACGCTGTCGGCGTCGGTGGCGCTCAAGACGATGACGAGCGAACTGGTCGGACGGTTCGCGTCGTCGGCGATCGCCGCGACGCGCCACGTCACGGGTCCGGGTCGGTTGGTCCGTTACCGAACCAACCTCGAAGTGCCCACCGTGGTGCGCGCCGAGGTCGCGGTGCTGAAGATCCTGGCGCTGCAGTTCATCATGTCCGACCCGAAGCATCTCGATCTGCAGGCGCAGCAGCGCGAGCGGGTGGAGGCGGTCGTAGAGTTCATCCTCTCCGGCGCACCCGCGACGCTGGATCCGTTGTTCGTCCCGGAGTTCAACGCGGCCGACGACGACGCCGCGCGGCTCAGGGTGGTCATCGACCAGGTGGCATCGCTCACCGAAGGTCGGCTGGAGCGCCTGGAACCCGCGTAACCACACCCGTTGCGGCCTCTAGACTGACCGGGTGGCGGCCGAAGTGACTCGAGGGCGGGGCAGAATCCCCGACCGGGACATCGCCGCCATCCGCGAACGGGTCAGCATCGAAGACGTCGTCGGCGACTACGTTCAGCTTCGGCGCGCGGGAGCGGACTCCCTGAAGGGCCTGTGCCCCTTCCACGACGAGAAGTCGCCGTCGTTCCACGTCCGGCCCAATCACGGCCACTTCCACTGCTTCGGTTGCGGGGAAGGTGGGGACGTCTATGCGTTCCTGCAGAAGATCGAGCACGTCAGCTTCGTCGAGGCTGTCGAGCTGCTCGCCGATCGGGTGGGCTACACCGTCACCTACACCGGGGCGTCCAACACCAACGTCCAGCGTGACAGGGGAAGCCGCAGCAGGCTGCTCGCCGCCAACGCCGCAGCGCAGGAGTTCTATGCCGAAGCGCTGCGCAGCGAGGAGGCCGCACCGGCGCGCCAGTACCTCCAAGAACGCAACTTCGATGCCGCCGCGGCCGCGAAGTTCGGCTGCGGGTTCGCCCCGTCCGGATGGGACACCCTGACAAAACACTTGCTGCGCAAGGGATTCGAGTTCAAGGAACTCGAGGCCGCGGGATTGTCCAGGGAAGGGCGTCGCGGTCCGATGGATCGCTTCCACCGCCGCCTGCTGTGGCCGATCCGTGCCAGCGGCGGTGAGGTCATCGGATTCGGAGCGCGCCGGATCTTCGACGACGACCCGATGGAAGCCAAGTACGTCAACACCCCGGAAACGGTGCTGTACAAGAAGTCCTCCGTCTTGTTCGGCCTCGACATGGCCAAACGCGACATCGCCAAGGCGCATCGTGCCGTCGTCGTCGAGGGCTACACCGATGTGATGGCCATGCATCTGGCCGGTGAGACGACCGCCGTGGCCTCCTGCGGCACCGCCTTCGGTGACAGTCACCTGGCGCTGCTGCGCCGACTGATGATGGACGACAACTGGTACCGCGGCGAACTGATCTTCGTGTTCGACGGTGATGCCGCAGGCCAGGCGGCCGCGCTGAAGGCCTTCGACGGTGACCAGCAGGTGGCGGGGAAGTCGTTCGTGGCCATCGCCGCCGACGGGATGGATCCGTGTGACCTGCGGTTGAAGTCGGGAGACGGCGCGCTGCGCGACCTGGTCGCGCGTCGCATCCCCATGTTCGAGTTCGCGGTGCGCAGCCTGATCCCCAGCGGCGACGTCCTCGACAACGAACCGCAAGCCCAGGTCGACGCGCTGCGCCAGTGCGTACCGCTGGTGGCCAGGATCCGTGATTACGCGCTGCGCGACGAATATGCGCGCCGCCTCGCCGGCTGGACGGGCTGGCGCGACGAAAGCCAGGTGCTGACCAGGGTTCGTGAGGAGGCGACCAAACGCGGGATGCCGGACCGGGGCCGGCGGCGCGCCGCAGCGACCGAGTCGGCGCAGCCTGTAGCCCGCGGCGCGGCCGCAACGGCGCAGGTAGTGGCCCGTCCCGACCCCGCGGATCCGACCCTGTGGCCCCAGCGCGAGGCGCTCAAGTCGGCGCTGCAGTTCCCGGCGCTGGCCGGACCGGTCTTCGACTCGCTGGCCGCCGAGAGCTTCACCCACCCCGCTTACACAGCGGTGCGGGCCGCGATCGAAGCCGCCGGCGGGACGTCATCGGGCAAGACGGGGGCCGAATGGATCGAAGCGGTGCGTGAGCAGACCTCGACGCCGCAGACCGCCACCCTGGTCAACGAGCTGGGGGTCGAGGCTATCAATGCCGACGACGAACAGCTGCCGCGCTACATCGGCGGTGTCATCGCCAGGCTGCAGGAAGTGTGGATCGGACGCCAGATCGCCGAGGTGAAGTCGAAGCTGCAGCGCATGTCTCCGGTGGAGCAAGGGGACGAATACCACGCGCTGTTCGGCGACCTGGTGGCCATGGAGGCCTACCGCCGCAGCTTGCTGGAGCAGGCCAGCGGTAACGACCTCACTGCGTGATTCCGATAGGGGGGTTATGGTTATGCTGCTGCATCCGTCGGGGAGAAGGTGAGCTTTACGTGCTGGTAGGCAAGATCCAGACCAACAAGTCTCGGGTGATCGCCGGGGCCATCGCGGCCGCCGCTGTCGCTCTTCCGCTCTACGCGTCCCTGACCACGGCTGACACCGAGAACACCGCCGCGCCGCGATGCCTCGCGTGGTTCGGCAACCAGGCTGACGGCCACTGCCTGTCCTACTCCAACGGAACCGGCGCCACCATCGGCACGCCCCAGGTCGGCCTGGGTGAGGGCGGCATCTACTTCGAAACACCCCCGCTGCTGCCGGGCACCACGATCAACCGCGGCATCGGCCAGTGGGGCAACTGACCTAGAACGTTTTCTTCGCCATCGACTCCGGCTCCAGAACCTCGGTGCCGGAGTCGATGCGTGTCAGCTTCACCATCGCCGGGTCGGGGGACACCCGCTCAGCGATTTTGCGTCGCCCCGCCTCGATGACGGCCTTGGCGGCAGGGCTCCCGGTGACGGCACGATAGGTGCCCGAGATCTGCTCGAAACGCCGCCTTCCGGCCTTCGTTCCCAGCACGTAGCCGACAGCCGCTGCGGCGACATACCCGATCACAGGGGCCCTCCAGGGGTTGCATTGGTGGTTGACGTGTTGGTGTCCATCCTGCCTCACGCCCGGGGTGCGGCGCCCACCCGGCGACGCATTGGCACGCGCGCGCCGACGTAGGCTAGAGTGCTCTCTGGCCCGCGGCGCAGACCGCGGGAGGGCAATCCCCTGTAGCTCAATTGGCAGAGCATTCGGCTGTTAACCGAAGGGTTGCTGGTTCGAGTCCAGCCGGGGGAGCCACCTCACACCGCCGCATCGCACTCTCGCCGTCGCTTGCGCGGGAGATCGCTTGACGCAACGCCTTTCGTACTGCCGCAGCCGGACCATCGGCTGCGAGCCTGCCTATTCTTATGGGTATGCGATTTCCGCGGCTGCGTATCCGGCACCTGGCATCGGTCTTGCTGACCCTCGGGGTGACTGTCGCCGGTTGCGGTTGGAGTCCGCCGGCCCCGGCACCCACCAGCTCGGCGGCAGCGGCCGATTGCGGGCCCGGCCCGACCGCGCAGGATGTCGAGGCGGAGTTCGCCCTGCTGCCGCCTGCGCCGTGGCGCGAAGTATCGCGGGGCCACGCCGCCGACTGCCGTCTGCAATGGGTGGTGGTCACCTCGGGGGACCAACCCGACAGCCTGCAGCAGGTGCTGTTCTTCGATGACGGGGCGCCCGTCGGTTCACCCACAATGGACCCGCGCCCCTACATCACGGTGACGGCGCAAGGCGAGCACGACGCCGTCGTGCAGTATCAGTGGAGCCAGGGGGATGACGAACCCTGCTGCCCGACCGGCATCGGCACCGCGCGGGTCACTCTCGAAGACGGCAGGCTGACGATCCTCGATCCGATTCCCAACTCCTGACGTCGTTCAGATGACACCCGCGCTGGTCGCGTTCTGCGGGGTGTGCTCGTCGGCGTCCGGAATGTGCTCAGGGTGCAGCATCTCGGCGTAGCGCAGCTGCTCGGGGATGCCGAAGCCGTCGACGAGAAGCTCGGCGTAGGGACGCAACCGCCGGCAGCGGTCGTTGATGCCGCGCGTCACTGCCTTGGCGCGTTCGGTGGACAGGAAGCGGTGTTCGACGAACCACGCCTTGTCCTCCTCGATCACCGACAGCGCGTACAGATCGCACACCATGCCCAGGATCTCGCGGGCCGTGCGGTCCTCGCAGGACGCGATGCCCGCGACGAACGCCTCCAGGATGATGCGGTCGATGTGGGCCTGCGCGACGTGGAGCACATGGTCCTGCACCGAGTTGAACGCTTCGAAGGCGCTCATCTCCTTGGACTTGCTCTGCAGCCGGCGCGCGACCGAGGCGAGCATGTACTCTTCGCGGTCTTCGAACATCTTCACCTGGGTGCCACGGTTGAAGAGGCTGCCCTCTTCTTCGTTGTCCTCGCGGGTGTCCAGGATGGTCTGCATGATCGTCTGTGCCGCAGTGCGTTTCATCACCCGCTCACCGGCGAAGCGGGCCGCGAACCCCACCCATTCGACGGGGCTCATGCCCTTGATGTCGTCGGCGTAGGCGGTCAGCAGTTCCTTGGCCACCAGCTGGAAGAGCACGTGATTGTCACCTTCGAAGGTGGTGAACACGTCGGTGTCGGCCTTGAGGGCGATCAGCCTGTTCTCGGCCAGATAGCCTGCGCCGCCGCAGGCCTCGCGGGCTTCCTGGATGGCGCGGGTGGCGTGCCAGGTGTTGGCGGCCTTCAGGCCGGCTGCCCGGGACTCCAGCTCGCGTTGCTCTTCGGGGTCCGGGTCGTCGGCGGTCTGCAGTTCGTGGCACTTGGCCACCAGTTCGTTCTGTGCGAACTGCAGCGCGTACGAGCGGGCGATCAACGGGAAAAGCCTGCGCTGGTGCACCAGATAGTCCATCAGCAGCACTTCGCCGCCGTCGGGATCGGAGAACTGCCTGCGCTCCAACGCATATCGCGTGGCGATGTCGAGCGCCACACGGGCTGCGGCACCGGCGCTGCCGCCGACGGTGACGCGGCCGCGGATCAAGGTGCCCAGCATCGTGAAGAAGCGACGGTTCGGATTCTCGATCGGGGAGCTGTAGGTGCCGTCGGCCGCCACGTCGGCGTACTTGTTGAGCAGGTTCTCTCGCGGGATCCGGACCTGATCGAACTGGATGCGGCCGTTGTCGACGCCGGGCAGTCCGCCCTTGTAGTGGCAGTCCGAGGTCGTCACCCCCGGCAGGTCCTCACCCTTGTCGTCGCGGATCGGCACCACGAAGCAGTGCACGCCGTGCTTGGTGCCGTCCGGGGTGATCAGCTGTGCGAAAACGGCTGCGACGCGGGCGGTTTGGGCGGCCCCACCGATGTAGTCCTTGCGCGACGCGCGGGTGGGGGAGTCGATGACGAATTCTTGGGTGGCGGGGTCGTATGTGGCCGTCGTCTCCAGGGACTGCACGTCGCTGCCGTGGCCGGTCTCCGTCATCGCGAAGCAGCCGAGGAGGTCGAGGTCGATGAGCTTCTTGACGTACGCCTCGTGGTGACGCTCGGTGCCGAGGTTTTCGACGGCACCCCCGAAGAGGCCCCACTGCACGCCGGCCTTGACCATCAGGGACAGGTCGCTCATCGCGAGCATCTCGATCTGCGTGACGGCGGCGCCGACGTCACCGTTGCCGCCGTGCTCTTTCTTGAAGCCGTCCTCGGCGGCGCCGCGCGACGCCATGATCCTCATCTGCTCAGCGACTTTCGTGCGGGCGATGACGGTGTTCGGGGTGTAGTGCGGTCGGAAGATCTCGCTGCTGAGTTCTAGGCGCATCTTGTTCTTCACGTCCCGGAATCGGCCGTCGAGAGTGTTCCGCAGATGCTCCGCAGTGGTGGTCATATCACGACGGTAACCCCAGATGAGGCCGCGCAAACTGTGATGTCACAAACCTAGGCGATCCTCAGTTCTCTGGCAGTCAACGGCGGGTGTTCAATCAACCGCATGACGCAGTCAGCCGAGGGCCCCCGCTCGCCGACCGGCAAGCCTCACGTCGCTGATCACAAGCACGCCGACGTCAGCGGGGGTTGGTTGCGGGCGGCCACCTTCGGTGCGATGGACGGGCTGGTGAGCAACACCGCTCTGATCGCGGGTGTCGCCGCGTCGGCCAGCGCTCACACGGTCGTACTGAGCGGGGTCGCCGGGTTGCTTGCCGGGGCGTTCTCGATGGCGTTGGGCGAGTACACCTCGGTGAGGACGGCCAATGAGCAGATCGAATCCGAGGTGAGGGTCGAGAAGCGGGCGTTCCGCAAAAATCCCGAGGCTGAGCAGGCTGAGCTGACGGTGATGCTGACCGAGATGGGAATGACACCGCAGACGGCAGCCAAGGCGACCGAAGAGATTCACCGCGATGAATCGAAAGCGATGAATTTCCACCTCGTTCAGGAGCTCGGGGTGGATCCCCGAGAGAAGCCGTCGCCGTGGGTGGCGGCGATCTCGTCGTTCCTGATGTTCGCGACGGGAGCCATCATCCCGCTGATCCCGTACCTGCTCGGCTTCGAGTCGCTGTGGGCCGGACTGGCGTGCGGCGGCGTGGGCCTGCTGCTCGCCGGCGGCGCCGCGGCGAGGTTCACGCGTCGGCCGATCACGCTGGGCGCACTTCGCCAGCTGGTCCTCGGGCTGGCGGCTGTCGGTGCGACGTATCTGGTCGGTTACCTCATCGGCGCGACGGTCACCTGACCCGGCACGGCCTTGACCGTCGATAGTTCTTGGGCAGCAGCGTTATTCGTGACGCGCTCCCGGTCAGCTCCCGACGGTGACCGCAGTGGCCTCGTCGCTGAGCTCGTCGATCTCGGATTCCGGTGCGTCGACCTGGGTGAGGTGCCCGCGCACGCAGAACAGCACCACGGCCGCCAGTAGCACCGCGCCGGCACCGACCCAGAACGGCAGGTGCTCGCTGACCTGTTCGCCCAGCACACCGGCGAGCCACGGCGCGACAGCGGCGCCGCCGAAGCGCATGAAGCTGTAGGCGGCTGACGCGACGCCGCGATCGACCGGGGCGGCCTTCATCACGGTTTCGGTGATCAGTGTGTTGTTGATGCCGATCCACAGCCCGGCCACCACGACACAGGTCGCAAGGACGATCTTCTCGTCGGTCCACACCGCCATCGTCACCAACGTCGCGGTCATCAGCAGCAGGTTGACGACCAGTGTCGGCACCGTACCGAACCGGTGTTGCAGGCGCGGCGCGACGAACACCGACGTGAACGCCAGCGCGAGGCCCCATCCGAAGAAGATCAGGCCGATCTCGTGTGCGCCGAGGTCGAGCGGGAACGGCGTGAACGCCAGCAGCGTAAAGAAGCCGAAGTTGTAGAGAAGCGCGGTCAAGCCGACGCCGAACAGGCCGCGGTGACGCAGCGCGCGGAACGGATCAGCTAGGGAGGTGGCGCGTTCGGCGCGGGGCGTGGCGGGCAGCAGGAAGGCAGTCACGACGAGAGCGAGCGCCATCAGCGCGGAGACTCCGAAGAACGGTCCGCGCCACGAGATGGAGCCGAGGACCCCGCCGACGAGTGGGCCGACGGCGATACCGAGCCCGAGCGCCGCTTCGTAGAGGATGATCGCCTGCGCGACGGACCCGCGGGCCGAGCTGACGATGGTCGCCAGTGCGGTGGCGATGAACAGTGCGTTGCCCAGGCCCCACAGGGCTCGCCAACCGACGATGCCGGTCACGCTGTCGCTCAGCCCGGCGAGGCCGGCGCCGGCGATGATGATGACCAGGCCCAGCAACAGAGTTCGTTTCGGCCCTATGCGGCTGGCCACGACGCCGGTGACCAGCATCGCAACACCCATGACGGCCATGTAGCTGGTGAACAGCAGCGACACCTGCGAGGGCGATGCATTCAGGTTGTCGGCGATCGGTTTCAATATCGGGTCGACCAGACCGATGCCCATGAACGCGACGACGGAAGCGAATGCGACGGCCCAGACGGCCTTGGGTTGGGAACGAAGCATAGGGGGACTATATAGAAACACTATGGATCTGCTCAAATCAGCCGTTCGTGAACATGTCCACGGTGAAGCTCGGAATAGCGTCGACGCCCGGGTGTCCGCAGGACGTCAGCGACTTGTGACGCTCGGGGTGGTGGCGTCTTCGATGATGCGCTTCATGATGACGACCGCTTGAGTCAGGCATTCGCGATCGGCGTCGGACAATTGCTCCAGATAGGGGTCGACCGCCGCGCCGCGGTCGGCACGCGCCTGGCGCAGCGCGGCGACACCCTCCGCCGTGATCCGGATCAGGACTGCGCGAGCGTCGTTGGGATCGGCTGCGCGAGTCACCATTCCGGCGTCTTCGAGGCGCCGCACCTGCGTGGTCATCGTCGGCTGCGAGCAGTGGTCGAGCGCGGCCAGATCAGAGATTCGCGCTTCTCCTCTGTCCTCGATCGTGGACAATAGGCGTGCCTGCGCGAACGGAACGGGCATCCGTAACCGCTGATTGGCGAGCCGGTTGATCCGAGCCACCACGGCGAGCAGGTCTGATCCGAGAGTCGACGACATTCGGCCATAGTTACATAGGTTTACTATGTTTTTCAAATGTCGTCGGTGCGCGGAGTGTCGCCGGTCACAACCCGGGAAAACGTTCCGCTCCCAGACGACTGGCAGAATCGAGAAATGACCGCGGCCGGCCCGGAGAGCGCACCTCGACGGACGGGTTCGCTTCAGCCGGTGGAGCTCGCTCAGGCCGCCGTGATGGCGGCCCTGTGCGCGGCGATCGCCATCATCGCCGTCGTCGTGCCGTTCGCCGCCGGTCTGTCACTGCTCGGAACCGTCCCGATGGGGTTACTGGCCTATCGCTACCGGCTGCGGGTCCTGCTCGCCGCGACCGTGGCGGGTGGTCTGGTCGCCTTCCTCATCGCCGGTATGGGCGGGTTCATGACCGTAATCAACTGCGCCTACATCGGCGGTCTGACCGGCATCGTCAAGCGTCGGGGGCGCGGAACGCCGACAGTCCTCGCCTGCGCTCTCGTGGCAGGTGCACTGTTCGGGCTGGCGATTGTCGCCGCGCTCGCTGTGCTGAGCCGCCTGCGCAACCTCATCTTCGAATCGATGACCGCCAACATCACCGGGCTGGCCGCCATCATCGAGCGGATCCCCGGCTTGGAACCGTTCGCTGAACGTCTCACCAGGGACTTCGCGACCGCGCTCGACTACTGGCCCTTTGTCTTCTTCGCCTCCGGAATCTTCAGCATCACGTTCGTCAGTCTCGTCGGCTGGTGGGCGCTGTCGCGGGTGATGAAGCGTCTGCTCGGGGTTCCGGACGTGCACAAGCTGGAGTCATCCTCCGACACCGGCGCCATCGCGCCGATTCCGCTCACGCTGACCGACGTCCGCTTCCGCTACCCCACTTCCGTTCATGATGCGCTCGGTCCGGTTTCGATGGAAGTGCGGCCGGGTGAGCACATCGCGGTCACCGGGGCCAACGGCTCCGGCAAGACGACGCTGATGTTGGTGCTGTCCGGCCGTGAACCGACGGCAGGAACGATCGAGCGTCCCGGCGCCGTCGGGTTGGGCAAACTCGGCGGCACCGCAGTGGTGATGCAGCATCCCGAGAGCCAGGTGCTCGGCACCCGCGTCGCCGACGACGTCGTGTGGGGCCTGCCGCCGGGTGCCGACACCGACGTCGAGCAACTGCTCACCGAGGTCGGCCTCGACGGGCTGGCGGAGCGGGACACCGGTGGACTGTCCGGAGGCGAACTGCAACGCCTCGCCGTGGCCGCGGCATTGGCCCGCGAGCCCTCGCTGCTGATCGCCGACGAGGTGACCAGCATGGTCGACCAGGACGGCCGCGACGGGTTGATGACGGTGTTGTCCGGCCTGACCAAGCGCCACCGCACCGCACTGGTACACATCACCCACTACAACGACGAGGCCGACGTGGCCGACCGCACCGTGGCGCTGGCGGGCCACGGCGCGGCCGCCGACAACACCGAGATGGTGCAGACGGCGGAGGCGCCGGCGGCGACACCGCAGGCCGACACCCCGCGCGGGGTGCCCATCCTGGAGGTCAACGGTGTCGGACACGAGTACGGCAGCGGGACTCCGTGGGCGAAAACCGCTTTGGACGGCGTCGATTTCGCCGTGCATGAGGGCGACGGCGTCTTGATTCACGGGCTCAACGGTTCCGGCAAGTCGACCTTGGCATGGATCATGGCCGGGCTGACCGTGCCCACCACCGGAACGTGTCTGCTGGACGGGAAACCGGTGTCCGACCAGGTCGGTGCGGTCGCCATCTCGTTCCAGGCCGCGCGCCTGCAGCTGATGCGTAGCCACGTCGCCCACGAAATCGCCTCGGCGGCGGGCTTTTCGGTGCGCGACCGCGACCGGGTCATCGCGGCACTCGGTACGGTCGGTCTCGATCCGGGGCTTGCCATGCGGCGGATCGATCAGCTCAGTGGCGGGCAGATGAGACGAGTGGTGCTGGCGGGCCTGCTCGCCCGCTCGCCCCGCGCGCTGATTCTCGACGAGCCGCTGGCCGGGCTCGACGCGGCGTCACAGCGCGGCCTGTTGCGTCTGCTGGAGGACCTGCGACGGCGGACCCGGCTCACCGTCGTCGTCATCTCCCACGACTTCGCCGGGCTGGAGAATCTGTGCCCGCGCATCCTGCACCTGGAGAACGGAGTGCTCGCGACGGCACCCACGGCGGCGGGAGGGATGGCATGACCGCTGCGGCGAAACAGCGCAAACCCCGCCGACAGGTGGTGCTGCTGCGGCCCGTGCCGGGGCGCACGGCGATCCACGAACTGTGGGCGGGCTCCAAGCTGCTCATCGTGGCCGGCATCGGTGTGTTGCTGACCTTCTACCCGGGTTGGGTGCCCATCGGCGCCGTGGCCCTGCTCGTTGTCGTCGCCGCCAAGATCGCGCGCATCCCGCGCGGAGTCCTGCCGACGATCCCGGCATGGCTCTGGGGGCTGCTTCTGCTGGGCGCAGTCACTGCGACGTTCGCCGGCGGAAGTCCCGAGTTCGGCGTGGGTTCGGTGACCGTCGGCCTCGGCGGACTGCTCAACTTCCTGCGAATCACCGCGTTGTCGATCGTGCTGTTGGGGCTCGGCGCGATGGTGTCGTGGACCACGAACGTCGCCGAAGTCGCGCCCGCAGTTGCCAAACTGGGCCGGCCGTTGCGGCCGCTGCGTGTCCCCGTCGACGACTGGGCGGTCACACTTGCGTTGGCGCTCAGGGCGTTTCCGATGTTGATCGACGAGTTCAGCACGCTCTATGCGGCGCGCAGACTGCGGCCCCATGATGTCGACGGTGACCGGCGGGCGCGTGGCCGGCGGCTCGCCTCCGATCTGATCGACCTCCTGTCGGCGGCGATCACGGTCGCGCTGCGCCGCGCCGATGAGATGGGGGACGCGATCACAGCCCGCGGCGGGGCGGGTCAGATCTCGGCCGTGCCGTCGGGGCCGAAGCGCCGCGACGGGGTGGCCTTCGCGATCGTCACCCTCGTGTGCGGGATCGCGCTCGCGCTGGAGCTGACGATCCTGGGGACGAGCGGAATCCGAAGCTGATCTACATTGTGAAGGCGTGACAGCCCGAACGATCGATGCGGACTTCCTTGCGCTGCCGCGTCACGCGCTCGCCGACGCAGCGCTGACCGCGGCCCGGCAGGCGGGCGCAAGCTACGCCGACCTTCGCGTCCATGCGATCACCACCGAGACCGTGCAGTTGCGCGACGGCGCGCTGGAAACCGCGGTCACCGACTACGAGATCGGCCTGGCGGTGCGGGTGATCGTCAACGGCACGTGGGGTTTCGCCTCCCATGCCGAGCTGGACACCGGTGCGGCCGCCGACACCGCGCGGCGTGCCGCACGGGTCGCGACCACCTTGGCCCCCCTCAACGCCGAGCGCATCGAACTCGCCCCCGAACCCGTCTACCGCGACGTCACCTGGGTGTCGAGCTACCAGATCGACCCGTTCTCCATCGCCACCGGAGACAAGATCGCGGTCCTGGAGGACTACTCGGGCAGGCTGCTCGCCTCCGATGGCGTGGACCACGTGTCGGCATGGCTGCACGCGGCCAAGGAGCAGACGTTCTACGCAGATTCGTTCGGTTCGTCGATCACTCAGCAGCGGGTGCGCGTGCTTCCGCGTCTGGACGCTGTCACCGTCGACGCGGCCGCTGGCTCGTTCGACACCATGAGCACGCTGGCGCCCCCGACCGGGCGTGGCTGGGAAGCCGTTGTCGGCGACGAAGTCTGGGACTGGGCGGGTGAACTCGCCGAACTACCGTCGTTGCTGGCCGAGAAAGCCAAGGCGCCCAGCGTCGTTGCCGGACCCACCGATCTGGTCATCGACCCCACCAACCTGTGGCTGACCATCCATGAGTCGATCGGGCACGCAACGGAATACGATCGTGCTATCGGCTACGAAGCCGCCTATGCGGGAACGTCGTTCGCGACGCCTGAAAAGCTGGGCCGAATGAAGTACGGCTCGCCGGTGATGAACGTGACGGCCGACCGCACCGTCGCGCACGGTTTGGCCACCGTGGGCTTCGACGACGAAGGGGTGCGGGCGCAGAGCTGGGATCTGGTGCGCGACGGGCTGTTCGTCGGTTATCAGCTCGACCGGGTTTTCGCGCCGCGGCTTGGTGTCGGCCGATCCAACGGCTGTTCGTACGCCGACTCGGCGCACCATGTACCGATTCAGCGGATGGCCAACGTCTCCCTGCAACCAGGCCCCGACGACATCAGCACCGACGAACTGATCAGCCGGGTGGCCGACGGTCTCTACATCGTCGGCGACAAGAGCTGGTCGATCGACATGCAGCGCTACAACTTCCAGTTCACCGGGCAGCGCTTCTTCCGGATCAAAGACGGCAAGCTCGACGGTCAGGTCCGCGATGTCGCCTACCAGGCCACGACCACTGATTTCTGGGCAGCGCTGGAAGCCGTTGGAGGACAATCCACGTGGCGTCTCGGCGGTGCATTCAACTGCGGTAAGGCGCAACCCGGCCAGGTCGCGGCGGTCAGCCACGGCTGCCCGTCGGCGCTGTTCCGCGGAATCAATGTCCTGAACACACGCGAAGAGGGCGGGCGATGATCGGCGCACAACTGGTGACCGACGTTGCGCTGGCCGAAGCGCACCGGCTGGGCGGGGCCGACGAGACCATCGTGCTGGTGACCGACCGGGTCGACGCGTCTCTGCGATGGGCCAACAACACGATGACCACCAACGGCGAATCCACCAGCCGCACCACCACTGTCATCTCGATTGTGCGGCGCAACGATGACGCCCATGTCGGGTCGGTGCGTTCCAGCGCTGTCGACCCGGCCGTCATCACCGATCTGGTGGCGGCGTCCCAGAAGGCCGCCGCTGCTGCGCCGCCGGCGCGCGACAATGCTCCAGCGCTGCCGGGTGGTGACGCGCCGCCGAACTGGGACGACGCGATTCCGCGCACCGGCGCCGAGGCGTTCGGCGGGGTTGCGAACTCGTTGACCCGTGGTTTCCGCGGCGGCGACACGCTGTTCGGATACGCTCGGCACATTCTCGAGACGACGTTCGTCGCGACCTCGTCGGGCTTACGCCGCCGGTTCACTCAGCCGAACGGCTCGGTGGAGATCAACGCCAAGCGCAACGGCGCCAGCGCGTGGGTCGGCGTGAGCACGCCCGACTTCGTAGACGTACCAACGGATTCGATGCTCGACGAGCTCGGCACGCGGCTGTCCTGGGCAGGCCGCACCGTCGAGCTGCCTGCCGGACGGTACGAGACGATCATGCCGCCCTCCACCGTCGCCGACATGATGATCTACCTGACGTGGACGATGGGCGGGCGGGGCGCTCAGGAGGGCCGCACCGCGCTGGCGGCGCCGGGCGGGGGCACCCGGGTGGGGGAGAAGCTGACGTCGCTGCCGTTGACGCTCTTCTCCGATCCCGCTGCGCCCGGTTTGGAGTGCACACCGTTCGTAACGGCCACGAGCTCATCGGAGCGGTCCTCGGTCTTCGACAACGGCTTGCCGATCGAGCGGCTCGACTGGATCCGTGACGGCGTCATCAATGCGCTGGCATATCCGCGTGCGGCGGCCGCTGAATTCGGCGCACCGGTCGCGGTCGGCGCGGACAACCTTTTGATGACCGGTGGCACGGCCAGCCTGCAGGAGATGATCGCAAGTACCGAGCGAGGCCTGCTGCTGTCCACGCTGTGGTACATCCGCGAGGTCGACCCGTCGGTGCTGCTGCTGACGGGGTTGACGCGCGACGGGGTCTATCTGGTCGAGGACGGTCAGGTCACCGCGGCGGTGAACAACTTTCGGTTCAATGAGAGCCCGCTGGACCTGCTGCGGCGCGCGAGTGAAGCCGGCGTAAGCGAGGTGACGCTGCCCCGGGAGTGGGGCGACTGGGCGACGCGCGCAAAGATGCCGTCACTGCGAATCCCGGACTTCCATATGTCTTCGGTGAGTCAGGCGCAATAATCGCGGGATGACTGATGAGCTGTCCCAACGACTGTCGCGGCTGGTCACACTGTCCTCGGGGGACGAGCGCGCCGACACGTTGCTCCGGCTGACGTGCGGACGGACGCTGTCGCTACCGCCGTTGCCAACGCCCGCGGACGTGCCTCAAGACCGCACCGACGAGGACGCTGTGCTGGTGGCCTTCGCCGAGCAGTTCGCGGTCGACGTGACGGGGATAGGGGACAATCAGCGGGCGCGTTTTGTGGAAGTGTTCGGTGACAACGCTTATCGGGTTGTCGTGGCCGTCTTCATCGCCGACTTCGTTCCGAGGGTGTGGGCAGGATGCGAGGCGCTCGGGCTCGGCAAGCCGGGGTTCGCGGCCAATGTCGAGATAGACCGCGAGACTGATCCGGTAGGCAAGCTCCTGGGCGGGTTCGTGCCGGCGGTGGCGCGCCTGCATGACGTGGATGCGGTGACGACCGAGGTGGTGCGGTTGCGTGGCGCCGAGGCGCACAACTGCAGACTGTGCAAGTCGCTGCGGGAAGTGCATGCGCTCGACGCGGGCGGCTCGGAGGACATGTACCGGCAGATCGCCGACTTTGAATCGGCTGCCGATCTGACCGAGGCGCACAAGGCGGCGCTGCGCTATGTCGACGCGCTGGTGTGGACGCCGTCGCGGATCGACGCCGACGTCGCCGACGGGATGCGCAAGCACTTCTCGGAAAAGCAGAGGTTCGAGATCACGATGGACGTCATGCGGAATTCCTGTAACAAGATCGCGGTGTCGATGGCTGCCGACGCGCCGCGGGTGGCTGAGGGCACGGAACGCTACGAGGTCGACGAGCAGGGGCAGACCATCTTCGCCTGACCGGGCATGTGCGACCATGATGGCCGCGTTCTGCGCACGGGGCGGTAGCTCAGTTGGTTAGAGCCGGGGACTCATAATCCCTTGGTCGCGGGTTCGAGCCCCGCCCGCCCCACGTCAGACAACCCCGCCTGGGCGTCGAGAGTGCGATCAGGGCGGGTTTTCGCAGAAAATTGCGCCCTCACCGCACTCTCGGCGGCACGCAGGGCTACCCAGCCTTCGAGTTCACCTGTTGCGGGGTGATGCGGAGAGCCACGCGGGGCTTGCGGCCCCTGGCGAGGATCGCCTCGATCGTCGTGATGATGTGAAACTGGGCGCCGTACTTGCGGCGAATGAGCTGTTCGGCTTTCGCCACCGCGGTGGGTGAATCCTCGACGATGGCCGTGCCCAACAGTTCCGGATCGACCGGATCGACCTTGCCCATGCGGCCGGAGCGGATCACCACAATGCGCGGGTCCCGGCGCACCCGCTTGACCTTCCACGCATCGGCCGGCGTCCACGCCACGAGGTCGTCCCCGTCGGAAGCGATCCACATTGCCGCGCCGACCGGTGTCCCGTCTCGCTTGTAGGTCACCAGCGAGACGAACGGAGTCTCGCCGAGTTCCTTCGCCAGCGCCGCCACATCGTCCTGCATAACCTCGACCTTACTGGCGAAAGCCGCGATGCACCCGCGTCGATGTATAGACCTATGCGAATGTAACTATGTATTCTGGCACGTATCGAACGGGTGCCTTGAACCAGGCGGACGAGGTCGCGCCGTCCGCTTTCATGCGGGTGGCCTACGGGCACGTCCGCTGGGGGTGGGCTGACAGGTGCGGACTTCTGCGCCGAGACTCGTTACGCCGAAACATGATTCGACGAAGTGAAAGGACGGCTCGCCGGATGATTCGTTCCTCGACACGCGATCGTGAACTGTACGACCGAGAGATGGGTGCGGCGAAAGCGGCAGCTTCGACGGAGGAGCGCTGGTTCCACCTTGAGCGTGCACATATCGTGTCGCAGCCCTATCCGTGGCTGCATACGCGAAATCACGCCTCGATGCTGTATCTCGCGGCACGTCAGCGTGATCGGCGCGAAGCGGTCGGTCAGCTCCTCCGTGTGATCGTCGCGGCGCCTGGTTCGCTCACCGGGCGTTATCCCCCGGGGAATACCGGCCGAGCCGCGGTCGGCTTGATGGACCCCATGGCGATTCCGGCTGATCTGTTGGCAGAGCTCTCTGATTGACCGTCAGTACAGTCGCCGGATGCCGTTGCTTCACCGGGGCCATGGTAGAACTATCTACGTAGTTGCACCGTAGATCGCTCCCCGAGTCGAATCGGCTCGGAGCGAAAGGAATTGCTCGTGAACCCAATGACGCGCATTCTGCTGACAGCGTTCATCGTCATCACCGCTGTGATGGGCGTTGGACTTTACGTTTCGGCCAGAGACGGAGAATCTGCGGCGACCTCGCAATCCGAGGGCGGGCCGCAGGTGGTCCGCGAGAACAGCCATCGCCTCAACTCGGCGCCGGACAGCGACGTGACTTTCGTCGAGTTCCTCGATTTCGAATGTGAAGGATGCCGAGCGGCGTTTCCCGCTGTGGAGCAGTTGCGTTCCCAGTACGGCCGCCAGGTGAACTTTGTCGCCCGCTACTTTCCGATGCCCGGTCACTTCAACGGAGAGCGAGCAGCGCGCGCAGTGGAGGCGGCAGCGCAACAGGGTCAGTTCGAGCCGATGTACAAGAAGATGTTCGAGACACAGGACCAATGGGGCGAGCGGCAGGTGCCTGCCGACGATGTATTTCGCAGTTTTGCAACAGAACTCGGCCTCGACATGGCTGCGTGGCAGGCGGCGTACAACTCGCCGTCGACGCTCGAGCGCATCCAGGAGGATGTCGCAGACGGCACCGCGCTGGGCGTGCAGGGCACTCCCAACTTCTTCCTCAACGGCGAACGGCTGAGCATCCGGGCCTACTCGGACCTCGGCGCCGCGATCGACAGAGCCCTGTCGGAGTAGGGCCCGGCCCGTCGCTTGTGCCCTGCACACCCGCAGATTCTCCGTTGCAGGCTTAGGTGCGCTGTGCAGGCACCCGTGCCCTCGCGCGCATCGCCATGACGCCGCCGCCGATGACCAGGACCATTCCGAGATAGGTGCTCAGCGTGGGTGCGTGGTCCCACACGATCCAGTCGATGACCGCGGTGAAGACGATGACCGTGTAGATGAACGGCCCGAGCTTCTCGGCAGACGCATAGCGATAAGCCACCGCGATGAGGATCTGCGAAAATAACTGCGCAAAGCCAAGTCCGATGAGCCAGGGCCACGCAGAGGCCGGAACCGGCGCCCAGTCGGCGATGGCGATGGGGATCGACAGCAGCGTGGAGAGCCCGAAGTAGTACAGGAGGATCCGGGTCACGGGCTCGGTCGCGCCGAGCCAGCGCACCGTCATCATGGCGACGGCCAACGTCAACGCGCCTGCAAGGGCCGAAAGTTCGCCGATGCTGAAGCCATGTCCCTGCGGTTGCAGCACCAGCATCACACCGGCAAAGCCCAGGCCGGCTCCGATCCAGGTGGCTGCAGCGACCCGTTGCCGCGTGACCGCCCATGCGATCAACGGCATCCACAGCGGCGCACTGTAAGTCAGAAGGGTCGCATTGGCCAGCGGTATCCGCTCGATGGCGAAGAACAGGGCATACCAGCACGCCGTGCCGGAACCCGCGCGCAACAGGTGCAAACCAATCTTGTCGGTGCGAAGCGAGCGCCGTCCGCCCTTGACCGCCACCGGTAGCAGGAACACCAGGCAGATGGCGTTCTGAAACAGAAGGAGGACGCCGGTCGAGGTGAACTGTCCGGAGACTTTGGCCAGCGTGCCAACCAGTGCGACGCAGAAGAACGCGGCGGTGGTGAGAAGCGCTCCCAGGCCGAGGTTTTCGGTCAGATAGCCCGATGCCTTACCGGATGTCACGGGATCCCGGTTGAGGTGTCGATCGCTTCATGACTCCGTTCAGTAGCCTCGGAGACACGATGTCGAGCGCCCGCAGCGGCAACATCTTGCGTGGCGCGATGCGGACAGGACGCGTGCGTGCGGCGACGACCATCCATTCGGCGGCTTCATCAGCGCTGAGCGCAGCCAACCCGTCGTAGGCACGTGTAGGCGCAATCATCGGCGTGGCGACCAACGGGTAGTAGATGGTCGTCGACGTCACACCGGAGGTGGCCAACTCGTTGTCGATCACCCGGCTCACGGCGCTCAGCGCCGCCTTCGACGCGTTGTAGACGCCGAAAAGCGGCGACGATTCCGGCATCACCCGCCAACTGGAGATGTTGATGATGTGCCCGCCGCCCCGTTCGACCATCCCCGGCGCAAGCCCGCGAATCAGCCGAAGAGGCGCGTAGTAATTCAGCGCGATGGTGCGTTCGACGTCGTGCCAGCGCTCCAGTGACTCCAGCAGCGGCCTGCGGATCGAACGGGCCGCATTGTTGATCAAGATGTCGACCGGACCCGCGGTGCTCGCGAGTTCATCGACGGCATCGAGGTCGGCCAGATTGGTCGGCACGGCGATCGCGCTGCCACCTCGCGCAGTGATCCGCGCGACCACGCCATCGAGCAGATGTGCGCGGCGCGCCACGACGATGACGGTCGCCCCGTGATTCGCCAGCTTCTCCGCGGCGGCTTCGCCGATCCCCGAGGATGCGCCCGTCAAAAGAATTCGCTTGCCGCGCAGGTCGACTGGTGTGCGTGGCGCGAGGCGGGGGAGCGGCCGCATCCCAGTCAAGCGCATTGCCTTGCGGATGCGCTGGACCGAGGCATTGCGCCGTCCATGGTCGGCCGTCGTTCCAGTCCCCACCGAGCCCCCTCTGCGCGGTGTGAGTGTGATGACCGCCCATCGACCATTCTGGGAGATCAGTGGTGCAAAGGACGGGAAATCGCCACTTACTGAAACGTACTGGGGGTGCGTCAATGATGTTCGGAATGCGTAATCAGCGAGGTTCGCTCAGCGCGTTGCCGGATCGCCGTCAGGCTGACAAAATCCCGGGCCGAAGCGTTCCGCCCGAAACGGACTGAGCAAGGACAGCGCGATCACCGAAAGCCGCAACTACGCCGACGCCGAGCAGGCGCGGCTTGAGGCGGTGCACCGTTACCGCATCGCCGACACACCTCGGGGATCGGTGCTGAGCCGCATCGCCGGGCTGGCGGCCCGTTCCCTGAACGTACCGATGGCACTCGTGTCGATCGTCGGCGGCGACGAGGTGTCCCTGATCGGGACCCACGGTTTCGGCGCGGACCTGCCTGCGGTTCTGCCCCGGGACCCGCTGCTGGCGTCGGCCACGTCGAGCAATGCCGTCGAAGTCATCGACGATGCGCGCAGCGACCCGAGCGCGGCGCACAGCGAGTTCGTGCGGGACCACCGAATCCGCTTTTACGCCGCCGCGCCGATCGTCACCTTCGAAGGACACCGACTGGGCGCGGTCGCGGTGATGGACACTGTGACCCGGCAGGCCTCCGCCGGCCACCTGATGATCCTCGAGGACCTCGCCGCGATCGTGATGGAACAGCTGGAGCTGCGCCTGTCGACGCTGGATGCCGTCAGCCTCGAACGCCGATTACGCGGCGACGCAGAGACGGCGCGAGACGACGCGCGACGCGACCGCGACAGCGCCCAAGAAGGCAGGGGCGCTGCGGAGCGGGATCGGGACGAGGCTCGCAGACAGCGTGATCAGGCCAGGACGGATCGCGGAATCGCCGAACGCGACCGCGATTCGATCGAGGAATACGCGACCGCGTTGCAGCGAACCCTGCTCCCACCGTCCCTTCCCCGCATCGAAGGCCTTGCAGCGGCAGCCTACTTTCGTCCGATCTCATCGCGCCGGGTCGGCGGCGACTTCTACGACTTGTTCAGCCTGGGCGGCAATCGGTGGGCGTTCTTCATCGGCGACGTGCTCGGCCACGGCGTCGATGCCGCGGTGGTGACCTCGCTGATCCGCTACACGCTGCGGTCGGCGGCCCTGCACTACGACAATCCGACCTCCGGTCTGTACGAGTTGAACGCCGTACTGCTGCGCGAGGTTGAGCCGCGACGGTTCTGCACGGTGCACTTCGGAACCCTGCAACCCGCCGAAGATGGTGACGGATTCACCGTGACCATCGCCACCGGCGGTCATCCGCCGGCCCTGCTCGCCGACTCGGCCGGCAGCTACGTCCAGTCCATCCGACCCGGTGAGGGCATGCTCGTCGGAGCGCTGCCCGATGCCGTCTTCGACGTGTGCTCGGTGACGGTGCGTCCCGGTCAGTTCCTGTTGTTCTTCACAGACGGGCTGGTCGAAGCACGCCTCGGCGACACCTCGTTCGACGAATCGGCGCTGTCCGCGTTCGTCTCGGAACACGCAGGGGCGGGCCTGAACGCGTTGATGCACGAAATCGCCACGCTGGCACCCAAACTGGATCAACGCGACGACATTGCGGTGCTGGCGTTCGAAGTTGCCGCAGACAATCCCGCGTAACGGCGACGCCACCGGCGATTGCCGTGTACTGCTTCTAGTCGAGCATCACACGACCGAGGAGCACACGTTGACGATCACATCGGCGATCGGAGCCATGCTGGCTGCGTCGCTACTGCTGACCGGATGCCAGACATCCGAGCAGCGCCCGGCCGCGCCTGCCTATCCCTCCGGGCCGGTCACCATGACCGCGGGCGCCAACCCGGGTAGCGGCTTCGACATCACCATCCGCGCCGTGGTCGACGCGCTGGAGAAGGAGAAGATCGTCGAGGTGGCACTCCCGGTCGAGAACCGGCCCGGAAACATCGGCGCGGACTTCCTCGCGACGATGGTCGAGGAGTACAAGGGCCGTGATGACCAGGTGTCGGTGACGTCGCTGTCGATGATGATGAACGAGTATCGCGGCATCTCCGAGTACGGGTACCGCGACGTCACGATGATTGCGCGACTGATGACCGAGTACTACATCGTCCTCACAGCACCTGATGCGCCGTATCAGAACCTGAACGATCTTCTCTCGGTAGTGCGCGACGATCCCGCCGCCATCGCGGTCGGCGCCGCGACCGACGACCAGGCCCCGTTCGATCTGCTGGTGACGGCAGCCGGGGGAGACCCGGGACGCATCAACTACGTCAGCTTGGAAGGCGGAGCCGAACAGGCCGCTGCGCTGTCAGTCGGCGAGATCGACGTCGCGATCGCCGGCGTCAGCGAGGTCATCGGCCCGCTGACCTCGGGTGCCCTCAAACCTCTGGGCGTGCTGTCCGAGGAGCGCCTGCCCGGCCTCGAGGCGCCGACTGCGCGGGAGCAGGGTTTCGACGTCACCCTGTCGAATTGGCGCGGCCTCTACGGCCCGCCGGAGATGCCGGATTTCGCCGTGAAGTACTGGCAGGAAGCTCTCGGCAGGATGGTCGAGACGCCGACGTGGAAGCAGATCGCAGAGCGCAACCAGTTCACCACCACGTTCATGGTCGGCGACCAGTTCCAGACGTTCCTCGCCGAGACCCAGGCCGATCTCAACGCTGCGCTGGCGAGCTAACGTCCCTCGTCGGCGAACAGTTGATCAAGGGCGTTGCGTTCCAGCTCGACCCATCGACTCACGTGTCGGCGAACGTCCGCGATCTCCTCCTCACTCAGATGATGCGCGCCCTCCGGCGTGATCCGGCAGATGTCCATCGGGCCCCCGACACTGGGTGAGGACGCGTCAAGCGCGTCGAGGACCCGCAGTGCCGCGACGACGCCGTAGTCCACGTCACGCTCCGACATCCGGAAGCTGGCGAGCAGGGCATGGGCCTGCTGAGCCATCGCGGCCCCGCTGCCGACGGCCTGAAAACCCGTCTCTTCGTGGTGGCCGATCAGCCCGTTGGGGTCCACGTCGATGATGAACGGGCGATCGCCGTCGTAGCCCGCCGCCAGTACGTACGTCGCCGGGGTTCCCCCGGTTTCCTGGCCCGGGACGTCGGCGATGAAGGTGTCGTAGTGATGCTTGAGGATCGGCAGAATGCGGGCCTGCAGCGCGTGCCCGGTGTTCTTGGCCTCCACGATCGCGTCCGCTTCATCGTTGAACACCTGCTCGACGTCATAGAGAACGGCACGTGATCCGCTTCCTCCCCACGCCGCGTGCTTGCCCAGGGGGTGCAACTTCTGGGCCGGGTACGTCAGTCCGCGCCCGGGATCGGTGATCTGCGAATCAGACGCCAGCACAACTCCATTTGCGCACCGCAGCGCAAGAACGACCGTCACCCCTCGATCGTGCCACGGCCCCGATCGGGCCCCGGGGCGCTCAAGGCCGCAATGCCGCCGCCGTATGGTGGTAACACATGGATGTCTCCCTCTTGGCTTTCGAATGGACGGACACCAGCAGGCATTGGCTCATCGAGGTCCCGATCAGGATCGTCGCCTATATCGCCGTAGCCCTCGTCATTCGCTTCATCGCACACCGCATGATCGACCGGACCACGATGGCCCGCAGCCGCAAGGAGCGCGGCGTCGGCGAGGAGGGTCGGTCGTCGAGGACGCCGCCGATCGTGCGCCGTCTACGTGACCGTGTTCCGTCCTCGTCGACCAGCGATCAGGTGATCGCGCGTCGCCAGCAGCGAGCTCAGACCATCGGCTCGGTGCTGAAGTCGACGGTGTCGATCGTGCTGCTGATCTGGGTGGTGCTGGCCGTGCTGAACGTGCTCGGAGTGAACATCGCCCCGTTCATCGCGTCGGCGGGCGTGGTCGGACTGGCGATCGGCTTCGGCGCACAGAACCTCGTCCGCGATTTCGTTACCGGAGTCTTCATGCTCCTGGAGGACCAGTACGGCGTCGGCGACACCGTCGACCTGGGTGATGCCGTGGGCGAGGTCGAGAGTGTCGGGCTGCGGATCACCACTGTCCGCGACATCGACGGCACGCTCTGGTACGTCCGCAACGGCGAGATCGCCCGGGTGGGCAACATGAGCCAGGAGTACGCCGTCGCGCGCATCGAGGTCCCGGTCGCGCTGACCGCCGACGTGGAGCGCGCCGAGCAGGTCGCGATCGACGCGGCCGCAGCGGCGGTCGCAGACGAAACCCTGTCGGGCAAAGTCATCGGCGAACCGCAGATGCTCGGAGTGCAGGAGTTCTCCCCGGACCTGATCAAACTCCGGATGACGGTCAAGGTCCGCCCGAACGCGCAGTGGGCAGTGCAGCGCCGGCTGCGGCGAGCAATTCTGCGCGCCTACGACGAGCATGGCGTCGACCTGCCGTACCCGAACGGGCGTCCGCAGGCGGTCGGCGAATAGGCCTACCAGCCTGCGGAACCGGGCCCACCTTTGAAGGGGCCGGCTATCCAGCTGGTGATCCAGCCGCCGTAGAACCCGCCCGGCTGAGGCACCACCTCTTCGCCGTTGACGGTGCATCGGTCGACCAAGCTCGCCATCACCGCAACCGCTCCCGTGAGCTCGACGAATGCCGGCGATGGTGCGGGGTACGTCCACGCCGCCCGGCGGGCGACGGCAGCGGGAGTCACCAGGTCGAAGTAACTGGCCTGACCTTTCCACTCGCACCAGGACGACCCCGCGGTGGGCCGAAGCGATCCTTCGACGAAACACCCTGGTGGAAGGTAGTAGGTCGGCGGGTGGCTGGTTTCGAGAACACGCCACGCGGTGTCCGTCGCCGCCACGGTCTGGCCCCCGAGTTCTACGGTGATCGAGCCGGCGAAGGGTTCCAACCGAGGCGGACGCGGGTAGTCCCACACCGACTCTTGACCTGGGCGTGGCTTATCGGGAACGGGCATGACCCGAGTCTAGGAACTCGCTGTGAAGGGTGGGAACGGTGCAGGCTGACCCTATGACGACTCGTGAGCACACCCCATCGCGCACGTTGTTCGGTCACCCGATCGGGCTGACCAATCTGTTCGGCGTCGAACTCTGGGAACGATTCTCCTTCTACGGGATGCTGACCATCCTGGGTTACTACCTCTATTACTCCGCCACCGACGGAGGGCTCGGGCTACCGCAGCCCACCGCCACGGGCATCGTCGGCGCCTACGGCGGCCTGGTCTATCTGTCGACGGTCCTCGGCGGCTGGATCGCCGACCGCCTTCTCGGCATGGAGCGCACGGTGTTCTACGGCGGTGTCGTCGTGATGATCGGCCACATCGCCCTTGCCGTCATCCCGGGCCTCGTCGGCGTCGGCGTCGGACTGCTGTTCGTAGCGCTTGGATCGGGAGCGTTGAAGGCCAACGCCTCCTCGCTACTCGGAACGCTCTACGAAAAGGGTGATGTGCGCGCCGACGGCGGCTTCACCCTGTTCTATCTCGGAATCAACCTCGGTGCGTTCATCGGCCCGTTGGTCACCGGTCTGCTGCAGACGAATCTGGGGTTCCACTACGGCTTCGGCGCGGCCGCGATCGGCATGGCGCTGGGTTTGGCGCAGTACATCTTCTTCCGGCGCAACCTCGGAGAGCACGGGCGGGTCGTGCCGAACCCGTTGCCGCGCAATGCTGTCGGTAAGACCGTCGGGGTGTTCGTAGCGGTGCTGGTGGTCATCGGTGCGGCGATCGCGTTCAAACTGGTCACCCTGGCCAATCTGTCCCAGGTCACGACCGGTGTCATCGTGGTCGCCTCGATCGCCTACTTTGTGGTGTTCCTGAGAAGTCCGAAAGTCACTGCGCCGGAACGGGTCCGGGTCCGCGCATTCATTCCGCTGTTTGTCGCGAATGCCGTGTTCTGGTCGCTGTTCCAGCAGATCTTCACCGTGCTCGCGGTGTACTCCGACGAGCGGATGAACTGGTCGATCTTCGGGTGGGTCGCGCCGTCGAACTGGATCGGCTCGATCGAACCCGTCTGGATCATCGCGCTGTCACCGCTGTTTGCGATCCTGTGGACGAGACTGGGCAACCGGGCGCCCACCACGCCGCGCAAGTTCGCCTACGGTGTCATCGGTATGGGACTGGCGTTCCTGTGCTTCGTGCCGCTCGCCGGCGTCAGCGCTGTGCCCGCGCTGGCGGTGCTGGTTATTCTGGGCGTCTTCGCCGTCTCGGAACTGCTGTTGTCGCCCATCGGGCTGTCGATCACCACCAAACTCGCGCCGGAGGCGTTCCGCGCGCAGATGATGGCGCTGTATTTCTTCTCCGTCGGTATCGGCACGTCGATGTCCGGTGTCCTGGCGGGCTACTACGACACCTCCCGTGAGGCAGCCTATTTCGGCATCCTCGGTGCGGTCGCCGTCGCCGTCGGCGTGGTTGTCTTCGCTATCGCGCCGTGGGTCAGCCGCCAGATGGAGGGCGTGCACTAATCGGTGAGCTTGACCCGGGCCACCGTCGACAGTTCGCCGTTGTCCTCGGGTTGTTCGAAGAACACCTCGGCGGAGCGGCCATGCGCTTCCAAACTGGCGATCGTGTTGCCGAACTGAGGTCCACTGAGGTTCGCCCACGACATCGGCAGGTCGGGCGAACCCGCGCGCTTGGCCCAGCGGCGGGTCAGCCGCGCGACCCGCGGTGACCACGCGAACTTGAAGGCCGGTTTGACGGGAGCGGGCACATAGTTGTGGACGGGGGAGCACACCAATTGGTGCACCGTCGTCTCACCCGTTTCTCGGAACAGCGCGCGTGCCGCGTAGCTGTGGTGGACGTCGCCGGAGAGCACCGAGATCGTCGCCGGTGAACTCTGCGCCGCCGCTTCGATCATCCCGCTCAAGCGCAGGAAGGACTGCAGGAATGCCGGCCAATGCTCCAGATCTGCTGCCTGCCGGATCTTCTCGGCGATCGTTCCTCTCAGGCCGGGCCGGTCTGCGGCGATCTCGTTGATGATCTGCAGGTCGCCGAGAGCGGGCGGAAGGAGCCAGGGCAGCGACGATCCGATGAGCAGGTGGTCGACCGAGTCGAGGTCGTCGGCGACCTGCTCTTCCACCCAGCGAAACTCTCGATCCCCGAGCATTTTCCGGTCGCCGCTGTCGAGGATCCGGGCATTGCGGGAATCCACCATGACGAGGCGGCTGCGTCCCAGATCCCACCGGAAGCTGAACCGCAGACCCTTGTCGCCGTCGACCTCGTAGTCGGCGCGGTCGGCCAGATCGACCAGAAGGGGCCAGCAGTCACCCTCGGCGGCCATCACCTTCTGGTAGTCCTCGTCGGCAGCCAGTTCGGCGGGACTGAGGTTGCCGAGATGCTGGTACACCCAGTAGGACCCGAGCCCAGCATGGATTCGGTCGCGCCACCACGGCTTCTGGTTGACTTCCGCCCGCCACGGCGCGGAGGTGTTCCAGTCGTCGCGGATGTCGTGATCATCGAAGATCATCGCGGTCGGCAACGTCGAGAGGATCCACCGAATCTCGGGGTCGCCCCACGTGTGCCGATAGAGGCGCTCGTACTCGGTGTAGGTGACGACTTCGTCCGGCGGTCGCCGCTTGGAGGTTCGGCGGCCGGCCAGTTGGCGACGGGCGTCGGGGGTCAGTTCGTCTGCGTAGACCTGATCGCCGAGGAGCAGCAGCGCGTCGGGCAACTCTTCGACCGGCATCGACGTCAGGCGAGTGGCGAAGCAATCGAGCGCGTCGAGTCCGAGCTTGTCGTCCAGCTTGGCGTCGCCGGTTTTCGGATAGCGACACGAGCCGAAGATCACCTTCAGCCGGTCAGCGGTCTTGGGACCCCGAGTCCTGATGACGCTGGGCGGAAACTCGGAGTCAGGTTCGGGCCAGACCTTGGCGCCGTCGATGCGCACCTCGTACTGGAACACCGAGTCCGGGGACAATCCCTCGACGACCACCAGCGCGTAGTGACATTCGTCAACTTGGAATGTTCGCGCCGAACAGCCGAGGATCTCGACCTCCGCCGGTGCGTCGGTCTGCACCCACACCACGGCGGTCGTCTCGCCGACATGTCGTAGCACCGGGCCCAGAGCAAGAGTCACCCGATCCACCCTAGGCCACTAGAGCCCGAGCGCCAGCGGAGTTGCCGGAGGCCCATCGGTGAGCAACTCCCGCAACAGTTTTGGCAACGCCCGGGGCGAGAACAGCTCGCCGGCGGCGTGGGCGGCATCCATAGCCGCCAAGGCCCACCATCGCTGCTCCACGATTCCCTCCGCATCCGGGTGGCCGGGCGACTCGTGCGGTACGCCGCTGACAGGTGGGAACTCGTCGACGGGGATCAGGAAGTAGTGGTTGAGGATGCCGGCGTAGCCCTGGGCGCGCATCCACGGCATCGTGGCGGTCTGAATCCAGACCAGCTGCGGTGCGTGGTCGGCGGTGAGGATCAGACCGGTCTCCTCGTGCAACTCCCGGGCGAGTGCCTCGACGTGGGTCTCACCAGGCTCGACACCCCCGCCGGGACCGGCCCACACGGCATAGTCGTCGAGCCGGTGCCGGGCGAGCAGGATGCGGTCGCCATCGACGAGAAGCGCGCGACAGGAATGACGCAACGGCAGGTCGGTCACTGGGAAACGGTAACCGGCAGCACAGTGATGATTCTCCCGGATCCGGGGTGTCTATATCGGCGACAGCGGAAGGAGCAAGGCCATGGTGATCGTTTCGGGGCATCTAACAGTTGACCCCCAGTTGCGCGGGGCGTATCTCGACGGCTGCGTCGCTGTGGTCGAGCAAGCTCGCCGCGCGGCGGGCTGTCTGGACTTCGCGATCAGCGCCGACGTAATCGATGTCGGTCGGATCAATGTGTACGAACGCTGGGAGTCCCAGGCTGCGGTCGACGCGTTTCGTGGCAGCGGGCCGAGCGACGAGCAGCAGGTGGCGATGCTGTCGGCTGCGGTGTCGGAGTACGACGTGGCCGCAGTGCGAGTTCTCTCCGGAGGCCCCGTTGGGCGGTGAGAGCGTCCGCACCGCACGCGATCATTCATCCGGATGACGGAAGAACTGCGGCCGCAACCTGCAGAATAATTGTCGTCTACGTAACCAAATTCGCCCATGGCGCGGGCGACGGATTCGGAGAACGGTTCGCACCGAAGACACGGCGCGGCGGATGCTTCCATGCGAGGCCTCGGAGCAGCGATCCTCGTTCTGGTCGTGGAACAAACGGATCGACTAGCGACCCGGCAACATCCGCGCATTGCTGAACGAGTCGTTGAACTTGCGTTTGCAAACTGAATGAGGCGGCTTTCCGCAGGCCGAAACTCGAGTTTCGATGTTCGTCGCCGGAATGTCTCGATAGTTTGCTGGGCGATGGTACGTTCCTCGCTACGTGCAATGTTTAGGGGTCACTGTGGATGGGTGCCTGACGTCGCGGACGCCGAGTGGTCCGAGGCTGGGTTTGTACTCGGGGATCGTCCTTGCCGGTATTGGCGTGGGTATGGTCGTCGGCCAGGGTGTCGCCGTCGCGAGCCCCGCTGACACCGAAGGCACCTCGCAATCGGATGACGCGTCCAGCGACGCGTCGACGTCCGCGGGCCCCCGCGGCGAGCCCGCGGACGCCGCCGGGGACGAATCAGACGAATCAACGGACGCGGCAGTCGACGACAGCGATGTCGAAGCCGACGACACCGGCATCGAAGCCGAGGTCGAAGCTGAAGCCGAGACGGCCGAGGCCGACGAGCGCACGCAGTCGCACAAGCGGTCGCGAGCAACGCGTGCCGACGCGGCTGCCGGCGCCGACGAACCCTCCTCCGACATCACCGCACACGCCGGCGAAGAGGCAGACACGGTCGACGCGACGGAGGCCGCGACCGAGTTCGCGGCGGTCGCGTCCGCCCCCGAGCCCGCACCGGCCGTCGAACCTGAGCCCACGCTGCGCAGCCTGGTCAGCGCGCGCCCCGTCACCACCGAGAGCATCGTGACCGACGTGCTGACGTGGGTGGGGCTGCGTTCGGCCACCGACGACGCGCCCGCGCCGGTTACGCCGGTGTCGGGGCTGGTCGAGTCCCTGTGGCTGGCTGTCCGCCAGTCTCAGTACACCTGGAACAATCAGCGTCCGATCGCCGGCGTCACCATGTCCGGCCCCGGTCCCGGCGGCGTGGTCGCGGGAAACCTCAACGCCGTCGACTACGACGATGCAGCACTCACCTACGTCCTTGCCTCCGGGCCCTCCCACGGGCGGGTCGTGATCGACGCGCTGGGACGCTTCACCTACACGCCTGGCGCCGCGGCCGCGGGCCGCGCCGACCGGTTCACCATCCGGGTCGACGACACCTCCGGCAATCCCTTCCACGTGCACGGGCTGCTGGGACTCCTCGGCCTCGCCAGGCCCACCGAGGTCACCGTATCTATCGCGGCGACATCGCCTGCAGGCCTTGGCATTCCGTCCACGTTCGACATCGACGGGCTGAGCTCGCGCGACGGTGTAGAGGTCACCACCAGCAGCGCGGGCGCCGTGAGAGTGATCGAAGGCAGATTCACCGACCAGGTGGTCGTGAATGCCGCGGACGCCGCCGCCGTCCTGAACGCACTCGCGCCGGTGCTCGGCGCCCCTTCGGGCTTCGCCGACCTCGCCGAGGTCTCCGCATCGAAGGTCGGCGACGGCGACACACTCGAGCGCTTCTACCGGTTCACCGAAACCATCGGAGGTATAACGGTTCTCGGTAGCGAAGTCATTCTGGTGACCGATGCCGGCGGCGACGTCACGAGCGTGTTCAACTACTACCGCGCTCTGGGCGACAACTTCAGCATCACCCCCGACGCCAAGGTCGACGAGGACGCCGAGATCCGTCTCATCGCCTCCACCGCCTACCTGGGTTCGAACGCCGACCCGGCATCGATCGGATCATTCCTTGCCGCAAGCACCTTCACCAACGATCTGGTCGTCTACACCGTGACCGACGACCACGCGCCTGCGCTGGCGTGGCGCGTGGTGGTGCACGTGCCGGACACCGGTGAGCTCGCCCCCTCGGGTGCGACGGTGATGATCCACGCCGACGGCGAGAACGCCGGCACCGTGATCATCACCGTTTCCAACGCGCAGGCCGCCGCTGCGGTCACCACGGCGAAGGACTGGCTCGGAGACACCCGAACCATCACGGTCGACACCCGAAAGATTCTGTGGTTCAGATCTTCTGAGATGTCGGACCCGACACGCAACATCACGACCTATAAGACGTCGTACGGGTTTTTCGGCCTCGGCTCGCCGGTCCTGCCCGGCAAGGTGGTCAAGCGAGGCCTGTTCGGCTGGGACACCTCGGCAGTGTCAGCGCATGCGAATGCCGCCGTGGTCTACGACTACTTCAAGACTGTGCTCGGACGCCAGTCTTACGACGGTGACGGTGCGAAGATCGTCATCAGCATTCGCTACCGGCCGACGTCGTCGCCGCTGGGCTATACGAATGCGTTCTGGGATCCGACCATCCAGCAATTCGCATTCGGTGACAAAGGCGTGCTGCAGGCCGACGTCGACATCGTCGCCCACGAATTCACCCACGCCGTCATCAGCAGCATCCTCGGTGACACGGCGCTGGACTCCGGCCAGCCCGGGGCGCTCAACGAGGCCTATGCGGACATCTTCGGGGTCCTGGTCGAAGGAGCAACCGGGGCCGATCGGTGGCTGATCGCAGAGGACTCCGGCATCGGCATCGTGCGCAACCTCGCCGATCCGACCTCGGTCACCACCTCCTACGGGCCCTATCGGGACCGCCTCAGCACGCAGTACACCGGCAGTGGTGACGATCGCGGCGAACACGTCAACAGCACGATCTTCAGCCATGCCGCGTACCTGATGATGACCGACCCGGCCACCGTCGGCGTCTCCGACGTGACCTGGGCCAAGGTGTTCTACCATTCGATCCCGCGGCTGAGCGCGACAGCGCAGTTCACCGACGCAAGGGCGGCGGTGCTGAGCTCGGCATCAGAGCAGGGGCTCACCCTCGCCCAGCGCTCCGCGATCGCGGCAGCCTTCGACACCGTCGAAATCTACGGCGCGCCAGTGCTATCCATCGCCGTCTGACCGGTCCACCAAGACTGCGCCGTCGGGGCGGCCGCCGAGTGTTTGCAGGTCTATGGCCGACCCCTGCGCGGTCAGTCGGATGATCTGCGCCAGTTCGGTGGGGGCATCGCACTGGACATAGTGATCGGCGCAGGGCACCACCCAGTAGCGGTTGCGGCCGGGCTTGGGCCTGAGATAGGCCCGCCAGACGTGGTTGGCCACGCGCAGGGGAGCGACGCTGTCGTGCAGCCCCCAGATCAGCGTGGTGTCAACCTTGAGCGTGGAGAGCCGCTCGAGCCAACCGGTCTCGTCGGCAGCGCGCTCATGCAGATACTTGACGGTGTCGGGCAACACGCGGATCCCGTCGTTATGGGCGAAACAGCGAGCCAACGCGGCGATCTCGGGATCGTCTCCGCCGCGACGCGGCATGAACGTCGTCGCTCCAAGGCCCGCAGCCAACATCTCCGGTGTCGTGGCCGCGGCGGTCGCGCGGCCGATGGCGTCGTCGAGCAGCGCCACCTGGAATGCCGTCAGATTCGCCAGCGGCAGATAGATGTTGGCGTTCGTGAGGAAAACATCCACCGGCAGCGCGCTGATCTCGTCGAGCATTGCCAGCGCGATCATGCCGATGCTGCTGCCGCGGTCATGGGTGATCATTCGGAAGTCGGTGAGTTCCCACACGCGCGTGATCGCGTGAATCAGCAGCCGAGCGTCGTCGTAGAGCGAATAGGTATGGGGCTGCGGCGGTTTGTCGGACAGTCCGTACCCGGGGAAGTCGAGTACGTAGATGTCGAACTCGGTCGCCAGTTCGCGGGCGAGTCCGTGGTAGTCGACGCCCGACGTCGGGAAACCGTGCACACAGACCAGTGCCGGTGCGCCCGGTGTGCCCGCGCGGCGCCAGAACACCTCCACTTCGGTTCCGGCGTTGGACGCTGTGGTGGAAACCCAGGTGAAGGTCGAGCCTTCGCGGTGCCAGTCATCAAAGATGTCCACTCGTGAAAAGCTAGTTCCCCGATATTCCTTCAGGAGGTGTTTTCGGTGTCGCCGAGTCCGGTGTCTCCAGGTCCAGCGCCCGACCACTCGTTGCGCACGGTGCTCAGCCTGTCGGCGCCCATCGGACTGGCGTTCATACCGCTGGGTATGGCATTGGGATTTCTGGTGGTCCATGCCGGGCTCGCGTGGTGGTGGGCGCCGACATTCGCCGCCGTCATCTATGCGGGGTCGTTGGAGTTCTTGATGGTGCACTTGGCCGCGACGGCCGCTCCGATCGTGACCGTCGCGCTGACGACCTTCGTGGTGAACTCACGCCACGTCTTCTATGCGTTGTCGTTCCCGTTGGACCGTGTCCGCGGGATGCTGGGCAAGGCATACAGCACCTACACGCTGTCCGACGAGGCGTACGCCGTGGGGGTCAGTCCCGAGGCGCAGACGTGGACGACCCGGCCGATCCTGTTGATGCAACTGCTCTTTCATCTCCTGTGGGTGGCCGGTGCCACGCTGGGCGGGCTCGTCGGAGAAGCGCTGCCGATCGACCGCCTCGTCGGCCTGGATTTTGCGCTGACCGCGCTGTTCATCGTCCTGGGTATCGATGCGTTTCGTCAGCGCCCAGACTGGGTGACCGCGGTGATCGCCTCGGCGTGCGCGGTAGGGGCTTGGCTGGTGGTGCCTGGCCAGTTGCTGGTCTCTGCGTTTGCGGCGTTCACCGGCGTGCTCGTGGCACGGATGTTGTTGCAGCGCAGAGCAGGGCGGGCGTGAGCGTGCCCGACAACGGATACATCGCCCTGCTGGTGGCGGTCAGTGCCGGCATCACCTGGGCCCTGCGTGCGCTGCCGTTCGCCGTGCTGGTGCCGCTGCGAGACAGCGTGGTCGTCAAGTACCTGAGCATCCACATGCCACTCGGGGTGATGGCCATCCTCGCGATCTACACGCTGACCACCGTCGCGGGCGACACGACCCGTCAGCTGCTGTGGTTGATCCTTGCCGTGGCGGTCACGGCAGGGCTGCACGTGTGGCGTGGCCTGGCGCTACTGAGCATCCTTGTCGGCACGGCGACCTACGTGACGCTGATGTCGGTCTGGGGCTAATCCTTGGACTGCAGGTAGGCAACGAGCGCGTTCGTCAGCCCGCGGCGTGCGACGTCGAGGTCGGCGTACGAGCCGAGCTGGCGTTCCGACACCAGCCCCCTCATCGCGCCCGGGATCAGGGTGGCGACTTCGCGGAGTCGCTCGGGATCGACGCCCAGGCCGGCGAAGGCGCTGCGGCAGGTTGCCAGCCACGACTGGCCCCACGAATGAAGCTCGGCCGCGGTCTGCGGATAGAGCCGCTCAAGCTCAGCATGGTCGCGGGGCAGTGCCGCCCGGAGGTTTTCGATGGCCCGCGAATCAGGCGCTGCCAGTCCGTCATACAGCGTGTCGATGATGCTTGCGACGCGGTCGCGCAGCGGCGCGTCCGCCTCGACCGCGGCGAACACATCCGCCCGCCGCTCGGCGGTGCGATGTAGAACAGCGGCCCAAAAGCCGTCGGCGTCCCCGAACTGGTACTGCACGGCACCCCAGGTGGCGCCGATGTCCTTGGCGATCCGGTTCGCCGACACCGACCCCGGGTCACCGGAAGCCAGCGACCTCAGCGCCGCCTCCAGCATGTTCTCCCGCGTGGCTTGGCCGCGCCGATTGGGTCGCCGGGTGGGCGCATCGACGTCGGTCATGACAGAGACACTACCGGCTTTTCGTAGAGCCCACTATGTTTCTTTCATTGAGTGCTCTACGATTCGGTCCATGGCCAAACCGCCCCTGTCGATGAAACCGACCGGCTGGTTTCAGGTCGCGTGGTCCGACGAGATCGGGATCGGCGACGTACACACGATGAAGTACTTCGGCCAGGAGATGATCGCGTGGCGCGCGGAGTCCGGCGCACTCACCGTGATGAACGCCTACTGCGAACATCTCGGAGCACATCTGGGATTCGGCGGCACCGTGCACGGCGAGGTGCTTCAGTGCCCCTTCCATGGATGGCAATGGAATCAGCAAGGCCGCAATGTGTGCATCCCCTATGAGGACCGGCCCAACCGGGGGCGCCGCATCAAGACCTACCCCGTCGTCGAGCGCAATGAGTCGGTCTACATCTGGCACGACATCGAAAACCGCGACCCCTTCTTCGAAGCGCCCGATATCTTCGGCAGCTTCGGTGACGGCTCGACGATCGCGGACTACTACCCGCAGCAACGGCTCTTCGAGCAGGGGCACGAGATGCACCCGCAGTACGTACTCGAAAACGGGGTCGATTTCGCACATTTCAAGTACGTGCACGGCACACCGATCAACCCGATCTTCACCCGTCACGATTTCGACGAGCCCGTCTCCTACGTCGATTTCACGATCACCTTCGAAGGTGACGACGCGCAGAAGATCGAGGACGTCGGCAGCGGGGTCGAGGCGATCAACGGCGGACTCGGCATCGCGGTGACCAAGAGCTGGGGGATGATCGACAATCGCACCATCTCGGCGATCACCCCTGTCGACGATTCCACCTCCGACGTGCGGTTCATGGTCTACATCGGCAGGCCGAAGGGTGAGGTGCGCAACCCCGAGCGGGCTCGGGCCAAGGCCGAGGAGTTCGGCCTCGAGGTCATCCGTCAGTTTCGTCAGGACATTCACATCTGGGCGCACCAGCGTTATTCGGATCCGCCCGCTCTGTCGAGTTCGGAAATGAAGGGCTTCACCGCCATCCGCGAGTGGGCCAAAAAGTTCTATCCAGACGGCAAGGGTGGCAGCGCCGCCGAGCTGGCTGCCCAATCGGCTTACTGATCTTCCAGAAAGGTTCTCGATGACGATCAAGGTTTTCCAGGTGGCGACCGGCAATGTCGGTTCCGAGATGATCAAGCGGATGGCCGACCAACCGGATCTCGAACTCATTGGCGTGCACTGCTATTCACCGGACAAGATTGGCAAGGACGCCGGTGAACTCGCCGGGATCGCGCCCAACGGGGTGACGGCGACGGGCACGATAGACGAGATCATCGCCGCCAAACCGGACGTGGTGACCTTCCATGGTGTGTTCCCCGACGAAGACCTCTACGTCAAAGTGCTCGAGGCCGGGATCAACATCGTCACGACTGCAGACTGGATCACCGGCTGGCACCGCGACCGCAATCATCCGCATCATTCCGGAAAGCCCGTCACCCAGCTGCTCCAAGAGGCCTGCGAGAAGGGCGGTTCTACGTTCTACGGCACCGGTATGAACCCCGGCCTCAACCAGATCCTCGGCGTGGTGTGCTCGGCCGACGTCGCCGAGATCGAGAACATCACGACCATCGAATCCGTCGACGTGTCCTGCCATCACTCCAAGGACACCTGGATCGAGGTGGGATACGGCGCGCCCGTTGACGACCCGGAGATCCCGGGCAAGCTGGAGAAGTACACCCGGGTGTTCGCCGACAGCGTCTACATGATGGCCGACTGCTTCGATCTGACGCTCGACGAGGTGACGTTCAGCTACGAGCTCGGTGCGTGCACCAAGGACGTCGACCTCGGCTGGTACAAGCTGCCGAAGGGTTCACTGGGCGGCAACTACATCAAATACCAGGGCATGGTGGACGGGGTCCCGCGCGTCGAAACGCACCTGGAGTGGCAGATGACCCCACACACAGATCCGAGCTGGGATATCAAGGGCTGCTACATCACTCAGATCAAGGGTGATCCGAACGTCTACAACAAGCACATGATCTTCCCGAAGCCCGGCGTCGACCTCTCCGATCCGGCGAGCTTCGCTTCGATCGGGATGACGGTCACCGGCATGCCGGCGCTGGCGTCGATCAAGTCCGTGGTGGCGGCGCGACCCGGGATCATCACCAGCGCCGACCTGCCGCTGCGAGGCTTCGCCGGACGCTTCAAGCTGTAGCGCCCGCCTGGTCCGTATCGCGGTCGGCCTCCGACTCGGCCTCGTTGTCGCGGGACTCCTCGGAATCGGCCGTCTCCTCGGACTCCTCGGAATCGGCGGTCTCCTCGGACTCCTCGGGCTGGTCGTCAGCGCGTTTGTCGGCCTTGGTTGTCCTGCGGGTAGGCGCGTCCTCTTCGAAGGTGTCCTCGCCGGTTGTCTGCGAGGCGGTCGAAGGCCTTGCGGTCGTGGAGCCCTTCGTCGATTCGGCATCGGCGGACTCTTCGGTGTCCCCGCTGTCGGACGTCTGCTCGGTGGCGGACGCGTCCGGGACGTAGGGGACCGGGACGACGAGGTCGCGACCGGGCTGCGGCGGCAGCGGGCGGCGCCAGCCCTGCGGTGCATCCCCGGGGGCCCGGTTGGGGAGGGCCTCGATCGGCGGGAGGCCCGGCACGTGGAGGTAAAGCTCGTCGGCAGCCACCCACAGGCCGGACACGACGATGTCGGAGCCGATCTCGCCGAGATTCTTGAAGAAGCCTTCGCCGCGCAGCATGTCCGCGCCGTTGAACACGACGCTGGCAACCAGACTTTCGACGAAGTTGACAGCGACGTAGAGCTGCTTGCCGAGGTATCCGAGCTGGTTGGCCACGGGTGTGAAGGCCGTGCGGAACTCTTGGCGGGCCTCGATGAACGACTGGTCGATCTCATCGGCGGATACCGACGGTTCCTCGACGGCCGCTGCAGCGATGTCCTCGGAAGGCTCCGGAACGAGGGGCCGAATCGGGTCGGGTGGCTGGGGCCGGGTCCAGCCACCCGGGGCGTCCTTGGGTGGGCGGTTGAGGAGGATCTCGATCGGCGGCAGGTCCTCGATGTGCAGGTACAGTTCGTCGGCGACGATCCAGGCGGCGGCGAGCGCGACGTCGACGGTGAAGTCGCTCAGATTCTCGAACAGGCCCTCACCGCGCAGGATGTCGGTGCCGTTGAAGACCGCACTCGCCAAGACGGTTTCGCCGAAGTTGAAGCCGATGTACATCTGCTTGCCGAGGTATCCGAGGCGATTGGCGAACGCGTTGAAATCGGCACGTACACCGGTGCGGAACTGCAGGAACGAGTCGTCGATCTCATCGGGTGACAGCGTCGGTTGCGCCAGTGGTGACGATGCCGCAGTCAAATTAACCACAGTGGTATTCTCGAGCGACTCGAACGAGGTTGCGGGACTGTCGACCGGGGCGGTGACGAAGGCGGTCCCGGCAACCGCCGCCACGGCGATCGCCGCTCCGGAGCGAGCAAAGAGATTCATGACTTTCCCCCTAGCCTGTGTGTCTCCTGTGGGAGAAGCTAGCACTGCGGATCGTCTGCATGCGGGATTTGAATTATTTGCTGCGGACAATTATGCAGACATCGCCAAATATTTGCTGATGACGCTAGCGAATCTGCAGGGTCAGCCGTTCGCGGCGGCGCACGAGTCGACGAGTCGCCCGGTTTCTCCTGGCCGGCCCGCCTGCACAGCAGTGAGTCAGCCGGCGCCCTTGCCGTTGTCGACCCGATAGATGGCGCCGTGCACCGCGGCGGCGTCGTCGCTCGCCAGGAACGCGATGGTCTTGGCAACGTCCTCGGTCTCCATGAACCCGCGTGGCGAGGCGATCCGCAGGATCAGGTCCCAGTCGGCGTTGTCGGGCGCCTCGAACTCGGTGCTCTGCGCGGTCGGCATCCCGCCGGGGCAGATCGCGTTGACCCGCAACCTCTCCTTGGTGAACTCGATGGCGAGCGCCCGCGTGAGCCCGACCAGTCCGTGCTTGGCGGCGCAGTAGCCGGCCGAATACACCTCGCCCTCGACTCCGGCGATCGACGCGACGTTGACGATGTTGCCGCCCGTCTCCAGCAGGTGAGGCAGGGCCGCACGACACAGATAGAACGGCCCGTTCAAGTTGACGGACAGATCCGTGGCCCAATCGTCGTCGGTCATCGACACGGTGTGCCGCATCTTGTGGAAGCCGGCGATGTTGGCCAGCACGTCGAGCCTTCCGAACTTCGCGACGCAGTCGGCGACCGCCTGAGCGCACGCATCCGAGGACGTCACGTCCACGGACTGGAAGCTGGCGTTCGGGATATCGGCGAACACCTCGGCCATCCGGGACGCGTCGCGCGCAATGCCGAAGACGGTGGCACCCCGCTGCGCGAACAATTTCGCCGTGGCGGCGCCCAGCCCTGCCGACGCCCCCGTGACCAGTGCGACCTTGCCGCTCAGTTGACTCATGCCCATGACTTTCTCACGGGCCTTTCGCTCAGATGGCGGCGCGTGGTTTCACCGGCGGTACAGCCGCCAAGAGTTGGCGGGTGTATTCCTGGTGAGGCGAGTCGAACAACTCGTCTGCGGGCCTGTTCTCGACCACGCCACCGTCGCGCATCACGAGCACCTGATGGCTCAGCTGGCGGATCACCGCGAGATCGTGGCCGATGAGCAGGTATGTCAGACCGAGTTCGGATTGCAGCCGCAGCAATAGGTCCAGAACCCGCGCCTGGACGGAGACGTCCAGCGATGCCGTGGCCTCGTCCAGGATCAACAGATCCGGCTCTGCGGCCAGCGCGCGGGCGATACTGACCCGCTGGCGCTGCCCACCCGACAGTTCGTGTGGATAGCGCCGGGCGAATGCGGTCGGCAGCCCGACAAGTTCGAGAAGTTCGTCTACACGCCGCCTGCGGGCATCCTTGCTATCGACGAGCTTGTGGACGACCAACGGCTCTGCGATCGAATTATCAACGCGGGCCCGAGGATTCAAGGAAGAAAACGGATCCTGGAACACCAGTCCGATACGGCGGCGCATCTGCTTGGCAGCAGTTCCCTTGACGTGCAGGACGTCTTCTCCGGCCAGCGTCGCCTCACCTGCGTCCGGGTTGACCAGCCCGGTCAGGGCCGCGGCGACGGTGGACTTGCCCGAACCTGACTCACCGACCAGCCCCAGCGTTGTGCCACGCCGAATTTGGAACGACACGTCCTTGACCGCGTGCACGGTAGAGCGGCCGGCCGGAGAGGACACGGTGAATTGGACATCGAGTCCGCGCACCTCCACCAGGTTCTCGGCATCGGTGACGGCGGGTGGTCCGGAACGGTCGAGGACCGGCCGTGCCGCCAGCAGGTCGCGGGTGTAATCCTCGCGAGGACGGTCGAAGACGTCCAGGATCGGCGCTTGCTCTACCGTCGCGCCGTCCCGCATCACGGTCACGTCGTCGGCTACCTGGCCGATGACGCCGAGGTCGTGGCTGATCCACACCACGGCGGTCCCGAAATCACGCTGCAGCGTTCGCACCAACTCGATGATCTGCGCCTGCGTCGTCACATCCAGCGCGGTGGTGGGTTCGTCGGCGATCAGCAACTCGGGGTCGCACGCCAGCGCGATCGCGATCATCACCCTCTGGCGCTGCCCACCCGAAAGTTGGTGCGGGTAGGCGTGCAGACGCATCTCGGGATCGGGCAAGCCGACCGCCGCGAGCAGCTCCACCGCACGCGCAGTTGCGGCTCTTCTGGTCAGATCCCTATGTGTCTCAAGTGATTCTGTGATCTGGCGTTCCAGGGTCAGTAGTGGGTTGAGTGATGTGCCGGGATCCTGGAAGACGAACCCGATGCGGGCGCCGTGCACACTGCGCAGCACCCGCGGTGTCGCGCCCACCAACTGCACTTCGCCTCCGAGCGTGCTGGATCCCGAGACCCGGGCACCGGGAGCGTCGAGCAGACCCGTGGCAGCGAGCACGGTCATCGTCTTGCCGGAACCGGATTCGCCGACGATGCCGACCGTCTTCTCGCGGTCGACGTCGAACGAGACGCCGTCGACGATGGTGCGTGCGCCGATGCGTACCCCGAGATCCTGGACGCTCAGTACCGTCAACGCTCCCGCCTCCGTGCCTGTCTTGTCGGCTCCCGCCTCCGTGCCTCGATCGTGGTGCGCTGCTTGGGATCCAGCACGTCACGAAGGCCGTCACCGAATAGGTTGAACGCGAGCACGATCACGAAGATCGCGGCCCCGGGAAACACCGCCATCCACCAGGCCATCGTGACGAAGCCCTGGGAGTCGAAAATCATCCGCCCCAGCGATGGCTGCGGCGGCTGAATCCCCAAGCCCAGGAACGACAGAGCGGCCTCGGAGAGTATCGCGAACGCCAACGACAGCGACGTCTGGACGATCAGGGGGCCGGCGATGTTCGGCAGAATGTGGCGCCGCAGAATGTAGAGTTCACCTGCTCCCATCGCGCGCGACACCGACACATACGGTTCGGTGCGCACCCCCAGCGTGCTCGCGCGTGCGACCCGCGCGAAGATCGGTGTGTAGACGATGCCGATCGCCAGGATCGTCGTCGTCACCCCGGGACCCAGGATGGCGACGACAGCCAGTGCGAGCAGCAGCACCGGGAACGCGAACATCACATCCACGATGCGCATCAGCACGGCGTCGAGCCAGCCGCCGCGATACCCGGCGATGAGGCCGACCGTCACCCCGACGACCACGGCGAACGCCACGCTGACGACCGCGATCCGCATCGATGCCTGCGTCGCGACCAAGACCCGGGACAGCACATCCCTGCCGAGTTCGTCGGTACCGAGCCAGTGCGAGCCGCTGGGCGGCGCAAGCGCATTCGGTACGTCGACGTCGTTGACGCCATACGGGACGATCCAGTTCGCGGCTACCGTAACGACAGCGACGACGACGAGAACCAGTGAGCTGACCAGCGTCACCGGGTTGCGGGCGAGCAACCGCCACGAAGCCAGCCGGCCGGTGTCGATGTCGGTGTGCTGGACTGTCATCCCAGTCGAATCCTCGGGTCAACGACGGCGTAGAGCACGTCGACGAGCAGATTGATCAACAGGAACAGTGCGGCGATCAGCAGGACCGCCCCCTGGATCAGCGGGTAGTCGCGGGCGGCGACCGCGTTGAACACCAAGCGGCCCAGGCCCGGCCAGGCGAACACCACCTCGACGACGATGACGCCGCCCAACAGCGTCGCCAGCTGGATGCCTGTGATGGTCAGGATCGGGACGAGCGCATTACGTACGGTGTGTCGGAACGTCACGACGCGCGGCGACAAACCTTTCGAGCGGGCGGTGCGCACATAGCCCGACGCGGCCACCTCCAGCACGGCGGATCGCACGTACCGGGTCAGGATCGCCGCTGCGACCAAGCCGATCGTCACGCCGGGCAGGATGATGTGGCGCAGCCAGCCGGCCGGGTCGTCGAACAGCGGCCGGTATCCCGAGGTGGGAAGCCAGCCGAGCACCGTCGAGAACAGCGCGATCAGCAGGATGCCCATCCAGAAATCCGGGATCGAGACGCCGAACTGGCTTGTGACACGGACGATGACGTCGCTGAGCTTGCCCTCGCGCAGTGCGGAGTAGATGCCCGCGGGCAGGGCGAGCGCCAGAGCGATGACGATGCCGGCGAAACCCAATGACAGCGTGGCGGGCAGCCGCTCCAACAACGTGATGGTGACGGGGTCGCCGTTGCGGAAGCTGACACCCAGATCCCCGGTCAGCGCCGAGCCGATGTAGCCGAAGAACTGCGAGATCAGCGGGCGGTCGAGACCGCTGGCCGAGCGAAGCGCCTCGTAGGCCTCCGGGGTGTAGCGGGTGCCCAGGGCGATCCGCACCGGGTCGCCCGGTACCAGGTGCACGAGTGCGAACACCACGACCAAGACCCCGAACAGCACCACCGCCGAGTACACAAGTCGGCGCGCGACGAACCGAAGCACCACGGCTACGTCCCCCCGTCTGCGTTCAGTGTCGCGCTGCGGAAGCGCACCGCGCCGTCGCGTCGCGCCTCGTAGCCGGACAGCGCAGGATTCCAGGCCTGGATCACCGAGGGGTTGTACAGGTAGATGTAGCTGACCTCGTCGGCGATCAGGGTTGCGGCCTTGGCATAGACGGCTTTCCGGCTCGTCTCGTCGGTGTCGACGCGCCCGGCGTCGAGCAGGCGGTCCACCTCGGGGTTGGAGAATTTCTGAGCATTGCTCGTGCCGTCGGTGTGGTGCTGGGCGTAGTAGAAGTCGTCAGGATCGATATTGCCGAGCCACCCCATCATGAGCATGTCGAAGTTGCCCGAGTTCTGCTCGTCGAGCCACGTGGCGAAGTCGACGGTACGAATGTTGACCGTGATGCCGAGGGGTGCAAGGTTGTCCGCGATGATCTGGGCCGCAGTCACTGTCTCCGGATATTCGGTGGTGACCAGCATGTCGAGGCTCGGGGGCGCAGCGCCGGCCTCCTGCAGCAGGTCCCGCGCCTTGTCGACTCCGCCCGAGCTGTACCTGTCGTACGGCGTGAACCACGGGTTGCCTTCCGGGATGGCAAGCTGGTTCTTCGCGGCGGTGCCGTAGCTGGTCGCCTGCACGATCGCGTCGCGGTCGATCGCGTATGCGATCGCCTGACGGACGCGGACGTCGTTCCAGGGTTCGCGCGCCTCGTTGAGCGCCAGATACCAGTAGTCGTTGCTCGGGGTGACCGCCAGCTCGAGCGATTCGTCGTCGCGCAGCTGGGTGACCCGTTGTGGCGGAACGGAGTCGGTCCAGTCGATCTCGCCGGCCTGTAGCGCCGACAGCGCCGTCGACGGCTCCGAGATGAATCGGAAGGTCACCCCCGACACTCCCGGCGGGCCGTCCCAGTACGAGGGGTTGGCGCCGAGCGAGATCGAGTCACCGCTCTTCTGTCCCAGGAAGCGGAACGGCCCCGTGCCGATGGGGTTGGTAGCGATCTGACCACTCTCGACGTTGGCGCGCGACACGATTGCCATGCCCTTGAAACCGCCGAGGTTGGTCAACATGTTCGGCGTCGGTCGGTTGACCCGTAGCACCACCGTCGCCGGGTCTGGAGCCTCGACCGCGGTCACCGAGCTGAACTTGTCGGAATTGGTGAGTTGCTCGTCGATGATCCTCCGGTAGGAGAAGACGACATCGTCGGCGGTCAGTGGTGTGCCGTCGTGGAACGTGACCCCGGGGCGCAGACGGAAGGTCCACGTCAGCTGGTCGGGGCTGACCTCCCACGAGTTGGCGAGCGCGGGCTGCATCTGAAGGTTCGCATCCGGCTCGACGAGCGTGTCGAAGACGTTCTCCAGCACCTCGAACGAGAAGTACGCGGACGTCTTGTGCGGGTCGAGTTGGTCGGGCTCGCCGGCGATCGCAGCGACGAGGCTGCCGCCGGCGCCCTCACCAAGGTCGACGCGCTCGCCGGTCGAGCAGCCGCTCACGAAGGTCACCAAGGCACACATGACGAGAACAGCGGCGCGAACCGCCATTCTCGCCATATGCGACCACCCCGGGACTCGACCTTGCTGCCGGACGTCTACCCGATAGGTCGAGGGCCAAAACGCGTCGTCGTGCGAGTCAGGCGACAAACCCGTGACTTTGTCCACCGCGGACTGAAATACTGCTCGGCATGACAACGCTGCGCGGTCTGGCCGCGGTCGCCGTCCTTGCCGGAGCATCGGTGGGAGCTGCCGGCCCTGCGCAGGCAGACACCCCGGTGATGGAGGGCATCTACAACTACGTGTCCGAGGGGCAAACGGGACTGTGGACGATGTACCCGTCGTGCGTTCCCACGGTCGGTGATCTGCGGGTGAATCTCGAGCTGCCGGTCGCGTGCCAGATTCACGTCGGACCGTCCCAGGGGCTCACCGGTGGTGACGCCCGTTTGGTCGGTGGAATGTGGAGCTTCACGACACCGAAGAAGGAGGGCATGGAGTGCCCGGACGGCACCTTCGCACCGACGGTCGAGGTCTTCAAATTCAACGAGACATCGGGCACGCGCAGCATCTCGCACACCGGCGGCTGCGGTATGCAACCGGGAATCGTCAACATCCCGTTCACACTGTCGTTCAAGGAGCCACTGCCGATCCCGGTCGACAGGTACCCGCTGATCTGTGAGCCCGGCGGCCTGCGACGCTGCTTCTGAGATGGCCGCATCCGACGTGAAGCGTGTGGCGATCTGGGGAACCGGTTTCGTCGGCAGGATGGTGATCGCCGAAGTCGTCAAGCACCCTCGCTTCGACCTGGTCGGGGTCGGAGTCAGCAACCCGGACAAGGTCGGTCGCGACGTCGGCGAGATCTGCGGGCTCGGTACGGATCTCGGCCTAGCCGCTACCGACGACATCGACGCGCTGATCGACCTCAAGCCGGACGCACTCGTGCACTATGGGCCGACAGCAGCGCATGCTGACGCCAACATCGAGCTGATCACCCGCTTCCTGCGCGCGGGAATCGATGTCTGCTCCACTGCGATGACACCGTGGATCTGGCCCACGATGCATCTGAACCCGCCCAACTGGATCGAACCCATCACCGTGGCTTGCGAATTGGGTGAGTCGTCATGTTTCACCACGGGTATCGACCCCGGATTCGCCAACGACCTGTTCCCGATGACCCTCATGGGACTGTGTTCAGAAGTTCGCAAAGTCCGAGCCTCCGAACTGCTGGACTACACCAACTACGAGGGTGACTACGACCGCGAGATGGGCATCGGCAAGCCGCCGGAGTTCCGGCCAATGCTGGAGAACCCTGACATCCTGGTATTCGCCTGGGGTGCAACGGTTCCGATGATCGCCCACGCCGCGGGCATCATGCTCGACGAGATCAGCACCACCTGGGAGAAGTGGGTGACACCGGACGAGCGCAAGACAGCCAAGGGCATCATCGCCCCGGGGAACGTCGCCGCGGTCCGGTTCACCATCAACGGGGTGTATCAGGGGGAGACGCGTATCCAGCTCGAGCACGTTAACCGGATCGGCAACGACGCCGCACCCGAGTGGCCGTCCGGTAACGACAACGACGTGTACCGGGTCGACATCGAGGGCACGCCGAGCATCTTCCAGGAGACCGCGTTCCGCTTCACCGACGGTTCGGGACGCGACGCAGCAGCCGCGGGATGCCTGGCCACCGGACTGCGCGCACTCAACGCCGTGCCTGCGGTCAACGATCTGTCGCCCGGCTGGGTCACCGCGCTCGACCTGCCGCTCATCCCGGGCGTCGGGACGATCCGCTAGGCGAGCGCCGATCACTTCGGGCGTTTGACCAGAACCACGTGGGCGAGCGGAATCTGCATCTGTTCGGGAGCGGCTGCGAGCCGTTGCGCGACACCCGCTTCGAGCCGGTCGAGCAGTTCCGCAGCGCGAGACGACGCATCGTTTTGCAGCGCCCTCAGCAAGGCCGGAAAGACCGCGGCCCGCGCGAAGTCGGCCCACTTGGCCCCGAAAGCCCCTGAGTCACCGTCGATCCGATATCGGCTCCAGAAGCGGTCATCGCCGTCAAACACTTCCACACGGTCGATGGCGAGCTGTTCGAAACGCCCCGAGGGTGCGAACGGCGCCGCGAAGTCGGCCGCACGGCGCCCGACGGTGGGAATGCACATGGCGGCCACCTCACTGTCGGTGATGAGCTCGCAGCCGGCCAGCTCGGCCAGCGTGTCCACAATCGCCGCCAGCAGCGGCCGGTAGCCGAACTCGCCGTCCTCGCTGATCGCCATCGTCATCACGACCAGCCGACCGCCCGGGCACAACTCGCGGCCGCGGAACGCGACGAACTCGTGCCAGTCGTGCGCGGCCTGGTTGGCGAACGCGGCGCGCACCTTCTCGTCAGAGCAGTGATTCACCTGGATGTGACCCTCGATGCCGCACGGAACCCGGCTGAGCCAGTGGATCGCCCACGAACTCCACCCCAGGTTCACGCTGTTCGAAGGAAGGATCTGAGAGTAGAAAGACCTGCCCACGGCGGAGGCGAAAGTCGCTCTGTCCTTGCGCAGATAGGTGTCGGGATCGTTCTCCAGGTTGTCGAACATCTCGGAGAAATCGTTGTCCGGACGGTCGGTGTGTGCCACCAGCACCGAATGCTCAGGGCGGGTTCGCTTGCGTAGCACCGCTATTGCCGCCCCGATGGGCAGCAGCGAGTTCAGCCCGTTGGACGCGCCGTAGTCGGCGATCACAATCGGTTGCGGCGGTTTGGGGATCGGCACCTCCGCGGCGGCGTCTTCGAACACGGCGATCGCTGGTGCCAGTCCCGCGGCTTGCAGGCGGCGGGCAGCGCTGTAAGAGCCGCTGTCCGTGGGCTCGGGCCGCACGACGATGCTCGACTCCGCCATCCTCCGACGGTAATACTCATGCGGCAAACGCGCCGCCGAACGTGAGGCCGTGACACACTTCGCGGGTGAAAAGACGCCTGGGGCCCAAGATCGCGGCGATCGTCGCCGTGTGCACCCTGGTCGTGGGAGGCGGCGGCCTGATCGTGTCGCTGCTGCTCGGTGCGTTGGTGTTCGACGACTTCGACGCCTACGGCGAAGTCCCGGTTCCCGGCTCGGGCAGCCTCCATCTGCCCGCCGGCGAGGTCACGATCAACTTCCACACCGCGGTTACCGGTAGCTCCGGCGGCGGCTTCCCGGTCCCGCCGCTGCGGATCAACATGGCGGGCCGCGACAGCCTGCCCGACCCGGTGCTCACCGAGGTGATGGGTTCGGTCACGTCGGTGAACAACGATGTGCGCGTGCGGGTATGGACGGCCCAGATCGCCGAGGACGGCGTCTACGACATCAAGACCGGGGGTGAGGTCAACGGCTACATCAACCCCCAGCTGGCGTTTGGTCGCGACAGTTCGCCCGGTTGGATGCCGTGGGTGTTCGGTGCGCTGCTCGCTGCGGGCATCGTCGAGCTTGCTGCCGCGGTGCTCTGGATGGTCCGAGCTGGACAGGCGCCGCAGCCGGCCCGTGCGCCGATCAGTCTCGACGAGCCGTCGTGGCCGGGCCCGATCCCACCTCCGGTGAACACCTACCAGCCCTCCGACCACGGGGTGCGGATGGAGGAGCTCAAGACGCTGGCCGCCCTGCGCGATTCAGGCGCGCTGACCGAGGCCGAATTCCAGGCCGAGAAGCGGCGCGTCCTGGGCAGCTAATGTCCCCTTGCCACCCATTCGTCGTAGTGCACGATCTCGTCGCCGACGGTCGTGGTATCGCCGTGCCCGGTATAGACGACGGTCTCGCCGGGCAGTGTCCCGAGACGTCCCGAGATCGACTCGAGGATGGTGGGGAAGTCGGAGAAGGAGCGGCCCGTCGCGCCCGGCCCGCCCTGGAACAGAGTGTCCCCGCTGAACACCGCGGTGAGCTCGGGCGCGTACCAGCAGACCGAGCCGGGGGAGTGCCCCGGTGTGTGCAACCCACGCAATTCGGTGCCGGCGACCTGCAGAGTCTCACCGTCGTTCACGGAGCGGAAGTCGCTGTCGGGGTGGGTCATTCGCCACAACACCTCATCGGCCGGGTGTAGGAGCACCGGCGCGTCGAAGGCCTGCCCGAGTTGGGGGGCGACGGTGACGTGGTCGTTGTGCCCGTGAGTGCACACCACGGCGATCACGTGACGGCCGCCGACGGCTTCGATGATGGGGTCGGCGGTGTGAGCCGCGTCGAAGACCACCACCTCCTTGTCGTCACCGACGAGCCAGATGTTGTTGTCGACGTCCCAGCTGCCGCCGTCGAGTTCGAAGGTGCCACTGGTGACCAGACGCGCGATGTTGCCCACTAGAGGACCACCACCGAGCGCAGGACCTCACCGGCATGCATCTTGTGAAACGCGTCTTCGATCTGGTCGAGCCCGATACGTTCGGAGACGAACTTGTCGAGGGGGAAGCGGCCTTCCAGATACAGCGAGACGAGGGTGGGGAAGTCGCGCTCGGGAAGGCAGTCGCCGTACCACGAGGACTTCAACGACCCACCGCGGCTGAAGAAGTCGATCAACGGCATCTCCAACTTCATGTCAGGCGTCGGCACGCCGACCAGGACGACGGTGCCGGCGAGATCACGCGCATAGAACGCCTGCTTCCACGTCTCGGGACGGCCGACGGCGTCGATCACCACGTCGGCGCCGTTGCCGTCGGTGAGGTCCTGGATCGTTTCCACCGGATCGAGTTCCTTGGCGTTGATGGTGTGGGTAGCCCCGAACTCGCGCGCCCAGTCGAGCTTGCGGTTGTCGGTGTCGACGGCGATGATCTGCTTGGCTCCGACCAGTCGCGCACCGGCAATCGCCGCGTCACCCACACCGCCGCAACCGATCACGGCGACGGTGTCGTCGCGGTTGACCGCCCCGGTGTTGATCGCCGCACCCAGGCCGGCCATCACGCCGCAGCCGAGCAGGCCCGCCGCGGCGGGGTCGGCGGCCGCGTCGACCTTGGTGCACTGGCCCTCGTGGACCAGGGTCTTGTCGGCGAAGGCGCCGATGCCCAGGGCCGGGGTCAGCTCGGTGCCATCGGTCAGCGTCATCTTCTGGGCGGCGTTGAAGGTGTCGAAGCACAGGTGCGGGCGGCCGCGCTTGCAGGCGCGGCACTGGCCACACACCGCACGCCAGTTCAGGATCACGAAGTCGCCGGGCGCCACGTTGGTGACGCCTTCGCCGACGGACTCCACCAGGCCTGCGGCTTCGTGGCCGAGCAGGAACGGGAACTCGTCGTTGATCCCGCCTTCGCGGTAGGTCAGATCGGTGTGGCACACGCCGCAGGCCTGGATGTCGACGACGACCTCGCCAGGGCCGGGATCAGGGATGACAATGTCGACCACCTCGACCGGTTGAGCTTTCGAACGTGAAATCACACCGCGCACCGTCTGAGTCATGCTTGAACCCTAATAGGTCGACTGGGAGTTGGAACAGTGTCCAAACCGATGTCCATGAGACCGCGTCGCTGACCCGTAAGTATTGGATGGCTCTCGCTAAAGGAGCCGTCCGAGTGGCCCGCAGAGCGATACCGTAGACACGCGATGTTGACCGACAGCCAGACCGATCTGCTTTCCGCCGCGCGTGCCGCGCACCAGCGGTTGGACTGGCGCGCCAGCTACGAAGCCTTCGATCTCGCGAGTCGGCACGCGTCGCTGCGGACCGACGATCTCGAGGCGTTCGCCTACGCGGCCTGGCGGCTCGGCCACGTCAAGGAGGCGAGTCGGGCGGCCGAGCGGGTGTTCGCGGACCTCACCCGAACCGATCCCGTGGCGGCCGCCATGAAAGCGAACGAGCTCGCGCTGGCGTGGCTGGTGCGTGGTGATGTCAACATCGGCCAGGGCTGGATGAACCGGGCCCGCAGACTCCTTGCTGCCGCCGAAGAGAGCCCGGCCCACGGCTATCTCGTCTATCTCGATGCCGTGGTGGCGGCACTGGGGCAGGACCTCGACACTCTCGCGGGTCACGTCCGGGCGCTGCGGGAGATGGCGGTGCGGCTGGACGTGCCTGCGCTGACCGCGCTGGGTCTCATCGCCGCCGGGCTGGAAGCGATCCTGGACAGGCGCACGGCCGACGGCTACGCACTGATCGACGAGGCGATCCTGCCCTTGGTCGCCGACCAGGTGCCCATCGAATGGGCCGGCGACCTCTACTGCGTCGTGCTGCACCACACCCACAAGCTCGCCGACCTGCCGCGGATGCGGTCCTGGACACAGTCCATGGAGCAGTGGTGCGGGCTGTCGGGCTCGGTGCCCTACGGCGGGGTGTGTGATGTCCATCGGCTTCAGGTACAGGTCGCATCGAATGGTCGAGACGATTACCGCGTTCTGCAGGATCGTCTTGAGCGAGCCAGCCACGCTCTGTCGGAGGTGAACGGGTGGGCCGCCGCCGAGGGCTACTACCAGCTCGGTGAGGTCTGTCGTCTGATAGGCGATTTCGAAGGAGCAGCAACAGCTTTCGATCAAGCCAGAGCCCTCGGCATGGATCCGCAGCCGGGTGCGGCGCTGCTGGCGTGCCGCCGCGGCGACTCGGCGGGAGCATGGACGGCGATCCGGTTGGCGCTGGCCGGTGGCGACAGGCTTGCCCGGGTTCGCCTTCTGCGGGCGGCCGTGGAGATCGCGCTGGGCCGCGATGCCCTCGACGAGGCCGAAAGCTACTGCTCCGAACTGGAAGAGGATGCAAAGGCATTCGGCACCCCCGGCTTTCTGGCCTGGGCGGCACACGCCCGCGGGGCCGTGGAGGTGCGCCGCGGCCGTTTCGACGCGGCGGTCGAGGCACTGCAGAAAGCGCTGCGCGAGTATCGGATTCAGCAATCCCGCTATGAGACCGCCGAAGTGTACGAATGGCTGTCGTTGGCGCGGCGCGGACTCGGTGACCACGATGCCGCGGCGGCCGACGCCGCCACCGCGGACGCGATCTACACTCAGCTCGGCGTCGAGCCCGCCGGAATTTGCGGAACGCCGACGCCTGGCGGTCTGACCCGGCGCGAACTGGAGGTGCTGTCTCGCATCGCCAGCGGCGCGACCAACCGGCAGGTCGCCCAGCAATTGCACCTGTCGGACAAAACCGTGGGACGACACCTGGCCAACATCTACGCCAAGCTCGGGGTGTCGACCCGTACCGCGGCAGCGAACTGGGCGCATCAGCACGGTGTGCTCACCGACCAGACCTGATCTACATCATTTGCACCATCCGCTGACCGTTGATTTCCATCGATCAATCGATGAATTCCAACCAGGTTGTCCCCTAGCGTCATCGCCATGACAACTGTGAACGACAACCCGGTGCTCGCCGTTGAGTCCACCGAGGGCTTCGCGCAACGTCTCGTCGGAACCATCGACGCCGCGAGCGTCGCGCTGTTGCTGTCGATCGGGCATCAGACCGCCCTGTTCGACACCATGGCCACGCTGCCAGCCGCCACCAGTACCCAGATCGCCGACGCGGCGGGCCTCGACGAGCGCTACGTCCGGGAATGGCTCGGTGGCATGGTTGCCGGGCGAATCATCGATTATGACGCTGCGGCGCAGGCATATTCGCTCGCCCCGGAGCGTGCGGCAGTGCTGACGCGGGCCGCGGGTCCGGACAACCTGGCCCGCGTCGCCCAATTCATCCCGCTGCTCGGTGAAGTCGAGCAGAAGATCATCGACTGCTTCCGTCACGGCGGCGGTCTGTCGTACTCGGAGTATCCCCGGTTCCACACCCTGATGGCCGAGGAGAGCGGTGAGGTCTTCGACGCTGCCCTCGTGGAGGTGATACTCCCCATGGTCGACGGGCTTCCCGAACGCCTACAGGCTGGTGCCGACGTCGCGGACTTCGGTTGCGGCAGTGGACATGCCATCAACGTGATGGCCCAGGCTTTCCCCGCCAGCCGGTTCGTCGGTATCGATTTCTCCGACGAGGGCCTCGGTGCCGGCATCCGTGAAGCCCGGCAGCTGGGGCTGGGCAATGCGACATTCCAGGCAGCCGACGTCGCCGCCTACGGCGAGGTCGAGGTCTTCGATGTGGTCACCGCGTTCGACGCCATCCACGACCAGGCCCATCCCGCTCGCGTGCTGGAGAACATCCACCGGGCGCTGCGCCCCGGTGGAACGTTCCTGATGGTGGACATCAAATCGTCGAGCCGCGTCGAGGACAACGTGGGCGCGCCGCTGGCCACCTATCTCTACACCGTGTCGACGATGCACTGCATGAGCGTGTCGCTGGGCCTTGACGGTGACGGGCTCGGGACGTGCTGGGGCCGCGAGTTGGCCTTGTCGATGCTCGCGGACGCGGGATTCAGCGATGTGCAGGTGCGCGAGATCGACTCGGATCCGCTGAACTTCTACTACATCGCACGCAAGTAGGCCTGCGGCGGGCGCGAAGAGCAGACTGTGACCGTGAGCGTTCTCGACGTCCTCGACGACTGGCCGGTCCCCACTTCCGCCGCCGCGGTGGTGGGGCCGTCCGGCGTCGTGGCCCGCCACGGTGACACCGGTCGGCGCTTCCCGTTGGCCTCGGTGACCAAGCCGCTCGTCGCGCGTGCCGCGCAGGTGGCCGTCGAGGAGGGCGCCGTCGAACTGGACACCGAAGCGGGCCCGCCGGGCGCGACGGTACGCCATCTCCTGGCCCACGCCGCGGGCTACGAGATGACGTCGTCGAAGGTCATCGCCGCGCCGGGCACGCGGCGGATCTACTCCAACTACGGGTTCACCGCGCTCGCCGAGGTGATGGAAGCAAGCTCCTCGATCCCGTTCGGGACCTACCTCACCGAGTCGGTATTCGAGCCGCTCGGCATGACGGCCACCGATCTCGAGGGCGGCAACGACGCCGCGGGATACGGGGTGACGTCGACCGTCGACGATCTGGTCGCGTTCGCAGGCGACCTGCTCGCGCCGGTGACGGTGTCGGAGCAGATGCACGCCGACGCGACGAGCGTGCAGTTCCCTGGCCTTGACGGCGTCCTACCCGGGTTCGGCGTCCAGCGTCCCAACGACTGGGGGCTCGGCTTTGAGATCCGCGGCGGCAAATCTCCGCACTGGACAGGGGCGTCCAACTCGGCTCGCACATTCGGCCATTTCGGCCAGTCCGGGACGTTTCTGTGGGTCGATCCCGACGCCGCACTTGCGCTCATCGTGCTGACCGACCGCAAATTCGGCGACTGGGCACACTCGGTGATGCCCGCCCTGTCTGATGAAGTCCTAAGAGAGTTCGGGGCGGACTAGCGCAACACGCGTCTCACAAGGCACAATAGACCCGCAAGTCACAGAACTTTATAGGCACGCTTCAGCTGGATCATCTCCTGCTCGGAAACCACCAGGTCGTTGGGGAAGACGTCCCTCGTGGAACCGAAGGAGTAGAGGATGCGTGCAGCGAACCAATTCGCCGACGCGACGACCGGCGTGGTGTACATCCACGCCTCACCCGCGGCGGTGTGCCCGCATGTGGAGTGGGCTCTGTCGTCGACCCTCAACTCGAGGGCGAATCTGAAGTGGACCCCGCAGCCTGCCATGCCCGGTCAGCTGCGTGCCGTCACCAACTGGGTCGGGCCGGTCGGTACCGGCGGGCAGTTGGCAAACGCACTGCGCTCGTGGTCCGTCCTGCGCTTCGAGGTGACCGAGGACCCCAGCAGCGGTGTCGACGGGCACCGCTGGTGCCACACCCCGCAACTCGGCTTGTGGAGTGGCGCGATGAGCGCCAACGGCGACGTGATGGTCGGCGAGATGCGACTGCGGACATTGATGGCCGGCGGAGCGGACATGCTGGCCTCGGAGCTGGATTCGGTGCTGGGGACGGCGTGGGACGAGGCCCTGGAGGCCTACCGGGACGGCGGCGAAGGCGCCGAGGTGAGCTGGCTGAGCAGGGGAGTCGGCTAACGGCCGACCGATAGGTGAATGCGGACGACGTCGCCGTCGTCGATGCCCTCCGGCCGGCGCAACGCCAGCTTCAGCGGCACGAGATAGACGTCTTCGCGCGGGATCAGTGACGTTGTGACTTGCGTCTGTCCGATGCGAACTGTGGCCGGGATGGCGCCCCAGCCGTAGGTGAGTTCGGCGGCGTTGGCGTGGAGGAAGGCGTCGACGTCATCGGGGGTCTCGACGAAAAAGTACGGCGCAGGTCCGCGCCACTGAAACACCTCGGCCTCGAACGCCCAGTCCATCCCCGGAACATTACGGCCGGAGAATCTTGAGCGCCCCGGGGATGGCGGACACCTCCACGGGGAGCGGGCAGACGTACTCACCGTCGGCATAGGCATTGATTCCGGGGCAGTCCACGGTGATCGTGCGCGCTCGCTTCGTGCTGACCTCGTCGAGGTCGACGTGCGTACCCTTGAATACCGTCGGAAACAGCCGGATCAACCGCGTGCGTGACGCCGACGCCACCATCGTCGCGTCGAGCATGCCGTCCCTCGGATCCGCGCCGGGGCAGATCTTCATTCCGCCGCCGTAGCTCTTCGTGTTTCCGAACGCGGCGAGTGTGAGCTCGGTGTCGACCTCGGTACCGCCGTCGAACGACAGCCGAAACGGCAGCAGCCGCAGCTTCGAGATCTCGGCCACCATTGCCAGGTTGTACCGCATCCGCCCGTGCGGCCACGTCATCCGGTTGGTCCGATCGGTCACCAGCGAGTCGAAGCCCGCGGCCATCACGGTGCCGAACCATCTGTCGGTACCGTCGGCGCCCGCGATGCGGCCGAGGTCCACGTCGTCGACCGTGCCATCGACGATGATGTCGGCGGCAGCCTCGGGGTCCCTGGTCGGGATGCCGAATTCGCGTGCGTGGTCGTTACCGGTACCTGCGGGGATGAGGCCGAGTGGAATGTCGGTCTGCGCAAGCACCTGCAGTGCCAGGGAGATGATCCCGTCGCCGCCGACCACCACGAGGGCGTCCATTCCACGCTCGAGGGCACCCTCGACGAGCTGCCGCGCGTGCGCGGAATCGCGGCCGGCGATCGCGACGACGTCCACACCGCGCTTGTGTAGCTGCGTGATCGCTCGCTCGGCGGCATGCGGTGCGCTTCCATGCCCCGATGCCGGGTTGGTCAGCACCGTCACGCGCGTCATCGTGCTCCTCGCATCCGCGGTGTCACGGAATCAGCTTGCCCGGGTTCAGGATGCCGGCCGGATCGAGCGCGGCTTTCACCGCGCGCAGCATCGTGACGCCGAGGTCGCCGATCTCGTCGCGCATCCACGGCCGGTGGTCGGCACCCACCGCGTGGTGATGGGTGATCGTGGCCCCGGTCCGCACCATCGCATCCGATGCGGCCGCTTTCGCTGCGCGCCACTGCTCGATCGCGTTTCCCCGCTGTGCGGCGACGACGGTGAAGTACAGCGAGGCGCCGGTCGGATAGACGTGCGAGATGTGGCACAGCACCAACGCCGGCGTCCCGGAATCCGCCAGCGATCTTGTCAACGCGTCGGTGACCGCGGCCTTGAGGGCGGGCACGTTGGACCAGTTCGTCGCGCTCTCCAACGTCTCGCACAGGGCGCCGGCAGACAGCAGCGCATCGCGCAGATACGGCGCGTTGAACCTGCCGTGCTCCCATGCCCGCGCGGGACCTTCGCCCAGCGATGTGCCGCCCATGGCGGTCAACAGGTCCCGGGTTTCGGCGTGTCTGCTCGCCACGTGCGCTTCGGTGCCCTCGAATGCCGTGATGGCCAGGCATCCGCCGGTGATCTGCTGCTCGCCGATGCTCTCGGTGGTCGCAAGGTTGACCCCGGTCTCGGCTTCGTCGGACAACCGGATCACCGTGGGCCCGGTGCCCGTCTGAACTACGGCGCGCAGCGCGTCAGCACCCGTCGCGAAGTCCGGGAACGACCAGGCCTCGTAGCGTGACGCCTCTGGTACGGGATGTACGCGGACTCTGACCCTCGTGATGATCCCGAGAGTGCCCTCCGAGCCGATCAGCAGTTGGCGCAGATCCGGACCGGCTGCCGATTCCGGTGCGCGCCCGAGGTCGAGGACTCCGGCCGGGGTGACGGCGCGCAGACCGCGAACCATGTCGTTGAAACGGCCGTAGCCGGCGGAATCCTGTCCGGACGAGCGCGTCGCGGCGAATCCGCCGATCGTTGCGAAAAGGAAACTCTGCGGGAAGTGCCCGAGCGAAAAGCCACGCTCTCCGAGAAGTCGCTCGGCCTCTGGGCCGGACAGCCCGGCGCCCAGTTCTGCCTCCCACGACACCTCGTCCAGAGAGTGCAGGCTGTCGAGCCTGCGCAGATCCAGCGAGACGACGGCTTTGAAGTCGCCACGCGCCGGGTCGAGTCCGCCGACGACGCTGGTGCCGCCGCCGAACGGGACGATCGCGATGCTGCGGTCGCCGCAGAATTGGAGGATCTTCGTGATTTCATCCTCGGTGCCGGGGATGAGCACCGCGTCCGGTGCGTCCTGAACACCGAAGTCTCTGCGGCGCAACAGATCCAAGGTCGATTTGCCGCCTGCGCGCAGGAGCCTGGCGCGGTCGTCGATCGTCATGTGCTCGTCGCCGAGGATCGCGGTCAGACCCTCTCGGTCGGCAGTGGACAACGCCGACGGGCGAAGTCGAACCTGCTCGATCGTGGGCTCCTCGACGCCGGCGGCCTCGATGCCCAGCGCCTGTTCGAGCAGTGACCGAATGGCGGGGGAGAGCGGCTTGGCCGCTTCCGGGTCACCCCACGCGTTCCACTGCATCGGCGGGTCGTTGGGATGGGCATCGGACGGTGTCATGCGTTACAGTATTACAGATGGTGTCAATCCGTAACTCAGAATCGAGTGTCGAGCAGCGCATTCTCGACGCTGCTGCGGCGTGCATCCTCGCTTACGGGGTTGAGCGCACCACCATGACGGAAATCGCCCGCCGTGCCCGGGTCAGCAGGCCGACCATCTACCGACGCTGGCCCGATATCCGCTGGGTAATCGCTGAACTTCTGACAGTGCGCATCTCAGGTGTGCTCGACGCCGTCCCGGACACTGGAGTCAGCCGCAAGGATCTCGTCGACCGGGTCGTCGCGATCGCAGAGCACCTGCGCGGCGACGAGATCGTGATGTCGGTCATCTTCAACGCGCCCACGCTGGCGATGATCTACATCACCGAACGTCTCGGAACCAGCCAGCAGTTGCTCGTGGACGCCCTCGCCGCGGCGATCAAGGCGGGCCAGGACGACGGCAGCGTGCGTGAGGGCGATCCGTACCAGATGGGTGCGATGTGCCTACTCATCACGCAATCGACCATCCAATCGGCGCAGATGGTGGAAAAGATCCTGGACCGCGATGCACTCAGCGTGGAGCTTTCGCATTCATTGAACGGATATCTGAAACCATGACCGGCTCAACGGCATTGAACGCGTCTCGGCGCTCGGCAGAGCTGACCGCGTTGTCCGACGGCGAAACTGTCGACATCATCGTGATCGGCGGAGGTATCACGGGAACGGGCATCGCCCTCGACGCGGCCACCCGAGGCCTTTCGGTTGTACTGGTGGAAAAGCACGATCTCGCTTTCGGGACCAGCCGCTGGAGCTCCAAACTCGTCCATGGCGGCCTGCGCTACCTGGCCACCGGCAATGTCGGCATTGCCAGAAGAAGTGCCATCGAGCGCGGGATCCTGATGACCCGCAACGCACCGCACCTGGTACACGCGATGCCGCAGCTGGTCCCGCTGCTTCCGGAGATGAACATGGCGTCAAGGGCATTGGTGCGCGTCGGATTCTCCGCGGGGGACGGTTTGCGCCGGCTCGCGGGCACTCCCGCGACCACGCTGCCGAGGTCGCGCCGAGTCGACGCCTCGACCGCGATCTCCTTGGCTCCGACAGTGCGTCGGCAGGGTCTCGACGGTGCGCTGCTGGCCTATGACGGGCAGCTCGTCGATGACGCCCGCCTGGTCACCGCCGTTGCACGGACGGCGGCGCAGCACGGGGCGCGAATACTCACGCGGGTGGCCGCCTCCGATGCGTCCCGCGACTCGGTGACCCTGACCGACACCCTGACGGGTGAATCGATGTCGGTATCGGCCCGCGCGGTCGTCAACGCCACCGGTGTGTGGGCGGCTGACGTCGACGACTCGCTGAAGTTGCGGCCCAGTCGCGGAACCCATCTGGTGTTCGATGCCGCGGCGTTCGGGAATCCGACTGCCGCCCTGACGGTTCCGATCCCCGGTGAGATCAACCGGTTCGTCTTCGCGATGCCAGAACAGCTCGACCGGGTATACCTCGGACTGACCGACGAAGATGCGCCCGGTCCGATACCCGACGTCCCGCAAGCGACGCCGGCCGAGGTGACGTTCCTGCTCGACACCGTCAACACCGCGCTGGACACCAAGCTGCGGCCCGACGACGTCAAGGGCTCCTATGCGGGGCTGCGGCCGCTGATCGACATGGGCGGCGGCAAGAAGGGCGAAAGCCGGACCGCCGACGTGTCACGCGAGCATGCCGTCACTGAATCTCCCTCGGGCGTCATCAGCGTCATCGGCGGCAAGCTGACCGAATACCGCTACATGGCCGAGGATGTCGTCAACCGCACGGTGCAGCTGCGCGGAATGGCCGCGGGGGTGTGCCGCACCCGGAACCTGCCGCTGGTCGGCGCCCCGTCGAATCCTGTTGCGACGCTGCGATCGTCGGCCGACCTGCCGGGTTCGCTGGTGGCCAGGTTCGGGGCTGAGGCACCCAACGTCATCGCGCGCGCCTCATGCTCGAGGCCGACCGATCCGGTCGCCGACGGTATCGACGTCACGAGAGCGGAGTTCGAGTACGCGGTCACCCACGAGGGCGCGCTGACCGCCGATGACATCCTTGACCGCCGCACCCGCATCGGCCTCGTCGCAGAAGACCGTGCGCGCGCCGAAGATACTGCCAAAGAGATTCTCGCCGAAACTGCATTCCGTGCGGGGAATCGCGAGTAGCGACCGCGCGGAATGCAGTTTCGGCGCTAGATCACAGCGGGATGTTCTTGTGACGGCCGCGGCGGGCGGGCGCCTCGGCCAATGCCTGGGTCAGCTTGGACCGGGTATGCGCCGGATCGATCTTCTCGTCGACCACACCGATCTCGATGGCGGAATCGACACCGCCCGCAATCTTCTCGTGCTCGATGGCCAGCGCCTCGTGCAGCGCCTCGCGCTCCTCAGGCGCGGCAGCAGCCAACTTCTTCTTGTGCAGGATGCCGACCGCAGCCTTGGCGCCCATCACCGCGACCTCGGCCTCCGGCCATGCGAACACCTTGGTGGCGTTCAGCGAACGCGAGTTCATCGCGATGTAGGCCCCACCGTAGATCTTGCGGGTGACCAGCGTGACCCGGGGGACAGAGGACTCGCCGAACGCGTGCAGCAGTTTCGCGCCGCGACGGACCACGCCACCCCACTCCTGATCCACACCGGGCAGGTAGCCGGGCACGTCGACGATGACGACCAGCGGGATTCCGAAGGCATCGCACAGTCGCACGAAACGTGCTGACTTCTCGGCACTTTCGGAGTTCAGGCAGCCGCCCAGGCGCAGCGGATTGTTCGCGATGACGCCAACCGTGCGGCCGGCGAGCCGACCGAGTCCGACGACGATGGACGGTGCCCAGCGGGACTGGAACTCCTCGAACGGCACGCCGTCGTCGAGCAGGGCCTCGACCAGCGGGTGTACGTCGTAGGCGCGCCGGGCGGACTCGGGCAGAAGCGCCTTGAGGTCCGAATCCTGGGCCTCGGCCTTGGTGCGGTCGAAATGGCCCTGCTGGCAGAACAATCCGACGAGGCGGCGGCCGCGCTCGTAGGCGTCGAGCTCGTCGTCGGCGACGATGTGGCACACACCGGACTTCTTGTGGTGGGCTTCGGGTCCGCCGAGGGACACCATGTCGACGTCCTCGCCGGTGACGCTGCGCACGACGTCGGGGCCGGTGACGAAGACCTTGCTGTCCGGCGCCATGACGATCACGTCGGTCAGCGCCGGGCCGTAGGCGGCACCGCCGGCGGCGAATCCGACGACCACCGAGATCTGCGGGATGTAACCGGAGGCGCGGATCATCGCCTCGAAAACCAGACCGACAGCGTGCAGCGCCTTGACGCCCTCGGCGAGGCGCGCGCCGCCGGAATGCCAGATGCCCACGATCGGGCTCTGCTCCTCGATCGCGACGTCGTAGGCGTCGACGATGTGCTTGCAGCCGTCGATGCCCATTGCGCCGCCCATGACGGTGCCGTCGGTGCAGAAGGCGATGGTGCGCACGCCGTTGACGGTGCCCGCGGCCGCGAGGACGCCGGACTTGTCGCGCTCGTGCAGCAGCTCGACGCTGCCGTCGTCGAAGAAGGTCGACAGACGCAGCAGCGGATCGCGGGGGTCGAGGGATTCGTTCGTGTCGAGGGCGGGGCGATTCTCAATTGTCGTCATGTTTCTCCTGCGTACTAGTACTTGCCGAAGGCGAGTGCGACATTGTGCCCGCCGAATCCGAACGAATTGTTGAGTGCGTATTGATAATTGCCGGGCCGAGGTCCGCCGGCGACGACGTCGAGATCGATCTCGGGATCCACGTTCTTCAAGTTCAACGTCGGTGGGACGACACCGTCCCGCAGCGCCTGCACCGTGAGGATCGACTCCACGGCGCCGACCGCGCCGACGGAGTGGCCCAGCGCAGACTTCGGTGCGTACACCGCCGGACGGTGACCGCCCATCGCGGTGTTGATCGCGCGACCCTCGGCCACGTCACCGACGCTGGTGCCCGTCGCGTGAGCGTTGATGTGGTCGATGTCGGAGGGATTGAGGCCGGCCAGCTGGATTGCGCGCGTCATCGCGAACGCGGCACGCTCACCGTTGGGATCGGGAGCGACCATGTGAAAGCCGTCCGAGGTGATGCCGGCTCCCATCAGCCGGGCCAGCGGAGTAGCGCCGCGCGCCTTGGCGTGCTCCTCGGTCTCGATGACCATCAGAGCGCCCGCCTCACCGAAGACGAACCCGTCGCGGTCCTTGTCGAACGGGCGGCACGCCCCGGCGGGGTCGTCGTTGTTGGTGGACATCACGATGCGCATCTGCGCGAAACCGGCAATCGGCACCGCCTCGATGCGCTGCTCGACGCCGCCGCAGATCGCGATGTCGGCCTCGCCCATCACGATGTTGCGCCACGCCTGGGCGATACCCTCCGAGCCGGAGGCGCAGGCCGAAACCGGAGTCACCACACCAGCTTTGGCGTGGCGTTCCAAGCCGACGACCGCAGACGGGCCGTTGGGCATGTACATCTGGACCGACAGGGGAGAGACCGAGCGCAGGCCCCGCTCGCGCAGTCCGTCATAGGCGAACACGAGGGCTTCGGCACCACCGAGCCCCGTGCCGATGGACACCAGCAACCGCTCGGTGTCGACCTCGGGCGAACCGGCGTTCTCCCACACGCGCCGGCCCAGCACCGTGGCCATCTTCTGGACGTACGACATCCGTCGGTTCTCGACCTTGGTGAGCTGAGAATCGAACTCTTCGAGTAGGTGCCCGCCGATGCGCACCGGAAGGTCGAACTGCTCGACGAACGGATCATCGAGCCTGCGGATTCCGCTCTGACCGTCCAGCAGGGACTTCCACGTCGCCTCGGCATCGGTCGCCAGACTCGTGGTCATGGCGATACCCGTGACCACGACGTCTGGCAATCCGTTGCCTGTCGTCGGCGAAGCCATACTCAGCCGCGCGTCCTTTCTGCCTACTGTTGCCCCGGCGATCTAGTAACGACCAAAGGCCAGAGCCACATTGTGGCCGCCGAACCCGAAGGAGTTGTTGATCGCGTACTGGTAGTCGCCGTATCGAGGCTCACCCGCGACAACATCGAGATCGATCTCGGGATCGGGCGTCACATAGTTCAGTGTCGGCGGGATGACGCCGTCACGCAGGGCGAGCACCGTGAGCGCCGACTCGAGGGCACCGACGGCACCGATCGAGTGACCCAGCGCCGACTTGGGCGCATACACCGCGGCATGCTCCACACCGGCGACACGGATGGCGTTGGCTTCCGCGGTGTCGCCGATCGGAGTGGCCGTGGCGTGGGCGTTGACGTGGCTGATGTCCTTGGCGGACAGGCCCGCCGTCTCCATCGCCCGCTTCATCGCCTGGCCGGCCCGCAGACCGTCCGCCGCCGGCGCAACCATGTGGAACGCGTCCGACGTGACACCGGCACCCATGAGCCGGGCCAGTGGCTTGGCGCCACGGGCCTTGGCGTGCTCTTCGGTCTCGATGATCATCAGCGCGCCCGCCTCGCCGAACACGAAGCCGTCGCGGTCCTTGTCGAACGGCCTCGACGCCCCTGCAGGGTCGTCATTGCGCGTCGACATGGCCCGCATCATGGAGAAAGCGGCGATGGGCAGGGCCTCGATGCCGCCCTCGACGCCACCGCAGACCGCGAAGTCCGCATCACCCATGACGATCTGGCGCCACGCGTGGGCGATGGCCTCCGACCCCGACGAGCACGCCGACACCGGGGTGATGACCCCGGCGCGGGCGCCCAGTTCGAGACCGGCGACCGCCGCAGCGCCGTTCGGCATGATCATCTGAACAGCCAGCGGCGACACCTTCCGGGGGCCACCTTCGTTCATCGCGTCGTAGGTCTCGACGATCTTCTCGCCGCCACCCAGACCGGTGCCGATGACCACCGTGAAACGATCCGGGTCAACCTCGGGCGTGCCCGCGTTGTCCCAGAGACGCCGTGCCAACAGCTTCGACATGCGCTGCACGTAGGACATGCGCCGCATCTCGATGCGTGTCATGTGGCTGTCGACGTTGTCGACCAAGTGGCCGCCGATACGCACCGGCAGGTCCCACTTGTCGACGAACTCGTCTTCGAGGATGCGAATACCGCTCTCGCCCGCAAGCAGACCCTTCCACGTGCTCTCGATGTCCGCAGCGAGGGCCGTGGTGGCCTCAATGGCGGTCACCACGACGTTAGGAAAACCGCCGTTGGCAGTGGAAGGTCTGGTCACTTGTCGCCCGTGATCTGTGCGCGGATGGCGGCAGCGGCCTCGGGGTTCTCTTCCTCAAGCTTCTGGATGTAGGCGACGACGTCACCGACGGTGCGCAGGCCGGCGAGGTCCTCGTCGGGGATCTTCACGCCGTACTTGTCCTCGGTCTGAACGGCGATCTCGACCATCGACAGCGAGTCGATGTCCAGGTCGTCGACGAAGCTCTTCTCGGGAGTCACCTCGGAAGGCTCGATACCGGTGACCTCTTCGATGATTTCGGCGAGGCCGGCGATGATTTCGTCCTGAGTGGCGGGCACAGTGGCTCCTTCTATCTATTTCTTGTGTTGTTACTGATGAGATTGACGAACGTTTCGATATGTACTTGCACCTGGTCAGGCGCGGAGCGTCTCCGCAAGGGCGTCCAGGTCAGCGGGCGACTTGACGGCATGCGTCGGAGTCCCCCGAAGCTCACGTTTGGCGATTCCGGTCAGCGTCCCCGCGGGCGGGAACTCGACGATCGCGGTGACACCCAGTTCCTTCATGGACTCGGTGCACAGATCCCAGCGCACCGGCCGGACCATCTGGGCCACCAGCTTGGCGACCGCGTCGGCACCGGAGGAAACCGCACGTCCGTCGGAGTTCGACAGCAGTGTGACGGACGGTTCGGCCGGGTTGATGCGGTCGGCGACCCTGGTGTACTCGTCCAGCGCAGGGGCCATGTACTGGGTGTGGAAAGCGCCGGCGGTCGCCAGCGGACGCACGCGAGCACGGGCAGGGGGATCTTCGGCCAGCTTCTCCAAAGCGGCGACCGCGCCTGCGGCCACGATCTGGCCCACAGCGTTGCGGTTGGCAGGCACGAGGTCGAGTGCTTCCAGCCGTGCGAGCACCTCGGCTTCGTCACCGCCGAGCAGGGCGGACATCCCGGTGGGCTCCAGTGCGCAGGCCTTGGCCATCTCCCTGCCGCGGGTCGCGGCCAGCGAGACGGCCTCATCGGCGGAGATAACCCCGGCGATGGCGTAGGCGGCGATCTCGCCGACCGAGTGTCCGGCCGCGACGATCTCCTCGTCTCCGCTGAGGACCTCTCGCTTTGCCAGTTCCTCGTACGCCAGCAGCGTGGCGGCGACGACCAGAGGCTGCGTCACGGCGGTGTCGGTGATTTCCTCAGCGGTGGCGGTAGTGCCGAGACGGCCGAGATCCAAGCCGCTGATCTCCGACCACGACGCGATTCGATCTGCGGCGCCGGGCAGCTCGAGCCACTCGGCAAGCATGCCGGGAGTCTGCGAGCCCTGTCCGGGCGCGAGGAATGCGAGCACAGTCTTCTGAGGCACGTTCTTAAGAGAACCTTATGAACACGGTTTTGCGCGGTGTAAGAGATTATGAACCTCGTCTTATGTTTTTGTGGAGACTCCACAAATCCGCATGTGATGCGACTCCAGCGAGACCTCCCCGCAACCTGATTCCTCTAAGAGTGGGTGCCACCTGTGACCGAGCCAACATTCATGACCTGGTCTGATCTTGACGGAGTGGGCGTGGACATCTGCGCTTGTCGGGTCAGTCGGCCCACTGATGAGGCGACTCGCAGCACGTAGGCATCGCGCGGCACCGTGGGGTCGCGGCCGGTGAAGTCGGCGATCCGCTTCAACCGGTAACGGACGGTATTTGGATGAACGAACAATTTGCGTGCGCAAGCCTCGATCGCGCCGCCCGAGTCGAGATAGGCGTCCAGCGTCTCCATCAGTGCCGGACCCGCGTCGGCAAGGGGTCTCATCACCTCGGCCTCCAGCGCACCGGCCGCGGTTGCATCCCCCAGCAGCGCCCGCTCGGGAAGCAGCTCGCGCGCCGCCACCGGGCGAGGCGCGCCCGTCCAGCCGGCGACGGCATTCATTCCTGCGATCGCTTCCGTCGCGCTGCGGTGCGCGGCGCCCAGGGTCGCCGCCGTCGGACCGATCACCACGGGTCCCTCGGCGAACACCTTCATCAACTCGGACAGGAACCGGTCCGTCGGCGACAAGCTGCCGGACACGATGGTGACGAGCCAGGTGCCGTGCACATCGGAGAGCGATGCGCGCCCGTTTCGATTGGCCACATCGTGGACGTCCTCGCCGGAGAAGTCCATGCGGTCGGGGCGCGGCAAGCCGACAATCACCGTCACCGCCCCGGTTGCGTCCCAGTTCAGCGCGGCGGCCTGTGACTGCAGTTCAGGGCCGATATCCCCGCGCACGACAGCGTCGACCAGGTTGGCCTCCATCCTGGTGTCCCAGGCTCCGCGGGCCTCAGCCTGATCGGCATAGGCGCTCGCCGCAGCGAATGCCAGGTCCCGGCTGTAGCGCAGGATGCCGGCCGTGAGTGCGGCCAGCTGTTCTTCCGAGCGCGCCAGCAGCGGCACCACCTCTTCGAAGAACTCCATCGTGACCCGCACCATCTCGACGGATTGGCGCAGCGCGATACGCCTACGCAGGTCCTGGGGCACCACTTCGAACGCCTGCGCGGTGTAGCTGACGTTGCTCTGAGGATCGCGCATCCACTCGACGAAGTTGACCACCGCGGTCTGCACGACGAGCTGGACGCTGGCGCGCTGAGAGGCCTCCATGTCGGCGAAGAACGGCAGCCGTTCCTCCATGGCGTGGACCGCCTCGGTCGCCAGCCGGCCCGAGTACTGCTTGAGCCGGCGCAGCGTCGCTTCCGGGACGTTCTCCAGGACCTCGACGGTCGATTTCGGCGGGATGAACCGGTTGTTGTCCGCCATCCCTAAAATCTACGCCAGCTTTTGTGCAAACCCTCTAGGTCAGGCGACTCCGGGGTCCGACGTCTGCTCCGGCGCCGCCATCACATCGTCGATCTCGTACTTACGCGCCGCGTCGACCGCGACCGAGATGTCGATGTTGCCGTCACGGGCCAGCCCTTCGAGCACGCCGACCACGATGGATTCAGCATCGGTGTTGTAGTAGCGGCGGGCAGCCGGGCGGGTATCGGAGAAACCGAACCCGTCCGTGCCAAGCGTGATGTAGGTGCCGGGCACCCACGGGCGGATCTGCTCGGGCACGGCACGCATCCAGTCGGATACCGCGACCACCGGTCCGGCCGCGTCGGCCAGTACCTGGGTCACGTACGGCGTCGCAGCTGGGCGATCGGGGTAGCGCAGCTTCTCCTTCTCGATGGCCACGCCGTCGCGGTTCAGCTCGCCCCAGCTGGTCACCGACCACACGTCGGCGGCTACGTCCCATTCGTCGGCCAGCAGCTCGGCGGCCTTCAGCGCCGACGGCATCGCGACACCCGAGACCAGGATCTGCGCGGTGTTCGACTTCTTCTCGGGTGCGGAATGGTAGCGGTACATACCCCGCAGCAGGCCCTCGACATCGATGCCCTCGGGCTCGGCGGGCTGCACGTAGGGCTCGTTGTAGATCGTCATGTAGAAGTAGACGTTCTCCGGGTTCTCCCCGTACATGCGCGCCAGGCCGCTTTCGATGATGTACGCGATCTCGTAGGCGAATGCCGGGTCGTAAGCCACCACCGCCGGGTTGGTAGCGGCCAGCAGCAGCGAGTGACCGTCGGCGTGCTGCAGACCTTCGCCGACCAGCGTCGTGCGGCCCGCGGTGGCGCCCAGCACGAAGCCGCGCGCCATCTGGTCGGCGGCGGCCCACAGTCCGTCGCCGGTGCGCTGGAACCCGAACATCGAATAGAAGATGTAGATCGGGATCATCGGCTCGTTGTGGGTGGCGTACGACGTCCCCACCGCGGTGAACGACGCCGTCGACCCTGCCTCGTTGATGCCCTCGTGCAGGATCTGCCCGACTTCGCTCTCCTTGTAGGCGAGCATCAACTCCGCGTCGACGGCGGTGTAGAGCTGGCCGTTGCGGTTGTAGATCTTGAGGCTCGGGAACCACGAGTCCATGCCGAACGTGCGGGCCTCGTCCGGAATGATCGGAACGATGCGCTTGCCGATCTCCTTGTCGCGCAACAGTTCCTTGAACGTCCGCACGGTGGCCATCGTGGTGGCCACCTCCTGCTTGCCCGAGCCCTTCTTGAGGGCCTTGTAGGTGTCGCGACCCGGCAGCGTCAGCGCTTTGGTCTTGGTGCGCCGCTCGGGAAGGAACCCGCCGAGGGCGCGGCGCCGGTCGAGCATGTAGCGGATTTCCGGTGCTTCGGCGCCCGGGTGGTAGTACGGCGGCAGGTAGGGGTCGGCCTCAAGCTGCTCATCCGAGATCGGGATGCGCTGGGCATCGCGGAAGTCCTTGAGGTCTTGCAGTGCAAGTTTTTTCATCTGGTGCGTGGCGTTGCGGCCTTCGAAGTGCTTGCCCAGCGTGTAGCCCTTGATGGTCTTGGCGAGGATTACCGTCGGCTGGCCCTTGTGCTCCATCGCCGCGTGGTAGGCCGCGTAAACCTTGCGGTAGTCGTGCCCGCCGCGCTTGAGATTCCAGATCTCGGAATCCGTCATCGGCTCGACGAGTGCCTTGGTGCGCGGGTCGCGGCCGAAGAAGTGGTCGCGCACGTAGCCGCCGTCGTTGGCCTTGTAGGTCTGATAGTCGCCGTCGGGGGTGGTGTTCATCAGGTTCACCAGTGCGCCGTCACGGTCGGCGTGTAGCAGAGCGTCCCATTCGCGGCCCCACACAACCTTGATGACGTTCCAGCCGGCGCCGCGGAAGAACGACTCCAGCTCCTGAATGATCTTGCCGTTTCCGCGCACCGGGCCGTCGAGGCGCTGGAGGTTGCAGTTGACGACGAAGGTCAGATTGTCGAGGCCCTCGTTGGCGCCGACCTGGATCAGTCCGCGGCTCTCGGGCTCGTCCATCTCGCCGTCGCCGAGGAACGCCCAGACGTGCTGATTCGAGGTGTCCTTGATGCCGCGGTCGTGCAGGTAATGGTTGAAGCGGGCCTGGTAGATGGCGTTCATCGGCCCAATGCCCATGGACACCGTCGGGAACTCCCAGAAGTCCGGCATCAGGCGGGGATGAGGGTAGGACGGGAGCCCGCCGCCGGGGTGGCTGTGCTCCTGACGGAAGCCGTCCAACTGGTCGGCGGAGAGCCGGCCCTCCAGGTAAGCGCGGGCGTAGACGCCGGGGGAGGCGTGGCCCTGGATGAAGATCTGGTCGCCGCCGCCGGGGTGGGACTTGCCGCGGAAGAAGTGGTTGAAGCCGACTTCGTAGAGTGCGGCCGAGGATGCGTATGTCGAGATATGGCCGCCCACACCGACTCCCGGCCGCTGTGCGCGATGCACCATGATCGCCGCATTCCAGCGGATCCAGGCCCGGTAGCGGCGCTCGACGTCCTCGTCACCGGGAAACCAGGGCTCCAACTCGGTCGGAATGGTGTTGACGTAGTCCGTGGACGTCAGCGACGGGATCGCGACGCGCTGTTCGCCGGCGCGCTCCAGGAGGCGCAGCATCAGGTAGCGCGCTCGGGCCGGTCCGGACCGCTCCACCAGTTGGTCGAACGACTCCAGCCATTCGGCGGTCTCGTCGGCATCGATGTCGGGCAGATACGACGCGACACCTTCCCGAATCACCCGCACTCGGTCGGGTTCTGTTGTGCTGCTGGAGTTTTGGGCCAGATCCTGGCGCACGAACTCGGTGGTCAACTTCCGCTCCTTGTTAGGCGGTGGCAAATACGCGCACGCGTCGGCTCAGCGGGTTACTTCGCATTCGGTGTGCGCAGGTTCCATCCTGGTCTAATCCTGCCCCATGCGCACTAGCGGGTCGGTGAAGTACTTGGAACCCGCGAACGACGGCCGCATGCCGGGCTCGACCCGGTAACGTCTGCACGTGTGCTGATGGGTCGGCTGAGCCCCGGTGTGCGGATCGCCGCCTCGGCAACAGGCACGCTCGCAACACTGGCGATGGTCATCGTCGGGTGCACCAACGTCACCGACGGCGACGCCTCGGTGGCAGAAGGCGATGCGCCGCTGTACCGGGCGTCGGTAACCGCGTCGATGGAGGAGTCCGCGGCGAGCTCGAGTGCCCGCGAGTCGGAGCGGCAAGCCTCGCTCACCGCCGAGGCTGTGCGCACCTCGTGCGAGGCGATGAGTTCGAGTAGTGCGGAGGCCATCGGGGCAGTGAACAGCTACGTCGACGCGTTCAACACCAATCCGGCCGACGTCCTGCGGACGGCGGGCCCTGCTATCGACGCCCTCAACCACAGCGCGGACCTGGTCGCGGGCAGCATCTCCGACCCGCTGGCGCCCGAATTGCGCGACGCGCTGAACGCCTGGATCGCCGCCGCTCGCGGAGTTGCGACGGCCATCGCCGGAAACTACGGGACCGAGGAGTTCAACGCCGCAATTGAGGTCCTGAACGACGCCAAGACCACCGCTTTGGACCGATGCGACGCGGCATACCGATGAACCTGCCGCTAGATGGCTTGCTGTATTGCCCCGGCATGCGACGATAGGTCGATGACCGGGCGCAGGGTGCGCCCGTGTCGGCTGAAGGAGGACTGACCGTGGTGTCGGCGGGTGACCCCCCGAACTACGCCCGCAAGCTGGGCATCCAAAAAGATCAGGTTGTGCAGGAGTTGGGCTGGGACGAAGACACCGACGACGACATCCGAGCCGACATCGAGGACGAGAGCGGCGGCGACCTGCTCGACGAAGACGCCGATGAGGTGGTCGACGTGGTGCTGCTGTGGTGGCGCGACGGCGACGGCGATCTCGTCGACAGGTTGATGGACGCGATCACGCCGCTGGCCGACGACGGCGTCATCTGGGTTGTCACCCCGAAGACCGGTAAGCCCGGCCACGTGCTGCCCGCCGAGATCGCCGAGTCAGCGCCGACGGCCGGCCTGATGCAGACGTCATCGGCGAACCTGGGGGACTGGATAGCGAGCCGTCTGGTGCAGCCGAAGTCCAAGGCCGCCGGTCGGCGTTGACCATCTCGGTTGGCGATCAGGCGCCCGACTTCACGCTCAAGGATCAGAACAACCAGCCGGTGTCGCTGTCGGGTTTCCGCGGCATCAAAAGCGTGGTGCTGGTCTTCTTCCCGCTCGCCTTCACCGGGATCTGTCAGCGCGAGCTGGACGAGATACGGGACAAAATCGGCGAATTCGTCAACGATGAGACCGCGACGCTGACGATCTCGGTCGGTCCCTCGCCCACGCACAAGGTGTGGGCGGCGCAGCGTGAGTACACGTTCCCGGTGCTGTCGGACTTCTGGCCGCACGGGGCGGTGAGCCAGGCCTACGGGGTCTTCAACGATGCGTCGGGGTTCGCCAACCGTGGCACTTTCGTGGTGGATCGCTCCGGCGTGGTGCGTTTCGCGGAATGCAAGGAACCGGGAGAGGCGCGCGACCAAGCTGCGTGGACGTCGGCGCTGACCGCGTTGCGGAACTGAGCTGATTTCCGCTGGCACGTGGGATACGGGTAACCTGCCCGGGATCGGGCGCGTAGCTCAGGGGTAGAGCTCTGGTTTTACACACCAGCGGTCGGCGGTTCGAAACCGTCCGCGCCCACACGAACAAACCCCCTCTGAACAGTGTCGGAGGGGGTTTGTCGTCACTAAGGGGCGGTGCGCCGAACCCGTCTTGGTGTCCCAGTGTCCCGAGAGTGTCCCAAGCCGCCGCGTTCGCGGTCAGTTGCGCGCGTTGGCGAAGGGGCGCACCCCGTAGTGCGCGCGGAACGCCGCAATCATGGCCGTCTCGGTTTTGGCGGCATCGGCGTCGTCGGTTTCCTGCCACGCGACTTGCAACCGGGCGTGGTCGGCCAGTTGCCAGATGCGCCGCCCGCCGGAATGGGCGACCGGCTCGCCCGCGCCGAACCGGCGGTACTCATCGAGTCGCTTGGCCAGGCCGCGCCGACCGCTGGCACCGAGGTTGGCCTTGCCGATGTAGACCACGCGCTCGCCGGGCACCCACAGCCTGGCCAGTTCGGCGACTGCGACGGTCGGGTCTTTGCCCTTGAAGTGCCCGGCGGGCGACACCGCGAGAAAGCTGGGCGGCTCGTCGGTCGGCCGCACGACGATGTAGACACCCGGCCCCTTCGGCACGTTGGTGTCGGGCAGGTCGGCGAACGGCACCCAGCCGCTAAACCCGCTCACGTCAATCGGACTCGGCGTGCTAATCACTGCGCCGCCCGCTCGAACAGTGCCGCGCCCGCCGCCCGTAGTTCGGTCGGCTTGACGTGGGTGTAGATGCGGTACGCCACCTCGGGCGAGTGGCCGTGCCAGGCGGCGACGATGTGCACCGGGATGCCTCGGTCGAGCATCAGCGAGACCGACGTGTGGCGCAGTTCGTGGAGCGTGATGCGCCGCAGCCCGGCCCGCTCGCGCAGGCGGTGGAACTCGTCGGTGTAGCGGTCGGGGTGCAGCGGCGTGCCGTCCTCCTGCACCGCCACCAGTCGGTCGTCGGACCACCCGACACCCAGCGCCAGCGCCTCGGCGCGCTGGTGCGTTTTGAGGCTGCGCAGCGCCTCGGTCACGTCCGCCGGTAGCGGCAGTTCGCGTTCCGACCGGCGCGACTTCGGCTTGCCCTCGACCACCTCGCCGCCAACGGACACCCGGCCGCGCAAGACGGCCAACATGCCGGTGTCGAGATTGACCGCCCTCCAACGCAATCCGAGCACTTCCGACCGACGCATCCCGTAGCACGACAACAACAGGCAGGCGAGCAGTCGGTGATCGCGCACCGATTCCGAATCGCGGAACCGCTCGGCCTCGGCCAGCGTCCACGACCGCACTGCGACCTCGGCGTTGTGTTCCGGCTCGGCGGTCGCGGCGCGGTCCTGGGCATCGGTGTCCTTGGGCCGGTCCACCAGAGCGACGACGTTGCGCGGCAGCACGCCCTGGTCGGTGTAGGACTGGACCACCGCGCCGAACGTGGTGAGCGTGGAGCGCACCGTCTGCGGGCTGAGTCCGCGTTCCTCGGCGGCGGCAGCCTCGGGCGCGGCGGGGGCGTAGACACCACGGCGCAGCCGGGTCACCCGCCCGGTTGCCAGGAGGGCGGACAGCGCGGTGTGCACGTCGCCCGGCAGCGCGGCGGTGAGGTCGGCGGCGGTGATGCCGTCGGGGTGCTCGGCCACCAACGCGACCACGCGACCGTTCAGCGAGTCGGCCCGGTAATGGCGGTGATCGGTGCGCGCCGCCGTGAGCATCCAAGCCACCAGGCCGTCCACGTCGGCCTTGGTGAGCGCCTGCAATTTGCGCCCACCTAGGTGGCGCACAACGGGTTTCAGGTCCATCTCGTAGCCGTACTTGGTCACCTGGCGGATGCCCCGCCGCCCGGCCAGCCACGCCTCGCACGCCTCGGCGACCGTGATGGCGGTGGGGCGGTTGTAGGTGCCCGCCGCCACCTCGGAGGTGATGCGGCGGTACTCGCGGCGCGCCTCGGCCAGGGTCCGATAGGTGAACCGTCGGCGGTCGCGGCTGCCGTCGGACTTGGTGCCAACGTCGGCGCGGAACTCGTAGGTGGTCGCGCCGTTGCTGGCGGTGCGCTTGCTGATCGGCTCGGCGCGCCGGGTGCGTTTGGCGGCCTCGGTGGTGGTCATGTCGGTGGTCTCCTCGGTGTGGTTGTGGTCGTCGGTGGGCTAGGTGGTCGTCGTGTCTCGCTGTTGTGGCGGTGGACGTTTCGGCAGCGGCTCGGCGTCGAACCACCCCTCTGCCTTGGCTCGTTTGAGTAGCCGGTCCACAGTCTTGGTGCTGACGTGCAACTCGGCGGCGACGGTGGGGCGCACCGCCTGGCCAAGGGCCAGCGCCCGTTCGGCGATCTGTGCCGCCCGGTAGACGCGCGGGTCGTGGTTCTCGGGTTGGGTTTGGACCTCGGCGGTGTCGTCCACGTAACCGATCTGGCCGCCGAGACGTTCGATCCATTGCGCGGCGGTGACGGCCAGGCGGCGCACCGGGACCGCGCGCACCTCGTCGTAGCCGACCACCGCGCCGTCGTCGGCCAGCATCGTGAGTTCGGTGATGGTTGGGCCGGCTCGGCGGTTCGTCGTCACCCGCACGACGTAGGTGATGGGGTGATCGGCCAGCCGGATCGCCACCCGCTCGTCGGGCCGGGGTGTCCGCCCGAACGGCCCGCTTCGGCTGCCGGGTTTCGGGTCGCGGTCGGCGTAGTCCACCGACTCCACGTCGCCGCGTTGGTGGTGTGGTCGAGTCGTGCGCATGTTGTCCAATCTACAGTCTGGACATTGGACATCGCAATGGCGTCATATGGACAACATGACCACCACAGCCATCACGCCCACGGACGGGGCCGCTTGCCCCTTCATCCGGCGCGGACCCGTCACCGTCGAGTACCTGCGCCACCACCCCACGGTGAGCGCCGAGCAGGCCGCGTTGCTGCTCGGCATCAGCAAGGCGTACACCTACGAACTGATCCACGCGGGCAAGTTGGACGCAATCACGTTGGGGGAGAAGCGTATTCGCGTCAAGTCCATCAGCCTGCTGCGGCTGCTGGGCGAGGACTGACGCACCCCCGAACGCAGCGCGCCCCGGTCCGACAACGACACCGGAACCGGGGCGACTTACCACCGAAGCGAGGACACACCGACATGCCCAACGACAGGGCCGACTCTACCGCCGACCGGCGGGGCGGGGCCACCAACGGCCACCGCAGCGCCGACGATCTGCTGGCAAGCCTGCCCGCCGAGTTCGGCAAGGCCATTTCCAACGGGCACGCCGCTGCCGACGACGACGATGGCCTGACCGACGTGAACGGTCTGCGCCCCGGCGACGAGGGTTACTCGCCGTTCAACCGGCCATCGGTCAACGCCAAGCATGCCGAGGACGCTCGGTATGGGTCGCAATGCGCCGCGACCGTCGTGGGCGGGCTGTACGCCGCCGAGCACGCCGTGGCCACGGGGAAGCTGACGAGGGGCAAGGGCGGTTACGACGCCGTGGCCGCGTTGCGCAGCATCCTGGTGGCCGACGCCCTGGCGCTCGGGCTGATCGACCACACCCCCTCGGAGGCCGACGTGGGGCGGTGGTACGCCGACCGTGGCCAGGAGTGGGAACAGTCCGAGGCCACCGTGCGGCGGGCCGGGTTGCGAGCCGCGACAAAGGGTCTCGACCCCAACCGCAAGGTGGCGTTGACGACCATCGACGCACTCGCCACCGGGGGCGAGCCGTGGGCACTGGCGGTGATCGAGACCGCCCGCGCGGAGAACACCTACGCCGCCGTGATGGGCGACCGCAAGCACCGCCCGGTGTCCCTCACCGCCGCCGAGTTGTGGGAGCGGGGCGCGCCGTCGGACGCCATCGTGGCGTTGCCCGACGCCACCACGGTCGCGCTAGGGGAGTCGGCCCGCATCGTGCGCGCATGGGACGCCGAGGACCGGCTGCGTGCCACCGAGCACGCCCGCGCCACCGAGGCCGCGAAAGCCGTTGCCGCCATCGACATCCCCGGTCGCATCGACCTGGCCACCTACACCCCGCCGGACACCGCGTGGCTGGTGGACGAGTTGATGCCGATGGACGGCAGCCTCGGCCTGTTCGCCGAGCGCAAGGCCGGTAAGACGACCACGGTCGTGGAGTTGGTGCGCGCCGTGCTCGGCGGCGGCGAGTTCCTCGGACGGTTCGCCACCCACCTGCCAGCCGGGGCGCGCGTGGCCCTGCTGGACACCGAGATGACCCCGGCGATGCTGCACCACGAATACACCAAGGTCGGCGTCGATGCCGACAGCCTGACCCGCATCGACCTGCACCCGCTGCGGGGCCGTAGCCGCCTGCTCGACCTGCGCGACGAGACGACGCGGGCGCGGTGGCGCGAGTTGATCGCGCCGGGGTCGGTCATCATCGTGGACTGCCTCTACACCGTGCTGGCTGCGGCGCAGGTCGATGAGAGTTCGGCGCAGGTGTCCGACATCATCGACGGCATCAAGGCGCTGGCCGTCGAGTGCGCCGCCGCCGGGCTGGTCGTCGTCCACCACCTCGGCAAGGACCCCACCAAGGGCGCACGCGGTCACAGCAGCATCGAGGGCAGCGTGGACACGCTGGCCACCATCCGCCTTGACGGCCCGCCCGCCGCAGACACGCCACGGTTGTTCTCGGCCACGGGCCGTCTCGACGTGGACGTACCCGCCGCGCTGCTCTCGCGGGGCGAGGACAACCGGCTGACGTTGAGCGCCAACACCCCCAAGTCCGACCGGGCCAGGGCGGTGGCGCACAAGGACGACGACATCACCTGGTCGCTCATCAACGAGCACCCCGGCCTGTCGCTGCGCAGCTTGGAGGAGTTACCCGCCGAGACGCGCAAGCTGTCGCGGACGCGCCTGCGGCGGTCACTCGAACGTCTCGACACGCTGGGCTACGTGATCAATCAGGGCACCGACCGTCGGCCCGCGTGGCACGCCGCCGACCGCGACGGCAACCCCTACGTCAACCCCGCCGACTGACCCCGGCGCAGTCCGGCGCGCACCGCGCGGCCCGGTCACCGCCCCCGATGCGCGCGGTGGGCGGTCACCCGTGCATCGCCTGCGCGCCGTGGGGCCGATACTCGCCCCGACCTGCGAGAACACCGCCCGCCGGTGACGTGGTGACAACCCCGACATTGACGGGATTAATTGCGCCGGTTGACCTTTGGCGCGCCACCGCGAAACCCCAGGTCGCCGCGCGAGTGCGCCGCGCGTACCCCGCGCACTCGGAAACAGGCTGTGACCTGCGGCAACGCGCACAACACCGTGAATGTCGGGATTCAATGCGCCGGAATGCGCGGGTGTGCGCGGGTCACTACCCCGCGCACTCATAACACCAGGTCAAAGGTTGTTTTCAATTAATAGTGCGCCGAAGTGCGCCGGTTCGCCGACAGGGAGTGTGCCGAGTGCGCCCGGTCTCTATGGGACCGGCGCACTTGGCCATCCCGTGGGCGCAGTCGGTGCAATCGGTCGGCATCGGAGGGCGGTGTAGTGGAGAACCGGGGCGGCGGTGGCGCGACCGGGGGCCGGTAGCCGTGGACCGGGCGGTGATGCGGGCGGGCAGTGGACGCCGACCCACGGCACGCCCGACCGGGGCGGTGGACGCGAAACATCAACGGCCGCACAGTTTCCCGTAGAAGTCGGGGACTGACGAACGTGCACCCTAATGCGGTACTAATGCGGTATGGCACCAACGATGAGCCGCTACGCCAGCCGCGAGCGCGCCAAGGAGGCGTTCGAGATGCGCGCGTCTCGCCACTCCTGGCGCGAGATCGCCGACCGCCTCGGCTACCGCAGCGTGGGCGCGGCGCAGACCGCCGTGGCCCGCCACGTCGCGCGCGAGCGTCGGGAACCCACGACCACCACCGTCGAGGCGCACAAGTTCGGCGTCGAGACCCGTTGCCGCGCGATGAGTCAGCGTTTCGCGGCGGCGTTCCGCAACGGCGACGACGACACGCTGGTGGCGCTCAACCGCGAGATCAGGGCCAACGAGGTCGAACTGGCCAAGCTGGGCGGGTACTACGCACCCGACCGCGTGGACGTGACCGTGGACACCACCCCCGCCCTGGCCACCGCCGAGTGGCTGCGGCAGGTCCGCGAGGCCAGCGCGGCGGCGGTGAGCGGCGGCAACCCCGCCGCCCTCGCGTCGGCAGCCGAGGTCATCGACGCCGAGGTGGTCCGGTGAGCGCGCCGACCCCGGCCGTGGGCGTGCCCGACATCGGTGCCGCCGAGGCGGTGGCCGTGCTGATGCAGGAGGTGTCCGAGGGACGCCTGACCGCCGCCACGATGGCCGACCGCGCCGCCGACCGCTGCCGCGAGGTGTTCGGCACCTGCGACGGGCCAACCGATCCGCTCTGGCCGGTGCATGTCGATGTGTGCCGCGCCGTGCTCGGCCACGGCGGACTCCCGGCCGCCGAACTCGCACAGTGGGCCGCTGTCGCCCGTAGCCGCGAGAATCCCGGCGCGGTGGGCGATCACCCGCCCGCGCCCAGTTCGGACGGCAGCGAGGCGCACGGCCCCGGTTCCGACGATGCTGACGACGACACCGCCGCCGTGCTGAAACTCGTTGTGCCCGTTGCGGACACACTGGACACGGTGGACACCGTGAACAACGAGGACGACGACCTCGCCGACGTACCGCGCGAGGTGCTGGCCGAGGCCGAGGCGGCGGCGCTGGCCGTCATTGACCGATACCGACAACGAGAGGGCGAGACCCGATGACCGACACGACACCCGCCGGGGGTCTCCTCGCGCGCATCCGCGCCAAGCTGGCCGCACCCGATACCGCGCCTGCTGCCGAACCGGCGACCGTCGAGGCCGACCCACCACAACGAGAGCACCTGTTCGGTAGCCAGTACCGCGTCCGCCAGTCGTTCGAGGAGACGATGCGGCAACGCGGATACATGGGTCAGTCCGCATTGCTTCGCCGTCGTCTGGTCGCGGGCGACGACCGCGAGCGGCAGCGCGAAACCGCCACGCGCCGAGCCGGACACACCCCCGGCAGCGTGATGTGGCCGTCCGAGTAGGGGTCACCGACCACCGCGAAGTGGGCCGTTCTTGGGACACCGACAGCCATGCGGCGGAACCTCGGCGGCATCGAAACCGGCTGTGGCCTGCACCGATGTGCTGCCGCCAACCCTGCGACCGTTTGTCGTCCGAGCAAACGGACCACCGACGATGATGCAAAACACCAGGTCAGGAGCTTTCGTGTTCACCGACACCCAGACGGCCGCCCGCGCGCTGGTCGAGGCCGAACACCTCGCGCAACTGCGCGCCCGCCGCGTGCCCGACACGCCGCACGACTTGGGCCGCCGGGTGCTGCCCAACTACCGACTGACCCCGGCGGTGAGCATGGTGGGTCAGGAGATCGACCGGGCCATCCGCGAACCCAACGACCGGCTCATCATCACCATGCCGCCGCGCGAGTCCAAGTCCACCACCGCCGCCGTGCTGGGCACGCTGTTGGCGCTGGCCCGCAACCCCGACACCCGCATCATCCTGGCCAGCTACGCCGACGAACTCGCCGAGAAACACTCACGCGAGGCGCGCCGCCTCATCAACGACCACGGCGAACTGCTCGGGCTGGCCCTGTCGGCGGATAAGTCCAGCGCGGGGCAGTGGACCGTGGCCGGGCGGCGCGGCGGCCTGCTCGCGTCGGGCATCCTGTCCGGCATCACCGGCCACGGCACCGACGGCCTGCTGATCGTGGACGATGCGGTCAAGAACATGAGCGACGCCGACAGCCCGACCCTGCGCCGCCGGGTCGCCGAGGAGTTCCGCGCCACGCTCATGTCCCGCGTAGAGCCAGGCGCGTCGGTGGTCGTCGTCGGCACGCGCTGGCACCCCGAGGACCTGATAGGCACGCTGCTGGCCGAGGAGGGCGACCGCTGGCGGCTGGTCAGCATCCCCGCCGTCGCGGCCGACGGTGTGCCCGATTCGCTGGGCCGCGCCCCCGGCGAGTGCATGGTGAGCGCGGTGGGCCGCACCGCCGCCGACTTCGCCGAACGCCGCCGCAGCCTCGGCGAGCGGGCGTGGTGGGCCGAGTTCATGGGTCTGCCCGCATCGCCCGAGGGCAACGTGATCCGTCAGGAGTGGATCGACCAACACCGCCTGTCGGCCATGCCGTCGGCACTGCTGCGCACGGTCGTCGGCGTGGACCCGTGCGACAGCGGCCAGGGGGACGCGGCGGGCATCGTGGCCGCCAGCCTGACGGCCGAGGGGTCCGTTGTGATTCACCGCGACATCAGCGCGCCCATGACCCCCGACCAGTGGGCCGAGGCGGCGGTGCGGCTGGCCATCGACACCGGGGCCAGCGAGATCGCGGTGGAGTCGTTCGCCGCGCGCGAGGGGTACCTGTCGGTGGTCCGCACCGTCCTGGCCCGGCACACCCCGCCGCACCACATCACCGTGTCGGCGTGGCCGCCGCGCAGCAGCAGCGGCCGGGGCCGGGGCAACGCGATGCAGCGGTCTGCCAAGCTGGTGCAGGGGTTGGAGACCGGCACCACCCGCCTGGTCGGGTCGCTGCCCAATTGGGAGACCGCCGCCGTGAGTTGGCAGGGCGGCGAGCGCGACCACCAGGCCGACAACCTCGCGGCCACCGTCGTCGCGCACGATGTTCTAACCCACGGCGGGCAGATTCGCATTGTCAATCCCGCAGACGTGGCCCGCAGTTCTCACGCCGCGCCACCCGCCTGGATGCGCCGCCGGATCGGTTAACCGCCTGCCCGACACGGCGTGACGCCTTCTATCGGGCTAGTGCGGCGCGCAGGTCGTCGGGAATCGGCATCGGCGTCGTCAGCCCTGCCGCCGTGCGCCCCGTGTTGCCCTCGGGGTACCGGCCAGCGATTGAGCCGGGCGCGGCGACGATGATGCGCACCACCTGACCGATGGCCTCCCGCCGGTCGCGCTGGCGCACGGCCAGGGCGAACATGGCGACGTGGTTGCCGGTGTGCAGCCACGGGTCCGGCTGAGACACGATGTGCGCCCGTTCGAGGTGGTGCCAGCGGGCGTCGTCGGTGGCGGCGGACTTGGCGGCTGCCATCTCGGTGCGATAGACCGCGCGTGCCTTGTCGGTGATGCGGCTCATGGCGCGGTCCTGTCAGTCATCGTCGTCATCGTCGTCATCGTCCTCGACCAGTTCGCCCTCCCAAGCCTCTCTACCTTCATGGATGGCGAACGCGGCGATGACGAAGCCTGCGACGGGATCGAGCCAGGCCGCACCCGTAAGGGCAAACAGACCGACGCCGAGCAGTGTGGAAATGCTCAGTAACACACAGATTTTCGTTTCGGCGGCGTCGGCGAGGATGAGGTTGTCTTTGAGTTGGGTGCCGACCTTCTTCTTGGCGGCTGCCAGCACCGGCATGACGATGATCGACGCCACCAGCAGACCGATGGCCAGCGGCGAGCTTTCCGGTTCCTCGCCGCCGACGAGGCTGCGGATGCCTTCGACGGTGACGTAGGCCGCGAGCAGGAAGAACGTGCTGGCGACCAGTTTGAGGGCGATGCGCTCCTTGCGTTCGTCGGCGTGGCCGTGGCGCAGGCGGGCCGACAGCCGGATGGCGACCAGGACGGCCGCGATGGACTCGATGCCTGAGTCGATGCCGAACCCGACGACCGAGACCAGACCGGCCATGAGCCCGGCGGTGATGGCCACCGCGCCCTCAATGACGTTGTAGCCGACCGTGAATTGAGCCAGGCGCAGCCCCCGACGGGTGAGCCGTTCGGTCTCGGCGGCGGTCAGGGTCGTGTCGGGTGTGCTCATCGAGTCGTCCTATCGGTGCCGTAGGTGGGGCAGAGCGCGACGGCGTTGCCCGTCGCGGCGAGCAGGGTCTCGGCGGCGGCCAGCAGGTCGAGCAGTTCGGGCCGGGCCAGCGAGTAGAACATCTGCCGGCCCTCGGGGCGTCCGTTGACGAGGCCGCAGTCCCGCAGGCACGACAGGTGCGAGGAGACTGTCGATTGCGGCAGGCCGAGCGCCCGCACCAGATCGACCACGCGCGCCTCGCCGCCGCTCAGGTGGCGGACGATCGCCAGCCGGGTTGGATCGGACAGGCCGTGGAACAGGGCGACGGCACCCGCCAGGTCCTCGCGTGAGGTTGGAGGGACGCTACTACTTTTCATCGGCATTTCACGATGATAGCTTTCGATCTGGATTAATCAACTTCTGCCGATGTTAACGGCACGACATGATGAAGCGAGGTATCCGGTGAAGCTCAATGCCATCGAACGGGCTGCGATGAACAACCCCATCCGCGCCGCGCACCAGCACCGTCGGGAAGCGGCGTGGTTCCGCCGCCTGGCCGGTGGCGACCTCGCGGGCCAGGACGTGCTCGAAGTCGGGTGCGGGCGCGGCGTCGGGGCCGAAGTCATCCTCGACCGACTCCACGCCAGCCGGGTCACCGCGTTCGACCTTGACGAGTCGATGGTCGAGCTTGCGCGCCGACGCCTCCACAACCGTCCGGTGTCGCTGACGGTCGGTGATGCCTGCGACATCCAGCAGCCCACCGGCAGCCAGGACACCGTGGTGGACTTCGGCATCATTCACCATGTGCCCGAGTGGCAGGGGGCCATCGCCGAGATCGCCCGCGTGCTGCGCCCCGGCGGGCAACTGCTGTTCGAGGAGGTGCCGCGCCACATGCTCGAAACCTGGGCGTTCCGCACCTTCACCGTGCACCCGCGCGAGAACCGCTTCGACGCAGACGAGTTCGCCGCCGAACTGGCCCGGCACGGTCTGCACGGCACGGCTCGGATCGAGCGTTACCTCGGCGGAATGCTGTTCGTCGGAGCGGCCCGAAAATCCTGATACAGGACCTCGGGATGCACACCAGTTTCCCGAAATTCGCGGGTTATCTTGTTATCCCGCAACCTATTTCGTGACACGCCGGTAACGGCAGCCTCGACCGTCGGTGCACGGTCGGCGTCTATGGTCGCCACTATGCAGACCACATTCCTCACCGACCCGACGGCGCTGAGCCCGGCGCAGTGGTCAGGTCGACTGGCCGCGTACCTCGCGCGCGGTCGTGACAACGACGACCCCGATGTATTGGCCTGCCGAGCGGCTTTGAGCTACTGGCGCGCCCGCCGCGCCATCGACGCCGAGGCCGGTCGCATCGCTCCCGGCCACATCGACGCACTGACGGCCCGGCTCCGCGAGGCGGTGGCCCGATGACCGAGGTGTCTCACGTCATCGCCCGGCGTGGCACCTACGCCGCGCTGTCGGCTCTGCGTCCGCAGCCGCCCCGCCGGTACTCGCAGGCCGAGCACCGCGAGCGGCGGCGCACGGGGCTGACCGTCGGCCAGTACGGCGGCACCTGGTCCCTGGCACGCGAGATCGCCGAGCAGTGCAACCCGTTGGCGCAGCGGATCGCCGACGACGCCCGGCCCTCCCGGTTCCTGCGCTCCACCGCGACGGTGACGTGGCTGGCCGAGGAGGTCCACGAACTGGTCGGCGTCGTCGTCGGGTGGGTGGCCGAGGCCGATGCCCGCCGCCGCACAACGCATCTCGCCGACGAGCCGGGCAAGCGCCGCTACGCCGTCACCACGCTTGTGGACCTGGCACAGCGCCCTGTCTTGCCCACCATCACCGACGAGGACCTGGCCACGGGTGCGTGGGCAGCGGCGTTGGTGGCGATAGCCGAGACCGTCGATGCCGAGTTCTCCACCCTGTTGGCGCAGTCGCACCCGCCGAACGCCGCCCCGCTGCGCGGTCAGCCGTCGCGGTCGGAACTGTTGGCGCGCTTGCTGGCCCGCACCATCGACCACGCCGCGAGCGCCCTGACGCGCCGCCTCGACCGCGACGACCCCGCCGACCATCGCCCGACCAACCAGAACCCCGACGACCGCGCCCGCGCCGATCTGGCCGCAATGGGCATCGACGCATAGGAGACACCGATGACCACCGCCCTACCCGACTTTCCGATGACCACCCACCCCGACATGCTGCCGGTGCGTTTCGAGGCACCGCCGGTCAACCCCGCGCCCGGCGGTCTGTACTCGACGGTGTTCTGGACCGAGGTGGGCACCGACGAGGCCAGCCGTCACCTGACCGGGGTGGAGGTTCGCGGCGCGAACTTCCCCGGCGACCAGGTGGGCGTATGGGATGCGCCGTGGTGTGGCGTTCCCGCCCTGGACGGCGACCGCAAGCAGGGCGAGCGGGGCGGCATTCTCGACCCGTTCGACCCGCTGGTGGTGTGGGCGTTCGATTCCTGCGACCTGACCGAGCCGTCGCGCCGCGAGGTGGAGCAGCGTGCCGCGCAGGCGATGCGTCTGCGGGAGTCGGTCGTGGTGGCCCGACAGTTCGCCGCCCGGCTGCTGGTCGATGCCGCCGACCTGGACGCCACCCCGGCGGTGCCCGACGTGGTGGCGGCACTGGCGCACATCGAGGCTGAGTTCGCCGAGGCCAACGTGGTCGGTTACGTCCACGCCTCGCCCGCGTGGCTGCCGGTGTTCGTTGCCGCTCAGCTCATCACGCGGGCGGGTGCGCGGTGGACGACGCCGGGCGGGCACGCGCTGGTGTTCGACGGCGGTTACCGGGCCGGGCTGGGCGACACCATCGTGGCCATCAGCGCGCCGCTGTTCGGGTGGCGGGACGTGCCGCAAGTGCGCACGGCGGCGGATGAGCGCCACAACGTCTACGTAGCGGTGGCCGAGCGGTCGGTCCTGGTGGCCTACGAGGCCGTGGTGGCAGCGGTGGAGATCGCACCGTGACGACGACCGCGACCACCGACGACCTCGCCTCCTGCTGGCGCTGCGGCGGGCCGTGCCTGACCTACAAGGGCAGCGTCCACGGCTGGACGTGCCAGGGGTGCCTCGCCCAGTACCTCGAACAGAGCGCGGCCAAAGCCGACGAACGCGACCGCAGGGAACGCCAGAAGAACGCGCGCAAGTTGTTGCAACGCAACGAAACAGAGCCATCGGTCATGGCGAACGGTCGGCGTCGGGACGGTGGTGGGCCGGATGTGTTCCGCACCCCCGTCCCGGCGTCGGCCCCAGCGTGACGACCCCGCCAACACACCCAGAGAGGACACCACCATGACCGCCGAGCCGACCATCACCCTGGCCGACCTCACCGCCGTGGCTGAACAGGTCGCACGGGCGGCCCTCGCCGCCGCTACGGCCCGCCCGAGAGTCCCCGCCGCTGCGACCCGGCCCAGCACGCCGACCACGCCGAGGCCAGCGCCCGCACCCAAGCGTCCGCCGACCGTGGCTGATCTGACCGCCCGCCAGCGGCAGCACCTCGAAATCTGCGTCCATGAGGCGGGCCACGCCGTGGCGGGCGTGGTGCTCGGCGCACAACTCCGCACCGCCGTGGTGTCCGACAGCCGAGTGTCGGGGGTGGAGGGGCTGACCAGCTTCTCGGACAGCCCGCACGGGCGTGACCAGGAGATCGCCTACGCCGGGCCGTGGGCACAAGCGCGTTGGCGTGCCGGTGGCCGTCGCCCGACGCAACGGGAGATGTTCGCGCTGTTCGACGGCGGCGGGCGTAGTGACTGCGGTGTGCTGACCGCCGCTGGCGGCACTCACCTCGGGCACGCCGTGCAACCCGTCATCGAGCGCGCCTGGCCCGCCGTGATTCGCGTGGCCAAACAGCTTCACCGCACCGGGGAGGTCACCCAGACCGCCGTGTGTGAGGCGCTGGGCATCACCGACGGAGGCGGGCCGGGCAGTTCGCAACTGGCCGGACTGCGGGCCGGTATGCGCCCCGTTCCGCCCCTGACCTGACGACCGACCACAACCACGCGGGGCCACCTCACCAACGACAACGAGGAGACACCGTGACGACGACAACGACGACCGCGCAGGACACCCGTCGCCTGCAATTCCTGGACGACTACTGCCCCCGGTGCAACCCTGCCGGGCACCACGCCGACAGCCGGGTGCGCCGCGCCACCCTGACCGAGCCAACCGAGGTCACTCAAGGCGGCGGGACGTGGGCGGTGTGCCGCTACGAGTGCGGCGGGTGCGGGCACCAGTGGCAGCGACACGACCTGTGGACCGCCAAGTCCGCCGGTTTCGAGTCCAAACAACGGAGGGCCGCGTGATGGCGCAGTCCCAACGGAACAACTGACGGTAGAGCGCCTCGGTCGGATGAAGTTCCGGTGGGCGGTACCCGGTGTCGGTGACCTTGCCCAGCAGGTCGATGGCGTTGGGCGCGTCAACCGGCTTGGTGCACATGACCAGGTGGGTGAACAGGTCGATGTATTCCAGGCTGGCCCTGAACAGTTCGACGGCGGTGGTTGCGACCTCGGCCACGGTCGTCGGCCGACCGAAGATGGCGTTGGGCGGTGTGGCCCGCCACACCCCGAGTCGATTTACTAGTTCCTGGGTCAATTCGACATCGGTCTGGCCGAGGTCGATGGCGATGGCCTGGCTGTTGCCGTAGGTCCGGTTCGTGAACGAACCAGTGGGCAGGACGGCATCGTGGATGCGATTGCGGAGTTGTGAGCAGGCGAATGCGAACCGCTGCAACTCGCGCAGCCGGGGGAGTTGTGGTGCGCCGGGGTAATGGGGGTCCACGTAATTGTCGAGCGTCTTGACCGACGACAACGACGTACGCAGGGTTTTGCCCGAGGTGGGGTCGAGCCAGCGCACGAACGCACGTCCGTACCCGTCGAACACCGCGACGAGGTACAGCATTTCGCGGTCGAACGCCTCGCTGACGGACTCGATGGTGTCCGTCGTCGGTGCGGCGTCGTGACCGTTGGTGCGGCTCAGGGCAGCGATCACCTCATCGAGCGCCCGAGCGGCGCGGCGGATTCGTGTGCGTAGGGTGTCGATCTCTGCGAGCGCCCGAATGTCCCCGAGTTGTGCGGCGACGAGGCGGAACATGTCGAGCCAGGCGACCAGGCTGCCCAGCCCGATGTCGTACACCTCTTTGATCGACGGGGGTTCCATCTTCTCGGTGGCACTGCCGTAGGAGGTGCTGTACCGATACTCGGCAACCGTCCGATTGCCGGTCATACGCAGGTAGTGACCGAACACCGGGTGCAGGTCGTCGGGGGTAACCGACGTGACGATGTCGTTGTCGCCCACATCGGCCCGGCCCACCGACGGTGCGAGCGAGACCACCACGTCGGTGCCGAGCCCGAACCCGGCAGACGCGAGCACCGCGCCGCGTATTCGGTCATCGTTGCTCAGATCGTCCGCCGTCGTGCTCTGCGCATCGAGCAGGGCGTAGATGTCGAAGAAATTGCACCTGCGCCAGCCCGTCCTCTCCTCGCCGCGCATGGTCGAGACGCTGAACTCCACCGAGTCCAGGAACCGGCCGACGCTCTGCGGGTCGGTGTAGTGGATGACGTAGTGCTCCTCGACCTCGCACGCCTCGATCCAGGCCGTGGCCAGTGCGTCGTCGGCATCCTCGAACACCATCAACATCGGGGTGACGACATCACGTCGGAGGACGTGCACCAGGTCCTCGTAGTCCGACGGCTGCGGTCCCAGCGTGCGCAGGTCGAGCCCGACAACGAGTGGGCGAGTCGCGGGGGTCATGGGGAAAAGCGGCTGATGGTCCTTGGCAACTGCGCGGGCGTATCGCACGAACTTCGCGTGGGGTCCGTCCGACGGGATGTTGAGCGCAGTGTCGGCGGCATTCGGTGAGGCCATCAACCGATTGTGGCGTGAGCCCCTGACACGTTCGGGCGTGTCGGTCTCCGCACTACCGCTGGCGTGTCGGATGCGCGTTCGCCAGTGTCCCAACACTGTCCCAAGACGTGCCCGAACGACGTGGACGCGGTGGACACAGCGGACACCCGAACTGCCTCTGAACTGGTCGTAGTGGACAGCGCCGCACGCGGGTTCACACGTTCCGATCCCTTTACACACCAGCGGTCGGCGGTTCGAAACCGTCCGCGCCCACCACCAAACATGTGGCCGGTCAGCCGACCAGAACGGCGACCTCGTTGCGCCGCCGGAACGGCAACGTCCACGGCGGGTCGTAGAACCACGCGATGGGCTCGCCGTGGGGCTGAAACTGGCTGTCCTGCAGCGCATCGAGCAGGGCCGCGGTCTTGGACGCCACCGCTGCAGGGCTGCGGTCGCCACTGAAGCGCAGTACCGCGTACGTTTCCGACGGCACCTCGACCAGCTCGACTCGCTCGTCATCGGGTTCGGGAAGCAGTTCCATCGACCACTTCGACGGCATGAAGAACCGGATCACCGACTCCCCGTCGGCTCCGCGCGACTGTGCGACCGGCGCTGTCATCGCGATCTTCTCGTTCTGCTGAGCGACGGGCGCCGTCATCGCGATCTTGGCCTGTCGATGGTTGCCGCCGAAGATGTACCTGGCGAGTCTTCGGAACCCTTCGTTGCGGGCGCGTTCCTCGTCGGCGGAGACCGTCGTCTGCGCGGCGATCCGCGGACCGTAGCGGCGGATCTCGACGTCGCCGAGGGTCGCCTCACGCACATGCATCGGCTCTTCGGTTCCGCTGCGGATGCCGACCAGGGCGCCGACGCCCTCGACGATCTGCAGCGCGGTGTCGGTGATCTTCTCAAGCACGACTCCAGGTATACCCCTCAGCAGCACCCCTTGGCGGGGCGCTCGGCCAGGTGCGCGTGCGCGGCGGTGTCTGCGCCTTCGACCGCTGACACAAATTCGTCCAGGTCGATCCGGCGGCCACCCAACCACGTCCCGGTCACCTTCACGGAGTCGATCAGGGCCCCCGGGTCGACCGTCCACGGATCCGCCGTCAGCTCGACGAGATCGGCGAGTTTCCCCACTTCCAGCGAACCGATCAGGTGTTCGCGGCGCAGGGTGCGCGCGGCGTCGACAGTGTGGGCACGCCACGCCTGGTCCAACGTGATGGCCTGGTCTGCTCCGTGCACGCCACCGGCACGCGTGCGCCGTGTGACGGCGGTCGCGATGTTGACCACCGGCGTCGGCGGGGACACCGAGCCGTCGTTGTGGAGCGAGACGCACGCACCCGAGCTGACCGCGTCGTTGAACGCGGCCCACCGGGAACCGTGCTCGTGGTCGAAGATGTCGCCGTCGAGCAGATCGCCCCAGTAGTAGTACTGGAACGGCGCGAGGGACACGTGCACGCCCAACCGGGCAGCACGGTCGAAGTGTTCCCGGGTCCCCGCACCGCAATGCTCGAGGCGCCAGCGGTGATCCGAGCCGAGCAGGTGATGGCGATCCAACGCAGCCTCGTAGGCGTCGAGTGCCAGGTCCAGGGCCAGGTCTCCATTGGCGTGGAATGCCATCTGCCAGCCTGCGGGCGCGGCGCGGTCAAGGATCGCGTCGAGCTGCTCGCGGCTGTAGTTCATCGAGTCGACGCCGCCCGCGGTGGCCGGGTCGATTCCGGCGGTTCGGGTCGTCTCGGTGTCGAGGTACGGGAACGAGATCGCGATGTTGCCCACCCAGGGTGAGCCGTCGGTCCACAGCTTGACGCCGGCCTTGGTGAGCCAGTCCTCCCCGGCGGCGAAAGAGGTTGGCTCCCAAAAGCTATCGGTGATCGACATCTCCCACATGCTGACCCGCAGTGGACACGACGGGGCAGCGGCCAGCGCTTCGTATCCCGAGGCGAACTTCGGGTCGTAGGTCATGTCCGACGTCGACGTGTAGCCGCCGCGCGACATCAGCGCGAAATACATCGCCGCCGATGTCAGCGGATCACCCATCTGAGCCAACAGGGGACCGGTTACGGCGGTGACGACGGGAAGCTCGAACCCCTGGCCGTTGAGGGAGCCGTCGGCGTTGCGTCCGTAATTTGACGCGACCGGATCGGCAGGCGGGTTGGAATCCCAGCCGTACCTCTTGATGAGTGCGGAGTTGAAGTACACGCCGTGACCGGAGTTGTCCGTCACGACGGTGACACGGTCACCGAAGATCTCGTCGAGTTCAGCGGCATCGGGTGCAGGGTGGCCGTGGAGCAGCGCGTCATATCCGGCGAACCACAATGGGGTCTGCGCATCGCTGGTTGCCGAAGCGTCGGCGAACACCTTCTGCACGTCGTCCCACGAGGGGCAGTCCCATGGTGCGATTGACCGAGCGGGCGCCTGGGTGGCAATCCCGCTGATCAGTGGATGACCATGCGGCTCAACAAATCCCGGTGCTAACGCGGCGACGCCGGTGTCGACGACCTCGGCGCCGGGCAACGCGGCCCGGCAGTCGTCGAGGCTGCCCACAGCGACGATCCGGCCGCTTGACACGGCGACGGCCTGAGCGCGTGGAGCGCTGTCGTTCATCGTGATGATCGTGGTTGCTGTCAGGATCACGTCGCCCATGGCCACAGTGTGTCATCCCGGCCTCTCGCGCTCGGCCGAAATGCGCTGTGAGACGCTGCCTGGGTGTTCGCTCTCGCGATCGGCATCGGGGCAGGTGTGGTGGCGGACGCTCTGCTCGGTGATCCGCGGCGGGGTCATCCGGTGGCCGTGTTCGGCAGTGTGGCAGCCGCTTTGGAACGCCGAACCTACTCCGACGACCGGCGTGCCGGGGTGTTGCACACCGCGACGCTGCTGACCGCCGTCGGTGTCATGGGCGCGGCGGCCGAACGGGCGGGACGGCGTCGCGGCACGGTCGTCGAGGCTGCGTGCGTCGCCGCGGCGACGTTCGTCGCAGCCGGGGGCACGACGCTGTGCCGCACCGGTGAGCGCATGGCGCAACTTCTCCGCGCCGGTGACATCGACGGAGCCCGCGGCCTGCTGCCCTCGCTGTGCGGTCGCGATCCGTCCGTGCTCGACGCGCCTGGGTTGACTCGTGCGGCGCTGGAATCCATCGCGGAGAACACCTCCGATGCCCAGATCGGACCCCTGATGTGGGCGGCAGTCGGCGGCACGCCCGCGGTGCTGGTGTACCGCGTCGCCAACACCCTCGACGCGATGATCGGCAGCCGCTCGCCGCGTTACGCCCGGTTCGGCTGGGCGGCCGCCAGATTCGACGACCTGGTCAACCTGGCGCCGGCGCGGGTCACGGGGCTTCTGGTGATGGCCGCCGCGCCGCTTGTGGGAGGGTCGCCTGCCAGCGCCTGCCGCGCGTGGCGACGGGACGCGGCCAAACACCCCAGCCCGAACGCCGGAGTCGCGGAGGCATCGTTCGCCGGAGCGTTGGGGATACGCCTCGGCGGGCCCACCCAGTACGCCCACGAGCTGGAGATCCGACCGACGCTCGGCGACGGGCGGGTGCCCGATGTCGAGGACCTGGCGCGTGCCGTCCGATTGTCGCGGGCCGTTCAGGCGCTGGGTGCTCTCATCGCGGTCAGCGCCGCTTGCCGTAGCGGTCGGCGAGCTTCTGCTCGGTGGTGAGCGGCGCGGGGGTGTCAGCGGTTTCGGCGGAGAGGGCTTCTGCCGCCGCCTTCTCGCGCCTGCGGATGCGGATCTCGGAGTACACGAAGTAGCCGACGCCGATCGGGGCGATGATCCCGAACGCGATCCACTGAATGCCGTACGACAGGAACGGTCCCGCGTCGAGATGCGGCAGGGGGATGACGCCGAGCCCGCCGGGCTGGCCGTCGACCAGCTGCAGGTATGAACCCGCCAGCGGGACACCGGTCAGCGACGAGATCTGCTCGATGTTGATCGAGTAGACCTGCGTGCCGCCTTCGGCCTCGAACGGTGCCTTGTCCCTGGCCAGGCCCTCGGAATCGCGCAACCGCGCGGTGATCGTCACGGTGCCCGCCGGGGGTGCGTCGATCGGCGGCACCGCCGAACCCGCGACCGGCCGTACATAGCCGCGATCGACGAGGACGGTAGGGCCGCCGTCCACCGCGAACGGTACGAGGACCTCGAACGCGGGGTCGCCGTCGATGAGGCGCAGGCGTGCGAGCACCTGCGCGTCGGGCAGGTACCGGCCCGTCGCCGTCACCCGCCGCCACTGGTCGTCGGGGGCCGCCGAATCCTGTTGCGGCAGAAGCGTCGTCACCGGTACCGGATCGGCGTCCAGCGATCGGGAGATCTGGGCGTTCTCCCGTGAGGTCTTGGTGTTCTTGCCGAGCTGCCAGGGCGCCAGCACCGTGAAGCAGAGGTACGCGAACGCGAGGACCACGACCAACAGCGCGAGCCATTGCGGCCGCAGCAGGAACGCCCACCGCCGCATCTCAGCCGGCCTGCTCTCGCTGCGCGAGCCGGTCGTCGACCCAGCTGTGCAGCCCGGGCAGCGCGGCGTCGATCACGGTGAACGTCTCCTCGAAGTCGTCCTGTGTGCCGTAGTAGGGGTCCTCGACATCCAACGCGTGAACGCCCGATCGCGGATCGAAGGACCGCAGCATGCGCAGTCGCTCGGCGGGCACGCCCGCATGTTGCAGCATCCGCAGGTGGTTGCGCCCCAATGCGACGACGAGGTCCGCGGCGAGATGGTCGTCGGTCATCTGGGCGGCACGGTGGGCCGTCGGGTACCCGTGCTCGCGCAGCGTGTGACCTGTGCGCCGGTCGGCCGGTTCGCCTTCGTGCCAGTGACCCGTGCCGGCACTGGTGACTCTGACGACGTCGGCGAGTCCGCGCTCGCCGATCTGGTGGGCGAACATCTTCTCGGCCATCGGGCTGCGGCAGATGTTGCCGGAGCAGATGAACGTGACGTGCAACAGGTCAGACACCGAGCACCTCCCGCAGGTCGTCGACGCTGGCGACGTGGGCGAACGCGCCGCTGTCGCCGTCGGCGAAGTCACGGTGCCCGTAGCCCCAGCCGACCACGATCGTCCCGATGCCGTGCACGGCGGCGCCTTCGACATCATGCGACCGGTCGCCGATCATCACGACCCGATCGGGAAGCGGCGCGAGCTGCCGGAGCGCGTGGGCGACCACGTCGGCCTTGGTCGAGCGGACACCGTCGGGGCTGGCGCCTGCGATGACCTCGAAGTACGTGTCGAGCTCGAAGTGGGCGAGGATGCGCGCCGCGGTGGGCTCTGCTTTCGACGTCGCGACCGCAAGCCTGACGCCGACGGCCTGCAGGTCCGTCAGTAGCCCGGCCACGCCGTCGAACGGCCGGTTCATCGACCAACCGCGCGACATGTAGTCGGCCCGGTAGGCGGCGATCGCGGCATCGGCGGACTCTCCCAGACCCATCTGCTGCAGCGTGACATGCATCGGCGGCCCGACGATGCGGCTCACCAGGTCGCCGTCGGGGACGGTCGCGCCGACGGAATGCAGGGCGTGCCGGAAGCTGGCGACGATGCCTTCGGCGGAGTCGGTGAGGGTGCCGTCGAGATCGAAGATCACCAGATCACCCCGGCCCACCGGGGTGGCGCTGCGGGGGCTGTCCAGCATGTCCGTCACATGGCCATTGTCCCTGAGACGGGTGGCTGCCGGGATCGTGGGCCCGTGCGCACTACTGTCGTGATGTGGCAAGTGTCCGGCTGGTCGACGTCATCGACGTGCTCGAGGCTGCTTACCCGCCTCGCCTGGCGCAGAGCTGGGATTCCGTCGGGCTGGTCTGCGGGGATCCCTCGGAGCCCGTCGAGTCGGTGACCATCGCCGTAGACGCGACCGCCGACGTCGTCGCGCAGGTGCCCGACGGCGGCCTGCTGCTCGCCCACCACCCGCTGTTGCTGCGCGGTGTGGACACCGTGGCCGCGGGGACCGCCAAAGGCGCCCTCATCCACTCCCTGATCCGTACGGGTCGGTCGCTGTTCACCGCTCACACCAACGCAGACAGTGCGTCGCCGGGGGTCTCGGACGCGCTGGCCGACACCTTGGGGCTGGAGGTTGTCGAGGTGCTCTCGCCGGTGCCGTCCGGTCCCGCTCTCGACAAGTGGGCGGTGTTCGTCCCCGCCGCCAACGCCGACGCCGTCCGGGCGGCCATGTTCGCCGCCGGGGCGGGCCACATCGGCGACTACTCGCAATGCAGCTGGAGTGTGCCCGGCACGGGGCAGTTTCTGCCCGGCGACGGTGCGACACCGGCAATCGGTGAAGTCGGTGTTGTCGAGCGCGTTGCGGAGGACCGGGTGGAGATGGTTGCACCCGCCTCGCGGAGAGGTGCGATCATCGCCGCCTTGCGGGCCGCCCATCCGTACGAGGAGCCGGCCTTCGACCTCATCGAGTTGCAGACCCCGCCGGGAGACGTCGGCCTCGGCCGGATCGCTACGCTGCCCAGTCCGGAACCGTTGTCGGCGTTCGTGTCTCGCGTGTGTACCGCACTACCTGCGACCTCATGGGGAGTGCGCGCATCCGGTGACCCGGATGCGACGGTGTCCCGCGTGGCCGTATGCGGAGGCGCCGGGGATTCGCTGCTGGCCGAGGTCGCCGCCGCAGGCGTGCAGGTGTACGTGACGGCCGATCTGCGGCACCATCCCGCCGACGAACACCGACGGTCCTCCGACGTCGCACTGGTCGACGTCGCGCACTGGGCCAGTGAGTTCCCGTGGTGTCAGCAGGCCGCCGCGTTGCTGCGCACGCACTTCGGTGCGTCAATGCCGGTCACGGTTTCGGATGTGCGCACAGATCCATGGAATGTCGAGGGGTCCCCTTATGAAAGCTGATGTTTTTCAACAGAATTCGCTGCTGCAGCTAGCAGAATTGGACGCCGAAGTCAGCCGGGCCGAGCATCGGACGAAGAACCTTCCCGAGCAGAAGGCGGTGGAGGAAGCTCAGGCGTCGCACCGCGAGGCAGCCGACCGACTCGCCGCACTGCAACTCGCGCTGGCCGACATCGACGCGCAGGTCGCGAAGTTGGAAACAGAGATCGACGGTGTGCGGCAGCGAGAGGACCGCGACCGCGCACTCATGGCCGGGGGCTCGGTGGACCCCAAGCAGCTCAACGACTTGCAGCACGAGCTCGAAACCCTGGAGCGGCGACAGTCCAGCCTGGAGGACGCCCAGCTGGAGTTGATGGAGAAACGCGAGGAGTTGTCCGCGGATCAGGACCGAGAACTGGCGGGCCTCGAGGACCTGCAGAAGGCGCTGGCGGATGCGCAGCGTTCGCGCGACGACGCCCGCGCCGAACTGACTCAGCTCATCGAGAAATCCGCGGTCCGGCGTGCCGAGCTGGTCGCGCATATCGACGAAGCGCTTGTGACGCTCTACGAGCGCCAGCGGTCACGCACAGGTGTCGGAGCGGCGCCGTTGCAGGGCCGGCGGTGCGGTGCGTGCCGGATCGAGATCGACCAGGGGGAGTCGGCGCGGATCGCCGCGGCGGCCGACGATGACGTGGTGCGCTGCCCGGAATGTGCGGCGATCCTGTTGCGGGTGACTGGTTTTCGCAAGTGAAAGTGATCGTCGAGGTCGACGGCGGTTCCCGTGGCAACCCGGGTCCCGCCGGCTACGGCGCGGTCGTATGGTCAGGTGACCGGGAATCCCTCCTCGTCGAGGCGAAGGCGGCGATCGGCACGGCGACCAACAACGTCGCCGAGTACCGAGGGCTGATTGCGGGCCTTCAGGCCGCAGCTGAGGTCGGCGCCTCCGAGGTCGAGGTCCTCATGGATTCCCAGCTCGTCGTGGAGCAGATGTCCAACCGCTGGAAGGTCAAACATCCCGACCTGATCCCGCTGAACCAGCAGGCGCGCCAACTCGCTGGAGGGTTCTCGTCCGTGAGCTACGCGTGGATCGCCCGGGAGAAGAACGGCCACGCCGACAGGCTCGCCAACGAGGCGATGGATGCGGCGGGCGCGGAAGAACATTCGGCGACCACAGCGGTGACCACCAACCCGGCGGGATGGACAGGTGCCAGAGGAGCGCCGACCAGGCTGCTGCTGTTGCGTCACGGGCAGACAGCGCTGTCGGTGGAGCGTCGCTACTCGGGGCGCGGGAACCCGGAGCTCACCGAACTCGGCACTCGTCAGGCGGGCGCCGCCGCGCGCTACCTCGGGGACAGGGGTGGCGTCGATGCCGTACTTGCGTCACCGTTGCAGCGGGCGTACGACACCGCGGCGGCAGCGGCGAAAGCTCTCAGTCTCGACGTCACCGTCGACCACGACCTGATCGAGACGGATTTCGGTGCCTGGGAAGGCATGACGTTCCAGGAGGCCTCCGAGTACGACCCCGATCTGCATCGCCGCTGGCTTCGCGACACGTCGGTTCGGCCGCCGGGCGGCGAGAGCTTCGACGACGTCGCGGCACGGGTTCTGCGCGCCCAGAAACGCATCATCGCCGACTACCCGGGCCAGACGGTGTTGGTGGTTTCACACGTGACGCCGATCAAGACCCTGTTGAGGATGGCGCTCGCGGCCGGACCGTCGATTCTGTATCGGCTGCATCTGGATCTGGCGTCACTGTCGATCGCAGAGTTCTACCCCGACGGCGCAGCATCCGTGCGCTTGGTCAACCAGACGGCCTATCTGTGATCGGTGTGCAAATGCACCCGCTCGCCGTGCAATCCGAATAGCGCGATCGCCTCGACCGGGCCGTCGACCGCGCCGAACCAGTGGGGAGTCCACGTCGAGAACTCCACGGCCTCACCGGGTTTGATGGTGAAGTCGCGGTCGCCGAGGATGAGTCGGAGCCGACCCGAGAGCACGTACATCCAGTCGTGCCCCTCGTGGACGGGAAGTTCCGCGGGTGGGGTGCGCCTGCGGGCGCTGATCCGGATCTTGTGGGCGTGAAGCCCTCCGGCGGGACCTTGACCGGTCAACGGCCAGAACGTGATCTGGTTGTGCGTGTGGGACTGTCCGCGAATGCGCGGGTCTTCGACCTCAGGTGTGCGCAACAGTTCGTCGGTGCTGACCGACAATGCGGCGGCCAGCCGCGGCAGGTGATCGAGAGCGAGGCGCCGCTTCCCGGACTCCAGACGGCTCAGTGTCGAGATGTCGATGCTGGACCGCCTGGCGACGTCTTCGAGGGTCATGCCACGCTGGACTCGAAGGTCCCGCAGCCGCCGCCGCACACGGGCATCAACGCTTTCCTCGCCCTCATTTGCCTTCATGGCAAATCAGCTTGGCAGATCGCTCCTAGCACGGGCAAGGTCGTGGCATGGACAAGATCTGGGATTGCCTGATCGTCGGCGGAGGCGCCGCCGGGTTGAGTGCGGCGCTGGTCCTGGGCAGGGCGCGTCGAGAAACGCTGCTGATCGACGCCGGAGCGCAGAGCAACCTAGCCGCCCACGGCATCGGTGGGTTGTTGAGCTTCGACGGCGTCCCGCCTGCGCAGTTGTATGCCCAGGGTCGGCACGAGTTGACGGCCTACCCGAGTATCGAGATTCGCTCCGGCGAGGTCATCACTGCGGACGGGGCCGTTGGCGATTTCGCCGTGGAGTTGGCCGATGACAGCGTGGTGCGGACTCGTCGGGTGCTGTTGGCCATGGGGATGCGGTACGAGTCGCCCGACGTGCCGGGTTTGACAGAGCTGTGGGGCAATTCGGTCTTCCACTGCCCGTTCTGTCACGGATGGGAAGTGCGTGACAAGCCACTTGCCGTACTTGCCGACGGGGATCGGGCGGTGCACATGGCGACGCTGCTGCGCGGGTGGAGTGATGATGTCGTCCTGCTGACAGGCGGGCCCGCCGAGCTCACCGCCGACCATCGGTCGCGCCTGGCGCATGTGGGAGTCGATGTCGATGAGCGAGTGGTGAGCGAATTGCACTCATTGGCAGGCGAATTGCAGGCCGTGATGTTCACCGACGGCGCCAGTCTGGCGCGCAATGGCCTGCTCGTTGCGACGACCCTGCGCCAACGTGGCGCGCTGGCCGAAAAGTTGGGAGTCGCGTTCGCTGCGACCAACCCGATATCGCCGGAGGCGATCGAGACCGATGCGATGTATCGCACCTCGGTGCCGGGTGTCTTCGCTGCGGGTGATGTAAGCGCACAACTGCCGCAAGTAGCGGCGGCGATCGCGGCTGGTTCTGCCGCGGCCGCATCGATGGTGGCGAGTTTCATGGAGGAGCACAATGTCTGAGGTCAAACAACATTGGGAGGATAGGTACTCCGAGCGGGACCGGATCTGGAGCGGCAAGGTCAACCGGTGGCTGGCCGAGGTTGCCACGCCTCTGGCGCCGGGACGGGCGCTGGATCTCGGGTGCGGGGAAGGCGGCGACTCGCTGTGGCTGGCCGAAAACGGCTGGGAGGTCGTCGGTGTGGACATCTCGGACACTGCGATCTGCCGTGCCGCCGAGGAGGCGGCCCGGCGAGGGTTGACCGACCGCGTGCGGCTGGTGCAGATGAACCTTTCGGAGTCGTTCCCGGCTGGCAGGTTCGACCTCGTGTCGGCGCAGTTCCTGCAGTCGATGGTGCATCTCGACCGGGAACGCATCTTCGCCTCCGCCGCGCGCGCGGTGGCGCCGGGCGGTCTGCTGGTCGTCGTCGACCATGGCGCGGCGCCGCCATGGGCCAAGCACATCAAAGACCACGTATTCCCGACGGTCGACGAGGTCCTCGGAACGATCGACCTCGGTGCGGGGCAGTGGGAGCACGTCCGTGTCGGCACCGTCGAACGCGACGCCGTCGGGCCGGACGGCCAGGCCGGAGTGCTGATCGACAACCTGATCGTGCTGCGCCGGTTGTCCGAAGGTTAGTTGTCGGGGGGTGGGCGTAGCGTCGGTCTTATGATCGAACGTTTGTTCGAAGTAGATCCGGAGGCGTCCGAGAAGGACCTGCGGATCCTCGTCGAGCGCTTTGAGGAGCTGAAGTCGAAGGCTGCGGCCGCGCAGGCCCGTGCGACGGCGTTGTGGGCTCGGAAGCGCACGGCGGCCGAGCGGGCTGCCGGGATACCGGCACGCCGACGCGGGAAAGGCTTGGCCTCGGAGATCGCGCTGGCCCGCCGCGATGCCCCGGCCTGCGGGAACACCCACCTCGGGATGGCGAAAGCGCTGGTTCATGAGATGCCGCGCACCTTGGCGGCGTTGGAGGCAGGCCAGCTCTCGGAGTACCGGGCGTTGCTGATCGTGCGGGAATCCGCGTGCCTGTCGGTCGAGGATCGCCGCACGCTGGATGCCGAACTAGCCGAGGAAGCCCACGGGTTCCAGGGCTGGGGCAATCGGCGCGTAGCTGCTGAGGCCAAACGGATCACCGCCCGCCTGGATGCCGCGGCGGTGGTGGAACGCAACAACAAGGCGGTCAAGGACCGTTGCGTCACCACCCGGCCTGCGCCCAACGGAATGGTCTACGTGACGTTCCTGATGCCGCTGGCGCAGGGCATCGGCATGTACGCCGCGCTGAAACGTGAAGCCGACGTGTGCGGGGATGGCCGCTCTCGCGGGCAGTTCATGTGCGATACCGCCTATGAGCGGGTGACGGGTCGCAGCAGTACCGCACCGGTCGATGTGAGCCTGAACCTGGTGATGGCCGACACCACACTGGCCGGTGATGACGCCGAGCCGGCGTGGCTGGACGGTTATGGACCCATCCCGGCGGGGTTCGCGTGCAAGCTCACCGGCGACGCCGCCACTGATAAGGCTGCGAAGGCGATCCTGCGCCGGCTCTACCGCCACCCGACATCGGGGCAGTTGGTCGCGATGGAATCGCGGTCGCGGATCTTCCCGAAAGGGTTGGGCGCGTTCATCGGAATCCGGGACCGCACGTGCCGGAATCCGTACTGCAACGCCCCGATCCGCCACCACGACCACGCCACCCCCGACCGTGACGGTGGAAAGACAAGTGCGGTCAATGGTTTGGGGGCCTGCGAGGCGTGCAATTACGCCAAAGAAGCACCCGGCTGGCGGGTGACGACCCGCGACCGCGGCGGCACCCACCGGGCCGAATTCGTCACGCCCACCGGGGCCAGGTACTACTCCCTGGCGCCGCCGCTGCCCGCCATCCCGGTGCGTCAGAAGATCAGCCTCCTCGAGGGCCAACTCAGCATCGACCTCGTCACCTTCGAAGCCGCCTAGCGTCGAGGGTCAGGTGCCGGCAGGCACTTCCGCCAACTGGGTGAGTCGCACGCTGTTTCCGGACGGATCGCGGAATCCGCAGTCGATGCCGTAGGGCATCTGGTGGGGCTCCTCGGTGAACTCGACGCCGCGGGCTTTGAGTTGCTCGTAGCTGGCCTGGCAGTCATCGGTGGTCAGGAAGACGGTGCCCGCGAACCCTTTGGCGGTCAGGTCGAGCACCTGCTTCTTGGTGGACTCGTCCATGACGGGCTCGCCGGGCACGGCCATGAGCACGATGGACACGTCGTCCTGTCCTGGCGGGCCGACGGTCAGCCAGCGAAAGATGCCGTCGACGTCGGGCAGTGAAACGTCTTGGCGCACTTCCATACCGACCTTGTCGGTCCAGTACTTCAAAGCGACTTCCTGGTCGTGGACCCACAGATGGGCGCTTGCGATCTTGATCATGTGCCCGACGCTACGGCCGCGGAGCTCACCCCGTCTTCTCCGCGTGTGCTGTCTTTCGGGTGTCCCGAGCCAAGATGCAACTGGGGATTCGTGCGTGGATGGCGGCCGGCGGCATCGACGCCCGATACGCCGCCGGCGGTAATCCGTAGGCGCGGGCGAAGGCTGTGGTGAACGATCCGACGCTCTGCAGCCCCACCATCACGCAGATGTCGGCAACGGATCTGTCGGTGTGGCGCAACAGCGATGCGGCACGTTCAAGTCGGCGCGTCTGCAGATACGCGCTCGGTGACTCGCCGAACGTCCTCGTGAACATGCGGCTGAAGTGTGCCCGCGACAAACCGGCCGCCGCCGCGAGATCATCGACGGTGATCGGCTCCGAATATCGAGAATCCACGAAGTCCTTGGCCCGCATCAGGTAGCGGGCGGGAGGAGCCTGCGCCATGCACTCAGTATGGCCCCGCGGCGAGGTAGGCATTCATTACCTCAAACAGCCCTTGACCCATTACCTTGTTAGGGCGGATGAGCTGGCCGGGCGGCCGCGGCACCTGGTGTCGAGGAAAGTCCGGACTTCGCAGAGCAGGGTGATTGCTAACGGCAATCCGAGGTGACTCGCGGGAAAGTGCCACAGAAAACAGACCGCCGCCACGGAGTCTTCGGACGACGGGGAGGTAAGGGTGAAAAGGTGCGGTAAGAGCGCACCAGCATTCCGGGTGACCGGAGTGGCTAGGTAAACCCCACCCGAAGCAAGGCCAAGAAGGCCGCAACCTGGTTGCGGCCGCGCAGGCGCCCGAGGGCTGCTCGCCCGAGCCTGCGGGTAGGCCGCTTGAGGCACCCGGCGACGGTGTGTCCAGATGGATGGTCGCCGCCTCGCTGCCCGATCAGGCGGCGAGGAACAGAATCCGGCTTACAGGCCGGCTCATCCGCCCTCGGGCGTGCTCAGGACTTGACCGACTTGTCGAGCGCCTTGAGCGCATCCTCGATCTGTTCCTCGCAGCGGCGGGCCAGATCGTCCTCCAACTGATACAGCAGGCCATAGGTGAACGTGTCCTCGCCGGCGGCGTGTGCGACCTCCGCCTGACGGCTCAGATGGGTCCGGCTCACGACGCTGTCCTGGTGGTCGCCCAGAAGCGACTGAATGGCCTTGGCGCGGTCGGCCACCTTCGCTTCGCCCGTAGCGGCGGCGGTATAGCGAAGAGCTTTGGCGCGCTTACGAATTCGATGCAACGCTTCGTTCGAGTCCTCGACGCTCACGTCGGGATCCTCCGCCGCAGTGCGCGCCGCCTTGGCCGCCTTGCGGACTCGCTTGTACGCCGAATCGATCGTCAGCTGTGCGGGTTCCTCGCCGGTAGCAGACGGAGCGGGATCGGAGGCGACCAGCGCTTCGAGCGCGTCGAGGAGGCGGAAGTAGCGCTGGGAGCGCATGGCGGTCAGCGAGCGTTTCCAACCCATCTGGTACCGCTTCTTGGCGCCTTCCACGAGCCGCTCCCGCACCGGGCCCCGCACATTGGACTCGGGCAGCGCATCGATCGCACGCTCGTAGCGCTCGGCCAGAACCTCTGCGTCGCGGGCCACGCCGAGGACCGCCGCGAGCTCCCGCAACTCGTCGAGGATCCACTCGTGGTCGGCGATGTCGAACGAGCCTTCCGAAGATTGCAGCAGGCTACGGATCTTGCGGGTCGTCACCCGCATTTGATGGACCGAATCCCACACGTCGGAGCGAACCGCGCGGTCCCACTCGATCAGTTCGGCCACGTGCTGCGCCACGGCCCGGCGGGCGGGGTCGGTCGACTCCGTCGGGGCCGTCCCAGGGCTTTCCTCGGACTCCGGGGTGCTTGTCGCGAGAACCCTGGCCAGCTTTGACCCGTGACCGGCCGGCACCGCCCCCGCATCAAGCAGCCTGTTGGTCAGCCGGTCGAATACGGCGGTGTCGGTGCCGGGCTTGAGCTCGAGCTCCCATTCGCGCCAGAACTGCTCCTCGCCACCTTCGGCGCTCGCGGTCACCTGGTCGTCGCAGAACTCGGCCAACGGGGCACCGTCGGGCCCGTACAACAACTCGACGATCCTGGTCGTGTTGATGCGCGCGACCGGTGCCAGTGGGCGATCCCGCACGATCGCCAGCACGACATCGCGAAGGCTCTCAGGCACCTGCGCCGCGTCCCCTTCGAGCGGGGCGTGCACTTCCGTGCGGGTATCGGCACCCGCCGGCAACTTCAGGTGCCACCCCGCGTCGGTCCCGCCGGTCCGCCTGCGCAGCGTGATCTTGTTCCGGGCCAGGTCACGATCGGGCGTGTCGAAGTACACAGCTGCCAGAGACTGTGACGGCGACCGCTCGATACGGGCGACCGACGACAACCCTTCGAAAGACGGGGAGACGGTGGACTCGACCACCTCAAACTTGCGCTCGGTCTCCGTGTACCTGGAGGTTTCGGGCGATTTCGGGGCCATGGTCACCTATGTCTCTGGCGCGGTCGGGGACCATAGCCTGCCATACGGAGATGAAGGCGCCGCTCTGAACCATGGCTCGGCACCAAGATCATTTTTCAATGCGAAGCGGTGTGTTGGCATGATTTTGCGCCAGCATCTCTTACAATTTTTTTATGAGTCTAGGGATGAGGCTCGACGACTATCTGGACGACGACGGTGCCATCGCGATTCCGGCTGGAACCACGCTGACCGCGTTCCTGGATCGCAACGCCGCCGAACTGCGTGACACGCCTGCATATCGGTATCTGGACTTCGATCACGACCAAACCGTCGAGCTGACCTGGACCCAGCTACTGTCGCGCCTGCGGGCCGTCGGCGCCCGATTGCGGCAGGTGACCACACCCGGCGACCGCGTTGCCATCGTGGCTCCCCAGGGCGTCGAGTACATCATCGGCTTTTTCGCCGCGATTCAGGCCGGCACCATCGCGGTACCACTGTTCGCCCCCGAACTGCCCGGCCACACCGAGCGGCTCGACGCGGTGCTCGCTGACGCCACGCCCTCGGTGCTGCTGACGACCAGCGCCGCCGCGGAATCCGTGCGTGAATTCCTTCGCGCATTGCCCCGGGATCACCGACCGCGCGTCATCGCCGTGGACGCCGTGCCCGACGCGATCGGCGCCGGGTTCGAGCCGGCGCAACTGCACACCGACGACGTCGCCTACCTGCAGTACACCTCGGGCTCCACCCGCGCACCGGCCGGCGTCGAGATCACACACCGCTCGGCATGCACAAACGTCGTGCAGATGATCGCCTCGGTCGGCCTGGATCCCGACATCGACAGCGTCAGCTGGCTGCCCCTGTTCCACGACATGGGCCTGCTGATGATCATGTTTCCGGCGCTCGCGGGCGGTTACCTCACGCTGATGTCCCCAGTGGCATTCGTGCGCCGCCCCTTCCGGTGGATCCGTGAACTCGGCGCCTCGGACCGTCCGACGTTCGCAGCGGCGCCCAACTTCGCGTTCGCGCTCGCCGCGCAACGCGGTTTGCCGCCCCAGGGCGAACCGCTCGACCTCAGCAACGTCAAAGGGTTGATCAACGGGTCCGAGCCGGTGAGCGTCGCCGCCATCACCGCGTTCAACGAAGCATTCGCACCGTACGGCTTGGCGCCGACGGTGATCAAACCGTCGTACGGGATGGCCGAAGCGACCCTGTTCGTCTCGACGACCGCTCCGGACGCGGAGCCCACACTGATCCACCTCGATCGCCGCCAGCTCACCATGGGCCGCGCTGTGCCCGTCGACGCCGACCACCCCGACGCGGCCATTCAGGTCTCGTGCGGCACCGTGGCGCGCAGTCAGTGGGCAGTGATCGTCGATTCGGCCACCGAGTCCGAGCTGCCCGACGGCAGAGTCGGAGAGATCTGGCTTCACGGCGACAACATCGGCCGCGGGTACTTCGGGCGTCCCGAAGAGACGGAGTTGACGTTCCACAACAAGCTTCAATCGCGCCTGTTGCACGGCAGCCACGCCGAGGGTTCCGCCGAGTCCGCGCTGTGGCTTCGCACCGGAGACCTCGGTGTCTACCTCGACGGGCACCTCTACATCACCGGCCGCCTCAAGGACCTCATCATCGTCGACGGCCGCAACCACTACCCGCAGGACATTGAATCCACCGCCGCGGGCGCGTCCAAATCGGTGCGGGCGGGGTTCGTCGCTGCTTTCTCGGTTCCCGGGAACGGGCGTGAAGAGGTCGTGATCGTGGCCGAACGTGCGCCCGGCGCGGGCCGTGCGGACGCAGCCCCGATCCAAGAGGCGATCCGCGCCGAAGTGTCCCGCCGACACGCGGTGCCGGTAAAAGAAGTCAAACTCGTTGCTGCAGGGGTGATTCCGCGGACCAGTAGTGGCAAGCTCGCGCGTCGCGCTTGCCGGGGGCGCTATCTCGACGGCACTCTCTGATCCCCGGACGTTACAGTCCGGGGTGTGACTGACTACCAGACCATCACCCTCGAGCAAGCCGGCCCCGTCGCCCGAATCACACTGAATCGGCCCGACGCCGCAAACGGCATGAACGACACCATGACTCGGGAACTCGCCGACGCCGCGGCGCGCTGCGACACCCCGGCGACAAAGGTCGTCGTCGTCACGGGGGCGGGCCGGTTCTTCTGCGCGGGCGGCGACCTCAAGGACTTCGCGGCGGCGCCGAGCCGGGGACGGCACATCAAAGGTGTTGCCGACGACCTGCACCGCGCCATCGCTACGTTCGCGCGGATGGACGCCGTGGTCATCACGGCTGTGAACGGCACCGCAGCGGGTGCCGGCTTCTCGCTGGCAGTCATCGGCGACCTGGTGCTGGCCGCTGAATCGGCATCGTTCACGATGGCTTACACCCGCGTCGGACTCAGCCCGGACGGCAGCTCGTCGTACTACCTGCCGCGGCTCGTCGGCATCGCCAAGACCAAGGAGCTGATGCTCACCAACCGAACGCTGTCTGCCGACGAAGCGTACCGGTGGGGGCTGGTCACCGAGGTCGTCGCCGACGCTGCACTGGCCGAACGCGCCGACGAGCTCGCCGAGAAGATGGCGGCGACGGCGGCCGGGTCCAACGGCGGCATCAAGGCGCTGCTGCTCGGCACGTTCTCCAACGGCTTGGAAGAGCAGATGGAGCTTGAGGGCCGCTTGATCGCCCAACGCGCAGAGTCGGCCGACGGACGCGAAGGCGTCGACGCGTTCCTGGCGAAGCGCAAACCCGAATTCGGCTGACCCGCTGCCTAGTAGGAGTGCTCCTCGGCGGGGAAGACTCCGGTGGCCACTTCCTGGGCGTAGTCAGAGGCGGCGCGGCGCAATTCGTCACCCACCTCGCCGAATCTCTTGACGAACTTCGCCGTCTTGCCGTTGGTCATGCCGGCCATGTCCTGCCACACGAGGACCTGCGCGTCGCAGTTTGGTCCCGCTCCGATCCCGACGGTCGGGATCGTCAGCTTGCCGGTGATCTGGGTGGCCAGCTCCGCGGGGACCATCTCCATCACCACCGCGAAAGCGCCGGCTTCCTGAACGGCGATCGCGTCGTGGATGGTCTGCTCGGCGGCGTCACCGCGGCCCTGGACGCGGAAGCCGCCGAGGCCGTTGACGCTCTGCGGGGTGAAACCGATGTGCGCCATCACCGGGATGCCGGCCGCGGTGATCGCCGCGATCTGATCGGCGACGCGCTCACCGCCTTCGAGTTTCACCGCGTGCGCGCCGGTCTCCTTGAGCATGCGGGTGGCGGTCGCCAGTGCCTGCGCAGGACCGGCTTCATAGCTGCCGAACGGTAGGTCGGCGATGACAAGCGCGTGCGGAGCGCCCCGTACGACGCCGCGGATCAGCGGAATGAGTTCGTCAACGGTCACCGGCACGGTGGTGTCGTAGCCGTAGACGACGTTGGCGGCCGAATCGCCGACCAGGAGCACCGGAATCTCGGCCTCATCGAACACCGCGGCAGTCGAATAGTCGTACGCGGTCAGCATGGCCCACTTGTGGCCTTCGGACTTCCACTTGTGGAGGTGGTGAGTTCGCACTTTCACGCGCGGCTTGGAGGTCTCGACGACAGCACCATAGACGGTCTGCTCAGACATCGTTGTCCCCTCATCGGGTTCGGTCGTTGTGAATCCTCGTGGCCGTAGACGGTCCCCGGGTTCGCTGACACAACAAGTCTGCCACCACGTCACCAGAAGTTGAACAGCGCGTTAAGTGGATTTGCTCACACCCCAGGTGGGTGGGCATACCATCTCGACATGCAACGGCTCAGCGGACTGGACGCCAGCTTCCTCTATCTCGAAACCGCCGCTCAGCCGCTGCACGTGTGCTCCATTCTCGAGCTCGACACCACCACGATGCCCGGCGGCTACACGTTCGACAAACTTCGCGACCAGCTGTCGCTGCGCATCCGGGCGATGCCCGAGTTCCGTGAGCGGATCGCCGACACCCCGTTCAACCTAGATCACCCGGTATGGTTGGAGGACAACGACTTTGACGTGGACCGCCACGTCCACCGCATCGGTCTGCCGTCCCCGGGCGGGCGCAACGAACTCGCCGAGATCTGCGGTCACATCGCCTCGCTCCCGCTGGACCGGGCACGCCCGCTCTGGGAGATGTGGGTGATCGAGAACGTCGGCGGTGTCAGCGCAGCGCAGGGCGGCGAGCGCATTGCGGTGATGACGAAGGTCCACCATGCCGCTGTTGACGGCGTCACGGGCGCGAACCTGATGTCGAAGCTCTGCACGACAGGGCCGGACGCGCCGCCGCCCGATCCGGTGGATGGGCCGGGAGGCGGAAGCGAGCTGGAGATCGCCGTCAGCGGCGCGGTGCGCTTCGCCGCCCGGCCGCTCAAGCTCGTCAGCGTCGTGCCCAACACCGTGGCCACGGTTGTCGACACCGTGAGACGCGCGCGCAGCGGACTGACGATGGCCCCGCCGTTCGCCGCCCCGAAAACCGTGTTCAACGCCAACGTGACCAGTCATCGCAATGTCGCCTTCGCCCAGCTCGACCTCGAAGACATCAAGACGGTCAAAAACCACTTCGGCGTCAAGGTCAACGACGTGGTGATGGCCCTGGTCTCCGGGGTGCTGCGCACATTCCTCCTCGACCACGGACAACTGCCGGAGAACTCGCTGGTGGCCATGGTCCCCGTCTCGGTGCACGAGAAGTCCGATCGGCCTGGGCGCAACCAGGTTTCGGGCATGTTCGCCAAGCTGGAAACCGGCATCGACGATCCCGCCGAGCGGCTCCGCGCCATTGCGCAAGCGAATTCCATTGCCAAACAACACAGTTCTGCGATATCGGCGACCCTGCTGCAGGATTGGACGCAGTTCGCGGCGCCGGCGGTGTTCGGCGCCGCGATGCGGGTTTACGCGAGCAGCAGGCTCAGCGGAGCCCGCCCGGTGCACAACCTCGTCGTCTCCAACGTGCCCGGCCCGCAGGGACAGCTGTTCATGCTCGGATGCCAGGTCAAAGCGATGTATCCGCTCGGTCCGATCTTCCACGGCTCGGGGCTGAACATGACGGTCATGTCGCTGTCGGGCAACCTCGACGTCGGGATCGTGTCGTGCCCGGAACTGGTACCGGACCTCTGGGACATGGCGGACGGATTCGACGCTGCACTGAAAGAGTTGCTCGCGGCGACGCGCTAGCCTCCAGCGCGCGGCCACGCGCCTCGCCAGCGCAGATGCCCGTTCATGGCAGCATGTCTTTCCATGAAGCTCAAGACCGCGGTCGTTCGGCCCGGCCTCCTGCTCGCGCTGCCGGTGATGCTCGTCGCGGGCTGCAGCGAGGTGGTGGAAGGCAGCGCGCTGATAGCGGTACCGAGGCCGGGGACACCGATCCAGTGGGGTCCCTGCGAGGCAGGCGCGTCGGATCAGACCGGAATCCCGCCAGGTGCCGAATGCGGCATGCTGTCGGTCCCCGTCGACTGGGACAACGCCGACGACCCCAGCGGCGATGTGGCCCAGATCGGTCTGCTCCGCGTCAAGGCCACCGGCGAGAAGATCGGTTCACTTCTCGTCAACCCGGGCGGGCCGGGCAAATCCGGCAAGGAAGCAGCCGCGTCGATGGCGACGACCCTGCCCACGGAGCTGCGCGAGCGCTTCGACATCGTCGGCTTCGATCCCCGCGGCGTCGCGAGCTCCACGCCCGCGGTGTGGTGCAACAGCGATGCCGACAACGACCGGCTGCGCGCGGACAACGTCGTGGAGTACACGCCCGAAGGCGTCGCGCACCTGGAGAACCTCACCAAGGAGTTCGTGCAGCGCTGCGTCGACAAGGCGGGCAAAGACTTCCTCGCCAACGTCGGAACGGCAAGTGTGGTCAAAGATCTCGATGCCCTCCGGATCGCGCTGGGCGACGAGAAGCTGACATACCTCGGGTATTCGTACGGCACCAGGATCGGCGCGAGCTACGCCGAGGAGTTCCCCCAGAACGTGCGCGCCATGATCCTTGACGGCGCCATCGACCCGAACGCCGACCCGGTGGAAGCAGACGTGCGCCAGGCGGCTGCGTTCCAGCAGGCGTTCGACGACTACGCGGCGGACTGCGCGATCGACCCGTCGTGTCCGCTGGGCACCGACCCCGCCAAAGCGGTCGACGTGTACCACTCGTTGGTATGGCCCCTGGTCGACACACCCGCCGAGACCGCCGACCCGCGCAAGCTCAGCTACAACGACTCGATCGTCGGCACCATCCTGCCGCTGTACTCCCCGGGGCTGTGGCGTCACCTGACCAAGGCGCTCAGCGAGATCAAGGACGGCCGCGGCGACACGATGCTCGCCCTGGCAGACCTGTACATGGGGCGCGACGCCCAGGGCCACTACAACAACGGCACCGACGTGCGCGTCGCCGTCAACTGTGTGGACAAGCCGGCGATCACCGACCGCGCCACCGTCGTCGAGCAGGACCGCCGCGTCCGAGAGGCTGCACCGTTCATGGCCTACGGCGAATTCACCGGCCTCGCCCCGATGTCGACGTGCAGCTTCTGGCCCGTCCCGCCGACGAGCACCCCGCACGAGATCAACGTGACGGGCCTGCCGCCGATCCTGGTGATCTCCACCACCAACGACCCGGCCACGCCCTACCAGGCGGGTGTCGATCTGGCCCGCCAGCTCGGCGGCACTCTGGTGACCTATGAGGGCACCCAGCACACCGTTGCGTTGCAGGGCGATTCCTGCATTGACGACATCGCCACCCGCTACCTGGTCGACGTGACGGTCCCGGCCCCGGACACCCGGTGCTGACGGGGCTGACCCGAGAACTCGACGCCCGATAACAGCCCGGTCACTGTTGGATTCCAGGGGGCGCCCCCCACAGCGATTCCATGCAACGATGGCTGCCATGCTGCGCGCCGGACGGACGATCGCGGCGCTGGCCCTGATCGCGGCTGCGCTGTGTCCCTCGGCGTCGGCCGCGCCGCTCGCCGTCGACGAGCCGTATTCCGTTGTCCCGGTGTGGAGTTCATGCGCGGCATTCGTCGGCGACGTCTCGGGGATCCCGAGTGCGCAATGCGGAACGGTCGCGGTGCCCGTCGACTATGCCCGACCCGACGGCGCTGCGGCCCAGCTCGCCGTCATCAAGGTTCCGGCGACCGGACCGCGGATCGGGGTGCTCATCGTCAACCCCGGCGGACCCGGCGCATCCGCAGTGGACACCGTCGCGTCGATGGGCTCCGCCCTTGCGGGCACCGAAATTCTGCGGCGATTCGACCTCGTCGGCATCGATCCCCGAGGCGTCGGGCATTCGACACCCGAGTTGCGCTGCCGCACCGACGCCGAGTTCGACGCCTACCGAACCGAACCGCTTGCCGACTACAGCCCGGCGGGCGTGGCCCACATCGAAGACGTCATGCGCGAGTTCGCCGCGCGGTGTCTGAATCGGATGGGGGCTGACTTCCTCGCCAGCGTGGGCACCGCCACCGCGGCGCGCGACATGGACGTCGTCCGTGACGCGCTCGGCGAGGAGCAGATCAACTACCTCGGCTTTTCCTATGGCACCCAGTTGGGCGCCGTCTACGCCGCCCGCTACCCCGACCGCGTCCGCGCCATGGTTCTCGACGGCGCCGTCGACCCCAGCCTCGACCCGATCACCGAAAGCCTCAACCAGATGGCGGGCTTCCAGCGGGCGTTCGACAAGTACGCGGCGGACTGCGCCGAGTCGCCGGGCTGCCCGCTCGGCACCGACCCGTCCCAATTCGTCACCCGTTTCCAGCAGCTCGTCAATCCGCTCGTCGCGCGTCCCGCGCCGACGCCGGATCCCCGTGGCCTGAGCTATCAGGACGCCATGACAGGCACGGTCAGCGCCCTGTACTCACAGCGCTTTTGGCCCTACCTGACCAGCGGTCTGCTGGGCCTGCAACGCGGCACCGACCCGAGCGACCTGCTGCTGCTCGCCGACGACTACCAGCAGCGCGACCGCAACGGGCACTATGCGAACCGCCAGGACGCATTCAACGCGATTCGTTGCGTGGACGCCGAATTCCCGACCGACCCGGCGACGTGGGTCGAGGCTGACCGCCGCGCACGCGAGGTCGCCCCGTTCGTGTCCTACGGCACGTTCACCGGGTACGCCCCGCGCGACGTCTGCGCGATGTGGCCGGTGCCCGCCACGTCGGTGGTCGGCGAGGTCGGGTCGCCGGGTCCGGGCAAGGTGGTCGTGGTGTCCACGACGGGAGATCCCGCGACGCCCTATGAGGCCGGTGTCGGCTTGGCGCGCCAGATGGGCGCAAGCCTGATCACTTTCACCGGCACCCAGCACACCGTCGTCTTCAACGGCGATGCCTGCGTCGACACGGCCGTCGTGGCATTTCTGACCAACGCCACTCCGCCGCCCGCGGGATTGCGCTGCTAGCAGCGCCGTAACACAGAATTAACAGGCGGAACCTAGGCTTCGACCATGGATCGGCAGAAGGAATTCGTGCTGCGCACGCTGGAGGAACGCGACATCCGCTTCGTCCGGCTGTGGTTCACCGACGTGCTCGGATACCTGAAGTCGGTTGCGATCGCCCCCGCTGAACTCGAGGGCGCGTTCGAAGAGGGCATCGGATTCGACGGCTCCTCGATCGAGGGCTTCGCGCGCGTGTCAGAGGCGGACATGGTCGCCCGACCCGATCCGTCGACGTTCCAGGTGCTGCCGTGGTCCGACAGCTCCGGCAAGCACCATTCCGCCCGCATGTTCTGCGACATCACGATGCCCGACGGTTCGCCGTCATGGGCCGACTCGCGCCATGTGCTACGCCGGCAGCTGTCCAAGGCCAGCGATCTCGGCTTCTCCTGCTACGTCCATCCCGAGATCGAGTTCTTCCTTCTCAAGCCCGGACCCGACGACGGCACCCCGCCCGTTCCGGCGGACAACGGCGGCTACTTCGACCAGGCGGTCCACGACTCGGCACCGAACTTCCGCCGTCACGCGATCGACGCGCTCGAGCAGATGGGCATCTCGGTCGAGTTCAGCCACCACGAGGGTGCACCCGGTCAGCAGGAGATCGACCTGCGCTACGCCGATGCCCTGTCGATGGCCGACAACGTGATGACCTTCCGCTATCTCGTCAAAGAGGTCGCCCTCAGCGACGGCGTGCGGGCCTCGTTCATGCCCAAGCCGTTTGCCGAGCACCCGGGGTCGGCGATGCACACGCACATGAGCCTGTTCGAAGGTGAGACCAACGCGTTCCACAGTCCCGGCGATCCGCTACAGCTCTCCGACGTCGGAAAGTCCTTCATCGCAGGCATTCTCGAGCACGCCAATGAGATCAGCGCCGTCACCAACCAGTGGGTGAACTCCTACAAGCGGCTGGTGCACGGCGGCGAAGCGCCGACGGCCGCGTCGTGGGGCGCAGCCAACAGGTCGGCCCTGGTGCGCGTCCCGATGTACACGCCGCACAAGGTGTCGTCACGGCGCGTCGAGGTCCGCAGCCCCGACTCGGCCTGCAACCCGTACCTGACGTTCGCGGTCCTACTCGCGGCCGGCCTTCGCGGCATCGAGAAGAACTATGTCCTCGGTCCCCAGGCCGAGGACAACGTCTGGAGCCTGACGTCCGAAGAGCGCCGCGCGATGGGCTACAAGGAGCTGCCGGGCAGTCTTGGTGACGCACTCGGTCAGATGGAGAACTCCGAACTGGTCGCTGAGGCGCTCGGCGAGCACGTGTTCGATTTCTTCCTGCGTAACAAGCGGCAGGAGTGGGCGAACTACCGCAGCCACGTCACGCCCTACGAGCTCAAGACCTACCTGTCCCTCTAGGCGCGGGCGCGCCGCGCTACCTTGATGAGCGTGCCCAAACCCGCGACGCAGCGACCGAAGCTGCCCGGCGTCGGTCGGCTCGGACTCGTGGAACCCAGGGCGCAGAACGACCTCGACGCCCTCGGGTGGAACACCGACGCCCACGTCGAACTGTTGTGGTCGCTGTCGCGCGCGCCGGACGCCGACACCGCCCTCAAGTCGATCGTGCGGCTGTCGGAAGCGCTCGGGCCCGGCTGGGCCGAGGTCGACGCCGCACTGCTCAAGGACAAAAGTCTGCGTGGACGGCTGTTCGCGGTCCTCGGATCCTCGCTGGCTCTCGGCGACCACCTGATCGCCAACCCCGCGTCGTGGCGCCTGATCGCGGGACCGGTGAAGCTGCCCTCGGCGCAGGAACTGCGGGAGATGTTCGCCGAACAGGCAGACGAGACAACGGGTTCCGCCCATGCCGCGGTCCCGCCACTGCGCACCCTGTATCGCGACCGGTTGCTCGTCCTGGCCGCACTGGACGTCGCATCCACGGTGGAGAACGAACCCGTGCTGCCGTTCACCGTCGTCGGTGAACACCTCTCCGACCTCGCCGATGCGGCGCTGGCCGCCGCGCTTCGCGTCGTGACGGCCTCGGTGTGCGGTGACAAGCCGTCGCCCGCGCTGACCGTCGTCGCGATGGGTAAGTGCGGTGCCAGGGAACTGAACTACGTCAGCGACGTCGACGTCATCTTCGTCACCGACGACGACTCGCACAGCAGCCTGGCGCTGGCCACCAGGATCGCCGGTGAGATGATGCGGCTGGCATCCGATGCGTTCTTCGAGGTCGACGCGGGTCTGCGTCCCGAAGGCAAGCAGGGCCAATTGGTGCGGACGCTGGACTCGCACATCGCCTACTACGAGCGCTGGGCCAAGACGTGGGAGTTCCAGGCACTGCTGAAGGCGCGCCCCGCCGCCGGTGACATGGAGTTGGGTGCCCGCTACATCGAGGCGCTGATGCCGATGGTGTGGACGGCGTCCGAGCGCGAGGACTTCGTGCCCGAGGTGCAGGCCATGCGCAGGCGCGTCGAGGAACTGGTACCCGCAGGCGTGCGAACCCGCGAAATCAAGCTCGGCACAGGCGGTCTGCGTGACGTCGAGTTCGCCGTCCAACTGCTGCAGCTCGTCCACGGCCGCAACGACAACTCGCTGCACGTCGCCTCGACCGTGAACGCCCTGGCGGCGCTGGGCGAGGGTGGTTACATCGGACGCGACGACTCGGCGAACATGACGGCGTCCTACGAGTTTTTGCGCCTGCTCGAACATCGACTGCAGCTGCAACGCCTCAAGCGCACCCATATGCTGCCGGAGGCCGATGACGAAGAGGCGATGCGCTGGCTGGCCCGGGCCGCCCACATGCGGCCCGACGGCCGCCACGACGCCCTCGGGGTCTTGCGTGAGGAGCTCAAGCGGCAGAGCCACCGGGTGTCGAGGCTGCACGCAAAGCTGTTTTATCAACCCTTGCTGGAGTCGGTTGGTGAAGCCTCCCTTGGGCTTTCGGACGGAATGAGCACCGATGCCGCCGAACGTCAGCTCGCCGCGCTCGGCTACGAGGGACCGCAGAGCGCACTGACCCATCTGGCCGCGCTCACCGGGAGCTCCGGCCGCCGCGGCCGCGTTCAGCAGGTGCTGCTGCCCACCCTGCTCGACTGGCTCTCCGACACACCCGACCCGGACGCCGGCCTGCTGAACTACCGCAGAATCAGCGACGAACTCTCCGAACAGCGTTGGTTCTTGGCCACGCTGCGCGACGAAGGTGCGGTGGCCAAGCGGTTGATGCACGTGCTCGGAACGTCGGCGTATGTCCCCGAACTGTTGATGCGAGCACCCGAGGTGATTCAGCTGTATGCCGACGGCCCCAACGGGCCCAAGCTCTGTGACGTCGACACCGAAGGGTTCGCAAAGTCCCTGGTGGCCTCGGCGGCCCGGCATTCCGATCCACTGCGGGCGATCGCGGCGGCACGGTCGCTGCGGCGGCGCGAGCTGGCCCGCATCGCATCAGCCGATCTTTTGGGCATGCTGGACGTGACCGCGGTGTGCAAGCAGCTCACCATGGTGTGGGTCGCGGTGCTGCAGGCAGCGCTGGACGCGATCATCCGGGCGAATGCACCCGAGGGCGGTCCGCCCGCGCGGATCGCCGTCATCGGGATGGGCCGACTCGGCGGAGGTGAACTCGGCTACGGCTCCGACGCCGACGTGATGTTCGTCTGCGAACCCCATGCGGGCGTGGAGGAATCGGTCGCGGTGAAGTGGTCGGTAACCGTGGCCGAACAGGTCCGAGCAAGGCTGGGCACACCCAGCGCCGACCCGCCGCTCGAAGTCGACGCCAACCTGCGACCAGAGGGGCGCAGCGGTCCGCTGGTCCGGACGCTGGCGTCCTACGAGGCCTACTACACACAGTGGGCGCAGCCCTGGGAGATCCAGGCTCTGCTGCGTGCGCACCGCGTCGCAGGCGATCTTGAGCTGGGGGAGCGGTTCCTGATCATGGTCGACAAGACGCGCTATCCGGCGGGCGGGGTGTCACCCGAGGCGGTCCAGGAGATCCGTCGCATCAAAGCGCGGGTGGATGCCGAACGTCTTCCGCGCGGTGCCGACCCAAAGACGCACACCAAGCTGGGCCGGGGCGGATTGGCCGACATCGAATGGACGGTGCAGCTGCTTCAGCTGCGGTTCGCGCACAAAATCCCGGCGCTGCACAACACCTCGACACTGGAGGCGCTCAACGCCATCGGGGCGGCCGAGTTGATCGCCGAGGGCGACATCGAACTTCTGCGCGACGCGTGGCTGACGGCGACCCGCGCGCGCAACGCGCTGGTGCTCGTGCGGGGTAAGCCCACCGATCAGCTGCCGGGGCCAGGAAAACTGCTCAACGCGGTGGCCGTGGCCGCCGGGTGGCCCAACGGCGACGGCGGCGAGTTTCTCGACAACTATCTGCGTGTGACGCGCAGGGCAAAAGCCGTGGTGCTCAGAGTGTTCGGAGGCTAGGTCTGATGCAGTTCCCGTTCGACGTCATCACCGCCGACGAGTACGCGCGGCAGCGTGCCAGCTACGTGCCGGTCGCCGACGAGCTGAGGCGGCTGATCGACGCGAGCATCCACACCGCGGTCGACGACGCGACGGTCCGGCAAGCGCTCGGCCATCTCACCGCGGCCGCCGAACTGCTGGAGCGTGACTGTCGCACGGCCACATCCACCCTGCGGCACGCCGACACGGGACGACCGCTGGCGTGGGCCAATCCGGCTGTGGGACTGCGTAATGCGATCGCCCCGCCGATGATCATCGAACACGAGGCCGACGGGACGTGCTGGAGCGAGTTCACACTCGGCCAAGCCTATGAGGGGCCGCCCGGATGGGTGCACGGCGGAATCTGCGCGCTGCTACTCGACCACATCCTTGGTGAAGTGGCCAGCGAGGGTCTGAACCAACCGAAGTTCACGGGCACCATCAGCCTGCGCTACGTGCGGGGAACCCCGCTGGGGCGGGTGCGTGCCGAGGCATTCGTCGAGCGCTCAGAGGGCGTCAAGACCTACGCCCGCGGCTACCTCAAGGACGCCGACGGCGTTACCGTCGAAGCCGAAGGCGTGTTCATCAAACCCGCGTGGGCGCGAGACGCCGGATGAAGTTCTATGTGTCGACCGCCTTTCTCGACACGCGTGAAGCGGTCGAGATCGCCAAGGCCGCAGATGATCTCGGTTACCACGGGATGGCGATCCCCGATCACGTCATCAATCTGGAAACGCTGAAGACGCCGTATCCGTACACCAAGGACGGCAAGAGGCGGTGGGAGGCGTTCACCGATTGGCCGGACCCATGGGTGATGATCGGCGCGGTCGCGCTGGTCACCTCGCGTCTGCGTTTCGTGACGACGGTGTACCTACCTGCGATGCGGGACCCGTACTCGGCGGCCAAAGCGATTGGTACTGCGGCGGTTCTGGCCTCCGGTCGGCTGGAGCTCGGAATCGGGGTGGGGTGGTGCCGGGAGGAGTTCGAGCTGCTGGGCCAGCAGTTCGAGCGTCGCGGCAAGCGCACCGACGAGATGTTGGAGCTGATGAAGGCGCTGTGGTCGCCGGGGTGGACGGAGTTCTCCGGCGAGTTCTACAACGCCCCGCGCCTGGAGATGGAACCGACGCCGCCACCGATCCCGATCTACGTCGGCGGGCTGTCGGACATCGCGCTGCGCCGCGCGGCGCGCCACGACGGCTGGATCGGTGATCTGATCACCACCGACCAGGCGCTGGAGCGGGTCGCGTTCGTGCGGCAGCTACGCGCCGAAAAAGGCCTGGGGATGGACGATTTCGAGGTCATTACTCCGCTGACCGACGCTTTCCTGCCCGAACATTTCGAGCGCGCGGCGGCCGGCGGGATCACGGGCATCATCACGATGCCGTGGATGTTCTACAGCGGACCCGACGCATCCCTCGATCAGAAGATCGACGGGATGCGCCGGTTCCGCAAGGACTTGCGGTTAGACGACTAATTCCGCGGCCGGCGGAACCGGCTCAGCAGCCCGCCGCGGCGGACAGGTTGGGCGGCAGGCGCCGCGGTGACCGGGGGAGCTGCGGTCCCGGTGACGACCCGGCCGCGTCGCACGCCTGAACCGCCCGCGACCCGGCGGCGCCCGTCGACCGACAGCGCGCCGCCGCCGAGCGTGGCGAGCAACAGAAACGCAAAGCAGAACAGCAGCGAAGCCTCGCCGCCGTTGCCGCCCGCTTGAGCGTCATAGGGCCAGAAGCTTCCCGGTGTGCCGCCCAGGATGCCCCAGTGCTGCCACAGGTAGGCCACGGCCATCTCGCCGGAGGCGATGAACGCTGCGATGCGGGTGAACAGGCCGATGGTGATCAGGATCCCGAGGACGAACTCGAGGAGACCGGCGAACCAGAACGGCCATGTGCCGACCGGGACGGCCTGTCCCAGTGGCCAGCCGAACAGCTTCATCGTGCCGTGGAAGGTGAAGACGAGACCGAACACGATGCGGAAGACGCTCAGCACCGGCGACGAGTAACTCGCGAGACGCGCATCCAGGGAAGTCATGCGCGTGAGCCTACTCTTACGGACCGCAGTCCGTTTCTGTCCCTGCCGGATCGGGACCAAAACGAAAGCCGGGTGACACCCGAATGCGCCACCCGGCCGTCGCTGAGCGACTAAAACGTTGCCGACTACACGTCGTAGTACAGCGAGAACTCGTACGGGTGAGGACGGATCTGGATCGGCATGATCTCGTTCTCCCGCTTGTACGAGATCCAGGTCTCGATCAGGTCGGTGGTGAACACGCCGCCCTCGGTGAGGTACTCGTGGTCCTCTTCGAGCTTGTCGATCACCGACGCGAGCGAGGTCGGTGCCTGCGGGATGTTCGCGGCTTCCTCGGGCGGCAGCTCGTAGAGGTCCTTGTCGACCGGGGCGAGCGGCTCGATCTTCTTCTTGATGCCGTCGATGCCGGCCATCAGCATCGCCGCGAACGCCAGGTACGGGTTGCCCGAGCTGTCCGGGCAGCGGAACTCGAGGCGCTTGGCCTTCGGGTTGTTACCGGTGATCGGGATACGCACACACGCCGACCGGTTGCGCTGGCTGTACACCAGGTTGATCGGCGCCTCGTAACCCGGCACCAGACGCTTGTAAGAGTTCACCGTCGGGTTGGTGAACGCCAGCAGCGACGGCGCGTGGTGCAGGATGCCGCCGATGTAGTGCCGGGCGAGATCCGACAGGCCGGCGTAGCCCGACTCGTCGTGGAACAGCGGCTTGCCGTCCTTCCACAGCGACTGGTGGGCATGCATGCCGGAGCCGTTGTCACCGAACAGCGGCTTGGGCATGAAGGTGACGGTCTTGCCGTTGGCCCACGCCGTGTTCTTGATGATGTATTTGAACAGCAGGACGTCGTCGGCCGCGTGCAGCAACGTGTTGAACTTGTAGTTGATCTCGGCCTGGCCGGCGGTGCCGACCTCGTGGTGACCGCGCTCGAGCACGAATCCGGCGTTCTGCAGATTGGTGGCCATCTCGTCGCGCAGGTCGACGTAGTGGTCGTAAGGCGCGACGGGGAAGTAGCCACCCTTGGGGCGGACCTTGTAGCCGCGGTTCGGGCTGCCGTCGGCCTCGAGCGGCTCACCCGTGTTCCACCAGCCCGACTCGGAGTCGACCTCGTAGAACGTGCCGTTGATGCGCGAGTCGAAGCTCACCGAGTCGAAGATGTAGAACTCGGCCTCGGCGCCGAAGTAGCAGGTGTCGGCGATTCCGGTGCTGGCGAGGTAGTTCTCGGCCTTGCGGGCGACGTTGCGCGGGTCCCGCGAGTAGGCCTCCCTGGTGAACGGGTCGTGCACGAAGAAGTTCAGGTTGAGCGTCTTGGCGGCCCGGAACGGGTCGATGCGCGCGGTTGCGGGATCCGGCAGCAGCATCATGTCCGATTCGTGGATCGACTGGAACCCGCGCACCGACGAACCGTCGAACGCAAGGCCGTCCTCGAAGACGCTCTCATCGAACGCCGAAGCCGGGATCGAGAAGTGCTGGACGACACCTGGCAGATCGCAGAACCGGATGTCGACGTACTCGACCTGTTCGTCCTTGATCAGCTTGATGATGTCGTCGGCGGTCTTTTCTGCCACTTATTGCTCTCCTTTGACTCGGTAGCCCGCCGGTGACGCTATGGACACGATGTTGCACGGCAGTCAACCGCATGTTGCGCGGACGTTACGCGTGCCCGCATATGCGGCCCTGCCGAGGCGTTCCCGGCCGCCACCTATCCTTACAGCATGGCCCGCACCATTGGGTCCTGGCTTTCGGGACCGTCGCAATCAGACGATTCCGGCCAGCGATCCACCTATCCCGGCGAACGCCTCGGATTTCCCGAGACGGGTCCCGGCTCGATCGCCCGCTTCGGCCGTCGAATCGCGGCGCTCTGCGTCGACTGGCTGGTGTCCTACGGGCTGGCGGCGTTGGCGATGACGTTCGGATGGATCAGCCTGGGTGCCCTCTCGACGGCGGTGCTCGTCGTTTGGCTGGTGCTCGGCATCGTCTCGGTGCGACTGTTCGGCTTCACCCCGGGCCAGCTCCTGCTCGGTCTCAAGGTGGTCGCCGTCGACAACCGCACCCACGTCGGATCGGGGCGCGCGCTGGCTCGCGGTCTGCTGATCACCCTCGTGATCCCGGCGCTGTTCACCGATTCCGACCTGCGCGGGCTGCACGACCTGGCGACGAAAACAGCGGTGGTGAGGCGCTAGTTACGCCTGATGGCGGATCCGGCCGTCCATCATCGTCATCGTCACCGTCGCACCGTGGATGTCGTGTGGGTCGATCTCGAAAATGTTGCGGTCCAACACGATCAGATCGGCCAGCTTGCCCGCCTCCACTGAGCCGACCCGGTCGTCGAGCCTGAGCTGATACGCCGCGCCCAACGTGTTCGCGTGCACCGCCTCCTCGACGGTGAGCGCCTGATCCGCAGGAGCGAGCACCGGCGCACCCGGGGCACCGATCAACTGCCGCGTCACCCCGATCTGGATGGAATCCAGCGGCTTGTAGGTGGAGAAGTAGCCTGCCGCGGGCCAATCCGTGCCCAGTGAGACGCGGCCGCCGGACCGCAGCACGTCCTGCGCCCGGTACAGGAGGTCCTTGCGCGGCGCGCCGTAACGTGCGCCCATGTTCTCGATCGTGTCCGGGTCGGCCGACATCCAGTTCGCCGAGAACTGCGCGGTGACGCCCAACTGCCCGAATCTCGGCGCGTCGCTGTCCTCCACATAGACCAGGTGAGCGACGGCGTGGCGGCGGTCGCGCGGGGGATTGGCGGCGATGGCGCGTTCGATGGCGTCGAGCCCCACGCGTGCCGTACGTTCGCCGCAGGCGTGGATGTGCACGTCGTAGCCTGCGGCGTCGACGTCCCCTACAAGCCGATGCCACTGCTCCTCGGTGAACGGGGAGGCGCCGGTCGAATCGGGTTTGTCAGCGTAGGGCTCGAGCAGCCACGCGGTATAGCCGCCCTGGGTGCCGTCGCCGATGATCTTCACGACATCGACCGAGACCAAGTCGCTCCCAATCTCGTCGCGGAGCGCGGTGAATTTCTCGACCGTGCCCTCGATCGGCGTCTCTCGCACCGAGTACGACGCAATTACCCGGAACGGCAGCAGATCGCGCTTCTCGATGTCGGTGTAGATCCGCAGGATCGACCCCTGGTCGTCCCCGATGGGCGGAACCCCCGCATCGAACACCGAGGTGATGCCGGCCGCGGAGGCCTTCGGAAGCCAGCCCGCGATCAGCGTCCCCATGGTCTCCGGCGAGATGGGCTCGACGGCGTCGACGAGGCCGAGGACCGCATTCACCTCCAGGACGTATCCCGTGGGCTCGCCGTCCTCGTCGCGGGCGTAGTAGCTGAAGCCAGGGACCGGGTCGGGGGTGTTGCGGCCGACCCCGGCCATCTCGAGGGCCCTGCTGTTGGCCCACAGGCTGTGGCCGTCGACTGCGAAGAAGAAGCCAGGACGGTCGGGCAGCACGCGATCGAGCTCCGCGCGGGTGGGGCCGAGCGGCCCGAACATGTCCACCCGCCAACCGAATCCGCGGACCGCCCCGGCCGGGTTGGCCTTGGCGTAGGCGGCGATGGCGTCGAGCGCCTCGGCCAGCGTCGGCACCTGGAGGTCGACTCCCGATGTCAGGAAAGACCCGAGGAACGGATGTGTGTGACCTTCCACGAAGCCGGGCATGAGCAGTTTGCCGTTCAGGTCGATGACCTGGGTATCAGGACCGGCGAACGTCAGCGCTGCGGCGCTGTCCCCGACCCAGGTGATCGTCTTCCCGGTCACGGCGACGGCGTCGGCCCACGGGGCCGATTCGTCCACCGTGTAGACGCGGCCATTGTGGAAGACGAAATCCGCGGGCCTCGTCTCGATGGGCGGATCCTCGGTCCCCGACGCCGGCTCAGCCGAGCACGCGGCCGCCGTCGCGATGACGGCCGTCACCGCAGCGGCGCGCAGCACGGTCCGCCGGTCGGCTTGGATCGAAAACGTTGCGCGACGACCGAACGCGGCGAAATGCGGCGCCCATTCGCACGCGACGCACATCCGGCGTCAGCGCCGCCGCACGGTGCGCTGCACGCCGCGCATCTTGGCCTGCGCGGGCAGCGGACCTTTCGGCATCGCGGCCGGACCCACCTTCGTGCCCAGCGCGGCCAGGCGCGACTCCAACGAGTCCATCTGCTTGGCGGTGATGTTGGCGGGCAACTTGTTGAGGTGCCGTTCCAGCTTCGCCAACGGCACCTCACCCTCGCCGTTGCCGATGATGATGTCGTAGATCGGGGTGTCGCCGATGAGCCGTGCCGTGCGCTTCTTCTCCTGCGCGAGCAACGGCTTGACGCGGGTGGCCGACCCCTCGCCGACGAAGATCACGCCGGGGCGGCCGATCACACGGTGCACCGCGTCGAAGTGCCCCGTCGCCGCCACGCCGGGGGTGACACGCCACTTACCCCGAAGGTTGTCCAGCGCCCACGCGGCCGCGCCGGTCTGACCCTCGGCCTTCTTGTACACCGACTTCTGGGCGCGGCGACCGAAGATGATGAACGCCACCAACGCGCCGAGCACAACCCCCAACGGAATCAGCATGTACATGGTGAAGCCGCCGGCGAACACGCCACCCACCACGGACAGGGCGACGATCAGCACGAACGCGCCGATCATGTAGGGGAGAAGGCGCTTGTCCTCTTTGCGCTGGATCTGGAATGCCTGCCACAGCTGACTGCGCCGCTGCTTGGACGCCGCCTTGCGGGCGGCTTTGGCCTGGGCCTTGGCTGCCTTGACCTCAGCGGGGTTACGCGATTTCGCCATTGGACAAGGATACGGCCGCCCGAGAAGGCCGTGAGGCCACCGTCTGCGCGTACAGCTTTCCGGCCCGGTAGGACGACCTGACAAGCGGTCCGGCCAGCACACCCGAGAAGCCGATCTCCTCCGCGTAACGCTGGTGCTCGACGAATTCGTCGGGATGCACCCAGCGCTCTACGGGATGGTGGCGCGGTGACGGACGCAAATACTGGGTGATGGTGACGATGTCGCAGCCGGCGTCGTGCAGGTCGTGCAACGCGGCGCTTACCTCGTCCGGAGTCTCTCCCATACCGAGGATCAGATTGCTCTTGGTCACGAGACCGAAGTCGCGGGCGGCCGTGAGCACCGAAAGGCTGCGCTCGTAGCGGAAGGCCGGCCGGATCCGCTTGAAGATGCGGGGAACGGTTTCGACGTTGTGCGCCAACACCTCCGGGCGCGTCTCGAAGACCTCGTTCAACTGCGCGGGGTCGGCGTTGAAGTCGGGGATCAGCAACTCGACACCCGTATCGGGGTTGAGCGCCTTGATCTGACGGACCGTCTCGGCGTAAAGCCACGCGCCGCCGTCGGGCAGATCGTCGCGCGCCACACCCGTCACGGTGGAGTAGCGCAGACCCATCGCCTGCACGCTTTCGGCGACACGGCGCGGTTCATCGCGGTCCAGATCGGCCGGCTTGCCCGTGTCGATCTGGCAGAAATCGCAGCGGCGGGTGCACTGTTCGCCGCCGATCAGGAACGTGGCCTCGCGGTCTTCCCAACACTCGAAGATGTTGGGGCAGCCGGCTTCTTCGCACACGGTGTGCAGACCCTCACGGCGCACGAGGCCCTTGAGCTCTTTGTACTCGGGACCCATCCTGGCCCTGGTCTTGATCCACGGCGGCTTGCGCTCGATGGGCGTCTCGGCATTGCGTACTTCCAGACGCAGCAGCTTGCGGCCTTCCGGAGCGATAGTCACTGGGCCGATTCTACGCTCGCGGCGGGTGCGACACCGACCGCGATGCGGCCGTCGAGTGCGTCGAGAACGGCGTCGGCCACCCGGTCGACGACATCGGCCACCCCTACTGTGCGGCCTAGTTCCGCGGTCAGCGACGTCACGCCGGCGTCGGCGATACCGCACGGCACGATCGAACCGAATGCGCCGAGATCACAGTCACAGTTGATCGCGAACCCGTGCAGCGTCGTCGCCCGTGCCACCCGGATGCCGATCGCGGCGACCTTGCGGTCCGGACGGAGGCCGTCGCCGGCAACCCAGACGCCGGAGCGGCCCTCGATCCGCCCCGTCTCCAGGCCGAACGACGCGCACACGGCGATCAGCGATTCCTCAAGGCGCCGAACGAAATTGACGACGTCGAGCGGTTCGGCCAAGCCGATGATGGGATAGCCCACCAGCTGACCGGGACCGTGCCAGGTGATCTTGCCGCCCCGGTCAGTGTCGATGACGGGCGTGCCGTCGAAGGGCCGCTCCTCCGGGAGTGTGCGCCGTCCCGCCGTGTACACCGGCGGATGCTCCAGTAGCAACAGCGTGTCAGGACCGCCCGCCACACGCTCGTCGGCCAGTTGTCGCTGGAGGTCCCACGCGCTCTGATAGTCCACCGAACCGAGCGCGCGGACCTGCACCGGGTCGGTGCTCGAGCGGATCGACGACGTCATGGTGTCGACGCTACTCACGCTGAGAGGCCGTGGCGAATGCCAGCGCCTCACCGATGGTGTTGTGGTGAAACTGGAAACCGGCCCGCTCCAACGCCGCCGGGATGGCGCGCTGACCGCCCAGCACCCCCTCGTCGGCGAACTCCCCGAGCGCCGCCCGCAACGCGAACCCCGGGACGACGAACGGCGTCGGCCTGTTCACCGCACGGCCCAGCGCGGTCGTGAACTCCGCGTTGGTCACCGGCGCTGGACCGGTCATGTTGACCGGACCGGACACCTCGTCGTGGGAGATCGCGAACAGCATGGCCCGCACCTGGTCCTCGATGCTGATCCATGACATGTACTGCCTGCCGTTGCCCAGGCGGGCACCCAGACCCAGCGAGAAGAGCGGCTTGATGCGGCCCAGCATCCCGCCCGACGGGGCCATCACCAGACCGGTGCGCGTCAGCACCACCCGCACACCGGACTCGGCGGCGACAGCGGTCGCGGCCTCCCAGTCGACGGCGAGCCTGGCCAGGAAGTTGTTTCCGGGTCCCGCTGTTTCGTCCACGGGTGTGCTGCCGGTGTCGCCGTAGTAGCCGACCGCACTGGAGTTCACCAGAACCGGCACCCCCGCATCGACGACAGCGTTGGCCAGCACCTCCGTCGGACCGATACGACTGTCACGCAGGCTCTGCTTGAACGCTCCCGACCACCGCTTCTGCCCGACGTTGACGCCGCACAGGTTGACGACAGCGTCCACGCCGCGCAGCGAGTTCGCATCGAATTCGCCGGTGTCGGGGTTCCAGAACACCTCGTCGGCGTTCGACGGGGCCCGCCGCACGATGCGGATCACCCGGTGATCGGTGGCTCGCAAGGCGTACACGAGCCCGGTACCGATCAGACCGGACGACCCCGCAACCGCAACAACCGAATCCGATGGCAACGACACTGCTGTCTACAGCCCCAGATCGGCCTCAAACGCACCCTCTTCCAGGCGGCGCTTGATAGTGGTGACGAAACGGCCGGCGTCGGCGCCGTCGATGAGGCGGTGGTCGTAGGTCAACGGCAGGTAGGACACCGACCGCACGCCGATCGACTCGTTGCCGAACTCGTCGACGATGACGCGGGGCCGTTTCACGATGGCACCGGTACCCAGCATCGCCGCCTGCGGCGGCACCAGGATCGGCGTGTCGAACAACGCGCCCTGGCTGCCGATGTTGGTGATCGTGAAGGTGCCGCCGGAGAGCTCGTCGGGCTTGAGGTTGCTCGAGCGCGCGCGTCCGGCGATGTCGGAGATCGCCCGCGCCAGCCCACCCAGCGACAGATCGCCGGCGTTGTGAATCACCGGGGACAGAAGCCCCTGCTCGGTGTCGACCGCGATGCCGAGATGCTCGGCGTCGTAGTAGGTGATCTCCTTCGACTCTTCGTTGTAGCTGGCGTTGACGTTCGGGTGCAGCTTCAACGCGTCGATGACCGCCCGGGCGATGAACGGCAGGTACGTCAGGTTCACGCCTTCGCGCTCGGCGAACTGAGCCTTGGCCTTGGCGCGAAGGGCGACGATCTTGGTCATGTCGACCTCGTGAACCTGGGTCAGCTGCGCTGTGGTCTGCAGCGACTCACGGGTCTTCTTCGCGGTGATCTGCCGAATCCGGTTGGCCTTCTGCGTCGTTCCGCGCAGATGCGCCAGCGCGCCCTCCGGTGCCGGCACAGGCGCCGCGGGCTTTGACGGGGCAGCGGCGGCCGGTTCGGCAGCCTTGGGAGCCTTGCTCTCCTCCGCGGCGGCGAGCACATCCTGCTTGCGGATGCGTCCACCGACACCCGTGCCCTTGACCGTCGAGAGGTCGACGTTGTTCTCGCTGGCGAGTTTGCGTACCAGCGGCGTCACGTAGGGGCTCTCGCCCGACGCCGCGGCCGCAGGTTTGGCCTCGGGCTTCGACTCGGGCTTCGGCTCCGGCTTGGGTTCCGACTTCGGTTCAGGCTTCGACTCGGCCTTGGGTTCCGGCTTGGCCTCCTCCGACGGCTTCGCCTCGGGCTTGGTCTGCTTCGGCTCGGGCTCAGGTTCCGGCTCGGGTTCGGGCTCAGGTTCCGGTTCGGGCTCCGAAGCCTCTTCGGCATCGGCGTCGCCGATCTTCGCGAGCTCGCCGCCGACCTCGACGGTGTCGTCTTCCTCGGGGGTGATGGACAGCAGGGTGCCCGCCACCGGCGACGGGATCTCGGTGTCGACCTTGTCGGTGGACACCTCCACCAGCGGCTCGTCGACCTCGACGCTGTCGCCGACTTTTTTCAGCCAGCGGGTGACCGTGCCCTCGGTGACCGACTCACCCAGCTCCGGCATCTTGACCGACGTGCCCGATCCCGAGCCGCCCGACGATGACGCTTTGGGCTCGGGCTTCTTCTCCGGCTCCGGCTCGGACTCTTCCGCCTCGGGCTCGGGTTCGGACTCTGCCTCGGACTCCTCCTCGGCGGCCGGTGCGGACTCCTCGCCGCCGTCACTGTCCTCGCCGTCGTCCTCGCCGGCGTCGCCGATCACGGCGAGCTCGCCGCCCACCTCTACGGTGTCATCCTCCTGGGCGATGATCTTTTTCAGCACACCTGCGGCGGGGGACGGGATTTCGGTGTCGACCTTGTCGGTCGAAACCTCAAGCAGTGGCTCATCCTCCTCGACCGTGTCTCCCTCTTGCTTCAGCCAGCGGGTGACTGTCCCCTCGGTAACGCTCTCTCCGAGTGCGGGCATCTGGACGGAGATGGCCATAGTGTCGTGGCTCCCTTGCACGGTCTGTCGAGGTATGTGAGCTGTCGCATCCCATCCTGTCACGTCCGCCGGGACGTTTCGCCGCGGACGGGTGTACTCCGTGCTCTGGCACTATCGAAGTGAGGAAGAGGCGAGGGGATGCCGGAAGGAGCAAGCCCAGGTGGGACTGTTCGACAGGCTCCGCGGTCGGAGCCGCAAAGCTGGATCGGCCACCCGCGACCCTCAGGCGGATCTTCGCTATCTGCGTCAATGGGTCGCCGAGCATCAGGGTGTCGAAGCGTTCATCGAACCCAAGACCACGGTCACCGAACTCACCGTGGTGCTCGTGGCCGCTGACGGCGAATGGACGCGGCGCCGCACCGGCGGAGACGCCGGCGCCCGCCGGTTGTCCGAGCGCCTGCAGATTCCGGTGTACGACGTGCAGAAGGTCGGCTATCCGCAGCGCATGCGTGATTACGACGCGCGCAGGCGCATCGAACGCAAGCGGGCCGCCCGTGAGGAACTCGACCGCTAGCGGGTTGGGTACTGTCCGCCCGTGAGCACGCAGCGGATCCACCACGAAGGCAATCCCGATGGGCCGACGCTCCTTCTGGTGCAAGCGCATCCCGACACCCCCGACGTCTGGGATCCCGTGGTCGAATTGCTGTCCGATCGGTACAGGATCGTCCGCGCCGACGCAGGTGAGTTCGCGGCCGCGCTCGACGCGGCGGCCGGCGGAAGTACCTCAGGCGTGCACGTCGTGGCGCGCGGTCGGGCCTCCGCGGCAGTGTGGCAGCACCTGACCCTGTCCGGGGCATCCGAACGCGTCGCGTCGCTCACCTCGGCGCCGACCACGGCGAACGCCGGGCGTCTTCGACGATTTGCCGACGGACTCGGCCGGCTCGCGAAGCGGACACCGGCGACGGGCGGGGGTGTTGTCGACATCCCGGTCCAGGTGGTCCTCGCACCCGGGGGCGGCTCCGCGCGTGGGCGGTTCCACGACGACGTCACCGCCAAAGCGCCCCGGTTGTGGCAACGCGAAGTCAAGGCCGGGCACGCGACTGCCCACGTTCTCGCGCGGTCGCTGACGCAACTCGTCGACCATCTCGACGGCGCTCCCGCCGCGCGCGAATTACTGCGCGCCGAGGTCGGTAGGCCGCGCGCTGCATTCGGCGACACGCTCGTCGCCGTCACCGGCGCCGCCAGCGGCATCGGCCGCGAGACCGCGCTCGCCTTCGCGCGCGAGGGGGCCGACATCGCGATCAGCGATGTCGACGCCGCAGGGCTGGAGGAGACGGCACGGCTCGTCGCCGCCGAAGGCGCGCAGGCCTTCACCTACATCGTCGACGTGGCCGATCCCGGTGCTGTCGAGTCGTTCGCCGACCAACTGTGTGCCGAGCACGGGGTGCCCGACATCGTCGTCAACAACGCCGGTGTCGGCCACGCGGGGTTCTTCCTGGACACTCCGGCGCAGGAGTACGACCGGGTGCTCGACATCAACTTCGGCGGCGTCGTCAACGGATGCCGGTCCTTCGGCAAACGGTTGCGCGACCGCGGCGTCGGCGGGCACATCGTCAACGTCGCGTCGATGGCGTCCTACACCCCCGTCAATGTGATGAACGCCTACTGCACGTCGAAAGCCGCGGTATTCATGTTCTCCGATTGTCTTCGCGCAGAACTGGATTCACACGGAATCGGTCTGACGACGGTCTGCCCCGGCATCATCGGCACCAACATCGTGAACACGACCCGCTTCTCGTTGCCCGACGAGCGCAGCTACGACACCGAGACGATCCGGCGAAGGGCGCGCCGCGCGTTCTCGGTACGGCGGGTGGGGCCGGACAAGGTCGCCAAGGCGATCGTGGCCGCGGTGAAGAGCAACAAGCCGGTCCGCCCGGTCACCACCGAGGCCTACCTGGTCTACGGCGCCGCCCACGCCGCCCCACAGGCGATGCGCAGCGCGGCCCGCGGCGGCAACATCATGTGAGCCGGCCGGCCCGATCAGCCGCTCGCGGCTGCAGCCCGATCAGCCGCTCGCGGCGATATCTTCCAGGACCGCGAACATCGTCCGCGTCGGCACCCCGGTGCCGCCCTTGGGGGTATAGCCCCACGGCCCGCCGGAGTTGTATGCCGGTGCCGCGATGTCGATGTGCGCCCACTGCACACCGTCGGCGACGAACTCGCGCAGGTAGGTGCCTGCGACCAGCATCCCCGCGAAGCGCGATCCGCTGACATTGGCCAGGTCGGCGACCGTCGACTTGAGGTCGTCCTTGAGTTCTTCGGGCAACGGCATCGCCCACGCGTTCTCGCCGACACCCTGGGAAATCTCGGCGACCCGGTCGCGGAAATCGTCGCTACCCATCACGCCGGGCGTGCGTGCACCCAACGCGACCGTCTGCGCACCGGTCAGCGTCGACGTCTCGATCAGATAGTCGGGCCCGTCCTCACACGCCCGTACGATCGCGTCGGCCAGGATCAGTCGGCCCTCGGCGTCGGTGTTGAGCACCTCGACGGTGGTGCCGCCGTATTGCGTCAGCACGTCGCCGGGCCGCTGCGCCGTTGACGACGGCATGTTCTCGGCCATCGGTACGTAGGCGACCACGTCGATCGGCAACTTCAGGCGGGCAGCCAGCACGACCGTCGCGATCACGGCGGCCGCACCGCCCATGTCCGAGGTCATGTGATGCATGTTCGCGGCGGGCTTGATGGAGATGCCGCCGGTGTCGAAGGTGATGCCCTTGCCCACCAGGGCGACCTTCTTGCCCTTGCGACCGCCACCGCGGTGGGCCAGCCGCACCAGTCGTGGTGGGCGCGAAGATCCCTTGCCGACCCCGATGATGCCGCCGTAGCCGTCCTTGGTGAGCGCCTTCTCGTCGAGGACCTCGACGTCGAGTCCGGCGTCTTCACCCAAAGCTTTTGCGCGCATGGCGAATTCGGCGGGGAATAGGTGGCTGGGCGGGGTGTTGACGAAGTCGCGGGCGGTGGCGACGGCGGTCGCGATGGCCTCGGCGCGCGCGGCCGCGTCCTTGGTCGCCGCCTTGGTGTCCGGGGTGAGCGCGGTGATCTTGCGGACGCCGGCGTCCTTGGGTGCTGTCTTCTCGCTGCGGAACTCGGAGAACCGGTAGGCACCCAGCACGAGGCCTTCGATCGCCGCTCCCAGATCGAGATGCGACAGCGTGGTGTAGACGTTCTCGACGCCCGACAGCGACCGCGCCGCGACGCCCGCCGCGCGGCGGATCGTCTCGGCCGACCACTCGTCGCGGGACTTGCCCAGCCCGACGGCGAGCACGCTGCCGACCGGGAGGGCCGACACCACAATTCGTGTGAGCTGCTCGTTTCCGCCCTTGGCGCCCAGCGCCTCCAGCGCTGCCTCGATCTCGCCGACCGCCTCGGCGTCGAGATAACCGTCGGCGACGACGGTGGCGCCGTCGCCGTCCTCCGACCCCGAAACCACGGGGACGATCAGGACCGACGCGTCGACCCGCCGCTTGGGCAACGCACTCGCGACCGTGACGGAGGGGGACAGGTAACCGGGGGAGGTGCTCACGAGGGTTCACCCTAACCACTCGGCCACTAGGGTGGTTGGTCGTGAGTGACAACCTGTTGGCGGGCCCCCTGGAGAATCGGCATCGCGAGCTCGGCGCGAGCTTCGCAGAGTTCGGCGGATGGCTGATGCCGGTGTCCTACGCCGGAACCGTCGCCGAGCACACCGCGACCCGAACCACCGTCGGACTCTTCGACGTCAGCCACCTCGGCAAGGCACTCGTGAAGGGCACGGGCGCCGCCGACTACGTCAACTCCGCCTTCACCAACGACCTGCGCCGGATCGGCCCGGGCAAGGCTCAGTACACGCTGTGCTGCACCGACTCGGGCGGTGTGATCGACGACCTCATCGCCTACTACGTCTCCGACGATGAGATCTTCCTCGTGCCGAACGCCGCGAACACCGCCGCGGTCGTCGCCGCGCTACAAGAGCGCGCCCCCGAGGGGTTGACCATCACCGACGAGCACCGCTCGCGCGCCGTGCTGGCCGTGCAGGGTCCCCAGTCGGCCTTCGTGCTCGGCGCGCTCGGTCTGCCCACCGACATGGACTACATGGGATTCGCCGACACGAAGTTCGGTGGTGTCGACGTCCGGGTGTGCCGAACCGGATACACCGGTGAACACGGCTATGAGCTGCTGCCGCTGTGGGATCACGCCGCCGTCGTCTTCGATGAGCTGGTGGAAGCAGTGAAGTTCGCCGGCGGCGAGCTGGCCGGCCTCGGGGCGCGCGACACCCTGCGCACCGAGATGGGGTACCCGCTGCATGGACACGAGCTCTCCCTTGACATCTCGCCGCTGCAGGCGAGGACGGGATGGGCGGTCGGATGGAAGAAAGAGGCGTTCTGGGGCCGTGAAGCCCTGCTCGCCGAAAAAGAGGCGGGACCGCGACGCACCCTGCGAGGCCTCAAGGCGGTCGGGCGTGGAGTGCTGCGCCCGGATCTCACCGTGCTCGACGGTGACGCTCCCGTCGGCATCACGACGTCCGGAACCTTCTCTCCCACTTTGAAAGTCGGCATCGCGCTGGCCCTCCTCGACACCTCGGCAGACATCGCCGACGGCGCGCGTGTCGCCGTCGATGTCCGTGGCCGCCACGTCGAGTGCGAGGTGGTCAAGCCGCCGTTCGTCGACACCCGCACCCGGTAAATCGCTGGGCAGCCGGTTATACAATCTGCTGCATGACTGATCACCTCGAGTTCACCGTTGATCGCAATGCGAATCCGGCGGGCGACGAGGTACGGGCCGAGATTCTGGCCAACCCGGGTTTCGGCAAGTTTCACACCGACCACATGGTGTCGATCGACTACACCGCCGGCGAAGGCTGGCACAACGCCCGGGTCATCCCGTACGGGCCCATCGAGCTAGATCCGTCGGCGATCGTCCTGCACTACGCGCAGGAGATCTTCGAAGGGCTGAAGGCCTACCGGTGGGCAGACGGATCCATCGTCTCCTTCCGGCCCGAGGCCAACGCCGCCCGGCTGCGCAACTCTGCGCGGCGCCTTGCCATCCCCGAGCTGCCCGACGAGCTGTTCATCGAATCGCTGCGGCAGCTGATCGCCGTCGACGAGCAGTGGGTGCCGCCCGCGGGCGGCGAGGAGTCGCTCTACCTGAGGCCGTTCACCATCGCGACCGAACCCGGCCTCGGTGTCCGCCCGGCCGACGAATACCGCTACATGGTGATCGGTTCCCCCGCGGGCGCGTATTTCCCGCGCGGTATCAAGCCGGTCAGCGTGTGGCTCTCGCATGAATACGTGCGCGCCTCACCCGGCGGCACCGGAGCCGCGAAGTTCGGCGGGAACTACGCCGCATCACTGCTCGCTCAGGCCGAAGCGGCCTCGCACGGTTGCGATCAGGTGGTCTGGCTGGATGCGATCGAACGCCGGTACGTCGAAGAGATGGGCGGCATGAACCTGTTCTTCGTCTTCGGCAGCGGCGGCACCGCACGCCTGGTGACACCGGAGCTGTCGGGCTCGCTGTTGCCGGGTATCACGCGAGATTCGTTGCTGCAGTTGGCAACCGATGCAGGGTTCGCGGTCGAAGAGCGCAAGATCGACGTCGACGAGTGGCAGAAGAAGGCCGCCGCGGGCGAGATCACCGAGGTGTTCGCCTGCGGGACCGCCGCCGTCATCACCCCGGTTTCGCACGTCAAATACGGCTCGGGGGACGGCGAAGGTGAGTTCACCATCGCCGACGGCGAACCCGGCGAGATCACCATGGCGCTGCGCGACACCCTCACCGGTATTCAGCGGGGCACCTTCGTCGACACCCACGGCTGGATGGCGCGGCTGTCCTGAAGTCAGGTAGCGCACTACGCACGACGAACGTGTTCGTGATCGCAACGATCGAAGCGGGGCCTGACCCGACGGCTCCGCTTCGATACGACGAGAAGGATACGGACATGGTGTATGTCGTTGGCGGTGCGATCGCCGTCGGACTGATCGGATACGGCGTCTACAAGGCGGCCGAGTACGCAGGCAAGATCCACCAGCATGAGGCTGAACACGCGGGCGCAGACGGCGGCAGCTGAGCCGAAAACTGGACTTGCTAGCCGATCGCCAGGCCCAGCGCGGCGACCGTCGTCGTCACTTCGACGGCGGCGCCGAGCACGTCGCCGGTGATGCCGCCGAACCTGCGCACGCAATGCGCGACCAGCGCGGCGCTGCATCCGATCGCGACCAGCACCACCAGCGGCCCCTGCCAGAGCCGCTCGGTCGCTAGCGCCGCCACCGCGGCGAGTACCGCGACCCATGCGCTCACCACCCACCACGGCTGGGTTCCTGCGACGAATCCGCCCAGCGTGCTGCCCGCCGCCGCGGGAATCCCGCGCCGGCAGGCGGCGACGACGGCCACCCGGCCCGCGACCACCGCGACGAACACGCTGTGGGGCCCCGACTCGGCGAACGTCAGGGCCTGGATCAGTACCGTCACCGCGACGGCGGCCACCCCGAAAGGTCCGGCCCTGCCGTCACGCATCACCGCCAGTGCGCGCTCGGGAGGGCCGTAACATCCCAGTGCATCGGTGGTGTCGGACAACCCGTCGATGTGCAATCCGCGGGTCGCCACCAGCAGCAGCGCCACCGTCACCGCGCCGGCGAGAGCGCCGCCGTCGAAAGCCAGCGAGCCGACCCACCACGTCGCGGCGGCCAGCGCGCCGAGCGCCGCGCCGGCCATTGGCAGCGCGGTCAGCACACCGCGGCCCACGTTCGCAGTGATCCGCGACGGCATCGGCAGGACCGTCGAGAACGCGAAAGCGCCTGCCAGGGAAGAGATCACAGCGCGGATCACCGTCTAGCCCTTGCCGATCCCGGCTTCCTCGAACGTGGCCATCGAGGCCAGGGTGGCCACCGCGGCGCGCAGGACGGGCAGCGCGACCAATGCTCCCGACCCCTCGCCGAGTCGCATGTCGAGCTCCACGATCGGGTCCAGATCGAGGTGGCGCAGCGCGAGCGTGTGCGCGGGTTCGGTGGAGCGGTGACCTGCGCGCCACCATAGCCGGGCGCCCGGCGCGAGCTTGTCTGCCGCCAGCGCCGCCGCCGTGACCACGACACCGTCCAGCAGCACCGGGGTCCGCCGCACCGCGGCCTGCGCCAGGAAGCCGGTGATCGCCGCCAGGTCGGCGCCGCCGCAAATACGAAGCAGTGCAATGGGATCCGCGGTGATCCTGCGAGCCCGGTAGAGGGCGTCGCGAACGGCCGCGGTCTTGCGGGACCAACCGGCGTCGTCGATTCCGGTTCCGCGGCCGACCACCGCGACCGGTTCGGAATCGGTCAGCGCGGCGATCAACGTCGTCGCGGGCGTCGTGTTCCCGATGCCCATGTCGCCGGCGATCAGCAGATCGGCTCCCGAATCGACCTCGTCGTCGGCGATCGCCCGACCCGCGTCGATCGCGGTCACCACCTCGTCGGGGGTCAGCGCATCCTCGACGGCGATGTTGCCGCTGGCGCGCCGGATCTTGTGGGCGCCGATGGCCGCAGACAGCGGCTCCTCGCTGTCGACCGCGATGTCGGCGACCCGGACACTGGCACCCGCCACCTCGGCGAGTACGTTCACCGCCGCTCCGCCGGAGGCGAAGTTGGCGACCATCGCCGCGGTCACCTCCGCGGGATACGCCGACACCCCGGCCGAGGTGACGCCGTGATCGCCGGCGAATACCACCACCCTGGCGCGTTCGAACTGTTTGGGCGGGCAGGTGCCCTGGCACGCCGCCACCCAGATCGAAAGGTCTTCGAGGCGACCGAGCGCGCCCGCAGGTTTGGTCAGAACCGTCTGCCGGTCCCGGGCCGCCGCGGCGGCGTCGGTATCGGGTGCGGGAATGTCAGGAAAGTAAGCCACCTGCGGCGTCACGCAACGCGGGTGCCGCGCTCGACCTGCGGCCGGGGCGCGCGCATCCGCCGCAGCTGCGAGGCGCGGCTCCCGGCGTAGAAGCCGAGCTTCCAGCCGGATTCGGTGTTGTCCGGGAACTTCGCGTCCGCCATCTTGTTCACCTTGCGGCCGAGAACGAAGCCGTCGATGACCATGACCACCACCAGCACCAGCATCGCGGGGGAGACCAAAGCCTGCACCTGCACCGACGGGACCGCCAGCATGATGAAGATCATTCCGAGCGCAGCAGGCATGAACAGGCCGAGCAGGTTGCGTCGCGAATCGACGACGTCGCGCACATAGCGGCGCACCGGGCCCTTGTCGCGCGGCAGCAGATAGGCGTCCTCGCCGGCCATCATCCGTTCGCGGCGCTGGTTCATCTCGGAGCGCCGTTCGGCGCGCTCGGCCTTGCGCTCCTCGCGAGACAGCTTCGGGCCGCGCAGTTCCTTGCGACGCTTCCTGGCCTCGGCAGTGGTCATCGGAGCCGGTGCGACCGGACCGCGCCGACGGGTCGCCTCGCTGCGCTTCGGGGTCGGTTTGCCCTTCGGAGCGGTGGTGACGCGTTCGATCGGTGGCGCCTCGGCGGCGCCGCCCGTGTCGTTCTTGGAGGGAACCGAATCCCCGGAATCACCAGCGTCATCGTTCTTGCGGCCCAGCAGCTTCACGGCTCCCAGGTTACTTCTCCGCGCACGGCGGACCCAATCCGTCCCGGGATAGTCTGCCGTGGTGACAGCCACCGAAACGCCCGCCATAAACGTGCTGATCGCCCCGGACTGTTTCGGCGACAGCCTGACCGCCGTGCAGGCTGCCCAGTCCATCGCCGACGGGTGGCGGACGTCGCGGCCCGGCGACACGCTGACGCTCGCACCGCAATCCGACGGCGGACCCGGATTCGTCGAGGTGCTCGCGAGCCGTCTGGGCGAGATCCGCACCCTCGAGGTCAGCGGTCCGCTGGACGTCGACGTGGAGGCGCAGTGGGTGCTGGACCCCGGCCCGCCGGTGACCGCCTACATCGAGTGCGCGCAGGCATGCGGCCTCGCCCTGCTGGGTGGCCCGCCGACCGTGCGCACCGCACTCGACGCGCACAGCAGGGGTGTCGGTCAGCTCATCGCCGCTGCGCGCGCCGCAGGGGCGGAGCGCATCGTCGTCGGCCTGGGCGGCAGCGGCAGCACCGATGGCGGCCGCGGAATGGTCGACGCGCTCGGGGGACTCACAGCCGCGCGTGAACTTCTCGACGGAGTAGAACTCATCGCGGCCAGCGACGTCGAACATCCGCTGCTCGGCCCGATGGGCGCCGCGGCGGTTTTCGGGCCGCAGAAGGGCGCCGACGCCGAAACCGTCGCGGTGCTCGAAGAGCGGCTCACGGCATGGGCCGAAAAGCTCGATGCCGCAGCAGGCAGGCGGGTCAGCGACGATCCCGGCGCGGGCGCGGCCGGCGGCATCGGCGCAGCCCTACTGGCGCTCGGCGCACGCCGCGAATCGGGTGCGGCGATCATCGCCGAACACACCGGCCTGAGCTCCGACGTCGCCGCCGCCGATCTCGTCGTCACCGGGGAGGGCCGGTTCGATGACCAGTCGCTGCACGGAAAAGTTGTCAGCGCACTGGCCGCGGGGGCGCGGTCACACCGCATTCCGGTCCTGGTGTTGGCAGGACAGGTCACACTGGCCGAGCCCGCCCTGCAGGAGGCGGGGATCGATTCGGCCTACTCCCTTACCGACCACGCCGGGTCGGTGCAGAAGGCCATCGAGGACGCGGCAAACCAGCTCACCGGACTTGCCGCCGACGTCGCCGCGCGATGGCAGTAGCTCGCCGTCGATGGGGAATACGGCCGAAACCAGGTACCGTTGAGGAGGTGGAGCCACCCTCGAATGGCAGGGGACACCGGCTCCGCCCACGTACATCCACACGGGAGATTCCATGACTGTTCAGGACGAGTCGGCTGTGCAAGCTGGCCAGACCACCGAGGCTGCGCACGGCGTGACCCTGACGGATGCCGCGGCGGCCAAGGCGAAGGCCCTGCTCGACCAGGAGGGTCGCGACGACCTGGCGCTGCGGATCGCCGTTCAGCCGGGCGGATGCGCCGGCCTGCGCTACAACCTGTTCTTCGACGACCGCTCGCTCGACGGCGACCTGACCGTCGACTTCAACGGCGTCGAGCTGACCGTCGACCGGATGAGTGCCCCCTATGTGCAGGGCGCCACGATCGACTTCGTCGACACGATCGAGAAGCAGGGTTTCACCATCGACAACCCCAACGCCACCGGCTCGTGCGCCTGCGGCGACTCGTTCAACTGAGCTAGTACTGGCCGGCCGTCCGCGGCAGATACGAACACACCAGGATCTCGTTATCGACCGAGATCAGCTGCGCGACTGCCTGCTCGTCAGTCTCCTGCGGCTGACTGCGCGTCGAACCGCTCGCGGGCAGAACGCGCATCGTGAACAGCACCTGAGCCTGCGTCGGCGACGACAGCACCATCTTGTCGATCGACGTGACCTCGGCGCTGTCGTACTGCTTGCGGAAGGCGTCGCTGGACAACCCGGCGAGTGCGAGATCTGACCGGCGCTCCTTGACAGCGTCGTAGAGCCCGCACAACGTGTGGCGCGCGACCTGCTCGTCGTCCCCGTTGGACAGCGCGTCCAGGTAGTCCTGGATGGCCGCCTGCGCGGACGCATCCGTCAGCGCACCCGTTGCCCCCTGATCATCCGCTCCGCTGCGCAGGGCAACTGCGGCGATCACCCCCACCACAGCCAGGACGGTGACCACCGCGACGGCGATCAGGATCCACGGGGTGCGCTTGCGCTTCGGATACTGCACAGGCGGGGGAAGTGTCCCCGGGTAGGACGCCTCGATACCGCCGGGGTAGGGCTGCGCAATCGGCGGGTAGGTCTGCTGGGGGTAAGGCTCCGGATACATCTGAGGGCCTGCTGGTCCAGCGCCGTATGGGGGCGGGTAGGGACCAGTCATCAATGTGCTCCCGGGAAGGTCGGTCGGATCCTGCGGCATCTACAGTGGCCGAGCAGGCGCTTATAGGCAGGTTAGCGCACCTCGACCGGTGAACCCTGTCCGTGACCCTGCCGACGTGAGCAGCTTCGACGGGCTGACATTAGGCTGAACCGCCAAACGACGAAGGGTGAGACTGCGTGACCATTGCGGTGACCGGATCGATAGCAACTGACCATCTGATGCGCTTTCCCGGGAAGTTCTCCGAGCAGCTCCTGGCCGATCACCTGCAGAAGGTGTCATTGAGCTTCCTCGTCGACGACCTCGTCATGCACCGCGGCGGCGTCGCGGGCAACATGGCCTTCGCGATGGGCGTGCTCGGCGGAAACCCGACGCTGGTGGGTGCGGTCGGCGCGGACTTCGACGACTACCGGCAGTGGCTCACCTCGCACGGCGTGAACTGCGACAACGTGCTGGTGTCTGACACCGCGTACACCGCGCGGTTCGTCTGCACCACCGACGAGGACATGGCCCAGATCGCGTCGTTCTATCCGGGCGCCATGTCCGAATCGCGCAACATCAAGCTCGCCGACATCGTCGCCAAGACCGGGTCGCCGAGCCTGACGATCATCGGCGCCAACGATCCGGAGGCGATGTTCCTCTACACCGAGGAATGCCGCGCCCTGGGGTTGGCATTCGCCGCCGACCCGAGCCAACAGTTGGCCCGCCTGTCGGGTGAGGAGATCCGCAAGCTGATCGACGGCGCAACGTACCTTTTCACCAACGACTACGAGTGGGATCTCCTGCTCCAGAAGTCCGGCTGGTCCGAGGCCGAGGTGATGAGGCAGATCCAGCTGCGCGTGACCACCCTCGGCGAGAAGGGTGTCGATCTCGTCGGGCGCGACGGCACGTTCGTCCACGTCGACGTCGTGCCCGAGACCCACAAGGAAGACCCGACCGGAATCGGCGACGCGTTCCGCGCAGGCTTCCTCACCGGCCGCGACGCCGGCCTTTCGCTGGAGCGATCGGCGCAGCTGGCCTCACTGGTGGCGACACTGGTGCTCGAGGCGCCGGGCCCGCAGGAATGGTCCTGGGACACGGATTCGGCGGTACAGCGCCTCTCCGATGCCTACGGCGCGGAGGCGGGTCGGGAAATCGCGCAGGCGCTCTAGCGCCGGGAGGCGCTCCGGTCAGATCTGAACCGGGTAGGTCGGCTCGCTGATCTGCGGTGTGACGCTCTTTTCGACGAAGATCGCGTACCACAGCATGAAAATCAGCACCGTCCACAGGCGGCGACTGTGATCGGTTGTGCCGCTTCGATGTTCGTCGAGCATCGTGCGCACCGCGGCAAGATCGACCAGGTGGCCTGCCTGTGACGAGCCGACGATCGAGTGGGCCCACTCCAGGAGTTCGCCCGCCCTCAGCCAGTGCCGGATCGGCACGGGGAAGCCCAGTTTCGGCCGGTTCAGCACATGGGCGGGCACGATCGGCTCGAGCGCGCGGCGCAGCGCGTACTTCGTCGTCGACCGCGTGATCTTCTGGTCGTAGGGCAGCCGCGACGCGACCGCGAACACCTCGGGATCCAGGAACGGGACGCGCAGCTCCAACGAGTTGGCCATCGTCATCTTGTCTGCCTTGACCAGGATGTCGCCGCGCAGCCAGGTGAACAGGTCGATGTGCTGCATCCGCGCGACGGGATCCCAACCTTGCGATTGGGCGTACACCGGTGCGGTCACGTCGGTGTGCACCCAGTCCTGGCGGAACCCCGGAAGCACCGCCCGCAGGTGGGCGTCGGAGAAGCTGCGGGCATTGCCGTAGTAGCGCTCCTCGAGCGTCAGCGAACCGCGGTGCAGCAGGCTCTTGCCGCGCATACCCTCGGGCAACGGACCGGCCATCTTGCCCACTGATTTGCGAAGGCCCCTCGGCAAGTAGTCGAAAGGCTTGAGCGACAACGGCTCCCGATAGATGGTGTAGCCGCCGAACAGTTCGTCGGCGCCCTCGCCGGACAACACCACCTTGACGTGCTTACGCGCCTCCTTGGCGATGAAATACAGCGGCACCAGGGCCGGGTCCGCGACGGGTTCGTCGAGGTACCAGACGATCTCGGGGAGCGCGGCGACGAACTCTTCCTGTCCGACGACCTTGGTGACGTGCCGAGCGCCGATCGCCTCAGCGGACGCCACCGCCACGTCCACCTCCGAGAACCCCTCGCGCTCGAACCCGGTGGTGAAGGTGATGAGCCTCGGGTTGTGCCGCATCGCCAGCGCGGCGATCGCGGTCGAGTCGATGCCTCCGGACAGAAACGCGCCGACCGTCACATCGGCCCGCATGTGCTTGGCGACCGAATCCTCCAGCGCCCGGGTGACCTCGTCGTAGCGCGCCTGCTCGCTGCCTGCCGCGAACGGCACGGCGTCGAACCGCGGCGTGAAGTAACGCTTCACCTTTGGCTGCGCGCCGGGCCGCACGCGAGCGTAACTGCCCGATTCGAGCCTGCGGATGCCGCGGTGCAACGTCTCAGGCTCGGGGACGTATTGCAGCACCGTGTAGTGCTGGACGGCGCGCTCGTCGATCGCCAGGTCGATGCCGAGCTCGTCGGCGACGTCGAGCAGACACTTCTTCTCGCTGCCCACCGCGGTGCCTCCGGCCCCGGTGGCCATGTAGAGCGGCTTGATGCCGAACGGGTCCCTCGCGCAGAACAGTTCCTGTTCCACCGTGTCCCACAGCGCGAACGCGAACATGCCGCGCAGCCGGGTCAGCGCGTCGGTGCCCCAGTGGTGGTAGGCGGCCAGGATCGCCTCGCCGTCCCCGTCGGTGTGGAAGACCGCGCCGAATTCGGAACGCAGTACTTCACGCAACTCCAAGTAGTTGTAGATCTCACCGTTGAAAACCAGGGTGTAGCGCTCCGGCGCCTCGGCCGGACCCCACCGCAGCGGCTGGTGGCTGTGCGCGATATCGATGATCGACAGCCGATTGAAACCCAGCACGACACGCGAGTCGTTCCAGGTGCCGGGTTCGTCGGGGCCGCGGTGGCGCATCTGGGCGGACGCCCCCGACACTGCCTCGACGATCGCGGGGGAGACGTCAGACGAGGGGTCGGTTACCAGCGCAAGCAGTCCACACACCGCGCCAGTATGCCGAATCGCGCGGTCGCTTCGCTCCCACCCGTCGGCCACGTTTCCCGGTCGCTTCGCTGCTGCCCGCCGACCACATTTCCCGGTCGCTTCGCTCCCGCCCGCCGGCGTGGTCTACGCTGCGTAGTATTCAGTGCAGCCGTCTGACCGTCACCCGGTCAAAAGACTTAGTAGGAGGCGCCAACGTGCCCGCTCGCGGCCTGAAGTTGGTGGCATTGTCCCTGCTCCTGGGCGGGACGGCGGTGCTACTCAGCGGATGCAGCTGGTCTGAGGTCCTCGGCCTCGGGTGGCCGAACGGCATCACCCCCGAGGCCCATCTCAACCGTGAATTGTGGATCGGCTCGGTCATCGCGGCGTTCGTCGTCGGTGGCATCGTGTACCTCCTGCTGTTCTGGACGATGGCCTTCCACCGCAAGAAGGCGTCCGACACGGAGCTGCCCCGTCAGTTCGGCTACAACATGCCGCTGGAGCTGACCCTGACGGTCATCCCGTTCATCATCATCTCGGTGCTCTTCTACTTCACCGTCGTGGTGCAGGAAGAGATGCTCAACAAGGAGCCCAACCCCGAGGTCGTCATCGACGTCACGGCCTACCAGTGGAACTGGAAGTTCGGCTACCAGAAGGTCGAGTTCGCCGACGGCACGCTGAGCTACGACGGGGTCGACAACGAGCGCAAGGAAGCCATGGTGTCGCGCCCTGAGGGCGAAGACGAACACGGCATCGAGGAGGTCGGCGCGCTCAACGGACTCAACCCCGAGGACCGCACCTACCTGAACTTCGACAAGATCGAGACGCTCGGCTCCACCAGCGAAATCCCGGTCCTCGTCGTCCCGTCGGGCAAGCGGATCGAATTCCAGATCGCCTCGGCCGACGTGATCCACGGGTTCTGGGTACCGGAATTCCTGTTCAAGCGCGACGTGCTGCCGAACCCCAAAGAGAACAACTCCGACAACATCTTCCAGATCAGCGAGATCATGCAGACCGGCGCCTTCGTCGGCCGGTGCACGGAGATGTGCGGCACCTACCACTCGATGATGAACTTCGAGCTGCGGGTCGTGGAGCCCAACGACTTCAAGGCCTACCTCGCTCAGCGTGAGGCCGGAAAGACCAACGCCGAGGCGTTGCAGGCGATCAACCAGCCTCCGCTGGCTGTCACCACCCAGCCGTTCGACAGCCGCCGCGGTGAATTGGCGCCCGGTATGCCCGAGGCGATCAGGTAAGGACAGCAGATGCATATCGAAGCCAGGTTGTTCGAGTTTCTGACTGCGTTCTTTGCGCTGTCGACCGTCGTCTACGCCGTCCTGACGCACCTGTTCCAGGATCCGGGCGGCGTGGAGTGGGCGGGCACCACCGCCTTGGCCCTGACCACCGGTCTGACGTTGATCACCGGAACCTTCTTCCGTTTCGTCGCCCGTCGCCTGGACACCCGGCCCGAGGACTACGAGGACGCCGAGATCGCGGACGGAGCGGGGGAGCTCGGCTTCTACAGCCCGCACAGCTGGTGGCCGATCATGATCGCCCTGTCGGGTTCGATCACCGCGGTCGGTATGGCGATGTGGCTGCCGTGGCTCATCATCGCCGGCGTGTGCTTCATCCTGACGACGGTGGCGGGGCTGGTCTTCGAGTACCACACCGGACCCGAGAAGCACTGACCGACGCCAAGGTCACAATCAGGGCATGACTTCGCCCGCAACCCTCCTCGGGAGATCCGATCGAGTGCCGCCGTTGGGTAGTGTTGCCGGGGCGCCACGAGCCGCTGTGGCAATCACCGGCGCTGCAGAAGCAGTCGAGAAGGATAGACGTAGATGAGCGGGCCGAATCCTCCCGGGCGGGACTCTGGCAGCTCTGGCCATCCAGGTGAGGAGCCGGGTAGCGTTGCCGACAACGCGACACAGAATGTCAGCGGCGCGAGCGGTGACAACCCCGATACCGGTCAGACCGACTTTTATTCGCGTGCCTATTCGGCGCCCGAGTCCGAGCAATTCGTCAGCAGCGCCTACGCGGCGTCGTCGGACATCGTGCCGTACGACTACGACAGCTACGACGCCGGCAATGCAAGCGAGCTGCCACCGCCGCCGCGCTGGCCGTGGGTCGTCGGCGTCGTCGCGATCGTTGCCGCGATCGCCCTCGTGGTGTCGGTTTCGGTGCTGGTGACCCGCACGGACACCGACAATCTGGCCACCCCCGAGACGACGACGCAGTCCGCGCCGCCTGTGCAGGACGAGATTCTGACGACGACGCCTCCGCCCCCTCCGCCGCCACCCCCGCCGACAACG
>NZ_LQPC01000026.1 GCF_002101705.1 Mycolicibacterium iranicum | reverse complement strand
CCGCGGTGCGCCGCTGCAGCAATTCGAAGATCCCGGCCAGACTGCGCGCCATCGCCACCGCCACCTGACGATGCGCATCCTCCACCACCGAGAGGACACTGCCGTCAGACCAATCATCGAACACATGTTCGATAATAGTCGAAGTGTCTGACAGGTCGATGCACCGATTTCTGCCACCGGCCGGTCAATCTCTGCCAGCCGAAATGAACTCCCTGACATGCGGGTTTGAACAGTCAGATCACCAAGATCGACAACTCAGGGAAGAGCAGAACAATGAAGAACCTCACCATCGCCACCGCCGCAGCCGCCACCTTCTCCGCCGCGTTCCTGGGCCTGGCCGCCCCCGCACTGGCCGCCCCCACCGGCGCCGGTGACGCCCGGGCCACCATCGCCCAGCTCGAAGCCGACGGCAACCGCGTCATCGTCCAGAAGCAGTCTGACGCTTCACTGTCCGACGCCAACGTCGTCAGCGTCAACCGTGGCGCCCCCATCCGCGGCACCGTCATGGACGACTTCAGCGACCGCACCTACCAGCAGACCATCACCGGCTACGTCTACTACGTCAACGTCCGCTGACGAACACCAAGACGGGGCGCCGCCACCATGCGGCGCCCCGTTATGCGATGCCCTCCAGGTCCACGACGACCGGCGCGTGATCGCTGGGCGACCCGACGCGATCCTTGCCGGTTTTGCGTTCGTCGCGAGCGATTTCGGCGTGGGTGACCCGCTCCGCCAGCGCGGGGGAGCCGAGAATGAAATCGATGCGCATCCCGCGGTTCTTCGGGAACCGTAGCTGGGTGTAGTCCCAATAGGTGAACGTTCCCGGGCCGGGCGTGAAAGGTCTTACTACGTCGGTGAATCCGGCATCGACGACGGCATCGAAGGCCGCCCGCTCCGGCGGTGTCACGTGGGTGCTTTCCGAGAACAACGAGATGTCCCACACGTCGTCGTCGATCGGCGCGATGTTCCAGTCGCCGACGAGCGCAATCGGAGCCCCGGGATTCGCGGACAGCCACGACGATGCAGTGTCGCGCAGTGCCGCAAGCCAATCCAGCTTGTAGGCATAGTGCGGAGAGTCGACGCTGCGTCCATTGGGGATGTACAGACTCCACACCCGCACCCCGCCGCACGTGGCACCCAGCGCGCGAGCCTCCGCGGCGGCCTCTACTTCCGGCTTGTCGCTCCACGTCGGCTGACCCTCGAAGCCCACCTCGACGTCGTCGATGCCGATCCGCGACGCAATGGCCACACCGTTCCACTGGTTGAAGCCGCAGTGCACGACGTCATAGCCCAGCGCTGCGAACGGCATCGTCGGGAACTGGTCGTCGGAGCACTTCGTCTCCTGCATCGCCAGAACGTCAACCTCGGCGCGTTCCAGCCAGTCGGTGACGCGGTCGACACGGGCGCGAATGGAGTTGACGTTCCAGGTGGCCAGACGCATGGCTTCACAGTAGGTCTTCGGCGCGGACATAGCGCGAGCGGTGGTGCACCTGAAAGCCCATCGACTCGTACAGCGCACGCGCAGCGGCGTTCTCGGTGACGACCTGAACGTAGGCGCGCGTGGCGCCGCGCCCGAAAGCCCACGTCAGCAAACCCGCGCAGAGTTCCCGAGCCAAGCCTCGCCGGCGTGCGCTCTCGGACACGTGCACCGCGGACAGCCCCGCCCATCGGGTACCGTCCGGCGCGTCCGTTACCGCAACGCGTCCCACGGCCGCGCCGGAAAGCTGGCCGAAGCCCACCTCGCCGTTGACGACGGCAGTGAGGATGTCGACAGGGACATCCCGCTCATACAGCGTCAACCATGACGAATCGGGACCGGCAGCCACGGGGACCTCCACCGAGGGTGCGACATCCGTTGTCATGACCAGGTTCTCGGCTTCGGTGGGGATACCGGCAGGCAGTCGAAGCAGTCTGTCGGGCACCGACACGAGCGCGGGCAGGCCGCGTGCCGTATAGATGTCGAGAGTCTGGGCGATCTCGGTGACCGACGAATAGCGAAGCGGAACAGCTGAATTCGCACGCCGTGTGACTCCACCGCCGAATCGCAGCAGCCATCCGTCGACCCATCGGTGCTCGGTTCCCGGCCAGGCCAGCGCGGCGGCGTGCTCGAGGTTGCGGATCTCGCCAGTGCGCACCGGCATCTCCGGGACGACGCGCACGGCCAGCACGTCCTCTCGGGCCACGTCGACGATGTCACCGTGTCGCGTCCGGATCCGCACCGAACGACCGAGTTCGCCGCCGGTATCGACAATGTGGCCGACGACGTCGGTCATCGGTCGAGCCTCGTCGGTGGGGAGTCGATAGCGCAGGCTGACTCGCGTCCCGACCGCGGGGAGATCGGTCACCGGTCAGTGGCCGAACGGGTCGGGATCCTCGCCGGGCATCCAGGACAGGCCGGGCACACCCCAACCGTGGCTCTTGACCGCCTTCTTGGCGCTACGCGCGTTCCGCCCGATCAACCGGTCCAGGTACAGGAAGCCGTCCAGGTGGCCGGTCTCGTGCTGCAACATCCGCGCGAACAGGTCGGTGCCCTCGATGGTGATCGGCGTTCCGTCGGCGTCCAGCCCCGTCACCCGCGCCCAATCCGCGCGGCCCGTCGGGAACGATTCGCCGGGCACCGACAGGCACCCTTCGTCGTCGTCGTCGGGATCAGGCATCGTCTCGGGCACCTCGGAGGTCTCCAGCACCGGGTTGACGACGACGCCGCGCCTGCGGGTGGTCTTCTTGCGGGCGTCGGCACAGTCGTAGACGAAGACGCGTTTGTTGACGCCGATCTGGTTGGCTGCCAGACCGACTCCGTTAGCGGCGTCCATCGTCTCGAACAGATCGGTGATGAGATCTGCCAGATCAGCCGGCAGCGAGCCGTCCTCGCCGACGGGGATCGGTTCGGTCGCGGTGTGCAGGACGGGATCTCCCACGATGCGGATCGGTCGTACAGCCATGCTCAGGAGCTTAAGGGAGAGCGTGACCCGGGAGTTTCGCTGCCGACTCGCGGCGATTGATGACCGTCTACGTGATCCAACCGTGATTGAATACTCGCGCAAACCACAGCTATGTCATTTCGATTTCCGGAAGGGTCCAAGAAGCGATATGGACGGCGCCATCGCGCGGGCTGAACGTTCTGGGGACGGCACCGAGCCCACCGACGGTCTGACCCGTCGCGAGCATGACATCTTGGCTTTCGAGCGCCAGTGGTGGAAGTACGCAGGCTCCAAGGAAGACGCCATCAAGGAGCTCTTCTCGATGTCGGCGACGCGCTACTACCAGGTGCTCAACGCGCTGGTAGATCGGCCGGAAGCGCTCGCCGCGGACCCGATGCTGGTGAAGCGCCTGCGCCGGCTGCGTGCCAGCAGGCAGAAGGCCCGGGCTGCTCGCCGCCTTGGATTCGACGTCACGTAAGGCAACCGGGCCTCACCACGGCCCGCGATACAGTAGGCGCCGATGAACCAGCGAGAGTCCTCGGGACTGCCCCTCCGCGCCATCGTGATGGTGTTGTTGTTCCTCGGCGTCGTCTTCCTACTCGTGGGGTTCCAGGCTCTGAGCAGCTCCGGCGACGATGAGTCGTCGGCGAGCTCGACGACCGTCACCACGACGACGACCACGACGACGACGCCCGCGGCGCCAGCCAGGCCCGAAGTGCGCGTCTTCAACATCTCGACCGTCGAGGGCGCCGCGGAAGGCCTCGCCACGAGGCTGCGCGACGCCGATTGGAACGTGGCCGAAACCGGCAACCTCGAGGTGCCGGACGTGACAGTGACCACGGTGTACTTCGGCGAGACCGAAGGCGAGCAACAGGCCGCCGAGGAAGTCGGCCGACTGCTCGAAGCGCCGGTGGCGCCGCGGGTGCCTGCGCTTGTTGAGCAGCCACCGGGCGTGGTCGTCCTGGTCACCGGCTAGGCTCTTGCACATGCTCAGGTCCGTCGCTGCCGCCACCCTGTTCGCGGTGCCCGCACTTGCGTTGAGTGCGTGTGCCCCTCCCGGAGAGGTGCCCTCGGACACCCCCGGCACCACACCATCGGTATGGACCGGATCGCCGTCGCCGTCGGCGGGGCCCGGGGAGTCCGAAGGCGAGGCCACTCAGGGCGGTGGGCAGACGCTGACCGCCGAATTGAACCTCGCGGACGGTACGACGGTGGCCAACGCCGAGATCGTGTTCTCCGACGGATACGCCACCGTCACTGTCGAGACCACCGCCGCCGGCCAGCTGGAGCCCGGCTTCCACGGAATGCACATCCACTCGGTGGGCAAGTGCGAACCGAACTCCGTCGCCCCGACCGGGGGCGCCCCCGCGAACTTCAACTCCGCGGGCGGTCACTTCCAGGTGGCGGGCCGTACCGGCCATCCCGCCAGCGGTGACCTCTCGTCGCTGCAGGTCCGCGAGGACGGCTCCGCGAAGCTCGTGACCACCACCGATGCGTTCACTGCAGAAGAGCTGATGAACGGCGCAGGCACCTCGATCATCATCCACGAGAAGGCCGACAACTTCGCCAACATCCCGCCGGAGCGCTACCAGCAGGTCGACGGTGCGCCGCCACCGGATCAGACCACCCTGGCGACCGGCGACGCCGGAGCGCGGGTGGCCTGTGGTGTCATCACCGGGTCTTAGCAGCCGGATTGATTTCGCCGGGTCGGCACGGCCGACCCTGGGTGTCGAGTGGGAGTTCGCGCTCGTCGACGCCCAGACTCGTGATTTGAGCAACGAAGCCGCGTCCGTGATCGCCGAGATCGGCGAGAACCCGCGTGTGCACAAAGAGCTGCTGCGCAACACCGTCGAAGTCGTGACGGGTATCTGCGAGAACACCAGTCAGGCGATGGACGACCTCGCCGTCACGCTGCGGCCGGTGCGCAACATCGTGCGGGAGCGCGGAATGGAGTTGTTCTGCGCCGGAACGCATCCGTTCGCGGACTGGTCGGCGCAGAAGCTGACCGACGCCCCGCGCTACGCCGAATTGATCAAGCGGACCCAGTGGTGGGGACGGCAGATGACGATCTGGGGCGTGCACGTTCACGTCGGGGTGTCCTCGGCGCACAAGGTGATGCCGATCATCACTTCCCTGCTTCACCAGTACCCGCATCTGCTGGCTCTGTCGGCGTCCTCACCGTTCTGGGACGGAGAGGACACCGGCTACGCCAGCAACCGGGCCATGATGTTCCAGCAGCTGCCGACCGCCGGGCTGCCGTTCCACTTTCAGGAGTGGCGCGAGTGGGAACAGTTTGTGAGCGACCAGAAAAAGACCGGGATCATCGATCACATGAACGAGATCCGTTGGGACATCAGGCCTTCACCTCATCTGGGCACCATCGAGGTCCGGATCTTCGACGGGGTCTCCAACCTGCGCGAACTGTCGGCTCTGGTGGCGCTGACCCACTGCCTGATCGTGGACCTGGACCGGCGGATCGACGCCGGCGAATCGCTGCCGGTGATGCCTCCGTGGCACGTTCAGGAGAACAAGTGGCGTGCTGCGCGTTACGGGCTCGACGCCATCATCATTCTCGACGCCGACAGCAATGAACGGTTGGTCACCGAAGATCTCGACGATGTGGTGGAGCGACTGCAGCCGATTGCCAAGCGGCTCAACTGTGTTGACGAGCTCGCGCGCATTCCTGATATCTACCGCTACGGAGCGTCCTATCAGCGCCAGCGCCGTGTCGCCGAGGAGCATGACGGTGATCTTCGGGCCGTGGTCGATGCTCTCGTAGCAGAGTTGGTGCTGTAGCGAATGCCGACACTGCCGATGTTCCCCCTCGAAATGGCGATGCTGCCGGGCGAGGTGCTGCCGCTGCGGATCTTCGAACCCAGGTATTCGGCGCTGGTGCGAACGTGTTTGGCGTCCGAGGACCCGGTCTTCGGGGTGGTGCTGATCGCGGCGGGCCGCGAGGTGGGCGGCGGGGATTCTCGCAGCGACGTGGGCGTGCTCGCGCGAATTGCCGAGTACGCCGACATGGGGTCTGGCCGTTACCGGATGAAATGCGTTCTGGGGGAGAGGATCCGAATCCTGGAGTGGCTGCCGGATGATCCGTACCCGCGGGCGGTGATCGAGGTGTGGCCCGACGAGCCGGGTGAGCCGGTCGACTTCGCGGCGATCCGCGACATCGAGGACCGGATGGTGGGCTTGTTCGAGAGAATCGCGACCGCGCGGGGAGCGCAGGTCAATGCCCGCGATATCGTGCGTGGGGCCGACGAATCGGGCGATGCCTCACAATGGTTGTACGCGTTGACCACCCGACTCCCGATCGGACAGGCCGATCGTTACGCGGTGCTGGCCGCGCCGACCGTTGCCGAACGGGTGACCGCGCTGTCGGAGGCGGTGGACACCGTCATCGCGATGGTCGAATTCCAGCTGTCGGAATGATTTCCGTCAGAAGATACCTTTGAAGTTCCCGGCCAGGTCGGTGTCCGTCACCTCGTAGGAATCACCGGTACCTCGCACCGCCGTGCCCATTTTCGCGACGTTGTCCGCGATCGCCCTGGCCTGCTCGCCGACGTGCGTGCCAACAAGTTTCGTCGCCCACTGCGTTGTCGATCCGGGAAGCCCGTCGGCCGCGGTGGACACCGTGGTGCCGACATCCGCCTCGCGGATCACCGCTGATGTTGACTCGACCTGTCCCGCGAATGCCCGCAGGATGTCCGGATTGACCATCAGTGTCATAGAACTCGACGCTACCTCAGGTTCGCGGGGCGCCGGCGCACCATTCTTGTGATCGTTCGCGCTCTCGCGGAACAGTTTTCGTCAGAGCTTGCGACCGTCGAGGAACAGGACGTCCTCGGTGGCAGGCGCGCGGTGGTACCGGTTCATCAGCTCCTCGGCGGGGGTCGTGCCGACCTCCCAGTGGCGCTCACACAGCCAGCACGAGACATCGATCGGCATGTCCGCACCGACTTCGACGGCAATACGACTGCCGCGTGCACTGTAGAGCTCAACCTTCTCCAGGATCCGGGTCAGCGTCTGGGCGGGAAGCCCGGCGGGTAGCCCCTCACCGGCCCACGCTGTCGGCTCGGTGTGGTCGAAGCCCAACGACGTCAGCGATTTCGGCCAGTGCTCGCGTGACTCGAACGGCACCGCGACGCGTCGCGCCGTAGGAGTCGCCCCGGATGCCGCAAGGACCCGCTCCTTGAACTCCAGCACCTGCGGCTCGTCGACCTCGTAGATGACGGTGTCGTTCAGCCACGGCAACCGCCACGCCCGCGTGTCCAGGCCCGGGGCGAGGATGACAACCTGCGAGACGCCCGCGGAGCTCGCGGTCAGAAAGAACTCGTCGAACCACTTTGTGCGCGCTGCGGCAGACGAGTGGTCCTGCATCGAGGCGGGTGACTCGGCGGTGCCGACTGCGTCGAGCAGAATCTGCGCGTACGGGTCGGTGAACAACGGGAGGCGGGACATCGTCTCCCGCGCGCGCGCCATGGTGACGCTCAGCGCTGTGCGCGTTACGCCGGCATCGACTGCCGGATGGTCACCGTCCATCACCGTCATTGCCTCGGAGTTCCCGTTCGGCGGAGAAATCATGCATTTCGTCCCTGGTCACAAGGTCGTCACGAATGTTCTGCTCCCGATAGGCGAGCTGGCCGACCCGGTTGGCGATCACTGGTGCGGTGATGAGCGTGAACAGCCCGGTCAAGATCAGCATGCCGACGTCGATGTTGCCTCTGAGTCGGACGGCGGCACCCGCCAGCACCAACAGCAGGCCCAGTACCTGAGGCTTGGTCGCGGCGTGCATTCGAGACAGGGTGTCGGGGAATCGCACGACCCCGATCGCTGCGGTGAGGGCAAGTGCCGACCCGCTGAGAATCAGGCCGGCAGCGACGATGTCGGAGACGCTCATCGCTCGGCCGTCTGCTCGGTGGCGTCCGGGACGTCCGGGACGCGGAACCTGGCGACGCTCACCGAACCCACGAAGGTGATCAAGGCGAGGGCAGTGAGGCTGTACGTGACGGTCGTGTCGAGACTGAACGCCGCCCACGTTCCGATCGCACACATCGTCACGGCGACGAGGGTGTCGAGCGCGACCAGCCGGTCCAACGTGGTGGGGCCCAGCAGCATCCGAAGCATGGTGGCCAGCGCCGCGAGCGAGAGCATCACGCCCGCCGCAATCCAGACGTACATCATGCCTCCACCTCCTTGTCGGCCGACGGTTTCCAGTCCTCGTCGCGTTCGAAAGAGGCCACCAACAGCTTCTGCAGCTTGTCGACCTGATGGTAGAAGCGGTTGACGGTACGGTCAGATCCGACGTCGAGCACGTGGACGTAGATCATTCGGCGCGCCTGGTCGATCTCGAGGACGATGTTGCCCGGAGTCAGGTTCATGATGTTGACCGCAAGCGCCAGCACCAGGTCCGACTTGATGTCCAGATGAGCACGCAGCACGGCCGTCAGCGGAGGCGGGCCAGGTTTGAGCGCCAGCACCGCGACCTGAACCGACGACACCAGCAGCCAGTAGGCGACGGTCACGACGAGCCTGGTCAGCGACAGCGGATGGAACCTGCCCTCCACCGGAACGGGCGGCAACGGCAGCAACAGCGTGATCACCAGCGCCACCGCGAGCCCGGACAGGATGTTGGCCGCAGAGACGGTGCCCCACAACAACACCCAGATCAGGATCAGCCAGCAGATCATCCAGACGCGCAGCGCGTTCGTCCGCATCCGATTCATGCTCTTCGCGCGAGCGCTCATCGGCTTCATGCTCTTCGCGCGAGCGCTCATCGGCTTCATTCTCTTCGCGCGAGCGCTCATCGGAAGTCCCCCAGGACCGCGCTGATGTACTGCCCTCGGTCGAGCACCTCGTCGGCCGCACGACTGCTGTAGGCGAAGATAGGCCCAGCCATCACCGTCAGCATCAGACCCACCGCGATCAGCGCCCCCGTCGGAACCAGCATCCCGACCGGCATCCGCCCGACGTCGTCGCGGTCGACCAACTCGATGTCCTCTCCGTCAGCGAGAAGCGCCGACGGTGCGGCCGCCGAGAGATGGCCCTCGGGTGCGTCCGCACGGGACCGCCAGAACGCTTTCGTCCACACCCGCGCCACGACGTACAACGTCAGCAAGCTCGTGATCACGCTGCCTGCCACCAGAAGCCATGCCAGCGACGACCCGACCTGGGCGCCGGCCTCCAGCAGCGCCACCTTGCCGATGAATCCCGAAAACGGCGGGATCCCACCGAGATTGAGGGCGGGCACGACGAAGACGAACGCCAGCACCGGGCTGGCAGCGGCAAGTCCGCCGAGGCGCTGCAGCGTCGACGCGCCGGCCTGTCGCTCGATCAAACCCACCACCAGGAACAGCGTCGTCTGGACCAGAATGTGGTGCGCCACGTAATAGATGGCCCCCGCCATGCCGAGATCGTTGGACAGGGCGATGCCGAACACCATGTAACCGATGTGGCTGACGAGCGTGAACGACAGCAGCCGCTTGATGTCGCTCTGCGCGATCGCGCCGAAGATACCGACGAGCATAGTCAGAAGACCGGCCACGAGCAGCACGTCATCCATTCCGCCGCCGGGGAACAGCAGCGAGTGTGCGCGGATGATTGCGTACACACCGACTTTGGTGAGCAGGCCGGCGAAGACGGCGGTGACGGGCGCGGGCGCGGTCGGGTACGAGTCAGGCAGCCAGGTCGACAGCGGGAAGACGGCAGCCTTGATGCCGAAAGCCACGAGCAGAACGGCGAACAATGCCATCCGGGTGCCCTCCGGGACGCCCTCCAGGCGCACCGACAGCTCCGCCAGGTTCAACGTGCCGGTGGTGGCGTAGACCAGCGCGATGCCGAACAGGAAGATCAACGACGAGACCATCGAGACCATCACATAGGAGATGCCCGCCCGGACCCGCTCCTTGCTGGCGCCGATCGTCAGCAGCACGAAGCTCGCGCTCAGCAGCACCTCGAAACCGACGAAGAGGTTGAACAGGTCGCCGGCCGAGAACGCCATGAAGACGCCTGCCGCCAGCACCAGATACGTCGGGAGGAAGATCGAAACTGGCTGGCGCTCATCGCCATCGCGAATACCCTGCCCGATCGCGTAGAAGACCACCGCCAGCAGCACGATCGCAGAGACCACAAGCATCAGGGCCGACAACCGGTCGATGACGAGTGTGATGCCCAGCGGGCCCATACCCGGTTCCGTCGGACCCCATCCGCCGACCTGCAGCGCGATGGTGCCGTCGCGGTCGGCGAGATGGACGAGCATCGCCGACACCACGAGCACGACGGTCAACGCGAGCACGGTGAGCGCGCGCTGCAGCCGCGGCATGCGTCCGGCGAACAGTGTCATCGCCGCGGCGATCATCGGCACCAGCACCGGGAGAGGCGCCAGCACGGGAGCGAGATGGCTGCCGATCATCGTGAACCCTGATGTCCCGGTAGCGCATCGAGTTCGTCGGGAAGATCGGTGTCGATGGCGGGGTCGGGTTCGAGTCGCCCCTCGATCTCCTCGCCGACCTCGGTGCCCGTCATCTGCGAGACCCGCGCGTCCTCGGGATCGTTGGTGACCTCCTCCATGGTGTTCAGCCGGTAGGAGCGGTAGGTCAGCGCCAGCACGAAGGCCGCGACACCCATCGTGATGACGATGGCGGTGAGAATCAGGCCCTGCGCCAACGGATCTGCTGTCGCCGTCTGGTCCCCGCTCGTCCTGCCGTACACCGGCGGGTTGCCGGTGGGGCCGCCGGCGGCCAGGAGAAGGAGATTGATCGCATTGCTGATCAGCAGCAGTCCCAACAACATTCGGGTCAGGTGACGTTCGAGCAGCAGATAGACCCCGGCGCTGGTCAGGCCGCCGATGATGACGAGCCCCACAACGTATGTCGTCATTTCTTCACCTCCTCGTCGATGCGTGCTCCGAGGCTGCGCAGCACGTCGAGCACCAGCCCGACCACGATCAGGTACACGCCCAGGTCGAAGATGAGCGCGGTGACGAACTTGACCGTCCCGAGCACGGGCACGTCGACCTGGATCAGCGCCGACGACAACGCGGGTGCACCCATCAGCAGTGAGGCGAACGCGGTGCCTGCGGCCAATGTCAGTCCCGCACCGAGGATCTTGCCCGCGTCGAGCGGCAAAGTCTCACCCAGCTCGTAGCGTCCACCGGCCAGATAGCGCAACACCAGTGCCAGGCCGGCCATCAGCCCGCCGGCGAAGCCGCCGCCGGGCACATTGTGACCGGCGAAGAAGAAGTACGCCGACAACACCATCATGACCGGGAAGATCAGCCGGGTCGCAACCTCCAGAACCAGGGATCGGTGCCGCGGGTCGCGCAGCCCGCTGCCGCGCAGCCACGTGATGTCGCCGGCGGCGGGGCTGTTCCGCGTACCGGGTCCGAGCCTGCCGATATCGGGCTGACCGGCGTCGGCCACCCGAGGCGCGGCGCCGAAACGTCTGTGCCGGAACACCATCGACGCGACGCCGGTGGCCGCCACGAGGAGGACACATACCTCGCCCATCGTGTCCCAGGCGCGGATGTCGACGAGCAACACGTTGACGGCGTTGGCCCCGTGCCCCCGCTCGTAGGCGGCTTCCGGGATGAGGTCCGCGAGCGGCCTGCCGCTGCGGGCGGCCATCGCGAATGCCGCGAGGGTGGTGACGGTCGCACCGACCGCGAGCGCAAGCAGCGCGCGGGGCACACGGAACCGCTTGATGTCGGTGCCGCCGGTCTCGGCGGGAAGCACTCTGAGGACGAGCACGAACATCACCAAAGTCAGTGTCTCGACCAGGAACTGAGTCAGCGCCAGATCAGGCGCTCCGTGCAGGGCGAAGATCACCCCGCAGCCGTAGCCCGTCACGCCGACCATCAGCACCGCGGCCAGGCGATTGCGCATGACGGTCGCGGCCAGCGCAGCCGCCAACATCAGGACACCCACCACGACCTGAGGTGCCGAGTTCCACAGCTCGAATTGCGGACGGTCGCGTGCGCCGAACGTCAGCACGGCGACCGGCAGCAGCACCAACGTCGTCAGGATGACCGCCTGGGTCGCGGGGATCGAGCCGCGCTGCGTGACGGCAGTCAGACGCACCGACAACACATCGGCGCCGCGCAGCACCGCATCGTAGATGCGATCGGCATTGCCGAGCGGCACGAAATCCGCGCGTGCACGGCGTAGGCGTTTGCGTCCGAAATACACCGCGATACCCGTCGCCAGCACCAACACCGACAGCAGCAGCGGCAGGTTCACGCCGTGCCACAGGGCGAGGTAGTAGTGGCCGTCGTAGCCGCTGGGGTCCGGCACGGTGTCGCTGTAGTCGGACAGGACCCGGTCGAGCGGTTTGGGCCACAGGCCGAACAGCAATCCCGCCGCGGCGAGGATCGCAGGCGGAACGAGGAAGGCAGGTTCCGGTCGGTGCATCTCCTCGACGCGGGTGCTCGGGTGGGGCAGACCCTTGCGGGCGAACGCGCCGAACACGAAGCGCAGGGTGTACACGGTCGTCAGCACCGATCCGAGGACGATGCCGGCCAGCACGAACGGGGACGCGGCACCGAGGTACGGGCTGTGCAGCACCGTCTCGAAGTCTGCCTCCTTGGCGACGAAACCGAAGAACGGCGGCAGCGCCGCCATGCTCGCCGCGGCACCGCAGCCGACCACGAGCAGAGCCTTGCTGCGGTCCCCGAGCCAGGCGAGCCTGCGGATGTCGCGGGTGCCGGTGGCGTGGTCGATGATGCCGACGACCATGAACAGCGCGGCCTTGAACATGGCGTGGGCACACAGCATGGCGAGCCCGGCCAGCATCATCTCGCTGCCGCCCGAGCCGACCATGACGGTGATGAGGCCCAGTTGGCTGACCGTGCCGAACGCCAGAATGAGCTTGAGGTCGTATTCGCGGATGGCTCGCCAGCCCGCCAGCAACATGGTCAGCAGACCGAGCGTGACTACGGTCGGGCGCCACTCAGGCCCGTCGGCGAAGCCGGGCGTCATGCGAGCGATCAGGTACACGCCGGCCTTCACCATCGCGGCGGCATGCAGGTACGCGCTGACCGGCGTGGGAGCCGCCATCGCACCGGGCAGCCAGAAGTGCATCGGCACGATCGCCGACTTCGACAACGCGCCGATCAGGATCAGCACCACCGCCACCGACGCGGCGAGACCGGTCGGAGGGTTCGCGATCAACTCCGACAACAGGAAGGTGCCCGCGATGTTGCCGATCACGATGATGCCGACGAGCATCGCGAGTCCGCCGAACGTCGTCACAAGGAGTGCCTGGGTGGCGGACCTGCGGCTGGTCGCCCGTTCGGCGTAGTGCCCGACCAGAAGGAACGACAGGACCGTCGTGATCTCCCAGAACACGTAGAGCACCAGCATGTTGTCGCTGGTGACCAGGCCGAACATCGCCCCGGAGAACGCGACGAGCTCGGCGGCGAAGCTCGGCAGCCTTTTCTCGGTATGTCCGTCGTGATGGTTGAAGTAGTCGGCGCAATAGAAGAGGACGAGGCCGCCGATGGCCAGGACGAGCACGCTCATGATCGCGGCGAGCGAGTCGAATCGCAGCGTGATGTCCATCGACAGACCGGGGACCCATGGCACGTCGACGGTGTGGGCGTGGCCTTTCGCCGGCCAGTTGAGCACCACCCAGATCAGCGAGCCGACAGGAACCAGCGCCAGCGGATAGAAGGCCATCCGACCCCAGCGGTACACAAGCAACGGTGCCAACACGGCGGCGACTGCATGGGCAGCGAGGATGGCGAGCATGGCTCCGTCTCGTCGTGGGCGGCAGTCAGCCGTACTGACTCTGGAGTCACTCCAGTCTACGGGTGCGCGTCACGAGTTCTTTGATGCGCTCTTCGACGCCGGACGCCGACACGAACAGCAGCTCGTCTCCGGCCCGCAGGACGTCCTCTGGGCCGGGGACCATCAAGTGCTTGCCGCGCAGCAGCGTGACGAGCGCGCTGTCGTCGGGCATCGCGAGGTCGCGCACCCGCTGCGCAACAAGGGGACTGTCGTCGGGGAGCGTGAACTTCGCGACGTTCGTCGCGCTCTGACCGAGGTCGCCTCTGGAGTCTCGGCCCAGGGCCATCAGCCGGATGAGGTGGCCGACGTCGATCGCGCCTTCGATGGCGGCAACGAGGGCCAGCGGGGTCGACACGGCGACGTCGATGCCCCAGGCCTCCGTGAAGAGCCATTCATTGCGGGCGTCGTTGATCCGGGCGACGACGCGATCGATGCCGAACTCCGACTTGGCCAGCAGGGCCATCGCGAGATTGGCCTTGTCGTCACCGGTGGCGGCGATCGCGACGTCGCAGATCTGCATCTCGGCTTCCTCGAGCGAGGACACCTCGCACGCATCGGCCCACAGCCATTCGGCGTGGGGCACGGTGTCGGGCTCGTAGCGGTGGAAGTCCTTCTCGATGAGCAGGACCTTGTGGCCGTAGTCGACGAGCTCCTGCGCCACGGAACGACCGACCGCACCCGCGCCTGCGATCGCGACACGCATCGGGCCCCCCTTCCCTGCTTTACTCACTCCCGTGACCCTGCACCAGCTCTACGTGGCGCTGTTCCTCGGCGGCCTCGTGCTGCTGGCGAGCATCGCTGCGACGCGGCTGGCCACCGGGGTCGGCCTGCCAAGCCTATTGCTGTTCCTCGGAGTCGGTGTGCTTGTCGGCGAGGACGGACTCGGGCTGCAGTTCGACAGTGCCCAACTGGCGCAGGATCTGGGCACCGCCGCGCTCGCGGTCATCCTCGTCGAAGGCGGTCTGACAACCCGGTTCAACGACATCCGAAAAGTCCTCGCGCCCGCCGGGGTTCTGGCCACTGTCGGCGTCGGCGTCAGCACCTTGGTGACCGCCGCCGCCGTGCACTGGCTGCTCGGCATGGACTGGCAACTGGCGTTGCTGCTGGGCGCCGTGGTCTCCAGCACGGATGCCGCGGCGGTTTTCTCCGTGTTGCGGGTGGTCCCTCTGCCGCGCCGACTCAGCGGATTACTGGAAGCAGAATCGGGTTTCAACGACGCGCCCGCGGTGGTCCTGGTACTGCTCTTCAGCGCGACGCCGTTGAACCTCGACCCGGTCACGATTGCCGGAACGCTGTTGTACGATTTGGTGATCGGGACCGCGATCGGTCTGACCTTCGGCTTCCTCGGCGCGATAACGTTGCGCCGCATGGCATTGCCGGCCGCCGGTCTGTATCCACTCGCGACGTTCGGGCTCTGCATGGTGGCTTTCGCGGCCGCAGGTACGGTGCACAGCAGCGGCTTCCTGGCTGCGTACCTGTCGGGCGTGGTGCTCGCGAACTCGAACCTGCCGCACCGCTCGGCCACCCGATCGTTTGCGGAGGGGTCAGGCTGGCTCGCCCAGATCGGCGTCTTCGTCATCCTCGGCCTGCTGGTGTCTCCCGACGAGCTGCTCGCCGAGGTGGTGCCTGCCGTCGTCACCGGACTGGTCCTGCTGCTGCTGGCCAGGCCGCTGTCGGTTCTCGTGTCGCTCATCGGGTTTGGGGTGCCGTGGCGCGAGCAGGTGTTCCTGTCGTGGGCGGGCCTGCGCGGGGCCGTGCCCATCGTGCTGTGCACCTACCCCATCGTGGCGGGAGTGCCCGACAGCACGCGGCTGCTCAACATCGTGTTCATCCTGGTGGTGCTTTACACCGTCATCCAGGGACCCAGCCTGCGCCTGGTGGCCGAACGCCTGAACCTCATCCCACGTGACACCACCCGCGAAATCCAGGTCGACGCAGCGCCGTTGGATGTACTGGGGGCCGAGTTGCTGACGATGACCGTGCTGCCGGGATCGCGCCTGCACAACGTCACGGTGCTGGAGTTGCGGCTTCCCGATCCGAGTGTGATCACCTTGATCATCCGGGCTGGGCAGCCGTTCGTCCCTGAGCGCGTGACGCGGCTCGCCATCGGCGACGAGCTGTTGATCGTGACGACGACGGCGACGCGCGACCTCGCCGAGCGGCGGTTGCGCGCCGTCAGCCGTCGCGGCAAGCTCGCCTACTGGTTCGACGAGTACGGCGACCAGGCTTGAGGCGTTGCGCCGAGCGCACGGTTGTTGACCCGGCTTAGTGCGCCTTGAACCCCGGGCAGGCCGGGAAGCCGCGGCGAATCGGTAGTGCATGGCTCAGGAGGCCGATGCCCGCGCCGAGAATCGGCCAGATCGGCCAGAAGTACCAGGAGCCGGTGCCCATGCCGACGGCCAGCCACACGGTCAACACGATGACGACCATGGCCACATATGCGGCGAGGTGGAGGTGGATGCCGCGCCGCGCCGCCGCCAGCTTGGCCGCCTTGCGCCGCGGATCGTTGCGACGGAGCTCGGCAACAGGCAGGTCGACGGTCAGCTGGCGCAGGTCGGGTGTCGTGTGGGCGTCGTACACCTGCTGCAGCCGCGCCTCGTATTCGGCCATGTCGAGGTAGCCCTGGGCTAGCGCCTGGCCGAGAAGGTCGGCGGTCTCCTCGCGCTCGCGATCACCCGTGCGGATTGAGGTCGGGATTGCGGTGGCCATGCTTCCTCCCAATCTTGACAATGACTAGTTAAGACGATGTCACCATAACTAGGCAGTGTCAAGATTTGTCGTGACTGTGCGCCGAGTGTGCGTCCAGGGCGTTGATGGCCTGGAAACTTCGCCGCTACCGCACGCTCGGCGAAGCTGGCGCCGAAGGCCTAGCGGGACTCCGCGAAGCTCCGCAGCGACTCCACCTGCACCGGGTCCAACGAGGGGCGGACGGTCTCGCGGGCTTTCGCCACATCGCCCGCGGTGACGTCGGCTGCATCGATCGACCGGCGCATCGCCGTCAGCGCGGCCTCGCGCAGCAGCGCCACGCAATCGGCGGCGCTGTATCCGTCGAGCTCGCCTGCGAGGGTCTCCAGATCGACATCAGCGGCCAGTGGCACAGACTTGCCCGCAGTCTTGAGGATCTGCGTGCGCGCCTCCGCGTCGGGCGGCTCGACGAATACCAGCTTCTCCAGCCGGCCGGGCCGCAGCAGCGCCGGATCGATCAGGTCGGGACGGTTCGTGGCGCCGAGCACCACCACGTCACGCAGCGGCTCGATGCCGTCGAGTTCTGTCAGCATGGCCGCCACCACGCGATCGGTGACCCCGGAGTCGAAGCTCTGGCCCCGCCGCGGCGCCAGCGCGTCGATCTCGTCGAGGAACACCAGCGACGGCGCCGAATCGCGGGCGCGCTGAAAGAGCTCCCGCACCGCCTTCTCGGAAGAGCCGACCCATTTGTCCATCAGCTCAGCGCCTTTCACGGCGTGCACGCTGAGGCGGCCCGAACTCGCAAGCGCCCTAACGACAAAGGTCTTACCGCATCCGGGTGGTCCGTAGAGCAGCACACCACGCGGCGGTTGTACGCCGAGGCGCTGGAAGGTCTCCGGGTGTTGCAGCGGCCACAGCACCGCCTCGGTGAGTGCCTGCTTGGTTTCGGCCATGTCCCCGACGTCCTCGAGGGTGACGGAGCCGACTGACACCTCCTCGGCGGCCGACCGGGACAGCGGCCGGATCACGCCGAGCGCGCCGACGAGATCCTCCTGGATCAGCGCCGGGTCGTCACCGGTCTCGCTGGCCCGCGCGGCCGCGCGCAGGGCCGCCTCGCGCACCAGTGCGGCGAGGTCGGCGACAACGAATCCTGGTGTGCGCTCGCCAATTTCGCCGAGGTCGAGATCCGATGCGGGGACGTCGCGCAGCAGCACCTCGAGCAGTTGTTCGCGGACGGCTCCGTCGGGCAGGCTCAAGCCCAGTTCGCGGTCGCACAGGTCCGGTGCGCGCAGGCGGGGATCGACACTGTCGGGCAGGGCCGACGTCGCGACGAACGCCACACCTCGGGTGGCGACGGCCGAGCGCAGCTCGGTGAGGATCAGCGTCGCAACGGGGTCCGCAGGTATCGGGAGCAGCGCGTCGATGTCGGTGACCACCAGCACCCCGCCACCGTCACGCACGGTGGCGACGGCGGAGGACACATTGGCGAGGCGGTCCTCGGGTCGCAGCGAGCCGACCTCTGGACCGTCGAGTTCGACGAGGCGCCGACCCGCGCAGACCGTCCGCACCAGCGTCGCCTTGCCCACCCCGGCGGGTCCGGACACCAGGACACCCAGATTGGCTGCAGCGCCGAGCTTTTCGAGAAGCTCGGGTTGGTCTAGGGCGAGCTTGAGCCACTCGGTGAGTCGCCCGGCCTGAGAATGGGCGCCCTTGAGGTCGTCGTAGCTGACGGCGGGTTGCGTGGCGTCGGCTTCCACGACGTGCGCCGCGCTGGCGGTTTCCTGCCGAGCGGGCGCGGTCGCATCGCCCCAGCAGACCAGCGAATTAGGTTGGACGCTCACGGGTCCCGCCGGGTCGACGTCGGTGACGGTGAGCAGCTCCGACGTCCACGTGATGCCGACCGAAGAGGCCAGTGCGGCGCTCGCCGCCGACGTGGAGGTGCCGGGCCCGAGGTCGCGGGGGAGCAGCGACACGGTGTCGCCGACCGTCATCACCTTGCCCAGCAGCGCCTGCCGCAGCGTCGCCGCGCTAATCGACTGGGTGGCCAGGCGGGAGCCGTTCAGCGTCACCGAGCGTGCGCCGTACACGGTGACGGGCGCTACGAGCACCGAGGTGTCCTCACGCAGACCCGCGTTCGACAACGTGACATCGTCGAGAAGTGCGGTGCCCGTAGGGGTGCCGGCGGGGGCGATGCCAACCACCGCCGCGGTGGTGCGCGAACCGGTCAGCGAGATGGCGTCCCACTCCCGGATGCCGAGCGCGGCGATGGCTTCAGGATGCAGCCGGACCACGCCGCGGCGCGAGTCCAGCGCTGAGGTGTTGAGACGGGCCGTGAGAACTAGATCGGGCACGTCACCCTCGCGGGGGTCGGCGCAGCCCCAGACGCATCATCGACCGGCGCGGCTGGGCCCGCTGAATCCGGTGAGTGCGGCGGATCGCGCGGCGGACAGCACGCTGTTGGCGCGGCCTCTCATCCCAGATCTCCGGATGCGCGGCGAGGAAACGCTTGGTGCGGAACGCGAACGGGATGTGCAGGAAGTAGGCGACGATGATCACCAGGATCACGATGTAGCCGTACAGGATCGAGGCCGCGACGCCGATCGCGAGCAGGGCGAGCAGGGGAGCCACCATGTTGGGCGGCACCGAGAACGTGTGGATCTTGCGCATCGGCAGCGTGCTGACGACCAGCAGCGAGACGGCGATCATCCAGATCACGACGGCGGGCTCGGAAGTCCACCAGCCCTCACCGAATTGCATCTTTGCCGCCAGTGGGCCGATCGCACCGATCGCGCCCGCCGGTGCGGGCATGCCGGTGAAGTACTTCTTCTCGTACGCGGGCTGGTCGACCGACAGCATCGCGTTGTAGCGGGCGAGCCGCAGCACGATGCAGACGGCGTACAGCAGCACAACGATCCAGCCGATGCGCGACGTCGACAGCAGCGTGCCGTAGACGATGAACGCCGGTGCGACGCCGAAGTTCACGGCGTCGGCCAGCGAATCGATCTCCTCGCCCATCTTGGACGTGGCCTTCAGCGCGCGGGCGAGCCTGCCGTCGAGCGCATCGAGGATCGCGGCGATCGCGAGGAACGCCATCGCCTCGGTGGGCCGGTCGTCCAGCGCGAACTTCACCGCGCTCAGGCCCAGGCAGATGGCGGCGACCGTCATCGCGCTGGGCAGGATCTTGACGCTGACGACCGGCGTCTTGAGGCGCGCCCGCATCAGGGCAGCTCGGCCAGCACGGTCTCGCCGGCCACTGAACGCTGCCCGACTGACACCAGGATCCGGGATCCCGCGGGCAGGTAGGTGTCGAGCCGGGAGCCGTAGCGGATCAGCCCGTAGGTCTCGCCGAGTTCGACCTTCTCGCCGGGCCGCACGTCGCACACGATGCGGCGGGCCAGGAGACCCGCGATCTGCACGGCGATGACCTCGGCGCCCTCCGGGCTACGGATGACGACGCTGTTGCGTTCGTTGTCGGCGCTCGCGGCGGCCAGCTCGGCGGAGCCGAACAGACCGGGACGATGCTTGACGGCCACCACCTCACCGGCGAGCGGGGCGCGCTGGACGTGCGCGTCGAAGAGCGACAGGAAAATGCTGATTCGGGGCAAAGGTGTTGCGGGAAGACCGAGTTCGCTCGGTGGGACTTCTTCCTCGATCAGGCAGATGAGTCCGTCGGCCGGGGCAACGACGACACCGGGGCGGGTCGGCGCGACGCGCGGCGGGTGACGGAAGAACGCGGCGTTGGCGGCGGCTGCGGCGAGGCCGGTGTTGCGCAACCAGCGGGTCCTGCGACCGGCGAGCGCCACGGCAAGGCTCGCGCCGACGAACGGCAACCCGGCGGGGTGCATCGGGGGAACGGTGGTGCGAACCAGGGCCGCCAGGCGCGCTGGTCCTGTCTTGAGGTCGGGGCGTCTGGCCATGGTGTCAGCGAGTCTACGGCTAGCGCAGGTCCCACACCTGCACACGTGACCCGGCGGCGAGCTCGGCGGTGTCCTCGTCGATCTCCAGCAGGCAGTTCGCCGAAGCCAGCCAGCGCAGGTGATGCGACGCCGGCGGGCCGTAGCTGGTCACGGTGTCGGCGACGGGGTCGAACACACCGCGACGGAACTGCCGTTTGCCGCGCGGCGACGTCAGGTCCTCGGTCAGCGTGGCGGCGCGGCGGGGCCGTTCGTGGGGGGTCAGCCCCATCGCGGCGCGCAGTGCGGAACGGACGAACACCTCGAACGACACCAGCGAGCTCACCGGGTTCCCGGGCAGCGTGACGATCGGGACACCGTCGACCGTTCCCGCGCCCTGCGGCATTCCCGGCTGCATCGCAACCTTGACGAACTCGACGGCGCCCTGGCCCAGGGCGTCCTTGACCACCTCGTAGGCGCCCGCGCTGACACCGCCGGTCGTGATGATCAGATCAGCGTCCCCGGCCTGGGTTCGCAGCGTCTCTCGGAACGCGCCCACGGTGTCGTCGCTCATCGGTGATGCGATGACCTCGGCGCCCGCGTCGCGCACGGCGGCGGCGAGCATCACCCCGTTGGACTCGTAGATCTGCCCCGGCTTCAGGGGTTGCCCTGCCGTGACCAGTTCGGTTCCGGTCGACATGACGAGAACCCGCAGGCGCGGGAGGACCGTCAGCTCGGCCAGGCCCAACGCGGCCGCCAGCCCGAGGGCAGCCGGGGTCACCACCTGCCCTGCTTTTAGCACCGTCGTTCCGGAGGTGACGTCCTCACCGGCACGGCGAATGTGCTGGCCGACCTTCGTGCTCGCGCGGATCGTCACGGTGTCGACGCCACCATCGGTGGACTCGACCGGGACGACGGACGTGGCACCCGCCGGCAGCGGGGCACCGGTCATGATGCGGTGCGCGGTACCCGGGGCCAGCGTGGGGATGTCGGTGCGGCCGGCGGGGATGTCCTCGGCGACGGGCAGGCGTACCGGATTCTCGTCGGTGGCCGACGCGATGTCCTCGGTGAGAATGGCGTAGCCGTCCATGGCGGAGTTGTCGAAGCCCGGAAGCGACAACGGCGCGACGACGTCCGCGCCGAGAACGAGACCGAGCGCGTCGGCGATCGGAACCTGCGCCGCGGGCCGCGCGGTGATCAGGTCGGCGACCACGCGCCGATGCTCGTCGACTGAGCGCATCGCGGGCATCAGATCCCGAACTTCACGCCGGTCAGCTCCTCGGACACCGTCCACAAGCGCTGCTGCACCGCGACGTCGTGCGATTGGGCGTTCGACTCGACGAGCACGGGGTGGCCGACCAACTCGCGGAATCCCGACGGTCCGTAGTACTGGCCACCCGTCACGGCGGGGTCGGTGGCGGCCCGCAGCGTCCCGAGGGCGCCGACCGCCGGGCTGTTGGTGACGAGGCCGGCCAGCTGCGCGAAGCCGGGGAGGCCCGAGCCGGGGATGTGGCGCATCAGCTCGGTGTTGGAGATGCCCGGGTGGGCTGCGACCGCGATGGTCGGCGCGCCTTTGGCGGCGAGCCTGCGCTGCAGTTCGTAGGTGAACATCAGGTTGGCGAGCTTGGATTGCCCGTAGGCGGCGACGCGGTTGTACGACCGTTCCCACTGGAGGTCGTCGAAGTGGATACCGGCCCTGATGTTGTGGGCGATACTCGCGACCGTCACCACCCGCGACCCGGGTACCTCGAGCAGGTTGTCCAGCAACAGCCCGGTGAAAGCGAAATGCCCGAGGTGGTTGGTTCCGAATTGCAGTTCGAAGCCGTCGCGGGTGACTTGCTTGGGCGGGTACATCACGCCGGCGTTGTTGATCAGCAGGTCGATTCGTGGATGGGCGGCGCGCAGCGCATCGGTGGCGTTGCGGACGCTGGCCAGTGACGACAGGTCGAGCTCCTGCAGCGTCACGGCCGCGCCGGGGTGCTTCCGGGCGATCGCGTCGAGCGCTTTCTGGCCTTTGCCTGCATTGCGCACTGCGAGGACGACGCGGGCGCCCTTACCGGCGAGCACCAGGGCGGCTTCGTAGCCGATCCCGGTGTTGGCGCCGGTGATGATGACGGTGCGGCCGGTCTGGTCGGGTACGTCGGCGGCGGTCCATTTGTTGGTCATGAGATCAACTTACGGAGACGTTCTAGTGTCGAAGGCGTGCACCTGGTCGAACCGGCGCACCCGCCGAGCCGGAAAGCGCCGCTTGTCTGGGCCATCGGGGCAGCCATTCCTTGGACGGTCGCGGTCGTGGCGCAGGTCGTGTGGTTCGTTCTCGACGGGCGGACGCCCTGGCTCCACGCGCTCGTCGCCGTCGCCACCCTCGTCGGGGTGGCCGTGGCGGTCGTCGTCGCACCGCTGTGGCGTTATCGCGTGCACCGGTGGGAGCTGGACCCGACGGCGGTCTACACCCGATCGGGGTGGCTCGTTCAGGAACGCCGGATCGCCCCGATCTCGCGGGTGCAGACGGTCGACACGTACCGGGGACCGTTGGACCGGCTGTTCGGGTTGGCCAACGTGACGGTGACGACGGCGTCGTCGGCCGGCGCCGTGCGCATCGTCGCGCTCGATGTCGACGTCGCCGATCAGGTGGTGGCACGGCTGACCGACATCGCGGCGCTGGGGGCCGAGGACGCCACGTGAACCCGCAATGGTCCCGGCTGAGCCCGCGCATGCTGCTCGTGCATCCGGTCCATGAGGTGTTGCGCCAGATCCCGGTTCTGATCGGCTCCCTCGTGCTGGGGTCCGCGACGGGGAACCCGATGTGGACGATCGGCGGCATCGCGCTCATCGTCGCCTACGGATTGGCCCGCTGGTTCACCACGACCTACCGCATCGGCCCCGACGACGTCCAGCTGCGCACCGGCGTGCTGCAGCGCAACGTGCTGTCGGTGCCCCGCAACCGGATTCGGTCGGTGTCCACTGACGCGCGGCTGCTGCACCGACTGCTCGGGTTGACGGTGCTCAAGGTCAGCACCGGCCAGGAGGCCAGGGGGGACACCGCTTTCGAGCTCGACGCGGTCGCCGCGACAGAGGTGGCGCAGCTGCAAGCCGTGCTGCTGGCGGACTCGCTCGTCGTTCCCGATTCCTCGGATGCGCCGGGCCGGGTGCTGGCCCGCTGGCAACCTTCGTGGCTGCGCTACAGTCCGCTGAACTTCACCGGGCTGGCGATGATCGTGGCCGCTTTCGGAGTCATCACGCAGGCGGGAGTGCTTGGCGCCCTTCGTGACTCGAGTCTGATCCGGGTCGGGGAGGACGCGGCGCAGGATCTGGGTGTGGTTGCGGCGGTCGCTGCCGGGGTGACCGTGGTGTTGCTGGCGTCGGTGGCGCTGTCGGTGACGCAGTCGCTTGTCACCTACGGGAACCTGACGCTTCGACGAGACGCCGAAGTCCTCCATTTGTCACACGGCTTGGTTCGGGTGCGCGAGCACACCTTCGACATGCGCAGGCTGCGCGGCGGTTCGCTGCGAGAACCCCTGCTGGTGCGATTGTTTGGAGGCGCCCGCCTCGATGCCGTGATGACGGGTGTGGCAGGAGCCGGCGAGGCGTCCCAGCTGCTCCCGGCCTGCCCCCGCGACACCGCCCAGACGGTGCTGATCGAGCTCATCGACCAGCCGGATGCGGTGACGGGACCGCTGACGATGCACGGCCCGGCGGCGACGCGTCGGCGCTGGACGAGGGCTCTCGCCGTTCCGGCCGTCGCCGCGGTGGGCCTGGCGGTGTGGCCGTCCACGCCGCTGTGGGCGTGGCTGGTGCTGGCGGCGGTCGCGGTGTTCTGTTGCTTCCTGGCGTTCGACCGCGCGCGATCGCTCGGGCACCGCATCGGCGACGGCTGGCTGGTCGCGCGCTCCGGCAGCCTCGATCGCCGCCGCGACTGCGTGGCCGCGGCAGGCATCGTCGGGTGGACGGTGCGCCAGACGCTGTTTCAGCGGCGGGCGGGTGTGGCCACGCTGGTCGCCGCGACCGCAGCCGGTGTGAAGCGCTACGAGCTGATCGATGTGCCCGCAGACCTCGCCTGGACGATCGCGGCGACCACGTCACCGTGGGTGGGCGCGAGTCAGTGGGCGCGTCCCTGAATACGGTCGGCATTCGCGTGAATCGCGTCGCGGCAATACCTCGCCAGCCCCGGTAACCCGAAGGTTTCATCGTAGGTGGCCTTGTACCTCGGGTCGCTGACGTACATGTCGCCCAGGTTGCGATGGAAATCCGGCGGGCAGTCGTAGAACCACCGGTTCACCTGCAGCCGGTGCTGCTCGGCGGCGTCCATCGCCTCCCGGGAGTCGGCAGGTAGCCCGGCGCGGAACGCGTCGGCCAGGGCCTTCTCCACAGCTTCACCCTCGGCTTTGATGCGAATCCAATCTTCTTTGCCGTACGACTTCGCCCGTCGCTGCGACTCCTTCCACGCGTCGGTGTCGCCCCACTTCTGCTCGGCCTCTGCCTGATAGTCGTCGAAGCCCTCACCGAACAGTTCGCGCATGTCGTCATCGGTCATGGGGGTGTTCGTCATCGCTTTCTCCAATGCTTGATCGATTGCCTCAACGAGGTCGGTCAACTCGTCGAGTCGGGACATGACGCGTTCGCGCTGGCGGCGCAGATGGCTGACCTCATCGCCCTCGTCCAGCACGGAGGCGATCTCGTCGAGAGACATCTCGAGCCGGCGGTAGACGATGATCTGGGACAACCGGGTCAGGTCCGCCGAGGTGTACACCCGGTAACCCGAGGCGCTCCGCCGACTCGGCGTCAACAACCCGATGTCGTCGTAGTGGTGAAGCGTCCGGACCGTGATCCCGAATCGCGCTGCGACGTCGCCCACTGTCAGTTCGTCCATCCGCATCTCCCGCGTCATGTCCACCAGGCTGGTGCCTCACGTTGCGTGAGGGTCAAGTCTGCGGGTCCCGAGTTGCGTGCGCCCGCCTGCCGTTTACTGTCGCACCATGGCTATCGGTGGAGTGCTGTTCGACATCGATGGTGTGCTCGTGACCTCGTGGAAGCCGATTCCGGGTGCGGCGGAAGCCCTGCGGGCGTTGGCGGACAACCAGATCGCGTGCGCATATCTGACCAACACGACCACCAAGACCCGTGCCCAGATCGCCGATCTGCTGACCGACGCGGGGATGGCGGTGCGCTCCGACGAGGTGATCACGGCGGCGGTGCTGACGGCCGACTACGTCCGCAGCCGCTACCCAGATGCCCGCTGCTTCCTGGTCAACAGCGGCCAGATCGACGAGGACATGCCGGGCATCGACATCGTCTACTCCAGTGAGTTCACCGGTGCGCGTGCGCCCGAGCCGCCGGACGTGGTGCTGCTCGGCGGCGCCGGACCCGAGTACAGCCACCTGACGCTGTCGTGGGTGTACGACTGGATGGCCCAGGGCGTGCCGGTGGTGGCGATGCACCGCAGCACCGCCTGGACGACGACCGATGGTCTGCGCGTGGACACCGGCATGTACCTGATCGGCATGGAACAGACCTCAGGCCGTAAAGCCACCGCCGTCGGCAAGCCCGCCCCGGAGGGTTTCTTGTCCGCGACGAGCCGTCTCGGGGTCGACGCCGAGGAAATGTACATGGTCGGTGACGACCTCAACAATGACGTGCTCGCCGGCCAGGTGGTCGGTATGACCGGCGTGCTGGTGCGTACCGGCAAGTTCAGGCAGGACACCCTGGATCGTTGGGCTGCAGATGAGTTCGCCATGCAGCCCAACCACGTCATCGATTCGGTGGCTGACCTGCCTGCGCTGCTCGGGCTCTAGCCGATGCGGTTCGGCCTCACCACCGCTGTGCCGCGCACCGGCGATCAGGCGCGGGCTTTCGCGCAGCGCGTCGAGGATGCCGGCATCGATGTGCTGACCTTCGCCGACCATCTCGCACCGTTCGTGGCACCCTTCACCGCCGCGGCGGCAGCTGCGGCGGTGACGACCCGCCTGCACGTCGGAACACTGGTGCTCAACAACGACTTCCGTCACCCCGTCGAGACTGCACGTGAAACCGCTTGTCTGGCAACGCTGTCCGACGGACGATTCGAACTCGGTCTCGGAGCCGGGCACATGAAGTCCGAATACGACGCGGCGGGAATCCCGTTCGAGCGCGGCGGCACCAGGGTTTCGCGGCTCGTCGAGTCCGTCACCGTCGTCCGCGCGCTTCTGGCCGGGGAGTCCGTGGATTTCGACGGCGACCACTATCGGGTGCATGCGCAGGCGGGTGAGATCGTCGCCGTTCCCGACCGACGGGTCCCGATCCTCATCGGCGGCAACGGCACCCGCGTGCTTCAACTTGCCGGGCGCGTGGCAGACATCGTCGGCTTCGCCGGGATCACCCACAACCACGACGCGACGAAGGTGCGGCTCAGCCACTTCGATGGCGCGGGACTGGCCGACCGGATCGCTGTCGTCCGCGAGGCGGCGGGGGATCGCTTCGGCGACATCGAATTGAACGCGTTGGTCCAGGCCGTCGTCGTCACCGATGACCCACCAAGAGCCGCCGCCGATCTCGCCGAGGCGTTCGATGCCGATCCCGACGCGCTGCTGTCGTCACCGTTTCTCTTGATCGGCAACCACGAGCAGATGGCCGAACAGCTGGCAGCGCGCCGCGAAGAGTTCGGCATCAGCTACTGGACGGTGTTCGACGAGTTGCCCGGGCGAGCTTCTGCGTTGCCCGACATCGCCGAGGTCATCTCGCTGCTGCGATGAGTTTCACCTTGGCGCACGGTCTGATCCGACATGACCGAGACCATGAATGTGAGCACGACCGTCGACGCGCCGGCCTCCGCGGTTTTCGCCGTGCTGGCCGACCCTTCCCGCCACGCCGCGATCGACGGCACCGGCTGGGTGCGTGACTCGCTCGACGGTGAGCTGCTCACCCACACGGGCCAGATGTTCCGCATCGGCATGTACCACGACAACCATCCCGACGGGCACTACGAGATGGCGAACAAGGTCATCGCCTTCGAGCCGAACCGGACGATCGCCTGGGAACCGGGGCAGGAGGGCACGGACGGTGTTGTCGAGTTCGGTGGCTGGACGTGGCGATATGACCTGGAGGCGGTCGACCCGGATCAAACGCGTGTGACGCTGAGCTACGACTGGTCGGCGGTGCCGCCGATGCTGCGGGAGCACATCGAATTCCCGCCCTTTCCCGTTCAGCATCTGGAGAACTCACTGCGAAACCTCCAAGAGTTGACGGTCGCAGCGAAATCTCATCCGTTCGGTTGATGCACTTCGCGCCTTCGCGGCGCCTCATGGAGACATGGTCAATCGGGGTGGACATGCTGTGGTGTTGGGCGCGAGCATGGCGGGGCTGTTGGCGGCGCGGGTACTGACGGAGTTCTACGAGCGGGTCACCATCGTCGAACGCGACGAGCTCGACGACACCCCGGAACCGCGGCGCGGGGTGCCGCAGAGCAGACAGCCGCACGCGCTGCTTGCCCGGTGCGGGGTGATCCTTGAAGAACTGTTCCCGGGCATCGGCGACGAGATGATCGCCGGTGGTGCCCACGTGTGGCGTGACGGCGACCTGTCCCGCTTCCGCGGCCAATTCGGCGGACACCCGCTCATGCGGACTGGACGGCTGCCCAATCCGAACGGGCTGGTGAACTACTACGCGGGCCGCCCGTTCCTGGAATGGCAGGTGCGACGACGAGTATTGGCGCTGCCAACACTCAGCGTCCTCGACCGTCACGATCTCGACATGCTGATCTCGGCAGGCGGTGAGGTGATCGGCGCACGCGTCACGAGCCGGGAGGACCGCACGACCACGGACCTCTACGCCGACCTCGTCGTCGACGCCACCGGCCGCGGCTCGCGGACCCCGGTATTCCTCGAGCAGATGGGATATCCGCGCCCGCGCGAAGACCGGCTCACGGTGAACGTCAGCTACGTCAGCATGCCGATGCGTATCCCGGACGGATTGTTGAGGGCATATGCGATTTTCGACCTGTTCCGCGCCGGGCGTCCCTATGGGTATGCGATGTTCCGCTGTGAAGGCGACACGTGGGTGGTCGGCGCAGGAACACTCGGCAGTGGGGCTCAGCCGCCGGCGAGCGTCGACGAGCTCATGGAATTTCTCGAACGTCTCGTGCCTGCCGATGTCTTCGCCGCTCTGCGCGCCGGCGAACCGCTGGCTGAAGTTGCGCTGCATCGGTTTCCGGCGAACCGCTGGAGGCGCTACGACAGGCTTGCCAAGAGGCCGCGGGGGCTCGTGGTGGTCGGTGACGCCGTGTGCAGCTTCAACCCGATCTACGGTCAAGGCATGACCGTAGCGGCCATTGAGGCCATGACGCTGCGGGATTGCCTCCGCAAGGGCGCCCGTGATGTGCACCGGCGCTTCCCCCGCGCTGCCGCGCGCACGGTTCGCGTCGCGTGGCGGACAGCGGTCGGATCGGATCTGGCCTTGCCCGAAGTCGAAGGACGGCGGACGTACGCGTCGAAAGTCACCAACGCCTATATCGAGCGCGTCCTGACGACAGCTGAGAGCGATCCGTGGGTGCTCGAACAGTTTCTCCTCGTCATCGGCATGCTCGAACCGCCCAGCAGACTGATACGGCCTGCGATGATGCTCAGGGTTGCGCGAAGTCAGCGACGCTACAGCGAATCACATTCTCCGGTAGCATTTTCCGCTACGGCATGAGCGTCAACACAAGGCGGGTGAGCTCGGACTGCCGGTGGGTGTCGGTCTTCTGGTAGACGTGCTGCAGATGTGTCTTGACTGTCGCCGTCGACAGCGACAGTTCGTCGGCGATGTCCGAAAGGCCACGCCCGCGACTGATCCGCAGCGCCACCTCGGCCTCCGAGTCCGTTAGCGAGAAGAGCTGTTGCAGAACGCTTTTTGGTGGCTCACGGTGCAGATCGGGATCGACGACAACGACCAGCGCCCGGCGCTCGTCGTCCATCGTCAAGGGCAGCGCATGGACGATCAGCGGACGGATCGATTCTGCGCGGGGTACCGCGAACGCGTGACCGATCCGTGTGGGGCCGACGGCCCGCGACACAGCGCGCCGGAATGTGATATCGGCCGATGGTGATGACAGATGCACCCGCCCAGATCTGACGACAATGGCTGTGCTGCAGCGCAATAGAGCATCGGCCGCGGAGTTCAGGTGCTTAACCGTCATATCCGCGTCGACAACCATGGCGGGGGCGGTGAAGGTGTCGACGGGATGCAGGCCGGTCAGAGCATCGGTACGAAGATCGGCCAACGATTGCTGCGTGCGCAGTGCCATTTGTAGATGAGGTACCAATGCGTTGATGGCTCTGACGTTTTCGGCAGTGGCGAACGACTCTGCCCGTCGCGGCGCGGCAACCAGGAAAGTCCGAGGTCGGGATCCGCCGGTGAGGCGGACGAACACACCGTCGTCCATCGCGAATCGACGCATCCAGTCCGCGTGGAACTCCGAGCGCGGATTGAGGGCTACCAACCGCTCGCCGCTGTGGACCAGGCCGAGCGGACCGGATTCCACGGCATCCAGCACATAGTCGAGCGAGCGGAAGCGCGCCGCGTATGTCTCAAGGGCTTCGGTGTCCGGCACACTGCAGCTGGCGATGTCGCGATCCAAACCGCCGGTGATGAGGCCGCACCCAGAGCCGTTCAGTGCGGTTCGAGTCAGCGACATCGCGTCGACCCACCGGGCAGGCTCGACGGCGGCGTCGTGAACCGCCGTGACTATTCGCGAAAACTGTTCGATCGTGATCATTTCCACCCCCACGCACAGCGCGCCCCAGATGAATATAGACCTGCTGAACTGGAAGAACGCAAGAGCGACGGGTGAAATTTAACGTGATCGACGAATCTCCACCGAAGGCGTCAGGCGGTTAGCTCCCTCTGCAGCACCCGCACCGCTTCGATGCGCTCCTGCAGTTGCTCTCGCGTGGCGGCGGCGACCGGTGGTCCGCCGCAGCGGCGGCGCAGTTCGTTGTGGATCCAGCCGTGCGGCCTGCCCGTCCTGTGGTGGGCCAGCGAGACCAGCGTGTTGAGCTCACTGCGAAGGTCGCGCAACTGCCCGTGCGTCGACTTCGGCACCTGCGCACCCGACTCGGTGCGCTTCTGTAATTGTTCATCTTGCCTGCGGCGCAACAGGTCTCGCATCGAGGCCGCATCGAGAAGCCCGGGGATGCCGAGATAGTCGGCCTCTTCGTCGCTGCCCGCGGGCGTCGCGGTGCCGAACGACGAGCCGTCGAAGATCACCTGGTCGAGTTCGGCGTCGGCGCCGAGATACTCGACCTTGTTCTCCTCTTCGCCGGCCTCGTCGCGCTTCTGCGCGGCCAGCTCAGCGTCGAGCGGGTCGTCCTCGAGATTCTCCCGATGCGGTTTGCCGAGGACGTGGTTGCGCTGAGCCTCCATCTCGCTGGCGAGCAGCAGGAGGTTCGGGACCGATGGCAGGAAGATGCTCGCGGTCTCGCCGGCACGGCGCGACCGGACGAACCGGCCGATCGCCTGCGCGAAGAACAGCGGCGTCGACGCGCTCGTGGCGTAGACGCCGACCGACAGCCGCGGCACGTCCACCCCTTCGGACACCATGCGCACCGCCACCAGCCACCGCGAGGTCCCTGCCGCGAACTGGGAGATGCGGTCGGAGGCACCCTTGTCGTCGGAGAGCACGACCGTCGGCGCTTCACCGGTGATCTTGGTCAGCAGGTCGGCGTACGCGCGGGCTGCCGTCTGGTCGGTGGCGATGATCATGCCGCCGGCATCGGGCACGTGCTGGCGCTTGCCCTGCAGTCGCTTGTCGGCGGCCGCGATCACCGCGGGCATCCACTCACCCTTGGGGTCGAGCGCCGCCTTCCAGGCCCGCGCGGTCTGCTCTGCTGTCAGCGGCTCACCGAGGCGTGCTGCGTGTTCCTCGCCGGCGCTGTCGCGCCACCGCGCCTCACCCGAGTACGCCATGAACATCACCGGGCGCACGACGCCGTCGGCGAGGGCATCGGAGTACCCGTATGTGTGGTCGGCCTTCGAACGGGCGAAGCCGTCGGGTCCGGTCTCGTAGTTGACGAACGGGATCGCGCTGTCGTCGCTGCGGAACGGCGTCCCCGTCAGCGCCAGCCGCCGAGTCGCGTCGTCGAACGCCTCGCGGATCGCGTCGCCCCAACTCTTGGCATCGCCGCCGTGGTGGATCTCGTCGAACACGACGAGAGTCTTGCGGTTCTCGGTGCGCACCCGGTGCCGCGTCGGGTGGCTGGCCACCTGCGCATAGGTGACGACGACGCCGTGGTACTCCGACGACGTCTGAGAATTGGAGTTCGAAAACTTGGGGTCCAAGGCGATGCCCTGTCGGGCCGCGGCCTGCGCCCACTGAACTTTCAGATGCTCGGTCGGCACCACGATCGTCACCGCGTCGACGGTGCCCTCGGCCAGAAGTTCGGAGACGATGCGCAGCGCGAAGGTGGTCTTTCCTGCACCGGGGGTGGCCACCGCAAGGAAGTCTCGCGGTTTGGCGGTCAGGTATTTGACCAGCGCTCGCCGCTGCCAGCCCCGCAACGCCTGGGTGCTGGGCGCTGCATCAGCCCGCACCCACGACTCCTTCCGACCGGAATGCAGTCTAGGCCAAGCGCTTCCGTGATCGCACTTTCGCGGCGTGTCCGTGCGCGGCGTGTCTGTGGCGCTAGTCGACCCAGTGATTGTCGTGCCTGATGAACCACTCCTGGCGTTCCTCGTCGGAAAGCTCGCCGATCTGTGACAGGCCCTCGAAGTAGTACTCGCGGGGCGCGCCCGGCGCGAAGAGCATCAGCATCGAGACCGATTCGTCGCCCTCGTTGCGGAATCCGTGGATCCCGCCCGGCGGGACGTAGAGGTAGTCGTTGGCGTTGCCGTCGACCCACTCGGTGCCGTCGTAGAGGCGCACGGTGCCCGAGAGCACGTAGAAGGCCTCCGAGATCGACCGGTGGAAGTGCGGCCCCGGTCCGCCGCCCTTCGGAGCGATCTCGACGCGATACAGGCCGTAGTCGCCACCGGTCTCCTGCTGCTTGGCCAGGTAGTGGTAGTTCACCAGTCCGAACGTCGAATGGTCGGCCGGCTCGTCACCGCGTTTGAGCCACGCGCTCTTCTCCGGCTCGTCGGCGGTGAAGCGGGGCGGCGGATACGGCGGAATGTGGTTGAGATCCCAGAGCGACATCGGTGTGCAGCATATCCACCGGGCGCTGGTCCCCACGGCTTTTGACGCAGGCGTAGATTGCAGTGTGTAGCCGATGATTCGGCGGACCAGGAGAGCGTGCCATGGCCATATCGCGCACATCGCTGGTGCGGGGGATCGCACTGCTCTTCCTGCTGCTCGTCGGCGCGGGACCGGCCGGCCCAGTCGCCGCCGAGGAAGCTGTGCTGATCCCGGGGGCAACCCTGTTCAAGCCGATCAATCCGTTCTATCCGCTCTTTGATCTCAGCTACCGCTATATCGGCATCAACATGCACGACGACCCATCGCCGGTGGTGGTCGACTACTCGCAAGACCCCCTGGCGACGGAACGCGCGCTCGCGGGCGGTGTCGAGAGTGCCGAGATCGTTGTGCGCGGTGTCGACGGGGACGTCGTCGTGATCGGCGAATCGATGGGAAGCATGGTGGCGTCGAGGCTCGCAGCCGAGCTGGCCGACAGCGCGCATCCCCCGTCTCCGGACGACGTCAGATTCGTTCTGCTGGCTTCCCCGGAGGCGGGCGTCGCGGAGTACTTCCGTGAGGGCACCTACATCCCGTTCCTCAACTACCGGATCAAGCGCATCCAGCAGTCGCCGTACCCCACGTCGATCGTGATCGGCGAGTACGACCCCTGGGCCGATCCTCCAGACCGGCCGTGGAATCTGATCTCCACCGCCAATGCGCTGATGGGCTTGATCTACGTGCACGGGATAGCAGGGTGGGGTCTCGACCTTGCCGATGTGCCGCCGCAGAACGTGACGGTCGACGGCTCGGTCACGACGTATTTCGTGCCGACTCCGCATCTTCCGCTGACGCGCCCGTTCCGTGACCTCGGCGTGCCGGACTGCCTGGTCGATGTGGCCGACGGCTTACTGCGTCCCATCGTCGACGCCGGCTATCGCCGCCACGACCGGCCTGGCGACTCACGTCCCTACCTGTCCGACGGCAGGATTCGCCGAGACGGCCAGGAGGAGCCGCCGCCCTCGGAGGTCGACGAAGACCTCGCGCGCGATGACCGGCAGAGCGACAAGCGCACGCATGATCGACGGGCCGCAGCAGACGAGCAGCCCGCCGTGGACGATCTGGCCTCTTCGGCGTCTGTCGATGACTCGGATGCAGGGGAGCCGGCAGACGTCACAGATACCGATACCGACGACGCTGACACGGACCACACGGACACGGACGACACGGCGGCCGACGAGGCGTCTGCGGACGAGTGATGCGTTCCGCTCAGGATGTTGCGGGGACCGGGAAGGTCACCTTGGTCAACTCCTCGGAGATCTCCCACAGCCGACGTTGCTGCTCGACGTCGTAGGACTGTGCGCTGGAGGCGACGACGACGGGCGCGCCGCGCTGCTGGCCGATGCCGTCCGGTCCGTAGTACTGACCGCCGAGGACGCCGGGGTCGGTCGCGGCTCGCAGTGTGGGCAGTGCGCCTCCGTCAGGAGTCTGCGCGAAAAGTTTCGGCGCTGCCGCCAGGAATGCGCGCTCGATGGGACGGGGGAGGCTGCGCGCCAGCTCGGTTGTCGCCGTACCGGGGTGGGCGGCCACGGCGATCGTCTTTCCGCGGGGAGCAAGTCGCCGCTGGAGCTCGTAGGTGAAGAGAAGGTTGGCCAGCTTTGACTGGGTGTAGGCGCCCATCCGGCTGTAGCTGCGCTCCCATTGCAGATCGTCCCAGTGGATGGCGCCGCCCATCTTGTGGCCGTTGCTGCTGACCGTGACGATGCGGGCGCCGTCGACATCGAGCAGAGCGTCGAGCAGTAAGCCGGTGAGCGCGAAGTGACCGAGGTGGTTCGTCCCGAACTGCAGCTCGAAACCGTCCTTTGTGGTGCCCTTCGGGGTGGTCATGACGCCGGCGTTGTTGATGAGCAGGTCGATCTTGTCGAAGCGGGACTTCAGCGCGTCAGCGGCGGCATTGATGGAGGCCAGCGACGTCAGGTCGAGCTCCTGGACCTCGACGTCTCCGCTGATGCGCGCGGCGGCCTGGCCTCCCTTGGTGGTGTTGCGCACCGCGATCACGACGTGTGCGCCCTTTTCGGCCAGGGCCTTGGCGGTTTCGAAGCCGAGCCCGGTGTTGGCGCCGGTGATGACGGCAGTGCGGCCGGACTGGTCGGGGATGTCTGCCGTTGTCCAATCGGTCATGTCGGGTCTCCTCGTAGAATGGGTAAGCGGGGCAACCGCCCCGGTTGCCGTCGACTATACGGAACGCACGCCCCGGTTTGTGTTCGCTGAAAGGGAAACCGCGTGACCTCAGCTCGCGATCGGCCCCTGCGCGCAGATGCTGCGCGCAACCGGGCCCGCGTTCTCGAGGTCGCCTACGACACCTTCGCCGCGGACGGGCTCGGTGTCCCGATCGACGAGATCGCGCGCCGGGCCGGCGTCGGCGCCGGAACGGTGTACCGGCACTTCCCGACCAAAGAGGCGCTCTTCGCGGCGGTCGTCGAGGATCGGCTGCGCCGCGTCACCGAGCATGCGCGCACGCTGCTGGAGACCGAAGGCCCAGGCAGCGCGCTGTTCGTGTTCTTGCGCGACATGGTGCGCAACGGAGCGACCGACCATGGGCTGGTCGACGCGCTTATCGGCTACGGACTGGATCTCGAGACTGCGGCACCTGGTGCCGAGGAGATGTTTCTCGGCGTGCTGGGGGAGCTGCTGGCCGCGGCGCAGGGCGCCGGGACCGTTCGTAGCGACATCGGCGTCCGGGAGGTCAAGGCCCTTCTGGTGATGTGCAAGGTCCCGCAGCTGTACGGCCGCGATGTGTCGGACCGTGTGCAGCGTGTGATCGAGGACGGTCTGCGGCCGCGGCGATAGTCCCGGTCCGGCCGTTTCGACCTTGCACTCTCCCAGGTCGAGTGCTAAGAATGCAGTTGGCACTCGCGACCGGCGAGTGCTAGGTCGGACCGGTGAGGTCGGGGCCGCATCTGCGAGCACAGCCCCGGTCGTCCGTCGCGGGCACCGCTTCCGACCACGAGACGTGCATCCCCAATCCCGGAGGAACACTTCGCAATGGCCAAGACAATTGCGTATGACGAAGAGGCCCGTCGCGGCCTCGAGCGGGGCCTCAACAGCCTCGCCGACGCGGTAAAGGTGACGCTGGGCCCCAAGGGCCGCAACGTCGTCCTGGAGAAGAAGTGGGGCGCCCCCACGATCACCAACGATGGCGTGTCCATCGCCAAGGAGATCGAGCTGGAGGACCCGTACGAGAAGATCGGCGCTGAGCTGGTCAAGGAAGTTGCCAAGAAGACCGACGACGTCGCGGGTGACGGCACCACCACCGCCACCGTGCTCGCTCAGGCTCTGGTTCGCGAAGGTCTGCGCAACGTCGCGGCCGGTGCCAACCCGCTCGGCCTCAAGCGCGGCATCGAGAAGGCCGTGGAAGCCGTCACCCAGACGCTGCTGAAGTCGGCCAAGGAGGTCGAGACCAAGGAGCAGATCGCTGCCACCGCGGCGATCTCGGCCGGCGACACCCAGATCGGCGAGCTCATCGCCGAGGCCATGGACAAGGTCGGCAACGAGGGCGTCATCACCGTCGAGGAGAGCAACACCTTCGGTCTCCAGCTGGAGCTCACCGAGGGCATGCGCTTCGACAAGGGCTACATCTCGGGCTACTTCGTGACCGACGCCGAGCGCCAGGAAGCCGTCCTCGAGGATCCCTACATCCTCCTGGTCAGCTCGAAGGTCTCGACCGTCAAGGACCTGCTTCCGCTGCTGGAGAAGGTCATCCAGTCCGGCAAGCCGCTGCTGATCATCGCCGAGGACGTCGAGGGCGAGGCCCTGTCGACCCTGGTGGTCAACAAGATCCGCGGCACCTTCAAGTCCGTCGCCGTCAAGGCTCCGGGCTTCGGTGACCGCCGCAAGGCGATGCTGCAGGACATGGCGATCCTCACCGGTGGCCAGGTCATCAGCGAAGAGGTCGGCCTGTCCCTGGAGACCGCCGACGTCTCGCTGCTGGGCAAGGCCCGCAAGGTCGTCGTGACCAAGGACGAGACCACCATCGTCGAAGGCGCCGGTGACTCCGACGCTATCGCCGGCCGCGTCTCGCAGATCCGCGCCGAGATCGAGAACAGCGACTCCGACTACGACCGCGAGAAGCTGCAGGAGCGCCTGGCCAAGCTGGCCGGCGGCGTTGCAGTCATCAAGGCCGGAGCTGCCACCGAGGTGGAGCTCAAGGAGCGCAAGCACCGCATCGAGGACGCCGTCCGCAACGCGAAGGCCGCCGTCGAGGAGGGCATCGTCGCCGGTGGCGGCGTGGCCCTGCTGCAGTCGGCTCCGTCGCTGGACGACCTCGGCCTCTCCGGTGACGAGGCCACCGGTGCCAACATCGTCCGCGTGGCGCTGTCGGCTCCGCTCAAGCAGATCGCCTTCAACGGTGGTCTCGAGCCCGGTGTCGTCGCCGAGAAGGTCTCCAACCTGCCCGCGGGCCACGGCCTCAACGCCGCGACCGGCGAGTACGAGGACCTGCTCAAGGCCGGCGTTGCCGACCCGGTGAAGGTGACCCGCTCGGCGCTGCAGAACGCAGCCTCGATCGCGGCGCTGTTCCTCACCACTGAGGCCGTCGTCGCCGACAAGCCGGAGAAGGCCGCCGCACCTGCGGGCGACCCGACCGGTGGCATGGGCGGTATGGACTTCTAAGAAGTCACCTGAGGAGGCCCGGTCCCGTTCGCGGGGCCGGGCCTTTTCGATTCGCGACTGCACGGTTTGTGACGGGCGTACTCGGAGAATGCGTCACAAACCGTGCACTCGACGCGTCAAAGGGTATGCAGTGGTTGGGGTTTGAGCGCCAGCGTCGCGATGATGCTGACTACTGCCGTCGCGACGAGATAGCCGCATGCGATCCACGGCGTGCCACCCGCCGCACCGATCAGCGCCGTGAGGATCAGCGGAGTCAAGCCCGAGGCGTAGACACCGGAGAGCTGGTAGACCGTCGACAGCCCGGTGTAGCGGATGCGGGCGGGGAACAGCGACGCGTACAGCGTGCCCTGAGCTCCGTAGAACAGGGCGTGGATGATGCCGAACACCACGATCATGCCCACGGCGTACAGCGCGATGTCCTTGGAGCCGAACAACGCGAAGACCGGGAAGACGGCCACGGCGTAGGCGGTGATGCCGATCGCGTAGATGCGCTTCGGGCTGTACCGGTCGGCCAGGATCCCTGACACGGGCAGCAGCGCCGCCATCAACAACGCCGCGACGGTGACCGTGACGAGCACGGGGACCTTCTCGAGCTTCAGCGTGCCGGTCGCGTACGAGATCGCGAAGACGCCCCAGGTGTTGAATGCCGCGCCCTCACCCCACCGCGAGAGCATGCCCAGCACAGTGGATTTCAGGATGGGTGGACGGAAGACCTCTTTGAGCGGAACCGCGGCGCGGTCGTCGCTGTCGCGAACCTTCTCGAACGCCGGTGTCTCGCTGGCCTTCAGGCGCACCACCACGCCGAAGATCACCAGCACGATGCTGAACAGGAATGCGATGCGCCAGCCATAGGCAAGAAACGCATCGTCTGGTAGGGCGATCTGCAGCAGCGCGAAAACGCCTGTGCCCAAGGCGAGTCCGAGCGCCAGGCCGACCTGGGGGATGCTGCCGAACAGGCCTCGCCTGCGAGCGGGACCGTGTTCGACGGCGAGCAGTACCGCGCCTGCCCATTCGCCACCGAGGGCGAAGCCCTGCACGATTCGCAAGAGCAGCAACAGAATCGGCGCCAGCACTCCGATCTGCGCGGCGGTAGGCAGCACCCCCATCAACGCCGTCGCGCCGCCCATCAGCAGCATCGTCAACGCGAGCGTCTTCTTGCGGCCGATGCGGTCGCCGACATGGCCGAAGACGAAGCCGCCGATGGGACGTACCAGGAACCCGACCGCGAACGTCGCGAAGGACAGCAGCGTCCCGACGAAAGTCGTCTGGTCCGGGAAGAACGCCTGATTGAACACCAGGCTCGCCGCCGTGGCGTAGAGGAAGAAGTCGTACCACTCGATGGTGGTGCCGACGAGGCTCGCCCACAGCGCCGTTCGGGCCTGCGGGGTCACCGTCAGCTGTCCGCTCGCCTCGTCGGGCGCGTTCGTCACCGTCACGGGGATCCATCTCCGCACAATTGCGGGGGCCTCGGCCAGAGTTCTGCGCGCCGTGATCGCAACAGGCGGAAGAAAAGCTGCGGTCGGTGAGTTCACTGTGGGCATGACCACTTCCACGATGACGGCGATTGGCGCCTTCGCCGCCGATTCCATCGACGAGAGCCTGCACGACATCACGATCGACCTCCCCGAGCTGCGGGCGCGTGACGTCCTGGTGCGCGTGATGGCGGTCTCGGTGAACCCCGCCGACTGGAAGGTGCAGGCCGGAATCACACCGGGCTCCGAGCCGGTGACCCTCGGTTATGACGCCGCTGGTGTGGTGGAGGCCGTCGGGCCGGGCGTCAGCACGCTGAGCGTCGGCGACGAGGTGTGGTACGCCGGCGATCTCAACCGGCCGGGGAGCTACGCGCAGTTCCAGGCCGTCGACGAACGCATCGTGTCCCGCAAGCCGTCGTCGCTGTCGTTCGCCGAGGCCGCCGCTCTGCCGTTGACCACCATCACCGCGTGGGAGTCCCTGTTCGACCGCTTCGAGCTGACGCGGGAGTCGGCGGGCGATCTGCTCGTGTTGGGCGCCGCGGGCGGTGTCGGCTCGATCATGATGCAGCTCGCGAAGGCGTTGACCGGGGTCCGTGTCATCGGCACCGCCAGTCGTGACGAGTCACGCGCGTGGGCGCAGAGCATGGGCGCCGACGTCGTCGTCAACCACCGTCACCTGCGGGAGGAGACGCTGAAGGTCGCCCCCGGCGGTGTCGACTTCTTGTTTTCCCCGTACTCGGCGGGAAACATCGACGACTACGCGGTGATCGTCAAGCCGTTCGGGCGCATCACCGCCATCGATGAACCCGAAGGACTAGACCTTGTCGCGTTGAAAACGAAAAGCATTGCGTGGCACTGGGAGTTGATGTTCACGCGATCGATGTTCGAGACGCCGGACATGATCGAGCAGCAGCGGCTGCTCGCGGCAACGGCCGACCTCGTCGACAACGGGACGCTGCGCACCACGGTCACCAAGACCATCGAGGACTTCTCCGCGGCGGGGCTGCGGGAAGCCAACCGCGAAGTGAAGGCCGGCCGGATGACCGGCAAGATCGTCATCACCCGTTGAGCGGCACGCAGTCGTCGCCGCAGCCGGATGCGGTGGGGATGCCCGGCTGAGCAGGCCGGTGCAGCACCGCGCCGGTGGGCGTGATGCGCAGTCCTTCCTCGGCGACGTCGGCGCGACCGTCGATGATCAGCGTGTAGCCACCGGTTTCGCGAGGCGGCCAAACCAGGGTGACGTCTGGGTGGACGGCCGCGTTGCGGCGCGTGCTGTTGCCGACCGACCCGATGCGCAAGACGTCGCCGGTCAGCACCGGCTGGATCGCGACGGTATGGGCGCGGTAGTCGTCGCCGACCGTGACCAGATAGGCGTACGAAAAGTCGCCCAGGGTGTCGGCCAACATGTCCAGATCGACCTTGACGCTCATGGGGCCGAGCGTACGGCGTAGCTTTCGAAGACATGCCGCTTCCTACACCGTCACCGACCACCACCGCCGTTGTCACCGGGGCTTCCTCGGGCATCGGCGCCGATCTGGCCCGCGAGCTCGCGGCCCGCGGACACGGCCTCACCCTGGTGGCCCGTCGTGAAGACCGTCTGCGTGATCTCGCCGACGAGCTCTCCGGAACCGTTCGCGTCGAGGTCATCGCCTGTGACGTCGCCGACGCCGAGGCCCGCGCCGATCTGCTCGCCGAGGTCGAGCGGCGAGGCCTGACCACCGACATCCTGATCAACAACGCCGGTATCGGCACCATCGGCCCGGTCGTCGACTCCACGCCGGAAGCCGAGATCAATCAGGTGCGCGTCAACGTCGAAGCCGTGATCGACCTGACCACCCGGGCCGTGCAGCAGATGGTGCCGCGAGGCCGCGGTGCGATTCTCAACGTCGGTTCCACGGCGGGGTTCCAGCCGTTTCCCGGACAGTCGGGCTACGCCGCGACAAAGGCGTTCGTCCGGTCCTACACCGACGGGCTGCGCGGCGAGCTCGCAGGCACCGGCGTCACCGTCGCCGCACTGCATCCCGGGCCGGTGCGCACCGAGTTCCTCGAAACCGCCGGGATGGATGAGCGCACATTCGCCGCCGCGTTCCCGAAGTTCCTGTGGATCCCGTCGCGTGATGTCGCGAAGAAGGGCATCGAGGCGCTGGAGAGCGGACGCAGTGTTATCCCGGGGTGGCAGAACGAAATTCCGGCCCGGGTGTTCGAGTTTTTGCCGCGCAAGCTGCTGCTACCGCTGATCAAGAACCAGCATCCGGCGCTGCGACAGTCACGTTGAGACCGGCCAGCTCCGCATCCAGCCCTCGGTGGGCAGGTCGAGTCCGTTGCACAGCGTGCAGATGGTGCGATACCAGCCGACGGCAATCAGCAGCTCCATCCGCTGCTCGTCGGAAAGGCTGTGGCCCAAGGCAGCCCAGGTCTTGGCCGTCCACGACCCGGTGTGCTCTAGTTCGTCGACGGCCGAGATCAGCGTCTTCTCGTCGGACGACCATCCGACGTCGGCACCCGTGACCAGTGCATCGCATTCGTCGTCGGACACCCCGGCGATCGGGCCCCAAAATGCTGCCTGCCCGCCCCATTCGTAGGCGCAGCCGACAAGAGCGCAGATCCGCAGGATCGCGATCGTGCGGACCCGCGGTGGCAGCTTCGTGTCGACGTAGAGGGACTCGCCGAGCTTGCGGAGTTTGGCAGCCATGGCGGGATGCCGTTGCAGGCAGCGGACCAGCAGCAGCGGCTCGTAGCTGCGATCGGGGTGGCCCCAGCTGTTGATGCCCGCCGCGTCTTCCTCGCTCCAGGGAGGGGCCAGCGGCGCCACGCGGCTCATGCCGTCGACGCGGGCTGTCGGCCCCGGATCAAGACGCCGGGGCGGGCGTCGGTCGGCACGCCGTTTTCGGCGATCACTTCGCCGGACACGATCGTGGCGACGTAGCCGTCGGCGGTCTGGTCCAGTCTGCGTCCGCCCGCGGGCAGGTCGCTGACGACGACGGGCTTGTGCAGGCGCAGCGCATCGGTGTCGATGATGTTCAGATCGGCCTTGTAGCCCAACGCGATTCGGCCTCGGTCTGCCAGCCCTGCCACGCGCGCAGGTACCGAGGTCAGCTCGCGGATCACCTCCGGGATCGACAGTCGGCCCGACTCTCGGTCACGCACCCAGTGCGTCAGCATGTAGGTGGGAAAGCTTGCATCGCAGATCATTCCGTAGTGCGCCCCACCATCGCCGAGGCCCAGCACGACGTCGTCACGGCGGATCAACTCGGCGACCGTATCCAACGAGCCGTCACGGAAGTTGGCCAGCGTGACCAGCAGCATGGCGTGGCCGTCGTCCTCGAGCAGACGGTCGTAGGCCTCCTCGAGCGGGCTGACGCCGCGGGCGCGGGCCCGCGCGCCGATCGAATCCTCCGGCGCCGGTTCATAGTTCGGCGGATCGCCGAGCGGGTACATGTAGTCCCATGCCTGGGCGGCGAACATCAGCGGATGGCCGTCGTTGGCAGGCTTGTCGTTCAGAATCCGCTCCCGCACTTCGGGTTTGCGCATCTCGGCGACGCGGTCGGCCAGCGGCAGGTCGGCGATCTCGCGATAGGACGGGTACATGACGAACGGATTTCCCGACAGGTCCAGACCCAGCACCAGCCCGATCGGTCGCGGGAAGATCTGCCCCGTGACATCCCCTCCATTTGCATTGGCCTTCTCGACCATCCGCAACGCATCGAGGTGAATCGGCGGGCCGGCATTGCCGATCGCGAGCGTGAACGTCACCGGCAGGCCCACCTCGGAAGCGACATCGAACACGGCTTTGAGCGCGCCCTCGTAATCGCCTGCCATCAGGTCGGGCACGAACTGCAGCAGCCCGCCGCCCGCGTCATCGACACCACGGGCGATCGCCTCGATCTCCTCGTACTGCGCCTCATAACTCGGAATCGGTTGCCCGCCCGCGGTTTTATGCAGGGTCAGCCGTGAGGACGCAAAGCCCAGCGCGCCCGCCCGTACGGCCTCCTCGGCGAGCTTGCGCATCATCGCGAGGTCCTCGGGTGTCGGCAGTTCGCGGTCGACACCGCGCCGGCCCATCACGTACACGCGCAGCGGCGAGTGGGGAAGGAACGCGGCCACATCAATATCCCGTCGTCGCGAGTCCAGCGCGTCGAGGAACTCGGGGAACGTCTCCCACGTCCAGGGGAGGCCGTCGATCATCACGACGCCGGGGATGTCTTCGACGCCGGCCATCACGTCGACGAGGGTGTCGTGGTCCTCGGGACGGCACGGCGCGAAACCGACGCCGCAATTGCCCATGACCGCGGTGGTCACGCCGTGCGCCGACGACGGTGTCATCCGGTCCGACCAGATCGCCTGCCCGTCGTAGTGGGTGTGCAGGTCGACGAACCCGGGCGTGACGAGCAGGTCGGTCGCGTCGATCTCGCGGGCCGCGTCGCCCTCCACGGCACCGACAGAGGCGATGACTCCGTCGCGCACGGCGACATCACCGACGAACGGTTCGCCCCCGAGGCCGTCAACGATTGTTCCTCCGCGAATGACGAGGTCGTATGTCATACCCCGAATGTACGGTGAGGCAATGATCGACCACTTCGGAATCAACTGTGCGGATTGGGAGAAGTCGAAGGCCTTCTACGACAAGGTTCTCGGCGCTCTGGGCTACACGCGGCAGATGGATGTCGGTGTTGCCATCGGCTACGGCACCGAGGGCAAACCGGACTTCTGGATTGCGGACATGAGCGCCGCTGAGGCTGCGGGACCCAACAGGGAGATCCACGTCGCGTTTCAGGCCGCCGGGCCCGAAGCCGTCCAAGCGTTCTACGACGCGGCCATCGAGGCCGGCGCGGAGTCACTGCACGCTCCGCGGCTGTGGCCCGAGTATCACGACAACTACTACGGCGCGTTCGTGCGCGACTTCGACGGCAACAACGTCGAAGCCGTCTTCCACGGCGGCGGACCGAAGGGCTGACGTATGCGCTGGGGGGTCGTGGCGGCGGGCTCGGTCTTGTTCGTGGTGCTCGGCGGCTGCTCGGCGCAGGATGAGCCGCAGCGGCGAGCCGTCGAGCCCCTGGTGAATCTCGACGGTTCGTTCATCGTCGAATACGACGGCACAGGCACCGCTAACGGAGCCCCGGCCTCCGGTCTGACCGAGGGTAAGGCGGGCTGGGTGTTCCGATCGTCGTGCGACGAAAATCGCTGTGTGGCGGCCGGCGGTGAGATCACCGATCCGAACAATCCGTCGGCGCCGCTGAAGAACCCGCGCGTCGCCGACTACGTGGACGGCCGGTGGGTGATGGTCAACTTCACGGAGAACAGCGCCGCCTGCACCGGGCCCAACGGCGAGCGGTTCACCGGGGATGCGTGGGCCATCTGGGACATCGCGATCGCCCCCGACATGACGTTTGCACCCACCGTTACCCAGGTGGGGACCGGTGACTGTCCGTCGGTCAGCACGCTTACCCCGACCATGACGCGCGCGGGCGATCCGCTGCCGGAGTTCCCTGCGCCGGATCCCTCGGCGCAACCGCCGCGGCAGGTCTCGCCCGCGGCGGCGTTCCGCGGCGGCTACACCCTCACCAAGACGCGGCGCGGGGATCCGCCCGGCGAGCGCCAAGTCACCGACATCGGCGTCGCGACGAACTGCCTGCGGACCGCCGACCGTTGCGTGACGACGGCGACTATCCCGGGGGAGCCGGGCAAGACCAACGCCTTCCTCGGTGTGTACGAATTCGCCGACGGGACGTTCGTCCGCACTATGGTGCCGCTGCCCGCCGACTGCGCAGATGGCCGCACCGGGACCGCGGCCGAAACCGAGACACTGGCCCTTCCTGCCGACGCCACATCGAACCCGTTGCGCGAGTTGACCGGCGAGTTGACCGCGACCTTCACAGCGGTGTGTCCGGGCAGCGTCGTCTATGACGTCGCCTACGCCCTTCGCCCGGCGTAGCTTGGCGACCATGGATTCAGCCCGGGAACTGCTGCGCGATCTGTTCACGCGGCAGGTCGAGCACGTCGACGACCTGACCGAGAACCTGACCGACGACGTGGCCCTGTACCGGCCGACGCCGGAGGCGAACACGATCACGTGGCTGATCTGGCATACCGCCCGCATGCAGGACGCCCAGGTCTGTGACATCGCGGGAATGGAGCAGGTGTGGTTCCGCGACGGCTGGGTGGACCGGTTCGGTCTCGATCTGCCGCGCGACGCGCACGGCTACGGCCACAGCCCAGACGAGGTTGCCAAGGTGCGTGCGCCGGCTGCGCTGCTGGCGGGCTACTACCGCGCCGTCCACAAACTGTCGCTGGAGTACGTGGCGTCGGTGTCGGAAGACGAACTCGCACGCGTCATCGACAAGCGCTGGACGCCGCCGGTGACGGCCAGTGCACGGCTGGTCAGCATCATCGACGACGCAGCCCAGCACCTCGGTCAGGCCGCCTACATTCGGGGGCTCGTCAGCTGACGTCGCTGATTCGCTGGTGGCCGCTGGCCGGCCTGGCCGGCCTCATCGCGCTCGGCCTCGGCTTGGGCAAGGATTCGACATCGGTGGACGAGTGGTTCCAGACGCTCGGCCAGAACCACCCGCAACTCGGCTATTTCCTGGTTCTCACCGACGGGCGGGTGATCCTGGCGCTCTGCGGTGTCGTCGTCGTGGCTGCTGCCTTGCAGCGTCGGTGGACATTGGCCGCGGCAACGGCGATCGCACCGGTGCTGGCGGTGATGGCCGCCAGGTTGGCCAAGCGGTCGTTCGGCCGGCTCAAAGATGGCGAACTCTGCTATCCGAGTGGCCACACGACGCTGGCGTTCGTGGTGCTGGCGATGGCCGTGTTGCTGGTCGGCGCCGCGACGTGGGCGATCGTGACGTTCACCGCGATCATGGTGCTTGCCGTGATCGGCCAAGCGGTCACCTATCACTACTTCACCGACGCGATCGGGGCGCTGTTCCTCGGCAGCGCATTTGTTTGTATGGCAGTCTGGGCCGCCGGACTTGACAGGTGTCAACCCCAGGGCGACGTAGATCACAGCCCTCGATAGCATGGGGCCATGACAGCGACGTCCGATCTCGACACGCCCCCCTCGTTCACCGGCACCGGGACCATCAAGAACCCCGCAACCGGAGCTGTGGCCGGCACGGTGCGCTGGACCGATCCCGCCGACGTGGCGCAGGTGGCGGCCGGTTTACGCGCTGCCCAGAAGGAGTGGGAGGCCCGCGGTCCGAAAGGCCGCGCGAAGGTGCTGTCCCGGTACGCGGTATGGCTCGGGCAGCACCGCGCGGAGATCGAGCGGTTGCTGATCGAAGAGACCGGCAAGTCTGCGGCCGACGCCGCACAGGAAGTGCCGCTGATCATCATGATCGCCTCGTACTACATCAAGAACATCGAGAAGGCGCTCGCGCCGGAGACGCGGCCTGCGGCGCTGCCGTTCCTGGCGATCAAGAAGATCAGCGTTCACTACCGGCCACGGCCCGTCGTCGGCATCATCGCGCCGTGGAACTACCCCGTTGCCAACGCACTGATGGACGCCATCGGCGCGCTCGCCGCGGGCTGCGCGGTGCTGCTCAAACCCTCCGAGCGCACTCCGCTGACCGCTGAACTGCTGCTGCGCGGCTGGCTCGACTCCGGAGCTCCCGAGGTACTCGCGTTGGTGCAGGGCGCTCGGGAGGTCTCCGAGGCCGTCATCGACAGCTCGGACTTCGTCCAGTTCACCGGTTCCTGCGCGACCGGCGCCAAAGTGATGGAGCGCGCGGCGCGCACGCTCACCCCGGTGAGCCTCGAGCTCGGCGGCAAGGATCCGATGCTCGTCCTCGAAGATGCCGACATCGACCTTGCCGCGCACGCCGCGGTGTGGGGCGCGATGTTCAACGCCGGCCAGACGTGTGTGTCGGTCGAACGCGTCTACGTTGTCGAATCGGTTTACGACCAGTTCGTCGCGGCCGTCGTCGACGACGTGAACAAGCTGAAGCTGGGCGCCGGTGAGGGCTATCACCTCGGTGCGATGATCGACGACAGCCAGGTTGCCGTAACCGAGCGTCACGTCGCCGACGCGCTGGCCAAAGGCGCGAAAGTGTTGACCGGTGGCAAACGAGCCTCGGGCTCCGGCAGCTTCTACGAGCCGACCGTGCTGGTCGACGTCGACCACACGATGCTGTGCATGACCGAGGAGACCTTCGGCCCGACCCTCCCGATCATGAAGGTCTCCAGCGTCGACGAGGCCATTCGTCTGGCCAACGACAGCCCGTACGGCTTGTCGGCCGCGGTGTTCTCGGGCGACCCCGAGCGCGCGAAGGCGGTCGCCCTCCAGCTGGATTGCGGAGCGGTGAACATCAACGACGTCATCTCGAACCTGATGTGCACCACAGCGCCGATGGGCGGGTGGAAGACCTCGGGCATGGGCGCCCGTTTCGGCGGGGCTGAGGGCATCCGCAAGTTCTGTCGTCAGGAAGCAGTCGTCGCGCCGCGCACCAAGGTCGGCGCGGGCGGCAACTACTACAACAACTCGCTGAAGGCTCTCAAGCGGATGAACACCCTGATGACCAAGATGGCCCTGATCGGACCGCGTAGATCCGCGAAATAGTCCACGTCCCGTTCACCGCACGGTCACCGGCATTTTCGTAGCGGTCGATAGCTTCTGCCAGTGACCCTGGATGTTTCTGGCAAAGCGGCTGTCTTTGACAACGTCGCCTACTCCGTCGTCGACGACGATGACGACGACCCGGTCCTGCTGATCCAGCCCGACGGCGTTGCCGTCGACACCTGGCGGGAGAACTATCCGTACGACGAGCGGATGAAGCGCTCCGAGTACGAAGAGCAGAAGCGGCTGCTGCAGATCGAGCTCTTGAAGCTGCAGAAGTGGAGCCAAGCCAACGGCCACCGGCACGTCATCGTGTTCGAAGGGCGCGACGCGGCGGGCAAGGGCGGCACTATCAAGCGGTTCATGGAGCACCTGAACCCGCGCGGAGCCCGGGTCGTCGCGCTGGAGAAGCCGACCGAGCGCGAACGCACCCAGTGGTACTTCCAGCGCTACGTGAACCACCTGCCCGCGGCCGGGGAATTCGTGCTGTTCGACCGGTCCTGGTACAACCGCGCGGGCGTGGAGCGCGTGATGGGCTACTGCACGCCCAAGCAGCACGCCGAGTTCATCCGGCAGGCTCCGCTGTTCGAGCAGATGCTGGTCAACGACGGGGTCAGCCTGACCAAGCTGTGGTTCTCGGTGACCCAGAACGAGCAGCGCACCCGTTTCACCATCCGCCAGGTCGACCCCGTCCGGCAGTGGAAACTCTCGCCGACCGACCTAGCCTCGCTGGACAAATGGGATGAGTACACCGCGGCCAAAGAAGAGATGTTCGCCTGCACGGACACCGAGATCGCGCCGTGGACCGTGGTCAAAAGCAACGACAAGAAGCGCGCCCGCATCAATGCGATGCGCTACGTGCTGAGTAAATTCGACTACGACAACAAGGACCACGACTTGATCGGCAGGCCCGATCCACTCATCGTGGGACGCGCACTGTCCGACTGAACCGGTCCGCGTCCCGATCGGAAAGGACGCGCGCCGTGCGGTTTCTCGCCACGCTGCTGCTGTGGCTGGTCACGACAGCCGCGTTGGCGGTGGCGGTGCCGGCGGTGTGGGCGCAGTCGACACTCATCAGCGAGGACGGGTACGCATCGCTGGCGACGTCGGCGGCCAGGGACAGCCGGCTGCAGGACGCGATGGCCAGCGAGCTGACCACCCAGGTGATCGCGCTGGGCGAAGGCAACGGTTATGAACTCAACCCCGAGCTGGTGCGCACGGTGGCCGACTCCTACACCCGCAATGCCGGGTTCCCCGGTCAGTTCGCGCAGGCCAACCGCATCGCACACCGATGGATGTTCACCGGCGCCGTCCCCAGCGGTAACTCCACCGACCAGTGGCTCATCGACGTCGCGCCGATGCTGTCGGACCCGTCGTTCTCCGCGACGCTGGGCACCCTCGACCTGCAGGTGCCCCCGACGCTGACGGTCCCCATCACGGTGGACGCCGAGGAGCTTCAGCCGGGAAAGCTGCGCTGGCTCGCCACCTGGGGTCCGTGGGCCAGCATCGGGATCGCCGTCCTCACCGGCGTGTTCGCGCTCCTGATGTTGGCGGCCGCCAGATCGCGCGGCAAAGCCCTTACCGCCCTTGGTGTTTCAGCGCTGCTCGTGGGTGCGGCCGGCTGGGCGGCCATCGAGGTCGGCCATCGTTTCATCGACAGCGCGCTGAGCCGCACCACCGGCGACATCCGTACCGTCGCCGAGGTCATGGTCGCCCACGCCGAGGGCAGCCTGCACCAGTGGCTCAATGTCACGCTGCTGGCGGGCGGCGGCCTCGTGGTGCTCGGCGTGATCGCCGCCATAATCGGCGGCGTGCTGCATAGCAGCAGCGATCGCTAGGGTGGAAAGAAGTACCCGCAGCACTCGCCGGAGGAAGGCCGTTCGTTGTCGACAGAAGTTCCTGCCGAACTCGGCGGCCTCGCCGGCTGGACAGTGGAGTTGATGGAACGGCTCGGCGGAGTCGGCGCCGGGTTGGCGATCTTCCTGGAGAACCTCTTTCCGCCCCTGCCCAGCGAGGTGATCCTGCCGATGGCCGGCTTCGCAGCGAGTCTCGGCCGGCTCTCCGTCGTCGAAGCGATCATCTGGACCACCATCGGCTCGGTGGTCGGCGCCTGGGTCATCTACCTACTCGGCGCTTGGTTGGGCCATGACCGGATGAGCAGGCTCGCCACGAAGCTCCCGCTGGTGGATCAGGAGGACATCGACAAGTCCACGCAGTGGTTTGCCCGCCACGGCACCAAGGGCGTCTTCTTCGGCAGGATGCTGCCGTTCTTCCGCAGCTTCATCTCCGTGCCCGCAGGTGTGCAACGAATGAACTTCCTGGTCTTCACCGCGCTGACGACACTGGGCAGCCTGATCTGGAACAGCGTGTTCATCGGCCTCGGCTACGGACTGGGTGCCAACTGGCACCTCGTCGAGCCCTATGCGTCCGGCCTGCAGTACATCGTGCTGGCCGTGATCGCCGTGCTGATCGGGCGCTTCGTCGTCTCCCGTCTTCGCCGCCGGTCACAAGTCAGCCAGGGGTGACCGACTACACGGGCAGCAAACCGGTCTGGCGGTAGACAGCCCGTAGGTATCGACGCATTTCCTCGACGTCGGGCGGTTCGGGCTGCAGGATCCGATACGTGACGGCCCCGACCATCATGTCGATGGCGACCTCGACATCGACGTGCGCCGCAACCGTCCCCAGTTCCCGCGCCCGTTCGAGTAGGGCTGCCGCGTGTCGCCTCCGCGGAAGGATGAACCGGCGCCAGTAGATGGCCATCAAGTCCGGATGGGTGACGGCCGAGCCATAGACCCTGGCGACCAGGGCCCGGTACTGGGGAGTCGTGGTCGTCTGGGCGGCCCGCTCCAGAGCTGCTTCGACGAGTTCGTAAGGCGACTCCGTGGCTTCGACGTCGCGCAGTGTCCAACCGGATTCTTCGACGATGAGGGACTCCATCGCCGCGGCAATCAACTCTTCTTTCGTCGCCCATCGGCGGTAAAGCGTCGGCTTGCCGACACCTGCCTTCTTCGCGATCTGCTCCATGCTGGTGCCCTCGATGCCGAAGTCGATGAAGAGCTCCAGACCTGCCCGCAGAATGGCCGCGTCAGCGCCAGAGTCCCGCGGCCGCCCGCGCGGACTCACCGGGTCGAGCCGGTCGTCAACGCTCGGTGGAGCCAGTCATCAAGGGCGCCTACGCTGTCCGGTCGATCGGGATCTCCTCGCCACGCCAGGTGGCCGTCGGGCCGTACCAGCATGACCTCGCTCCCGGCGAAATCAAGGGTGCCGACGAACTGGCCCAGGCGCCGTCGGGCGAAGTCGGTGAAGTCGGGTGGCGCGCCGGGTGGGCTCAGCAGTGCCCAGCCTCCCCCGAGCTCGTGGTGGAGCATTGTCGAAAATCCTTCCGGGCGTGTGCATTCAATATCGCCGATCCGGTCGCCCGGTCGCGGTCTGGCGCCGCCACCCCCGAGAGGTCCCTTGCGGTAGCTCACCCAGAGCTGTGACGCGGTGTAGGTGATCCACCGCTGTAGCGGCGCAAGGCTGAAAACCCTTGCGGCGACATGGTCGCGCAGGAAGCGTCCGACGGGATTGCCCGACACGTTGACACGAGTCACCATGCTCGTTCCGCGTAGCACTTCTGTTGCCAACGGTCGCCTTTCGGCTTCGTAGGTGTCGATGAGTGGGTCCGCGGCCAGTCCGCGTGTCACCAGCGCGAGCTTGAAGGCGAGGTTCTCGGCGTCGCCGATACCGGTCAGCATTCCCTGCCCGCCGAAGGGTGCATGGGCGTGGGCCGCATCACCGGCGATCAGAACGCGCCCTTGCCGGTACCGGTCGGCGAGCCTGCGGTGCACGGTGAAGTTCGAGAGCCATTCGGCGTCGCCGATGCGTACGGTGCGGCCACTACGTTGCGGGATGAGAGCCTTCATCCTGTCGAGAATCTGGCTCTCGCTGGGCTTTTCGGTCAGGCTCGGATCGTAGGCGAAAATTCGCCAGAGGTTGCCGCGGCCCTGTTCGTCGGGCATCGGCATCGCGCCGAGCAAGCCGGTGGGGTGGATCCAACCCGAGGTGCCGCCCCGGTCGACATCCCAGTCCAGATGTATGTCGGCGAGTAGCCACCGTTCGGTGACTTTGACTCCGGGAAAGGCGATTCCGGCCAGTCTGCGCGTGGGGCTGGAGGTACCGTCGCAGCCCACGACCCATCGCGCTGAGACGCTTGTACCGTCTTCCAAGGTGGCGACGACGTGATCGTCGCGCTGTTGCAATTTCGTCAGCCCGTTTCCCCATAGCGGTGTGGTGCCCAATTCGGCCAAGCGGGACCGCAGCGAACCCTCGATCTTGGCCTGCGAGATCACCATCGGAGGCGCGGCGGTGTGCATATGGGGGTCGCCGAACTCCAACGTCATCAGCGGGCGGTTGCCGAGGTAGTTGGTGATGCGCATCGCCCGCAGCGATTTCCCGGGCAGATCACCGAGGGCACCTATGCGAGACAACACTTCGGATCCGCGGGCGTGTAGAAAGTTCGCTCGCGAGGTAGTCGCAGGCGCCGAAGCGCCGTCGACGACCAGTACGGAAAGGTCATGCAACCGCAACGCACACGCTGCCGTCAATCCGGTCGGGCCCGCGCCCGCCACCAGGACATCCACGTCCACCATGGAACGAGCATAAACGAAACGGGTGCGTAACGTAAATGGATCACGGGTTGATGACGTGCGACGGGTCGGGGCGCCTCTCCGGCGGCGCCTGGCTGTAATCGCCCCACGGGCCATCACGGCGCTCGACGGCCGCGCGCACACCGTCCCGAGCGGCGGTGTCGATGAAGTCCAGCGCCTCCGGGGTGTTGCGCATCAGTCCGTCGAGGATCCCGCCGAGGGTCTGTGTCGACGCCAGGCCCATGTTCTCGTAGGCCTGGTTGACGATCAGCTTCTGCGCCTGAAGTTGTGACAGCGGAATCGAGCACAGCTTCGCGGCGATCTCGGCGACACGGGATTCCAGTCGCTCGAACGGCACCGACTCGTTGATCAATTCCACTGCGGCGGCTTCTTTTCCGGTCAGCGGTTCACCGGTCAGGGAGTGCCACTTCACCTTCGCCAGCGACAGCCGGTAAAGCCACATGCCGGTCAGATAGGCGCCCCACATTCGTGCGTAGGGGGTGCCGATGACGGCGTCGTCGCTGGCGACAACGAGATCGGCGCACAGCGCGTAATCACTGGCGCCTCCGACGCACCAGCCGTGAACCTGCGCGATCACGGGTTTGGAGGCGCGCCAGATCGCCATGAACTTCTGCGTCGGTCCCGTCTCTCTGGCGCTGACCATCGCGAAGTCTTTGCCCGGGTCCCACTGGCCGTCGGTGTTCATCGACTCGCCCCAGTGGCCGAAACCGCCCCCGAAGTCGTAACCGCCCGAGAATGCGCGACCCGCGCCTCGCAGCACGATGACCTTGACCGAGGGATCACGTTCGGCAAGACCGATCGCCTTCTCGATCTCGTCGGGCATGGGCGGGACGATGGTGTTGAGACGCTCCGGCCGGTTCAGCGTGATCGTCGCGACTGCCTCGCGAGTGCTGTAGAGCAGGGTCTCGAATTCGGGCGGCGCAGCTTCGGGCATGGATATGTAGTCGACCCACCTCGAAGTGGGAAGTCAAGCACCGGGAGTGGCGTCAGTGCCAGCCCCGGAACGCGTCGAGCAGCTTGTCGCGGAAGGCGGGCTCCAGCGCGTCCTCGGGCACCTTGCCCAGCGTGGCGACGGTGGTGCGGAATTGCTGCAGATAGTTGTCGCAGCCCTCGCAGCCCATCAGGTGCTCGTCGAACCGGGCCCGGGTCTCCAGATCGAGCGTCCCGTCGAGGTAGTCGGTCACCAGCTCGACGAGTTCGTTGCAGTTGAGCGGACGTGAGTCGGTCACATCTCCTCCTTCACGTAGCACTCCAACGCCTGTCTGATCGCGGCGCGTCCCCGATGCAGGAGTACCCGCTGATTGGTAGCGGTGATACCCAGTAGTTCGCTGACTTCCGCGGAGTCCATATCGAGCATGTCCCGCATCGTCACCACGACACGCTGCCGTTCGGGAAGCTTGTCCAACTCACCTCGGGTGATGCGCAGCAGTTCGTCGCCGAGCACCGAGCCCTCCGGGGTGTCGGGGAACGGTACCGGCATCTCGTCGGGTTTCCAGTGGCCCGGGTAGAGATCGTCGTTGTCGCGGAATCGTGCCGGGTCAACGGTGCCGCCGGTGTAGGCGAGCACCGCGACGTCGGCATCACTGCGCTCCCGGAGGCCGCGCTTCTTGGCGATATTGATCAGCACCGTGAAAAGCCATGTGCGCAAGGATGATCGACCTTCAAATCCGTCCAGACCCTTGAGCAGGGCGAGCCATGCCTCTTGGACGACCTCCTCGGCGATCGCGTGATTGGGCACGTAGCCGCGCGCGAGCCGAAGCATCGCCGGCGTGTGAGTATCGACCAGAGTCGCGAAGGCGACCTCATCGCGCGCTCGGAGTGCGGCGATGAGGTCGGCCTCGTCGGTCGACGTGCTCGTCATGTCAGAAGTGTGAACTCCGCAGCGCGTCGGCGAAAGTCCATGCCGCGATTCCCAGGAGCGCGACGTCCTTGATGAGGAACTGGCCGGTCGAGGACAGGGCGGGGAAGCCGCCTGCGGAGGCCTCGAAAACGCCGGGGGTGGTGAACAGGAAGCTCAGCGTCGCGACGAACAGGCCGATCGCGATCGCGCTGCCGACCGCCGACAGCCGGGGCCACCACGGCTTGACGGCGATCAGCGCGGCGGTGGCGAGCTCAAGAACGCCGAGCAACGCCGAGAACGTGCCGACGGAGAAGATCTCGTAAACCCAGCTCATGAATGGGCTGTTGGAGACAAGCGGTGCGATGCCCTGCGCCTCGTAGTCGGTGAACTTCAGCGCGCCGATCCAGGCGAGGACGACGACGAGTCCGTAGCGGGCGAGCGCGCCGCTGACGCCCTCCAGTTGGGAGAGGCGAGTGGGGAGCGAGGTTCTGGTGGTGGCGGTCATGGCGATCCTCTCGGAGCGGGCCCCGCCGGGCAGCGAAGCCATCACCGGGTAGTGCCGAGAAGCGCGCCGAGCGTTACACCGCCGGCGGCGGGTCGGGTTGCCGATGCGGTTCGTATGCCGAATAGATCGTGCCGCCGATTTTGATGTTCGGGGTCCGGAAATACGCCGAGCCCACCATCAGAATGAGCGCGGCGACCACGAATGCGACCGAACTCTGAAGGTCCGGCAGGCCGCCCAGGAACACCAGAACGACCCCGGTAGCGGTCCCCGCCCAGTAGATGCGCCGCTTGACCGCACGCTTGGGCAGGGTGGGAGTGTCCCATCCGGGTAGGGCGGCTCCCAGGACGAGCGCGAGTGCGCCCGCGCCGAGCAGTGCGTACGACCACGTGCTCATGATCCCGGCACCAGCATTTGGAACCCGTCGATGATTTCCTGTGAGTCGGCGACGTACCTCGGATCGGTGGGATTGGTGGTCTGGATGGTGAGTGTGGCGAGGAAGGTGGACCCTCTGTCCTCGGCGACCACGGCATGCATGATGATCGGCCGCTCCGGTGCCGGACCCATCGGCGGAGCAACGTAATGAGTTGTCTCGGAGGGCAATCCGCAGGTGGTGTTGCTGACGGGTTTCAGATCGAATGCGCCGAGGCCGTTCTCCAAGTTTGCCCGGTTTTCTTCGAACACGTCCTCGGGTGCCTCGATACCGCGCACCGACTCGAGGGTGACGACGGCGTTGGGGGCGAAGTCGTTGCTGATGAGATCGGTCGAAACGATGGTGTAGCGGATGATTTCGCTGTCCATCATCGAGTTGCGTTCCCAACCGTCGGGCACCGGGATGCGCAGCAGTGGTTCACTGTCGTCCTCGCTGGGAATGTCGTCGAGCGGTGCATCGACGGTGGTGCACTGCGCTTCGTCGCCCCCGGCCGCACTGATATCGCCGGCGCCGGCCACCGCTGTCACGGCGGTTCCGGTGATGTTCTGGGAGCATCCGGTCAGCAGCAGAGCTGACGCGGCAGTGGCGCCGAAAAGCGTTGTCCAGTTGGTCATGTCAGTGTCCGTTCAGGGTGCGCAGCAGGTACTCGAAGACGAGGGCGGACCGGAAGGCGATCTGCGGATTGTCCGACGCGCCGGCGTGACCGCCCTCGATGTTCTCGTAGTAGCTGACCGGGTGCCCGGCCGCCTCGAGAGCGGCGGTCATCTTCCTCGCATGGCCGGGATGAACCCGGTCGTCACGGGTTGACGTGGTGATGAGAACCGGCGGGTATCGCCTGTCCGTCGAAATATTCTGATAGGGGGAGTATTCGGAGATGAACTTCCAGTCGTCGGGATCATCGGGATCGCCGTACTCCGCGACCCACGAGGCGCCGGCAAGCAGAAGATGAAAGCGCTTCATGTCGAGCAGTGGCACGCTGCACACCAGGCCGCCGAACAGTTCGGGGTACTTGGTCAGCATGATTCCCATCAGCAGCCCGCCGTTGCTTCCGCCCTGTGCGCCGAGTTGGTCGACGGTGGTGATCCCGCGTTCGACCAGATCCTTTGCCACAGCAGCGAAGTCCTCGCCGACGAGGTGCCTGCCCTCGCGCATGGCCTGGGTGTGCCACGTCGGCCCGTACTCGCCGCCTCCCCGGATGTTGGCCAGCACGTAGGTGCCGCCCCGCGACAGCCAGAGTCGGCCGAGAACGCCGTCGTAGCCCGGCGTGCGCGCCACCTCGAACCCGCCGTAACCACCGAGCAGCGTCGGACCGGGGGTCCGGCGGTGCCGGTGTCCGACCACGAAGTAGGGGACGGCGGTGCCGTCATCGGAGGTCGCGAAGAACTGCGACACCTCCAGATCGGAGGCGTCGAAGAACGACGGTGCCCGCTTGATCTCGCTGAGGTTCCCGTCGGCAGATCCGTATAGCAGGCGAGACGGAGTGAGGAAACCCGAAGAGTCCAGGAACATCTCGTCGCCCAACGGATCTGTGCCGACGATCACGGTGTTGGTGTTCTCCGGCAGTCCGGGCACCGGTTGGGAGATCCACGCGCCGGGCGTGTAGATCGCGACACGGCTGGCCACATCGGCCAGCGTCACCACGACGAGGCGATCACGCGTCCACGCATAGTGGTGCAGGCAGGTGTGCGCATCCGGACTGAACACCACCTGCAATTCTGCTGTGCCACTGAGGAATTTCTCGTAGTCGGCGGCGATCAGGGAACCGGCCGGATACGTTTGGGTGCCGTACTGCCACTCGGTGCGCAACTCGATCAGCAGCCACTCCCGGTGGATCGAGATGCTCGCGTCGGTAGGGGTGTCGATGCGGATCAGCTCGCCGTCGCGCAGTTCGTAGACCCGCTCGTTGAAGAAGTCGAAGGCCCGGCTCACCAGCGTGCGTTCGAAACCCTCGGTGTGATCCCGAGAGCCCGCGACGACCACGTCCGATTCCGCACCGCTGAACACTGTTTCGGCCTCCGACAGCGGGGTGCCGCGCCGCCACCGCTTGACCAGCCGCGGATAGCCCGACTCGGTGAGCGACCCCTCGCCGAAGTCGGTGCCGACCAGCAGAGTGTTCTCGTCCTCCCAGGACACCTGCGACTTGGCCTCGGCCAGTTCGAATCCGCCGTCCACAAAGACTTTTGTCCGCATGTCGAATTCACGAACCACCGCGGCATCGGAGCCGCCGCGCGACAAGCTGATCAGAGCCAGTGAATAGTCCGGTTCGAGCACATCCGCGCCGGCCCACACCCAGTTCTCGTCGTCGGCGCGCGCGAGTTCGTCGAGGTCGATGATGACCTCCCAGTCCGGCTTCTCGGTGCGGTAACTCTCCAGCGTCGTGCGCCGCCACAGGCCCTTCTGGTTGGCCGCGTCGCGCCAGAAGTTGTATAGGTACTCGCCGCGCCTGCGCACATACGGGATCCGCGCATCGGTGTCGAGAACTTCCAGCGCCTCGGCCCGCATCTGCTCGAAACGCTTGCCGCTGAGCTCGGCCACCGTCGGCGCGTTGTGTTCGCGGACCCAGGCGAGCGCATCGTCGCCGGTGACGTCTTCGAGCCACAGGTACGGGTCGTCGGTATGCGCGGGGTTCGTCACGCCCCCCATTCTGACCACCCCGACCGGACGTGTTCGATTCGGCTGCTGCGCCCGGTGGACTGGGTACTATCGCCCCAGGTGAGCATCGGGGGCCACGGTGAACCACATCCGCCAGTGGTGGCGACAGCCGGACCGCCATGAATGGCTGTCGGAGTACCTGGCGTCACGTCGGCTCCTGCGCGTTTCGTCTGTGGTGATGGCCGCGATCATGACGGCGCTCGCGGCCGCCATCGCCTTGATGGCGATCAGCCCGTCCGGTCAGCAGGGGGCCGCCAGCGGTGTGGTGTTGGCGATTGCTGTGGTGTTCGTCGGCATAGCCGTCACGTATGCGGTGCGCTGGCCGAGTCGGCGACAATCGACTGTTTTCTCGGTCCTCGGCAGTGCCGCCATCGCCTGCGTCGCACTGACGGCGACAGATCCGCATACCGGACTGCTGACCTGCTGGGCCTTTGTCGGGCTGGCCGCCTATGTCGCGACCTTCCACAATCCGCGGCTGCTCGCCGTCACGGTGAGCGCGGCGCTTGTGACGGCCGGGGTGTGCGCGGCGCGGATGGCGTGGGCAGGCGACGTGGCGATGGCGGTGGCCACGTTGCTGCTGTCCACCGGCGGGCTGCTGACGGTCCCGTTCGGCGGTCAGATCCTGGTACGGCTGCTGTGGAACGACGCGGTGTCCACAGACCCGCTGACCGGTCTGACGAACCGCCGCGGCTTCCGCCGGTCGGTGCGCGCCCTCGTCGCCGAGGCTGCCCGCCGGGGCTCGGGAAGTTTCAGCATCGTGGTGATCGATCTCGACGGGTTCAAGCGGCTCAACGACACGCTGGGCCACGCGGTGGGGGACCAGGTTCTCGTCGACGTCGCTGAAAGGCTCCGCTCCGCGAGCGGGTCCGGTGTGATCACAGCGCGCGTCGGGGGCGAGGAGTTCGCAGTCGCGCAAGCCTCGCCGCCGCGCGAGATGGAGATGCTGGCGCGTCGATTGTGCTCGGCGATCGCATCGAATCAGTGGGGTGTCACCGCAAGTCTCGGGATCGCCGGTGTCACGGTGACAGACCCTCGCGCAGACACCGCGACCCTCATCGAGCGGGTCTTCGCCGCGGCTGACATGGCGATGTACGAGGCGAAGAGGGCCGGCGGCAACCAGATCCGGCAGTCGTCGGCCGCCGCGTGAGCGACGCGGCCCCTGGTTGCGGCGCACACGACATACTTGCCGCATGGGCATTTTCGGACGATCAGACGACGGTCTCGATGACGGTGGGCTGCGTCGCCGGGTGGAGGAGCTGGAACGTCGGGTCGCGGCGCTGGAATGGGCACTGCGTGTTGCGGGACCGCGGACCGAGACGGCGTCGATGCCGGTGCCTTCCGCGGCCGGGCCCCCCATCAGTCCCGAGGTCGTGCAGCTGGCTCTTGCCGGCAAGAAGATCGAGGCCATCAAGGTGCTGCGCGAACAGACGGGGTTGGGGCTCAAGGAGTCCAAGGACATCGTCGACACCCTGGCGCCCTAGGAGTCTGCTGAATTAGGGGTTTTGGGGCGGGGTGCCTCAGAGCGCTCGGTGGCGCGTTGGTGTAAGTCAGACCCGAGGGCCGACAGAATTCGAGGTCACCCCGCTGTGTTCAGCGTGGCATGGGGTTTTCAAGCAGGCAAGACCTCGTCGGTGTCAGGCGATGGCCCAGTTGGTGCCGGTGTGGGTCAGGCCGATGGTGATGAGGCGACGCAAGTTAAGTGCGGCACTGCGGTGATGCAGCCAGTGGTTGTTCTTGACCACACCGCGGTAGCGGACTTTGCGGTTACCGCGGGTCAACCAGGCGATCGAGCGTTCCACCATGGGGCGGTGTTGGCGGTATTCAGCTTGCCAACCCAGATCGCGGGCATGGGCGCGGGCAGCCCGTTGCAGGGGTTCGTATTCAGTCAAGGTGAGTTTGCGGCCACGCTTGGCGGTAGTGCACTGTGATGCCAACGGGCATGTGCTGCAGCGTTTCCCGAAACACACGCCGCCGCCGGGCGGGATCGACAACGTGTGGTTGGCAGGACAGGTCACGGTGCGGGCATCGACATCGATAGCGAAGTCGTCGGTGGTGAAACCCCCGGGCACCGGAGCGCGCAACGGCAGCGGTTTGATCACCGCGATGTGCTTGGAGTCGGCCAAGGCGGCACGGGCAGCGCCGGTGCCGTAGGCCGAATCGCCGAGTACCCGCACCGCAGTGTCCTCACCGTCGAGTAGAGCCAGTCCGATCACGGCTTCGTGATTATCGGGGCCGTTGGCCTTGGTCAGTGCGCAGTCGGTGATCAGCCCGGTGTCGGGTTCGATCGCTATGTGGGCTTTGAAGCCATCCTGGCGGCGGTGCACCGTCTTATGCGCATGGCGGGCCTCGGGATCGACCGTGGAGATCACCCGGTCCGGGGCAACGTTGTGCGCGATCTGCCAGTGTCCGTCGGTGCCATCAGAGCCCTCGACGGGTTCGACGTCCTGGCCGGCGATCAACGCCAACAACGCCACCGCTTCAGCGGCGCGGGGCCCCAAGTCCTGCTCAGGAAGGTGTCCCAGCAGGCGGTGCGCATCGCCGACTAGGGCATCGACGAGCTGATTGCGAGCCGCCTTGTCATTCCAGGCGATGGCCGGCTTACCTGGGTCGTTCCAATCGTGAGCGTGGCAGTGCACAGCGACGACTGCCCCAGCACCGGGGACGTCGCGGCGCACTCGGCGGATCGCGGCGATCAGCTGGGTCACGGTGTCCTGGGTGGCCACCGCATCGTCGAGGACGGTGGAATCCAACGCACGCCGGGTCTTGCCTGCCAACACCCCGGTCGCCGCGATGACGGACTTGACTGCCTCGAAGATGCGATCCGGGCGATCCGAGGCGGCCAACCGACGTCGCCAGTAGGTCAGCGTCGTCGAGTGAAACGCCCCCGCGGTGATCGGTAGCCCGCAGGCCGCCTTCCAGCGCAGATCGAAGGTCACCGCCTCGACGGTTTCGTTGTCAGAGAGCCCGTGCAGGGCCTGCAGCGTGATCACCGAGGCCATCACCTCAGCAGGCACACTCGGACGGCCCCGACGTGACGGGAAGAGATCGGCGAACATCGCCTCAGGAAACAACTCATGGCGATGTGCTGCCAAGAACGCAAACATGCTGTCGGACTTCAGAAGATGCCCGGCAACCGACTCCGCATCCAACAACTCACGCTGATCATCAGAGCGACCCTGCACCCACCAATCATCCCAAAAGTAAAGGTCAACCCACCCCCGCCACGCGGGATTAATTCAGCAGACTCCTAGTCGCCCAGCGTGCAGCCAGGGCTGTGCCGACGAACGGGATCACGACCCTGGCTGCACTCTCGGCGGTTGCCCCGTCCCGCCTCAGCTCAGGTGGTGGACCTCCTGCAGCCCGTACACCGGGGTGGCCATGCCCTCGAAACGCGCCTTGAGCTGTAAGGCCAGATACAGCGAGTAGTGCCGGGACTGGTGCAGGTTGCCTCCGTGGAACCACAGGTTGGGCTGCTGGGTGGGCTTCCACATGTTGCGCTGCTCGCCCTCCCACGGGCCGGGATCTTTGGGCGTGTCGCTGCCCAGGCCCCAGACCTTGCCGACGCGGTCGGCGACGTCCTGGCCGATCAGATCCGCGGCCCAACCGTTCATCGAGCCGTAGCCGGTCGCATAGACCACGACGTCGGCGCGTAGCTCGGTGCCATCGGAAAGGACGACCGAGCTCTCGGTCAGTCGGTCGACTTGCCCGTGTGCCAGCTTGATCCGGCCGTCGGCGACCATGTCACACGCGCCGACGTCGATGTAGTAGCCCGAGCCACGCCGCAGATACTTCATGAACAGCCCCGAACCGTCTGCACCCCAATCCAATTCGAAGCCGGCGGCTTCCAGCCGGTCGTAGAACTCCTTGTCGCGTTCCCGCATCTGGTCATACAGCGGGATCTGGAACTCGTGCATGATCCGGTACGGCAGCGACGCGAACGTCAGATCGGCCTTCTCGGTGGTCATGCCCGCCGCCAGAGCGCGCTCGGAGTAGAGGTCGCCGAGGCCGATGTCCATCAGGGTGTCGGATTTGACGATGTGCGTCGAGGAGCGCTGGACCATCGTCACGTCGACGTCGTTTTCATAGAGCGCCTTGCAGATGTCGTGCGCCGAGTTGTTGGAACCGATCACGACGGCCCTCTTGCCGACGTACCTGTCGGGGCCCGGGTGCGCGCTCGAGTGGTGCTGATCCCCGCGGAAGACGTCCTGGCCGGGGAGCGTCGGGACGTTCGGCTTGCCCGACATGCCGGTTGCGAGCACCAACTGCGTCGGGTGCAGCGTCAGCCGTTCGCCGTCGCGGTCGACCTCTACGGTCCACTGGTTGGCGGTCTCATCGAAGGTCGCGGACAGGCACGTGGTCTTCGACCAGTACGGCACCTCCATCACGCGGGTGTAGAACTCCAGCCAGTCGCCGATCTTGTCCTTGGGTGCGAACACCGGCCAGTTCTGCGGGAACGGCAGATACGGCAGGTGGTCGTACCAGACCGGGTCGTGCAGGCACAGCGACTTGTACCGCTTGCGCCACTGGTCGCCGGGGCGCTCGTGCTTGTCGACCACGATCGCGGGAACACCGAGTTGGCGCAGCCGCGCGCCGAGCGCGATGCCGCCCTGTCCGCCGCCGATCACCAGCACGTAGGGCTCAACCGTGCGGCCCAGTTCGGCGTCTTCGGCGGCCTTTTTCTCGGCCCACGACCGCGGGTCGGGGTCGTCGCCGTGCACAGCGCCGAGCACGCGAGTGGAGCCTTTGCGCTCCTCGTGGCCCTTGAGTTCCTGCAGCGCGGTCAGCAGCGTCCAGGCTTGATCCCCCTTCAGCCGGAGGTGTCCCACCCCACGTCCGGCGCCGGTCTCGAATTCGATGAACGCCGACGTGACGTCCCCGTCCCGGGTCGGCGCCTCCCGCGTCCGGAAGCCCGACGGGTGGGTCTCGGCCAGCCGCGCACCGAGCATGTCGGCGATCTGGTCACGGCCTTCGAGGGTCTTGATGTTCCAGGTGAACGACACCAGATCGCGCCAGAAGCTGTCGACGGCGAACATTGCGACGACGCGCTCGACGTCGCGGACGGCCAGTGCCGCCTCGAAGTCGGCGAGCCAGGCATCGACGCGTTGCTGCGGCGTGAGATCGGTGGTGGTCTGCGGGTCGAGAGTGGAAGTCATGTGAGCCAGACCACACCTCAAGATCAGGGTCTGGCAAGAGTTGCGAACCGTTGCACGAGCACGCTGCAACCCCCTGCAACTCTTTCGCGGTGTGTCGGCGATCACATAGGAATGTCGCCATGAGAGCAGCTGTGTACTACGGACCGAACAAGCTCGAGGTCGACGACGTCGCCGAACCGGAGCCGCGTCCCGGGACCGTGAAGCTCAAGGTCGGCTTCAACGGCATCTGCGGGACGGACCTGCACGAGTTTTACGCCGGCCCCATCTTCGTGCCGACCTCACCACATCCGTTGACCGGTGCTCAGCTGCCGCTGACGATGGGCCACGAGTTCTCCGGCACGATCACTGCCGTCGGCGCCGGCGTCACGGGATGGAGCGAGGGGGACCGCGTCGCCGTCGAACCCATCTACAAGTGCGACCACTGCGTGCCGTGCCGCGCGGGCAACTACAACGTCTGCCAGCAGATCGGCTTCCACGGGCTGATGTCCGACGGCGGGATGGCCGAGTACACCGTGGTTCCGACGAGCATGCTGCACAAGCTGCCCGACACCGTCTCACTGGAACTCGGTGCTCTCGTCGAACCGATGTCGGTCGCCTACCACGCCGCCACCCTCGGGGACGTGACGCCCGGTGACACCGCGATGGTGTTCGGCGCGGGTCCGATCGGCATTGGCCTGTGGTTTGCCTTGCGCGGCAAGGGACTCAACGATGTCTTCGTCGTCGAGCCGTCACCGACGCGGCGCGCCGCCATCGAAGCGCTCGGAGCCCAGACTCTGGACCCGGCCGGTGTCGACGTGCCCGCGTTCGTTGCCGACCACACCGACGGCGAGGGCGCCGACGCGGTGTTCGACGCGGCCGGCGTGGCCCCCGCCGTCGCTGACGCATTGGCGTGCGTCGGCTCGCGCAAACCGATGATCAGTGTCGCCATCTACGAAAAACCCTTGGAAACACCGCTTCTCAACCTCGTGATGAACGAGTCCAGGATTCAGGGCTCCCTCTGCTACACCGGCGCCGACTTCGAGGCCGTGATCGCGCTGATGGCCGACGGCAAGTACGACACCACCGGGTGGGTGACCCATATCCCGCTCGACGATGTGGTCGACGGAGGGTTCGAGGCGCTGCACGCCGGTAAGAAGATGAAAGTCCTCGTCGACCCGAACGGAGAAGGCGCATGACACTGCAGGGCAAGGTCGCACTGGTGACCGGTGCGGCAAAAGGGATCGGCAGGGGCATCGCGCTTCGACTCGCGCGGGACGGCGCGGACGTCGCCCTCGTCGACGTCCGGCCGGACGGCCTCGACGACGTCGCGGCGGCGATCGCCGAGATCGGTTCGAAGTCAACCACATTCGTCGCTGATGTCAGCGACCGCGACCAGGTGTTCGCCGCCGTGGAGCACGCCGCGTCCGCCTTGGGCGGTTTCGACATCATGGTCAACAACGCCGGTATCGCGCTGGTGGGGCCGATCGAGGACGTGACGCCCGCGCAGGTCGAGAAGCTGTGGGCGATCAACATCAACGGTGTGCTGTGGGGGATCCAGGCCGCTGTCGCGAAGTTCAAGCAGTTGAACAACAAAGAGCAAGGAAAGATCAGCAGAGTCATCAATGCCTCGTCGATCGCCGGTCACGACGGGTTCGCGATGCTTGGTCCCTACAGCGCGTCCAAGTTCGCCGTCCGGGCTCTGACGCAGGCCGCCGCCAAGGAGCACGCCGTCGACGGCATCACCGTCAACGCGTACTGCCCCGGCGTGGTCGGCACCGACATGTGGGTGGAGATCGACAAGCGGTTCGCCGAGCTGACCGGCGCCGCCGAAGGTGAAACTTACGACAAGTTCGTCGGCGGCATCGCGCTCGGTCGCGCGGAGACGCCCGACGACGTGGCCGGCTTCGTCTCCTACCTGGCCGGCCCCGACGCCGACTACATGACCGGGCAGTCCGGTCTGATCGACGGCGGCCTGGTCTACCGCTGAGATGGGGAGCACACTGGGTATCGATGCAGGTTTCACCGGTGCCTGAACCCGCCGTCGCCGTCGGGGAGGATCCGCGCAGCTACGCGCGGCTGATGTCGGCTGTCTACGACGCGACGATGGCAGGCCACCGTGCGCCTGCCCGGCCGCGGGAGGTCATCGGCGACTCGTGGCGCCGGATGATGGCCAACGGGGTGAATCCCGACGAGGTCGTGCCTGTCGTCGAGGCGGGTGCTTTGGAGATGCTGCGGCGCTCGTCGGGGCTGATGGAAGTGCTCGACGAGATCTCGCACGGCCTGGAATCACTGGTCGCCGAGGGGGAGAACATCCTCGTCGTGGCCGACGCCTCGGGCCGGGTGCTGTGGCGCTCCGGGTCGCCTGCGGTGTTGAGCAACGCCGACCGGCTCGGCTTCGTCGAAGGCGCCAACTGGGGGGAAGGGTCCGTCGGCACCAACGCCATCGGCACGGCGCTGGTGTCCCAGCGGGCAGTGCAGGTGTTCTCCGCCGAGCATTTCCTGCGCAGCCACCACCCGTGGACCTGTGCCGGCGCACCGATCCGGGATCCGCGCACCGGTCAGGTGATCGGCGTCGTCGACGTCTCGGGTCCGGCTGCCACCGTGCACCCCACCACCATCGCCCTCGTCGACGCCGTCGCCCGCCTGGCCGAGTCCCATCTGCGCCAGGAACACGACCGCACGTTGAACCGGCTGCGCGCCCTGGCCGCACCGATCCTGGCGCGGATGGGCAGCCCGGCACTGGCCGTCGACACCGAGGGCTGGGTGGCTGCGGTCGATGCCATGCCGCTGCACAACCGGATCCTGTTGCCCGAGCAGATGGGTCCAGGCCGAATGTGGCTGGCGACGCTGGGCATGTGCGCCGTCGAGCCGCTGCCCGGGGGATGGCTGGTGCGGCTGGCGCCGGACGAGGATTGCGGCCACCGCGCAGCGTCACAGGTGACTTTGGATCTTCGCGACCCAGACCGGCCGTCACTGGTGATGGCGGGGGACTTCGGCAGCTGGCGCCACGACCTGTCCCTGCGGCACGCGGAAATCCTCTGCGCCCTTGCCCTTTCGCCACAGGGGCGGTCGGCGCCGCAGCTGGCCGAGGACCTCTATGGCGACCGATCCAGGGTGGTGACGGTGCGCGCGGAGATGTCACGGCTACGCAAGCAGTTCACCGGACTGCTTGCCGCGCAGCCCTACCGGTTCTCCGGCGCTGTGGAGCTGTCCGTCTGCTATCCGGCCGACCGGCGGCTGCTGCTGCCACCGTCGACGGCACCCGCGATTCGCGCAGCAAGGGAGAATGGCTGACATGCATGCACCCAATCGGGCACTGGTGACCGAGGACGCCGCCGAGCTGATACGCACACTGCAGGAGCGGCACGGAAAGTTGATGTTCCATCAGTCCGGCGGCTGCTGCGACGGGTCGTCCCCGATGTGTTACCCCGACGGCGATTTCATCGTCGGGGACCGGGACGTACTGCTCGCCGTGCTCGACGTCGGTGACGGCGTGCCGGTGTTTATCTCCGGTCCACAGTTCGACACCTGGAAGCACACCCAACTGGTGATCGACGTGGTGCCGGGCCGCGGTGGCGGCTTCAGCCTGGAATCGCCGGAGGGCAAGCGATTCCTCTCGCGCGGCCGGGCGTTCACCGACGAAGAGAACCGTGCGCTGGACGCTGCGCCGCCGGTGACGGGGGCGGATTACGAGCGCGGGGAACGACCACAGGCCAACGGCACGCACGTCGTCGCCGATGCCGTCGACGCCTGCGCAATTCCTCAGCGGTAGCCGGTGCGCCGAGAGGGCGCACAGATCGCGTGTAGGCGTATTTTGGCGATCTGCCTGCACTCTCGACGCGGCGGCGCGATGCTTACTCGAATGCGGAGGGTGAGCACGCGACGCTTTGTCGGCGCGCCTGTCGACGACGTTTTCGACTGGATAGCCGATGGAACAAATTGGGCCACCATCACCGGCATGCTCTACTCGCGGGTTCGTTCCGCAGACGGTGCCGAGCCCAATGGTGTCGGTTCGATCCGCGACTTTGCCAGCCTCGGTTCGAAGGTCTCTGAGATCATCACCGAATTCGACCGCCCGCGCTATATGGGCTACCAAGCACTGTCTTCGATTCCGAAGATCGAACACGACGGCGGATCGATCGCCTTTCACGAGGTCCCGGGGGGAACCGATGTCGTGTGGACCACAGCCTTCCGGCTGACCGTGCCCGTTGTCGGCGATCTCCTCACGAGGATCTATGCCCCGTTGATCAAACTGGGGATGATTAGAGTCATCCAGGCGGCTGATCGCGCCCTGGGTAAACGCTAGACACGTGGCGCGAGAATCGGCGAGACACAACACGATCACGAAAACGGCTGCACCCATGAGCAGGATCGCCCTGCTGACCGGCTGATTGGCGATTTCGCAGACGCTCGTCGTGATCGTGCTGTTATGTCGTACGCACGAAAATGCGGCGCGCCGTGAGGAATACGGCCGCCAGCGGCGTTATCGTCAGTGACGTGATCCCGTTGCCACGAGCATCGGTCCTCGCCGGAGTGATGATCATCGGAGTCGCTTTGGGGATGATGGCCGCGCTCATCGCCGCCGTCGAAATCACTGCGACGGTAAGACCCGACGTCGTGATCGGCGCTGTCATCGGTGTTCCTAGCGTGATCGGCATGCTGATGATCCTGTTCTCGGGCAAGCGGTGGGTGACCGCCGTCGGCGCCATGATTCTCGCGATCGGGCCGGGCTGGTTCGGTGCGCTCACCGCGATCCAGGTGGCTTCCGGTGTCTGAGCAAACCCAGTCGTTCACACCGGAATTCACCGGGAGCATCCCCGTGCAGACGATGGTCGACGACCCGGCCTATGCCAGCGAGCTGCCACCGCATCCGCCCGCGCAGCCGATCGTCGTCCCTGGCATCCCGCAGTTCGTGGGCCGCGGGCGGTTCCTGCTCGTGGTCGTCGGCCTGTGGCTGGCGGGTGCCGCAGCAGGGGCGGGCCTCTACTACTGGTGGTTCCAGTCACTCGACAAGGCGATGCCGATCTTCGCGGTCCTGGTCTTCGTTGTGGCGTGCATCGTCGGAAGTCTGCTGACCGCGATGGTCCAGGAGCGGCCGAACATCGCGGCGATGTCGTTGGCGCTGATGTCGAGCCCACTGGCGGCGGCGATCGGCGCGGGAGTGCTGTACGCGAGTGTCGGCTTCGGCTGGATCGTCATCTAGCGCTGCCCAACCTATGAGGTGACTGGACGCATGTCGCTTCATGTGTTCACATACACACATGAAAAGGCGAGTCGTCGTGGCGATCGGAGCGGCAGCTGCGCTGCTCGCAGGATGTTCTACCGCTGCAAATGACAGCGCCACCGGCTCGTCGTCCGACCAGATCGTGCTGGCCGAGGGGTACGAGCTCGGCGGTTACAACCCGGTCAACGGCTACGGCGAGACGGGCGTGTCACCGTTCTACGACGGGCTCTACCGTCCCAGCGCCGACACCGACTCCGTCGTTCCCGAACTCGCCCCGGCGCTTGCCGAGCGGGAACCCGAACCGGCCGGACCCAACCGGTGGCGCATCTTCCTGCGCACCGGCGTCGCCTTCTCCGATGGCAGCGCCTTCGACTCCGCCGACGTCGTCGCCACCTACGCTGCCGTGCGCGACCCGGAAGTGGCGTCCGAGATCTCCACCTCGGTAGCGCCCATCGTGGCGATCACCGCCGACGGACCCGACTCCGTGACCGTCGAGCTGACCACTGCAGCGAACCCGAAACCCTATCTGCTGCTGGGGATCCTGCCGTCGGAGAAGATCGAGGCCAAGCCGGCGGCCGACTGGGCGGTGAACACCGCCCCGGTCGGCACCGGGCCCTACCGGCTCGACAGCCTACGTCCCGATCAGGCGGTCCTCGTCGCACGTGACGACTACTGGGGCCAGCCGGCTCAGGTCAAACGTCTCGTCTACACCTACGCGCCCGACGACAACGCGAGGGCGCAGAGCATGGTCTCCGGATCGGTGGACGGCACGAATCTGCCCCCGAGACTGATTGATTCGGTCAAAACCGACGAGGTGCAAACGGTCGCAGCGGAATCCGCGGATTGGCGCGGCATCGCACTGCCTGCCGGAAACCCGTTCACCGCCGACGTCGCGGCGCGTCTGGCGATGAACCTCGGCGTGGACCGGGAGGCGATGGTGCGCGACGTTCTCGTCGGGTATGGACGCCCGGCGAGCACCCCGGTGGCGCAGGCTTACGGGGACGCCTACAACGCGCAGGCACAGTTCACGTTCGACATCGACCGGGCACGGTCGCTGCTCGACGAGGCGGGCTGGCGACCCGGCGGCGACGAAATTCGTGAAAAAGACGGTGCGCGGGCATCTTTCGAGCTGCTGTACAACGCGCAGGACACACTGCGGCGAGACCTCGCGGTGGCCTACTCGGCGGCGATGAAGCCGCTCGGTGTCGAGGTGCGTCCGCGCGGCACCAGCTGGGACGAGATCGACACCCGCTTCGGTGATTCCGCGGTGGTGCTCGGCGGTGGATCCACGCCCTACAGCATCGACTCGCAGGTGTACGACACACTGCACACCCGCGTGCCCGACTCGTCGCCCTACTCGAACCCCGGGAACTTCACCGCACCGGGGCTCGACGACATGTTGGAGAAGGCAAGCCGGTCGGAGTCCGGTCCGGCGAAGGACACGCTTTATCGCGACATCCAGACCGCCTATGCCGCCGCACCGTCGCACATCTTTCTCGTGTTCCTGGACCACACCTACGGCTACCGCGATCTCGGGTGGCAGCAGAGTGCCCCCATCATGGAGCCGCATTCGCACGGGGTTTCGTGGGGTCCGTGGTGGAACCTGCAGGCATGGAAGCGCTAGGCACGCTGGCTCCGGGGACAGCCCGCGAGCACACTCCCGCGGGCCGGCCCGCCGGCCCGCTCCGTGCTGCGGTCAGGTTGCTCGCGCTCCGGACCGCGATCGCTGTCCCGCTGACCGCGGCAATCTCAGCGGCCATCTTCGCGGTCGCGTCGCTGTCGCCCTTCGACCCGTTGGCCGCGTACCTGGGTGGCAACTATCAGTTCGCCACCCAATCTCAGCGCGACGCGATGCGCGAGGCCTACCGGACCGACCGGCCCTGGTATCAGGCTTGGTGGGAGTGGGTCGGCGGGTTGTCGCGCGGTGATCTCGGGTGGTCGTCGACGCAGTCGCAACCCGTGACAAACGTTCTGGCCGAACGCCTTCCGTTCACCCTCGCGCTGTCCGGCGCCGCGCTGCTGACCGCGACGGTGCTGGCGATCGTGCTCGGGTGCCTGGCGGGGATGCGACGGGGCGGCATGCTCGACCGGGTTTGCACCGGGTTCGCGGTGACGTTCGCCGCCGTCCCGCCGTTCGTCGTGTCCCTGGCCCTCGTCGTCGTGGTGGCGGTCGGACTGCGCTGGCTGCCCGCATCGGGCGCCGCCGCGCCAGGAGCCGACTACACGATCGAAGGCGTTCTGCGGCACGGGGTTCTACCGTGGATCGCGCTCACCGTCTCCATGATCCCGTGGCTGCTGCTGACCACCCGCACGGCGGTGGTGGCCAGTATCGACTCCGACGCGGTGCGCGGCGCCCGGTCCCGCGGTGTCCACGGCTGGACGCTGCTGCGCGGCCATGTCGCGCCGGTGTCCGTGCTACCGACCCTCGCGCTACTGGGCACCAGGCTCCCGGAGCTGATCGCGGGTGCGGCGATCGTCGAAACGGTGTTCGGTTGGCCCGGTATGGCGGCGGTTCTGGTGAATTCCGCCGCCGCCCTGGACTTCCCGTTGCTCGCCGCGCTGACCGTCGCCGCCGCGGTTGCGGTGCTGGCCGGGTCCGCTCTCTCGGACGCGGCGGCCGTGGCCGTCGACCCCCGCGTAAGGATCACCGCGTGAGGCGCGACGCTGCGTGGATCGTGCTCGGCGTCATCGTGCTTGCCGCTTTGGGGATTCCGATGCTCGCCGGTGAGCAGGTCGCCGACTTCTCCGCGGCTCTGCGTCCGCCGAGCTTCGAGAACCTCGCCGGAACCGACCATTCGGGTTATGACCTGCTGGTCCGCACCGCCGAGGGGCTGCGGGTCTCGCTGCTGATCGCTGTTGTCTGCGCACTGTTCGCGACTGTTCTCGGTCTCGCGATCGGGGTGGCCGCGGCGCTGGCCGGCGGATGGTTCGACGCGATCGTGATGCGACTCGTCGATGGCTTCAACGCGCTGCCGCACCTGGTGCTCGGCATCGTCATCGCCGCGATGTGGCGCGGTGCGCCGCTGGCCATCATCGCGTCCATCGCACTGACCCACTGGCCTGCCGTGGCGCGGGTCGTGCGCGCCGAACTTCTCGCCGTCGCCGACGCAGGGTGGGTCGAGACCGCGCGACTGGCCGGGGCGTCACGGTGGTTCGTCGCCCGCAGTCACCTGCTTCCCGCCGTGACGGGTCAAGCCCTGGTCGCGATGGTCGTCCTTCTGCCGCACGCGGTGTGGCACGAATCCACGCTGTCGTTCCTCGGCGTCGGGCTTTCCCCGGACCGGGCCAGCCTGGGCACGCTGCTCAGCGAAGCCCGTGGCGACATCCTGACCGGTGCGTGGTGGACCCTGGCCGTGCCCGCGGTCGCGCTCATCGCCACCGCGCTCGCCTTCGCCGCCGCGGGCACCGCGATTCGCGACCGCCGTCGTGCTCCCGCGGGGCAGGTGTGGTGACCCGTCTAGCCGGTGTCACGGTCGACATCAACCTGCGACGCGGTCGGGATTCGACCGTCGTCCGCGTCCTCGACGACGTCAGCCTGGTCGTGCCCGCGGGTCGGGTCACGGCATTGATCGGTGAATCAGGATGCGGCAAGTCGCTCGTCGCAGCCGTACTCAGCGGGCTCGTTCCACCCGGCTCACACGTGCGGGGACAGGTGTTCATCGGCGACACCGAGGTGCGATCCGACGACGAGCGGGCCTGGCGCGCACTGCGAGGCCGCCACATCGGCGTCGTGCCGCAGTCGGCGGCGACGTCGTTCACCCCGGTGCGCACGATCGGCTCCCAACTCGCCGAGGTCTGCGACCGGCTCGCCGCTGACCGCGCCCCGAAGCAGTTGTTGACGGCCGTCGCGCTGCCGGCGGACGTGACGCGGCGCTATCCGCACGAACTGTCCGGCGGCATGGCGCAGCGGGTCGCGATCGCCGCAGCCCTGGCCGGCCGGCCGGGACTGCTGATCGCTGACGAGCCGACCTCTGCGCTCGACCCAGACAACGCGGCGCTGATCTGGCGACTGCTCGGGGATGCGGCGGCCGACGGCGCCGCCGTGCTCGTCATCACGCACGACATGCCGTCGCTGCGGCGCGCGGGAGTGTGCGATGACGTCGCGGTCATGGCGCGAGGCTCTGTCACGACTCAGGTGCCGCTCGCCGAAGCGATGTCTGGCACCGACCTGTACGTGCGGACCCTGCTCGGAGCGGTGCCGGCATGACGGGGCTGGAGGCGTCCGGCATCACCGTCACGTTCGACGGTGTGACGGTGCTCGACGGCGTCGACCTCGTCGCGCCCGCGGGGTCAGTCACCGGCGTGACCGGCCCATCCGGCAGCGGCAAGACCACACTGCTGCGCGTGCTGTCCGGGCTGCAGCGCCCGGACGCCGGGGAGGTCACCTACCGCGGACGCCCCACTGCGCCGACGGGTTCGATTGCGCTGCTGGCCCAACATCCGCGGCTGGTCTGCAACCCGCGCTGGACGCTGGGACGAATCGTCGCCGAGCCTGCGGTGATCCGTCGTGAACGAATCGACATCGACGAGATCGCCGTTCGAGTCGGGCTGGAGCCCGAGCTGCTGGACCGCTACCCGGGACAGGTCAGCGACGGTCAGTTGCAGCGCGCCTGCCTGGGGAGGGTCCTGATCCAGCGGGCAGAGGTGGTGCTGTGCGACGAGCCGACCGCGATGCTCGATCCGATCGCGGCGGAGGCGGTGTCGGCGATGCTGCGGGAGATCGCGGCCGACGGCGCAACGGTCGTCCTGGTCAGCCATGACCCTGCGCTGATCGAGCGTTTGACCGCACACGCGCTCGCCTTGCCGCGACCATTAGGGTAGGTAGACGTGACCCACTATGACGTCGTCGTTCTCGGAGCCGGCCCCGGCGGATACGTCGCGGCCATTCGCGCCGCCCAGCTCGGGCTGAGCACCGCCATCGTCGAACCCAAGTATTGGGGCGGCGTGTGCCTCAACGTGGGGTGCATTCCGTCGAAGGCGTTGCTGCGCAACGCCGAACTCGCGCATATCTTCCACAAAGAGGCGAAGACGTTCGGCATCAGCGGGGAGGCGAGCTTCGACTACGGCGCCGCCTTCGACCGCAGCCGCAAGGTCGCCGACGGCCGTGTGGCCGGGGTGCACTTCCTAATGAAGAAGAACAAGATCACCGAGGTCCACGGCTGGGGGAAGTTCACCGGGGCCAAGGCGATGACCGTCGACCTCAACGAGGGCGGCACCGAGGAGCTGACCTTCGACAACGCGATCATCGCGACCGGATCGAGCACCCGCCTCGTCCCCGGCACCTCGCTGAGCGAGAACGTGGTCACCTACGAGAAGCAGATCATGACCCGTGATCTGCCCGGGTCGATCATCATCGCCGGCGCCGGAGCCATCGGCATGGAGTTCGCCTACGTGATGAAGAACTACGGCGTCGACGTCACGATCGTCGAGTTCCTGCCCCGTGCGCTGCCCAACGAGGACGCCGAGGTCTCCAAGGAGATCGAGAAGCAGTACAAGAAGCTGGGTGTGAAGATCCTGACCGGCACCAAGGTCGAGTCCATCACCGACAGCGGTTCCGAGGTGACCGTCAAGGTCTCCAAGAACGACAAGACCGAGGAACTCAAGGCCGACAAGGTCATGCAGGCCATCGGCTTCGCCCCCAACGTCGAGGGTATCGGGCTTGAGGCGGCGGGCGTCGAGCTGACCGACCGCAAGGCCATCGGCATCGACGACTACATGCGCACCAACGTCAGCCACATCTACGCGATCGGTGACGTCACCGCCAAGCTGCAGCTCGCCCACGTTGCCGAGGCCATGGGTGTGGTCGCGGCGGAGACCATCGCCGGCGCCGACACCCTGGCGCTCGGCGACTACCGGATGCTGCCCCGCGCGACGTTCTGTCAGCCGCAGGTTGCCAGCTTCGGCCTCACCGAACAGCAGGCCAAGGACGAGGGCTACGACGTCGTCGTCTCCAAGTTCCCGTTCACCGCCAACGGCAAGGCCCACGGCCTCGGCGACCCGACCGGCTTCGTCAAGCTGATCGCCGACAAGAAGCACCTGGAACTGCTCGGCGGCCACCTCATCGGCGCCGACGTCGCCGAGTTGCTGCCCGAGCTGACGCTGGCGCAAAAGTGGGACCTCACCGCCAATGAGCTCGCGCGCAACGTCCACACCCACCCGACCCTGTCGGAGGCGATGCAGGAGTGCTTCCACGGCCTGGTCGGCCACATGATCAATTTCTAGTTGAGGTCGATCTGGGTCGCCGGCATCGGCGGATTGGTGGTCGGCCACATCGTGTGGCTGGCCGCCATCTCGTTTGCCATCGCGTCTGAGAACGTGTCCACCTGGGTGCTCGTGGTCGCTGGGGTGTCCTTCGTCGTCGGGGCGGCCGCTGCTCTGTTGGGCCGGCACAAGTGGCGGCAGAAGACGCCGGAGTCCGAGACGTGGGCGGCGTTCCTGTGGGGGCTACCGATCACTCCGGTGCTGTTGTCGGTAATTGTGCTCGGGGTGACCTACCTCTAGGCCAGAATGGCCCGGTGGGGGACGGAACCGCAGATATCAGGTTGTTGCTGCGGCAGTGGTGGAATCAGCGCGACGAGTACCAGTGGCGGATCGACTTCCTGCGCACCCGCGGCCTGCTGAAGGTTCTACGCTGGCTGATCGCCGGTATCGGCGCCGTGATGGGCGCGCTCTCCCTCGTCAACGTCTTCTTTCCTCCCGGCGCCGACGGCTTGCTATTCCGCATCGGCTGGGCTGTCACAGGTATCGGCTCGCTGGCATGGGCGCTGCGCTGGTCGTTGCTGCCATGGCCGACGGTCCGGGAGTCGGCGGCGCTGCTGGTGTACGTGGACGTGCTGATCACGCTGTCGGCGCTGATGTTCGGCGACCCCAATTTCGCGATGTCGGGAATACCGCTCCTTCTCTGCGCGGGTGGTTACGTGGTCTTCTTCCACGGGCCGCGACTGCATCTGTTCCACATTGCCTGGAGCGCAGTCGCCGTGGGTGGCATTGCAGTGTGGCTGGCCAGCGCCTACCCCGATTACGGATTCCAGGTCGGGGTGTCCCGTGCCGTCATCGCGCTGGTGGTCACCGTCTGCATCCTGCCCGCGCTGCAGTTCGGATTCTGGTTGCTGCAGGGCAGTTCCAAGCAGTCGCTGACCGATCCGCTGACCGAACTGACCAACCGGCGCGGTCTGGCCGTGTCGGTGAAGCGGCTCAACGAACGTGCTCCCGCCGAGACGACGCTGTGCGCCCTGATGATGGATCTCGACGGCTTCAAGCGGATCAACGACACCCTGGGGCACGCGGTCGGCGATGAGGTGCTGATCCGCACGGCGCGCCGCATCAAAGAGAATGTGCGCGAGGACACCGTCGTCATCCGTTGGGGTGGTGAGGAATTCCTGGTTGTGGACCGGTTGCCGGAGCGTGAGATCGGCTTGCTCGCCGAACGGATCCGGGCGGCGATCGCGGCCCCTGCCCAGCCGACGGTGACGGTCAGCATCGGGCTGGCAACCGGCACCAGCGCCGGTCCTGATCTCATGGACGTGATCGACGCGGCCGATGCCGCGATGTACCGAGCCAAGGCGTCGGGTGGGAACCGGGTCGTGGCTACCCGAGCGGTGGCTTAGGATCTGTCAAAGCTGTTGGTGCAGTTCGCTTTTGGCGTCGCGGCGCAGATGCTGTGCCAGGAATGCGAGTACGTCGTCGGCTTTCGCGAAACCGCCGAGGTGGCTCTCGTCGGGCATCAGCAGAAGGTCGACGTCCGGTAGATGCTCGGCGGCCGCCTGCGCGTCGGCCAGGCCGATGATCGAGTCGGCGTCGCCGTGCCACCACCGCACCGGGACCTTGACGTCGGCAAGGCGAAAACCCCAGTCGACTCCGAAGAGTCGGGCGTCGTCGAGTAGAGCCTGGAAGCGACCGTTGATGACGTGGACGATGTCGTCGATGAACATCGCCTCGATCTCCGGGTTGGCGAACACCCGCTTGTCGCCGTCTGGCATGGCCGACGCGAGACCCGAATAGGCCAGATGGGCGAGCGGAATCACCGGTATGAGCATGCCCGTGGTCATGGCGGCGAACGGGCGACGCAGCGCTGAGGTCACCGCAGACATCTTGCGGGCCAACGCGATCGCGCCGCTGCACGTCGCATCGGGTCCTACCGACGGTGTGACGCCACCGAGCACGGCGACGGCGGCGACGCGGTCCTTGAGCGCGGGCATCCCGGCGCACGACAGTGCGTACGGTCCGCCGCCGGACAACCCGGCCACGCCGAGCTTGTCGGCGCCGAGAACATCGGCGACATGGGCCATGTCGTCGGCCCAGTCGCCGATCCGCTCGTAACGGTGGGCGTCGCTGAGCCCGGCCCCGGCGCGCTCGACCAGGACCACCCGCAGCCCGAGCTTCTCGGCCGCGCGCCGCCCGACGATCGGGAGCTGCCTGCGACCGCCCGGGGTGCCATGGAACCAGAGCACGACGGGACCGGTCGGATCGCCGAACTCGGCGTAGCCCAGGCGTCGGCCGCCAGGCAGGAAGAACGTGCCCTCGGCGCGCGGCGGTTCGCAGCGAGGGACGCCCGGTGGGTGGCGCCACGGGTTGGAAAGCATGGACCAATGGTAGCCGCAGGGTTTACACCTGCGGTCGCCTGTGTCACGGCGGCGCCGCCCGCGACTGTCAGTCCGGGAAGTCCAACGGCACTTGCAGCGTCGATATCGTCGCCGCCAGGCCGTCGTATTGTGCTGCGAGCAAACAGAATTCGATCAGCTGCGGCTTCGTATAATGTCCCGCGAGCTGCTGCCACGTCTCGGGGGAGACGCCGCGCGTGACGACGAACTCGTCGGTCGCGGTGATCAGGATCCGCTCGCGGTCGGTCAGGCCCTCGGCGTCGGGGCCGTTGAAGATCCGGTCCTGGGTCAGCTTGTCCAGACCGCGCGAGCGCGCGAGCCTGCGGTGCTGCTGAAGCTCGTACTCGCAGCCGCGCAGATGCCCGACACGCAGGATCACGAACTCGGCATCGCGGCGCGACAGCTTGCCCGCATAGAGCAGATGTGCCGACAGCGGCAGCCAGACCAGGAACAGGGACCTGTGCCTGCCGAGCACGTTCATCAGGCTGAAGCGCGGACGGCGGATGCCCCGGGCGCCCACCTTCGCGATGGCCCAGTTGAGCGGACCGAGCTCTTTGAAACCGCCGGGCGGTATGCGTGCGGGGCTCGTCTGCCCTTCGCGCGAGCGCTCATCGGAAGAACTCATGACTGCCTCACCAGGTACGGCGACACCGTCGAGCGGTGCTCGTCGACGTCGAGTGCGCGTCCCAGAGCAGGGAAAGCACGCTGCGGACAGTTGTCACGTTCGCACACCCGGCAGCCGGCGCCGATCGGCGTCGCTGGCACGTTGGGGTCACCGGTCACCAGGCCTTCCGAATAGACCAGCCGCTGCGCGTGACGCAGTTCGCAGCCGAGGCCGATCGCGAACGTCTTACCCGGCTGACCATAGCGCGCCGCACGTCGCTCCACGGTCCGCGCCACCCACATGTAATGGCGCCCGTCGGGCATCTCCGCGATCTGCACCAGGATCTTGCCGGGGTTGGCGAAGGTTTCGTAGACGTTCCACAGGGGACAAGTGCCGCCGCTGGACGAGAAGTGAAAACCCGTGGCGGACTGGCGTTTCGACATGTTTCCGGCCCGGTCGACCCGGACGAACGAGAACGGGACACCTCGCATCGACGGCCGCTGCAGGGTGGAGAGCCGGTGGCAGATGGTCTCATAGCTCACGGCGTAGTACGCGGACAGCCGCTCGATGTCGTAGCGGAACTGTTCTGCCACGGCGTGGAACTGCCCGTAGGGCAGCACGGTGGCGGCGGCGAAGTAGTTGGCCAGGCCCATCCGCGCCAGCTTCCTGGACTCCTCACTGGTGAAATGGCCCTCGTCAACCAGTCTGTCGATCAGATCGCCGCACTCCAGGTACGCCAGTTCGGCCGCCATCCGGAACACCCGCTGACCCGAGGACATGTGTGCACCGATTTCGAGGCGCTTTGTCGCGGGGTCGTAGCGGTGCAGTACCCCTTGCGGATGTGACGAGCCGAGATCGACGCTGCGAATGACGGTGACGCCGTGGACGAATCGCAATCGGTCGGTCAGGTCGCTCGCCAGCTCCCCGCGGTGGACCCGCATGTCGGCGGTGAGTTCCTCGGCCGCGGTGTCGAGATCGTGCAGATAGTTCTGCCGTTGATAGAAGTAGTCGCGCACTTCCTCGTGGGGCATCGAGATGGACCCCGAGCCGCTGCCCCCCGAACTGCCGACATGGAACCGGTCTTCGGTGGCGGCGGCCAGTTGTGTGGTCGTGAGCTGATAGCGACGGTGCAGGTTGACCATCGCGCGTGCCAGCGCAGGATGAGCACCGACCATGTCGGCGACCTCGGCGGGGTCGACGTCGACGTCGAGGTCGCGATCCATGACGACCTCACGGAGCTCGGCGATCAGGCGGGTGTCGTCCTGCGAGGCGAAGAACGTCGCATCGACCCCGAACACCTCGGTGATGCGGAGCAGCACGGCTACCGTCAACGGCCTGACGTCATGCTCGATCTGGTTCAGATAACTGGGGGAGATCTCCAGCATCTGCGCGAGCGCGGCCTGGCTGAACCCGCGCTCATTGCGGAGCTGCCGCACCCGTCCCCCGACGAAGATTTTGGCCACGATTACCAGCCTAGACAGTGTTGTGAAGGTTTGCGAAGCACGCGCTTCGCAGGATTGGCAGCAGTGGTGCTGTGGCAGGATCAGAGTCCGTGAGCACCAAGGACGTGGCCGGGAAAACGTTGGGCACCGGGCTGTCGAAGACGTTGATGCCCGTCCCCGAAGGACACCCGGATGTCTTCGACATCCAGTGGCCGCTGCGTGTCGCGGACGTCGACCGCGAGGGCAGGCTCAAGTTCGACGCGGCCACCCGCCACATCCAGGACATCGGCACCGATCAACTGCGGGAGATGGGCTACGAGGACACCCATCCGCTGTGGATCGTACGCCGCACCATGATCGACATGATCGAGCCCATCGTCTTCAAGGACATTTTGCGGCTGCGGCGCTGGTGTTCGGGCACCTCGAACCGGTGGTGCGAGATGCGTGTGCGCATAGAAGGTCGTAAAGGCGGCCTCGTCGAATCCGAGGCCTTCTGGATCAACATCAACCGGGAGACTCAAGGGCCTGCGCGCATCTCCGATGACTTCATCGAAGGGCTGCGACGAACGACCAGCGAGAGCCGGTTGCGGTGGAAGGCCTATCTGAAGCCGGGTAACCGCGAAGATGCCGAGCACATTCGCGACTACCCGGTGCGGGTCAGCGACATCGACATTTTCGATCACATGAACAATTCCGTGTATTGGAGCGTGGTCGAGGATTACCTCTACTCGCAGCCCGAGCTGATGCGAGCCCCGCTGCGCGTGACCATCGAGCATGATCTGCCCGTAGCGCTGGGGGACAAGCTCGAGATCATCCGCCACGTCTACCCGGCGGGGTCCACCGACAAATTCGGCGAAGAACTCAGCGATCGGGCTGTTACAACGCTCACATATGTGGTCGGCGAGGACGTCAAAGCGGTCGCGTCGATCTTCTCCCTCTGACTCGGGCCCTCTAAACAGTACGGGCGTACTGACCTGCGAATATTCGCTACTCGCGAGTAGATTCTGAACCGTTTCAGTCACACTGGCTCTTCGCAAGATTCGCAAATTTGCGGAAGCCGTTCGCGAAAATTGGCAAGCGAAACTGGTGGACCTGCGGTTATGGCGTGGTGCATCCTCGGGTTAGCAAGCCGGCGAACCAGCTGGCGCGTTAACAACACACTGTGGCGACGCTTCGCGAATCAGGGCCGCCACCGTTTTGCGAATTAAGGAGCAGGCCGTCATGACCAAGTCGACCGTTGGCACGCCGAAGTCCCCCGAACAGATCCAGCACGACTGGGACCACAACCCCCGCTGGAAGAACGTCACGCGCACCTACACCCCGGCCGACGTCGTCGCCCTGCAGGGCCATGTCGTCGAGGAGCACACGCTGGCCCGTCGCGGCGCCGAGGTGCTGTGGGAGCAGCTGCACGAGATGGACTTCGTCAACTCGCTCGGAGCGCTGACCGGCAACATGGCCGTGCAGCAGGTGCGCGCCGGCCTGAAGGCCATCTACCTGTCGGGTTGGCAGGTCGCCGGTGACGCGAACCTCTCCGGGCACACCTACCCCGACCAGAGCCTCTACCCGGCCAACTCGGTGCCGCAGGTCATCCGCCGGATCAACAATGCGCTGCTGCGCGCCGACGAGATCGCCAAGGTCGAGGGCGACACCTCCGTCGACAACTGGCTCGCCCCGATCGTCGCCGACGGTGAAGCCGGCTTCGGTGGCGCGTTGAACGTCTACGAACTGCAGAAGGCGATGATCGCCGCCGGTGTCGCCGGCTCGCATTGGGAAGACCAGCTCGCGTCGGAGAAGAAGTGCGGCCACCTCGGTGGCAAGGTGCTCATCCCGACCCAGCAGCACATCCGCACCCTCACCTCGGCCCGCCTCGCGGCCGACGTCGCCGGTGTGCCCACGGTGGTCATCGCCCGTACCGACGCCGAGGCCGCCACGCTCATCACCTCCGACGTGGACGAGCGCGATCAGCCGTTCATCACCGGTGACCGCACCGCCGAGGGCTTCTACCGCGTGAAGAACGGTCTCGAGCCCTGCATCGCCCGTGCGCGTGCCTACGCGCCGTACTCGGACCTGATCTGGATGGAGACCGGCACCCCGGATCTCGAGCTGGCCAAGAAGTTCGCCGAGGGCGTCAAGAGCGAGTTCCCGGACCAGATGCTGGCCTACAACTGCTCGCCGTCGTTCAACTGGAAGAAGCACCTCGACGACGCGACGATCGCGAAGTTCCAGAAGGAGCTCGGCGCGATGGGCTTCAAGTTCCAGTTCATCACCCTCGCCGGCTTCCATGCTCTGAACTACTCGATGTTCGATCTGGCCCACGGCTACGCCCGCAACCAGATGAGCGCCTACGTCGAGCTGCAGGAGCGCGAGTTCGCCGCCGAAGAGCGTGGCTACACCGCCACCAAGCACCAGCGTGAGGTCGGCGCCGGCTACTTCGACCGGATCGCCACCACCGTGGATCCCACCTCGTCGACCACCGCGCTCGCGGGTTCGACCGAAGAGGGCCAGTTCCACTAGAAGCACCGCGAGCGCGCGCGTCTGCACGGCAACACGCCGCAAGGCGCGTACACGCAGCGCACGCTCGCACGGCTTGACAGCGCAGACCCCGCCCAGAAATCTTGGGCGGGGTCTGACGCATGACAAGGAGACATCAGTTGAGCATCGAACGAGTCGGGGTTGTGGGCGCCGGACAGATGGGCGGCGGCATCGCCGAGGTGTGCGCGAAGGCGGGCGCCGACGTCATCGCGTTCGAACCGACCGAGGAACTTGCCGCTGCGGGCAAGGCCCGGGTGACGGCATCACTGGAGCGGGCCAAGTCCAAGGGCAAGCTTTCCGCCGACGACTTCGAGGTGACGCTCGCGCGCCTGAGATTCACCACGAACCTCGCCGACCTCGCCGACCGTCAGCTTGTCATCGAGGCGATCGTCGAGGACGAAGCCGTCAAGGCCAAGGTCTTCGCTGCGCTCGACGAGATCGTCACCGATCCCGACGCCGTGCTCGCGTCGAACACCTCCAGCATTCCGATCATGAAAATCGCTGCGGCGACGAAGAATCCGAGCCGGGTGCTCGGTCTGCACTTCTTCAACCCGGTACCGGTACTGCCGCTGGTGGAACTGATCAACACGCTCGTCACCTCCGACGAGGCCATCGCGCGCGTCGAGCAGTTCGCGGGTGAGGTGCTCGGCAAGAAGGTCGTGCGCTGTGGCGACCGGTCCGGCTTCATCGTCAACGCCCTGCTGGTGCCCTACCTGCTGTCGGCGATCCGGATGGCCGAAGCCGGGGTGGCCAGCGTCGAGGACATCGATACCGCCGTCGTCGCCGGGCTCTCGCACCCGATGGGTCCGCTGCGGCTGTCTGACCTCATCGGCCTGGACACCATGAAGCTGATCGCGGACTCGATGTACGACGAGTACAAGGATCCGAACTTCGCGCCGCCGCCCCTGCTGCAGCGCATGGTGGAAGCCGGTCAGCTCGGCAAGAAGTCGGGCAAGGGCTTCTACACGTACTGATTGCTGTGCCGAGAGTGCGCACAGGGCGGAGAATCGGCTGAAATTCCGCCCTGAGCGCACTCTCGGCGCGCCTGACAAGTGTGCGCTCGGCGCCGCTAAGGACGCCTAGACCGCGGCAAGCCGCTTCTTCTCGGCCTCGACATCGAAATCTGCCGGCGGCCAGGACATGTTGAGACCCTTCAGCGCCTCGATCAGCAGTTCGAGAATCGCCAGGCGGCTGTACCACTTCCGGTTGCTCGGCACGATGTGCCACGGCGCGTAGTCCGTCGACGTCCGGTCCAGCATGGCCTGATACGCCTCCTGGTACAGCGGCCACTTCATGCGCTCGTCGATGTCGGCAGGGTTGTACTTCCAAAACTTGTCCGGCCGCTCGAGTCGCTCGGCGAGCCGTTTCTTCTGCTCATCGAGGGAGACGAACATCGCCACCTTCACCAATGTGGTTCCGCTGTCGACGAGTTCACGCTCGAAGGCGTTGATCTCGTCGTAGCGGGGCTCCCACACGTCGGGCGGGACCAGGTTGTGCACGCGCACGATCAGGACGTCCTCGTAGTGGGACCGGTCGAAGACCCCGATGTGACCGGGCTGCGGCAGGGCCTTGCGGATCCGCCACAGGTAGTGGTGGGACAGCTCCTCAGGCGTCGGCTTGCCGAAGCTCCGGTAGTCGATGCCCTGCGGGTTAGCTGCTCCCACAACGTGTTTGACAATGCCACCCTTGCCCGCGGTGTCCATGCCCTGCAACACCAGCAGCACCGAGCGGGTGTCGCCGGCACGGCTGTTGGCGTAGAGCATCTCCTGCAGTTCCGCGAAGCGCACATTGCGTTCTTCCTGCAGGGTCGGCGCGTCGGACTTGCTGCCGCGAAAACCCGGGGTGGCTGCGGCGTCGATGTCGGCGACCTTGTCGCCGGGCCGGAACGTCAGCTCTTCGTGCGGCTGGTGTGTCCACAGCGACGGGAGGTCGTCGGGCTCTTTGGTGCGTCGGGTATCGGTCACAGCCCTACTCAAGCAGGGTGGAGGGCAGCACCGGGGAAGGATGGGGACTCTGCCGGAATGTCTCCAGCGATCCGTTCACCTCGACGATGCCGCACAGCGCGCTCCACGACAGCATCGTCAGATAGTCGATGAGTTCGTCGGCGGTCATGCGCGGGTTCGACATCCAGGAGTGCGTGGCCAGCTGCACCCCGCCGACGGTGTGGAACGCCCAGGGCTCCGCGCCGGCGGCGTCCATCCCGACCGAGAGCATGCGTCTGCGCAGCATGACCGCGAGCATGCGCGCGATGATCGCCTCCGAATCGGCGACGGCCTTGCTCTTGCTGGCCGAGTTGTTGGCCATCACGAACCGGTACGGCTCGGGTTCAGCGGCGACGGTCTCGACGTAGACGCGGATGACTTCGCGCGTCAGTTCGTACCCGTCCAGGTTCGACGACAGCGCCGCCGCCATGTTCGGGATCAGCGTGGTCTGCGCGAAGCGCATCATCACCGCGGTCGTGAGGTCGTTCTTGTCGACGAAGTAGCGGTACAGGACGGTCTTGGAGACCCCGATCTCGGCAGCGATCTCGTCCATGCTGACGTTGCTGCCGAGCCGGCGGATGGCATCTAGCGTGCCATCGACGAGCTCGTTGCGGCGCTCGACCTTGTGCTGGTGCCAGCGCCGTTTGCGTCCATCGGTCTTGACCGCCACGGGCGGGGATTGTTGTGCCACTATCGCGCAGATCCGTTCCCTAAGTCCGTCTCAATAGTACGGTGGCCAGCGCTAGCTGGCGGTTCGGACGGCGCCTGGTGAGGCACACGGGTCTTCACATGGATGATGGACACGTGGCACACCGATCCGAGGGCGCCGGCTCCCCGCCGGCGGTCCGAGAGACCCGCGAACGCCGGAGCTTCGCCGAGGCGCTCGCCGGTGTCGACTCCGCCGCCGACGCCGCACGGCGGCGCGGACTGCGGCGCATGAAGGTCGTGGCGTTGAGCTTCCTGCTCGGGGCCACCGCCGTCTTCCTGTTCTGCACGTGGTGGCAGTCGACCGGCGCACCGCCCTGGGTGGGCTATGTGCGTGCTGCCGCCGAAGCCGGAATGGTCGGCGCGCTGGCCGACTGGTTCGCCGTCACCGCGCTGTTCAAGCACCCGCTCGGGATCCCGATTCCGCACACCGCGATCATCAAACGCAAGAAGGACCAGCTCGGTGAGGGTCTCAGCGACTTCGTGCGCGAGAACTTCCTGTCCCCGGAGAACGTCGAGACGAAGCTGCGCGACGCCGACGTCGCCAGCCGCACCGGCAAGTGGCTGGCACATCCGGCCAACGCGGAGCGGGTGGCGGCCGAGGTGTCGACCGTGTTGCGGGTGCTCGTCGAGATGCTGCGCGACGACGACGTCCAGCAGCTTCTGGACCGGATGATCGTGAAGCGAATTGCCGAGCCGCAGTGGGGGCCGCCGATCGGACGCGTGCTGACCTCGCTGCTGGAAGAGGGGCGGCAAGAAGCGCTGCTGCAGCTGCTGGCCGACCGCGCGTTCCAGTGGTCGCTCGATGCCGACGAGATCATCGAGCGCGTGATCGAGCGGGACTCGCCGACGTGGTCACCGCGCTGGGTGGATCATCTGGTCGGCGACCGCATCCACCGCGAGCTGATGGACTTCACCGACAAGGTGCGCCGCAACCCGGACCACGAGCTCCGTAAGTCGGCCACCCGCTTCCTGTTCGAATTCGCCGGAGACCTGCAGAACGACGAGGCCACGATCCAGAAGGCCGAGAACGTCAAAGAGCAGATCATGTCGCGAGACGAGGTCGCGAGGGCGGCCGAGACCGCGTGGGGGGCGGCCAAGCGCATCATCCTGGAGTCGGTGGAAGATCCGTCTTCCACGCTGCGGAGCCGCATCGCCGACACCGTGGTGCGCATCGGCGAATCGTTGCGCGACGATGCCGAGCTGCGCGACAAGGTCGACAACTGGATCGTCCGCGGCGCGAACCATCTCGTCGGCGAATATGGGGCGGAGATCACAACGATCATCACCGACACGATCGAGCGCTGGGACGCCGAGGAGGCCAGCCGACGAATCGAGCTCCATGTGGGTCGTGACCTGCAGTTCATCCGCATCAACGGCACCGTCGTCGGTTCGCTCGCCGGCCTCGTCATCTATTCGATAGCTCAGCTACTGTTCTGACCTGCGCTAACGAGTGCTTGCAAAAGTTAGCACCCCGTCGTACGGTGGGATCGTCGGTACCCAATATCACGGATAACCACCGAACGAAGGGGCAACCCATGCCGCAGGATGAAAATCTTGCCGCAGTCGTGTCCAGTGCCGCACAGGACATCGGCTCGTTCATCCGGTCCCAGCGCGAAGCCGCGCAGGTATCGGTGCGGCAGCTGGCCGAGAAGGCGGGAGTTTCCAACCCGTACCTCAGCCAGATCGAACGGGGTCTGCGGAAGCCATCCGCGGACGTGCTCAACCAGATCGCCAAGGCTCTCCGGGTATCCGCCGAGGTGCTCTACATCAGGGCGGGAATCCTCGAGCCGAGCGAGACCAACGAGGTCCGCGACGCCATCGTGACCGACACGGCGATCAACGAGCGGCAGAAGCAGGTGCTGCTCGACATCTACACCTCGTTCTGTCAGCAGAACGAGGCCGCCGTGGCCGAAGCTGCAGAGGAGCCCACACCTGAACAACACAAGAATCCTCTAGAGATCTCCCAGACCCCGCTATCAATCACAGAACTCAATCCTGAGAAGGAAGGAAACAACCATGGCTGAGACCAAGAACCAGCTCGATATCGACGATTTGAAGGCCCCGCTTCTCGCCGCTGTGGGTGCTGCCGACCTGGCGCTGGAGCGCGTCAACGAGATCGTGGCCACCCTGCGCGAGCGTGCCGGCGATGCCCGCACCGACGCCGAGAGCCGCGTCGAGGAGAGCCGTGCCCGTGTCGCCAAGCTGCAGGAAGAGCTGCCCGCTCAGTTCGGCGACCTGCGTGACAAGCTGACCTCCGACGAGCTGCGCAAGTTCGCCGAGGGCTACGCCGAGGCGGCTCAGACCACCTACACCAAGCTGATCGAGCGCGGCGAGGCCGCGCTGGAGCGTCTGCGCAGCCAGCCGGCGCTCGAAGAGGCCGCCAGCCGCGTCGAGGAATACACCGACCAGGCCGTCGAGCTGACCCAGGAAGCGCTGGGCAACGTCGCCTCGCAGACCCGCGCCGTTGGCGAGCGCGCCGCCAAGCTGGTCGGCGTCGAGCTTCCGAAGAAGGCCGAGTCGGCTGCCGCCCCGGTGAAGAAGGCCGCCAAGAAGGCGCCGGCCAAGAAGGCCCCCGCCAAGGCTTCGGCGAGCACCCCGGCCAAGAAGGCCCCCGCCAAGAAGGCGCCGGCCAAGAAGGTCACCCAGAAGTAATTCGCCCCGCGCGAGAGAAAGTCGAAAAGGGGACGTAACCCGCCTAGGCTGTGAGCGTGCAGCTCCAAGGCCTCGTGAGTTACGTCCTCTTTGCGTTGCAAGTCGCCGTGCTTGTGGCGTCGGTGTATGCATTCGTGCACGCCGCCATGCAGCGTCCCGACGCTTACACGGCAGCTGAGAAGCTCACCAAACCGGTCTGGCTGGTGATCCTCGGTGTGGGCACGCTTCTCGCACTTGTTCTCGGCGTCACGGGTATCGCCATCGCGGCCGTCGCATCCGGTGTGTACCTGGTCGATGTTCGGCCCAAGATTCTGGAGATCCAAGGAAAGTCGCGCTAGTGCGCATCTTCGTCGCGGGCCTCGCGCTGGCGAGTGCCCTGGCACTGGCCCCCGCGGCGTCCGCGAGCCCGACGGGTCCGCCATACGTCGACCACGTGGAATGGGCGAAATGGGGCGATCTCTCCAGCCTGCGCGTGTATCCGACGCCGTCCGCCCGCGCCTCCTCGGGTCATGCGGGCACGGAACCGATGGCGGCACTGGCGTGGTCTGAGGTGCTCGCGCTGTCACCGGACGCCGCGATCCCCGGCATGCAGGAACAATTCCTGTGCCACTGGAATTTCGCGGAGTTCGTCGAACCCGGCAAGGTGAGCTGGAACCTCGAACCGTGGCGTCCTGAGGTCGGCTACGAGGAGATGGTGGCGAGCCGCTGTAATCCGGGCGGCACCGAAGAGCCGTTCTGATGGGCTCCTACACCCGCGCCGAGGTGGCTGCGCTCGTCGACCACACGCTGCTCAAACCCGAGGCGACCCAAGCCGATATCGCCCTACTGCTCAAGGACGCCGTCGACCTCGACGTGTATGCGGTGTGTGTGTCACCGACCTTGGTCGCGACGGCCGCCGCCTTCGACGAATGCGACGTTGTCATCGCTTCGGTCGTCGGGTTTCCCTCAGGCAAGCACTTCTCCGCGGTCAAGGCCGAGGAAGCCCGCCTCGCCGTGGCGCAGGGCGCCGCCGAGATCGACATGGTGATCGATGTCGGAGCCGCGCTCGCCGGTGAGCTCGACGCCGTCCGTGCCGACGTTGCCGCGGTGCGGCAGGCAGCGCCGCAGGCGGTGCTCAAGGTGATCGTCGAGTCGGCCGCGTTGCTCGATCTCAGCGGCGAGCCGATTCTCGTCGACGTCTGCCGGGTCGCCGAAGATGCGGGCGCGGACTTCGTCAAGACCTCGACGGGCTTTCACCCCAGCGGCGGTGCGTCACCGCGCGCCGTCGAGTTGATGGCAGGCGCCGTCGACGGCCGCCTCGGCGTCAAGGCGAGCGGTGGAATCCGCTCGGCCGCAGACGCAATCGCGATGCTCGACGCCGGTGCCACCCGGCTCGGGTTGTCGGGCACCCGCGCGGTGCTCGACGGTCTCGGCGTCTAGAGAGACGCGAAGCAGGGGTCCTGCTCGCCCTTCGGGATCGACGCGTTCTGCGTCGAGAACTGGCTCACCACACCCGAATCGGTGACCTCGACCGAATCGGCTTTGATATCCATCGGGTAGTTCTGCGTCAGTTCCGCGGTGAAAGCATCCAGCGCGGGCTGCACCGCTTCGCGCGGCAGCGTGAATCCGAGCCCGGTGACCTGCTGAACCTGCAGCGAGAGTCCGCCGTTGACGACTTCCGGCTTGGCCGTGATGCTGCCGAGCGCACCTTCGAGCTCGATGGTGCCGTCGTTGGCATTGGTGGTCACGCCGTTGACGAAGCTGCCCACCAGCGGGATGGCGCCCTGGATGGTCTCCTTGATGCCCTCGGCGCTCCAACTGATGTTGGCGACCAGCGAGCCGATGGAACCACTGGAGGTCGCGGAGTCCTCGATACGGACGTCGTTGATCTCGAGGTTGACCTTCATGCCCTTGGCATCGCGGATCTGATTGCCCGCCGTTTCGATCCGGATGTTCGTGTAGTGGCCGGACATGTGCTGCAGCAGGAACGGCGGCATCACCCCGAAGGAGGCCGACGCGTCATCCTGGACGACGCATTCGACGGTTCCTGCGACGATCGTGTCGGCGCGGCTGCGGGCGTAGAGCTCACCGCCGAGCAGGCCGGCGAACACCAGCGCCAGGACGATGACGACGGCCAGAACGATCGAGATCGGGTCGCTGAAGAGTCTCTTCAGCTTCCCCCCGGCCGACGCGCTTTCCTGGGCGGGGGGCGCCGGCGGATAGCCGGGGCCCTGCGGGAGCTGCCCCGGCGGGGGGCCTGGCGGTTGCGGCGGAGGGGCCCAGGGATCACTCACGCCAGCGATTGTGCCCTACGGGGTTGAGCTGCACCTGAGCGGTTGTGCATGACCGCGACCGTCTCGCGGGCTTTCCGTGCCGCGTCCAGGTCGATATCGCACACCAGAAGTTCGGGTTCATCACCCGCCGAGACCAGCACTTCACCCAGCGCCGACGCCACGAGGCTGCCGCCGACGCCGGTGGGGCCCAGCGCCGCGATCTCGTCGCCGGGGTAGGCCTGGCCGACGGCGGCGACCACACTGCTGGTGTCGATGGCGCGTGCCCTGGCGAGCAGCGTCCACTGGTCGAGCTTGCCGGGGCCTGACCCCCAGGACGCGTGTGCGGTGATCAGCTCGGCGCCCCGTTCGGCCAGCTCGACGTAGAGCTCGGGGAATCGGATGTCGTAGCAGAGGGTCAGCCCGACCGTCACGCCGTCGACGGTGATGACCACCGGCTCCCGGCCCGGAGCCACCGTTCTCGACTCGGTGAAACCGAACGCGTCGTAGAGGTGGATCTTGTCGTAGCGCGCCTCCACCCCGGGGCCGGTGGCGATCAGAGAATTGGTGACCCGCCCGGCAGGTTCTTCCCGGGACGGGACGAACATGCCGGCGACGACGACGATGCCCGCCCGTGCCGCGATCTGGCGCACCGCCGTCGCCCAGGGGCCGTCGAACGGTTCGGCGAGGCCGCCGAGCGGGACACCGAAGCGGACCATCGTCGCCTCGGGAAAGAGGACGAGCGAGGCGCCCGCCTCGGCGGCCCGCCCGGTGTACTCCTCGACCAGGCCGAGATTCTCCGTCGGGTCGGTACCGCTGCGGATCTGAGCGAGGGCGATACGCATGGCTGCCAGACTAAGCGCTATCCCAGCAGCCAGTCGTTGGGCGAGAACAGCTCGCAGTGCACCCGATCGGCGGGCAGTCCGCGGTCGAGCAGTTGCGGACGCACCGCCTGGACGAATCCGTCCGTTCCGCAGACGTAGACGTGTGCGTCCTTGGGGATTTCCTGCCCACCTCGAAGGTTGTCGAGCACCATTCGGCCGGCGTGCACACGGGGATCACCCGCGGTCAGACCGTCCTCGTACCAGATGGCCAGCGACGCGTTGGGCAGCGCGTCGATCAGTTCCCGCTGTCGTTCCCGCAGCGGGTGGCTGGTGTCGCAGCGGTCGGCATGCAGCGCCAGCACCGACGTCTCGGGCGCCGTGGTGGCCAGATGCTCCAGCATGCTGATCATCGGGGTGATACCGATGCCCGCCGAGACCAGCACCACCGGTACCTGCGGGCCGGGGGTGGGCAGATCACCGAAGGGCACGGTGACATCGAGCAGATCGCCGACGCGAAGGTTCGCGCGGATCCACTCCGACACCTCCCCAGCCGGCTTCACCGCGAACGTCAGATCTTCCCCGGGTGCGTTCACCAGGCTGTACTGGCGGAGCTGTCGTGCGCCGTCGGGCAGCGTCACCCCGATCGAAACATATTGACCGGGAGAGCTTTTGGTATTGGACGCGACGGTGACCAGTACCGCGCCGGACGGGTCGTCGACCCGCTGTGTCACCCGCAGACGGCGGTACACGTCGCCGTCGGCGACCCCGGCGCCGGCATAGAGGTCGTGTTCGAGCGCGATCAATGTGTTCGCCATGATCCAGAAGACCCGATCCCATGCGGCGGCGACGTCTTCGGTGACGTTGTCGGCGCCCAGGACGGCGACGATCGCGGCGAACAGATGCTCCTCGACGATCGGGTACTGATCCGCGGTGACGCCCAACGATGCGTGCTTGTGTCCGATCCGCGACAGCATCTCGGCGGGGTGCGGCAGGTCGGGATCGACCAGATGGGTGGCGAAGGTGGCGATTGACGCGGCCAGCGCCCGCTGCTGTGCGCCGTGGGCCTGATTGCCGCGGTTGAACAGGTTGCGCAACAACTCGGGATGCGCCTCGAACATCCGGCGGTAGAACTCGGTGGTGATCTCGTCGATGTGCGCACCCACCAACGGCAGTGTCGCCGAGATGATTTCGGCCTGATCGGGTTTCAGGTCCTCGCGGGTGGTAGTGACGGTCATCGACTGTTCCTCTCTGGCGGTGCTATCTGAAGGAGTGGAAGCGCAGGGCTGCGCACCAGATCTGTGATGGTGTAGCGGTCGAGTTCGGCGTAGAACGCCTCTTTGGCCTCGGCCAGCGCGCGGCGCAACCGGCAGCCCGCGATGAGCGGGCAGGTTCCCTGGCCGTGGCAGTCGATGACCTCGCGGTCGCCTTCGAGTTCGCGCACCAACCCACCGATGGAGGCGGCGCGGCCGGCGTCGGTCAACGACAGCCCGCCGACTCGGCCGCGGCGGGCATGGACCAGGCCGAGGTCGACGAGTCGGGACACCGCCTTGGCGATGTGATGTTCGGAAGCGCCTGCAGCGGCGGCGATCTGGCGGGTGGTGACCCGTTGTTCGTCGTTCTCGCCGGCGGCCAACAGCATCATCGCCCGCAGCGCCAGATCGGTGAAGCGAGTGAGCTGCATGGCTCGAAGCTACTAATTACGCATCGTGGATGCGACTTTTTCGGGTGTGCCGTCAAACACCCCGCGACGTGCGGTTTTTACACCTGCGGTTACGGACCCCAGGCGGGCCGGTCGGCCTTGGCGGCCTTGCGGCCGAGCTTGCCCGAGCGCACCTGCGCGGCGAGGCTGTCGAGGATCACGCGCGAGCTCATCAGGGCCGTCTGCTCGGCCCAGTCGTAGGGCGGCGAGCATTCCACCACCTCGATGCCGGCCAGGCCGGGCTCGGAGATCATCTTCACCAGGTTCAACGCCTCGCGCGGCAGCAGGCCGCCCGGCTCCGGCCAACCGGTGCCCGGCACGAAACCGGCGTCGATGACGTCGATGTCGAACGACAGGTAGACCGCCTTGGCGCCCTTCCACGCGATCTCTAGCGCCGTCTCCGCAATTTTTTCTATCCCGACCCGCTCGACGTCGCCGACGGTGATCACGGTCGACTTGCGTTCGCGGCCCACCTTCACGCCTTCTCGGGGGCTCTGCCACCCGCCGATGCCGATCTGCACCAGGTTCGTCGCCGGCGCGTTCTTGATATTGGTGGCGTGGAACCACGGGGTGGTGTGCATCCGCTCGTCGAGGTCGGTCTCCTGCGTGTCGACGTGCCTGTCGAAATGGATGATGCCGATATTGCCGTCCATGTAGGGCGCCATGCCACGGATCGTCGGAAACCCGATCGAGTGGTCACCGCCGAGCACGATCGGCATCACACCCTTTTGCACTACGTGCGCCATCGCGGTGCTGATCTGGTCGAAAGACTTCTCCAGATTGCCGGGGATCGTGAAGACATCGCCGATGTCGACCATGTTGAGCTGCTCGCGCAGGTCGACACCCGACTCGTAGTTGTAGGTGCCGAACAGGTTGGTGGAGCGGCGGATGCCCTGGGGGCCGAACCGCGTGCCGGGCCGATACGTCGCGCCGGCGTCCAGTGGGACGCCGAAGATCGCGACCTCGGCGTCGTCGACCTCGTTGACGTCCTCGATGAACGGGCACTTCAGGAATGTCCCGCGCTCGCCGGCGAAATGCGGCTTCTCGCCGCGGACGAACGTCGAGATCGTCCTGTCGTTGATCGTGGGAGCGGCCTCCAGGCCGTAGCTCAGGCCGCGGTCGATCTCCTCGCGCAGCCGGCGGTCGCCGAGATTGGCTTCGACCTGTTGAGCCCACGCGCCTTCGGCGTTCGGCAGGGATGGATCGGGTCGATCGGACACGAGATCTCCTCACAGCGCCGTCTTGTCGCAGACCGGGTACGACGCACTCGTCCGGGGCGCGGTGATACCGCCGCCTGGACCCATTCTTGGCACGTCGCGCAATGCCTGTCCAGCGCTGACTGAAACGCATCGTTAACACGCGGCGCGACAACACGAAACACACCAGGTCTTTCCTGACTGAGACCCGCAGAAAAAGTGTGGGGCGCGCCTAGGGTTCCGCCGGGCCGAGTGAATCGGGCCGGGTCTGGTCCGAGAGACGCAGGCGGTCGGCATCGGAGCCCGGTCGTTCCACGGCGGGACAAAAGCCCGGGAGACTCCAATCTCTATCAGGAGGCTCCTGCGCATGATTCTTCTCGGGGTTGCGATAAGCATCGCCGTGGTCGTGGCCGTCGGCTTCTATGTGTCGAAGAGGATCGAGGGCGACAGCTCCAATTTCCTTGTCGGCGGCCGGATGCTGCCATTCTGGTTGGTCGGCGGTGCCCTGATGGGTGCGGCGGTCGATACCAACGCCACGCTCGGCAACACCGATCTCGCCTTCGAATTCGGCTTCTGGGCCGGTGCATGTCTGCCACTCGGATTGGCACTGTGCCTGCTCATCACCGGCATCTTCTTCGCCAAGCCGATGAACCGGATGGGGCTGACATCGTTCCCGGACTACTACCGCCTGCGCTTCGGCCGTTCGGTGGAAGTCAGCTCGTCGATCCTGCTCGCCATCGCGTTCTGCATGCTGGTGGCCGGCAACCTCGTGGCAGGCGGGCTGCTGTTCAATTACTTCCTTGGCATGCCGTACTGGCTCGGCGTGGTGCTGATCGCGGCAATTGCTGTGGCCTACACAGGAACCGGCGGCCTGATCGCCGACGCCTACACCGCGATCATCCAGATGACGCTGATCCTATTCGGAGCGATCGGTCTGTTCATCTGGATGTCGAGCACGCACGGCATCAACATCGCCGATGGCGCAGGACCTTTCGCGTTGGGTCAGTTGTCGGATCCGGCGCAGGGCGCCGTCATCAACTGGGCGACGTTGATCGCGCTCGGTATCGGTGACATCGTCGCGATCGACTTCATGGCGCGCGTGTTCTCGGCGAAGTCGCCCGAGGCGGCGCGTAGGGCCTGCTTCTCCGCGTCCGCGGGCGTCGTCGCGATCTGTGTGCCGTTCGGACTCGTTGTGCTGGCGGCGCATTCGTTCATGCCTGAGGAGCTCGACGGCCCGGTGCTGTTCGTGCTCCTGGATCAGTACGCCCCTGTCGGGCTGACGGTGCTGGTGCTGTGCGGTCTGGTGGGTGCGTCGATGTCCACCGCCAACGGTGCGATCCTGGCCATCTCCAATGTGTGCGTGCGCAATCTCGGCGGCGTACGGCGCGTCCATGTGCCCGGCCAGAAGGACCCGCTGCTGAAAGCCACCCGGATCGCAATGGTGCCGATGACGCTGTTCTCGATTGTGTTCGCGATCTACGTCCAGCAGACGGGCATCCTGCTGACTCTGGCCTTCGATCTGATGCTTGCCTGCCTGGCGGTGCCGTTCATCCTCGGCCTGGTGTGGCGACGGGGGACGACGACGGCCGCGATGGCCGCCATCGCAGTCGGATTCGTGGTCCGGATCGGGCTTTTCGTGATGACGCCGACGATGTTCGGTGTCGAGAACACCATCCTCTACATTCCCAACGACCTCATGGGCGCGTCGTTCGACGGCTGGCCGACGTTCATCGCGTTCGCCGCAGGCCTGCTCACCTATGTCGCGGTGTCGTTGGCCACGCCGGCCGCTCATCTGCGTGGACTCGACATCAAGGTCGCCGAAGATCTCGACGATGTGCTCGACGAGCCGGATCGTTTCGAAGAAGAGCCGCTTGTTCCGGCGAAGGTGGGAGCCGAGGCGACGTAATCTGGCGTCTGCTCTTGAGAGCGGGTGGACCTGACGCTGCCGGTTCTCATCGGCTCCGTCATTCTCGTCGTGACGGCCGGCGTGCCGATGGGTCGGTGGCTCACCCGAGGGGTGCGACGGCCTCCCACGGCACCGTGAGGACCCCGTCGCGCAGGCTCTTGCGTGGCATGGATACCGGAAACCCCTCGGCGACAAGCAGATCCACCATCGCCCGCCATCGGATTCGCGGTCCGAACACGCCGTGGCCCGCCACGCTGGCCCATGCGCGGTCGGCTGCCCGCAGCAGCGTGTGAATGGGTTGGCCCTCGACGTTGTGGTGGATCAACACCTTGGGCAGGCGCTCGGCGAGATCGGACGGCTTCTCGATCGCGAACGGGTCGCACGCCAATGTCAGGCTCACCGGTGACGTCGCGTCCAGCAGCACCCAGCAGCACAGTCGTCCAAGTTCGTCGCAGGTGCCGTCGACGATCAAGCCGCCTGCGGACACCCCCTCCCGCATCGCGGCCCACGCGTCGTGTACCGCCTCGACCGGATATTGACGCAGAACATTGAAGGCGCGCACCAGAACTGGCCGGTGGCCCGCCAATTCGAAACCACCGAGCGCGAATTCGACGCCGGGCGCGGCTCCGTCCCGCACCGCGGCCTGACCGGCCCGCACCCGCTCGGGTTCGATCTCCAGCCCGATCACCCGCACGTCGCGGCGGACCTCCCTCAGCCGCACGGCCAGCTCCAATGTCGTGACGGGCTTGGCCCCGTATCCCAGATCCACGACGAGGGGGTCGGGGGTGGCCTGGAGCGCAGTGCGTACCCGCGACGAATGCACCAGCCAGCGATCGCTGCGGCGCAGACGGTTGTGGCCCGTGGTGCCCCGCGTCACCTGTCCGAGGGGGGCGGCCATGACTCCGATGGTAGAGAGCGAATCAGCTGTTCGCGGTGATCCACACCGTGGTGAAGCGTTGTTCTGCGGTGAGCAGGTAGAGCAGCTGGCTGCCGATGAAGTTCTCGATTTTGCCGCCGACCAGCGGCACCCGAACCTCGACGGTGGCTTTGAACGTCATCCGCGACGCGATGGCGCCGTTGGCGTCGGCCACCGATGACAACACCGCGTCACCGGTCAGGGTGGCAGGCGCGCCGGGGATCGACCCGCGCACCACCGCGGTGGCGCGTCGGTCGGCCACGGGTGTCCACGCCTCCTCGCGCACGAAACTCAGGTCTCCGCGGTGGAATTGCGACACCACCGCGGGCAGCCGGTCCGCGCGCAGTGTCTGCGTGGTCTTGATGCGGATCCCGCCGGCGTCGTCGATGACCATCTCGTCGAGGGTGGCATCGTCGGCGCCGGAGTCGCCGAGCCGGACCAGCCAGTACTCCTCGTCGCTGAACGCCTTGTGCACCTGCTCGACCGTGCCCTCGTACTCGGCGGCCATGTCGAATGAACGCGGCATAGCTGGCCACGCTACCGTTACCGGCCGTGGGCACTTCGTTGTTGGGCGGCGTGCCGTTCACCGAGAACGTGCCGCTGGCGCCGCTGACGACGCTGCGCGTGGGACCGGTTGCTGCGCGCGTGGCCACCTGTGTCACCACCGGGCAGGTCATCGACGCGGTGCCCGCCGCCGGTCCCGATGCGCTCATCCTGGCGGGCGGCTCGAACGTGGTGCTGTCCGACGAGCTGACGGATCTCACCGTTGTCCGCCTCGCCAACACCGGAATCACCGTCGACGGTGCCGTGCTGCGCGCCGAGGCGGGAGCGGTCTGGGACGACGTCGTCGCCGTGTCGCTGGAGCACGGGCTCGGCGGGCTGGAATGCCTGTCGGGCATCCCCGGGTCGGCCGGGGCGACACCGGTGCAGAACGTCGGCGCATACGGCGCTGAAGTCTCCGACACCATTCGTCGGGTCCGGCTGCTCGACCGTGCCACCGGCGAGGACCGCTGGGTCACCTCGGATGTTCTCCGGTTCGGTTACCGCACAAGCATTTTGAAGCACTCCAGGGCCTGGGTGGTGTTGGAGGTGGAGTTCGAGCTCGACCCCGCGGGGCGCAGCGCACCGCTGCGCTACGGCGAGCTCACCGCCGCGCTCGACGCGCAGGCGGGGGAGCGCGCCGACCCCGAGCAGGTCCGCGCGGCGGTACTGGCGCTGCGTGCCCGCAAAGGCATGGTGCTCGACGAGGCCGACCACGACACCTGGAGCGTCGGATCCTTCTTCACCAACCCCGTCGTCACCCGTGCCGACTTCGAGCGCCTTGACGCGGCCGTCGACGGTCCCGTCCCGAATTATCCGGCCGCCGACGGCGTGAAGCTTGCTGCGGGGTGGCTTGTCGAGCGTGCCGGATTCCGTAAGGGTTATCCGGACGACGAAGCGCCGGCGCGGTTGTCGACCAAACATGCGCTGGCGCTCACCAACCGCGGCGCGGCGACATCGTCTGACGTGATTGCGCTGGCCAGGATGGTGCGAGACGGGGTCAAGACGGCTTTCGGGATCGAACTCACACCCGAGCCGATTCTGGTTGGCTGCTCTCTCTAGGTACCGTTGGTTCACGTGAGCCCTGCTGAACCGCTGCCGTCGATCAACAGGCGGCGAGCCCTTGCCGCCTTTGCGGTCGGCGTCGTCGCACCGGGTGCTCTCGCGGCCTGTATGCGAACCGACGGCCCTTCCGCAGGGGAGGCCGCCGAGGAAGCGCCGAAGGTACCCACCATCACCTACGAACCCTCCGACGCGACCGCCGAGGTCGTGCCCACCGGCAGCATCGGCGTCAAGGTGGCCGACGGCTGGTTCCAGAAGGTCTCGCTGACCAACACGAGCACCGGCACGGTCGTCGCGGGTGCCCTCAACAAGGACCGCAACGCCTACACGATCACCGAATCGCTCGGGTACGGGGCGTCCTACAAGTGGGCCGGTTCGGCCGTCGGCGAGGACGGCAAGGCGGTACCGCTGTCGGGCACGTTCACCACCGTAGCGCCGACCACCGAGGTCAGCGGTCGTTTCCAACTCGCCGACGGGCAGACCGTCGGCGTCGCCGCCCCGATCATTCTGCAATTCGATTCGGCCATCGCCGAGGACGACCGCGCCGAGGTGGAGAAGGCGCTCAAGGTGACCACCACGCCGCCGGTGGAGGGTAGCTGGGCCTGGCTACCCGACGAGGCCGGCGGCTCACGGGTGCACTGGCGGACCAAGGACTACTACCCGGCCGGCACCACCGTGCACGTCGACGCCAACCTGTACGGCGTGCCATTCGGCGATGGCGCCTACGGCGCTGCCGACTCGACGCTGGACTTCACGATCGGCCGCTTCCAGGTGGTGAAGGCCGAGGCGTCGAGCCACCGCATCCAGGTCCTCACCGACGCAGGCGTCATCATGGATTTCCCGTGCAGCTACGGCGAGGGAGATCTGGACCGCAACGTCACCCGCAGCGGCATTCACGTGGTCACCGAGAAGTACGAGGACTTCTACATGACCAACCCGGCCGCCGGTTACGCCAACGTGCGCGAGCGGTTCGCGGTGCGGATCTCCAACAACGGCGAGTTCATCCACGCCAACCCGGCCAGCTCGGGCGCACAGGGCAACAGCAACGTCACCAACGGCTGCATCAACCTGTCCCTCACCGACGCCGAGCAGTATTTCAACGTCGCGATGTATGGCGATCCCGTCGAGGTCACCGGCACCCGGATCCAGCTCTCCTACGCCGACGGGGACATCTGGGACTGGGCCATCCCGTGGGACGAATGGAAGTCCATGTCCGCGCTGTCGTCGCAGGCCAAGCCCGACGGCATGCCGAGTACCGCACCGGCGACGCCGTCAGGTGCTCCGCAGCCGGTGGGGGGTCGTCCGGGCGGCTAGCTTTCGTCGCCGGTCCAGAACGCGTCCAGGATCATCGCCTCGAGCGCGCTGAGTTCCAGCACGGCTTCCAGGGTGGGATCGATCGCCGGGGTGGTGGGCAGTGTCAGAGTTGCCATCGCAGTCCTCGCCTGTGAGTTGCGCCTTGATTGGACGCTACTCAGCTTTGTGGCCGTACTGAGGAATTTCCTGCGTGTTATCCCAAGAAATTGCCATCGGATTCGCTGACAATCTGCTGAGGACGGCTACTTCCTGTTGAAGCGCGAACCGCTGGCGCCGCTGACCTGGTCGCGCGGTCGCACGACGACGAGGTCGAGGTCGACGTGCGACGGCCGGCTTGCGACGAATCCGACGACCTCGGCGATGTCCTCGGCCACCAGGGGGGTGACGCCCTGGTAGACCTTCTCGGCGCGCTCCTCGTCGCCCTCGAAACGGTTCAGCGAGAAGTCGGTCTTCACCATCCCCGGCGCAACTTCGGTGAGCCGCACCGGTTTTCCGAGCAGCTCGCTGCGCAGCGTGCGGTGCAGGACACCTTGGGCGTGCTTGGCCGAGGTGTACCCGCCGCCGTTGTCGTAGATCTCGACCGCGGCGATCGAGGTGATCGTGACGATGAGTCCGTCGCCGGAGTCGATCAGCTTGGGGAGCAGCGCGCGGGTGACATGCAGGGTGCCGAGCACGTTGGCTTCCCACATCCACCGCCAATGCTCGACGTCGGCGTCGGCGATCGACTCCAAACCGCGGGCCCCGCCTGCGTTGTTCACCAGCACATCAACCCGGTCCAGGCGGCCCGCCATGGCCGCCACGGCGGTCGGGTCGGTGACGTCGGCCACTATCGCGGTTCCGTCGATGTCGGCGGCGAGCGCCTTGATCGGCTCCTCGCGACGCGCCACACAGACCACGTGAAAGCCTTGAGCAGCAAGCGTTCTCGCGGTTGCTTCGCCGATGCCGGCACTGGCTCCGGTGACCACTGCGACCCGGCGGGCATCTGTTGGAGTCGTCATGTACCCAACCCTAGCCGTCGTGCTAAGTTGACCGCGTGTACCGGAACAGTCAGGCAGTTCTCGCTGCCGCGCGGCGTGCGTGTTGTTGTTGCGCACCCCGCCGCGCCTGACTGCGCCCCGGGACTGACCAAGTCCTGCTGAGTCGCGAAGGTGTGGCCGCGCCCCACCATCCGCGCCGACTCCAAGGACTTTTCTATGAGCACCACCCTCACCCAGCGTCCCCGCACCGCCTCGGCCAAGCGCGCGAAGTCCGCCACGGGCAGCGGTCGCTACCCGCAGGCTCTGCTGCACCACATCGTGGCGCCCGCGCTGCGCCTGCCTGAAGCGGCTGCCGCCTTCGTGTTCGCCGCGACCAGACAGCGCGGGCCCATCGCTCGCGACGTCATCGCGCAGGTCACCGGGCTGAGCATCGCCACAGTGAACCGCCAGGTCACCGCCCTTCTCGACGTGGGGCTGCTGCGTGAGCGCGCCGACCTCGCCGTGTCCGGCGCGATCGGCAGACCCCGTGTACCTGTCGAGGTGAACCACGAGCCCTACCTGACCCTCGGCGTCCACATCGGTGCTCGCACCACCAGCATCGTGGCCGCCGACCTGTTCGGGCGCACGCTCGACGTCGTCGAGACGCCGACCCCGCGCGGACCTCAGGCGGCGGCGTTGGCGGCGATCGCCGCCAGCACCCGCCGCTACCTGAGCCGCTGGCACCGGCGCCGCCCACTGTGGGTCGGCGTCGCGACCGGCGGTGTCGTCGACAGCGTCACCGGATACCTGGACCACCCACGGCTGGGCTGGTCGGACGCGCCCGTCGGACCGGTGCTCGCCGAATCCCTCGGCCTGCCCGTCTCGGTGGCGTCCCACGTGGACGCCATGGCCGGCGCCGAACTGCTGCTCGGTGTGCGTCGACAGCCGACCGCGTCGGCCACCAGCCTCTACGTTTACGCCCGTGAGACAGTCGGTTACGCCCTGTCCATCGGGGGGCGGGTGCACTCCCCGTCCAGCGGCCCAGGCACGATCGCGGCGCTACCCGTGTACTCCGAATTGCTCGGCGGCACAGGGCAATTGGAATCCACTGTGAGTGACGAGGCGGTGCTGTCGGCGGCCAGGAAGGCGCGCATCGTTCCCGCCGATGGCGCAACATCGACGGTGACGGCCGTGCTGCGCGCCGCCAGGCAGGGCAATGAAGAGGCGATCGCGCTCGTCGCCGAGCGGGCCCGGGTGCTCGGCGAGGCCGTCGCGCTGCTGCGAGACATGCTCAACCCCGATGACCTGGTTGTCGGCGGTCAGGCTTTCACCGAATACCCGGAGGGCATGGGCATCGTCGAGTCGTCGTTCGCGGAGCGCTCGGTGCTGGGGCACCGCGACATCCGCGTCACGGCGTTCGGGAACCGGGTGCAAGAGGCCGGGGCCGGCATCGTGTCGCTCGGCGGCCTGTACGCCGATCCCGTTGCCGCGATGCGCCGCGCGTCACGCAGGCCCGAGGTGAGCGCCTGAGTTCGGCCAGCACGTCGGCAGTTTGGAACATTCCGCCGCGGTGTAGACATGACGTGTGCGTCTAGCGACCGATCCGGCCGGCCCGCCTTCCGGACTTCCCGAGCCACGCCGGGCGGCGGTGTTGTCCGTGCATACCTCGCCACTGGCCCAGCCGGGCACCGGCGATGCAGGCGGGATGAACGTCTACGTTCTGCAAACCTCCCTCGAACTGGCCCGCCGCGGTGTCGAGGTCGACATCTTCACCAGGGCCACCTCATCGGCGGATGAACCCGTGGTGTCCGTGGCACCGGGCGTCGTCGTGCGCAACGTCGTGGCGGGCCCGTTCGAGGGACTGGACAAGAACGACCTGCCGACCCAGTTGTGCGCGTTCACGGCGGGCGTACTGCGGGCCGAAGCCACCCACGAGCCCGGCTACTACGACATCGTGCATTCGCACTACTGGCTGTCGGGCCAGGTCGGCTGGCTGGCCGCGGACCGGTGGGCGGTGCCGCTGGTGCACACCGCCCACACGCTGGCTGCGGTCAAGAACGCATCCCTGGCCGACGGGGACACCCCCGAGCCGCCGATGCGCTCGGTCGGCGAGCAGCAGGTGGTGGACGAGGCCGACCGGCTCATCGTCAATACCGAACACGAAGCGCAGCAACTGGTTTCGCTGCATCAGGCCGACCCGGCGCGCATCGACGTCGTCCACCCCGGCGTCGACCTCGCGACCTTCAGCCCCGGTGATCGCCGCGCCGCGCGCGCAGCGCTCGGCCTCGAGGCCGACGCCCGCATCGTGGCGTTCGTCGGGCGGATCCAGCCGCTCAAGGCGCCGGATGTGCTGCTGCGTGCCGCCGCCCTTCTGCCCGAGGTCCGGGTGCTTGTCGCCGGCGGACCCTCGGGATCCGGATTGGCGACCCCCGACAACCTGGTTCGCCTCGCGGCCGAGCTCGGCATCGCCGACCGCGTGACGTTCCTGCCGCCGCAGTCCCGCGAGGATCTCGTGCAGGTCTACCGGGCCGCCGACATCGTCGCGGTACCCAGTTACAACGAATCCTTCGGACTGGTGGCGGTCGAGGCGCAGGCGTGCGGGACGCCGGTCGTGGCGGCCGCGGTCGGCGGGCTGCCCGTCGCGGTGCGGGACGGGGTCAGCGGAGCCCTGGTCGACGGCCACGACCCCGAGGCATGGGCGAAGACATTGGATGGGGTGCTGCGGGCGGATTCGGCCGCCCTCAGCCGGGCTGCTGTCGATCACGCCGCGACATTCTCGTGGGCGCACACCGTGGACGCGCTGCTGGCGGGCTACGGCCGCGCCATCGCCGACTACCGCGCCGATCACCAGCGTCAGCTCGCCGCCCAGCGCAGCGGACGGCGATTCTCGATGAGGCGAGGAGTCAGGGCATGACCGATGAGCCGCTTGCGCGACGAGCATCAGGCAGCACTTCTGTCCAGGACATCATCGAGGCGACCCTGACGGAGAACGACCTGGCCTATACCCGCCACGAAGGCGCCGCAGGCGGGCTGCCGGGACTGATCGTCGCGCTGCCCGGCGAGCGCAGGCTCAAGACCAACACGATCCTGTCGATCGGTGAGCACTCGGTGCGTGTCGAGGCCTTCGTGTGCCGCCGTCCCGACGAGAACCATGAGGGCGTCTACAAGTTCCTTCTCAAACGCAACCGCAGGCTCTACGGCGTGGCCTACACCCTCGACAACGTCGGCGACATCTATCTCGTGGGCCGGATGTCGCTGGCGTCGGTGACCGCCGACGAGGTCGACCGGGTGCTCGGCCAGGTGCTCGAAGCCGTGGACTCGGACTTCAACACGTTGTTGGAGTTGGGTTTTCGCACGTCCATCCAGAAGGAATGGGAGTGGCGGGTGTCCCGCGGGGAGTCGCTGAAGAATCTTCAGGCCTTTCAACATCTCATCGAGGACGAGCGGGACGACGACTGATTCGCGTGAGAGGATTTCTCCCATGGCAGATACCGCGACGCTGATCCTGCTCCGCCACGGTGAGAGCGAATGGAATGCGCTCAACCTGTTCACCGGATGGGTCGACGTCGACCTGACCGACAAGGGGCGGGCTGAGGCGGCTCGCGCCGGCGAGCTCATCAAGGAACAGGATCGCCAGCCCGACGTGCTGTACACCTCGCTGCTGCGGCGCGCCATCACGACCGCAAATGTCGCGCTCGACAAAGCCGACCGGCACTGGATTCCGGTGCACCGCGACTGGCGCCTCAACGAGCGTCACTATGGCGCCCTGCAGGGGCTCAACAAGGCCGAGACGAAGGCCAAGTATGGCGAGGAACAGTTCATGGCGTGGCGTCGCAGCTACGACACCCCGCCGCCGCCGATTGAGCCCGGCTCGGAGTTCAGTCAGGACACCGATGTGCGCTACGCCGACATCGAGGGTGGCGCGCCGCTCACCGAATGCCTCAAAGATGTCGTCGAGCGGTTCGTGCCGTACTTCACTGAGGTGATCGTGCCCGACCTGAAAGCGGGCAAGACCGTGCTGATCGCGGCGCACGGCAATTCGCTGCGAGCGCTCGTCAAGTACCTGGACGGGATGTCGGACGAGGATGTCGTCGGCCTGAACATCCCGACCGGGATTCCGCTGCGCTATGACCTGGACGAAAATTTGTCACCGACGGTCAAGGGTGGCAGCTATCTCGACCCCGACGCGGCGGCCGCCGGAGCGGCCGCGGTGGCCGCGCAGGGAGCCAAGTAGCGCGGTGCGACCCGGCGGCCGGCAAACGGCGGGTGAACAGTGGGAGACGGCGGTTCGAACATCCGTCTTTGGCTTTGTGACTTGTCCCGTTTTGGCCGCACGCTGCTGGGATGACGTTCACCGAATGCGTACGATTTGCGCGTGAGTGTCATCTCGGCGCTGCTTCTCGCAGCGGTCGTGGCACTGCTCGCGTTGTCGATCGGTGCGGCGATCGGGGTACGGGTGGCGCCGCGGCTTCAGGATCGCCAGCAACGGCGTTCGGCCGAGCAGACGGGCATCACGGTGTCGCGGATGCTCGAGCACATCGTCTCGCAGTCACCGGTCGGAATCGTGGTCGTCGACACCTTTCGTGACGTCGTGTACACCAATGACCGCGCCCAGGAACTCGGCCTGGTGCGCGAGCGCCTGCTGGACGACCGGGCGTGGGCGGCCGCAGAACGCACACTCGCCACGGGCGAGCCGGTCGGCTTCGATCTGTCGCCCCGCAAACGAAGCAAGCCCGGCCGGTCCGGGCTTTCGGTACGCGGTCATGTCCGTCTGCTGACCGAAGAGGATCGCCGATTCGCCGTCGTCTACGTCGACGACCAGTCCGAGCACGCCCGGATGGAGGCGACGCGACGCGATTTCGTGGCCAATGTCAGCCACGAGCTCAAGACGCCGGTCGGCGCGATGGGGGTCCTGGCCGAGGCGGTGCTGGCGTCCTGCGACGACCCGGAGACGGTGAAGCACTTCGCCGAGAAGATGGTCACCGAATCCAACCGGCTGGCCAACATGGTCGGTGAACTCATCGAGCTGTCGCGACTGCAGGGCGGCGAGCGGCTGCCCGACCTCGGGGAGGTCGACGTCGACACCGTCGTCTCCGAGGCCCTGTCACGGCACAAGGTGGCCGCCGACAACGCCGACATCGCCATCACCACCGATGCCCCGACGGGCTACCGCGTGCTCGGTGACCAGACCTTGCTTGTCACCGCCGTCGCCAACCTGGTATCCAACGCAATCGCTTACTCGCCCAACGGTTCTTCGGTGTCGATCAGCCGTCGCCGGCGGGGCGAGAACATCGAGATCGCCGTCACCGATCGCGGTATCGGCATCGCGCCCAGCGATCAGGAGCGGGTGTTCGAACGATTCTTCCGCGTCGACAAGGCGCGGTCCCGGGCCACCGGTGGCACCGGGCTCGGGCTGGCGATCGTCAAACACGTCGCCGCCAACCACAACGGCTCCATTCGCCTGTGGAGTCAGCCGGGCACCGGCTCGACGTTCACGATGTCGATCCCGGCGGCTGTTCCCTCCCATCTCCGCGGCGACGACGCCGATGGTGCTGACCATCTTCCCGAACGAGAGGATTGATACATCGATGACCAGCGTGCTGATCGTGGAGGACGAGGAGTCCTTGGCCGATCCCCTGGCCTTCCTCCTGCGGAAGGAGGGCTTCGAAGCCACCGTGGTTGCCGACGGGCCCTCAGCCCTGGCCGAGTTCGAGCGGGCGGGCGCCGACATCGTGCTTCTGGACCTGATGCTGCCCGGGATGAGCGGCACCGATGTCTGCAAGCAGTTGCGGTCCCGTTCGAGCGTCCCGGTGATCATGGTGACGGCCCGCGACAGCGAGATCGACAAGGTCGTGGGGCTCGAACTGGGTGCCGACGACTACGTGACCAAGCCGTACTCGGCTCGTGAGCTCATCGCCCGGATCCGCGCCGTGCTGCGTCGCGGTTCCGACGGCGAGGACCCCGGTATCGCTGACGGGGTCCTGGAGGCCGGTCCTGTGCGCATGGACGTGGAGCGACATGTGGTCAGTGTCAACGGCCAGCCGATCACGTTGCCTCTCAAAGAATTCGATCTTCTCGAATACCTGATGCGCAACAGTGGGCGGGTGCTCACCCGCGGTCAGCTCATCGACCGGGTCTGGGGCGCCGACTATGTCGGCGACACCAAAACCCTCGACGTGCACGTGAAGCGGTTGCGCAGCAAGATCGAAGCAGACCCGGCGAACCCGGTGCATCTGGTCACCGTGCGAGGTCTCGGATACAAGCTGGAGGGCTGAGCGTCAGCCGAGCGGGCATGGAGCGGTAGCCGTCACACGGCTGCCGCTCTTTTGCTTCGCCGAGATGATCACCGAATTACGTTGAGCTGCAAGCGGAGCGCAGATCCCTACCGGAGTGCAGTTCGACCTGTGGTGCACTGGGCACTGTCAGCCTACGGGTGAACCGAGGGCGCTCAGCCCGTCGTGCCGCCCATGATCTCCAGCATCTCGAAAGTGTTGACTCCCGCGCGAACTGACGGATCGTCTTCGGCGATCGCAAGCGCCTCGGCGCGGTCCGCGACACGAAGCACCCCCAGTCCCCACACGCCCTCGGGATCGGCGACCGGGCCGTACACCACGACACGGCCGGATGCCAGCAGCTCCTGCCAGTAGGTCATGTGCAGGTGCATCGTGTGCTGCTCGACGTCGGTCATGGTCTGCGCGAAGTCGGCCCGCGGCGGAATCAACCGGAACAGAAACAGGAGCCGGTCATTCATTCGGCGGCGCGGGTCGCGGGATGCACGGCGATCAGCCCTAAACCACTGCGGCGCTTGCACATTGCCGCCAGCTCGGCATACGCCTTCTCGCCGAGCAGCTCGGTCAGCTCAGGTGCATAGGACTGCCACACCTGCTTGGCACCGACATGCGTGCTCGGGTCACCGGTGCAGTACCAGTGCAGGTCGGCGCCGCCCTCGCCCCAACCACGCCGGTCGTACTCGGTGATCGTGGTCTTGAGGATCTCGGTGTCGTCGGGCCGGGTGACCCACTCCTGGGTGCGCCGGATCGGGAGCTGCCAGCACACCTCGGGCTTGAGCGTCAGCGGCTCGACGCCGATGTCGAGGGCCTTCTGGTGCAGTGCGCAACCGATTCCCTTCGCCCAACCGGGGCGATTCAAAAAGATGCACGCGCCCTTGTACTTTCGGGTCCGCCAGTTCGGCTTGCCGTCGTACTCGTCCATTTCGAGATAGCCCTTCTTGCCCAGGCCTTTCTCGCGGAACTGCCAGTCCTCGTCGGTCAGCATTTTCACCGCGTCGTCGAGTTGGGCGCGATCGTCGTCATCAGACAGAAACGCGCCATGCGAACAACATCCGTCGTCGGGCCTGTCCTCCACCGTGCCCTTGCATGCGGGGGTGCCGAACACACACGTCCACCGCGACAGCAGCCACGTCATGTCGGCGGCGATCAGGTGCTCAGGGTTGTCGGGGTCATAGAATTCGACCCACTCGCGGGCGAAATCCAATTCGACCTCACCTGGGTGAGAAGGCGATGCGCTCACAATTTCCCACGGTAGACCCATTAAGTTGGAGAAGTGCGATTAGGCGTGCTCGACGTGGGCAGCAATACCGTCCATCTCTTGGTGGTGGACGCCCGTCGCGGTGGGCATCCCACACCGATGAGTTCGACGAAAGCGTCGCTACGGCTCGCCGAGGCGATCGACGACTCCGGGAAGCTGACCCGCCGCGGCGCAGACCGGCTCGTCGGCACTGTCGACGAGTTCGCCCGCATCGCGACGAGTTCGGGATGCTCGGAGTTGATGGCGTTCGCGACCTCCGCGGTCCGTGACGCCCGCAACTCCGAGGACGTGCTCGCGCGCGTCAAGGCGGAGACAGGCGTGGAACTGCGGGTGCTCAGCGGGGTGGACGAATCCCGGCTGACATTTCTCGCAGTGCGCCGCTGGTACGGCTGGAGCGCAGGCCGAATCATCAACATCGACATCGGCGGCGGCTCTCTGGAGTTGTCCAGCGGTGTGGACGAGGAGCCGGATGTCGCGCTGTCGCTGCCACTGGGCGCCGGCAGGATGACAAGGGAATGGCTGCCCGACGACCCGCCGGGGCGCCGGCGCGTGGCGATGCTGCGCGACTGGTTGTCCAACGAGTTGGCCGAGTCCGCGACGGCGATCACCGAGGCCGGCACCCCCGATCTCGCCGTCGCGACGTCGAAGACGTTCCGTTCGCTGGCACGGCTCACCGGTGCAGCGCCGTCGGGGGCGGGTCCGCGCGTCAAGCGCACGCTCACCGCGACGGGTCTTCGGCAACTCATAAATTTCATCTCTAGGATGACCGCGGCTGACCGAGCAGAACTGGAAGGGGTGAGTGTCGACCGGGCTCCCCAGATCGTGGCGGGCGCACTGGTGGCGGAGGCGAGCATGAAAGCTCTCGGCATCGAGAGCGTCGACATCTGTCCATGGGCGTTGCGTGAGGGGCTTATCCTGCGGAAACTCGATAGCGAGGCCGACGGCACCGCGTTCGTCGGAGGCAATGAGCCCGCGACGAAATCCGGCGGTTCCGGCAAATCGGGCAAGGTGAGCGGAGCGGACAAAGCCGTCAAGGGCGGGGCAGGAGAATCGGCCGCGCGGCTGGTGTCCGTGCGTAATGCTGGACGATGAAGCAGCGAGGCTCGAAGGCATACAGACGATGACTGGATCTGACGACAGCAACAGCAGCACGCGGCCGATTTCGGTCGCGGAGCTGCTGGCCAAGAACGGCACGATCGGTGCACCACCGGTCGGCGGCAGGCGCCGTCGACGGCGCGGTAACGCCGACGCCGTCACGGTCGCCGAGCTCACCGGCGAGATCCCGATCATCCGTCCGGATGATCCGCCGCCCATCGAGACGCCCGCCGCATCCGTCGAGGAGCCGGCCGACGAGGCCGTCGAAGCCGATGGGGCACCGCCCGGTGCCGACGACGCACCGTCGACCAATGGCGTGGTCGAGGCAGAGGCTGTCGAGACCACGGAAGCGGCGGTCAGCGAAGAAGCCGTCAGCGAAGAAGCCGACGAAGAGCTTGTCGACGAAGAGCCCGTCGAGGAAATCGCCCAAGACGTCGAAGCCGACGTGGACACCGAAGCCGACGCGGACACCGAAGCCGACAACGAAGCTGGCGACGAGGCAGAAGAGATCGACGAGTACGCCGACGCGGTCGCCGCGTACGCGGCGCGGGTGCAGCAGAGTGCGACCGAGACCGAGACCGAGACCGAGACCGAGACCGAAGAGCAGGTTGAGCCCGCCCCGGCAGAGCCCGCTCGCAGGTTCGGCTTCGGGCGGTTCGGCCGCAAGAATCCCGAGGTCGACGCCGAGACATGGACCCCGGATCCGGTCGACGGGAGCGCCGACGCGACCGAGGTGACCGACGAGCCCGTCGAGCTCGAGGACCTGGACGCCGAGGCCGCGGTCGAGGAGCGCACGGGCACGGCCGACGACGACGACGACCGCGACGAACTTCCGTCCTACCTGCGGTCCACGGAGGAGCCGCTGTTCGGAGGCCAGTCCGTGGCTGACGACGCGTTGCGTGGCGAAACCGCGATGCTCGACGACGAGGACGACCTCGACGCCGGGCAGGACGAGCCCCGCACGATGTCCCCACTGGTGCACGGTCTGTGGATCGTCGGGCAGAGTGTCATCGCGGTGGTATTCGGGGCCGGTCTGTTCGTCGCCTTCGACCAGCTGTGGAAGTGGAACAACATCGTCGCGCTGGTGCTGTCGGTACTCGTCATTCTCGGTTTGGTGGTCGGCGTGCGGGTGGTGCGTAAAACCGAGGACATCGGCAGCACGCTGATCGCGGTCGCCGTCGGCGCCCTGGTCACCCTCGGGCCGCTGGCGCTGCTGCAATCAGGCTGACGGGTGCGCCCCGCAATCAAGGTTGGCCTCTCGACGGCCTCGGTCTATCCGTTGAAGACCGAGGCCGCTTTCGAGTACGCGGCGAAACTCGGCTATGACGGTGTCGAGCTGATGGTGTGGGCCGAGACGGTCAGCCAGGACATCGCGGCCATCGCGGAGCTGTCGCGACAGTACGACGTGCCTGTTTTGTCGGTGCACGCGCCGTGTCTGCTCATCTCCCAGCGGGTATGGGGGGCTAACCCGATCCCGAAACTGGAACGCAGCGTGCGGGCGGCCGAGCATCTCGGCGCCCAGACCGTCGTCGTGCACCCGCCGTTCCGCTGGCAGCGGCGCTACGCCGAAGGCTTCAGCGACCAGGTAGCGGAGCTGGAATCGTCCAGCGACGTCATGGTCGCCGTGGAAAACATGTTCCCGTTTCGGGCCGACAGATTCTTCGGCGCGGGCCAGACGTCGATCGAGCGGATGCGCAAGCGCGGCGGTAACCCGGGCCCCGGCATCTCGGCGTTCGCTCCCTCGTACGACCCGCTCGACGGCGGGCACGCCCACTACACACTCGACCTCTCGCACACCGCGACGGCAGGCACTGACGCCGTCGACATGGCCAAGCGCATGGGGGAGGGTCTCGTGCACCTGCATCTGTGCGACGGCAGCGGCGCCTCCCACGACGAGCACCTCGTGCCCGGCCACGGCACCCAACCCACCGCGGAGATCTGCGAGATGCTGGCCGCGAGCGACTTCTCCGGACATGTCATCCTCGAGGTCACGACCTCGGGCGCGCGCAACGCCGCCGAACGTGAGGGGTTGTTGACCGAGTCGCTGCAGTTCGCCAGGACGCATCTGCTGCGCTGAGCGTAAGGACGCGTACATGACGAGCTCCACCCTGTTCACCGACGCGATGGCGCTGACCTCCGCCGGCGACGGGGTCTATCACGGTGTCCTCAACGAACACTGGACGATCGGCCCGAAGGTGCACGGCGGCGCGATGCTCGCACTGTGCGCCAATGCCGCCCGCACCGGGTTCGGCGAGCCGGGTGTGGAGCCGATTGCGGTGTCGGGCAGCTTCCTGTGGGCACCCGACCCCGGCTCGATGGAGGTCGTGACCACGGTCCGCAAGCGCGGACGGCGGGTCAGCCTCATCGACGTAGAGTTGAGGCAAGGGGACAGGACGGCTCTGCGTGCGGCGATCACGCTGGGCACGCCCGAGCATCACGTTCAGCCGCTGCTGTCGGTGAACCCGGTGGTGCCCCTGATGACACCCGAGCCGCCGCCGGGTCTGGAGCCGATCGGGCCCGGTCACAAGATGGCCGACATCGTGCACCTGGCGCACGGCTGCGACATCCGGCCCTCGCTGACGACGTTCGATCCCCGCCCGGACGGCGGCATGCCCGTCATCGAGTACTGGGTACGTCCCAAGGGGGTCGCGCCCGACGTGCTGTTCGCCCTGCTGTGCGGTGACGTGTCGGCCCCGGTCACCTTCGGCGTCAACAGGTTTGGCTGGGCGCCCACCGTCCAGCTGACGGCGTATCTGCGCGCGTTGCCTGCCGACGGGTGGCTGAGGGTGATGTGCACCGCGACGCAGATCGGGCAGGACTGGTTCGACGAGGACCACGTCGTCGTCGACTGCGAGGGCCGCATCATCGTGCAGACCCGTCAGCTGGCGATGGTGCCCGCACTCCCGTCCTGACCGCGTGCCATGCTTGCCCGCATGGCCAGAATCGCGATCATTGGTGGCGGAAATATCGGCGAAGCGCTGCTGGCGGGACTCTTGCGCGCCGGCAAGCAGGTCAAGGACCTCGTCGTCGCGGAGAAGTACCCCGAACGTGCAAAGTTCCTCGCCGAGAAGTACTCGGTGCGGGTCACCTCAGTTTCCGACGCGGTCGACGCGGCGACCTACGTCATCGTTGCGGTGAAGCCGCACGACGTGCAGAACGTCATCGGCGACATCGCCGACACCGCGGCGCGTGCCGAAAGTGACGCAGCCGAACAGGTTTTCGTCAGCGTCGCCGCAGGCGTCAACACCACCTACTACGAGAACAAGCTGCCTGCCGGCGCGCCCGTGGTCCGGGTGATGCCGAACGCGCCGATGCTCGTCGGCGGCGGCGTCAGCGCGATCGCGCCGGGCCGGTTCGCCACCGCCGAACACGTCAAGGAGGTCTCGAGCCTCTTCGACGCGGTCGGCGGCGTTCTCACGGTGTCCGAGACCCAGATCGACGCCGTCACCGCGGTGTCGGGTTCGGGGCCCGCCTATTTCTTCCTGATGGTCGAGGCGCTCGTCGACGCGGCTGTCGACGCGGGGCTGGCTCGACCCGTGGCGACGGATCTGGTGGTGCAGACGATGGCCGGTTCGGCCGCGATGCTGCTGGAGCGCCTCGACGAGGCGACGCCTTCGGGCGGGTCGACGCTCGGGGCGGCGATGGACACTTCCGCGGCGCAATTGCGCGCCACGGTCACCTCGCCCGGCGGCACCACAGCCGCTGGTCTGCGGGAACTCGAGCGAGGCGGTTTGCGCGCGGCTGTCGCCAACGCCGTGGAGGCCGCCAAAAAGCGCTCTGAGCAGCTCGGAATTACATCGGAGTAGTTATCCAATTTCGCACGGATTACCCCACACCCGTCGCAGTAACCCCATCCGCCACGCTATTCTCCCAGTGGTAAGCACGGGTTCGGTGCCAGCGGTGGGGAAGCCGCTGGAACTGCCCGGGCCTGATGGATTGGGTTGCGATGACGTCTATGAACGGGCCTTCTTCGCGGGAGTCTGCTGGCGGCAAGGCGGCGCGTGACGCCGGACAGAGCAGTGCCGGCGACGCGCAAGCGCCTCGAGCTCAATTCCTGACGGTCGCCGAGGTGGCGAGCCTGATGCGAGTCAGCAAAATGACCGTGTATCGACTGGTGCACAACGGGGAGCTGCCCGCCGTTCGGGTGGGCCGCTCGTTCCGTGTGCATGCCAAGGCCGTCCACGACATGTTGGAGAGTTCGTACTTCGACGCTGGCTGATTCCTCCTCGCGCGAGCGCTCGTCGGCCGCTCGTGCCTGCACGAGGCGGATTTCGGCCTGGGCGCGGTCCCCGGGTAATGTGGCCGGGTCGAGTTGTCGAACACACTTAGGTAGCGGAGTTCATGGGTTCTGTCATCAAGAAGCGGCGCAAGCGCATGTCGAAGAAGAAGCACCGCAAGCTGCTTCGTCGTACTCGGGTGCAGCGCAGAAAACTCGGCAAGTAGGCTCGTCGCCTCGTCGCTAGGCTGTCGGGATGGATTCTGAGGGTCGGTCCGGGGGAGGCACCGCCGGTTCGGACGCCGTGAACTATCCGAAGGTCGTTCTGGTCACCGGTGCGTGCCGTTTCCTCGGCGGATACCTGACCGCACGCCTCGCGCAGAATCCGTTGATCAACCACGTGATCGCGGTCGATGCCATCGCGCCGAGCAAGGATCTCCTGCGAAGGATGGGCCGTGCCGAGTTCGTTCGCGCGGACATTCGCAATCCGTTCATCGCGAAAGTGATCCGCAACGGCGAGGTCGACACCGTCGTCCATGCCGCCGCCGCGTCCTACGCGCCCCGCGCAGGAGGACGGGCGACGCTCAAGGAACTCAACGTGATGGGCGCGATCCAGCTGTTCGCAGCCTGCCAGAAGGCGCCGTCGGTCCGCCGGGTCATCCTGAAGTCGACCTCCGAGGTGTACGGGTCCAGTTCTCGGGACCCGGTGCTGTTCGCCGAGAGCAGCAGCCGTCGCAGACCACCTGGTGAGGGATTCGCCCGCGACAGCATCGATATCGAAGGGTATGCGCGCGGCCTTGGTCGCCGTAGGCCCGACATTGCCGTGACAATCCTGCGGCTGGCCAACATGATCGGGCCCGCAATGGACACCGCGCTGTCGCGCTATCTGGCCGGGCCGGTGGTGCCGACCGTCATCGGTCACGACGCGCGCCTGCAACTCCTACACGAGCAGGACGCACTCGGCGCTCTGGAGCGCGCGACGATGGCCGGCAAGCCGGGCGCCTTCAACATCGGGGCGTCGGGGGTCATCATGATGAGCCAGGCCATCCGCCGAGCGGGCCGGCTGGCACTGCCCGTCCCGCGCTCAGCTCTTGTCGCTGTGGATTCGCTGCGTCGGGCCGCCCGCAACACCGAACTGGACCGAGAGCAGCTCGACTACCTGAGCTACGGCCGCGTCATGGACACCACGCGCATGCGCAACGAACTCGGCTACACGACGAAGTGGACGACGGCCGAGGCGTTCGACGACTACGTCCGCGGCCGCGGGCTCACGCCGATCATGGACCCGCGCTGGATACACGCCGTTGAGAATCGCGCGGTAGCGGCGGCGCAGCGCTGGTCACGGTAGACTCATCGCTCAGTACAGGGTGGGGAAAGAGAGATCAGAGGGTGGCGGGCGAGCCGAAAGCGAAAGTCATTCCGCTGCACGCGAATTCAAGTCGCGGCGGTTCAGCGCGTCGTTCGGCGTCGGAGCGGTCCGACGGGACGCGTCGTCATCCGTCCCTGCTGAACGATCCGGGAAGCCGCGCTTCGGCTGAACAGATGGCCGCGGTCGTGCGCGAGATCGATCAGCACCGCGGCTTCTCCGCCGGTGTCGGAGCTGACGAATCGACGCCCAACGAACTCGCACAGCGCATCGCCGCAGTGTCCGAGTTCATTCGCAAGCGGATGACGGGCGACTACACCGTCGATGAATTCGGCTTCGATCGCCATCTCAATGAAGCAATATTCCTGCCTTTGCTGCGAACGCTCTTCAACTCGTGGTTCCGGGTCGAGGTCAGCGGTGTCGAGAACCTTCCGGAGGAAGGGGCCGCGCTGGTCGTGGCCAACCACGCCGGTGTGCTTCCGTTCGACGGTCTGATGACGCAGGTCGCCGTCCGTGACAAGCACCCCGCCCACCGCGATCTGCGGTTGCTCGCCGCCGACCTCGTGTTCGACATGCCAGTCATCGGGCAGGCCGCGCGCAAGGCCGGACACACGATGGCCTGCACCGACGACGCCCACCGGTTGCTCGCGGCCGGTGAGCTGACCGCGGTGTTCCCGGAGGGGTACAAGGGCCTCGGCAAACAGTTCAAGGACCGGTACAAGCTGCAGCGGTTCGGCCGCGGTGGATTCGTGTCCGCGGCGCTGCGCACCGGGGCGCCCATCGTGCCGTGCTCGATCGTCGGGTCCGAGGAGATCTACCCGATGATGGCCGACGTGAAGTTGCTCGCGCGGTTGCTCGGCTTGCCGTACTTTCCCGTCACACCATTGTTCCCGCTGGCCGGCCCGCTCGGCGTGGTCCCGCTGCCGTCGAAGTGGTACATCCAGTTCGGCGAGCCGATCGACACTGCCGGATACGACGAGTCCGCCGCCGATGATCCGATGATCACCTTCGATCTCACCGATCAGGTGCGCGAGACCATCCAGCAGACGCTCTACCAATTGCTGGCTAACCGCAGGAACACCTTCTTCGGCTAACCGGCGGCACCGCGAGTGCGTTCAGATCGCTCATCGGGGTGAGGCGATCTCCTCGCACGCTCGCGCAAGGTGCTCGCCCTTAGTCAGCCTTTGCGGTTTGCCGAGCAAGCATCTGCTTCATCGCCGCGTCGCGCTTGGCGGCGATCTTCTCGGTCAGCTCGTCGGCTTCGGTGTCCGATTCGGCCTCGCCCATGACGGTCACGATGCTGGTGATGACCCGCTCGCCGTTGTCGTCGGTCACCTCGCCGCGGATTTCGGTGAGCACCGCGCCGTGCGACTCGGTCACCGAGTCCAGGTAGGAGTCGAACCACAGTTTGTCGCCGGCGACGATCGGGCGGTGGAAGACCAGCTTCTGGTCGCGGTGCAGGACCCGCTGCATGTTGATCGGCAGGTCGAACTGGTTGAAGATCTCCTCCTGGACCCGCCGGCCGGCGACCGCCATGAACGTCAGCGACGCGATCAGCGCGTCGTGGCCGCACTCGCGGGCCGCGTCCTCGTCGTAGTGGGCCGGGTGGTCGTCCTTGACCGCACGGGCGAATTCCCGGATCTTCTCCCGGTCGACCTGGAAGTAGTCGGGATATCGGTAGTGAGTTCCGATGATCTCTTCAGCGATACCCATGAGGCGCGAGCCTACCAACGCCCGCGACGGGGCCTACTTTTCGCGCCGTGACACCGCTGCCGCCAGCGCACCGCCGATGGCACCCAGCGCCAGCGCCGACGGCACCCCGATCCGCGCAGCTTTGCGTGCGGTGCGGAAATCGCGGATCTCCCAGCCCCGCTCACGGGCGAGGTCGCGTAGGTCGGCGTCCGGGTTGATCGCCACGGCCGTGCCCACCAGCGACAACATGGGCACGTCGTTGAAGCTGTCCGAATACGCGGTGCAGCGCCTCAGATTCAGGCCCTCGCGGATCGCCAACGACCGCACCGCGTGTGCCTTACCGCTGCCGTGCAGGATGTCGCCGACGAGACGGCCGGTGAACACGCCGTCGACCGACTCCGCGACCGTGCCCAAAGCGCCGGTCAGGCCGAGCCGCCGCGCGATCGTGTCAGCCAGCTCGTAGGGCGTCGCGGTGACGAGCCACACCTGTTGTCCGGCGTCGAGGTGCATCTGCGCCAGCGCCCTCGTCCCGGGCCAGATCTTGTCGGCGATGATCTCGTCGTAGATCTCCTCGCCGAGCGCGACCAGCTCCGCCGTCGAGCGCCCTTCGATGAAGGACAGCGCTTTGCGCCGGCCCGCGGCCACGTCGTCGCTGTTCTCGCGGCCGGTCAGCTGGAATTTGGCCTGGGCGAGGGCGAACCGGGCCAGGTCCTGATAGGTGAAGTACTCCCGGGCGGCCAGCCCACGCGCGAAATGCACCAGCGAGGAGCCGTGCACGAGCGTGTTGTCGACGTCGAAGAAGGCGGCGGCGGTCAGGTCGGGCGGGGGAGGAGGCGGGGTGTCGAGCTCTCCCAGCGGTCCCCCGGATCCGGAAAGGCCCTCGGACGCCGCTTCGGCGCTGGCCTCCCCGGCCAGCTTCTGCGCCCAGGACTCGGGTCCCACCTGAGATCCCCCGGAATCGGACACGGCTACAACATTAGGTCACCTCACCGGGATACTGGCGGGGTGGACCGACAGGTGGAGCTGCTGACACGCGAGGGTTGTTCGCTGTGCGCGGCCGCGGCCGCCCAGCTCGCCGAGCTCGCGAGCGAACTCGGTTTCGCCCTTGCCGTCACCGACGTCGACGCGGCCGCAGCGTCCGGCGACACCGCCCTTCGCGCCGAGTACGGCGATCGCCTCCCTGTAGTGCTGCTCGACGGTGCCGAGCACAGCTACTGGGAGGTCGACGAACCCCGATTGCGGGCCGACCTCGCCAGCTGAGCGGGCCGCCGACGGATTCGGAGCAAATTTGGTGGCCCAGCTGCTCAACGACTACCTTGGTCGTGTGCTGACCGTGGTGAGGAAGCCATGAGCGTCCTGCTGTTTGGCGTTTCGCACCGCAGCGCGCCGGTGTCCGTATTGGAGCAGCTCAGCACCGACGAATCCGACCAGGCCAAGATCATGGCCGAGGTGCTGCAATCCTCTCTGGTCACCGAGGCCATGGTGCTGTCCACCTGCAATCGCGTCGAGATCTACGCGGTTGTCGAGGCATTCCACGGCGGCCTGTCGGTCATCGGCCAGGTGCTTTCGGAGCACTCGGGAATGTCGCTGCAGGATCTGACCAAATACGCCTACGTGCGTTACGCCGAGGCTGCCGTTGAGCACCTCTTCGCCGTCGCCAGCGGTTTGGACTCCGCCGTCGTGGGCGAACAGCAGGTCCTGGGCCAGGTCCGCCGGGCCTATGCATCGGCCGAAGCCAACCACACCGTCGGGCGCACCCTCCACGAGCTATCGCAACGCGCGTTGGCCGTCGGTAAACGCGTGCATTCCGAAACCGGTATCGACGCCGCGGGCGCCTCGGTGGTGTCGGTGGCCCTGGACACAGCCGAGAAGAAGGTCGGCTCGCTGGCGGGCCGCCGCGCGGTGGTCGTCGGGGCGGGATCCATGGGCGCGCTGGCCGCCAAGCAGCTGATGCGGGCCGGCGTCGAAAGCATTCACGTCGTCAACCGGAGCCTGCCGCGCGCCAAGAGGCTCGCCGAGAACATCCGGGCCCACGGTATTGCCGCCGACACGTTCCCGTTCGACCATCTGCCGCCGCTGCTGACCGACGCCGACGTGGTCGTCACCTGCACCGGCGCGGTCCGCCCTGTCGTGTCGCTCGCCGACGTGCACCGCGGCCTCGCCCACGTCAGGGAACCCAAACAGCTCGTCATCTGCGATCTCGGCATGCCGCGCGACGTCGACCCCGCGGTTGCCGGCCTGCCCGGCGTGTTCGTCGTCGACATGGACCGCATCCTGCGGGAGCCGGCGGCCAAGGCCGCCACGTCCGACGCCGACGCCGCCCGCACGATCGTCGCCGCGGAGGTCGCCAACTACCTCACCGGCCAGCGGATGGCCGAGGTCACCCCGACCGTCACCGCGCTGCGCCAGCGCGCGGCAGACGTCGTCGAAGCGGAGCTGCTGCGGTTGGACAACCGTTTGCCAGGGTTGGATTCAGCGCACCGCGACGAGGTGGCGAACACCGTCCGCCGGGTCGTCGACAAGCTTCTGCACGCGCCGACGGTTCGGGTCAAGCAGCTGGCGAGCGCGCCGGGCGGTGACAGCTACGCGGAGGCGCTGCGCGAATTGTTCGAACTCGACCAGCACGCCGTCGACGCGGTCGCGGCGGGCGAGTTGAGCCCCATCGCCGGCAGTGAAATAACCGCTGCCGCAATCGATCTCGACAAGACCGAGTGACACTCGGTCAGCGGAGAACCATCACGTGATTCGAATCGGCACCAGGGGAAGCCTGCTTGCCACCACTCAGGCCGGTCTCATCAGGGACGCGTTGATTGCCGCCGGACACGAGGCCGAGCTGGTCATCGTCTCCACCGATGGCGACCGATCGGACGCGCCAATCGCCGAGATCGGCGTCGGGGTGTTCACCGCAGCGCTGCGCGAAGCCATCGCCGACGAGTCTGTCGACATGGCCGTGCACTCGTACAAAGATTTGCCGACGGCGACCGACCCGCGCTTTGTGATCGCGGCGATCCCGGTGCGCGCGGACGCCCGCGACGCACTCGTGGCCCGCGACGGCCTGGTGCTGGGGGAGTTGCCGGCAGGCTCGGTCATCGGAACGTCCTCCCCGCGAAGGGCGGCACAGCTTAGAGCACTGGGTCTCGGTTTGGAAATCCGCCCCCTACGAGGCAACCTAGATACCAGGTTGAACAGGGTAAGCAGCGGTGATCTCGACGCCGTCGTCGTCGCCCGGGCGGGATTGGCCCGCATCGGTCGCCTCGACGCTGTCACCGAGACGCTGGAACCGGTACAGATGTTGCCGGCACCGGCGCAGGGGGCGTTGGCAGTCGAGTGCCGTGCCGGAGATACGGCGCTTGCGGAGCTGTTGGCGGAACTCGATGACGCCGACACCCGCGCGGCGGTCACCGCAGAGCGAGCCTTGCTGGCCGAACTGGAGGCGGGTTGCTCCGCACCGGTGGGCGCGATCGCCGAGGTGGTCGAGTCCATCGATGAGGACGGCAGAGTCTTCGAAGAGCTGTCGCTGCGCGGCTGCGTGGCGACGCTGGACGGATCCGACGTGATCCGTGCGTCCGGCATCGGGACACCCGAGCGGGCACGGGAGCTGGGGCTCTCGGTGGCCGCGGAGCTGTTCGAGCTGGGTGCACGCGACCTGTTGGACGAACGCGGGAGAGACATATGAGCTTGCGAGGACGCAAGGGCAAGCCCGGCCGCATCACGTTCGTCGGCTCCGGGCCCGGGGATCCGGGCCTGCTGACGGCACGTGCCCGCGCTGTGCTGGCCAACGCCGCACTGGTGTTCACCGATCCCGACGTGCCTGAAGCGGTGCTCGCCCTAGTGGGTTGTGAGTTGCCGCCGCCGTCGGGACCCCTACCGGCCGCCGACGCGGCTGCCAATCAAGCTGATTCGGCGGCCAAGAAGAACGCCGATCAGCCCGACAGCCCGGCGGCGGCTGCCACCGAGCCTGCCGAGGACGCGGTTATCCCGGGCGGCCCCGACGTGCGGCCCGCGCTCGGCGATCCAGCCGAGGTCGCCAAGACGCTGGCCAACGAGGCCCGCACGGGGGTCGACGTGGTGCGCTTGGTCGCAGGCGATCCGCTGTCGATCGACTCGGTGATCACCGAGGTGAACGCTCTGGCCAAGACCCAACTGCACTTCGAGATCGTGCCCGGTCTGCCGGACACCTCCGCGGTGCCGACCTATGCGGGGCTGCCGCTGGGGTCAGCGCACACCGTCGCCGACATCCGCGGCGACGTCGACTGGGCCGCGTTGGCGGCCGCACCGGGGCCGCTGATCCTGCACGCGACGGCGTCGCGCCTTCCCGAGGCGGCCCGCACGCTGATCGAATACGGTCTGGCGGATTCCACGCCCACCGTCGTCACCGCGAATGGAACGACGTGCCAGCAGCGTTCAGTCGAGACCACGCTCGCGGGTCTTCTCGACAAGGCCACCCTGGCCGGCACCGAACCGGCGGGCCCGCTGACCGGGACGCTGGTGGTCACCATCGGTCGCACCGTCGCCAACCGGGCCAAGCTGAACTGGTGGGAGAGCCGCGCCCTCTACGGGTGGACGGTTCTCGTGCCGCGCACCAAGGATCAGGCGGGCGAGATGAGCGATCGCCTGGTCGGTCACGGTGCGCTGCCCATCGAGGTGCCGACCATCGCCGTCGAGCCGCCCCGCAGCCCCGCCCAGATGGAAAGGGCCGTCAAGGGTTTGGTGGACGGTCGGTTCCAGTGGGTTGTGTTCACGTCCACCAATGCGGTGCGTGCGGTGTGGGAGAAGTTCAACGAGTTCGGCCTCGACGCACGCGCGTTCTCCGGTGTGAAGATCGCGTGTGTCGGTCAGGCCACCGCCGAGAAGGTGCGCGCTTTCGGGATCAACCCCGAGCTGGTGCCCACCGGCGAGCAATCGTCCCTCGGCCTACTTGATGAGTTCCCGCCGTATGACGACATTTTCGATCCGGTGAACCGGGTGCTGCTTCCGCGCGCGGACATTGCCACCGAGACGCTGGCTGAGGGGCTGCGCGAACTCGGTTGGGAGATCGAGGATGTCACCGCATACCGGACGGTGCGCGCTGCTCCGCCGCCGGCACACACCCGCGAGATGATCAAGACCGGCGGCTTCGACGCCGTGTGCTTCACGTCCAGCTCGACGGTGCGTAACCTCGTCGGCATCGCGGGTAAGCCGCACGCGCGGACCATCGTTGCGTGCATCGGGCCCAAGACTGCTGAGACTGCAGCAGAATTCGGGCTTCGCGTGGATGTCCAACCCGAGGTGGCCGCGGTGGGTCCGCTCGTGGAGGCCCTGGCCGAGCATGCCGCGAGGCTTCGGGCCGAAGGGGCATTGCCGCCGCCGCGAAAGAAGAGCCGCCGCCGCTAACAGGCTCGCCGGGGACAAGGAGACGTTCGACAGTGGCTTTTCCTCGACACCGTCCACGGAGGCAACGGACCACTCCGGCGTTACGTCGGCTGGTGGCCCAGACATCCTTGGAGCCAAGGCATCTGGTGCTGCCGATGTTCGTCGCCGACGGTATAGCGGAATCGGCGCCAATCCTTTCCATGCCGGGCGTCTACCAGCACACCCGCGATTCGTTGCGCCGAGCCGCCGCGGATGCGGTGGCCACGGGTATCGGTGGGTTGATGCTTTTCGGGGTGCCGTGCGACGAGGACAAGGATCCGACCGGCAGCGTCGGCGTGGATCCCGACGGAATCCTCAACGTGGCGCTGCGTGATCTCGCCGCCGACCTTGGCGATGCCACCGTGTTGATGGCCGACACGTGTCTGGACGAGTTCACCGATCACGGCCACTGCGGCGTGCTGGACGCCGCGGGTCGGGTCGATAATGACCAGACCAATCGACGCTATGTGGAACTCGCTGTCGCGCAGGCGAATTCAGGTGCGCACGTGGTGGGCCCAAGCGGCATGATGGACGGCCAGGTCGCCGCGATCCGCGACGGTCTGGACGCCGCAGGCTATTCCGACACCGCGATCCTGGCCTACGCCGCAAAGTTCGCGTCCGGGTTCTACGGACCGTTCCGGGAGGCCGTCGCGTCCAGCCTGCAGGGCGATCGACGCACCTACCAACAGGATCCGGGCAACGCGCGCGAGGCGCTGCACGAAGTCGAGCTCGACATCGAGGAGGGGGCCGACATCGTGATGGTCAAGCCCGCGATGTCCTACCTCGACGTGGTGCGCGCGGCAGCGGACATCTCACCGGTCCCCGTCGCCGCCTACCAGGTGTCGGGCGAGTACTCCATGATCACCGCGGCGGCGAACAACGGCTGGATCGACCTGCGCACCGTGGTTCTGGAGTCGCTGACCGGGATCCGCCGCGCGGGTGCGGACATCGTGCTCACCTACTGGGCTGCCGACGCCGCCCGCTGGCTGTCGTGACGGGCCCTGCCGCGCCACCGGAGAAGCCTGCTCGGCCCGCCGATGTGGACACCGGATTCTGGGTGTGGGTGATCTCGCTTCCGCTGATGGTCGGCGGCTACGTCGTCGACCTCGTGACAGTTCAGCATCACCCCAACGGTTTTGTGCTCGCGATCTCCCTGATGTTCGTCGTCATCGTGACAGCGACCGTGCTGACGTTCATGTTCCTGATGCGGCAGGGCTACCGCTGGGCCCGCACACTGCTGACCGGCGGCGCGATCGCCGTGGTGGTCTATTCGGTGTCGAGCCTGTTCAACGTCGAGCGTTCCGACGTGCTGGCGGTGGCCTACGCAGTTCCCGTGATCATCGGGTCCGTGCTGGTCGCCGGCGGGGTGTACCTGCTGCACCGCAAGGACTCCCACGACTTCTTCACGCGGTGATTCGTTAGGCTGGCCCGACCATGACCGACCCGACGTCACCCAGCCGACCCCGAGTCGTGGACCTCGCCTTCTGGTGCTTCGTGGGCGGTGCGGTCATCATGATCGTCGGTGGCCTGATGGCCTCGACCGCGGCGTTCGATGCCGAGCGCCTGCAGATCGCCAATGCCGACGCCTTCCTGTCGATCGTGCGGGGAACGGGAATCGGTGCGGTGCTCGTCGGCGGCGCGCTGGCTTTCCTCGCAGGCAGGGCACGCCGCGGTGACGGCCGGTTCTACCGGGCGACGCTGGCGCTGGCGGCGGCCGCGATCGTCGTGATCGTGATCATCGCGGGGCTGATAGGGGCGGTGCATCTGTTCATCCTCATGTCGCTCTTCCCGCTGCTGATCGGCGTGCTGTTGTTCGTTCAGCCGTCGGCGCGGCGGTGGTTTCAGGAGAAGGACGCGGCGTGACGGAGTCGACCCCCGAGCCCGAAGTGCTGTTCTACGAGCAGGGTGCCAGCTGGCTGTGGGTGCTGGCCGGTCCAGGCGCCGGGGTGGCGATGGCGCTGATTCAGCTGTCCGCCGGCTACGGCATCCAGTGGGTGGTGCCTGTGCTGTTCTTCGTTCTCGTCTCGACGTTCTTGGCGATCCAGGTCAAGGCCGCCCGCATCCACACCTCGGTGGAGCTGACCACCGAGAAGCTGCGGCAGGGCACCGAGATCACGTTGACCGACGAGATCGTGCGCGTCTATCCCGAAGCCAGTGGGTCGGAGACTCCCAAGTGGCAGTACGCTCGCGCACTCGGCGAGCTCACCGGTGTCCCGCGCGGGCGTACCGGCATCGGCCTGCGGCTGACCAATGATCGGACCGCTCAGGCGTGGGCGCGCAAGCATCAACAGCTGCGCGCTGCCCTGACGAACCTTGTCGAGGAACGCATCCCGCCGGAGCCCGCGTCGTGAACGGGGGGAAAAGCCGCCGGCGTGCCGTCGTCGAGCTGTTGGTGGCTGGGCTGGCGGCGCTGGGCTGCGTGGTGGCGTGGCTGAGCGCCAGCACCGAGGTGGTCGTCGCCCCGGTGCTCGACGGTGAGCCGTCCACGATCTCCCAGGTCTACTACGCGCCGATGCTGACGCTGTCACTGTTGCTTGCCGCCACCGCCGGGGTCCTCGCCGTCGTCGGCATCGCCCGGTTGCGCCGCGGTCCCGCGAAACCGCCCGCACAGTAGCGGTGCGAGCCGCCTGACTACCGTGGCGGCCGTTTCGCGAAGTGGCGCATCGATCGGCTGTGGGCCTCGCCACACTCCCTTTGGTACAAAGTGCAGAATCTGTAACACTGTTGCTCATGACCGAGTTGGCGCAACAGCCCGAACACCTGGATGACGCCCTGCCGCTGGGGCCGCAATCCCTGGTCTGGCGCTGGTTCGGTGACAACCGTATGTACCTGATCGGCCCGAGGCCGGCCGTGCTGCAGAACATGCTCGCCGAGCTCGGTCAGGGTGTCTACGACCATTCGACGTTCTTCGCCGACACCGCCGAGCGACTCAAGCGAACGATCCCGCCGATCTTCAACACGGTGTACGGCACTGACGAGGAGAACGCGGGCACGCAGGTTCGCGACTTCCACCACCACGTCAAGGGCGAGATGCCCGGCACGGACGGGGCCCGATATCACGCGCTGGATCCCGAGACGTACTTCTGGGCACACGCCACCTTCGTCGAGCAGATCTACTACTTCGCCGACACTTTCGTGAAGCGCCTCACCGACGCCGAGCGCGAACAGATCTGGCTCGAATCGAAGACGTGGTACCGGCGCTACGGCGTCAGCGATCGCGTGATGCCGGCGACCTATGCCGAATTCGAGCAGTACTGGGACCGGATGATGAACCAGGTTCTCGTCGCACACCCCTCGGCCAAGTACGGCGTCGGCTACGTCACCAAGGGCTTCCCGAAGCCCAAGGCCGTCCATCCGCTCGTCTGGCGGATCGCCGCGCCGGTGTTCAACCCGCTGGCGGCCTTCCTGACCACCGGCGGGCTTCCGCCACGGGCACGTGTGTTGCTCGGTCTTCCATGGACCGACAAGCAGGAGCGCCGCTACCAGCGCTTCGCCGCCTTCTGGCGATCGCGGCCGGTGAACTGGATCTGGGACCATCTGCCCATGGGTGCGCGTATGAGCGGCTACGCCGTCAAGGGCTATGCCCGTGCGTAAGCGGCCCGCCGCGGTGCCTGATTCGCGGCCCGCCGCGGTGCCTGATTCGCGGCCCGCCGCGGTGCCTGATTCGCGGCCCGCCGTGGTGCCTGACCGGGCGACGCAGCAGATCCTCGACGCCGCCGTCGTCGAGTTCGAACGGCACGGCTTCCGCCGCGTCGCACTCGAAGACGTGGCACGTCGCGCAGGCGTCAGCAGGACGACCATCTACCGGCGCTTCGCCAACAAGGACCAACTCGTCGGCGCCGTCATCGAGCGAGAGAATGTGGCACTCTTCGCCGACATCGCAAACGAACTCAAAATAGCTGGGCCACAGTCGAATTACTACGTCGAAGCATTCACCTTGGCTATTCTGAAGTTCCGCGACCACCGGGTGCTGCACCAAATGATCGTCGAGGAACCGGGGCTCGTCCTTGCGCTTGCCGGCCAGTATCACAGGGCTGCGATCGAGCGCATGGCCGAGGCTCTTCAGGTCATCTTCCCACTGGGTTTCGCAGAGCGCATCGGTCCCGACGCTGTCAACGACCTCGCCGACTGCATCCTGCGCTACGCCGCAATGGTGCTCCTGCTGCCCAGCGCGCAACCTGTGGAGACGGCCGATGACATCCGCGCGTTCGCCCGCAGGCATTTCCTGCCCAGCCTGCCCATGGCGCTGCGCGGGGTGCCCGCATGAAACAGTGTTTCGCAGCTCACACTTTCGGGCAGCCCGCTAGGCATGACACAGCACCAGACCGAGCAGCGTCAGACCGGAGACAAGCCGGACGTCCAGCTCGAACACGTCACCGAGACACCCGATCCCGACAATCAGGAACTCACCGAGAAGCCGGAAGTCACCGACGAGCACCGCGAGAAGGCCAGGGAGATGGCCAAGGCGTACTCCGACGACCTGAAGACCACCACTTTGCCGGGCAGCAGTGGCACGGTCTCGGGAACGTCTGTCACCGACTGGGTCGACGACGAGGACAAGGGCAAGATCGAGACATCCGCAGACGAGGGCAACGTCGAGTACCGCAACACCGAGGAGTTCCGCAAGAAGCTGGAGGAGTGACGGTCGGCAGACAGCTGCAACGCTGTCTGCTACATCTAGAACCTGTGTCAACGCTCGACCGCACCGCGCCCGCCTTTGTCGACATGGCCCATTCGATCGTCTGGGCCTCGGTGGCGACGGTTGACGGCGACGGAAGGCCGCGCACGCGCATTCTGCACCCGATCTGGGAGTGGGACGGCACCGATCTGTTCGGCTGGATCGCGACCGTGCCGACACCCCTCAAGCGAGCGCACCTGGCGGTGCATCCGGACGTGTCAGTCAGCTACTGGACCACGACGCACGACACCTGTTCGGCGGAGTGTCTGGTCGAGTGGTACACCGACGACGACACGTGTGCCGCGGTGTGGAACAAGTTCGCCACCGCACCTGAGCCCGTCGGCTACGACCCCTTCATCATTCCGATGTGGAAGAACGGCCCGACATCCGACGAGTTCGCCGTGCTGCGACTGACGCCGTACCGCTTGCGCGTGATGCCCGGCACCGTGATGACCGGTGGCGGGGGAGCTGTCCTGACATGGAGTGATGACAGTGGTCGCCGGGACTGAGACCAGCGTCGAGAACCTGCCCCTGGCGCCCCGGAATCCGCTGCCGTACCGACAGTTGTTGAAGCTGGTGCGCACGCTGGACACCGGTCAGCTCGGCGTCCGCGCCGCCGGCGGCCCGATCACGCGCGTGCAGGTTGCGCCGAAATGGCTCTTCCCGCCGTTCGTCGCCGTGTTCTCCCCCGAGGGCATCCGCGACGTCCTCGGCCGCAACGACGCCTTCTCCGAACGCTGCATCGTGCACGAAGAGGTACAGAACATGGCGGGCGACAGCCTGTTCGTGCTGCCGAACGAACCGTGGCGGCCTCGTAAACGCGCGCTCCAGCCCGTCTTCACCAGGCGCAACGTCCAGTTGTTCGGCGGACACATGTCGAAGGCCGCCCAAAGATTCGTCGACGCATGGCCCGGCGGTGGTGAGGTCGACCTCGATCTCGAATGCCGCCGCATCACCATGCAGTCGCTGGGCCGCTCGGTGCTGGGCGTCGACCTCAACGACAGCGCCGACATCATCGCCGAGCACATGCACGTGGCGTCCGGTTACACCGCGGACCGCGCGCTGCGCCCGATCCGCGCGCCGCGCTGGCTGCCGACACCAGCGCGCAGGCGGGCCCGGCACGCGGTTGCCGAGATGCGCCGGGTCACCGCCGACATCCTGCACGCCTGCCGCGCCGACCCCGACCGGGACGCACCGCTGGTGCGCGCGCTGATGGAGGCCAGGGACCCCGAGACCGGGCAGGGCCTGTCCGACGACGACATCTGCGACGACCTGCTCATCTTCATGTTGGCCGGGCACGACACCACCGCGACCGCTCTGACGTATGCGCTGTGGGTCCTCGGCCACCACCCCGACATCCAGCGCCGGGTGGCTGCAGAGGCGACCGCGCTGGGTGACCGGGAACTCGAGCCCTCCGACGTGCCGCGGCTGAGCTACACGACCCAGGTGCTGCACGAGGCGCTGCGGCTCTGCCCGCCCGCCGCGGGTGTGGGGCGGCTCGCCGTGCGTGACATCGACGTCGGCGGGTTCCGCGTCGAAGCGGGCACGCTCGTGGCAGTCGGAATCTATGCGCTGCACCGCGATCCGGACATCTGGCCCGACCCTGAGCGGTTCGACCCGGACCGGTTCAGCCCCGAGAACACCGCGGCGCGCGACCGCTGGCATTTCCTGCCTTTCGCCGGCGGGGCGCGGTCGTGTATCGGGGAGCACTTCGCCCGGTTGGAGACGACGCTGGCGCTGGCGACGATCATCCGGAGCTTCGCGGTGACGTCGTTGGACGCGGAGTTCGCCGTCGACGTTCCGTTCACCACGGTGGCGCACGGCCCGATCCGGGCGACGGTCAGTCCGCGAGTCTGATTCACCGCGGGCCATTGCGGCACCCGCACTGCGGCGTCCACACTCGTGAGTCATGGCCTACCTCAAGCCACCCTGGTTCACGCGGCGGATCTTCAACCCCGTCGCGATGTTCTTCGGAATGGGCCAGACACTCACTGTGCGGCGGCGCCACAGCGGGCGTCCGCAACAGATCCCGGTCGTCGTTCCCGTGGTCGACGGCGTCAAGTATCTGGTGTCGACGCGTGGCGAGTCCGACTGGGTCAGAAACGTGCGGGCAGATCCGAAAGTGAAGCTCGGCGACACCCCGTATGTCGCCAACGAGGTGCCGGTCGACAGACGCGCTACCGTCATCGCTGCCTACCGTCCCCTGGCGGGCAAGGTCGTCGAATCCTATTGGCGCCAGCTGCCTGACGACGTCGACCATCCGGTCTTCGCGCTGACACCTGCGCAGCGACCACGGCTGCGTGTGGGTCGGCAGCGCTGAGCTCAGCGATCGGCCAGCGTCACCGCGATCTCGACGGCAACGCGCAGCGCCCCGGTCGATCCGTCGGAGGTGTCGAGGCGACGCCCGAGGATCGATTCGATGCGGGTGATCCGCTGATACATGGTCTGCCGGTGGATCTGCAGAGACTCCGCCGCGGCCACCCGGCTGCCGGTGCGGAACAGGGCGGCCAACGTGGCGAGCAGCTCGGCGGATCTGTTCGCGGTGCGCAGCGGACCCAGTGCGGCGTCGAGGAATTGCGTCACGGCATCCGAATCGAGTTGTGCCACAAAGTGGGTGAGCGTGAAGTCGCGCGCGAGGCTGACGTAGTCGGTCTCGGTGGCGTGCAGCGCGGCCGTCGCCGCGACCGGAATCGCGGTAGCGACGTCGGGCAGCTCGCGCTGCGGCTCGGTCACGCCGATCCGTAGCGCGCTCGGGAGTGCCGTCGAATTGAGTTGGCCGACAAGAGTTTCCAACGCATCAGCCGAGGTGAGTCGGCTGTCGCAGCGCACGACGGCCAGGAACTGACCGTCGCGGATCTCCGACAGTACGCGGCGTTCGTCGCGGTGCAGCGCCCCCGACAGTTCGGCCACCTGCAGGGGGCCGTCGACGCTGACCGCGACGACGCCGACGTACCAGCCCCCGGCTGCCAGCCCGAGATTGCCTGTGGCGCGGCGAAGCGCGGCCGCGGTCTCGGCGCGCTGGGCCGGTCCCCGTGAGGTGTCCTCGGCGAGGGTGAGCAGGCGGAAGACCTCCCGGACGGCCTGGTCCGAGCGCGTCATCGGCCGCCACTGCAGCAGCGCCAGCGCGAGCGGTTCGGGCGCGCGCCTGCAGATCGCGGTGATCATCTGCAGGTCCACCCCCGGCTGCGGCAGCACCTCGATCGTCGCGATCATCACCCCGGCCGACTCCACCGCGGCGACGTGGGCGTGGGCATGCGGCCGAGCGCCGGGAACCTCCGCGGCGGCCAGGACGGCTCCGGACACCGAACGCACCATGATGGAGCACCCGCTGAGTTCGCTCAGTCCCGACACCATCTCGTCCAGGTCGCCCTGGGCGGCCAGCACACCGGCCAGCATGTGGGTGACCTCGTCGTTGAAGTGCAGCGCGCGGACCGACTCGTTGACCAGGCGGCTGTTGAGCGCGCGCGTCACGTCGACGAAGCGCACCACCTCGGTCAGTTCGATCAACGGGAAGTCGCGCAGCGCAGCCTGTTCGATCAGGGCTTCGGGGATTCTGCCGACCCGGGGGCGTTCGATGGCCAGCGCGGCCGCGCCGACGTCGGCGAGCGAGTCCAGGTACGACCGCAGCTGGTCCGGTGACGAATCGCCGAGGATCACACCGGCCACCAGCAGCATCTCACCGCCGGAGAGCAGTTCGGCGATGTCGAGCACCTCGCTGGTGTGCACCCACCTGACCGGCTGCTCGAGTCGCTCCCCACCGGTGAGGATCCGCGGGTGCGCGGCGGCCAGCACCGGGTCGTCCAATGCATCACGCACGCTCAGCGAGGCCGCTTGCGGATGCATATCCAGAAACTATAGGGATACGGTAAAACGCGTTACTAATTGTCTATAGCCGGTGTGACCGCGCACCGAAGAGGATGGGACCACCCCGGCGCATCGCCGCGCCGCACCAGCAGACTTCTCCGAAGAAGGACTCCATGACCTCTCTCGACACCTCCCCGACACCCTCGTCGGCGCCGGGCGGCGGCCACGACCTCGAAGCCGAGCTCACCGTCATTCCGGAATCCGCGAAAACCACCGACGTGCGTGGCCAGTTCTGGATCTGGGCCGGCGCCAACATCGCACCCATCAACTGGATCCTCGGCGCCCTCGGCGTCAGCATGGGGCTCGGGCTGTTCGAGACGATCGCCGTCCTGGTCGTGGGCAACGCGATCGGCATGTCGCTGTTCGGCGTGTTCGTGGTGATCGGCCAGCGCACCGGTGTCACCGGAATGGTGCTGTCGCGCGCAGTCTTCGGCCGGCGCGGCGCCTACGTCCCAGCCGCCGTACAGGCCGTCCTCTGCATCGGCTGGTGCGCGGTCAACACCTGGATCGTTCTCGACCTCGTGATGGCACTGCTCGGCCGCATCGGTCTGGTCGACCCCGAGCTGACAAACAATGCCGCCCGCATCGTCGTCGCCGCCGTCATCATGACCATCCAGGTCGTGATCGCGTGGTTCGGCTACCGCGTCATCGCCGCGTTCGAGCGCTGGACCGTGCCGCCCACGGTCGTCGTGCTGATCGCGATGACGGCCGTCGCGTGGTTCGGGCTCGACGTGTCCTGGGGCTACACCGGTGACCCCGCGCTGACCGGGGCGCAGCACTTCGCGGCGATCACCGCTGTGATGACGGCCATCGGAATCGGTTGGGGAATCACCTGGCTCGGATACGCCGGTGACTATTCGCGGTTCGTCTCGACGCAGGTGCCGGCCCGCAAGCTGTTCGCCGCCAGCGCCCTGGGTCAGTTCATCCCGGTTGTGTGGCTCGGAGCGCTCGGGGCGACCCTGGCGACGCTGAGCGCCTCATCGGACCCCGGCGAGATCATCGTCGACGCCTACGGTGTGCTCGCGATCCCGGTGCTGCTGCTGGTGGTGCACGGCCCGCTGGCCACCAACATCCTCAACATCTACACCTGCGCGGTCTCCACACAGGCCCTCGACATCCACATCAACCGCCGGGTGCTCAACCTCGTGATCGGTGTGGTCGCCATGGGTGCCGTGGTGTTCTTCGTCCTCAACGGCGAGTTCGCCAAAACCCTGGACGCGTGGCTGGTCGGCATCGTCGGCTGGTTGGCGCCGTGGGCCGCGGTGATGCTGGTGCACTGGTTCGGTGTCGCCCGCGGACGGGTCGACGCCGCGACACTGCTGGCGCCGCCCGGCGAATCGACACTGCCGCCGGTGCGTGTCACCGCGCTGCTGGCGCTGGCACTGGGGATCGCCGCCACCTGGTTGTTCATGTACGGCATGGTTCCGGTGATGCAGGGGCCGGTCGCGACCGCCCTGGGCGGCGTCGACCTGTCCTGGCTGGCCGGCGGTCTCACCGCGGGTCTGGTCTATGCGGCGCTGGAGCTGCCGAAGGCGCGCCGGGTCGACGCATGAACACCGTCCTGATCGACCGCGCCACCGTGCTGACGATGGACGCGCAGACCGGCGCCGAACCGGTGACCCGCTCCATCCGGATCCGCGACGGGCAGATCACCGAAGTCGGCACGGAGCTCACGCCCCAACCGGGGGAGACGGTGCTGGCCGGGCAGGACCGCCTGGTGGTCCCGGGGTATGTCAATGCGCACACCCACTCCTGGGAGGCGCTGTTCCGGGCGCGGCTGGACAACCTGCCCCTGGAGCACTGGATGCTGCTGTCCTACCCGGTGCTGGGATTGGCGCCGCTCTCGCCGGATCTGATCCGGCTGCGCTCGGCTCTCGTCGCGATCGAGTCGTTGCGCAACGGGGTGACCACCCTCGTCGACGACGTGCTGGAGATCCCGGGCCAGACCGAGGAGCAGCTGGCCGCGGTGTTCGAGACCTACCGAGACGCCGGGATCCGGGCGAACGTATCCGGCCACGTGATGGACCGGTCGTTCGTCAGTCACTTCCCTTTCCTGGCGGACGCGCTGGCACCCGAGCTCCGCGCCGAGCTGGACGAGGTGGAGGTCACCAACGGCGCCGCCTACCTCGCGGACGCGCAGGACTCGGCGCAGCGCTACCGGGACTACGCCGGCGGCCGGCTGCGGTTCATGCTCGGCCCGTCGGCACCGCAGCGCTGCTCGCCCGAGCTGCTGGTCTCCCTCGACGAGCTGGCCCGCCGCGAGAACCTGGAATTTCACATCCATGTCCTGGAGACCCGCACGCAGGCGGTCACCGGCGAGGAGTTCTACGGCAAGACGATGGTCGAGTACCTGCACTCGCTGGGGGTGCTGTCCGATCACGTCACGATCGCTCATGGCATCTGGTTGACCGAGTCCGACGTCGACGTGCTGGCCGACACGTCGACGTCGGTGTCGCACAACCCCATCTCCAACCTCAAGCTCGGATCCGGGATCGCGCCGTGGCGCAGGCTTCGCACCGCGGGGGTGAACCTCGGTCTGGGTACCGACGGCATGTCGAGCAGTGACACCGCGCGCATGTCGGAGGTGGTCAAGTCCGCCGCACTGCTGCACAAGGTCACCGGGCCGGACTACCGGCAGTGGCCGACGGCGGCCGAGGTGCTCACGGCCGCCACCCTGGGCGGTGCCCGGTCCGCCCGCCTCGGCGACACGGTCGGCAGCATCGAGGTCGGCAAGCGCGCAGACCTCGTGTTCTACGACATGACGTCGCTGGCGTTCACGCCGCGCAACAAGCCCGAACTGCACCTGGTCTACTCCGAGAACGGGTCGTCGATCGACACCGTGATGGTCGACGGCCGGATCGTGCTGCAGGACAACCGGCTGCTCACCATCGACGAACGCGCGGTGCTCGACGAACTTCAGGCCCGAGGGCCGGAACTGCGCAGCTGGCAAGACCATCTGGAGCACCTCAACAGGGCGCTGCTTCCCGTATTCGACGCGCAGTACCGCGAGGTCATGGGTCGCACGGTCGCGGTAGACCGTTTCAGCGGCCGCGGGGAGTGCTGGCTGAATTAGCTCCACTACACCCTGTAGTTGACGGTTTTGACCCGGCTGGGAGACTGGTCGCATGAGCAGTACCGACCTGTCCGCGAAGCTGTTCGCCGATGCGTCCTCCGTCATCCCCGGCGGGGTCAACTCCCCGGTGCGAGCCTTCAACTCCGTCGGCGGGACGCCGCGGTTCATCACGTCGGCCAAGGGCTACTGGCTGACGGACGCCGACGGCAACCGCTACGTCGACCTGGTGTGCTCGTGGGGTCCGATGATCCTCGGTCACGCGCATCCGGCCGTCGTCGAGGCGGTGCAGCGGGTCGCCGCCGACGGGCTGTCGTTCGGCGCCCCGACGCCGTCGGAGTCGGAGCTGGCTCGCGAGATCGTCGACCGCGTTGCGCCCGTGGAGCGGGTGCGGCTGGTGAACTCCGGCACCGAAGCCACCATGAGCGCGATCCGGCTGGCCCGCGGCTACACCGGGCGGGCCAAGATCGTGAAGTTCTCGGGCTGCTATCACGGGCACAGCGACGCGCTGCTCGCCGACGCCGGCTCCGGGGTGGCCACCCTTGGCTTGCCGTCCTCTCCCGGGGTGACGGGCGCGGCGGCCGCCGACACCATCGTGCTGCCCTACAACAACGTCGCGGCGGTGGAGGAGACCTTCGGGCAGTTCGGCGACGAGATCGCGTGCATCATCACCGAGGCCAGCCCCGGCAACATGGGCTGCGTCCCGCCGCTGCCCGGGTTCAACGCCGAGCTGCGCCGCATCACCTCCGCCCACGGCGCGCTGCTGATCGTCGACGAGGTGATGACCGGTTTCCGTGTCAGCCGCGCCGGCTGGTACGGCGTGGATCCTGTTGACGCGGACCTGTTCACGTTCGGCAAGGTGATGAGCGGCGGGCTGCCCGCCGCCGCGTTCGGCGGCAGGGCCGAGGTGATGGGACGGCTCGCGCCGCTGGGGCCGGTGTATCAGGCCGGCACCCTGTCGGGGAACCCGGTCGCGATGGCCGCGGGCCTGGCCACGTTGCGCGCCGCCGACGACGATGCCTACGCCAAGCTGGACGCCAATGCCGACCGGCTGATTGGGCTGATCGGCGACACGCTCACCGAAGCCGGTGTGGCGCATCAGATTCCGCGGGCAGGCAACATGTTCAGCGTGTTCTTCGGCGCCGATCCGGTCACCGATTTCGCGTCCGCGAAAGCAACCGAAACCTGGCGGTTCCCTGCGTTCTTCCACGGCTTGCTCGACGCAGGTATCTATCCGCCGCCGAGTGCTTACGAAGCCTGGTTCGTCTCAACGGCTCTCGACGACGACGCGTTCGACCGGATCGCCGCCGCCCTGCCGGCTGCCGCGAAGGCCGCTGCGCAGGCCACCGCATGAGCGTCCGGACTCCCGGTGCCGGAGGCGCCAATCAGACGATCGTGCACGTGATGCGCCACGGCGAAGTGCACAATCCCGACAAGATCCTGTACGGCCGACTTCCTGACTATCACCTCTCAGAGCGGGGCCAGGCCCAGGCCAGGGCCGTCGCCGACTGGCTTTCCCTACGTGACATCACCCACGTCGTCGCGTCGCCGCTGGAGCGCGCCCAGGAGACCGCCGCCCCGATCGCGGCGCACAAGGGCCTCGTCGTGAACACCGACCACGAGTTGATCGAGTCGGAGAACATCTTTGAGGGACAGAAAGTTTCGCCAGGCGACGGTGCGCTGCGCGACCCGCGCAACTGGTGGCACCTGCGCAATCCCCGCACGCCGTCGTGGGGTGAGCCGTACCGCAACATCGCGGCCCGGATGAGACGCGCGGTGTACCGCGCCCGCGAAGCCGCGGAGGGGCATGAAGCCGTGTGTGTCAGCCATCAGCTGCCGGTGGAGACCCTGCGGCGCGCGATGACCGACAAACAGCTGCATCACTTCCCGACCCGGCGCATGTGCAATCTCGCGTCGGTGACGTCGTTCTACTTCTACGGGGATTCCTTTGTCGGCTGGGGGTATGCGGAGCTGGCCGGGCAGTGAATCGGGTAGTGGCCATGGTGCGCACGCTGGCGGCAGCGTGTGCGGCTGTGGCTGTGGTCGCCGGATGCTCCACCGGCAGCGACGCCGTCGCCCAGGGCGGCACCTTCGAGTTCGTCGCACCCGGCGGCCAGACCGACATCTTCTACGACCCGCCGCAGGACCGCGGCACACCGGGACCGCTGTCCGGACCCGACCTGATGGACACCGACAAGACGATCTCACTTGACGATTTCAGCGGCAAAGTCGTCGTGATCAATGTGTGGGGCCAGTGGTGCGGACCGTGCCGGACCGAGATCACCCAGCTGCAGCAGGTCTACGAGGCGACCCGCGACAATGGCGTGGCCTTCCTCGGAATCGATGTGCGGGACAACAACATCGACGCCCCGCGCGACTTCATCATCGATCGCGGCGTCACGTTTCCGTCGATCTACGACCCTCCGATGCGCACGATGATCGCATTCGGCGGGCGCTATCCGACGACGGTGATCCCGTCGACTGTGGTGCTCGACCGTCAGCACCGGGTGGCGGCGGTGTTCCTGCGCGAGCTGCTCGCCCAGGATCTGCAACCCGTCGTCGAGCGACTGGCCGCCGAGCAATGAACCTCGACCAGATCGACCAATTGACGGCCACCGGGCCGCTTCTGCTCGCGATGGGGTTGGCCGCGCTGGCGGGGCTGGTGTCCTTCGCGTCGCCGTGCGTGGTGCCGCTGGTGCCCGGATACCTGTCGTATCTCGCCGCGGTCGTCGGCGTCGAGGACCGGCCGGGCACCGCGGTGGCCCTCAAAGGTGCGCGTCTGCGCGTCGCGGGGGCGGCGGCGTTGTTCGTCGCCGGCTTCACGGTCGTGTTCGTGCTCGGCACTGTCGCGGTGTTGGGCATGACCACCGCGCTCATCACCAATCAGCTTCTGCTGCAGCGCATCGGCGGTGTCGTCACGATCCTGATGGGTCTGGTGTTCATCGGGCTGGTGCCGGTGCTGCAGCGCGACACGCGCTTCACTCCGCGCCAGCTTTCCACCCTCGGCGGTGCCCCACTTCTGGGCGCGGTGTTCGCACTCGGGTGGACACCATGCCTGGGGCCGACGCTCACCGGGGTCATCGCGGTGGCGTCGGCGACCGAAGGCAGCAACGTGGTCCGCGGCGTGGTGCTGGTCATCGCCTACTGTCTCGGTCTCGGAATCCCGTTCGTGCTGTTGGCTTTGGGCTCGGCACGCGCCGTCGCCGGGCTCGACTGGCTGCGCCGCAACACCCGCACGATCCAGATCGTCGGCGGCGTGCTGATGATCCTCGTCGGCACGGCACTGGTCACCGGGCTGTGGAACGAGTTCGTCTCCTGGGTACGTGACGCGTTCGTCAGTGACGTGAGGTTACCGATCTGATGGTCACGACAGCCCCGCCAGCAGACACGAACTCGCACAAATCTCGTCCCACACGCGCGATTTCGCGTCTGCTCGCGCTCGTGCGCAACACCTGGCGCACCCTGACGTCGATGGGCACCGCGCTGGTGCTGTTGTTCCTGCTCGCGCTCGCCGCCATTCCCGGCGCGCTTCTGCCGCAGCGCAGCCTCAACGAGAGCAAGGTCGCCGAGTACATCGCCGAACATCCGACTTTGGGGCCGTGGTTGGACCGCGTGCAGGCCTTCGACGTGTTCTCCAGCTTCTGGTTCACCGCGATCTACGTCCTGCTGTTCGTCTCGCTGGTGGGGTGCCTGACCCCGCGGTTGATCGAACACTTCCGCAGCCTGCGCGCCACACCCGTTGCCGCGCCGCGCAATCTCGGCCGGCTACCCAAGCATCACACCGCCGAGGTGCCGGGCGGCGACCTCACCGTGATGGCCGCGTCCGTCGACGAACGGCTGCGCGGCTGGCGCCGCACCACCCGTACCGAGGGCGAAAGTACCGAGATCTCTGCGGAAAAAGGCTATCTGCGCGAGTTCGGCAACATCGTCTTCCATTTCTCGCTGCTCGGCCTGCTCGTCGCGATCGCCGCGGGCAAGCTGTTCAGCTACGAGGGCAACGTCATCGTCATCGCCGACGGCGGCCCGGGTTTCTGCACCGCCTCGCCGGCGGCGTTCGACTCGTTCCGGGCCGGCAACACCGTCGACGGAACCTCGCTGTACCCGATGTGCATCCGCGTCAACGACTTTCAGGCCACCTATCTTGACAATGGTCAGGCGGTGGACTTCCAGGCCGACATCGACTATCAGGCCGGCGACGACCTGACCTCCGGCACCTGGCAGCCGTATCTGCTCAAGGTCAACGAACCGCTGCGCGTCGGCGGCGACCGCGTCTACCTCCAGGGGCACGGCTACGCCCCGACGTTCACGGTGACCTTCCCCGACGGGCAGACTCGAACCCAGACGCTGCAGTGGCGGCCCGAGGACCAGATCAGCTTCCTGTCGTCGGGTGCGATGCGGTTCGATCCGCCCGGTGGCACCTACGCCGACGAGCGTGAGCGCCGCAAGAACCAGATCGCGATCCAGGGTTTGTTCGCACCCACAGCCTCGCTGCACGGCACGCTGTTGTCGTCCAGCTTCCCCGAGATGCGGGACCCCGCCGTCGCAGTGGACATCTACAAAGGCGACACCGGTCTGGACACCGGCCGCCCGCAGTCGGTCTTCTCCCTCGACGAGCGCATGATCGGCCAGGGCCGCCTGACCAAGATGGCGCGCGTCAACCTCAACGCGGGCCAGGACACCCGTCTCGAAGACGGCACCGTCGTGCGGTTCGACGGCGCGGTTCCGTTCGTCAACCTGCAGGTGTCCCACGACCCAGCGCAGATCTGGGTGCTGGTGTTCTCGATGACGATGATGGGCGGGCTGCTGGTGTCGCTGATCGTGCGGCGGCGACGCGTCTGGGTGCGGCTCTCACCGGGACCTGCGGGTACGGTGAACGTCGAGCTTGGCGGCCTGGCCCGCACCGACAACTCGGGGTGGGGTGACGAGTTCGAGCGGCTGACGTCGCGGATCCTCACCGGGATCGAGCCGGCCGCGCCGGTGGAGCGAGAGAAGAAAGCGGATCTTTCATGAGCACGACCATCGACATCGAGCTGGCTCGCTACTCCGACTGGGCGTTCACCTCGTCCGTGCTGGTTCTGCTGGCAGCGCTGCTGCTGTTCGCCGTCGAACTCGCCTACAGCCGCGGCCGCAAGGTGGAGAGCCAGGAGCTGGTCAGTGCCGGTGGGGGAGCGGGCCGCGTAGCCGGGGACAGCGCCGGACCCGGCATCGTCGTAGACGCGCCGCGCCGTCCGTTCGACGAACGGGTCGGCTCCGCGGGGATGGCGCTCACCTATGTCGGGATCGCGCTGCTGGCGGCCTGCATCGTGCTGCGCGGACTGTCCACCTCACGGGTGCCGTGGGGCAACATGTACGAGTTCATCAATCTGACGTCGTTCTGCGGTCTGGTTGCGGCGGCGTGGGTGCTTCGCAAGCCGCAGTATCGCTCGCTGTGGGTGTTCGTCCTCGTGCCCGTACTGATCTTGCTGACGGTGTCGGGCAAGTGGCTCTACTCGCATGCCGCGCCGGTGATGCCCGCGCTGCAGTCCTACTGGCTGCCGATTCACGTGTCGGTGGTCAGCCTGGGTTCAGGCGTGTTCCTGGTCGCCGGTGTGGCCAGCATTCTGTTCCTGGTGAAGATGTCGTCGTTGGGCGCCGCGGACCGCACCGACGGGATCGGTCGCATCGTGGCGAAGCTGCCCGACGCGCAGACACTCGACAGGATCGCTTACCGCACAACAATCTTTGCGTTTCCCGTGTTCGGCTTCGGCGTCATCTTCGGCGCCATCTGGGCCGAGGAGGCGTGGGGTCGCTACTGGGGCTGGGATCCCAAGGAGACGGTGTCGTTCATCGCGTGGGTCATCTACGCGGCCTACCTACACGCGCGCTCGACCGCGGGGTGGCGGGACAAGAAGGCGGCGTGGATCAACATCGCCGGCTTTGTCGCGATGGTCTTCAACCTGTTCTTCATCAATCTCGTGACGGTTGGCCTGCACTCGTATGCCGGCGTCGGCTGAGCCGACAATCCAGCCGAAGTCGGCTGAGCCGACAATTGGGCAGAAGTCGGCTGAGCCGACAGTTGGGCCGAAGTCGGCTGAGCCGACGCGAAAGGGGAGTAGCTGTTGACTGAGGTGCCGGGCGGCTTTCGGGCACAGCAGCGGTTCTCTGACCCCATGGCGCCCGTTCCCGCCGAGTGGACGGCACCGACACCCCCTGAAGGTGCGCCGCCCGTCGTGACGGTCGCGCCGCCGCCGGGCAACGAGATCGTCCCCTACCTCGATCCGTCGGCCGTCGCTCTGCTGCGCACCACAGCCGCTTCGCCTTCGGCAGGGTGGCGCAAATGGGTGTACCGCGGGTCAGGCCGCCTGATCAATCTCGGCGAGAGCCCGAAGGTGATCCGGCACAACGGTTTGGTCGCCCGGGTCCAGCACCCGCTGCGAAGCTGCTACCGGATCGCCATGTTGTCGCAGAAGGGCGGGGTGGGTAAGACGACCATCACGGCCACGCTCGGCGCGACCTTCGCTGCCAACCGTGGTGACCGCGTGATAGCCGTCGACGCGAATCCCGACCGCGGCACGCTGAGCCAGAAGGTTCCGCTGGAAACCGCGGCGACGGTACGTCACCTTCTTCGCGACGCCGAGGGCATTTCGGCTTACAGCGACGTCCGCCACTACACCTCGCAGGGGCCCAGCCGACTGGAGGTGCTGGCGTCGGAGAGTGACCCGGCGGTGTCGGAGGCGTTCTCGGCAGAGGACTATGCGCGCGCAGTGGAGGTGCTTGAGCGTTTCTACAGCGTGGTGCTCACCGACTGCGGCACCGGCATGCTGCATTCAGCGATGTCGTCGGTCATCGACAAGGCTGACGTCCTCGTGGTCATCAGTTCCGGGTCCGTGGACGGAGCGCGCAGCGCGTCGGCCACGTTGGATTGGCTTGATGCGCACGGCCATCAAGATCTGGTGCGCAACTCGATCGCCGTGATCAACGGTGTGCGTCCCGGCGCGGGCAGGCTGGGACGGAAGAGCGGCGGAAAAGGCACCGCGAAAGTGGATCTGACGAAGGTCACCGACCATTTCGCGCGGCGCTGCCGGACGGTGTGTCAGGTTCCGTTCGATCCGCACCTCGAAGAAGGCGCAGAGATCAGCCTCGATCGTCTGCGCGAAGAAACCCGAGAGTCGTTGTTGGAGTTGGCAGCTGTGGTTGCGGACGGCTTCCCCGGGGCGCGCCGCCAGGCCGACCCGGTCGGTTAGCGGTCGGGTCTTACGCAGTCACGTCTCGTCAGGACCTTGGTTGATCGTCGCGCGGATTGATCCGACGCAGAAACTCTGGGTCGTCGTCGGGTCCGATCGTCCGCGTGCGCGGTCGTTGCGCGTTCATCCGGACCACTCGCCAGACGATGTAGACCACCGCGGCCAAGACAAGAATCAGGAGCAGATAAGCCACTCAAAACCTCCTTCCTGTCAATATACGCGCCATCGGTAGGCTCAGATCCGTGTCCGAGAACCCGCGACCCGCCTCCCGGCCGTATCTGGATGTGCTCGCCTACGTGGTGGCGCGGCTTCTGCTTGTTGCGGTGATGACGGCGGCGATTCTGGGGATCGGCCACCTGATCGGAATTCGTGAATTCCCTATCGTGGTGGCTTTGCTGTTCGCCATCGTGATAGCTCTGCCGCTGGGCATCTGGGTCTTCAGTCCGTTGCGGCGGCGAGCCACCGCGAGTATCGCGCTGATGGACGAACGGCGGCGCCGCGACCGGGAACAGCTCCAGTCGCGGCTGCGTGGGCACGGCGGCGGGGATGGTTCCGAGGCGCCGGGCCGCGACCCTGAGGGTGGTCCGGCCGGCAGCTGACGCCGTATGACGAATTTGTAAGATTCTGGGCTTAGCTGCGTTTCGTGGTGGGTAAACCGAAATGTATGACTAATCCGCAGGTCATGACCCGTCCGAGAGGCATGACGAGCCCCATTGGCATGAGTAGCCCCAGGCGAATGGTTGGCCAGCGACTGTATAAGCGCTGGATCGAGGAATTGTGGGCGGGACACCGCATCGCGCCGCAGCTGGTCACGCCCGACTTCGTCGGACACTGGCCGACTCACGACGTGCGTGGCCCCGCCGAACTGCAGACAGCCGTCGATCGGACGCGCACCACGCTCAAGGAGCTGGTGTTCGCGGTCGACGTGGGACCCATTGTCGACGGCGACATGGTGGCGGCTCACTGGATTGCCACGGGCTCGGGTAAGAACGGGCCCGCGCGGTTCACGGGCAACGATCTGCTGCGCATCTCCGACGGCAAGATCGCCGAGTACTGGACCAGTACCGCGCGCGCTTAGCGCAGTCCTCACCCCGCCGCATCGCGAAGAACTTGGCGCAGAACCTCCAGCGGATCGCCGCCGAGATCGAGGCGACGCGGATCCGTTGGCGCGTTGGGGTCGACGGCGGGGACGGGCGGCGCAGCGGCGGCGTTGGGCGCAGTCGCCGGTGGCGGGGGGGACGGTGGTGCGAGGGGTGCCACCGTCCCCAAATCGGCGATCTTGGCGCGGACGCGGGCCTCGGCGTCTCGGCGGACGGCCTGCCGCTGCGGATCGGGATCGGAGTTGTCTGCGAAGCACCTGGGCGGGGCTTCGGCGATGACGGTGAGTGCACTCTCGTAGTTCTGCCGGGCCTCGTCGAGCCTGGCCTCCCAAGCATCGATGTCGCCCTGGCGTTCGGTGACGAGTTCCAGATTCACCCGCACCGGACACGATTGTGCCGCATCGATATTCGCCAGGGCCGCCGAGAACTGGGCCTGCGCATCGTCAAGTCGATCTTCCAAAACCGCGAGCCCGCCTGCCGCCCACTGGGCGTTCGCGGGCTCGACGATGTTGAGCACCTGCAGCAGCGACACGTCCTCGCGTAGCGCGCCGATGTTGCCCGCCTCAAAATGTTCGCGCGCCGAATCTCCGACGACGGCGACCGAAATGAGTTTTGTGCCGAGTACGACGACAGCAATGGCGGGCAGCGCGGACAACGCCAGCAGCCGTCGCCGCGCACGTATCCGGGCCGGCAGTCGGGTCATGGCAGCACCTCCCTGCGGGTGGCTCTGGCTTTGCGGAGATCCCGTGCGGTCAGGTAGATCTCGGGAAGCAGAAGAAGCGAGGCCAGCAGCGTCAGCACCCAATAGAGCTCTGCGCGTTCGGGGACTTCCACAGGGGCAGTGGAGGTCGCCTGATCCGATGTGTCGCCGCCAAGGGGCAGGGCTTCGCCCGGTGCGCGCTCGATGAACGGGAGGTCCAGCTGGCCGGCGATGTCGCGCAGGGTGTTTACGCCGGGGTCTGGTCCGTAACCGAGGACCGCGCCGCCGTCGACGGCAGGCGTGTCGAAAATGCCCTGCGGCACCGTGGAGCGACCGGCCCCGGAACCCAGGTAGTAGACCAGATTCTCCGCCTGCGGGAACTGCTGTCCTGCCGAGATGAGTTGATAACGAAGAACATTCGCGGCTGCTGCAGCATTCACCTCGGTACTGTCCGCGCCGGGATAGGGGTTCAGCGCCTCGACGACGGGCGTCAGGCTCCACGCGTCCGCAGACAGCGGCCAATCGATCGCGGGCCGTGCCGCAAACGAGATGAGGGCGAACCGCGCGCCGGGGTGGGCGTCGATCACCGCCTCGATGTCGTCCCGGATACCTGACATCCGTGGTGCGCCACCAAAATCGGTGATCGCAGAATCGGCCGATCTGTCGACGAGGAAGTACACGTTCGCGCCGGTCTGCGAGGATTGAGCCGGCGCGGGTTCGGCCGTCGATCCCGTCACCGGGCGCGCCGCGGCCAGAAGCACGAGCACCATCGCTGCCGTCGTCAGCGACCACCGCAGCAGCGTCTGACGGCCTGCCTTACTGGCCGGCCTCAGCGAGAGCAGACGCAGCGTGACCAGGGCGAGCGCGGCGAAGGCCAGCACGAGCGGCGGCAGCACAGGTTCGAAGGTCATCGCCGGACCGCCAGCAGTGAGACACCGAGCAGCGCCGACAACGCGAGTGCAGCGACGACGGCAGCAGCCGGGGAGTCCTCTTTGGCGTCGACCCGGTCCCCTGGTGCCGACGGGGCCGACGCCCGGATGGCGTCGAGTTGCCCGTCGAGGTCAGCAGCGTCATACCGCAAGAACCGGCCCCCGGTCGCATCGGTCACCGCACTGAGCGACGCGGTGTCGCGGCCCGGCGTCGCGACGGCGTTGATCTGAAGGCCGGCCCGCTGCGCCATCTCGATGACCTGGGTGTCGGTGTAGAGCGTGGGGGCGTTGTCGTCAGGGGGGCGCAACGCACCTGGTCCCAGATAGATCAGGGATCGCCGGGTGTCGCCGGCGGCTTGGAAGCCGGGGAAGCCGGTCAGGCACAACGCCAGCGCATCCGCGACCGTGGGGGAGTAGTCGTCGTACTCGACGGGTGCGTTGAACGCGGGCGCTGTCGGTGCGGCCCGTGCGAAGTCACCGAGCCGGCCCGCGGCGAACTGATGGTCACGCGTCAATGGAATCAGCCGTCGGTTCAGGGAGGTCAATCCGATGCGTTCTGATCCGTAGGTGGTCGTCTGCCGCGCGAAGTATCCGAGGAATTGGCCGGTGGCTTCGTCGTCTGCGGGTGCTCCCACGCACAGCATGATGTCGTCGCGCGGCGCGGAAGCCTCGGCGTCCCAGAAGGTTCCGACGGGGCGAGCGCTGGCCAGGACGGTCGCGGCGCACAGCAGTATCAGTAATGCGATGGCGACTGCCGCCGCCCGCATCTGCCTGCGCACGACTGCCCGGTATTCGGGCAGCCGGGTCAGACGCGCTGTGTTGGCCAGCGGCAGCCGGCGTTCCTGACCGCCCTTGATCGGCACCAGCACCGCCAGTGCGATCACCAGGATCACGGCGCCCAGTCCGGCGGCCGCGACCGGCCACCACATCAACTCCACGAGCGGATCAGTTCTTCGGTTTGATCGCCCAGCGTGCCGACGTCCACGGTCGACGCCCTGTCGAACTGCGCGCTGCCCAGGGCCTCCAGCATCGGCGCCGCGGGCGCGAGATCACCTGTGGCAATGGCACCCAACTGCATGTACTGCGCGCCAATGCCGGTGGCCTGGTGCAGGAAACTGCGCAGGGTGCAGCTCAACGCCGCGCTGGCCTGCTCGGGCGACAGCTCGCCGTCGCGGTGCCGTCGCGTGATCGTGCTGACAGTCTTGGCGAATCGATGTCTCAGCAACCGCCCGTGCAGCTCCTCGACGCCGGGAATTTTGCGCAGCCGGTGCGACGGCATCGTGGCTACCAGAACCAGTGCGAACCAACCGATGACGAGCATCAGCAGCGCTAGTCCGAGCCACAGCCACAGCAGCGAGTAGCCGGGCGGAGCACCGACGAACTCGAGAAGATCATCCGGCACGAGACCACACCCTGGTCATGTCGCTGACCGCCCGGCGAATCTGCCCCGACCCCGATATGACGGTGTGCGGAACGGCATGCGAGGCCATGAGCTCGCCCAGCCGCTTGCGGCGCCGTTCCTCGGCCCGTTCGTAGGCGGCGATCACCCGCGGATCCATCGCGGCCGGGCCCAGCACCGGCTTACCCGTGGCGACGTCGTACCCGCCGTCCTTGACGCCTGCCGCGGGCATGTCGGCGACCATCGTCCACAGCACATCGTGCCGCCCCGTCAGACGTTTCAGCGCGTCGTCGAGCCGCTCATCCGGCTCCGGCTCATCCGACACCACGACGATCAGCATCGAATGGCGGTAATGCGTTGCCACGTAAGTCAACTGGGCGACGATGTCGCTCGGGCCATGCTGACCGGCATGACTCTGGTAACTGGTCAACATGCTCTCGATGTGGTTCTCGCCGTGGCTCTGACGCACCCGCAGGCTGCCGCGTGCGTCCCCGTACACCATGCCGATCTCGTCGGCACGGCCCAGTGTTATCAGTCCGATGGTGCCCAGAACATGTAGAGCCACTTCGCATTTGCGTTCGCCGTCCGGGGCCAGTGCCACCATGTTGCGCCCGGCGTCGGCGACCAGGAGCACCTTGTGGTGCTTCTCGGAGACGAAGCGCTTGATCAGCACGCTCGCCGAGCGTGCGGAGGCCTTCCAGTCGATGTCGCGTACGTCGTCGCCGGGAACGTAAGGCCGCAGCTCGTCGAACTCCATGGTTCGTGTGTGCAACAGCGCGTGGCGGCCGCCTTCGAGCATGCCGCGGGTGTCGGTGCCGAAATACGCTCTGGCCCTGTTGAGATGCTTGCCCAATCTGTGCCGCCGCTCAGGGAACCCGAACCGCCTGCAGCACGGCGTCGATGACCCGGGTGGGAGTGATGCCTGCGCTGGCCGCCTCGAATCCGAGTATCAGCCGGTGCTGCAGCACGCGGTGGGCGAGGTCGGCGATGTCTTGTGGGATCACGTGATCCCGGCCTTTGAGCACCGCCAGTGCGCGCGCCGACGTGCACAGCGCGATGGTGGCGCGAGGGCTGGCGCCGTACTCGATGAGCCTGGCGAGCTGGCTGGGCAGGTAGCTGCCCGGGTCGCGGGTCACGCCTACCAGGCGGCTCGCGTAGAGCATCAGGTCGCGGCTCATGTAGACGTCGTGGGCGAACTTCTGCAGGCGCCGCACGTCTTCGAGCGTCGCGACGGGCCGGCTGAGACGGTCTTTGTCGAAGATCCCCGCGTCGAGACGCGACATCACCTCGACCTCCTCCTCTGGGGAGGGATACCGCACGATCTCCTTCAGCAGGAACCGGTCGGTCTGGGCCTCCGACAGCGCGTACGTGCCCTCTTGGTCGACCGGGTTCTGCGTCGCGATGACCAGAAACGGTTCGGGGATCGGGTATTCCGTGCCTGCGATGGTGGTCTGGCGTTCCTCCATCGCCTCGAGCATGGCGCTCTGCGTCTTGGCGCTGGAGCGGTTGATCTCGTCGAGGAGCACCACATTCGCGTGCACCGGGCCGAGCTGCGTCACGAACGATGTAGTGGTGGCGTCGTAGATCTGCGTGCCGATGATGTCGCTGGGCAGCAGGTCGGGGGTGCACTGGATACGCCGGAACTGTCCGTCGATCGATTCGGCGATCACCCGGGCGGCGGTCGTCTTCGCCAGGCCGGGCACGCTTTCGAGCAGAATGTGCCCGCCCGCCAGTAAGCCGATCAGCAGGGTCTCGCGCAGATGCTCCTGTCCCACGACCTTGGCCGAGAACGCATCGGCCAGGGCCGCGACCACCCGCTGGGCCGCGCGGGCATCGTCGGATTGTCGGGGCATCGGCGCAGCAGTCATCCCGGGGCGTGTACCACGCGGATCCGGCGCGCAAACCGACGCTCAGCGTCGCCGGGCGCGCCGGATTACCCTGACGGCGCCAGAGCTAGCCCAAGACCAGTGCGGCACTGACCGCGATCGCCCACACCAGCATCGTCAGGCCGGTGCTCTTGAGGACCGGGATCAGATCCTTGCCGCCCAGTCCACTGCGGACGGGCTTGGCGGCGCGCACTGCCAGCGGCAGCGCCACCAGACCGGCGGCACACCACGGCGTTGCGAGCATCAGCGCCAGCGTCAACAGGACCGCGACGACCAGCAGCGCCTGGAACAGCACCCGCGTCTTCGCATCGCCGAGTCGCACCGCCAGCGTGATCTTTCCCGACACCTTGTCGGTCGGGATGTCCCGCAGATTGTTGGCCACCAGCACCGCTGACGACAGGCAGCCCGTCGCGACCGCCAGCGTCAATCCGACCCAGTCGACGCGCAGGGCCTGCGTGTACTGGGTGCCGAGCACCGCGACCAGGCCGAAGAACACGAACACCGCGACTTCACCCAGCCCCAGATAGCCGTAGGGCTTCGAGCCGCCCGTGTAGAGCCACGCCCCGGCGATGCACGCCGCGCCAACCGCGATCAGCCACGGCGAGGAGAACCATGCGAGCGTCAGTCCCGCGACGGCACCGACGGCCAGAGCGATGATCGCCGCGGTCAGCACCGCTTTCGGCGCGGCCACCTTGGAGCCGACCAGCCGGAGCGGTCCAGCGCGCACGTCGTCGGTGCCGCGGATGCCGTCGGAGTAGTCGTTGGCGTAGTTCACCCCGACGATGAAGCCGACGGCGACGAGCAGTGCGAGCAGCGCTTTCCACCATGATGCGGCGCCGAGCCACGCCGCGGCGCCCGTCCCTGCGACGACGGGTGCGACGGCGTTGGGCAGCGTGCGGGGACGCGCTCCCTCGACCCATTGGGCGAAAGTGGCCACGACGGTCAGTCTTGCAGGTGCCGGCCGTGGCACACTGGGCGCATGGATGACCGGCTCAGCAAGGCCGAGATCGGCAAGGATGCGGTGCAAGAGATCGTCGGCGCGGGCGCGTCGACGGTCGGGGAGATCACATCGATCATCACCACCGCGGTCAAGGACGTTGCGAACGCGATCGGCGGCTTCGCCACCGACGTTTTCGAGATCCGCGACGGCGCGCGGCGCGCCGCCGGGGAATCCGACGAGGTCTAGACGCTGGGACGGATGCCGCGCAGCGCGCCGACACCCCACACCTGCCTGCGGGTTGTGGTGCGTGCGTAAGCATTTGGCGAAGCCGTATCCCCGGGGATCCTGACCGAGCCCCAGTCGAGCTCGGGGTGGCCCACCAATCTGCTCGGAATCTCGTTCAGCGGTTCGAACTCGACGAGCCCGGCGAAGGTCCCGCCGATCTCGGCGTTGCGGTCGTCGGTCAGCCAGGGCCGCGGCGATTCGATGACGGCGCGCGGCGTTTCGGCCACGCCACCCGACACCATGGGGATGTCGCGGACGCAGGGGAACAGAAACGACTGCGGCCAGCTGACCAGCACCGGCCCGTTGTCGGCCAGGAAGTCGTTGAGCGGCACGACGTAGCGCAATCGCGGCCCGGTGAATGCCAGCCAGCCCACCTCGTCGGTGCGGCCGTCGATTGCGCGCACCCGCACCCTGTTGGCCCCCGCGGGCACCTCGGCGGCGTCGACACCCAGTGACCGCCACAGCGGGTGCGCGGGGTCTTCGTCGACGGCGGGCCGGTCGACGACGGTACTCGCCCCCAGCACATCGACGTCTGCTCCATCGCCTTTGCCGAACTCCAGAATCAGTGCGTTCGCACCGGAGGCCCGGCCTGAAACCGACAGTGCCACACCGGCATCGGGTGTCAACGGGGGCAGATCGAACCATTGGGTGGTGATCTCGCCTGTGGTCTGCGCGCCGGCGGCCCGGCTACCCCACAGGAAGGCCGAGGTGTTCAGGCCCGGCGGATCCGGTGGCGGCGCACCGGGAAAGTAGCCCGACCGTCGCGTGAAACCGGCGGTCTGTTCTTCGGCTTGGGTCGACGTCAACACCGGACCATCGGGCAACAGTTCGATGTCGTCGGCGAGCCCACACACACGGGTGCCCGCGAGCCGGTCCACGTTGATCATTGCCAGCGACCCCACGCCGCGGCGCATCGGCGCCGTCGCGAACGTGCCGACCAGCATGATCAGCGACGCACTCAACGCAACCAGCGTCAGCGCCGCGGGTGCCAGCGCCGACACGCGGCCCATGCTGCGAAGCCGTCCCGCCAGCACCACAGAGACGCCACCGCCTGCGAGTGCGGCAGCCCACAGCAGCGGACTGTCGAGTGGTACCTCGGCGGGCCGTATCGGACCGGTCGTCCATGGGAGGTCGTACAGAACGGGCAGCCACCAGGCGTTGGGGCCGGCGAACGCCAGTGCGGCCGCTCCGGCCAGCAGCGCCGACCCCGCCACGCCCACGACCGCGACCCATCGGTCCGGGGTGCGCGCCCGCCGGACGAGCAGCAGGATCGTCACCGTCAGGAACGGCGCGAAGACGCCGGCGAGGGCGCCGAGGTGATAGGACCACTTCGACGGCGCCACCGCGAGCAGCAGCAGAGCCACGATGACCACGCAGGCCAGCTGCGCGGCGACCGGCCCCACCCCGTCGCGGTCCCGGCGCCGCACCGTCAGCGCACCCACGACCGCCAGCAGCGCGCCGGTGACCAGCACGGGCATGCGCTTGGCGAAGCTGCCCTGTTGATCTGGCTGCAACAGGTGTGCGTAGCGGCTGGGTTCCTCGTACCACGGCAGGGCGGGACCGAATGCGGTGTGCCAGTCGGTGGCGGTGACCAGAGCGTCCCAGGTCTGATCACCGAAGATCACCGTAAATGCCACGGCGGCAACGCAACCCACCAGCCCGGCGGTTACCGCCGGGGGTGTCGTGGCGTTGCGGGCGGCTGCAGCGAGCCGGGGTGCGAAGACGAGCATGGGGGCGGCCACGAGCACACCGGTCGGGCTGATCGGGACGGTCAACGCGGCGACCAGTGCCAGCCGGCTCAGATCGGCGGGGTCACGCGCACGCAGGGCAAACGCCAGGGTGGCTGCTACGCCGAGTGCGACATAGGACTCCGGCCGCGTACCGAGATTGAACGGCAACCACGCGACGAGCAGACAGAGCGCGGCCAGCGCGCGTACCCGTACCGTCGCCGCCACCGCGGGCACGGCCGCGCCGAGCACGCCGCGGCTGACCACGAACCAGGTTGCCACCGCGGCCAGGGTGCCGGGCAGTCGCAACCACAGCGGCGCGATGCTGATGTCGGTCAACGGGGCGAGCAACTGCTGACTGAAGGCGAAGGGCACCTCGGCGGCGTCCCACCACCGGTAGTAATTGCCAGGGTTGCCCGTCGCGGCGACGTTGCGGGCGATCATGGTCGCCCAGCCGTCGTCGACCGCGAGCGGTCCGATGACAGCCCATCCGAGGAATGTCGTCACCACCGCGACGTCGATCCACCACACACCGCGCGGGCGTAGCCGCAGCCGCGCGGGCGGACCGCGTCCTCGGTGCAGGAGGAGCAGCGCGGCGGCGGCCGCGAGCAGCTGCGCCGCGATGAGGACGCTCTTGAGCGCCGTCGGCGTCGTGGCGAACGGCCCGCCGACGGTGACGGTCACCGACAGGTCCGCGGCCTGCGCGGTCGTGAGATCGGTATGGAACCCGTAGACCTGCGGCACCGGTGCGCCGGCGAGATGGGAGGTTCGGCCGTCAGCCCCGACGATTGACATCCCGCCGGCCACTGACTGGATGCTGACCTGGCAGTTTGCCGGCTCGGCGGGAAGGTACAGCTGCTCGTCGTGGTCGTCGAGGCGCACCCGCACTCCGGCTGCCGATGCGGTGACCACCAGCCCGGCGCCGTCGGCCGCGGTGGCCAGCACAGTCGGGGGAACCGGCTGGGCAGCGGCCGCCCGCAACGCGGTGCAGGGAATCGACGCGGTCAGGGTGTTCGGCCGGTCCGGCGCGATCAGTGCGGTGCTTGAGGCAGCGGGCCGTCCGGGAGCGGGCCACGTCAGCGTCGTGGTCTCTGCGACCACCGGCGCGAACGGCAGCAGCAACGCGGTCATCACACCCGTCAGGCCGACGAGGAGTGCGATGCAGGTCTGGTGTCGTGCCGAGGGAGTCCGCATAGAATCGCCCGCCAGCGTGCCCACCGGAGCGGCGGCTGGGGCGCGTCAACGACCGAACGTCACACGTCTGTCACGGGTCGTCTGTTCTCCCATGCGCACAATGGTGGGATGCGCACCGGAGCTCTCGAGTGTTAGGCGTCATCGGCGGTAGCGGGTTTTACTCGTTCTTCGGCCCTGATGCGCGCGCGGTCAGCGTCGACACCCCGTACGGCCCACCCAGTGCGGCGATCACGGTCGGCACCGTCGGCGAGCACGAGGTGGCCTTCCTCCCACGCCATGGTGTCGACCACGAGTTCTCGCCGCACACCGTTCCATACCGCGCGAACATGTGGGCGCTGCGCGCGCTCGGGGTGCGGCGCATCTTCGGGCCGTGTGCGGTCGGCAGCCTGGACCCTGCGTTGGGTCCCGGCGCGATGGTCGTCCCCGATCAGCTGGTGGACCGCACGACGGGCCGCGCCGACACCTACTTCGACTCCGGCGGGATCCATGTGGGGTTCGCCGACCCGTACTGCCCGTCGCTGCGGGATGCGGTCACAGGTCTGCCCGGCGTCGTCGACGGTGGCGCAATGGTGGTGATCCAGGGGCCCAGGTTCTCGACGCGTGCGGAGAGCCAGTGGTTCGCCGCCCAGGGTTTCCGATTGGTCAACATGACCGGGTATCCCGAGTCTGTGCTGGCTCGCGAGCTGGAGATGTGTTATGCGGCAATCGCTTTGGTGACCGATGTGGATGCCGGCGTCGAGTCCGGCCAGGGTGTCAAGGCGGTCGACGTATTCGCCGAGTTCGAGCGAAACCTGGTGCCGTTCAAGCAGCTCGTCCATGAGGCCGTCGAGAACGTCACCGCAGAACGAACGTGCACGCACTGTCTCCCGCACGACGGGGTGCAGCTGCCCTTCGATCTGCCATGAGGGTATTGCTCACCGGCGCAGCCGGTTTCATCGGGACCCGGATTCGCGCGCAGCTCGCCGACGCCGGGCACGATGTCGTCGCCGTGGACGTGATGCTTCCCGCCGCGCACGGTGACGACGCGGTGCTGCCGGGCGACGTGCGCCGCGTCGACATCCGTGACGCCGCCGCCGTCGCCGAGTTACTCGCAGGCGTCGACGTGGTCTGCCACCAGGCGGCCGTGGTGGGGGCCGGCGTCAACGCCGCCGACGCACCGTCGTACGGATCGCACAACGACTACGGGACGACGGTGTTGCTCGCGGAGATGTTCGCCGCGGGCTGCCGGCGGTTGGTCCTCGCGTCGTCGATGGTGGTGTACGGCCAAGGCCGCTTCGTGTGTCCGGAACACGGCGACGTCGAGCCGCTGCCGCGCACCCGCGCCGATCTGGACGCCGGACGGTTCGACCATCGATGCCCGATCGGCGGGGAATCCGTGGACTGGGCGCTCGTCGGCGAGGACGCGCCGTTGAGGCCGCGCAGCCTGTACGCGGCCAGCAAGGTCGCGCAGGAGCATTACGCGCTGGCCTGGGCCGAGTCGACAGGCGGTTCTGTTGTCGCGCTGCGCTATCACAACGTCTACGGGCCGGGAATGCCCCGCGACACGCCCTACTCCGGTGTCGCCGCGATCTTCCGGTCCTCTCTCGAAAAAGGAGAGGCGCCAAAGGTTTTCGAAGACGGCGGGCAGATGCGTGACTTCGTCCACGTCGGCGACATCGCCGCGGCCAACGTCGCGTCGATCGAGGCGGGCCTGGACGGCTTCTCGGCGTTCAACGTGTGTTCGGGCAGGCCGGTGTCGATCCTCGATGTCGCCTCGTCGCTGTGTGAGACCCGTGGCGACGTCACGCCGCAGGTCACCGGGCAGTACCGGAGCGGCGACGTCCGGCACATCGTGGCGGATCCGGCCAGGGCCGCGGAGGTTCTGGGCTTCACTGCTGCGGTGAAGCCCGCCGATGGGCTGCGTGAGTTCGCGACGGCGCCGCTACGTGGGGTTCCCAAGAATTCTTGACACCCGTCAAGCCATACTGTGAGGCATGACGTCCACAGCGCTGTGTACACAGTTCGGCATCGACTTCCCGCTCTTCGCGTTCAGCCACTGCCGTGACGTGGTGGCCGCGGTCACCAACGCCGGTGGATTCGGCGTCCTCGGCGCGACCGCCTACTCGCCGTCCCAGCTGGACCAGGAGCTGGCCTGGATCGACGAGGCCGTCGCGGGCAAGCCTTACGGTGTCGACCTGATCGTGCCCGCCAAGTTCGAAGGCAAGGGGGAGAAGCTTTCGACCTCGGATCTGGCCGAGCGCATCCCGCAGCAGTACCGCGACCTCGTCGACGACCTGCTGCGCGCCCACGACATCGAACCCGAGCCGAACCGCCGTCTGGGCGGCTCGTCGCTGTCGGGGGACACCGGCCGCGATCTGCTCGACGTTGCTCTGACGCACCCGGTCAAGCTCATCGCCAATGCCCTCGGTGTGCCACCGGATTACATGATCGAGGCGGGCAAAGAGCGAGGCATCCCGGTCGCGGCGCTGGTCGGCGCCAAGGAGCACGCTGTGAAGCAGGTGGCCGCAGGCGTCGACCTGATCGTCGCGCAGGGCACCGAGGCCGGTGGGCACTGCGGGGAGGTCAGCACGCTGGTCGTGGTACCGGAGGTGATCGAAGCCATCGAGCAGGCAGGTTCGGCCGTGCCTGTGCTCGCGGCGGGCGGCATCGTGACGGGCAGACAGATGGCAGGCATGGTCGCGATGGGCGCGGCGGGGGCGTGGACGGGCTCGGTGTGGCTGACCACCGAGGAGGCTGAGACCGCACCGCACACGGTGGCCAAGATGCTGGCGGCGACGTCACGCGACACTGTGCGTTCGGCCGGCCGCACGGGTAAGCCGTCGCGGCAGCTGGTCTCGGACTGGACGAACGCCTGGGCGCCGGCCAAGCACGGGCATCAGCCGCTGGGCCTGCCGCTGCAGTCGATGCTGTGCGAGCCGGTGATCCGCCGCATCGACGTGCTGGCCTCGCAGGGCCACGACGGCGCTCAGGCGCTGGCGACGTATTTCGTCGGGCAGGGTGTCGGCCTGATGAACAAGGTCAAGCCTGCCCGTGAGGTGGTGCGCGAGTTCATCGAGGATTACGTGGCGGCCGCGGAGCGCCTGAGCAACTCACTGCCCGGCTGACCCACCACGGAATAGCATTCCTGGCAGTACTTCCGAGCCAGATCACGACCAGGAATGCTATTCCGCGGAAACTCAGTCGGCGGCCAGCGGCAGGCGAACCTCGAAGCGCGCGCCCGTCGGCAGGTTGTGCGCCGACAGCGTGCCACGGTGGGCCTGCACCAGCCCGGCCGCGATGGCCAGCCCGAGTCCTGACCCGCTGGGCAGCGACGAATCCGCCCGCGGGATACGGCTGTTGGAACCGCGGTAGGCGACGTCGAACACCCGCGGTAGGTCGGCCTCGTCGATGCCGACGCCGGTGTCGTCGACGCGGGCCCAGGCGCTGTTCTCATCGGCGCCCAGCGCTAGCTCCACGCTGCCACCGGTCGGCGTATGGGCGATCGCGTTGGCCACCAGGTTCGACAGCACCCGCACCAGCGCGCGGTCGCTGCCGACCACCCGCACCGGTTGCTCGGGCAGATTCGCCGCGAGCCGCACTCCGGCACGCTCGGCGGCGATCCGGTGCGCGGCAAGCACATCGTCGACGACCTCGTCGAGGGCCACTTTGTCGAACGACGGGGTCAGCGCTCCGGCATTGATCTTCGACATCTCGAAGAGGTCGTCCACCATCTCCGAAAGCCGGATCGACTCGTGTTCGATGTGTTTGGCGTGCACGCGCACTTCCTCGTCAGGAACGACGCCGTCGGCGATCGCCTCCGATACCGCGCGGATCCCGGCCAGCGGGGTCCGCAGATCGTGGCTGACGAACGCGACGAGTTGGCGCCGCGACTGCTCGGCGGCCCGCTCCGAGTCGCGAATCTCGGCCTCCCACACCGTGCGTCGCGCTTGATAGCGGCCGAGCATGACCGCTGCGGGGATGGCGACGATCGAGACGATCACCAGCACGACGCCGGTCTTCTCGAACGTCTGGGTGATCATGAATCCGCTCGCACCCAGAACTCCGGCCAGCGTCGCCAGTACCGGAATCAGCACCAGCGCGACCATGCTCGCCGCGAGCGACCACGATCTGGCCAGCCGGACCACGGCTGCACCGGCCAGCACCACGGGTACCGAGCAGGCCAGCGCCCAGCCGACGATTTCCCAGAAGTCAGGCGTCGGCATCCGGCAGCCCCGCCGCTGAACCTTCGGCCGACCACATGTAACCCCGGCCCCACACGGTTTGCACGCGATGGCGATCACCGAGCTTTGAGCGCAGCCGCTTCACATGCACCGTCACTGTCGACAGATCCCCGAAATCCCAGTGCCACACCTGCTTGAGCAGGTCTTCCCGAGTGAAGACGGTGTCGGCGTGGGTGAGGAAGAAGAGCAGGAGATCGAACTCGCGATTGGTGAGACTGACCGGTTTGCCCCCGACGGTGACCGAGCGCGACGCCGTCGCGATCTTCAGATCCCCGGAGGTGATGTCGACGGGAAGCACCCCGGTGGCGGCCGGCGATCGGCGCAGCACCGACTTGACGCGCAGCGCCAGCTCGCGGGGGCTGAACGGTTTCGTCAGGTAGTCGTCGGCGCCCGCCTCCAGGCCTGCGATGCGATCATCCTCCTCGCCCAGGGCCGTCAGCAGGATCACCGGCACCGAGTAGTCGCCACCTTGGCGCAGGCTCCGGCACAGAGCCATGCCGTCGGGGCCCGGCATCATCACATCGAGGACGGCCACGTCGATGCGCTGGGAACGCAGAAGCCGTAGGGCCTCAGAGCCGTCGTGTGCGGTGGACACGTCGAGCCCGTCGCGTTCCAGGTAGCGACGGACGACGTCGCGAACGACGTCGTCGTCATCGGCGATGAGGACTCTGGTCACCGGATCGAGGTTAGCGCGGCAAACCCACTACCAGCGTCGATGTCACCGTTTTGTCAGGCTTGCCTGACATCTGGCCTGGCCACCCCGCCTAGCGTGGTCGTATGCCCGACGTGACGGTGGTACTTCCGTGCCTCGACGAGGCCGCCTCGCTGCCTGGCGTGCTTACCGCAATTCCGCACGGGTACAGGGCTTTGGTGGTTGACAACAACAGCACCGACGGCACCGCCGAGGTCGCGCGCAGTCACGGTGCGACGGTGGTTGCCGAGAAGACACCCGGATACGGTGCGGCCGTGCATGCCGGCGTGGTCGCCGCGACGACGCCCATCGTGGCCGTCCTCGACGGCGACGGCTCACTGGATCCGCGCGACCTTCCCGCGTTGGTGGCTGACGTCGAGGCGGGCGCCGACATGGCAATAGGGCGCCGCCGCCCGACGCCTGGGCTGAAGTGGCCATGGCATGCCCGGCTCGGGACGGCCGCGGTGTCCTGGCGGCTCAGGCAGCGACACGGTCTGCAGGTCCACGACATCGCGCCGATGCGGGTGGCCCGCCGCGACGCACTTCTTGCGCTCGGTGTGGTGGACCGGCGCTCCGGCTACCCCCTGGAGCTTCTCGTGCGGGCCGCACAGGCCGGCTGGTCGGTCACTGAGCGAGATGTCGACTATGGACCCCGCACCGGGGGAACGTCGAAGGTCAGCGGTTCGGTGCGCGGCAGTGCGATCGCCGCGTGGGACTTCTGGCGAGCGATCTCGTGACGCAGGTGTGCCTGCTGGTCGTCGCCAAGGCCCCGGTGCCCGGGCTCGCGAAGACCCGCCTTGCCGCCACCCTGGGTGACGACAAGGCCGCCGAAATCGCCGCGGCGGCGTTGCTGGACACGCTCGACGTGGTGGCGCGGACACCGGCTGCGGCGCGCGTCGTCGCGATGACCGGCAACCTCGATTCCGCCGCATGTGCTGACGAGATCCGTTCGCGCCTGGATGCTTTCACGGTGCTGCCGCAGCGTGGCGACGGCTTCGCCGATCGGCTCGCCAACGCGCATCTGGATGCCGCCGCGGCGACGGGTGGGCTCCCGATCGTCCAGATCGGGATGGATACTCCCCAGGTCGACACCGAACAGCTGACCCGGTGCGCAGACGCGCTCTCCGACCACGACGCTGCGTTGGGCATGGCGCTCGACGGTGGCTGGTGGGTGCTCGGTGTACGGGATGCAGCCCAGGCTGACTGCCTGCGCAGCGTGCCGATGTCGGAACCAGACACCGGTGCTGTAACGCTTGAGGCGTTGCGGCACACCCACAGCCGGGTGGCTCTCCTGGACGAACTCGCCGACGTGGACACGATCGCCGACATCCGCGGGGTTCGACGGGCTTGTGCGCCCCAATCCCGGTTCTGGCATGTCACCGCCGATGTTTCGACAGGGGAGGACTGATGTTCGGGAAGTTGTACGACCGTGCGCTGGACGGCGAGCGATGTTGGGTGCGGCGGGACGACGGACGCGTCAGCCGACTGCCGGTCAACAGCTGGCTGGGGGGAATCGGTGCCGACACCGAATTCGACGAAGCGTTGGTCGACATGTGTGACGGGCCGACCATCGACCTGGGTTGTGGGCCGGGACGTTTGGTGGCTCACCTGGTGAACAGGGGGGTTCCCGCACTCGGTGTCGACCTGTCCGAGACCGCGGTCGAATTGGCGCGCAACAGCGGGGCGCCCGCGCTGCGCCGCGATGTGTTCGCCGAACTTCCGGCGATGGGTCGCTGGCAGACGGTGCTGCTCGCCGATGGCAACGTCGGACTCGGTGGGGATCCCCGTCGAATTTTGCAGCGGGCTGCCGAGCTGCTGCGTCAGGGCGGCCGCTGCCTGGCTGAATTCGATTCGGAGACAAAAGGTATCGACGTCAGCTGGGTGCGGCTGGAGTCGTCGAACACGATCGGCCCGTGGTTTCGCTGGGCGGTCGTCGGCATCGACTCGGTGCCTGAGCTGGCCGCTGACGTCGGCCTCGTCCTGTCGGACGTGCATCGCATCGGCAGGCGAGTGGTCGCGAGCCTGCTCGCGTGAGCAGCGCCTCGCCACGCGGGACGGCGGTGACCGCCCGCGTCGGCGTGGCTCTCGGTGTGGTGGCGGCGCGATTGCTACCAGTTCGTCAGAATGAAGTGGTTGATCGCGAGGGCGCCGATCACGTTGAGCGCCAACCACCACCGCAGTGATCGCCAGGGAAGCAACGCCGCCGCCGCGACCAGCCAAACGGTGAACGGTAGCCAGATGCGTTCGGTTTCGGCCTTGCTCAGCCGCGACAGATCGGCGAACACAATCGCCAGCAGCGCCCCGAACACCAGCAGGTGCAGCCCGGAGCGCCGCTTGACCGCAGCGATGTCGAAGGCCCTGCCCAGCCCGGCGACGCTGCCGAGTCCGATGGCACACACCGTCGCGGCGAAGTTCGCCCAGCCCCAGTATTGGAACGGTCGCTCCATCGCGATGCCCTGCCAGTACCGCTCCTGGACCAGCAGATAGCCGTCGTACCACCAGAATCCGGCCGCGAAGAACACGGCGGCCACCGCTGCGGCCACCACGACGGCCGGGACCAGGACGCGCACCGCGGCACGCCATGACCTGGCACTGAGCAGCACGGCGACGGCGGGCAGCGCCATCAACCCCAGGCCGTAATTGAGGAAGATGCCCCACCCCAGGAGCAGACCGGCGCCTGCCGCTGCCAGCAGCGGCAGCCGGATCGTCCCGGTGACGGCCAGCGCCAGCAGTGCGATGCCCCAGGCCGCCACACCCGCGAAGTACCCGTCCGCGGAGACGGCGATCCAGATCGCCGTCGGAGCGACGGCGGCGAACACGGCGGCTTTGCGCGCGGTGTCTTCGTCGGCCAGCGCGCGCACCGTGACGACGACCGCGGCCGCGATGCTCGAACCGGCGAGCAGCGAGAGCAGTCCCGCCCACGCGCCGCCGGCCAGGCCGATGCGATCGAGCCACACATAGGTCAGCAGGGCGCCCGGCGGATGTCCCGAGACGTGGGTGATCCAGGAGTCGGGCTGGAAGTCGAGGATCCGGCTCGCGAAGGTGCGCAGCATCACCGGGATGTCGGTGACGGTCGGCACCTCGAGCAGGTATTCGTGCTTGGCTGTCAGGCGCCCTGCGAAACCACGCTGCCAGCCGTCGATCATCGCGAGGCTGAACGCCCACGCACACGACACTGCCCATGCCGTCCACGGCAGCCACCGCCACGGCAGGCGTTGCGCGATCGTGGGGCCCCACAGCACGGCCGCGGCGGCGATCGCGATGGCCGGGATGGTGCCGGGGCCGACGTGGGTGTTCCACCAGCCGAAGATCGGCGACGTCGCGGCGAAGTCGCGGAAGCGTTCCGGGGTCGCATTGAGCAGCGGGGTGACCGTCTCCAGATGCAGGTGCGGGACGACGAAGGCCGCGACGACGAGCACAACGGCCACCGCGACCGCACCCGCCTCCTTACGCATCCCCCGATTCTGCGCGAGCGCGCGTGTCTGCACGCCGACACTCCGTGTCAGGGCGTGCAAAACCGCGCGCTCGCCGGGCGTGAGCTGCGGGAAGTCGCCGCCAGCCGTCAGATAGTCGTAAGGATCAATAGAGGATCTTGCGCATGTTGTCTTCATCGAGGTGCTTACGCAGCTCGTCGATGTCGGCGTCGGCGTCCATCAACTTGACCAGTTGCGCCACGCTCGGCACCGCCGTCGGGTTCCAGGCCTCCGGCTTCCACGCGTCGGACCGCAGAAACGCCTTCGCGCAGTGAAAGAACACCTCCTCGATCGCGATCTCCAGCGCGAGGATGGGGCGCTTACCCTGCACGGCCATGGCGTCGAAGTAGTCGGCGTCGGCCATCACGCGGGCGCTGCCGTTGATCCGGAGGGTGTCGCCCCGTCCGGGGATGACGAACAGCGTGCCGACGCGCGGGCGTTGAAGCACGTTGACGTAGCCGTCGACGCGCTTATTGCCGGGACGTTCGGGGATAGCGATGGTCCCCTCGTCGATGATGTGCACGAACCCCGGCGGATCGCCCTTCGGCGACACGTCCATCCGGCCGTCGGCATCCATCGTCGCGACGAATCCGAGCGGTGAATGCGACAGCCAGTGCTGCTCGATCGGCGACAGATGGTCGCGCACCTTGTTCGCGACGAAGGCATTCGGATGCCCGACGATCGCGCGCAATTCGTCCACGGAGGTCACTTCACGGCTCATGACCCCATCATGAGCCCCCGCCACTCGCCGCGGGCGGCCACCTCAGGAGCCGAACAACCGCACCAGCGTCCGTCGGTCCACCTTGCCGATGCCGTGGCGGGGGAGTTCGCCGACGAAGTGCACTTCGCGCGGCGCAGCCGTGGACGGCAGCGTCTCGGCGACGTGGGAACGCAACTCCGCCAACGTCGTTGACGATCCCGTGTGCACGACGACGGCGGCGGCCACCCGCTGTCCGAGTCGGTCGTCGGGCACCCCGAAGACGGCGCATTCGGCGACGGCGGGATGGGTGGCCAGCGCTGCTTCGACAACCCCGGGCATCACGGTGAGACCCCCGGTGCTGATGGCATCGTCTGCCCGTCCGACGACGCGCAGCACTCCGGCGTCGTCGACAACGCCGACGTCGTCGGTGCGAAACCAGCCCGGATCGCGGAATGGGTCGGGCGTAACGGGGTTGCGGTATCCGGCAGCGACGGTCGGGCCGCCCAGCGAGATCCGTCCGTCGTCGTCCACCGCGACTTCGACGCCGCGCAGCGGGACGCCGTCGTACACGCAGCCGCCGGCGGTCTCGCTCATCCCGTACGTTCTGACCACGGAGATCCCGGCTGCCGAGGCCTTTTCGGCGACACCCGCGGGCATCGGACCGCCGCCGATCAGCACGGCGTCCAACTCCGCCAGCGCCGCCGCAGCGCGGGAGTCCTTCAACGCCTTGTCGATCTGGACCGCCACCAGCGACGCGTAGCGACGATCCCCGCCCATCCCCTCGATCGCGGAGACGAGATCCGCGGGATCGAAGGACGCGGCCACAGCGGCGGGCGTCGTCCCCGCGACGACGCTGCGGACCAGAACCTGGAAGCCCGCCACGTGATAGGCGGGCAGCGCCAGCAGCCAGTGTCCGGGCCCGCCGAGCCGCTCGTGGGTCGCCTCGGCACTGGCGAGCAGGGCCGCGGGGGTCAACTGAGCGCCTTTCGGGGTGCCTGTCGTCCCCGAGGTCGACAGCACGGCGCCGACTCCGTCGGCGATCTCCTCACCGGCGCGCAGAGCAGTGGACAACGCGGCGGCGTGATCGGGGTTCTCGGCCGGCACCGGGAGCACGCTGGCGCGGCCGTCGAGGACCTCGGTGACCACCCGAAGGTCCGCCAGTGCTGTTGCGCCCGAACCGAAGCCGACGGCGCGCAGGAGGGCTATTGCGCGTCCTCCGCGTCATCCGGATCGTCCAGGGGCCAGCCTTGCGCGGCCAGCCGTAACCGAACGCGCTCGATGTCCTCGATCGAGGGAAGCTCATCGGTGATCTCGGTGATGAGCACCCCGATGTCGGCGGTGTCGACGTCGGGGGATCCGGGGAGTTCCGAGCGGGCTCGCAGCTCGGCGACCACAGCCTTGACTTCCTCGTCGGTGAGACGGCGGCGCAGTAGCGCCAGGAGCGGGACGCGATCGGGTCCCGGCACGCCCTCCGGATATCCGGCGACGATCCAGTTCACGATCCTTGCGAGAAACTTCGTCACGCGCTCACTCCCCACGGAGGCGTCGACTGCCCCGAACCGTTGATCTTAATCGCGCGATTCACTGGGAACTTCCTGTGAACTGGTGTTGGCTAACTCTCGACCCGCCGCCGATGAACATTCTATGAATAACAACGTCTGATCAGGAGAAACGGCACGTCGCGACCGATGTCGAAACTCGCGATAAGTCGGCGATTCAGTTAGCCAGGCCCCACAATCAACGCTATGAGCGCAGAGCTGATCATTCTGGTGCTGTTGATTGCCACAGCGCTGGCTTTCGACTTCACCAACGGGTTCCACGACACCGGGAACGCGATGGCGACGTCGATCGCCACGGGCGCCCTCAAGCCCAAGACGGCGGTTCTGTTGGCGGGCGTCCTGAACCTCGTCGGGGCCTTTCTCTCCGTCGAGGTCGCCGTCACGGTGACGACCTCGGTGCTCAAGGTGCAGGACAGCAAGTCCGGTGACCTTCTGCCCGGCATCGACGCCTCGATGGGGCTGACGATCATCTTCGCGGGCCTCATCGGCGGCATCCTGTGGAATCTGCTGACGTGGCTTTTCGGCATCCCTTCCAGCTCGTCGCACGCCCTCTTCGGTGGTCTGATCGGTGCTGGTCTGGCGGCACTGGGCACCTCGGGCGTCAACTGGTCCGGCGTCACCCAGAAGGTGCTCATCCCGGCCGTCGCCGCGCCGGTCATCGCGTGCCTGGTCGCCGCCTGCGGCACCTGGATGGTCTACGCCATCACCAAGAGGGTCGCCGAGAAGCGTCGGCGGGAAGGCTTCCGCTGGGGTCAGATCGCGACCGCGTCCCTGGTCGCGCTGTCCCACGGCACCAACGACGCCCAGAAGACGATGGGTGTCATCGCGCTCGCGCTCATCACCACCGGCCACCTGACCGGGGACGTGAAGGAGCAGGGGCTGCCGTTCTGGATCATCTTCAGCTGCGCCGTGGCCATCGGTCTCGGTACCTACCTCGGTGGCTGGCGGGTCATCCGCACCCTGGGCAAGGGTCTCGTCGAGATCGAGTCACCCCAGGGCTTCGCTGCCGAAGCATCCTCGGCGGCAATCATTCTCAGTTCCAGCGCCGCCGGCATGGCGCTGTCGACCACGCACGTCGCGACCGGCTCGATCCTCGGCAGCGGTGTCGGCAAGCCGGGTGCCGAGGTGCGCTGGGCGGTCGCGGGCCGGATGGCCGTCGCCTGGCTGATCACGCTGCCGGCTGCCGGTCTGGTCGGTGCACTCTCGTACTGGCTGTCACATGGCGTGGAAGCGGTGACGGGCACGGCACTGGCCGGTGACGGTCTGATCTTCCTGGTCCTCGTCGGCCTCTCCGGCTACATGTGGTGGCGCGCCCAGCAGCAGAAGGTCGACCACAACAACGTCAACGCCGACTGGGACGCCTCAACCAACTCCGTGGTGCCCGCCGAAATGCGCGAAGCTGCCCCCAAGCCGTCCGCCACGGTCTGACCGAAGGAACTCACATGGTGTACCTGGAGAGCATCCTCAAGGTGCTCGGCATCGGCCTGCTGCTCGGCGCCGGTCTGCCGGCGGTCTTCGCGCTCGGTCTGGTCGCGTACTCGCGCGGCGCGGGCGGCGACGGGACCGATGGCGCGGCGGTCGCCCCGAACCCCGCGGCCAAATTCCTGGGCGTGGCGCTCTTCGTGTTCGTCGGATGGGTGATCCTCACCGCGGTCCTGTGGATCACGCGGGCGACGATCATCCACCACTTCGGCATCGACCTGTTTCCGTTCCTCCCCAAGAAGTGAGCGACGCGCACATGGCTGAGAACGACGCCCCGAACGCCTTCGACAAAATCCTGGGCTGGCTGCACCAGGGCTACCCGCACGGCGTTCCGCAGACGGACTACTTCGCGCTGCTGGCACTGCTGTCCCGCACGCTCACCGAGGACGAGGTCGTCAAGGTCGCGCAGCTCGTGCTGAAGGGCAACAACTCCGACAGCGTGACGCCCGAGGAGATCCGCGCCGCGATCCACCTGGTCACCGACAAAGAGCCCAATCCCGAAGAGATGCACCAGGTCGCGGCACGCCTGGCGTCGGTGGGCTGGCCGCTGGCGGCGCCCGCAAACTAGCCATACGGCGGGACTCCTCAACGCGGCTCGTGCCTCGCCGCTTGATCGTCGTCCCGCTAGCCGCGGGTGTCCCGGCGCAGCGGGTGATCTTCGGGCACCTGGACGAAGATCAGCGTGACGCCGTCGGGATCGAGAACGTGCATCTCGTGCAGGCCCCACGGCTCGCGACGCGCCTCGCGCGCGACCTCGACGCCGCGGCCCCGCAGCTCGTCCTGGGCCGCAGCGAGGTCGCGCACCTGCAGCCACAGCGCCCCGGGGAACGGCGGCGCTCCGTCGGCCGGGCCGCCGTGGCCGGCGATCTCGACCAGCGACTGACCGGCGTAGAACACGGTGCCGCCGCTGTATTCCCTGGCGATGGCGAGCCCGATGCCGTCGCGATAGAACGCGACCGACCGCTCATAGTCCTTCGGACGGAACAGCACCCGGCTCGCCAGGATCTCCATGGGTGATGTGTCTACCACGCCCTTCAGCCGATAGGGCGGTCCCTACCTTCCCAGTGCGGTTCGCGCAGTGCGCGTTTAAGGATCTTGCCACTCGGGTTTCGCGGCAGCGCGTCGACGAAGTCGACGGATTTGGGGAGCTTGAAGCCGGCGAGCCGATTCCGCGCGTATGAGATCAGGGCGGCCTCGGTGGGCTCGGTGCCGCGAACCGCGACGATGACCGCCTTCACCGCCTCGCCCCATCGACGGTCGGGCACCCCGATGACGGCCACGTCGGCGACGTCCGGATGGGTCATCAGGACGTTCTCGACTTCGGCGGGGTACACGTTTTCCCCGCCGGAGACGATCATGTCCTTGAGCCGGTCGTGCAGGTAGAGGTAGCCCTCGGCGTCGAGGTATCCGGCGTCCCCGGTCTTGAGCCAGCCGTCCTCGGTGAGGGTGGCTGCTGTCGCGTCCGGATTGTTCCAGTATCCGAGCATGTTCTGGTCCGACTTGGTCCATACTTCGCCGACGGTGCCGGGCGGCGCGTCGGCACCGCTGCCGTCGACACCGCTGCCGTCGACGATGCGAATCCGCACCCACGGGTAGGGCTTTCCGCATGACCGCAGCAGTTCCGGCACGTGGTCGGCCCCGTCGAGTTGGGTGATCGAGCCCGTCGTCTCGGTCATTCCGTAGACCTGAGCGAAGATCCCACCGAACCGTCGCATCCCCCGGACCAGGACGTCGTCGCTGATCGGGGATGCTCCGTAGACGATCACCCGCAGCCCTGAGAAGTCGACGTCGACGAGACCGGTTGTGTCGAGCAGGGATTGGATGACCGCGGGTACGAGCAGCATGTTGGTGATGCCGCGTCGGCGGATCGCTTCGAGGATCGCCTGCGGGTCGACCTCGCGCAGCACCACGGTCGTCGCGCCCTCCCAGAGGCCGGCTAGCGCCCATCCGAAGCCGGCCATGTGGAACAGCGGCATCACCGCGAGGCTGACCGAGTCCGCGTCGAACTTCCAGGGCCCGGCTACACCGGCGGTCTTGCAGAGAAAGTTGGTGTTGCCGAGCATGACACCTTTGGGCAGTCCGGTGGTTCCCGAGGTGTACATCAGCATCACCAGATCGTCGGGGCCGGTGACGACACCGGGGTCCACGGCGGGGTGCCCGGCGACCCAGCGATCGAATTCCGGCCAGCGGGAGTGGTTTCCGATGACGACGATGGTCGCGTCCAGCTCGTGCTCGATCGTTTCGAGGTGTCCGACGAACTCTTGCCCGACCACCACTACCGACGCCCCGGAGTCGGTGATGACGTGGCCCATCTCGGGTGCGGCCAGCCGCCAGTTGACCGGCACACCGACCGCGCCGAGTTTGGCCAAAGCGAAGGCGACATCGAAGAATTCGATGCTGTTGCGTTCGACGAACGCGACCCTGTCGCCGACTCCCACCCCGACGCTCGCGAATGCCTGTGCCGCACGGTTGGATCGGTCGTCGAGTTCCCGGTAGCTGATCGTCGCATCACCGACGATCAGCGCTGGTGCGTCCGGCCGCTCGCGGCCGTGTCGGCGCACGACGTCGGCAAGGTTGCAGAACAACGCTTTTCAGTCCTTGGGCTGCATACGCTGGCGTTTCATGATGAGGTCGACGGCGGCGGGTGCGATGCTGTTGACCGCGTGTGCGGTGACCGCGATGCGCGGCGCGATGCTGACGGGCCGGTGTCGCGCGGCGGTGATGATCCAGCCTGCGGCCTCGTCGGCCGAAAGTCCGGGCAGGCCGTCGTAGGCCCGCGTGGGCGCGATCATGGGTGTCTTGACCAAGGGGTAGTACAGCGCGGTCGAATTCACACCGCGGTCTGCCCATTCGGTTTCGATGATCCGGCTGATCGATGACAGCGCCGCCTTCGAGGCGTTGTAGACGCCGAACAGCGGTGGGCTTTCGGTCTTCACGCCCCAGGTCGAGACGTTGATGATGTGCCCGTCGCCGCGCTCGAGCATGCCGGGGGCGAGGCCGCGGATCAGTCGCAGCGGGCCGTAGTAGTTCAGCACCATGGTGCGTTCGACATCGTGCCAGCGGTCGAGGGACTCTTCCAGCGGCCGACGGATCGAGCGCCCGGCGTTGTTCACCAGGATGTCGATGCCGCCGAGCTCCTTGTCGACGGTGGCGACGAGCTCGTCGACGGCGTCGAGGTCGGACAGATCGCAGGCGTGCGCGCGTGCCTGACCGCCGGCGTCGGTGATGCGGGTGACGAGTTCGTCGAGAAGCTCCTGGCGACGCGCTACCGCGACGACGACGGCGCCGCGGCGGGCCAGCTTCTCGGCGGCGGCCTCGCCGATGCCAGACGAGGCGCCGGTGAGCAGTACACGCTTGCCTTTGAGTTCGAAGGTCGCGCGGTTGGGGCGATTCAGAAGCTCCGGGAGGATCGGCGGTCGCATGCTGGTCAGCACGACTTGCTCGGCCAGTCGCCGCAGCGGATTCCTACTACTCACGCCTAGCGAGTCTAGGTATCGCCGAAACTGCATTCCGCGCGGCCTACGGGCAATTTCAAGCGCATGGAATGCAGTTTCGGCGCTTGCTAGAAGTAGCGCGGGAACGGTGACCAGTCGGGGTCGCGCTTCTCCAGGAAGGCGTCGCGTCCCTCGACCGCCTCGTCGGTCATGTAGGCCAGCCGCGTCGCTTCGCCGGCGAACAGCTGCTGGCCCACCAGGCCGTCGTCGAGCAGATTGAAGGCGTACTTCAGCATCCGGATGGCCTGCGGCGACTTACCGTTTATCTCCGAAGCCCATTGCAGCGCAACGGTTTCCAGGTCAGCATGATCGACGACCTCGTTGACGGCACCCATCGCGTGCATCTGCTCGGCGGTGTAGGGACGGCCGAGGAAGAAGATCTCGCGGGCGAACTTCTGCCCGGCCTGCCGGGCGAGGTACGCCGACCCGTAGCCGCCGTCGAACGAGCCGACATCGGCGTCGGTCTGCTTGAAGCGGGCATGCTCGCGTGAGGCCAGCGTCAGATCGCACACCACGTGCAGCGAGTGCCCACCGCCGGCGGCCCACCCGTTGACGAGGCAGATGACGGGCTTGGGCATGAAGCGGATCAGCCGTTGCACCTCGAGGATGTGCAGTCTGCCCGCGCGTGCCGGGTCGACGCTCTCGGCGGTCTCACCCGAGGCGTACTGGTAGCCGCTGCGGCCGCGGATGCGCTGGTCGCCGCCGGAGCAGAACGCCCACCCGCCGTCCTTGGGTGACGGACCGTTCCCGGTCAGCAGCACCACTCCGACGTCCGACGACATCCGGGCGTGGTCGATCACGCGGTACAGCTCGTCGACGGTGTGCGGGCGGAACGCGTTGCGCACCTCGGGCCGGTCGAATGCGACCCGAACGGTCGGCTGGTCGAGGGCGCGGTGGTAGGTGATGTCGGTGAGGTCGTCGAAGCCGGCGACCGGCTCCCACAGGCTGGCGTCGAACGGATTACTCCCGGAGGCGGACACGGCTCAAACAGTATCGAAGCGGAACACGGGGCAGCGGCCGGCCAGTGACTCGAACTCGTCGGGGTTGGGGCCGGTCACCAGCCCGGCGTTCTTCATGAAGCCCACGCCGGTCGGAACCAGGATCGGGAACTGGCGCAGCAGCGGGCGCGCCTCGTCGACGGGCAGCTCGACCATTCGCACCCGTTCGCGGGTCTTGCCGCGCACGAGGACGGCGTCGGGGTTGGCCTGGGCGTTGCGGACCCAGTCCGAGCCCGGCAACCCCCCGACGACGTAGCGACGTCCGTCGACTTCGAACGGTGTGATGGGAGTCGACCTGGGCTGGCCGGACTTGCGGCCCGTCACCGTCAGCACCACCGGCCCCTCCTTGAGCAGACCGGTTTTATTGAGAGCGATCATCGCCTTGTTCACATATTTGAGCCACCACGGCGGCCGGATCCGCTCTGCCATGGTCTCGAAGCTACAGCCGGATACCGTGTGCCCACAGCGCCGCGACCAGGCCGTCCTTGCGGTCCCGAGTCGGCAGCGGGTCGACGAGTGCGAACGCGCAGCCGAGCGCGCGGGCGCCGCCGTCGGCTTCGTCGCTGTCGCCGACCATCAGCGCACGGTCGGCCGGCACACCGAGCCGATCGAGCGCCGCCTGGAAGATCGCCGGGTCCGGCTTGACGGCGCCCACCTCGAACGACAGCACGAACTCGTCAACCGCGCCGACACCGTCGAACGCCGGCCGCAGATCGAACGCGATGTTGGACACCACGGCAGTCTTGACCCCGCGACTTCGCAGGCCGGCGAGCACTGTCGCGGTGTCGGGGTACGGCGTCCAGCAGTCGGGGTCGATGGCCTTGCTGTACAACGCTTCCGCGTGATGACGTGCCAGACCGGATTCGCGAAGCACATGCAAATAGGCCTCGCGGTGCAGGTGCGGCGCGAGGTCGCGATGCATCCACGCCTGCAGCGCCTCGGGCGTCATCGAAACCGAACGGCCGGTAGGTGCGGTCAGGCGGCGCATCAGCTCGGCTTGCACGTGCCCGTCGACTTCGCGGCTCTCGTCGGTGTCGAGCGTCATCCCCTCGAACCACTTCTCGTCTTCCTCCAATCGGAACAGGGTCCCGGAGAAGTCGAACAGCACCGCGTCGAGTTCGCTCACCCCACCATCCTGCCAGGTGTGAAATCTTCGCTGAGCGGCTAAATACCGTCCATGACTCCGTTCGACGCGCCGTATGGGCAGGTCGTCGTGGTGGTGCCCGCGCACAACGAGCGTGAGCACCTTCCGCAGTGCCTGCGGGCGTTGACAACGGCTGGTCTGTGCGTGCCGATGCCGGTCACCATCGTGGTTGTTCTGGATGCCTGTGACGACGGCAGCGAGATGCTCGCCGGGCAGTTCGGGCCGGACGTCCACTTCATCTCCGTCGACGCAGGCAACGTCGGCGCGGCGCGCGCCGCCGGCTTCGAGTACGCGCGCACTCTGTGCGACGACGAGCAGACCGACGGCACCTGGTACGCGACGACCGACGCGGACAGCGTGGTCGACGCCGACTGGCTGGTGCGGATGGTCGCTGCGGGCGCCGACATGGTCCTGGGGGTCGTGCGGGTATCGACGTGGCGCCATTTCTCGCCCGCTGTCATGCGTCGCTACATGCGCGACTATTGGTCTCCGGGCCCAGGTCACCGTCATGTCCACGGGGCCAACATGGGTTTCCGCGCCGGCCTCTACTGGGGTGTCGGCCGATTCCGCGCCTTGCCCACGGGCGAGGATGTCGAGCTCGTCGAACGTTTCGAGCGGGCCCGGCTGTCCATCCACCGTGACCGGGACCTGTCGGTGGCGACGTCGGACCGGCGCGACGCGCGCGCACCCGGCGGATTCGCCCAGCACCTGCGAAAGTTGTCGCGCTCTCCGCGAACGAACGATGCCAAGGCGTCGTGAGCACAGCACTCGTCAGGAACTGGCTCGCCACGGAGAAACTCGATCTTCCGCTACCCGGGCATGGGCAGACGGCGCAGCGATGGCAGCGTCTGGCTCAGTTGACGCAGACCGACATCACCGCCGGCCGTCTCGCCGAGGCACATGCCGATGCGGTCGCGATTCTCGCCGAACTGCAGGGTCCGCCGTCGTCGCCGCAGCAATGGTGGGGTGTGTGGGCCGCCGAGTCGGGCGAAGCGGTCCTGACCGCGACCCGCGTCGGCGACAAGCTGCTCCTCGACGGCACGAAGGTGTGGTGCTCGGGCGCGGGGTTGTGCACCCACGCTCTGGTCACCGCTCGGGTATCGGCGGGTGAGCGCGGTTTATTCGCTGTGGACCTCAACGCCCACGGGGTGCGTCCGCTGCCCAGCAGATGGCGTCACGCGGGGATGGCGGAATCCGACACGCGCTCAGTGCAATTCACCGCGACACCGGCGATACCCGTCGGCTCGCCCGGGCAGTATCTGTCGCGGCCCGGCTTCTGGCACGGGGCGGCCGGGGTCGCGGCCTGCTGGCTCGGCGGTGCCCGCGCCGTCGCCGCGGCACTCTACGACCGTGTGAAGTCGGGCGGGGCAGATGCGCATATGTCGGCGCATCTGGGCGCCGTCGATGCGGCGCTGGCCTCCGCCGACGCGTTGTTGAACGCGGTGGCCGGCGAGTTCGATGCGGATCGGCTGAATCGCACCGGGCGTGCTGAGCTGCTGGCGCGCCGGGCCCGCGCCGCGGTGGAGAACGCCGTGGGCGAAACGTTGAACAGGACCGCACGCGCGCTGGGCCCTTCGCCTCTGTGCATGGATCCTGTCCATTCTCGGCGGGTCGCTGATCTGTCGATCTATGTCCGGCAGAGCCACGCGGAGCGCGATCTGGAACGGCTCGGAGTGATAGCGGCGGGTACCTCATGACAATTTCGCACATCAGCAACACCGAGCGGATGGCCGAGAGCCCGCTGGCCGATGGCGGCACGCCCGTGGATGTCTGGTCCGGCGCCGGGTTGCAGTTTCCGCCGCTCGATCTCACCGGGTGCCAGGAGTTCGTGGTTGTCGGTGCGCACCCCGACGACGAGACACTCGGGTTCGGTGCCGCTGCTGGACTGCTGGCCGCCTCCGGAGTGCGGGTGCAGATCGTGTCGGCCAGCGACGGTGGAGCCGCCTTTCCGGAATATTCTCTGCTGCAGCGCTATCAACTGGAGAGAACGCGCCGCGCGGAGTTGCAGCGGGCCGCCTGCGTGCTCGGCCTACCCCCACCGATAAGCCTCGGCCTGCCGGATGGGGACATCGCCTTCCACGAGCAGCGGCTGACAGATCTCCTCATCGAGATTCTCTTGACGAAGCCGCCAGGCACATGGTGTGCGGCGACGTGGCGCGGGGACGGGCATCCCGATCATGAGGCGGTGGGACGTGCCGCGGCGACCGCGACGGCATACACCGGAGCAACCTTCATCGAATACCCAGTGTGGATGTGGCACTGGGCGCAGCCCGACGACATCGCAGTGCCGTGGGATCGCACCTTTGCCGCACCGTCCACGCCGGCCGCAGTCGAGCGTAAAAAGCTTGCGGCGCAATGCTTTGAAAGCCAGTTTGTGCCGCAGTCACCCGGAGGTCAACCGGTGCTGCCCGCTTATCTGCTACCCCGGTTGCTGAGCGTCGGAGAGGTGGTCTTCTGCTGACCTCGCGGCTACCCGACAGCTTCTTCGACCGTATGTACGCAGAGGCGGCGGATCCGTGGGAGCTGGAGTCCAGGTGGTACGAGCAGCGCAAGTACGCGATCACGACTGCGCTGCTACCGTTTTCGCGCTACCGGTTGGCGTTCGAACCGGGCTGTTCGGTCGGCGTGCTCACCGAGGAGTTGGTCAGGCGCTGCGACCACGTGGTCAGCACCGACGTCAGCGTCGCTGCGTTGGATGCCGCCCACCGCAGGTTGGCCGCGCACGGAGTCAGAGAACGGGTGACGCTGCTGCGCGGATCTCTCGACAATCCCTGGCCGTCAGGGCCCTTTGACCTCGTGCTGCTCTCCGAGGTGTGCTATTACCTGCAGCCGGCCACGCTGCGGCAGGTCATGGACCGCGAAGTTCCCAGGCTTGCGCCCACCGCCACCCTGGTCGCGGCGCACTGGCGTCACGACGTCGCGGAGTACCCGATGAATGGGGACCACGCCAACGATCTCATCGGCGCCACCGAGGGTCTGCACCATCTGGGTGGCTATCGGGACGCCGATGTGGTGATCGACGTGTTCGACAACTGCGGAGGCGTGTCGGTCGCCGCGCGTACCGCAGTTCCGGGCGCATAGGCGTCCATTCGCACCGCGAGCGCGCGTGTCTGCACGCCGACGCGCCGCAAAACTTGTGAATTCGCGCGCACTCGCGGCCCGCGACAGTCTCATTCCTGTCGTGCCGCATGGGCTTTGCCCCGCAAAACATCTCGCTCTCGGTCATTGTCCGTCAGCCCCGCCGCCCGCTCGAACTCGTCAGCCGCCTCGCTCGACCGTCCCATTCTGGCGAGCAGCTCCCCGCGGACACTGGGAAGGAGGTGTGAGCCGTCGAGGCCCTCGATCGCGTCGACGACCGCCAGGGCCTCGGCCGGTCCGCGTGCGGGATCGGTCATCGACACGGCGATCGCGCGGTTGAGCTCGACGACCGGCGACGGCGAGAGTCGCAGAAGCCCGTCGTACAGGGTGACGATGCGGTTCCAGTCGGTATCGTCGTACGTCGGTGCGGTGGCGTGGCATTCCGCCAGCGCCGCTTGCAGTGAGTAATATCCCCAACCAATACCCCTGCGCTGCAGTACGTCCGACGCGCGGTGCAGCATGTCGACACCACGCTGAATCTGCCCCCGGTCCCACCCCGCGCGGTTCTGGTTCTCCAGGAGGATTGGTCGTCCGTCGCGGTCGGTGCGTGCCCGCAGCCGCGAGGATTGGAACTCCATCAGCGCCACCAGTCCGAGCGCCTCGGCCTCGTCGGGCGCCAGCGCGGCCAACACGCGACCCAAACGCAATGCCTCACTGCATAATTCGTCGCGAACCCACCGGCGACCCGACGATGCCGAGTAGCCCTCGTTGAACACCAGGTAGATGACGCTGAGCACCGCCGACAGCCGAGCGGGGAAGTCGGACCGGTCGGGCACCTCGAACGGCGCTCCGGTCAACGCCTTCTTCGCCCTTACAATGCGCTGGGCCACAGTTGCTTTCGGCACCAGAAAGGCCTTGGCGATCTCCTCGGTCGTCAAGCCGCCGACGACCCGCAGCGTCAACGCTATCTGGTTCTCCCGCGACAGCGTCGGGTGCGCCGACATGAAGATCAGCCGCAGCACGTCGTCGTCGATGCGGTCGTGATCCCAGGCGTCATCGATATGGTCTTCGAGGTCGCGAGCCATCACCGCGTATTTGGCATCCAGATTCTCCTGGCGTCGCCACTGGTCGATCGCCTTGCGCTTGGCGACGGCGGTCAGCCACGCTCCGGGATTACGGGGAACACCGCTGGATGGCCACTGCGTGAGCGCGTCGATCATCGCTTCCTGCGCCAGGTCTTCGGCCAGGCCGATGTCTCCGACGGTTCGGGTCAACGTGGCAACGATCTTGGCAGCTTCCATCCGCCACACCGCATCGACGGTCCGTTGCAAATCGGCTGCGCTGGCGGACACCGCCCCATTGTGCCGGTCAGACGTAGCGCGCGCGCCCGGCCATCGCCCCGGCGATGATCTGCACGGCATAGACCGCCAGGAACATCCCCCAGGGCACCGTCCATCCGTGCGACACGTCGTGCAGGAAGCCGAACAGGAACGGCCCCGCTCCCGCGATGAGGTATCCGAATCCCTGGGCCATGCTCGACAGTTGGGCGGTGTCGGCGGCGGTGCGGGCGCGCAGGCCGATGACGGTCAGTGCCATCGAGAACGCACTCATGCCGATCCCGATGAGCACACTCCACAGCAGTGGCTGCGCCCCGGGCGCGACCATCAGCCCGACTGCGCCGGCGAAGCCGAAGACGCCGACCGCGACGATCCACCCGCTCTGTCCCGGTTTGCGCGCGGCCAGTGGCGCGAGAATCAGCGACAGCGGCACGCCGATCAGCGATGTGAGCCCGACGAGCAGCCCGGCATGCACCTTGTCGACCCCGCTGTCGATGAAGACCTCGGGCAGCCAACCCATGACGACGTAGGCCATGAATGCCTGGCTGCCGAAGAACAGCGTGACGGTCCATGCCAGCCGGTTGCGCAGCAGCGAGCGCCGCTCGCCGGCGTCGGCGGACTGCGCGGCCCACGCCCCGCGGTGCCGCCGCGTCGCCGGAATCCAGACTGCCAGTGCCAGGAACGAGATCACCGCCCAGACGGCCAGCGCGGCGCGCCAGCCTCCGAGCGGATCTTCCAGCCCGGGCGTCAACGCCGATCCGAGGGCGCCGCCGCCCTGCAGCGCCGCGGTGTAGATGCCGGTCATCAACCCGATGCGGGCCGGAAACGATCCTTTGATGACGACGGGGATCAGCACATTGGCCAACGCGATCCCGGCGCAGGCGATGAGCGTGGCACCGATGACGAGCTGCGAACCGCCGACGACCCGCAGCGCAAGGCCTATGGTGAGCGCGACCATGGCCGCCGAGATCGTCCGGCCGAGACCGATCCGTGCCGCGAGCCACGGCGCGGCGAGCCCCGCGCCGGCGAAGCACAGCGCGGGAACGGTGGTCAGCAAGCCGGCCCAGGTCGCTGACACCGACAGCTCGGCACGCATATCACCGAGCAGCGTGGCGACGCTGGTAACAGCCGGGCGCAGGTTGAGTGCGGTCAGCACAACGGCCACGGCCAGCAGCGCACCCCCGGCGGCGGCCGGTATCTGGCGGGACTCGGGTGCGGACACGACGAAGTCCTGCCGTTCGGTACGCATGTTGCTACGGTGCCATACATCCCATGATTGGTTGAAAGGGGTTTCGTGTGCCGTTGAGCACAGCACGCCGCGCCGGCCTGGTCGACCAGGTCATCGAGCAGATCCGGCAGGCCGTCACCACCGGCGAGTGGCCGGTCGGGCGTCGCATTCCCAACGAGACCGTCCTCGTCGAACAACTCGGCGTCGGCCGCAACACCGTCCGCGAAGCCGTACGCGCGCTGTCCCACGCCGGCATCCTCGAAGTCCGCCAGGGAGACGGCACCTACGTGCGCGCCACCAGCGAGGTGTCGGGAGCGCTGCGCAGGCTGTGCGGCGCCGAACTGCGCGAGATCCTCCAGGTCCGGCGCGCCCTCGAGGTGGAGGGCGCGCGCCTGGCCGCCGCCAACCGCACCTCCGACGACGTCGCAGAACTACGCGCCCTGCTGAAGCGCACCGATGACTGCCCCGACACCGAAGCGTTCGCCCGCGCCGACGCCGAATTCCACCTCGCCGTCGTGCGCGCCTCGGGCAACCGCATCCTGACCGAGCTCTACCGCGGCCTCATCGAGACGGTCACCGCCAGCGTCGCGACGACGCACGAGGGTCCGGTGAAAGTGCTCGACCATGGCGTGTTGATCGACCAGATCGCCTCGGGCGACGTCGACAGCGCCGGACGCACCGCCGGTGAGCTGCTGGACGGACTTCTCGCCGGCGTTCCGTCCTGCGGCGGCTTATCCGGCTCAGCCGGCTCAGCCGACTGGAGCTGAATTGTCGGCTCAGCCGACTGAACGTCCCGCGCCCTCCCAGAACTGCTTCCGCACCGCCTTCTTGTCCGGCTTGCCCAGCGCGGTGATCGGCACCGAATCGGTGACGACGACCTGCTTGGGCACATGCACCGAACCCTTGCGTTCCTTCACCGACGCCTGGATCTCGGCGATCATCGTCTGCACCGAAGACTCATCGGAGGGGGCGTCGGGCCGCAGCACGACCACGGCCGTCACCGCCTCACCCCACTTCTCGTCCGGAGTGCCGATCACGCACACCTGCGCGATCGAAGGATGTTCGGCCACAACGTCTTCCACCTCGCGCGGGAACACGTTGAAACCGCCGGTGACGATCATGTCCTTGGTGCGGTCGACGATGAAGTAGAACCCGTCCTCGTCCTCGCGCGCCAGATCGCCGGTGTGCATCCAGCCGTCGCGAAACGTCTCGGCCGTCGCGTCGGGCAGGTTCCAGTAGCCACCCGAGAGCAGCGGACCGGACACGCAGATCTCGCCCACTTCACCCTGCGGGACAGGCTGGCCGTCCTCGCCGAGCAGCGCCACGCGCGCGAACAGCGTCGGACGCCCGCACGACGTCAGTCGCTTGTCGTCATGATCCTTCTTCGACAGATAGGTGATGACCATCGGCGCTTCGGACTGCCCGTAGTACTGGGCGAAGATCGGGCCGAAGCGGCGGATCGCCTCCTTCAGGCGCACCGGGTTCATCGCCGAAGCCCCGTAGTACACGGTCTCCAGCGACGACAGGTCGCGGGTGTGCGAATCGGGGTGGTCCATCAGTGCGTAGATCATCGACGGCACGAGCATCGTTGCGGTGATCTTCTGCTCCTCGATGACCCGCAGCACCTCGGCCGGATCGAACTTGGTCAGCACGACCAGTTCCCCGCCCTTGACGATGACGGGTGTGAAGAACGCCGCGCCGGCGTGCGAGAGCGGCGTGCACATCAGGAACCGCGGGTTCTCCGGCCACTCCCATTCGGCCAGCTGCACGGTGGTCATCGTCGTGATCGACTGCGTGGTGCCGATGACGCCCTTCGGCTTGCCGGTGGTGCCGCCGGTGTAGGTCAGACCGCCGATGTTGTCAGGAGCGAGGTCGGCGGCGACCAGCGGCTTGGGTGGGTACTTGGCGGCCTCGGCGCTCAGATCGGTGGCGGTGACGCCGGCTTTGACGAGCTCGTCGGGGACGGGCCCGATGGTCAGGATCTGCTTGAGTGTCGGCACCTTTTCCAGGAGCCCCAGCGCCCGCTCGACGAACGCCGGGTTCGGGTCGATGATCAGTGACGTCACCTCGGCGTCGGACAGCACGTAGGCGTGATCGTCCAGCGAGCCGAGAGGGTGTAGTGCCGTCCGTCGGAATCCCTGGGTCTGGCTGGCGCCGATGATCATCAGCACCTCCGGCCGGTTCAGCGACAGCAGACCGGAGGCACTTCCGGTGCCTGCGCCGAGCGCCTCGAACGCCTGAATGTACTGGCTGATGCGGTCGGCGAGCTCACCACCGGTGAGGGTGGTGTCCCCGAGAAACAGCACGGGGCGGTCCTTGTGGCGCTTCAACGCACCGACGGTGAGGTGTCCGGAGTGCAGGGGATGGCGCAGCATTGCATCACTCATACGGACAGATTAGAACGTGTTCCAATTCCAGTCAGCAGGGTCCGGCGATTTCGGCGTGGTTGTCGCCGCTCAGCGACGACAACCACGCCGCGATCGCTAGATCAGGCCGTCCTTCTTCCACTGCAGTTCCTTCTGGACCCATTCGTTGTCCTGCGGGAACTCCTCCGTTTCGGTCACGCGCCGGACCTCCAGTCGCGCGCCCCTACCGAGTGGGCACTTCAGTGCCCACTGCTTGGCCTCCTCGATCGAGGACACCCCCAGCATCCAGAAGCCGTTGAACAACTCCTTGGCCTCGGTGTACGGCCCGTCGGTGATCACCGGGGTCTCGGTGTCGAAGTTGACCACGAACCCTTCCTCCGGTCCGGCCAGGCCTTCGCCGGCCAGCAGGACGCCGGCCTTGATGAGCTCCTCGTTGTAGCGCCCCATGTCGGCGATGACGTCCTCGAAATTGACGTTCTCCATCGCTTTCTCGGCTTCCGGGGTGGAACGAAGAATCAGCATGTAACGGGTCATCTCGTGTCTCCTTCTATCGGTGGGGAAGGGGCCCTGTAATCGTGCCCTCACCTAGGCGTCGATCGGCAAGACCTGAAATCGACACAAGCTGGAAGAAAATTTTTCAGATTACGGACTTGCAGGTCACAGGCCCGCAGGGCGGGCGAAGCTAGGCTGTGGGACGGTGCGGTCCGACTGTGCGCTCGGCCCCCCGGTGCGCTCGGCCCCGTGCGCCATCAATGCAGCACAAGTCAATGATGGTTCGTGCCCATTCCGGCGCAAAGAGATCCTGGTTATGGATAACCCGCGTTCTTCCAAGGGCTTTCCGCATCCCGCTCGCGGCATGTGTTTCGCGGTGTGGTCCGCATGTGACCTCGGGCATCACGACGCATGAGCAGGGCTCCGCCGCTAGGCTGAATGCGTGTCACCATCCGCGGCTCTCCGCTCGGAGGACCGTAGGCGTCCTAAAGACCGCAAGCAGCAGATCGCCAAGGCGTCAGCCGAGGCGTTCAGTGAGCTCGGCTACCACGCGGTCAGCATGGAGGACATCGCCACGCGTGTCGGCGTCACCGCAGCGTCGCTGTACCGCCACTATGCAGGCAAGTACGAACTGTTCCGGGCTGCCGTTCTCGGCCTGGGGGAGCAGTTGGTCGCCTGCACGGCCTTCGCCGACGACGCAGGTGACGACGAGCCGAAGGAGTCGTGGGGCCTGATCGTCGATGCGCTGATCGACGCGACGATCCGAAATCGTGACAGCGGCGGTCTTTATCGGTGGGAAGGCCGCTATCTCCACGCAGAGGATCAGGCTCTGCTCAACGCGCAGATCCAGTTGGTGAACCGTCGACTTCAGCGCCCCCTCAGGCAATTACGCCCTGAACTGGACAGCACCCAGAGGTGGACGATCTCCGTGGCGGTGCTGAGCACCATCGGCAGCATCACCGACCACAGGGCGAGACTGGGGACGCCGGATCTGCGGAAACTCCTGGTGGAGATGGCCTCTCACATCCGCGATGCGCATCTGCCGCCGGTCCCGAAATCGTCGGGCAGGGCTGATGCGCGCACCAAGCCGCTCAGCGCCGCCGGCGATTACGAGCTGATACTCAACACTGCGCTGTTGTTGTTCAATCAGCACGGCTATCGCGAGACGGGCATGGACGACATCGCCGCGGCGGTGGGTCTGCCCACCTCGAGTCTGTATCGCTTCTTCAACGGCAAGGCCGCGATCCTGGCGGCGGTGTACCGCCGGGCGGCGGATCGGGTCTCCGGCGATGTGACGGCGATCTTGAGCGAGATCACAGACTCGCGGGAGGCTGTCACCCGCTTGATTGACGCCTATGTCCAACGGTCCTTCGCCAATCCGGAACTCGCATATGTCTATTACGCCGAGCGGGTCAACGTGCCCGCCGAGGATCGTGTTGTCTTGCACAACATCCAGCGAGCGACGGTAGAGGCCTGGGTGGGGCAGGTCGCCGCGGCGCGACCCGGAATGTCGTCAGACGAAGCGCGATTCGCAGTGCATGCGGCTTTCTCGCTGGTGGTTGATATCGGCAGGCTGGTGCGGTACGAGAACACCGAACTGTCGCGGCAGATTGTGGCGGAGCTCTTGCGAGTGCTCCTGCTCGGTGAGGGTGCGATGCCGGTGCGGCGTCGCCGATCCAGCAAGAAAAAGACTGGCTGACGGCTCACGGTTCATTGAATTCGCCTGCGGAGGCGAACAGCAGTCGATTTATGTGAATAGCCGCGAGCATCCCGCCGCACATCTTCTTCTCTAACTTCCTGTTTTCATTTGGCCCCAAAGGTCGAATGGCCGCCGTATGTTAATCAATGTTCGGCAAAGGCTTGACGTGGCTGACGTCGTCGCCATAGCGTGTCGTTCGGCTGCGACATAGTTACACAAGTGGCGCTCGGGCGCCGATGGGTTCCGGCGTGGGGAGGTGACGTGCGTGGCACTACGACGGCATGTCCAGGTTCCCACCCCAGGTGATCTGTCAATATTGCTGTGCGCGTTCATTTTCCATCGAGGACTGCCGGCATGACATCGGGCGGGGTCAGCGGCGGCCGGGGTGTGCAGGTCGCGCAGGACTGGGCGCAGGGCTATGTCCGGCGCCATCCGCTGGCGTCGCTGACCACCGTCGGGGACCAGTTCGTCCTCGGCCTGCAGACATTGAAGTTCTTCGTCATCGATCTGGTTACCGGCCGTTTCCAATGGCGGGAGTTCATCCAGCAGGGCGCCTTCATGGCGGGCACCGCCGTCCTGCCGACCGTGCTTGTCGCGCTCCCGATCGGCGTGACCCTGTCCATCCAATTCGCTTTGCTGGCAGGCCAGGTCGGTGCCACCTCGCTGGCCGGCGCCGCGAGTGGACTGGCGGTCATCCGTCAGGCCGCTTCCTTGACGGCGGCGATCCTGATGGCCGCTGCGGTGGGCTCGGCCATCACCGCCGACCTCGGGTCGCGGGCGATGCGCGAAGAGACGGATGCCATGGAGGTCATGGGCGTTTCGGTGATCCGTCGCCTGGTGGTGCCCCGCTTCGCGGCGGCGATCATGGTGGGCGTCGCACTCACCGGTGTTGTCTGCTTCGTCGGCTTCCTCGCGAGTTACCTGTTCAATGTGTATTTCCAGAACGGGGCGCCGGGCAGCTTCGTGGCCACATTCGCATCGTTCGCCACCACCGGTGACATGATCGTTGCGCTCGTCAAGGCCCTGATCTTCGGCGCGATCGTCGCGGTGGTGTCCTGTCAGAAAGGTCTCTCGACGCAGGGTGGGCCGACCGGCGTTGCCAACTCGGTGAACGCCGCGGTCGTCGAATCGATTCTGGTGTTGATGGTCGTCAACGTCGCGATCAGCCAGCTCTACATCATGATGTTCCCCAGGGTCGGACTCTGAGCGTGTCAGCGTCGACGTTCACTCCCAAGGTGCTGGTACCGGCCAAGCGGCTGTACAGCAGGACGACCGCTCCGATCTTGCAGCTCGGACACATGCTGGTCTTCTTCGGGCGCGCGGTGGGCGGGATCCCGGTCGCGATCCGGCACTACCGCTCCGAGTTTGTCCGGCTTCTCTCCGATATCGCTTGGGGCAACGGCTCTTTGGTCGTCGGTGGTGGAACAGCAGGGGTCGCCGTGGTGCTCGGTATCACGGTGGGAGCGCTGGTGGGGATCGAGGGATACAACTTTCTCGATCTGCTGGGGCTCGGCCCGGCGACGGGAATCATCTCCTCGCTGGTGAACACGCGCGAACTCGCGCCGATCGCCGCGTCGCTGGCGTTCGCCACCCAGGCGGGCTGCCGCTTCACCGCGCAACTCGGTTCCATGCGTATCGCCGAGGAGATCGACGCTCTCGAATCTCTTGGTATCCGCCCGATCCCGTATCTGGTCACCACCCGGCTGATGGCGTCGGTGATCGCGGTGATCCCGCTGTATGTGGCCTGTCTGGCCGTCAGCTATCTAACGACCCAGTTCGTCGTGCAGATCATCAGCGGCGGGTCGGCGGGTTCCTACCTGCACTACTTCACGCTGATGCTGTCCGGTCAGGACATTCTGTATTCCGTCGTGAAAACGGTGATCTTCGTCTGGATCGCGTCGACGGTCCAGTGCTACTACGGCTTCTACGCCAGCGGCGGTCCGGTGGGGGTCGGCGTCGCCGCAGGCCATGCAATGCGCGCCAGCATCACGGTCGTGATCATGGTCAACATGCTGCTGACCATGGCGCTGTGGTCGGTGGATGCCGGAGCGAGGTTCGGCGGCTGATGGCGAATTCCTTTGAGCTGGACGGCCGCGGGCCCTCCGACCGGCAACTGCTCGCGTGCGGCGCGGCCCTGATGGTCGTCGCCGCGGTCGTCTCGGCAGCCCTGCTGGTGAAGTCGACGGGACGAATGGATGCCCGCGTGCGCGTGGTCGCCGCGCTCATCAACGTCGGCGACGGACTCCCACAGCGGTCCGACGTCAAATATCACGGTGTGCTCGTCGGCGCGGTCACCGATGTGACACCGGCGCAGGACGGTCGGCCCAACTTCGTCCATATCGACCTGGACCCCGAGTACGCCGCGTCGATCCCGGCCGGGGTGACGGCGCGAGTGGTGCCGAGCAACGTCTTCGCCGTCTCGTCGGTGCAATTGGTGGACCGCGACGGTGGTTCGGCGATCCGGGCAGGCGCCGAGATTCCCGAGGACACCGAGCTTCCGACGGTGCTGTTCCAGACGACGATCAGCAAATTGCGTGACATCCTCGCCGCGACCGGACGCGGACGCGAAGATGACACGGTCGGCATCCTGGCCGCTGTGAACGCCGCGACAGAGGATCGCCGTACCGAATTGCTCACCAGCGGAGCGCAACTCAACAGACTCATCGACGAGCTCGACCGCATCGTCGCCACCGAGCCCGGGCCGACGACGGTGTCTGCCCTTGTCGACGCCACCCGCGGGTTGCAGCAGACAGCGCCCGAGCTGGTAGATGCGCTGCACCTGGCCGTCCAGCCGATGCAGACCCTGGTGGAACAGAACGCTCAACTCATCGCCCTGATCAACGGCGGAATCAACACGGTGGGAACGACGCACACGGCGCTGAACAATCACACCGACCGGCTGGTGCGGATCACCTCCGAGATGACCCCGGTGATCGGGAATCTCGCTGACACCTCACGCCACTGGGTGCCTGCCTTCGTGAAGCTGAACCAGTTGTCGCAGAAGTTCTTCGACGAGGTGTGGATCCACGAGCAGGACATCGGCAATATGCGTGTGAATCTGTCTTTCACGCCCACCTACTCCTACACGAGAGCGGACTGTCCGCAGTACTCGGGGCTGAAGGGCCCCAGCTGCTTCACCGCTCCGCTGGTCCCGACCCGTCCCGAGCTGCCGGATGTGCTGCTGCCGCAGAATTATCAACCGCCGCCGGACCTGAAGCCGCCGCCCGGCACCGAGGTCGGGCCCAACGGGAATCTGATCGCCGTCGGGCCGCCGCTGGTCAACCCGAACCCCAGCTTGGCCGACCCGAATCCGCCTCTACCACCGTGGCTGAGCCCGTCCCCGCCGGTTCCGGGCACCGCGAATCCGGCGCTCGTGCCGACCGCTCCGCCACCTGTGCCGCTCTCGCCACCGGCGCCAGTGGCGCCCCGCCCCGGTGACCCGCTGCCCGGGGCGGCCGAGGCCGCACCCGCGAGCTACGGAGGCAATGTCGGGCCCGTCGGAAGCGGGTACGAGCGCGATCAACTCGGGCTGATCACCGGCCGGCCGGCGACCGTGGCCACCCAGCTGCTGCTGGGTCCCGTCGCGCGGGGCACCACCGTGACGACGACCGGGCCTGCACGTGGGGGAGACCGATGAAATACCGCGGCGCACTGGTCGGATTGTCCCTTTTCATGGTCGTGGCGGTGACGGTGACCTGGCTGGTGTACGTCACGCTGCGCCGCGACGTAGCAGGGTCGACGGTTCCCTACGGTGCCATGTTCAACGATGTTTTCGGCCTGCGAGAAGGCGACGACGTCCGGATGGCGGGTGTGCGTGTCGGCCGCGTCGAGAAGATCGAGCTCGAAGGCGACCTCGCCAAAGTATCCTTCGTCGTGCAGGACGACCAGCAGGTGCTGGGCACGACGGTAGCCTCCGTGACGTATCAGAACATCGTCGGTCAGCGTTATCTCGGTCTGTCACTGGGGAAGACGGGCGATCCGGGTCCATTGCCTGCCGGATCGGTGATCCCGCTGGAACGTTCGGAGCCATCGTTCGATGTGACGACACTGCTCAATGGATACGAGCCACTGTTCAGCCTCCTCAACCCGCGTGACGCCGACAACCTGACCAAGGGCGTGATCCAGTCCCTACAGGGCGATCAGGGATCCATCACCGCACTGGTCGCCCAAACCTCGGAGTTGACCGAATCGTTCGCGGGCCGCGACGAGGAACTCGGCACCGTCATCACCGACCTGAACGCCGTGATGGGCAACCTGGCCCGACACAACGAGAGCCTCGATCAGGTGCTCACCCAGGTACAGGCCGCGGTGGCGACGTTCGACGGGCGACGACAGGAATTGGTGGATTCGACCGGCTCGATGGCCCGCGTGATGCGTCAGCTGTCGACCATCTCCGACGAGGTATACCCCTCGCTGAACGAACTCGTCGAACGCGAGCCGGGATTCGCTCAGCACATGGTGAGTATCGAACCGCAGTTGGCCTTCACCGGCGCCAATCTTCCGTTGTTGCTCAAGGGTTTCGCCCGGATCACGAGCGAGGGTGCCTACGCCAACGCCTACGCGTGCGACCTGAACGCCACGGGGTTCTTCCCCGGCCTCAACGACGTGGTGCCGATCATCGTCGATGCGGCCACCCCGGGCAACGACGCGCGGTACTCACCGAAGTGCAGGAACATGGCCAATGGCTGAGACGAGGATGTCGTTGCGTGAGGGGCTGCGCACCTATCGGCGGGCCACCCTGGGCTTCGTGTCGATCGCCGTGGTCGCCGTGCTGATCGGAGCCATGCTGCTGTTCAAGGCCGCCGATGTCGGCTACCGCACGTTCACCGCACAGTTTCTCCAAGCCGCGGCGCTGCAGAAGGGAAATCCGGTAACAGTGGCTGGAATTCCCGTCGGCGAGGTGAAGAGCATGGAGCTTGCGGGTGACCATGTCGTCGGCGAGTTCACCGTCCGCAACGATGTCGCACTCGGCGAGGACTCGCGAGCCGTCATCAAGATCACGACCATCCTTGGGTCGCGGTATCTGGCTCTGGAACCCGACGGTCAGGGGTCGTTGCCCGAGGACACCTTCGACCTGGCGCACACCGAGGTCCCCTACGACCTTCAGGAGGCGCTCACCGATGTGACGACCACCTACGAACAGGTCGACTCCGACAAATTCGCCGAGACCCTGTCCATTCTGGGCAGGCAGCTCCAGGGCCTGCCGCCGGTGGTACCTCAGGCGTTGGAGAACACCCATACACTGGCCCGTATCCTCGCCGAGCGGCGTGATCAGTTGGGGTCGCTGCTGGAGACCACCGAGGTGGTCAGCAACACACTGCGCCGTCAGCAGTCCAACATCGCGGCCATGGTGCGGCAGGGCAACAGCCTGGTCGGCGAATTCGTCATGCGCCGAGCGTCTTTCCACGCGCTGCTGGACGCCATCACAAACCTCGTCCAGACGCTGAGCGACCTCGTCATCGAGGACCGTCCCGAGCTCGAAGCGCTGCTGGTCAACGTTCGCGATCTGTCGAACATGCTGGGCCAGCACGACGATCTGGTTCGCAGCACATTGCAGGCCGGTCCTGTCGCACTCCGCAACCTCGCCAACGCGACGGGTTCGGGTAACGCCGTGGACTTCAACGCTGCCAACGGGCTGTTGGTGGATTCGTGGATGTGTGCGATCAGTGGCCGCGCCAAACAGTTCGGGATGATCGAATACCTGAAGGACTGCAAGTGATGAGCACACGGTCGAAATGGGTCGCCGTCGCGGTGACCGGCCTCGTCGCGGCGATGCTGGTGGCATCCCTGGCGTGGACCTACCTCGGGGACAAGATGAACACGATCTCGGTCACCGCTCAATTCGACAGCGCTGCAGGACTGTACGAAGGAAACACCGTCGCCGTGCTCGGGATGCCCGTCGGAACTGTGCAGAAGATCGTTCCGAAGGGCGGCTACGTCGAGGTCGAGTTCTCGGTGGACGGCGATGTCCGGGTACCCGCGGACGTGATGGCGGTGACGATCTCCAATTCGATTCTCACCGACCGTCAGATCGAGCTGACCCCTCCGTACCGGGACGGCCCGACCTTGCAGGACCACGACACCATCGGCCTCAATCGCACCCGGACACCCGTCGAGTTCGCCCGCGTTCTCGACGTTCTCGACAAGCTGTCCACCTCGTTGCGCGGTGACGGCAACGGGCAGGGTCCCGTCGCAGACGTCGTCAACGCCAGCGCTACGATCGCGGACGGGAACGGACAGGCGATGAAGGATGCCCTCGGCCAACTGTCCGTGGCGCTGCGGCTCAGCTCAGATCGCGGCGAGGTGACGCGCGATCAACTCACCACCATCATCCGTAATGTCAGCACGCTGTTCCAAGCGGCAGCGGACAACGACGCCACCCTGCGAGACTTCGGCTCGACCATAAGGCAACTCAGCCAGATCCTGGCCGACGAGAACTTCGGCTCGGGTACCACGGGCCGAAAGCTCAACGACGTCATCAACCAGCTCGGTGAAGTGCTCGACACCCACCGCGACGCGATCAAGCAGATCGTGGCCAACGGCGACACCGCGCTCACCACAACGGTCGAGCATCAGCGTGACCTCGCCGAGTTCCTCGACGTGGCCCCGATGACGCTCGACAACATCTACAACGCAATCGACCGGACCAACGGTGCGGTGCGCGTCCACGTACTGACCGACAAAGTGTTGTTCGACACCCAGACGGTCAAGGAGATGTGCAACATGATGGGCCTGCGCCAGTTGGGCTGCAGCACTGGAACCCTCCAGGACTTCGGCCCCGATTTCGGTCTCAGCTACGTCCTCGACGGACTGGCCGCCATGGGGCAGAAGTGATCGCGCGGCCGGCCAGAACCGCACTGGCACTGGTGATGACGGCGTGCCTGTCTGCATCGGCCTGCGCCACGGAGGGTTTGGCGAGTCTCTCGCTGCCAGCTCCCGGTGGCGGATCGGACGGGTACACGCTCACCGCCGTGTTCTCCAACGCTCTCAACCTGCCCGCGATGGCGAAGGTGAAGCTGGCCGGTGCCGACGTGGGCGAGCTCGTCTCGATGGAGGCCCGCAACTACACCGCGGTCACCACCCTGCGGATCAGGGACGGCGTTCAACTGCCCCGTGGCAGTGCCGCCGAACTGCGGTCGGCGACTCCGCTCGGTGACGTGTTCGTCGCCCTCAAGCCACCCGCGACCACGGCACCGGGCGCACCTCTGCTCCGCGACGGCGACACCATCGGTCTCGAATCCACCGCGGCCGCAGCAACAGTCGAGTCGGTCCTGAGCTCGGCAGCAATTCTCGTCAACGGCGGAGCGGTACGGAACTTCACCAACATCATCAACGGCCTCGGCAAGGCCACCGGCGATCAAGGTCAGGCGTTCGGGACGTTGATCCGCAAGACCAACCACACCCTCGGCACCCTGAACAACCGCTCGGAGGAGATCTCGTCGGCCCTGACCGAGACGTCGCGGCTCGTCGACCAGCTCGAGGACAAGAACCAAGCACTCGGCGAGGTGATGGACGCCGCAGGCCCGGCGACGGACACACTTGCCGCGCACACCACCGAAATCGCCGATCTGGTGGTGCAACTCGGTGACACTGCCGAGCAACTGCAGAAGTTCCCGTCCGTCGCGGGCACCGACACCAGCGGCCGCAGCGTCGTGGCCGACGTCAACACGATCGCCGGTGCGTGGAACGACGTGGTGCTGACACCGGATGCGAACCTCTACGCGCTCAACAGGTTGATGCCGCCGTTCGTGAAGGCGACAACCAGCAACGCGATCGCGGTGCGGGCCAGTATCGACAGACTGATCCTCGGATCGATCCCTGACATCGGATTTGCCGGAGACCCGGGGCTGCACGGTCCCAAGCGGTACAACTGGCACCAGCTGGTCGGCTCACTGCAGTACACCCTCTACCGCTTGCAGGAGCGGATCGTCGGCAAAGGGCCGGGCGCCCCACAGGTGCCGGTGATCCCGAGTCCCACCGAACCCGGTGTGATCGCGCCCGTACCAGCCCCCGCTCCGTCGCCACCGCCGGGGGAGCCGCCACGATGATCGGATCACTCGCCGACACAGCGGTTCGCGTGGCCCGCGCAGGGCACCGCCGACGTGCGTGGCTGTCGACCACAGCCCTGATCATGACACTTGTCGTCGCGTCGATGTACTTGTTTCTCGGAGCGCTGCAGGTGAATCCGCTTGCGTCGAGCTACCGCGTGACGGTCGAGTTGCCCGAGTCGGCGGGCCTGCTGCCGAACCAGAACGTGACGCTGCGGGGAGTGCCGATCGGCCGCGTCGAACGACTCGACATCACGCCTGCAGGCGTCAATGCCGTCGTCTCCGTCGATTCCTCGGTCGCGGTGCCGATCTCGAGCGCGGTCCGCGTCTCGGGGCTCTCCCCGGCGGGCGAACAGTACATCGACTTCGTCGCCGCGAACGACGAAGGGCCCTATCTCGGAGACGGCAGCGTCGTGGCGCAGAGCGACAGCACCGTGCCGGTGAGCCTCGCGGACCTTCTCGCCAACGCCGATGGGGCGCTCGGCCAGGTCGATCCCGACAAGCTTGAGCTCATCAAGCGCGAACTGAGCATGAGCGAAGCGGGGCCGCAGAAGCTCGCCGATGTCATCGACGGCGGCACATTCCTGCTCACGACGCTGGATTCGGTGCTTCCCGAAACTGCGAGCACCTTGCGCACCAGCCGGGTCGTGCTGACGCTCGCCGCTGACAAGAACGCAGGCATCGATGTGGCGTCGGCGAACCTCAGTGAAACGTTCGACGGTGTCGACAGGATGCGTGAGGGCTTCCGTACGCTCACCAACCGCACCCCGGAGACGCTGGCGTCCGTCGACAACCTGTTCACCGACAACTCGGAGACGATGGTGCAGCTGCTCGGCAGCCTCGCCTCCACGTCGCAGCTGCTGCATCTGCGAGTGCCCGCGCTCAACGCTTTGTTCCCGAACTACCGCACGTCGGTGCTCGACGCCATCGGCAGCATCATGCACGACAACGGTCTCTGGGCCACCGGTGACATCTATCCCCGGTACTCCTGCGACTACGGCACGCCCAGGCTGCCACCGTCATCGGCGGACTATCCCGAACCATTCATGTACACCTACTGTCGCGACGACCACCCGGGCGTCCTGGTGCGGGGTGCCAAGAACGCCCCGCGGCCGGCGGGAGACGACACTGCCGGTCCGCCGCCGGGTGCCGACCTCGGGCGTACCACCGACCCGACCCCCAAGGGCCGCTACACGATTCCCACGCCGTACGGCGGCCCGACACTGCCGATCGAACCGCCACGCTGACAAACCCAAGGAGCTGACATGTCCGTCACCACCGACTCGGAACTCGACGACGAGAAGATCGATGCCGAGGTAACCGACGCCGACGCCGAGGCAACCGACGCCGAGGAAGGCTCGCCCGAACCCGATGGGGGCAAGCCGGTCCGATCGTGGCGGCGTGTGATCGGGGTCGGCGTCGCCCTGCTTCTCGCGGGCAGCCTTGGGGCATCGGGATTCCTCGGGTGGCAGATGTGGCGGGACCACGAGGTCGCCCGCGCGGGGCAGCAGGCCCAGGCGGCCGCTGTGCAATATGCGCAGGTGCTCACCAGCATCGACGCCGCAAAGGTCGACGAGAATTTCAACCAGGTGCTCGACGGCGCGACCGGTGAATTCAAGGACATGTACTCGCAGTCGAGCATGCAGCTGCGCCAGCTGCTGATCGATAACAAGGCGGCGGCACACGGTGTCGTCGTGGAGTCGGCGATCCAGTCGGAGACCAAGGACAAGGTGGTCGTGCTGCTGTTCGTGGACCAGTCGGTGTCCAACAGTGCCGTTCCCGATCCGCGGATCGACCGCAGCCGGATCAAAATGACCATGCAGTACGTCGATGGACGTTGGCGTGCAAGCAAAGTCGAGCTTCCCTGAGCGCCGTGATGCGAACTGCCAAGATCGCGGTAGCAGCGATGACGGTCGCCGGGCTGCTGACGCTCGCACCGGGCGCGTCGGCCTCGGTCGTGTCGTTCTGTGAGGGCCTCGGCGGAATCTGGGATGGCCAGTACTGCCGCACCACCGTGACCTCCGAGCGAAAAGCGATCCGCGACATCAAGATCGCGATCCCTGCCGAGTTCGTCGACGATCCGGTGGCCGGTCCCGTAGTGCGGGACTACCTGAGCGCACTCGTGAACAACTGGAGGACCGTAGGCACGAAGATGGTTGCCGACAGCTTCGGCGAGGGCAACTATCAGATCTTCCGGCGCGGTCCGATCGCCAGCCTCGTCTACCGGGAGACGTACCACGCCGACGGGCCCGACTTCAACAACGCCTACCGCACTTTCACCTTCGACATGTCTACGGGGGCAAGGCTGCAACTGGTCGATGTGCTCAAGCCCGGTAACGGCCTCGCGGCCATCCCGCCGCTGGCGCACCCATTCATCGTTCGCGCGCTCGACGCTGCTCCGCCACCGCACCAGCCGGGCAGCTATCCCTTCGTCGCCGACCGCTGGACGCCTGACAAGGTGTACTCGGGTGGCTACAAGGCATGGGCACTGACCCCCGACGACCTTGTGCTGTACATGCCTGACTATCCGGTAGGGCGCGATTCACCGACGAACTTCACGCCGGGGATCATGCAGTGGTCGATGGATGGCGGCACGGTTCAGGCACACATCCCGCTCGCCGCCCTCGCGCCGATCCTGCGTCCCGAATTCGGTGGGACCTGAGCATGTTCCGCGGGCTCCTGTCGGCTCTGATCATCTCGATTCTCCTCGCGCCCGTCAGCCACGCCCAGCCGGACGTCGACGGAGCGGCGCCCACACTGCCGGTATTCACGCCGTACCCGTCGAGCTGGGCGCCCAATGACACGGTGTTCCCGTACAACCTGTGGCGGAGCCGTGTCTCGCCCGAACAGCTCACCGCCGAGCGGGAGTCCTGCCAGTGGTTCAACGCCCAGTACGACCAACTCATGAATCAGGTCTATGGCTTCCAGCATTACCTGGGCGACCAGGATGACGATTGGACCGCTCCAGGAGTCGGCCACGCAGGCGATATCGTCGCGGCCAACCTCGATCAGTCGGCAGCCTTCCTCGATCGGCGTGCGCACACCCTGTTCATCGTCAACTACCCCGACCAGAGCGAGTATTCGCCGCTCTTCCACGGTGATTCGATCTACCGGCTGTGGTACCAGTTCACTCAGATCAGCGACAAGATCAGGCGGCGGCTTCCGTCGGGGCAGATCAACGCCAACATCGCGACGGCCAACGTGTACGGCAGGGCGATCCGCGATTCGGGTGTGTGCGTGGGCGCCTGACGGGGCGACCGGTCGGCATATTGACATGTTGACACAAGTCGCTAGTCTTTGTGCCAACGACACTGTCGGGAGGCGTCATGGTCGCGATCGCAGGTGAGTTCTCCGACACCGTCGCCGGGACAGTCCGGCCCGAGGTCATCTACGAGTTTCGTAAACACTCCGGAAGCGTGCTCGGCGGCTTCTTCGGGGCAGCAGCGTTCGACGAGGTCGCCCTCGTCCCGGTTGCCGCCGCCGTGGACAAGACGGGACGATTCGCCAACAACTTCGCCGATCGTGGTGTCAGGAGCGGCTTTTCGGCGCTCCTCGCCATCTGGGGCGACGCCACCGACCGAGCCGCCGAAGGTGAGCGTCTCAAGACGATGCACCGCGAGGTGCGCGGCCGCGGCACGGGTGACTTCGCCGACGTCCGATACAGCGCCCTGGATCCCCAGCTGTGGAACTGGATCGCCATGAGCGGACTGTTCGTGGTGCTGAAGTCGTTCACTCCCTGCACCGGCATCACGATGACCGACGACGAGCAGGAGGTCGCCTATCAGCAATTGCTGGAGAGCTTCCGCTCGCTCGAACTGCCCGGCAAGAACGCAAAGTTGCCGGCCACTTACGCCGAAGCGACCGCATACTACGAATCGATGGTCCAATCCGGGCTGGCGTCGAATCCGTTTCTGCGCCGCGTCACCGAGAACCTGACGAAGCTGCCGCTGCCGACCCTTGTTCTTCCGCCGATGCTGCGGTTGGCGCTGACGCCGGGATGGATGGCTGTCCGTCCCCTCGCCGGCCGCGTCGTCACGGTGTGTTCGTTCGGCATCCTGCATCCGGGCATCCGGGAGATGACAGGTTTCCGGTGGGAGCCCCGCCACGACCGCGAGTTCGCGCTGTACACGAGGGTTCTGCAGCTGGCGTGGCGGACTCTCCCGGATCGGATTCTGCTGATCCCGCTGGCCCGCAACAGGATCGAGTACGAGAAGTTGGTGCGGTTACACCGTTCCGTCGCCCTCGACACATTCGCGCCGCCGCCTGGCCGGTGCCCGGCCGGCTGACGTCCCTATGCGACGCGCACGCAACACCGACAGCCCCACCGAGCAGGAGTCGGCGATCCTCAAGGCCGCGGCCGAAGAGGTAGCGCTCGTCGGGGTGGGCCGGCTCAGCATGGATGTGGTCGCGCGGCAGGCCGGCGTCAGCCGCAGCACGTTGTACCGCCGATTTCCCAGCCGGGACGCACTGATCACGGAACTGGGCCGCCAGACCTTCGACTTCGCGATGGCCCGCCTGCAGACGGTGGCGATCGATTCCGGCCCGCAGCAGGCGGCGGTCGCCGCGTTCCGCGAAGGCGTGCGTCTGCTGACCGGCGAGCCGGTGATGCGCCGGTTCCTGCAACTCGACGGGGAGTACACCGCGTCCGCCGAGATGGTCGACGAGGCCCGGCTGTTCCTCGTGAGCGCCGCGACCGCGATGGCGAAAGCGTTGCGCGCGGCGGGCGCGACGATGCCCGACGACCAGCTGCTGGCCGTCGCGGAGGTGCACATCCGGCTCGCGGTATCGCTGGTGCAGGTCAACACCGACGTCCTGGACGTCGACAACGCCGACGCGGTGGCCCGGTACGCCCAGACCTATCTGGCGCCGCTCGTCAGATAGCCAGAACTGAGATTCACATGAGGGATAGAATGACCTGTTAAGGCCATTGGCTACACTGAAACTGTGAGTCACATAGCTGAGATTGGGCGAATACGGTCAGCGCAGCGCACCGGCGTGGCACGCTTCTGACCATGGCCGATCTGCCCGCACCCCGCTTCCTCGACGAACGACTGGCCCACTGGGCCTCCGCCAAGCCCGACGGCGAGGCGATGGACTATCTGGACCGGTCCTGGACCTGGTCGCAGTGGAACGACCGTGTTCGACGGCTCGCGGGCGCGCTCAAAGAACGGGGTATCGGACGCGGGGACGTAGTGTCCTTTCTCGACAAGAATCACCCGGCCTGCGTCGAGCTGACATTTGCCGCCGCATCTCTAGGTGCTGCGACCGCGATCATCAATTTCCGGTTGGCAGCAGACGAGCTCGACTACGTGCTCAACGACTCCGACGCCAAGCTACTCATCGTAGGCGACGAATTCACGGCCTCGATCGACAAGATCCGCGACAAGCTCACCCACATCGAGCACGTCATCTCGGTCAAGCCCGAAGGCGACGACGAGTACGAGGCCATCCTGGACGCCGCGACACCAGTCGACCGGTCCGACGACGTCGACCCAAGTGACGTCTGCATCATCATGTACTCGTCGGGAACGACCGGCCGCCCCAAGGGCGTCGAGCTCACGCAGGCCAACATCATCGCCCACACCATCAACGCGCACGAAGGCTTCGAGTTCGACGAGGGCGACAAGAACATGGTGTCGATGCCGCTGTTCCACGTCGGCGGCTCGTCCTACGTGCAGTTCGGTATTCACGACGGCTTCCCGAGCGTGATGACGCGAGACGTCGACGGGATGACGCTCGCGGGGGCAATTCTCAAGGGTGCCAACAGAACATTCCTCGTGCCTGCGGTGCTGGCCAAAGTGCTGGAGGCCGGCGAGGATGCCGTCAAGCTGTTCGGGTCGCTCAAGACGTTCGCCTACGGTGCGTCGCCGATGCCGCTGCCGTTGCTGCGTGCCGCGCTGAAAGCCTGGCCGAACACCGACTTCATGCAGGCCTATGGACTGACTGAATTGTGCGGCGTGATCAGCCATCTGCTCCCCGAGGCCCACCGCGATCCGGGGAAGGAGGAGCGACTCTCCAGCGCAGGCACACTCGTCCCCAACGCCGAGGTCCGCGTCGTCGACCCCGACACTCTCGAAGATGTGCCCGCCGGTGAACAGGGCGAATTGTGGTTCCGTTCACCGCAATTGATGAAGGGCTATCACAACAGGCCCGAAGCGACCGCCGAGGCGATCACCGAGGACGGCTGGTTCCGCACCGGCGACATCGGGCGGGTCGACGACGGCGGTTACATCTTCGTCGAGGATCGGCTCAAGGACATGATCATCTCGGGCGGTGAGAACATCTACTCGATCGAGGTGGAACGGGTGCTCGCCGAGCACGACGCCGTCGTCGAGGTCGCCGTCATCGGTGTCCCCGACGAGAAGTGGGGCGAAGTCGTCAAGGCCGTCGTGGTGATCGAAGGCGAGACCTCTGAAACCGAACTCATCGCCTTCGCGCGAGAGCGCCTCGCCGCCTACAAGTGCCCGAAGTCGGTCGACATCACCGACGAACTGCCGCGCAACCCCACCGGCAAGGTCCTGAAAAAGGAACTCCGCAAACCGCATTGGGAGGGTCGCGACCGCGCGACGGTGTGACCTCAGAGCGCGACGGCAACCTCGTTGCGCCGCCGGAACGGCAGGGTCCATGGCGGGTCGTAGAACCACGCCACGGCCTCTCCGCGCGGCTCGATACCGTTGTCGCGCAGGGTTCTGAGCAACTGGTCAGTTTTCTCGGAGACTGCCTTGGGGCTCCGGTCACCGCTGAATCGAAGGACTGCGAAGGTCTCGCGGGGCACCGCGACCAGTCGCACATCCGGGTCGTCGGGTTGGGGGAGGGTCTCCATCGACCATTTCGACGGCATGAAGAAGCGGACGGTCCAACCCTGCGCTGCGCTACCCGTTTGTGCCACGGGCGCGGTCATGGCGATGGATTCACTGCGCTGCTGCGAGACCGGTGCGGTCATGGCCACTTCGGCCTTGCGGTTGTTGGCGCCGAAGATGTAGGACGCAAGCCGACGAAATCCCGCATTGAGCGCGGCGTCCTTGTCGCCGGTGACGGTGGTCTCGGCGGCGATTCGCGACCCGTACTCGCGTATCTCGACATCGTCGGTCAGCGGACGTCCGATGAAGTGCGGTTCCTCCACCGTGCGTATCCCGGCGACCGACACCACCGACTCTGCGACCTGCGCCCCGAGTTTCACGAAGCGATTCATGTGCGCACTCCTGTCCTGCAACAGCCCCTGTCAGAAGGTCTTCGGAGCTGCCGATCCCATGGATGGCTGCGCGCCGCCGGAGACTCTCGTCACCATCTGTTTCAGGGACATGACCATCCTGAAACTCTTGTGTAACGTGGCTGGTGTGGCACCTGATCCGGGTGCCGGCGGACGAGGGAGCAGTACCCGCACAGACAAGACTGACTCGTAGGAGGGTCTTGTGGCGTGGCTCGTTCTCGTCCTCAGCGGCTTCCTCGAGGCGGTCTGGGCGACAGCACTTGGAATGTCGGACCACTTCAAGCGGTGGCGGCCCACCCTCGCGTTCGCCCTTGCGATGCCCGCCAGCTTGGCGGGGTTGGCGTACTCGATGACCTCCCTTCCCGCGGGGACTGCCTACGCCGTGTGGGTGGGTATCGGCGCAACCCTCACCGTTGTCTGGGCGATCGTCACCAAGAAGGAAGCCGCCTCCACGGCAAGGGTTTTGCTGCTCTGCCTGTTGGTCGGCAGCGTCGTCGGACTGAAGGCGGTGAGCTGACCATGGCGTGGATCGTCCTGATTGTCAGCGCGGTCCTCGAAGCGGTGTGGGCCACGGCGCTCGGCAAAGCAGAAGGCTTCACTGCGCCCGTTGCCACCGGTGTATTCGTCGTCGCGTTGCTGGGCAGCATGGCCGGACTCGGCTGGGCTGCCAAGCACATCTCGATGGGCACGGCGTACGCGGTGTGGACGGGTCTGGGCGCCGCACTGACCGTGGGCTACGCGATGCTCAGCGGAGACGAAGGGGCGACGCTGGGTAAGGCCGTGTTCCTGACCGGGATCATCGCCGCAGTCGCCGGCCTAAAGGTGCTTCCGAAGGCCCCGCAGCGCCATATCGCGCCGCACTGACGCACGATGGTGGCGTGGTCGAACTCGCCGACATCCTCGAACGGCTGCATGTCGTCGCGCTACCGATGCGGGTCCGGTTCCGCGGCATCACCACCCGCGAAGTGGCGCTGATCGAAGGTCCGGTCGGGTGGGGCGAGTTCGGCGCATTCGTCGAGTACGAACCGCCGGAAGCCGCGCACTGGCTCGCGTCGGGCATTTCGGCGGCTTACCGTGCACTGCCCGCCGTGCGCCGCACTCACATCCCGATAAACGCCACCGTCCCAGCCGTCGCCGCCGAGGATGTCCCCGGCGTACTCGCGCGATTCCCCGGTGCGCGGACGGCCAAGGTGAAGGTCGCCGAGCCTGGGCAGACGCTGGCCGACGACGTCGCACGCGTCAGCGCCATCCGGGCCGCCGGACTCACGGTCCGCGTCGACGCGAACGGTGGCTGGACCGTCGAGGAAGCGGTCGCCGCCGCGCGCGCCCTGACCACCGACGGACCCCTCGAATACCTCGAGCAGCCGTGCCGCACCGTCGCCGAACTGGCGCAGCTACGTCGGCGCATCGACGTACCCGTCGCGGCCGACGAAAGCATCCGCAAGGCCGAGGATCCTCTTCACGTCGTGCGCTCCGGTGCCGCCGACATCGCTGTACTCAAGGTCGCCCCGCTCGGCGGCGTGCACGCGATGCTCGACATCGCCGCACGCATCGACATCCCCGTCGTGGTGTCCAGCGCTCTCGACACCGCGGTCGGCATCGGGGCGGGGTTGGTCGCCGCGGGGTGCCTGCCCACGCTCGAGCATGCCTGCGGCCTCGGGACCGGCAGCCTGTTCGTCGAGGACGTCGCTGCCCCGATGGCCGCGGTCGACGGCTGCCTACCTGCGGAGGCGGTCACACCTGACCCGGCTCGGCTGGCTGCGTTGGCGGCCACGGCAGACCGCAGGCAGTGGTGGGTCGACCGCGTCCGAGCCTGCTTTCCGCTGATGTCCTGATTTGTGGGCTGCATGGCCTAGACGCCATCGGGGCGGTCCCCAACACTGAGTGCATGGAGCGCACGGTGCTCATCGCCGGCTTCGCGGGCGTGCAGGCCCTCGACATGGTCGGGCCGTTCGAGGTGTTCACCGGAGCAACGCTGTACCTGTCCGGCCGGGGTGGCGACGGCTACGGGGTACGGGTGGTGTCCGTGGACGGGCAGCCGGTCAGCACCGGAACCGGTCTGACTTTCGTCGCCGAACCGCTGCCCGATCCCGACAACGAGATCGACACCGTCGTGCTGCCCGGGGGTTTCGGCACCGAAATGGCCCGCAAAGACGATGTGCTCATCGAGTGGATCGCCGCCGTCGCCCCGCGGGCCCGACGGGTGGTCAGCGTGTGCAGCGGTGCGGTGCTGGCGGCGCAGGCCGGACTGCTCGACGGCTGTGTCGCCACCACTCACTGGGCTTTCGTCGACCAGATCGCCGCCGAGTTCCCTGCCGTGACATTCGATCCTGACCCGATCTTCGTCCGCAGTTCCGAGAAAGTCTGGACCGCGGCAGGTGTCACCGCCGGTATCGACCTGGCGTTGGCACTCGTCGAAGACGACCACGGCACCGAGGTCGCCCAGACCGTCGCCCGCTACCTCGTGCTGTATCTGCGCAGGCCCGGCGGTCAGACGCAGTTCGCGGCGCCGGTGTGGATGCCGCGCGCTCGCCGCACCCCGATCCGGGACGTGCAGGAGGCCATCGAGTCCGAACCCGTTGGCGCACACAGCATCCCCGAATTGGCGCGCCGCGCCGCGATGAGCCCACGTCATTTCACGCGCGTCTTCACCGACGAGGTCGGGGAGGCGCCCGGCGCTTACGTCGAGCGCGTCCGCACCGAAGCGGCGCGCCGCCAGCTCGAGGAGACCGACGACACCGTCACGGTGATCGCCGCGCGCTGCGGGTTCGGCTCCGCGGAGACGTTGCGCCGCAACTTCGTCCGCCGGTTCGGCGTCTCACCGGACCAGTACCGCAAGACATTCGCCTGACAAAAAGGAGATTCACCATGCAGGTCGCCATCATGCTCTACCCGGGTTTCACGGCGCTGGACTTCATCGGGCCGTATGAAAGTCTGCGCTGGCTGCCCGACACCGAGGTGCGGTTCGTCTGGCACGAACCCGGCCCGATCGCCGCGGACTCGCACGTGCTGCTCGTCGGGGCCACGCACTCGTTCGACGAAACCCCATCGCCGGACCTCATCCTGATTCCCGGTGGCTTCGCCACCCTGGAGCACGCCCGCGACGAGAAGGTGCTCGACTGGGTGCGCCGCGCGCACGAGACGTCGACGTGGACGACGTCGGTGTGCTCGGGCTCGGTGATCCTGGCCGCGGCGGGTGTGCTCGAGGGCAAGCGTGCGACGTCGCACTGGGCGGCGCTGCCGGTGCTCAAGACCCTTGGCGCGCAGCCGGTCGGCGATCAGCGCATCGTCGAGGCCGACGACAAGACCGTGACGGCGGCCGGGGTGTCGGCGGGCATCGACCTGGGGCTGTGGCTGGCGGGTCGCATCGGTGGTGAGGCCAAGGCCAAGGCGATTCAGCTGTCGATGGAGTACGACCCGCAGCCGCCGTTCGACTCCGGGCACATGTCGAAGGCGTCGGCGTCTACCAAGGCCCTGGCCACGGCGATGATGGGCAAGGAGATGGTCAAACCGGCCGCGCTGGCCGCCTCGACGGGCTTGCTTTGGGATGCCGCCCTCAAGCGAATTCGGCGCGGAAAACGACGCTCACCGTCGCTCAGCGCGCCGTAATCGCCGCGCGGATCACGGCGAGAACTCGCTCGGGATATTCGACGAGGTCGAGCCAGGTGAAACGCAGCACGGTCCAGCGCATCATGACGATGTCGTTCTGTCGCGTGCGATCGACCTGAAACTCTTCGGCGCCGCTGTGGAACGCGAACCCGTCGACCTCGATGGCCACCTTCTGCACAGGGAAACCCACGTCGACGCGATAGCCACCGACCCGATAGTTGGCTTTCCATCCAGTGATTCGCGCATCGCGCAGGATTTTGAGCAATCGGCGCTCAGCCTCGGACCGCGCACCGTCGTCGGCGGCCTGCAGCAGGCGCCGGGCGCGCGGCGCACCGGTGCGGCCCTTGTTGCGCAGATGCGTCCGCCACAAGCTCAACAGGTCGACATGGCGTTGCAGGGCGGAGTCCATCAACTTGGCGCCTCCGCCGAACTGCACCGCGGCCTCGACCACGGTCAACGGGAGTGCCGTCACCCGCAGTCCATTGACTTCGACGACGTCGCAAGGGTCGAGGTTCCTGCGCCGTAGGCGACTTCTGTCGTGGCGGCGGCCGTGACTGTCGCGCGGGACTGTCACCTCGATGCGCTCGGGTGCGAAGCGAGTCAAGTGATGCCACCATCCCGCCGTGAGTCCGCTTGCAGCGGCATGTCGGCCGTATCCCCACACCGTTGCCCGTATCCGAGCGGCGTCGGTGAAAGGTCTGTCGTCGACGAAGTAGACACCGCGCGCACAACGGCGCCAGCGGCCCGATTCCACTCGTCGCTGTATCGCGCGGGTGCTGAGGCCTGCGTCCCGCGCCTGGGCGAGGGTGATGACGCCGTCGTGGCGGCGCAGGTATTCGGCGAGCATGTCTGATCGGACGCAGCCCGCGCGCGTTCGGTTCCGCTCAGCGTGAATCCGGCGCGCAAAACGACGCTCAGGGTGCGTAAGCGCGCCCGATTCGCAAGGAAGTAGCGTCTTCGGGGTGAATTTGGCATTCGATGACCGCGGGACCGGCGATCCGGTGCTCTTCATCGCAGGTCGCGGCGGTGCCGGCCGCACCTGGCACCTGCACCAGGTGCCGGTCTTCACCCGCGCCGGTTACCGATGTGTGACGTTCGACAACCGGGGCATCGGCGCCACCGAGGCCGCCGAGGGCTTCACCACCGAGACGATGGTCGGCGACACCGCCGCATTGATCGAGAAGCTGGACCTCGCCCCGGTGCGCATCGTCGCTGTCTCGATGGGCTCCTACATCGCGCAGGAGCTGATGGTCGCGCGCCCCGAGCTGGTGAGGTCGGCGGTGCTGATGGCCACCCGTGGCCGCCACGACCGCACTCGCGATTTCTTCTGGCAGGGCGAGAAGGCGCTGGCGGAATCGGGCATCTCCCTACCGGCCGAGTTCGACGCGAAAGTCCGCCTGCTGGAGAGCTTTTCGCCCAAGACGCTGAACGACGACAATGCTGTGCGGGACTGGATCGACATGTTCACGATGTGGCCGCAGAAGCCGACGCCGGGCATGCGCACGCACCTCACCATCGCGCCGCAGGAGAACAGGCTGGCGGCCTACCAGAACGTGACGATCCCGTCATTGGTGATCGGGTTCGCCGACGACGTCGTGCTCCCGCCGCACCTCGGCCGCGAGGTCGCCAACGCGCTGCCCGAAGGGCGGTACCTGGAGATCCCCGACACCGGCCACCTCGGCTTCATCGAGAAGCCCGAGGTCGTCAACACCGCGATCCTCAATTTCTTCGCCGATACCCTGTAGTGGTGAATCCCTCGACGACGCAGGCACGCGTGGTCGTGGACGAACTCGTCCGCGGCGGCGTCCGCGACGTCGTCCTGTGTCCGGGGTCGCGCAACGCGCCGCTGGCCTTCGCGCTGCACGACGCCGACCGCGCCGGCAGGCTCCGTCTGCACGTCCGCATCGACGAGCGCACCGCCGGTTTCCTGGCCATCGGGCTTGCGGTAGCCGAACGTGCGCCGGTGTGCGTGGCGATGACGTCGGGGACGGCGGTCGCCAACCTCGGTCCCGCGGTCGTGGAAGCCAACTACGCCCGCGTTCCGCTGATCGTGCTGTCGGCGAATCGGCCTTACGAATTGCTCGGCACCGGCGCGAACCAGACGTTCGAGCAACTCGGCTACTTCGGGACGCAGGTCCGCGCGATGATCAGTCTCGGATTGGCCGAGGAGAACGCCGATCCGGAGTCGTCGAACGCGCAGTGGCGCTCGGCAACGTGCCGAGTGTTGGCCGCCGCCATCGGTTCTCGCTCAGCGAACGCGGGTCCCGTGCAGTTCGACATCCCGCTGCGTGAGCCGTTGGTGCCCGATGTGGCGGAACCGGGCAGGCCCTATGCCCCCGAGGGGCGTCCCGACGGCAAGCCATGGACCTACACCCCTCCGGTCACGTTCGATCAGCCGCTCGAGATCGACCTGACCCCGGACACGGTCGTCATCGCGGGGCACGGCGCAGGCAGCCACCCGAACCTCGCGCATCTGCCGACCGTCGCCGAACCGACAGCACCCTTCGCGCAAACGCCCCTGCATCCGTTGGCGCTACGACTGCTTCGGCCCAAACAGGTCCTCATGCTCGGCCGTCCCACGCTGCACCGTCCGGTGTCGGCACTGCTCGCCGATCCCACGGTTCCGGTCTTCGCGCTGACCACCGGGCCGCGCTGGCCCGACGTTTCGGGTAACTCGCAGGCCACAGGTACCAGGGCGGTCCTCTCCGGGGACCCGTCCCGGGAATGGCTGGACCGCTGCGCCGACGCGAACCGCCGCGCTGTCGGCGCGGTTCGTGGGCAACTGCAGGCCCACCCGCTGACCACCGGTCTGCACGTGGCCGCGGCCGTGGCCGACGCAGTGCGCCCCGGTGATCAGCTGGTGCTCGGGGCGTCCAACCCGGTCCGCGACATGGCGCTGGTCGGGTTCAACACTGACGGCGTGAAAGTGCGCTCCAACCGGGGCGTGGCCGGCATTGACGGCACGGTGTCGACGGCGATCGGCGCGGCGCTCGCGCACGAGCGCGCCACCGGCGGCCGCACCGTCGCCCTGATCGGCGATCTGACGTTTGTGCACGACAGTTCGGGACTTCTGGTGGGGCCGACGGAGCCGACGCCGACCAAGCTGACGATCGTCGTCTCCAACGACAACGGTGGCGGAATCTTCGAATTGCTCGAGCAGGGCGACCCCCGGTTCACCGACGTGTCCTCGCGCATCTTCGGGACACCACACGACGTCGACGTCGGTGCGCTGTGCCGGGCCTATCACGTGGAGAGCCGCCAGATCGAGGCCGGCCAGTTGGCCGAGGCCCTCGACGAGGACGTCGACGGTATGCGGGTGCTGGAGGTCAAGGCGGACAGGTCGTCGCTGCGTGCGCTGCATGCGTCGATCAAGGCCGAGTTGTGAAACAGCGCCTGACAGCGCTGTGGCACCGGGCCAAGCCGGTCATCGTGCCGCACCTGTACGGAGAACCGGGAGAAACCCGTAGCGCCAAAGTATTTCGGCGACTTCGCATCGGCATCGTCGCGGCGGCCGCTCTGGTGACCCTGCAGTCGGTTCTTCTGGTGGTCGGGGCATGGCGAAACGACCAGCAGATCGAAAACAATCTCGGTGTCGCCGAAGCCACCGTGCTCGACGCGGGTCAGCGACGCTCCACCATCGAATTCGTCACCCCCGACCGGGTCACCTACCGACCTGAACTCGGGGTGCTGTACCCGTCGGAACTCGAAAACGGCATGCGCATCTACGTCGAATACGACACCACCGACCCGGATCTCGTTCGCGTGCAACACCGCAACGCGGCGTTGGCGATCGTGCCTGCCGGGTCGATCGCGGTCGTCGGATGGGTGGTCGCGGGTGTCGCGCTGGCGGGTACCGCGGTGCTGGAGCGGCGCCGGGAGCGGCGCGAGCCCGAACTGGTCACGGCTGCAGAAGGTCGCTGAGCCAGTTCTCGTCGAAGATGTCGAGCTTCTCTCCGGCACTCAGGTCGTAGACGGTCGGCGTGCCGGTGTCGACGGGGTCGATGTCGTAGAGCAGGCCGAAGTTGGTGTCCTCCATGTCGAGGACGTCGACGCCCTCTTTGTCGTCCGCGACGTTGTTGGCGACCAGATCGGGAAGCCCGGCCGAGCCCGCCATGTCGCGCAGTTCGTCACCGGAGAACGGTTCACCGCCGGGGTCCTGGTTGAACCACAGCTCCTCGACGAAACGCTGGAATTGTGTGCCCGTGGCCGCCGAGTTGTCGACGGCTTCAGTGGCCAGGAACAGTGCGTTGGCGACGACGGCCGAGTACCCGTCGTCTTCGTCGTCGAGGAATGTCAGCGGTCGGTAGGTGACCTGCACGGTGCCCACCGTGATGTTGTAGGCGAGCTGATCGCCGAAATCCCGCTGCAGATCCGCGCAGTGGCTGCACTGCGGCTCGGTGTATATCTCGATCTTGGCGGGGGCGTCGTCATACCCGACGACGATGCCGAACCCGTCCTCGGACACGGCCAGCGGCGCCGTCTCCGACGACGTCTGGGGCACGCCGGTGACCTGTTTGGAGCACCCGGCGGCGGGCACCAGCAGCACGAGCGCCGAGATCACGATCAGCGGGCGAAACAGACGCATGCACCCATCCTGGCCGCGATGACGCCGCCAAGCATGTTTTTCGCGGTGAACCGCGGGTCGTGCCGCACCCGCAATTCGTGTGACATATCCCTGTGCGCAACCTTCGGGACAGGTGACGATGTCACTGTCGCGGTGTGCGCGTTGCAATCGTCGCAGAATCGTTCCTCCCGAATGTCAACGGTGTCACCAACTCGGTGCTTCGGGTCATCGAGCACTTGCGTCGCACGGGTCACGAGGTCATCGTCATCGCCCCCGACACCCCCCGGGGTGAGCCGCCCGCCGACAAGCTGCACGACGGAGTCCGCATCCACCGGGTCCCGTCGATGATGTTTCCGAAGGTCACATCGCTTCCGCTGGGTGTCCCACGTCCCCGGATGGTCGGTGTCCTGCGTGGTTTCGACCCCGACGTCGTCCACCTGGCGTCGCCGGCGCTGCTCGGGTGGGGCGGTGTGCACGCGGCCCGTCACCTCGGCATCCCGACGGTGGCGGTGTTCCAGACCGACGTCGCCGGTTTCGCCCAGAGCTACGGCATCGGTGCGCTCTCGCGTGCGTCGTGGGCCTGGACCCGGCGCCTGCACAGCAAAGCCGACAGGACGCTCGCCCCGTCCACGGCAGCGATGGAAGATCTTGTCGCACATCGAATCCCGCGGGTCTACAAGTGGGGTCGCGGCGTCGACGTGACGGGTTTCGCACCGTCGGCGCGAGATGACCGGCTGCGGCGGTCCTGGTCTCCCGCCGGCAAGCCGATTGTCGGGTTCGTCGGCAGGCTCGCACCCGAGAAGCACGTCGAGCGGCTCGCCCCGCTGCACGCCCGCGACGATGTGCAGGTGGTGATCGTCGGCGACGGCGTCGACCGCGCCAAGCTCGAAACCGACTTCCCCCGAGCAGTTTTCACCGGCGCACTCTACGGGGAAGCCCTCGCCGCCGCCTACGCCAGCATGGATGTGTTCGTGCACGCAGGTGAGCACGAGACGTTCTGCCAGGCCGTGCAGGAGGCGATGGCATCCGGGCTGCCGGTCATCGCCCCCGACGCCGGCGGACCCCGCGATCTCGTGGCGCCCTACCGCACCGGTCTTCTACTGCCGGTCGACGAATTCGAGGGCAGGCTGTCGGAAGCCGTCAATCACCTGGTTGCCGAGCGGCGTCGCTACTCGGTGGCGGCGCGCAAGAGCGTGCTGGGCCGGACGTGGCCGGTGATCTGCGATGAGCTCATCGGCCATTACGACGATGTCCTCGGCACCCGGGGCGTCAAGGCAGCCTGATCCAGCAGCGATGACCGGGGTTGCATGAGCGCAACCATCGTGGGTATGAACGACACTGATGGGGATGCCGCGGAGTCGTACAGGTCAGCGCGGGCCGGCATGGGTGAGAGTGCGGGTCTGGCCGTGACCCCAGTTGCGTCCACAATTCTTGATCGCGCGCTCCATACCCGTGCGGTGGCGCGGGCACCGATCCGGCTGTATCGCGCCGGCCTCGGATTCGTGTTCGGCTCCCGAATGTTGATGCTCGAACATGTCGGCCGGGTCAGTGGTGCCCGGCGTTACGTGGTCCTCGAGGTCATCGGGCATCCCGCGCGCGGCGTCTATCTGGTCCCGTCAGGATTCGGTGAGAGCGCTCAATGGTTCCGAAATGTGATGGCGCATCCGAAGGTCCGGGTGTCGGTGGCAGGGCGACGCAACGTCCCAGCCACCGCACGCAGGCTGTCAGCATTCGAGGCCGACGACACGTTGCGAGGCTATATCGACAGGCATCCGCGGGCATGGGCGGCGCTGCGCGGTGTCGTCGCCGACGCGCTGGAAGGGCAACTTGATCCGCCGGGTACCACGTTGCCGATCGTCGAACTGCGTCTGACATGACCCGGCTTCAGAAACTTTTGAGCGTCCTATCGGCGGGCGTGGTGTGGTGCTGCGGCTGTTCGTCAACGGCGTCGCCGGAGCGCGAGACGGTCACCCACGGACCGACCGCGGGGTATGTCACGGGCACGGCCGCGGCGGTCGTCGACCGCCTCGAAGGCGACGGGCTGACTCTGCTGCACCCGATCGACACCACGAGCTCCGACTGCGTCAGCGCACGGTGCGATCAGGCAATCACCACCGACAGGTTTCGCATCATGTCGTTCCCGACGACCGGCGACGCCCAACGATTCGCGGCCGACCACGCACTTGAACAGGTCGGAACACTGGTGGTCGACTTCTCGCCGACACTGTCCAAAGCAGAGCGCGATGCACTCTGGCACAGCATCGCTGAGAATGCCGCCGCCTGAAAACCTAGGACTCGTAGTCCCGCAGCGTCATCACCACGCCGACACCCGCAGCGATCGCTGCGACGACGTAGATCGTCGCAGCCAGCCACGTCACGGTGATGATGGCGGCCGCCCAACAGGACAGGAACGCGGCAGCCGACAGCAACACCCCGTAGAACGGGGTGCGCATGGGGTGGTCGCCGCGCGCCATCGTCAGCCTTGGGCTTCGACTGCGACCGGCTGCCACTGCTCCCAGTTCGAGAGGCGGCTTTCATAGTCCGCTTTGGCCAGCTGCAGCGGCAGCTCACCGAAGAACACCCGCAGGGGCGGTTCGGGTGCGTCGACGACCTTGAGAAGTGCCCTGGCGGAGGCTTGGGGGTTGCCCGGCCGGGCGGTGCGCTCGGCACGCCACTTCTCGTTCTTGGCGCGCAGCTCGTCGTACGCGGGTAGCGGGGTGGCGTGCTTGGACGACGGACCCGCCCAGTCGGTGGAGAAGCCGCCCGGCTCGATCAGCGTGACGTGGATACCGAAGTCGGCGACCTCCTGGGCCAATGACTGCGAGAAGCCCTCCAGCGCCCACTTGGACGCGTGGTAGAGACCGAGGTTCGGGAACGCGGTGACCCCGCCGATCGACGACACCTGGATGAGGTGGCCGCTGCCCTGAGCGCGCAGGTACGGCAGCGCCGCCTGCGTGACCCACAGCGCGCCGAAGACGTTCGTCTCGATCTGGGCGCGCGCTTCCTCTTCGGAGAGTTCTTCGAGCATTCCGAACTGTCCGTAGCCGGCGTTGTTGACGACGATGTCGAGGCGGCCGAAATGGTCGTGGGCCGCCTTCACCGCGGCGAAATCGGCGTTGCGATCCGTCACGTCGAGTGTCAGCGGGAGCAGCGCGTCACCGAACTTGGCGGCGAGGTCGTCCAGCGTGGACACGTCGCGGGCGGTGGCGGCCACCTTGTCTCCGCGTTCCAGCGCCGCGATCGTCCATTCGCGACCGAAGCCGCGTGAAGCGCCGGTGATGAACCAAACTTTTTCACTCATACCCGGTCAATGCCCAGAGGGCCGCGTGTCATTCCCTCCAGCGCCCTGTTCGGACCGAGCGCACAGCCAACCCACAGCCGGCTGCCTGATACGTTCGGCAGCGTGAACCGCGCCTCGCTGGAGAAGAATCCCCATGAAGTGGCGTCGATGTTCGACGGGGTCGCACGCCGCTACGACCTCACCAACACGGTGCTCTCGCTGGGGCAGGACCGCTTCTGGCGGCGCGCCACGCGCGAGGCGCTGCGGCTGACCCCGGCGGACAAGGTGCTCGACCTCGCGGCGGGCACGGCGGTGTCGACGGTGGAGCTGGCGACCTCGGGCGCCTGGTGTGTGGCGGCGGATTTCTCGGTCGGGATGCTGGCCGCGGGCGCGGCCCGCGATGTGCCGAAGGTCGCCGGCGATGCGACGAAGCTGCCGTTCGCGGACGAGTCCTTCGATGCGGTGACGATCAGCTTCGGTCTGCGCAATGTCGTCGACCACACGGCGGGCCTGCGCGAGATGGCTCGGGTGACGCGGTCGGGTGGCCGGCTGGTGGTGTGCGAGTTCTCGACGCCGACCTTCGCGCCGTTCGCCACCGTGTACAAGGAATATCTGATGCGGGCGCTGCCGCGGATGGCGTCGGCGGTGTCGTCGAATCCCGACGCGTATGTCTATCTGGCCGAGTCGATCAGGGCGTGGCCCGATCAGGCGGATCTCGCCCGGCGCATCGAGGCGGCCGGGTGGACGAATGTGCGCTGGCGCAACCTGTCCGGCGGGATCGTTGCACTGCACGCCGCCACCAAACCCTGAGAGCACCGCGCACCCCGCACCGCGATCCCCGCACCGCGAGCGCGCGTGTCTGACCGCCGACGCGCCGCAAATTTCGGGATTTCGCGCGCGTTCGCGGCCAGTGAAAGCAGCCTTTTCGCGCGCAGAGCGCTAGCGTGCCGTCATGCTGCTTGGACGCCACGCCGATCCCTACGCCACCCTGGGCACCGATCCTCGTGCGGATCCACGCATGGTGGCGGCCTTCGCCCGCTTCGGCCTCGACGGAAGACTGCCACCCAGCGGTCTGTCCGTCGACTCACCGCTCGACGAGCGGTACGCCTACGCCGCGATGAGCGAGGAGGGCATGGGCGCCATCTTCGACGTCCTCGCCGCCGAACTCCCACACCCCTCGAATGTCTCTACCACCACGGCGACGATTCCTGGCCCCGACGGCAACGACGTCACCGTCTACATCAGCCGTCCCACTGATGCGCAGCGACCACTCCCCGGCGTCGTACACCTGCACGGCGGCGGTATGGCGATCGCAAGTGCCGGTGACCTCGCCTACATCCGGCTCCGCGAGCATCTCGCCTCGACGGGTGTGGTTGTCTTCGGTGTCGAATTCCGAAACAGCGGAGGCAAATTGGGCCCGCATCCGTTCCCAGCCGGATTGAACGACTGTGCCGCCGCCGCCCGCTGGGTCAGCGCCAACCGTGCGGATCTCGGTGTCGGCCAGCTCGTCGTCTCCGGCGAGTCCGGGGGAGGAAACCTCACTCTGACGTTGGCGCACAAGGCGAAACGCGAAGGGTGGATCGGCGAGATCGCGGGCTTTTACGCGCAGTGCCCTTTTATCTCGAACCGGTGGTTGGAGGACTGCCACGACCTGCCGTCGCTGAAGGAGAACGACGGCTACTTCATCAGCTGCGAGCAGCTGGCGCTGCTCGGGTCGCTGTACGACCCGCACGGTGCGCATGCGCAGGACGCCACATGCTGGGCGTCGGTCGCCAGTGATGAGGACTTGCAAGGCCTTCCACCGCATATTATTTCGGTGAACGAGCTCGATCCGCTGCGTGACGAAGGACTTCAGTACTACCGCAGGCTGCTGCGAGCCGGGGTGCCCACGGTCGGTCGCGTCGTCGCCGGCACGTGCCACGGCGGAGATCTGCTGTTCGGCAACGCATTACCGGATGTGTTCTCGGCCAGCGTGCGCGATGTCAGCGGATTCGCCAAGTCTCTCAGCTGACCCGGTCGTCGATCACCTGGTGCGCCGCGTTGTACCCGGGGATGAATGTGATCCCCGGGCCGCCGTGGCAGCCGGCGCCGCCGAGGTAGAGACCGTCGATCGGGACGGGCAGGTCGAGGAACCCCGTGGGGCCAGGACGGTTGGGCCCCATGAGGTCTGGATGCAGCAGGCCGTGGCAGAAGTCACCTGACGGCGCGCCGAACATCGTGTTCATGTGATAGGGCGCGAACGTGATGTGCCGGATCTGGATGTCGCGGAAGTCGGGAGCATACCGGCAGATTTTGTCGACGACCTTCTCGGCCATCACGTTCTTGAGGTGACCGTGCTGCTCCCGGTCGGTTTCGACGGGAAACGCGTAGGCGTACACGCTGGCGGCGTGCTTGCCCTCGGGTGCCATCTCTGCGTCGTGTACCGACGGGATCTGCATGCCCATGGACGGGTTGTCCGGGATGACGCCGCGTCGACATTCCTCCCATTGGCGTTGCTGTTCCTCGGGGGAGTTGAACATCCCTATCGAACCCTGCATCCCGGGCTCGTTCAGAAAGTCGTAGGGCGGGGCGAACGTCGGCAGGCCGTCGAGGGCGAAGTGGATCTGCACGAATGACGCCCGGTGGTCGCGGCCTGTCAGACGGGAGGCGAGGTCGGCGGGGAGCCGTTCGGCACCGACCATGTCGAGTAGCGTGGTGTCGGGCGAGAGCGTCGACACCACGATTGGCGCCTTGATCTGGGAGCCGTCGCGTAATCGCACCCCGGCGATGCGGTCATCGGCGACGACGATGCTGTCGACCTTGGTCCGGTATTTGATCTCACCGCCGGCGGCGAGGAACTGCTCGAGCAGATGGTCGCAGAGCGCGCCGATGCCGCCTTCCAGTTTCGTCATCATCGCGGTGGTGTCGTCAGGCACGGCCAGGGCGAACGCCAAACACGTTGCGCTGCCGGGGGTATAAGGCCCGCGGTAGGTTGAGTTGATGGCCAGGAACGCCAGCATGCTGCGCAATACCGCATGCTTGCTCCGATCGGGCAGATAGCGGTCGATCGCATCCATCGCGGTGCCGAACAGCACGTCGTGGATTGCTCTGCGCTCCGCTTCATTGCTCGCGCAGGCGTACATCTCGTCGATGGTCTTCGGGGGTGTGCGGACATCGAAGCGGCCCAGCGCCTTCGCGGGACCTTGACTCCAGGTCAGCAGCCCGGCCATCCCCATCACCGCGTCGTTCCCGTGCTTCTCGCCGAGATGCGTCATGAACTTCATCGGATCGCGGTAGAAGATCATCGGCTCGTCCCCGTCGTCGCCGAGATTGACTGACATGACGTCGGTCTCGATGGTGGGTAGCCCGTCGAGGCCGAGTTCCTTGGCGACCACCGCAGGGGTGGGGAACTGCACCGAACCTGCGATCTCGTACCGGAACCCGTCGATCAGCTCCACGGTCGCGGCCATGCCGCCGGCGTAGGTGTTCGCTTCAAGACAAACGGTGCGCAGACCCGCGTTCTGCAACAGGAAAGCGGCGGTCAGGCCGTTGTGGCCCGCGCCGATGACGATCGCGTCGTAATCACTCATCGTCCGAGAATATGTCAGTACTGACACGAATATGGTCAGAACTGACATATCTGCGCCTCTGATGCGTACGCTTCCCCTGTGGCCGGCACACCGAATCTTCATGAGCTGCGGCGCCGGTCGACGCGCGACGCCCTTCGCCAGGCTGCGCTGAACAGTTTCGCCGCCAGGGGCTTTGCCAACGTGACGGTGACGGAGCTGGCGCGCGAGGCCGGCGTCACCGAGCGCACCTTCTTCCGCCACTTCCCGACCAAGGAAGCGGTGCTGTTCCAGGACTACGAGACGCAGGTGGAATGGCTGGCCGAAGCGCTCGCGCGGCGCCCCAGATCTGAGTCGGTGTTCGATGCGGTGCTCGCCGCCATTGTCAGCTTTCCCTACGACCTTGAGGTGGTCCGGCAGGCGGCGACCGCGCGCAACGAGCTGATCAGCGCCGAGCGTATCGCCGGACACCTGCGTGTGGTACAGGCGTCGTTCGCGGCGGTGCTCACCGACTTCGTCAGAGTGCGCTACGCCGATGTCCCCGACATCGAGTTGGTCGCCGAAGTCGCCGGCGCCGCTCTGGCCGCGGCTCTCGTTGTGGCGGTAGAGCATTGGGGCCGCGACGGCTGCACGGGAGACCTCGGCGCAATCACCGCGTCGAGCATGGGTCTGGTGCGTTCAGGTTTCGCCGCACTGTGCTGATGCTGGCTCGGCGCCGCGAGCGCGCGTGTCTGCACGGCGACACGCCGCGAATTGCGGCAATTCACGCACGCTCGCCGCGCGCGAGCGCATCACCTGTGCTCCCACAGCCGCGCTGTCTGCTCGCCCACGCCGTCGTCGTGAATCTGCTGAAAGTTGCGGCCACCCCTGCCGAATGTCGCGACAACTGCTGCGGGGCATGCAGATTCGACGACAGGGATGTCGCACCATCGGCATGGACGGACGTGGACGAGATCGACGCCCGCCCCGTCGGTGTCGTAGAGGTACGGGCCGTCGATGCGGCCCAGCCAGTAGAGTCCGTCGCTGTCGCGCGTCCAGACGAATGACCCGTCAGGCACCTCGGCGAACCGCTCCACCCGCCGAGCCAGCTGCGAGCCGTGCCCGCGATCCCCGAAGCCGCACAGCCCCAACGACAGTGCGCGCTCCACGGCCAGTTGGGGGTCGACATCGTCGGAGCGGGAGCGCAGGGGCGCCCTGTACACAAACGTCACGCTGGCTCCGCAGCGAGCGCGCGTCCCCGCACACGAATGGCGGCGTGTCGCTGTGCAAACGCGCGCGCTCGCGGTGCCAACCCGTCCAACACAAACGTCATGTGAAGGGGCGGCGCTCGTCGATCCTTCGCGACAGCGTGCCCGCGCCGCGCCACACTCGGGCGACCAGATCCTCGTCCTCGTCGGTCACGAAGTTCCCCATCACCCGGACGGCGATCTTCATCAACGCAGACGAGCGCATCGCCACGGGCCCCGTCAGTGGCAGGAATCGCGGATAGGTCAGCAGCAGCGCCAAGCGGCGGGCGACCGAGAAGCCCCGCGCGTAATGCGAGTGCAACACCGATGGCCAGGCGTCGGTATAGGCGCCGGAACCCAGCAGCGACACCGCCAGCCGGCCCGTCTCCAACCCGTAGTCGATACCTTCCCCGTTCAGCGGGTTCACACAGGCCGCGGCATCGCCGATCAGCATCCAGTTCGGGCCGGCCACCCCCGACGCGGCGCCACCCATCGGCAGTAGCGCCGACAACCCTGCCCGCGGATCGCCCGAGAAGTCCCACTCGGCGCGGCGCAGATCGGTGTAGTAGTTCATCAGCGGCCGTAGCCCCGCGTCCGCCGGGCGCTTCGCCGTGGCCAGCGCGCCGACGCCGATGTTCACTTCGCCGTTGCCCAACGGGAAAATCCAGCCGTAGCCCGGCAGCACCTCACCCGAGGGGGACCGCAGCTCGAGGTGCGACGTGATCCACGGTTCGTTGGCCCGCGGCGTCGCGATATACCCGCGAATCGCCACGCCGTAGACCGTCTCCTTGTGCCATTCGCGGCCCAGCGCCCGGCCCAGCGTCGACCGCGCCCCGTCGGCCACGATCAACGACGAACACGTCACGACCTCGCCGGAGTCGAGCACCACCCCGGACACGCGACCCCGCGAATCCTTCTCCACCGAAACAGCTTTGGCGCCCAGCATCATCTTCGCGCCGTCGTCGACGGCGACCAGCCGGATGCGCTCGTCGAGCTCGGTGCGGGGGACGGCGCTGCTGAACGACGGGAACGACGGACCCGGCCATGTCACCTCGACGTCCGCACCGAAGCCCGACATCCGCAATCCCCGATGCGCGATCCGGCCGTCCAGCCAGTCGCCCAGCCCGAGGCGCCGCAACTCGGACACCGCCCGCGGCGTCAGCCCGTCGCCGCACGCCTTGTCGCGGGGGAACTGAGCGGAATCGATGACCAACACGTCGTGGCCTGCCCGAGCCGCCCATGCTGCAGCCGAGGAGCCCGCAGGTCCCGCTCCGACGACCACGACCTCGGCGCTCGACGATCCCCGGATTGCTCCGCCCGCCGGTGAGTGCATGCTTCCCAGTATGTTGGCTGTGTGAGGACACCGGCGAATGTGGTGGCGGGAGTGGACTTCGGCGATGCCCAGTTCGCCCAGGACGTCCGCGACGGGGTTGCCCGTATCGAGGCGTTGATGTCCGAAGAGCTGGGCAAGGCCGACGTGCTGATGTCCGAGGCCGTCCAGCACCTCTTCCAGGCAGGCGGCAAGCGATTCCGGCCCCTGTTCACGGTGCTGTCGGCCCAACTGGGGCCCGAACCCGACGCCTGGCAGGTCACCGTCGCCGGCGCCGTCATCGAGCTGGTGCACCTGGCGACGCTCTATCACGACGACGTCATGGACGAGGCACAGGTCCGCCGCGGTGCCCCGAGCGCCAACGCCCGATGGGGCAACAACATCGCGATCCTGGCGGGCGACTACCTGTTCGCGACCGCATCCCGCCTGGTCAGCAGGCTCGGTCCCGACGCGGTGCGCATCATCGCCGACACGTTCGCGCTCCTGGTCACCGGCCAGATGCGCGAGACGCGCGGCAGCGCCGACCACGTCGATTCCGTCGACCACTACCTGAAGGTCGTCTACGAGAAGACCGCCTGTCTGATCGCGGCGTCGGGCCGGTTCGGGGCGACGTTCTCCGGTGCCGACGAGGCGCAGGTCGAGCGGTTGGCCCGGCTCGGCGGCATCGTGGGGACCGCGTTCCAGATCTCCGACGACATCATCGACATCGACAGCGACCCCGACGAGTCGGGGAAGGTGCCGGGAACGGACCTGCGCGAGGGCGTGCACACGCTGCCTGTGCTCTACGCGCTGCGCGAAACGGGCGCGGACGCCGACCGGCTCCGCGAGCTGCTCAAAGGCCCCGTCACCGACGACGCCGACCTGGCCGAGGCGCTGCAGCTGCTGCGCGCCTCCGACGGCATCAAGAAGGCCAAAGAAACCGTCGCCGCCTACGCCGCGGAAGCCGAAGCCGAACTCTCCCAACTGCCCGACCTTCCCGGTCGGCAGGCGCTCGCCAGCCTGGTCCAGTACACGATCAATCGCGACGGCTGACCGGTCCGGAACCGAGAGGGGTCGCCCGGTCGTTGCCTTTGCGATGACTCACGCAGGTTTCCGGAGGAGGAGCCCACAATGACTTGGCATCCGCACGCGAACAGGGCGAAGACCTTCCTGTTGCTGGTGGTGTTCTCAGGTCTCATCGTCGGGGTCGGCGCCATGTTCGGGCGCAACATCATGTTCCTGGCGGTGCTGTTCGCGCTCGGCATGAACGCCTACGTGTACTTCAACAGCGACAAGCTGGCTCTACGCGCCATGCACGCCCAGCCGGTGAACGAGATGCAGGCACCGGTGATGTACCGGATCGTGCGTGAACTGGCCACGACGGCGCGCCAGCCCATGCCTCGGCTCTACATCAGCGACACCGCCGCGCCCAACGCGTTCGCCACCGGACGCAACCCCCGCAACGCCGCTGTGTGCTGTACGACGGGCATCCTGCAGATCCTCAACGAGCGCGAGTTGCGCGCCGTCCTCGGCCACGAGCTGTCCCACGTCTACAACCGCGACATCCTCATCTCGTGTGTGGCCGGTGCCATGGCGACGGTGATCACCGCTCTGGCCAACCTCGCGTTCTTCGCCAGCATGTTCGGCGGAAACCGCGACGGCGGCACGAATCCCTTTGCAATACTTCTGGTTTCGCTTCTCGGCCCGATCGCTGCGACGGTCATCCGGCTGGCGGTGTCGCGGTCGCGCGAGTACCAGGCCGACCAGTCCGGCGCCGAGCTGACCGGTGATCCGCTGGCTCTGGCCAGTGCGCTGCGCAAGATCAGCGCCGGGGTGGAGCGTGCCCCGCTGCCGCCGGAGCCGCAGCTGGCCGATCAGGCGCACCTGATGATCGCCAACCCGTTCCGGGCAGGCGAGAAGATCGGCAAGCTCTTCTCCACCCATCCGCCGATCGCCGACCGCATCGCGCGCCTGGAAGCGATGGCCGGACGTGGGTATGGCGGCCCCGGTCAGGGGCCGGGCCTGTACTGAGCAAATCCGGTTGCCGGAATCGGCTAAACGGCCTGCTCAACGGGCATCCGGCCCTGCGGTGAGTGATTGCGCCGCCGTGGCGTTCACCGGTGGCGCGACCGCCTGCTTCTTCCTCGCCGGGACACCGGCGCAGGCGTCCGCCGACGCCGGTGCCGAATCCGATTCGAGCGACGCAGTGTGGCGGTGGCGTGGGCACGGCAGTACTCGCTCAGCCAGATCACGTGAGCTGACGTTGCCGTCAGACTTTCGGGCCGGGACCTGCACTGCTCCCCCCGCCGATTTAGGGTGTGGTCCGTGCTGAGCAGATTGATGAGCATGGCTGCCGCCTTCGGGGTGGCGATCCTCGGAGCGTCGGGTCTCGCATCGGCGCAGCCGGCGCCCAACGTGAACGCGATGGCGCTGGCGAACCCGAAGGACTACTCCGCCAACGACGGCAACTGGTACGTCTTCAGCGCCCTCGACGGTGTGACGTGCGTGCTGGATCGCGGGTCGGGCAGCTACGGCTGCAGCGGTCCGCTGCCCGCCGCACCCGGCGGTGCGAACATGGTGTCCGGAAATGCCGGCGGCGGGGTCGGCTTCGCCAACTCGGCTCAGCCGATGTACGGCTTCGTCGAGAACGCTCCGGCGCTGCCGCCCAACAGCAGGCTGAGCTTCAAGACCGTCAGCTGCGGCAACGACGGATTCGCGACGTCGTGCGTCAACACGTTCAACCAGTCCGGGTTCGTCATCAGCCCGGCCGGCTCGTACGCGTTCTGAAACACTGCCGGCCCCGGTGACGACACTTAGGCTGTGATGGTGTCGAGCCGATCTGTCGTTGCTGCCGTGTGCGTCGCCGCGGCTGGTGTGTTCGGCGCGTCCGGCGTGGCCGCGGCGCAGCCGGCGCCTCCGCCTCCACCGCCGCCACCCCCGAACGTCAACGCCTATGCGCCGGCCAACCCGCAGGATTTCGCGGTGTACGGCGGCTCGTCGTACGCCTTCACCACGGCCGGGCTGACGTGCATGGTGCAGCGGTCCGGCCCGTATGGATGCAGCGGCGTCCTTCCCGGCGCGCCCAACGGCGCCAACCTGGTCAGTGGCCGGTCCGGCGTCGTACCCGGATTCGGTTCGGTCGGCGGACCGATCGTGACCGAACCGGTCAACGCCCTGCCGCCGAACACGCGGATCAGCTTCGGCACGGTCAGCTGCGGCGGTGACGGCACGACCACGGCCTGCGTCGACTCGGTCAATCAGTCCGGTTTTGTGGTCAGCCCCGGCGCCACCTGGGTCGTCAACCAGGTCAACCCGCTCGTCGCGCGCCCCGAAGGCACCAACCCCTACTTCAACTGAGGCTCAGAAGCCTGAGCCGTGCACCTCGTGCCCGGGCTTTTCGACCATGAGCCCCCGGTAGGCCTGTTCGACCGACGAGCCGTGGTTCACGACACCATCCACTTCGCGCGCGATGGGCATCGAGATGCCGTACTTGTCGGCGAACTCCATGATGACGCTGGCGGCCTTGACGCCCTCGGCGACCTGGTTCATCGCGGCAATGATTTCCTCGACCGTCTTACCCTTGCCGAGTTGCTCGCCGACGTGCCGGTTGCGGCTGCGCTGCGAGGTGCACGTCACGATCAGATCGCCCATGCCCGCCAGGCCGGCGAACGTGTCCCGGTTGCCGCCCATCGCGACGCCGAGCTTTGACATCTCGGCCACGGCGCGGGCCATCACCATCGCGCGGGTGTTCTCGCCGATCCCGAGGGCGAAGCCCATGCCCACGGCGATGGCGTAGACGTTTTTCAGCGCCCCCGCCATCTCCACGCCGCATACGTCGTCGGTGGTGTAGGTGCGAAAACGCTTGGTGCGGAACAGTCCTGCGAGATTCGCGGCGAGGTGCTGGTCGGGCATCGCCAGCACCGCGGCGGCGGCATACCCGTCGGCCACCTCGCGGGCGATGTTCGGTCCGGCGAGTATGCCGGCCGGGTGGCCGGGCAGGATTTCGTCGACGATCTGGCTCATCCGGTAATTGGTGCCCTGCTCGAGGCCCTTCACCAGCGAGACGACCGGAACCCACGGCCGCAACTGCGTGGCCAATTCGGTCAGCACGCCGCGGAACCCGTGCGACGGCACACCCATGACGATCACGTCGGCGCACTCGGCGGCCTCGGTGAAGTCGGTGGTGGCGCGCAGCGTGTCGGCCAACTCGACCTCGTCCCCGAGGTACTTGGAGTTGCGGTGGTTGGTGTTGATGTCGTCGGCGGTCTCCTGCGAGCGGACCCACTGCAGTGTCGGACCGCGCCTGGCGCAGATGGACGCGACGGTGGTTCCCCACGAGCCGCCCCCGAGAACAACGACTTTGGGTTCACGTTGCGCAGGTGCCATGCCGATCACCCTAGGGCGGGTTTGCTCGGCTGCGCTGGCAGTTGCGTAACGCCACGGCGGAAAAAGCGCCCGAAATTCGCCGTAGCGTTACGGAACTAGCGGTAGTTGACGAACTGCAGCGCGATATCGAGGTCGGCGCCCTTGAGTAGAGCGATGACGGCCTGCAGATCGTCGCGCTTCTTGGAGCTGACGCGTATCTCGTCGCCCTGGATCTGGGCCTTGACGCCCTTGGGACCCTCGTCGCGGATGATCTTGGTGACCTTCTTGGCGTCCTCGCTGCTGATGCCCTGCTTGATGCTGCCGATGACCTTGTAGGTCTTGCCCGAGGGCTGCGGGTCGCCGGCGTCGAACGCCTTCATCGAGATGTCGCGACGGATCAGCTTTTCCTTGAAGACGTCGACGGCGGCCTTGGCTCGCTCTTCGGTGGACGAGACGATGATGATGCCCTCTTCGCCCTGCCACTCGATCGTGGTGTCGGTGCCGCGGAAGTCGAACCGCGTCGCCAATTCCTTGGCAGCTTGGTTGAGCGCGTTGTCGACCTCTTGGCGGTCGACCTTACTGACGACGTCGAACGATGAATCCGCCATTGGACCGTCCCTCCCTCGTGGTGTTGTGCTTGCGTCCATCTTGGTCGCAGGCCGCAGTGAGGGCCAAACCACCCTGGCGATTTGTGTCGGGGTGCGGTGCTCGTTATATCCTGCTGTGCGCGCTCAAGCGCGTGTAGCACCCAGGCAGGTTGCCCGAGTGGCCAATGGGAGCGGACTGTAAATCCGTCGGCTTACGCCTACACTGGTTCGAATCCAGTACCTGCCACGCTGATCAGGCCCCCTTTCGAGGGGGCCTGTTTGCGTTGGACGGCAACCGCAGCGCCGCCAAGCAGTACCGCGGCCCCGACTCCTGCCGATACGGCCAGCCCGGCGACCCATCCGACATGTTCGTGCGCGACCACGGGGACCCCCTCCCACTGAGCCTGAGGGTAGCCCTGGCGTCAGTCCGGCAACGCCGAACGCCTGAATTTCCGACGACCCCACGGTGATGACTGCCGGAGTCGGCCCCTTAACATGTGTCGACCTGCGATCGTCGTTGATGGAGGACCATGCCGAGCTGGATTGCCGACCTGGTACGCCTCGACGGCAGCGGCGAGAGTTTCCACAGCACAGCGTCATTCGGAGCTGGTAACCGGCTGTTCGGCGGCTTGATCGCCGCCCAGGCGCTGGCCGCGGCCGGTGCGACCGTCGATCCCGGCCGATTTCCGCAGTCACTGCACGCCTACTTCATCAAGGGCGGCCGGGTCGGCGTCGACGTTCAGTACGTCGTCGAAATCACCCGCGACGGCAAGTCGTTCAACACCCGCCGGATCACCGCCAGCCAGGACGGTGTGCCCATCTTCGAGATGCTGGCCTCCTTCCACCGCGCCGAAACCACGACCGACTGGCAGCGTCCAAGAGGACCAGGCGTCGACTTAAGGGCGACCACGCTGGCGAACCCTTTACCCGAGCAATGGGCCGATCACTTCGAGATCCGCACCACTGGCAGTGGCATGGACGAATGGCCGGTCCAACCGATGTGGTTCCGCAGCCGCGACCCCATCGAAGACGACCCGCTGCTGCAGGCGTGTGCGCTGACCTTCATCTCTGACGTGGGTTTGGTGTCTATTGCCCGGCCGCCCGGGGAGCAGTTGCCCCGCGGCGGCGCGGCCAGCCTCGACCACGCGCTGTGGCTGCACCGCCCTTTCGACCCTCAGCGATGGCACCTCTACGAGGCCGAGGCCATCAGCCACAGCGACGCCCGCGGACTGGCACGCGGATCGATCGTCGACGAGGACGGAACCCTGGTGGCCAGCGTCGCGCAGGAGTCGCTGTGGCGGCTGTGATCGACTGGCTCGCACCAACTCGAATCCAGTACCTGCCACGCTGATGAGGCCCCCTTTCGAGGGGCCTGATTCATTGGGCGGGCACCGGTGACAGCGGCTTGCCCTGCTCGGCTGCCCACACCATGTCGACGCAGAACTTCGCCCCGATCGGAAGCTCGTCGGGCGCCGAGTAGTGCTGCCAGTACACGCGCTCACCGAGCAGGCCGACGGTGTCGACCTGCACCCTCTTCTCGACGCCGGCGACCCGCACAGTCACAGACTCGTCTTCCACGTCCATCTCGAAACGGTAGGTGCCGTTGACCGCCAGCGGCGGGTCGAACGAGGCCTTGCCCACCGCCTCGGAGGAGTCGCCGTCGGGATGTTTGCGCAACTCCCATCCGGCCGGCGTGATGACGAGTTGGAGCTGGTTTCCGTTCAGGCTGTCGTCGGCCGCGATTCCCATGATGAGGGTCTCGTAGCCCCCGTTTCCGATTTTTGTCCAGCGGCCCTCCGCGCCGACGCGGCGAACGACGTCGCGCAGTGTCTGGACGGCGTAGGTGTTGCTGTCGTCGGAGGACACGTAGTGACCGTCTCGGATGAAGGCGCCTTTCTGCACCGGCAGCGCGGGTTTGCCGGGGTCGGCTCCGCGCAACTCCCAGTCCTGGTCGAGGCCCGCGGGGGTCTCGGCTCGTTCGAAGTCGTCGACGAAGGACGCTCCCGGTGCCATCGGAGGAGGCGGGGGAGCGGTGGGAGCCGGTGGCGTGTAACGGGATTCGTACGGGGGCGGTTCCGGAGTGCAGGCACTGACAATTGTCATCAGCAACGCCGCGGCGAGAAGCCGCCTCGTCCCGTCCATGCGAGCGAAGTGTAGCCACTTTGTTGTTTGCGGGGGCCGATTGTGCCAATACAGTGCGCGCCGTGGCCCAGACGCGCGCTCGGCATGGCGGGAATAGACGTCCAGGCTCGCAGGTAGATAGGAGTCAGGACCTATTCGACCGAGGGAGCAGTCATGGACAAAGCAGCGTTCGACGAGATGAACCGCACGGTGATCGACGAGTTCCGCGCCAACGGCGGCAAGGCCGGCGGCATCTTCGAAGGCAAGCCGCTTGTCCTTCTCCACCACATCGGGGCGAAGTCGGGCACCGAACGTATCGCGCCGCTGGTCTATCTTCCCGACAACGGACGCGTCTACATCTTCGCGAGCAAGGGCGGCGCCGACACCAACCCCGACTGGTACCACAACCTCGTCGCCAACCCGGAGGTCACCGTCGAGATCGGCACCGAGACCTACCCGGCGACGGCGCGTGTCCTCGAGGGCGCCGAACGCGACGAGGTCTACGCCAGGCAGGTCGATGCCGAACCGCAGTTCGGCGAGTACCAGGCCAAGACCGAGCGCGTCATCCCGGTCGTCGAATTGGTCAGGGCCTCAAGCTGACTCGACGTCAGACGTCGATGTCCTGCAGGTCGATGCGCACCAGCGCGCCGGGTTGGTAGAGCAGCTGGTACAGCGCTCCGTCGGGTCCCTCGGACAGCACCACGGTGGCGCCGGCATCCGGATCGAAGGTCTGCACATCGGTGCAAGCCGTGTACGCCGGGGTGCAGGTCAGCACGTTGATCCAGCCCTTGACCAGGTCGGCGATGAACACCTTGCCCTGGTGGACGGCGACCGATGTGATCGCCGCGCCGCCGTCGCGGGCGTAGGTGAAGATCGGGTCGGTCTTGCCCGCGCAGTTGCTCGTGCAGACGCCTTCCGAGCTCGGCCAGCCGTAGTTGCCGCCGGCGACGACCTTGTTGACTTCCTCGTAGGCGGCGTTGCCCACATCGGCGACCAGCAGCTCGCCGGTCGGAGTGAAGGTCAACCGGAACGGGTTGCGCAGACCGTAGGCGTAGATCGCGCTCCGCGCGCCGAGGATCAACGGGTTGTCGCCCGGGACGCTGCCATCGGTGTTGAGCCGCAGGATCTTTCCGTGGATGTTGTCGGTGAGGTCCTGGGCGTTGGATCCGGCGGCGTTGTCGCCGACACCCCAGTACAGCTTGCCGTCGGGGCCGAAATCGAGCGCCCCACCGTGGTGGTTGACCGCAGCCGTCTGGTTGGACTCCACCAGGATCTGGTCGAACGCTGCGGTGTTGCCCGTGACGACGAAGCGCGACAGCGTGTTTCGGGTCGTTGCCGCCGAGACGTAGGCGACGTAGATCCGGCCGTTGTTCTCGAACGCGGGATCGACGGCTAGACCGGCGATGCCGCGTTCGACCTCCGTGCGCACGGACAGCGTGATGAGGGGATCGGCCAGCAGCTCCCCGTCCTCGACGACGCGGATCGCGCCGGCCTTCTCGGCGACCAGGATCCGGCCGTCGGGCAGGAAGCGGAAGTCCACCGGTGAGCTCAGGCCTTCGACGACGGTGGCCCGCTCGTGGCCGATGAACACGGTCTTCGTGTCGCGGTGTCCGCTGCTGCCGAGAAGGCCGAACGTGAACAGGTTCAGCAGCCCGGCCGCGCCATGGATGTGGAAGCCGTCGCGGGCGTCGCTGATGGTCACCTGGAAGCTGTCCTGTCCGGCGTAGCTTTCACCGGGCGAGTAGACGAAGGTGCCGTCGGAGCCGATGACGACGGTGCCGTGCTCGGGCCGGGTCGCGGTGTAGGTCAGCCGGGTCGAGTCGGGATCTTCGGGGTTCAGGGTGCCGACGACGTTGCCGTCGATGACGGTGTTCTCGGCGGGGTTGGGGTTGATCGTCGGCGACTCGTTGTCGAACAGCTTCTCCAGCCAGCTGCGTTCGTCGGCTGCGGCCTCGTCTTCGGCGTCGACGGCGGCGAGCGCTCGGGTCGGCGCGTCCTCCTCGTCGTCGGCAACCGTCGCGTCGTCGTCGGCAACCGTCGCGTCGTCGTCGGCAACCGTCGCGTCGTCGTCGGTAACCTCGACGTCCTCGTCGCCGGCCTCGGGTTCCGTGTCGGTGTCGTCAGACTCGGCGTCCTCGGATTCGTCGCCGGAGCTTTGCGCAGCGGCCCGCTCCGACGGGGACTTTCCGGCGGAGGCCTTCGTCGTACCCCGTGTGTTCTCTGACGAGGAGCCGCTTTCCGACGAGCTCGACGATGTCGATTTCGAATCGGTGGTCTCCGCAGACGCGACCGCCGTGCCGGTCAGCAGTGCGGCGCCGATGCCCAGCGCAGCCGCCAACCCTCCGACTCGGCCGACGTAGCGGGCGTAGCCCGGTGATCCCCCCATGGTGCCTCCTTGGTCGATGCGCACAGCTAGCGAGACTGTATGCCGCGGAGTTTGCCGAGCAGAGTGTTTTCGCTGGGAGGGTCAGAAATGTGTCATGGCTGAAGGCTTCGCCTGAGCTGGGGATCCGGCAGCTTCGACGGTTTTTGGAGACCGTGCGCGTAGCTGTTTACCACCGTTTGCAGGGAAGGCGCCGCGTACGCACTGCGCCTGTCGCCACCGGGTGGTAGCCGCTGAGGCTGAATCTGTGCAGACGAAGTGCGAGAAGGGCCCTGCACGGTTTCAGTCTCGGCGATGAGCGTGGCGCCGGGGTAGCCGAGATGTGGTGTTTGTTACTTCCAGAGGCGGCGATCGCCCGGCGGCGGGCAAAGTCGAGTCAGCGCGGCGGGGCGCGCGGCCGCGGAAGGAGCTGTCATGACCGAATGTCGACGGTGTGGTGCAAAACGGCCATCGTGGCTGGGTGAGCCGCATCGGTGCGTCGGGGACGCGAACCTGTCGTGGCTGACGTTTCATGACATGACCGCGCACGCGGCGATGGCCTGGCGGCGGCGCCTGCTCGAGGAGCCGTCGTGAGCCGGCATGTGACCGACTGTGCGGCTGCGATCGCTCGCGGTAATGTCGAGGGCCAGCCGCTGGGAGATTGGTAGCGAATTCATGGACGTTGTGCTCGGTCTGTCGATGACCTCGTCATCGGTGCGCTGGGTCCTCGTCGACGCTGCCACGGGCGCGGAAAATCTGACTGTCGATCTCGGCTCCGTACCCCGTCTTGAGGATTTCGATGCCGGGGCGTTCCTCGCCGAGCTGCTGGACCGGGCCGCCCCGCGCCGAGTGGACGCCATCGGGCTCAGCTGGTCCACGGAAGCCGAGTACACCGCGAGCTCTGTGTGGCAGGCCCTGACCGACCTGGAGGTCGAGAACGTCATCGCGGTGTCCGATGTCGAGGCCGCCGAGGCGCTGGCCTGCGGCATCGCCGACATCGCAGGATGTGAGCGGCTGGTCGTCTGTGTGGCCGAGCCTTGCGAGTCCGTTGTCGTGGCGGTGACGCACGACGGGGTCACCGCCGATCGGGTCGACAACTCGGCGCTCACCGATGTCGAGGGTTACGCGCCCGATGCGGTCTTCGTTCTCGGGTCGGGTGATGTCGCCGGCGCGAAGTCTGAGCTGGAGCGGCGCCTCGAGGTGCCGGTGCTGTCCGCCGACGAAAGCGATCTGGCCCTGGCGAGGGGAGCAGCGCTGGCGGCGGCGTCGGCGGTGTCGATCCTCGATGCCCAGGAAGCCCCGGCCCGGCGCAGGCTCACGCCGACGGCGACGCTCGCCTCGGTGCTGGCCGCCGCGGTGGTGACGTTCGTGGTCTCGTTGTCGGTGGCGCTGGGCATGTCGCTGACGCCCGACAGTTCCGCTCCGCAGATGGCGCGGTCGGTCACCGAACCGGCGCCCGAGCCCGCGGTGACGCCGAAGCAGACGCCGGTCAAGGCCGCCCCGAAACCCGAAGCCGCGCCGACGCCGCCCCCGCAGGAGGCGCAGCCGGTCGCGGTCGAGATGCCGGCTCCCGAGGCTGCCCCGTTGCCGGAGGCCCCGCCGCCGGTTTACGAGGAGCCGCTCGCTCCCGCCCCGGCCCTACCGCCCGCGCCGGCGTACGTGCCGCCGTCCCCGTCCGAAAACTACCTGCCGCCCGCGCCGGCGGCGCCTGCCTACGTTCCGCCCGCGGCCCCGCCCGCGCAGGTGCCGGCCGTCGTCCCGCAGCAGCCGGTTCAGCAGCCGCGGCTGCGCGATCGCATCATCGAGCGCATCCCGATCATCAACCGGTTCCACGAACCGCAGTACGGCTACACGCCCTAACCGCCGAAACTGCATTCCATGCGGTCTTTTCCGCGTGGAGGCCGCATGGAATGCAGTTTCGGCGAAACGTCAGCCGCGGACGAGGTTGCGCAGCGGTTCGCCGCGCACGAGCCTGCCGATGTTGTCGGCGACGTCGCCGGCGCGGCCGGCGAACGTATCCCGGGTGACGCCTGAGGAGTGCGGCGTCATCAGGATGTTGGGGAGTTTCTCGAACGGCAAATGGCTTGGTGTGCAACCGATTCCGTCGACCGGGTAGCGATACCAGACGTCGATGGCCGCGCCCTTGATGACGCCGCCTTCCAACGCGTCGAAGAGCGCCCGCTCCTGCACCAGCGGACCGCGACCGACATTGATCAACACGCCGTCGGGCCCCAGTGCTTCCAGTTGCGATGCTCCGATCATGCCCTCGGTGTGGCTGTTCAGCGGCGCTGAGACCACGACCACATCGGATTCCCGCATCAACTGGTCGAGCCGGCTGGTGTCGCCCACCCATTGCAGCCCGGCTTCATCGGCCACTCTGCCGGAACCGGTCACCGCCGCCGCAGTACATCCGAACGGCTGCAACAACTTCCACGCGAACTGTCCGATGTGGCCGAAGCCGACAAATCCTACCTGGGCCTCGGCGAGCGTCGGAATCTGCGGCATCGACCGGTCGTAGACCGAGGTTCCCCACACGCCGTCGCGCAGCTGCTTGTCTTGGGTGAGGAACCCGCGGTGCAGCATCACCGCGGCGCCGACCACATACTCGGCGATCGAGCGTTCGTGGTGGAAAGTGTTGGCGACCAGGATATCCGGTGTCAGAGCGCCGATGTCGATGCGGTCGGTGCCGGCCGCCGCAGGGTGGACGAGCCGAAGTTTCTTCGCATGGCCCGCCATCTCGGCGGTGAACCGGCTTCCGACGAACACATCCGCGTCGCGCAGTTCGGAATCCGGCGCGCCACCGGTGAACCACTCGACGTCGCATCCTGAAGGCAGTAGGGCTTCGAACTGCTCCCGGTGCGGGGCCAGGTTGGGATCTACCACAACGATTTTCACGTCATCCTCGATGCAGCGCAGGACGCTTGCTGTCGAACGTCCAGCCCGGGATCAGGTACTGCATCGCGATGGAATCGTCACGGCTGCCGAGACCTTCACGCTTGTACAGTTCGTGGGCGGCGGCCACGGCGGTGTCGTCGAGTTGAACGCCGAGACCCGGCGCGTCGGGCACCGTGAGGTACCCGTCAACGATTGTGTACGGGTTCGTGGTGATCGCCTGGCCGTCCTGCCAGATCCAGTGCGTGTCGATTGCGGTGATGTCACCGGGCGCGGCGGCGGCGACATGGGTGAACATCGCGAGCGAGACGTCGAAGTGGTTGTTGGAGTGCGATCCCCACGTCAAGCCCCATACATCGCAGAGCTGCGCGACGCGTACCGAACCTGCCATGGTCCAGAAGTGCGGGTCGGCCAGTGGGATGTCCACCGCGTTGGTGCGGATGGCGTGGCCCATCTCGCGCCAGTCGGTGGCGATCATATTGGTGGCTGTCGGTAAGCCGGTGGCCCGCTTGAATTCGGCCATCACCTCGCGGCCGGAGAAACCGCCCTCGGGTCCGACCGGGTCCTCGGCGTAGGCCAGCACGTCTCTGAGTTCGCGGCAGGTGGTGATGGCATCATCGAGGAGCCAGCCGCCGTTGGGGTCCAGCGTGATTCGAGCATCAGGAAAGCGATCGGCAAGCGCGATGACGGCCTTGGCTTCCTCGGGTGCGGGCAGCACTCCGCCCTTGAGCTTGAAGTCGACGAACCCGTACCGGGACCGCGCTGCCTCGGCCAGCCGGACCACCGCGTCGGGGGTGAGGGCTTCCTCGTGGCGGACCTTGAACCACTCGTCTGTGTCCGCGGCTTCGTCGGTGGGGGAGCGGTAGGCGAGGTCGGTCTTGGTGCGGTCACCGACGAAGAACAGGTAGCCCAGTGCCTGCACCTTGTTTCGCTGCTGCCCGTCGCCGAGCAAAGCCGCTACCGGGACATCGAGGTGCTGGCCCAGCAGGTCCAGCAGCGCGGACTCGATGGCGGTGACGGCGTGTATGGCCACTCGCAGGTCGAAGGTCTGGGCGCCGCGTCCACCGGCGTCGCGGTCGGCGAAGGTACGCCGGACGTCGTTGAGGACGGCGTGATAGTCACCGATACCGCGGCCGGTGATGAGGCTGCGGGCATCCTCGAGCGTCTTGCGGATGGGCTCGCCGCCGGGTACCTCGCCGACGCCGGTGTTGCCCGCCGAGTCCTGCAGGATCACCAGGTTTCGGGTGAAGAACGGACCGTGGGCTCCAGACAGGTTCAGCAGCATGCTGTCGTGACCGGCGACGGGGACGACGGTGACGTCGGTGACAGTCGGTGTCTTCGAGGGCGTCTTCATGGTGGTCTCTCCGATTGTCATGAGGCGAACCACTTGTCGCCGTTGGCCAGGGGGCGCACCACTCGGGATACTTTGTCGCCCATGGTGCGCAGCGCATCGATGATGTCGCGTTCACGTTGCGGGGTCAGCCGGTCGACGGGCACCGAGGCGCTGATCGCGTCCTGTGCAGGCTTGCAGTAGCGCAGCGGTACCGCGAAGCATCGCAGGCCCTCGGTGTTCTCTTCGTTGTCGCATGCGTACCCGCGCACGCGCACCTCGTCGAGTTCGTGGTCGAGCTGCACGCGGTCGGTGATGGTGTGCTGTGTCAGGCTTTTCAACGCCGACGGGACGTGCTCGTCGCGCTGGGCGCCGAACCGTTCAGCGAGCAGCGCTTTGCCCAGTGCCGTCGTATACGCGGGCAGCCGGCGGCCGACACGGCTCGCCACTCGGGTGTACTGCTGGGATTCCCGGGTGGCCAGATACACGATATCGATGCCGTCGAGACGTCCGAGGTGGAATGTCTCGTCGAGGTCGGCGCGCAATTCTTCGAGAAACGGTGTGATCAGCGGCAGGTACGGGTCGCTGTCGAGATAGCTGGTGCCGACCAGCAGCGCGCGAATACCGATGCCGTACAGGGTTCCGGACGGGTCGCTGCGCACCCAGCCCTGTGCCACCAGAGTGCGCAGCAGCGCATGGGCGCTGCTGCGCGGCATGTCGAGCGCGTCGCTGATCTCCCTCAGCCGCGCTGGATCGTCGTGCCGCGCCGAAAGGTACTCCAGGAGCTCCACGGTGCGGACCGCCGATTTGACCTTGCGCACGGAGATGTCGGGCTCGGTCATCGCCCGCACCTCAGAACGTCAGCAGCTCGCGCGCGATCAACAGGATCGCTCCCGCGGCCGAGACCGCGATCGCCAACCAGCGCAGTCGTTTCGGGTTCAGGTGTCTGTTCAGCACGTTGGACAGGAGATAACCCACGACAGCCCCGGGTGCCAGCACGGCGAAACCCCACCAGGTTCGTTGGTCGATGGCACCGGTGAAACCCAGCATCACCAACGACAACAGCGAGCCGATGAGGAAGAAGCCGCTCATCGTGCCCCGCAGCTGTGCGCCGGTGCTGCGTTGCCACACCAGCGCCATCGGCGGCCCGCCGATCGCTGTCGCCGTGCCGAGCACTCCCGATGCAGCCCCGGCCAGTACCACGTTGCGTCGCCTCGCTGCCGGGATCCACCCGACGCTGGTCAGTATCACCCCGCCGAGAACGACTGCGGCCAGCATGATGGCCACACCGCGTTCCGGAAGCGAAGCCAGCAGAAGCGCTCCGGCAATCGTGCCCGGCACGCGGCCCAGCAGCGCCCACCCCGTGCCGCGCAGGTCGATGGCCTCGCGTTCGCGCACCACGACGATCAAGGTCACCAGCGTTGCGATCATGATCAGGGTGCCCGGGATCAACGCCGGTTCGATCAGCGCCACGATCGGCGCCGCGAACATCCCTATCCCGAACCCGATCGAGGACTGCAGCGCCGAAGCGAGCAAGACCGCCACCGCGAGAATGCAATAGGACGCTGGACTCATGCGCGATCCGCTCCGCTACTCGCTCGTACTCATACCGGTACGGTTTCACGTCCACTCCCCTCCGTCAGCATCGGGTGATGGCACAGCGCCGTATGGTCGGCGGATTCAGGGTCCAGGGCTGGTGCAGGCGTCGTCGTCGCGCAGACCTCGGTCGCCTTCCAGCAGCGGGTGCGGAAGCGGCAGCCCGACGGCGGGTTGATCGGCGAGGGCACCTCGCCCTCGAGCAGGATGCGTTGCTTGCGCGCCGTGCTGTCCAGCGTGGGCGCGGCGGACATCAGCGCGGAAGTATAAGGGTGGTTGGACCGCGCGAAAACGTCCTCTGTGGGGCCATTTTCGATGATGCGGCCGAGGTACATCACCGCGACGCGGTCGGCGACGTGGCGGACCACCGACAGGTCGTGGGAGATGAAGATGTAGGAGATGTTCAGCTGCTCCTGCAGATCGTTGAGCAGGTTGAGCACCTGAGCCTGCACCGACAGGTCGAGCGCGGACACCGGCTCGTCGCAGATGATCACGTCGGGATTCAGGGCCAGAGCCCGGGCGATGCCGATGCGCTGGCGCTGTCCGCCGGAGAACTCCTGCGGGTACCTGCCTGCCGCCTTGGCGCCGAGGCCGACGAGGTCGAGCAGACCGCGCACCCGCATGTCACGGTCCTGCCTGTTGCCGACGATGCCTTTGTGGCTGCGCCACGGCTCGGCGATGATTTCGGCTGCCGACATCCGCGAGTTCAGGGACGCGTAGGGATCCTGGAACACCATCTGCACGCGGCGGCGGAACTTCAGCAGGTCGGCGCCCTTGAGGCTGAACGGGTCGACGCCGTCGAAGCTGACGGTTCCTTCGTCGGGACGCTCCAGCATCATCAACGTGCGTGCCAGCGTGGACTTGCCGCAGCCGGATTCGCCGACCAGGCCCAGCGTTTCGCCGCGCTTGAGGTCGAGGGTGATGCCGTCGAGCGCGCAGAGCTTGTTCTTTCCCGCATGCGGCACTCGAAAGCTCTTGCGGATGTTGCGGACTTCAAGCAGGTTTTCAGACATCGTGTCAGACATTGGAGACCTCTTCCGGGAAGTGGCAGGCGGCCTTGCGGCCGGCGGTGCCGGCAATGTGGCTTGAGCCCCCACCGACGTCGGCCAGGGCGGGCCGGGTGGTGCGGCAGATGTCGGCGGCCAGCGGGCAGCGCGCCTGGTACACACAGCCCTCGGGAATCGAGTGCAGGTCCGGCGGAGAGCCGCCGATCGACTTCAGTGCGTCGCCGCGCTGGGCGTTGACGGGCACGGAGTTCAGCAACCCCTTGGTGTAGGGGTGTTTGGGGTCGGCGAAAACCTCAGCGACGGTGCCGGTTTCGACAATATTGCCGGCGTACATGATCGCCACGCGGTCGGCTTCCTCGGCAACCAGCGCCAGGTCGTGCGTGATGAGGACGACGGCCATGTGATACTCGGCGCGCAGGTCGCGCAGCAGCGCCATGATCTGCGCCTGCACCGTGACATCGAGCGCGGTGGTCGGCTCGTCGGCGATCAGCACGCTCGGGTTCAAAGCGACGGCCATCGCAATGAGCAGGCGCTGCCGCATGCCGCCGGAGAACTGGTGCGGGTAGGAGTTCAGGCGCGTCTCGGGCTGGGGGATACCGACGCGGGCCATCAGGTCGACGGCCTTGCGCTTGGCGTCCTTGGCGCTGAGGCCCTGGTGGATCCGGAACGGTTCGGCCAGTTGAGTTCCGACGGTGTAGAGGGGATTCAGTGCGGTGAGCGCGTCCTGGAACACGATTGCCAGCTCGGTGCCCGCGATCTCGCGCCGCTTCTTGCGGTCGGCGGTGAGCAGGTCGACCGAGTCTTTCTGGCCGGTGAGCCGGGCCGTGCCGCCGACGATGTCGGCCACCGGTTCCAGCAATCCAACCAGCGCAGTGGCCGTCATCGATTTGCCGCAGCCGGATTCGCCGAGCAGCGCCAGGGTTTCGCCGCGGCGGGCCTGGAACGAGACGTTGTTGACGGCGCGCAGCGTTCCGGTGATGGTGCGGACCTCGACGGTCAGCCCGTCGACATCGAGCACCGGTGTGGAGTCCACCGCGTCCTGGGGAACGTCATGATCGGCAAGTGCAGTCATGCTGAAACCTTTCACGAGAGGCGCTTTCCGGATTTGGCGAACTTGGCCAGCCGCTTCTGCGGGACGGTGAGGCGCCACCGCTGGGCGGGATCGGTGGCGATGCGGGCCCACGCGGCGAGGATGGTGGCCGACACCGTGGTGATGACGATGGCAAGGCCGGGGAAGAACGACAGCCACCACGCCGTGTGGAGATAGGTCCGGCCTTGAGCGACCATCAGGCCCCAGCTGACGTCGGGCGGCTGAATGCCGATGCCCAGGAAGCTCAGTGAGCTCTCGGCGAGCATGACGTAGCAGAAGTCCAGCGTCGCCACGGTCAGCAGCGTGGGCAGCACGATCGGCAGCACGTGACGGAAGATGATCGAGTTGGCGCCGGCGCCGAAGGTGCGCGCCGCGTCGACGAACACCCGGCTCTGCAACTCGGCGGACTCCGCGCGGGCGGTGCGCAGGTACACCGGAATACGCGTGATCGCCAGTACCAGAACGATGTTCGCGGCGCTGGGGGAGAAGACGTAGAGGACGACGACCGCGAGCAGCAGCGACGGGAAGCTCATAATCACGTCCGCGATGCGCATTGCGAGCGTCTCGCGCCAGCCGCGGTAGTAGCCGGCCCACATACCGATGGCCGACCCGACGATCGCGGAGATGACCACCGCCGGGATCGCGACCGACAGTGTGGTCTGGCAGGCGACGATCAGGCGGGCCAGCATGCTCCGACCCAGCGGGTCGGTGCCCAGGACGTTCACCCACCCGTGCGTCAGCGTGAACGGCGCCTGGTTGGAGTTGTCGAGGTCGATCCTGGTGGCGAGGTCGCCGACGATCATCGGGCCGAAGATCGCCGTCAGGAACACGAATCCGAGGACGCAGGCGGCCGCGGCGGCGACGCGATCGTTGACCAGCAGCCGGAACCACTTCGAGCCGCCGGACTTGCGGGATGCGGTGTCGTCTTCACCGACGATGGCGGTCGTCGGCTTAACCGGGACCAGGTCGATTGAGGTACTCATGTTCTGTCTCCCTAGACCTTTGCGGGTTCCCGGACACGCGCGTCTAGCAGCGCGTAGCAGGCGTCGATGATGAGGTTGAGCAGGAAGATGCTGACCGCGGTGAGTAGGACCGCCGCCTGCAGCACCGCGAAGTCGCGCTGCAGAATGGCGTCGATCATCAGCTTGCCGATGCCGGGCCAGCCGAAGATGGCCTCGACCACGACCGCGCCGTTGATCAAGCCGACCGCAAGGTCGCCGGCCACGGTCAGTGCGGGGGCGGCCGCGTTGCGCAGCGCGTGATGGCTCACGACGCGAAAGTCGCTGGCGCCCTTGCTGCGGGCCAGCCGAACGTACGGTGCTGAGAGCGCCGAGACCATGGCGCCGCGGACCACTTGGGTCAGCACACCGAGCGGCCGGATCATCAGCGTGGCTATCGGCAAGATCCACGAGAGCATGCCGGCGTCGGTGCCGGAAGTCGGCAGCCAGCCGAGCAGCACGGCGAACAGCCATACGCCCGTGATGGCGAACCAGAAATCAGGGATGCTTGCCGCGGTCATCGACAGCAGCGATGAGAAGCGGTCAGCCAGAGAGTTGGGCCGGTAGGCGGCCCAGCAGCCGATGACGACGGCACCGACGATGGCCAGCAGCATCGTGGTGATCGCCAGCTGCAGTGTGGCAGGGAAAGCGCGTAACGCCATGTCGGCGGCCGACTCTCCGGTGCGCAGCGAGGTGCCGAAGTCGAGATGGGCGACACCCTTGAAGTAGTCGATCAGTTGGGTGATCAGCGGGTCGTTGAATCCGTTCGCGGCAGCGAATGATTCGCGCTGCTCCGGTGTCGCCGACTCGGGCAGGTAGAGGTTGATCGGGTCACCGGTGAGCCTGGCGAGCAGGAACACGCCGAGCAGCACGATGATCAATGGCAGTGCGCTGGAATACATCCGGCGCCGGACGAAAGAGAACATGGGCTGGCCCTTCTATAACGTCGGCAGTCAGGACTGGTCGGTGCGGTCGGCGGACGCCGGTGTCATGGTGGCCAGCAGCATCTCGTCGCCGGTGGCCGGATTCGGGGTGTAGTCGACGCGGGCCGACTTGCCGAGGATGCCGCGCATGTGGGCGATGTAGGCGAACTGCATGATCTTCTGCGGCTCGTCGGCGAAGATCTGTGCGTATGCCTGCTGGCGCGCCTCCCCGGTGAGCTCGCCCGCTGCATCGATTTGAGCATCGAAAGCTGGTGTTCCGAACGAACTTTGCGCGCCTTCGCTCTTCATGTACTGGTCGACGGAGAATGCGGCATCGCCGGCTTGGTTACCGTGCTGGATCAAAGCGATGAACGGTCCGGCATTGGCCGGAAACGGGCGCAGCTGATACTCGAGCTGCGCTGCGGTGTCCATCATCTCGATCTTGACGTTCAGCCCGGCATTGGCCAGCTCGCTCTGGATCACCTCGACCGTCTCCGTGACGCCAGGGAACTGACTGTTGCGGCCGATAAGCCGGATCTCCCGATCGACGGGAACACCGTCGGCACGCGCCTCGTCGACGAGCTGACGGGCCTTGTCGGGGTCGTGGGGCCACAGCGGTAGCTCCGAGTTGTAGCCGACGACGCCTTCGGGGATCAGTTGCGCTGCAGGCTCTCCGAGTCCTCGGAACAACGCCTTGACGATGCCGGTGCGATTGACCGAGTAGTTGATGGCCTGGCGCACGCGCATATCGTTCAGCGGCGCCTCGGTACCGGTGATCCGCAGCGCGGTGGTCTCGTTGTTCTGGAACGGCACGCCCAGATCACCCGCACCGTCCTCTGGTCCGAGTCCGGTCGCGATGTCGACCTCGTCGTTGGTGAGCATTGCCGCCCGCACGCTTCCCTCGCTGCGCCACTGGTACTCGGCCTTCGCGAAGGCCGGAGCCGGCCCCCAGTAGGTGGGGTTGCGCGCCAGTGTGAGCTTCTGGCCGTAGTCCCAGCGCTCGATCGCATAGGGGCCGGTGCCGATGGGTTCGCGGACCTTCTCCGTCATGCTGGTGGTCACGGGCACCATCTCCACGAACGAAATCCGCAGGGGCAGAATCGGATCAGGCTTCGTGGTGCCGACGACGACGGTGCGCTGATCGGGTGTTTGCAGGCTCAGCACCTCGTCGCCGAAGACGTAACCGTCGACGTTGCACTGCAGATCGGAGTTCACGGCCCGATCAATGGAGAAGGCGGCGTCAGCTGACGTGAACGGCGCACCGTCGGAGAAGGTCACGCCGTCGCGCAGCGTGAAGGTCCATTCCGTCGGCGAGGTCTGCTCCCACCCGGTGGCCAGCAGCGGCAGCAGCTCGCCAGTGTTGGAATCGCGCTCGGCCAGTGGCTCTGTGATGTTGGAGCGCGTCACGATGCCGGTGGAGGTGAGCGAGCCCTCGCAGGGTTCCAGCGTGGGGGGCTCCTGAGGAAGCACGATGCGCAGTGTGTTGGGGTCGTAGCCGCCGCTGCCGGTGTTGGCGACGGTGCAGCCGCTGGCCGCGACGGTGACCGCTGCGAAGGCCAGAGCGCTCAGGCGCCTGGTGCTGGAGTTCATCGGTCCTCCCGGGCTATGGGTAGTGACGTCCACGTATGTAGATGCGGGCTGTGATGGCAACCACACGGTAAGAGCGTCCGAGAAGGAGCGTCAACCCCGGCTAAACACCGTTTTCACGCCCATGGAGGGCTTCGGCGCGGCAGATTCGGGTTCTGCAAAATGCCCTTTGAACAGCGGTTTTGCGCGATCTGTCAACGCAGTGATGCTGTGCCGCCGCCCGTGCAGGCGCAGCTATGCGCGTTGGGTATAAGTCCATGCTATTTCGGACGTGGACCGGTATCCCCAGCTCGCCGTACCGTGAGGATCGTGGGAACTCACGCCGTGTTGCAGGTCGGACCGTTGAAGCCGTCGCTGGAGCGCACGCTTGCCGAGGACTACGCGGCTGCGGTGCTGCCTGATTCGGCCGCCGAGCGCGCCGACTTTCTGACCCGCCGCGGTGCGGAGTTCACGGCCGCCGTGACCTCGGGGCGCACGGGGGTGGACGCTGACCTGATGATTGCGCTGCCGAATCTGGGCGCGGTGATCAACTTCGGCGTCGGCTACGACACCACGGATGTCGCGGCCGCTGAGACTCGGGGCGTCGGGGTGAGCAATACCCCCGACGTCCTGACAGACTGCGTGGCCGACACCGCCGTCGGGCTGATGATCGACACCCTGCGGCAGTTCTCGGCCTCCGATCGCTACGTCCGGGCCGGCCGCTGGCCGGTGGACGGCAACTACCCCTTGACCCGGCAGGTCAGCAACACCCGGGTGGGCATCATCGGCCTGGGTCGCATCGGTAAAGCAATCGCACTGCGGCTCAGTGCCTTTGGCTGCCGTATCAGCTACCACAACCGCCACGCGATCGCGGACTCGCCGTACCTCTACGAGGCATCGCCGCTGGATCTCGCATCGAACGTGGACGTACTTGTCGTCGCCGCGGCCGGCGGTGAAGGCACGCGCGGGCTGGTGAGCCGCGAGGTCATCGAGGAGCTCGGACCTCGTGGCTATCTGATCAACATCGCCCGCGGCAGCGTCGTCGACCAGGATGCACTGGTCGACGCCCTGTTGAACGGCAAGCTCGCCGGTGCGGGCCTCGACGTGTTCGCCGACGAGCCGAAGGTGCCCGAGGAGCTGTTCGCCCTGAATAATGTCGTGCTTCTACCCCATGTGGCGAGCGGTACCGAGCAGACCCGGGCCGCGATGGAGGCGTTGACACTGCGCAACCTCGACAGCTTCCTCGCGACGGGAAAGCTCGTCACGCCGGTCTAGGTGCGCGGCGGGATCTCCACGGTGCCACCGGCCACGTCGATCGCGACCTTGCCGCGCAGCGCGTAAGCGCGCCTGTTCTCCAGGACTTCGTGAGCATCGCCCACCCGGGCGAGCGGAAGGGTCGCGCCGATCACCGGCTTCACAAGGCCACGCTCGACCAGGGTGGTGAGGGCGTCCAGTTTTCCTCGGTTCTGTCGTGTGAACACAAAATGATAGGCGGCGTTGCGGCCCCACGCCTCGATGAGATTCTGCGGCTGTGCAATGTCGACGATGCTGACGACGCGTCCGCCGTCGCTGAGTATCAGCGGGCTTCGCGTGAGTGTGTCGCCTCCGATGGTGTCGAAGACGACGTCGACCCCTTTGCCGCGGGTCACCTCCGCGACGGTGTCGACGTAGTCCGTCGAGGCGTAGTCGATCACCACGTCCGCGCCGAGTGAGCGCACGAAATCATGATCCCCGGCTCTCGCAGTGGTGATCACCTGGGCGCCCAATGCTTTGGCGACCTGGACTGCGATCGTGCCGACGCCGCCCGCGCCGCCATGGATAAGGATCGACTCGCCGACGGTGAGCTGAGCTCGTGTCACAAGGGACTCCCAGACCGTTCCGCCGACAAGGGTCAGGCTCGCCGCCTCCAGGTGGCTGAGATTCTCGGGCTTTCGGCCGACCAGGTCAACGTCGGCGACGTGCTGCTCGGCGTAAGAGCCCGGGCCGCCGAAGATCTGAGGCGTGTAATACACGGCGTCGCCTGCGCGGAACTCGGTCACATGAAATCCGACCTCCTCGACCACACCCGAGATGTCGTGCCCGATGATCGCAGGCAGCGGCACAAGATCGGCGTAGTCGCCGCGACGAATCTGATAGTCGAGTGGGTTGATGGCGGTGGCGTGGATGCGCACCCGAACCTGGCGTGGCCCAACGTGCGGCACCGAGACGTCGGCCAGCTCGAACGCATCAGTCCCGCCGAATCGGTTGAGCACAACGGCTTTCATCGAATCAGTCATTAGGGTTCCTCGTTGTCGTGGTCGCTTGTCGCTCAGTGCGATCCGGGGTCGGTCAGAATCTCGACCATGGCTGGGCCAGGGTGGTCGAGCGCTTCTCGCAGTGCGGTCGCGAGGTCGGCACGATCGCTGACACGCTTGCCGAAGGCGCCGCAGTCACGGGCCAGTGCCGAGAAGTCGGGATTCAGCAGCGACGTCTGCCAGACCGCGTACTCGGCGCTGCGCTGTTCTTCACTGATCTTGGCGAGTTCGCCGTTGTTCAGCAGGATGTGAGTGATGTTCATGCCGTACTTCACCGCGGTGGTGACTTCGGCGAGATACTGGCCGAACCCGCCGTCACCGGTGACGGCGATGACGGGACGGTCCGGCACCGCCGCCCACGCTCCCAGTGCAGCCGGGAACCCGAAGCCGATCGAACCGAGATAGCCCGACATGAGGACTGACTGTGACGTCGGTTCGAAGTACCGCCCGAATGAGTAGGCGTGATTCCCCACATCCACTGTGATGACGGCGTTCTCGGGCGCGAGCTCGTTCAGTTCGTGGAAGACGGCTGCGGCGGACACCCGCCCGCTGCCCGGGTCTGCGGCGGCGCGGCGAGCCTTTTCCGTGCGCCACACCGCCCAGCGTTCGGCGATCTCGGGGCGCTGGTCGACGATCGCTGGGTGGAGGCGCAGTCCCTCTGTCATCGCGTGGGCAGTGACGCCCGCGTCGCCGAGTACCGGCACCGTCACCGGCCGAAACCGTCCGAGCATCAAGGGATCCGTGTCCACCTGCACGGTGGGCGTGAAAGGGGAGATGCCGCTGTGGTTCGAGAACGACGCGCCGAACACCAGCAGGAGGTCGGCCTTGTTCATCATCCAGGAGGCGACGGGCGTTCCGGAGCGGCCCAGCACGCCGCAGGCCAGTGGATGCCTGTCGGAGATCTGCCCCTTGGCCTTGAATGTGGTCAGAATCGGGGCATTCAACCGCTCGGCGAGCGAAGTTATCTGTGCCATGTCGGCTTTGGCGCCGGCGCCCACCACGATGACCGGCCGAGTTGCGACAGCAATCCGGGCGCGCGCGTCTCGGAGCGCCTGGGCGGGCGGGGCGACGCGGAGGTCGGGCATCCGCCCGGCAGGGCCGGAGCCGGGTTGTGGCGGTGCCGCGAGCACCTGCACCTCGTCGGGCAGCACGAGGTGTCCGACTCCGCGAGCGAGCACGGCGTGCTTGATCGCCATCGCCATCAATTCGGCATGGTCGGATCCTGAGCGGACCATGGCCGAAAAGGTTGAGACGTCCGCGAACGCGGCGAGCAGGTCGATGTCCTGGAAGGCGCCCTTGCCGGCGACGGATGAGTCCACGTTGCCCGAGAGGGCCAGCACCGGTGCACGATCTGCCTTCGCGTCGTAAAGACCCGTCAGCAGGTTCGTCGAACCTGGGCCCGCGATGCCGAAGCACGCAGCGGGTTTGCCGGTGAGCTTGCCGTACGCCGATGCTGCGAAGGCCGCCGCACCCTCGTGGCGGATACCGAAATAGCGGAGCTTGCCCTCGGTCTCGGCGCGGTGCATCGCCTCTGCCAGGCCGAGATTGGAATGCCCGACCATCCCGAAGACCGTGTCGACTCCCCAATCGATCATCGTCTCGATCAACACATCGCTGACCGTACGGACGGGTGATGCAGGTGGTGGCGTGCCGACGTAGACACCGTCCGCGCGGACCTCGACAGGGTATGTCGTGACGTCGAAATCGGGTCCGCCTGCGGCTTGACCCGTGAATGGGTCGAAATCGTAGCCGTGCCAGGGGCACCGTATCTTGCCGTTCTCGAGAGTGCCCTGTCCCAGCGGCCCGCCTTGATGGGGGCAGCGGTTGTCAATGGCGCCGAATTCGCCGCCCAGCTTGGTCAGTGCTACGGACTTCAGGCCGACGGGGCATACCATGACCTCGCCCTCGTCGAGCGAGTCCGGATCGATCACCCTGTGCCACTGTGTTTCTCGCTGATTGGCAGTCACAACGGCACCACTCCTGCGTAGGGGACCCCGCTGAGATGGGCGAAGTCGCGGTCGAAGGTGACGAGGTCGTCGAGGTTGAAGTCGGCGAGTCGCCGGTGTCCACACGCCCTGGCCAGGACTGTCATGAGCTCGACGGTGGAGTGCAGGAAGCGTTGCAGGCGCAGGGCGGCCAGATCCACGGGCAGCCGGTCGCGTAGGTGGGGCTTCTGAGTGGCGATCCCTACCGGACAGGCGTTGGTGTTGCACGCGCGCATGCCCACGCATCCGATTGCCTGCAGCGCCGAGTTGGACAAGCCGATGGCGTCTGCGCCCAGCGCGAGCGCCTTGACCATGTCCGCCGCGGTGCGGATCCCGCCGGTGACAGCCAGGGTGACGTGGTCGACCCCGGACGCGGTCAGGTGCCGTCGCGCTCTGGCGAGGGCTGGGATCGTCGGCACGGAGATGTTGTCGCGGAACAGGGTTGGTGCAGCTCCTGTTCCGCCGCCGCGGCCGTCGAGGATGAGATAGTCGACACCGACTTCCAGAGCCGCGTCGATATCGCGTTCGATCTGTTGCGCGCTCATTTTGAAGCCCACCGGGATTCCTCCGGACACCGCCCGGACCTCCGCGGCGAAATCACGGAACTGATCCAGCGAGGTCCAATCGGGAAACCGGGCTGGGGAGATGGCGGCGGAACCCGCCGACAGACCGCGCACTGTAGCGATCTTCCCGGTCACCTTGCTTCCTGGTAAATGACCGCCGGTGCCGGTCTTGGCGCCCTGACCGCCCTTGAAGTGAAACGCCTGCACCTTCTGCAGATGCTCGAAACTCCATCCGAAGCGGGCCGAGGCGAGCTCGTAAAGATACCGCGAATTGTGCTGTTGCTCTTCGGGAAGCATGCCGCCTTCGCCTGAACATATGCCGGTGCCGGCCATCCGGGCCCCCGCAGAGAGGGCGACCTTGGCCTCCTCGGAGAGCGCACCGAAGCTCATATCGCTGACGAACAGTGGGATATCCAACACCAGCGGACGTTTGGCTGCCGGACCGATCACGGTCTCCGTGGCAACCGGTTCGTCCTCAAGCAGCGGTAGCTGTGCCAGTTGACCGGTCACCAGTTGAATCGACTCCCACTTCGGCAGCTGATCTCTGGGCACGCCCATGGCCGCCATCGGCCCGTGGTGGCCGACCCTGTCCAGGCCGTGCGCGGCCAGCTCGTGGATCTGCGTGACGAACGGCTCTTCGGGTGTATCGGCCGGCGTGATCCAGCGGCCCTGATAGCCGTCATCCTCGTGTGTCGACGGATGGGCGCGCTTGAACTCCGTCACCGACGATTCGTCAACGTAGACAACCCCGTCCGACACCCAGGTCGGGAACTTGGCGAGTGCCACCGCCGGGTTCACCGGCGACACGCCCGTCGCGATGTCATAGCGCCATCCGTGTACGCCACATACGACGAGGGGCCCCTCGACACGTCCGTCACCCATCAGAGCCCCTCGGTGCGGGCACCGTCCGTTTAGGGCATGCACGTCCCCGCCTCGGCGGATGAGGATCAGGTCCACCCCACCGGCAGTGACGGCATGCGGTCGGTCGGAGACCAGGTCATCGAATGAGGCCACCCGGATCTTCTCGGTCACCGCGACGAGGCTTTGTGCGTCCAACGATCGGGATTGCTCTCAAGGGCGTGTCGATCCCAGTTCATCAGGTCGGCTGCGGCACTGTAGGTGAACTCGAGGAAGCGCATCACCGTCGCGTCCGGGTCCTTCGCTTGGCGGGCCGTCTCATATGGCAACAGGTACTGCCGCAGACCGGCGTCGTAGAAAGCGCCATCGGGAATGCCTGCGGCGTCGGCAAACCCGGCCGGTTCCGGATAGGCGTAGGAGTAGAACGCTCCTTCGGCGGCGCCGCCCGGCCAGAACCCGCAACTGCTCAGTTCGTGCGAGTACCCCTCCTCCATCACCCAGTCACCGCAGTTCGGTACACCACCGGGGTGCCGGGGTGCGCCACGACCCGAGAACCGGGTGCATGCGAGGTCGAAGGAACCCCAGAAGAAGTGCACGGGACTGACCTTGCCGATGAAATGGCTACGAAACCGGCCGATTACCCGGTCGGCTTGGATCAGTTGTCGCCAGAATGCATTCGCTGCGGCGGGGTCGTAACCGGTGTGGGTGTCCTCGGCGAACGGAATCGCGGGGTGTACTTCGTTGGGCCCCGCAGAGATTCGTGCGGGTATGCCGAGACCGCCGAGGGTGTCAAGCACCGCGTGGTAGAAGCCGGCCACCGACAAGTCATGCAGATCGATGCCTGCCGTGCGTCCGTCACTCACCCGCATTTTGAGCGCATGGTCGACGAAGTCGAACTCCATGTCGAACGCCCCTGTCCCGACGGGGATCGTCGACGTCGTCAATCCTCGCGGCGACACGTAGAGCGGAACTTGCCACCAATGATTGAGCAGCGGCGCGTGTTCCATTCGCACCTTGCCGACGATCTGGCTCCACATGTGCAGCGACCTTCGCGTGGGTTCCCAGTCATCGACGAGTAGAGTCGGCCAACCCTCACCGGCCCGGCTGTCGGTCATTCGAACCTACCTTTCGTTGTGGTGGTGGAGCTATCCTGCTTCTTGTTCTCGGGCGTACCCGCGGTCGGTGGCCAGATCAGCCAGCAGGTTGCGCAGCCGGGACCGCCCGCGGTGGATGCGTGACATGACGGTTCCGATTGGTATGCACATGATCTCGCTGATCTCCTTATAGGTGAGGCCTGCCACATCGGCGTAGTACACCGTCATCCGGAACTCGACGGACAATGCGGCCAAAGCGTTCCTGACTCCGTCGTCGGGCAACCACTCCAACGCCTGCGCCTCGGCTGAGCGCAGGAGTCTGGGCGAGCGCCGGGCATCCGGTGGCAGCTGCCAGTCGAAGTTCATGGGAACAGGCAGCTCTGCGGGCCTGCGAATCCGCCTGCGGTAACCACTGATGTGAGCATTGGCCTGGATGCGAAACAGCCACCCTTTCAGATTTGTCCCTTGCTGGAAGGTTCGAAAGTTCTTGTATGCCAGCACCATGGTTTCCTGCACCAGATCCTCAGCATCGGCGCGCTGCGCGGTGATGCGAACGGCCCCACCGAGAAGCGTGTTCAGAAGGGGTGTGACGTCCCGCACGAAGCGCGCCGCCAATTCGGCCTCGGTCTCGTCTGATACCGCGCCGAGGTGACCCGTGGTGTCCTGTGGCTGAGCGCTTCCGACGCTGATCATGGCGTCCTCCTAAGGCTCTTCGGTGAGTACGAGCAACGGTTCTCCGCTGGCAGCTGCGAGGCGGTTCTGCAAGGTGACGACGGCCGGCATCGGTCGCAAATGCATCACCAGCGAGGCGACCTTGCCCTCGGCGTTGATGCCGATCAGGTCCATGCCGTCGAGCTCTGTGCTGCCGATCGTGATGTTCGTCGCGACGGCGAAGCATCCGTCCCCGGCGATGACGTGCGCGACTACGTAGACGTCGAGGACATCGAGGATCTGAGACACGGCCTCAGCCACCTGTTCGCGGCCGACGACAGGCTCCATGTCGATCGGGCTCTCAAGGATCACGTACTCGGCGAATCGAGCTGCTGCGCGTACGCCGTCGCGTGCTGCCAGAGCCGTCAAGAACGCCGATAGGCCTGCTGGAATCTCCTCCACAGTTGTTGGCTTTCCGTTGGTTTCCGCGCTCACCGACGGTGCACGTTTGAGCGAGTCGGCGGAACGGTCTCGTTCCGTGCCCTCACATTGCCAGCGTCGAGGCGACCTTCGCGTCGGTGAAAGTCACCTACCTAGTCACCGTCGTGGGTGACCGCGTGGGCAAAAGGCCTTTCCGTCAGCGCACTCCGCCGAACACGATCGCGAGGACGCCGTCGATGTATTCCGGTTCGAGTGGCATCGCATGGATCAGCCGGTACTCGACGACCCCGTACAGCAGGTCGCGCATCGTCTGCCAATCGGCATCGGCGCGCATCTCGCCGCGCTTCTGCGCCAGAGTGACCCGGGCGCCGAAGTCCTCGATGTTGGGTTTGATGATTCGATCGAAGAGATGGCGCAGAAGTTCGGCATCGGACTGGCCGGCAGCAATCAGACACCGATACGCCGGTCCGAATCCGGTGGTGTTGATCAATTCGACGATCGCTGTCAGCTGGGTCCGGATGTCGGCGACGATGTCACCGGTGTCGGCGAGAGTGACCACCGTGCTGAGGCTTTCGGTTGCAGCTTCCAGTATCACGGCGCCTTTGGACGGCCACCAGCGGTAAATCGTCTGCTTGGACACCCCTGCCCGCCTGGCGATCGCCTCGATCGAGATCTTGTCGTACCCGAGCTCGCCGATCATCGAGAAGGACGCGTCAAGGATTGCGCGTCGCGATTGCTCGTTGCGGTTGGCAGGCATTCCGTAACCGTAGGCGACGACACCCGCTCATCGATGCAATACGGTCCGGTCCGTATTGACGTCGAGTGGACCGTCTCGTATCGTTTCGAGGGTCGGCGCGGCGCCACCGGCAGAGCGCCAAAGTCAGTGATCAGCACTGATGGCGTCGCCTCGGAGGAGGACACCAGCCCGTGACCGCCGAAGTCGTCGAACTGAGAGACGCACCGTCCACCCGACAAATTCTTTGCGGGCTCGGCGTGTCTGAACGCCGGAGGTCCTAGGGTGACTGTTGTGGAGCAGCCCCCCGCGCAGGCGGAGGAGGGATCGGCCCGAGCCCGGGCTCAGCAAAGCGGTCTGCTGGGTCGAGGCGCAGAGCGTGAAGCGATCGACCGAGTACTGGCCGATGCGGCCGCGGGGCGCAGCGGGGTGCTCGTGGTGCGCGGGGAAGCGGGCATCGGGAAATCTGCACTGCTGCAGTACGCCCGCGACACCGCACTTGCGTCGGGGATCCGGGTGGAATCGTCTGTCGGTGTGGAAGCTGAAACGCAGTTCGCGTTCGCCGGCTTGCACCAGCTCTGCGCGTCGCTGCTCGACCGCACCGAGACCCTGCCTGAACCACAGCGAGCCGCACTCGACGTCGCGCTGGGCCACCGGGCCGGAGCCGCGCCGGATCGGTTCCTGGTCGGGTTGGCCGTCCTCAACCTCCTCGCCGAGGAGGGGCCGATACTGTGCCTCGTCGACGACGCTCAGTGGCTGGATCTGGCTTCCGCGCAAGTGCTTTCGTTTGTCGCGCGGCGGGTGGGGGCCGAACGGCTGGTGCTGATGTTCGCGGTGCGAGACACCGGCGACAGCACCGGTGACCCGCTGGCAGGATTGCCCGAGTTGCGTCTGGAAGGGCTTGAGGAGGCGGACGCTCGGGCGTTGTTGCACACAGCTGTGAGCGCCCCACTCGATGAAGGGGTTCGCGACCGTATCGTCGCCGAAGCGCGCGGTAATCCGTTGGCGCTGCTCGAACTTCCCAGCAGCCTGCAGTTGGCTGGTGGCTTCGGACTTCCCGACGCCGTGAGCGTCCCGCGCCGAATCGAGGACAACTTTGCGCGGCGCTCGAACAGTCTGCCGTCGCATACGCGGCAGCTGTTGTTGGTGGCAGCTTCCGAGCCGACCGGCGACGCGACGCTCCTGTGGCGCGCAGCCGATCATATGGGGATCGACCGCGAAGCGGCCGCGCCTGCAGAAACCGCAGGGCTGCTTGAGATCGACACCCGAGTCCGGTTCCGCCATCCGTTGGTGCGCTCGGCGGTATACCGTGCCGCCACGGCACCGGAGCACCGTCACGCCCACGCCGTCCTGGCTGCCGCGACCGACCCGCACACCGACCCGGACCGCCGAGCGTGGCATCGCGCGCAGTCGGTGTTGGGCACCGACGAAGACGCCGCCGCGGACCTGGAACGGTCAGCCGACCGCGCGCTGTCCCGCGGTGGTTTCTGCGCCGCGGCCGCGTTTCTCCGGCGAGCCACCGATCTGACCCCGGATCCAGCACGCCGGGCCAGACGTGCGTTGGAGGCCGCCTATTCCGAGCACTGTGCCGGTGCGCCCGAAGCAGCCCTGGCGCTGCTCGACGGTCTGGATGCCGAAAAACTGGACCCGTTGCAACGCGCCCGCCTGGAACTGCTCCGCGCTCGAATCACTTTTCACCTCACCCAGGGCAGCGAGGTGCCGGGGATGCTCTTGGGCGCCGCTCGGATGTTGGCTCCCCTGGACTCTTCGCTGGCTCGTGAGACTTACCTGCAGGCCTTCGACGCGGCCACCATCACCGGGAGCGCGGGTGTCGACCCTGGTCTGCCGGAGATCGCCGAAGCTGTCGGTGCCGCACCAGCGCCGACTGGAGAACCGGGCCCGGCGGATTTGCTGCTCAGCGGGTTGGTGGCTGCGCACACCCATGGATTCGAAGCCGGTGCGCCCGTCCTCAGGCGAGCTCTTCAGGCGTTCCGCAAGCACGCGTTCCCGATCGAGACCCCCCGAGCCGGCGACACCGGGGACTGGCTGTGGTTGGCGACACGGACCGCTATCGGACTGTTCGAGGATGAACTGACCATCGAGCTGGCCGACCGCTACGTGCGGTTCGCGCGCGAAGCCGGCGCCCTGGCCACGCTACCGGCTGCTCTGCTTGTCTCGGCATGTGCGCGGGTCTACACCGGCGAGCTCGCGCTCGCCACCGAGTTGGCGGACGAGGCGGCGGCGATTTCACAGGTTTCGGGTGCTGTGCCAATGAGTTTCGCGCACACGTACCTGGGCGCTTGGCGCGGCATTGAGTCGGAGGCCGCCGATCGGTATGACATCCGTGACGGCGAGCCGAGAGAACGCATGCGGGGGATCGAAGCCACGGTGTCTCTGTGTGCGATGGCTGTGCTCGACAACGGCCGCGGTAATTATCCGGCAGCACAAAAAGCCGCTTCCCAAGCATGTGAAACCTACGAGCCGGCGATCAGGTGGCAGGCGCTGCACGAGCTCGTCGAGGCGGCCACCCGTGCCGGTGATACGGAATCCGCCTCTCGCGCGATGGACGAGCTCGGCATGAGAGCGAACGCCAGCGGCACCGAATGGGCGCTCGGTGTTGCTGCGCGCTCCCGAGCGCTGACCAGCGCCGGTGTGCAAGCAGAAGAGCTCTATCGGGAAGCGATCGAGCGGCTGCAGAACTGCCGGATGAACGCCTTTCTCGCCCGCACCCACCTCGTCTTCGGGGAATGGCTACGCCGCGAAAGCCGCCGTAGCGAGGCGCGCGACGAGCTGCGTACCGCTCATGCCCTTCTGTCCGGGATGGGTGCAGAGCCGTTCGCCGCCCGCGCCGCCCGCGAGCTACGCGCCACTGGTGAACGCGCACGCAAACGGACCTCCCAACCCAGCGACGCGCTCACTGCCCAAGAGCTGACCATCGCGCGACTCGTGGCGACCGGGGCCACCTCCCGTGAAGTCGGTGAACAGCTCTTCTTGAGTCCGCGCACAATAGAAGCGCACCTGCGGAACATCTTCCGGAAACTGGGCATCACCTCCCGCAGACAACTCCGTGAGCTGAAACTGCCCTGAGCGCCGCATTTGGTCGGCGGTACTGGTCGAGCCCGAGCCGCGGTGGAGGCGCTGAAAGTGCGCAACCTCGGCAGCTTCCTCCCCACCGGGACGCTCGTCGCCCGGTGGGGACGCCACATCGAATCGGTCAGACGAGGTTTACCGCGGAACGTTGCAGCCCGCGGCGATGTTGTGGCAGTGGTCTTCGGACTTGCAGCCTGCGCAGTGGCAGCGGCAGCCCCTGTGCTTCAGCGTTTCGGAGACCTCGTGATCGTCGCCACGGCGCGATGGCTTCATAGCGGACCCCTTCGTCGGCTTTTCGCTCAGGCTAGACCCATCGGTTCATGTACATAAGCGCATTTGGGCATGAAAACACCTGGGCGACACAAAACTGTCGCCTCGGGGCAACCCCGGGCGCTGACACTATGGACCGGTGCCATACGTCAGCCGTCGCGCAGTCCTCAAAGGAGCAGCGGGCCTTGCAGCTCTGCCGCTCCTGGGGTGCTCACCGCAGGTCCGCACGCAACTCCCCGCCAATCTGTTCACGCTCGGTGTGGCCTCCGGGGAACCCGCCGCCGATGGTGTGGTGCTGTGGACCCGACTGGCGCCCGACCCGCTGGCCGACGACGGGCTCGGCGGGATGCCTGCGCGTGCCGTCGACGTCGAGTGGGAGGTCGCCGACAACGAGGCCTTCACCCGCATCGTGCAGCGAGGCGTCGTCACCGCCACCCCTGAATTCGCACACAGTGTGCACGTCGAACTCTCGGGTCTCAATCCCGGTGCCGAGTACTTCTACCGCTTCCGCACCGGCGGTGACATTTCTGCGGCGGGACGCACCCGCACCGCACCCGACGCGGCGTCGTTGGCTCCGATGACGATGTGCTTCGCGTCATGCTCTCACTTCGAGCAAGGCTGGTTCACCGCGTATCGCCATCTGGCAGAGGAGAATCCAGATCTGGTCCTGCAGCTCGGCGACTACCAGTACGAGTACAGACCACGCGACGGCGGCGTCCGTGCACACATAGGTCCTGAGACCGTCACGCTGGCCAACTACCGACAGCGGTACGCCCAGTACAAGTCTGATCCCGATCTACAGGCGGCGCATGCCGCGGCGCCGTGGCTGGTGGTCTTCGATGACCATGAGCTGCAAAATAATTGGGCCGACGAAATCCCGGAGAAACCCCAGCCCGACTTCGGCGCACGCCGCGCCGCCGCGCTGCAGGCGTATTACGAGAATATGCCGCTGCGGTCGGCGGCGTTCCCGCGGGGCATCGACATGCAGCTCTACCGCCGGGTCGGCTGGGGTCAACTAGCGACGTTCCACATGCTCGACACCCGCCAGTACCGCACCGACCAGCCCTGCGGCGATAAGTTCCGCGCCGACTGCGCCGGACGTTTCGACCCGTCGGCCACGCTGACCGGCGCGGAGCAGGAACGCTGGCTGATCAATGGCTTTCGTGAGTCACGGGCACGTTGGGATCTTCTCGGACAGCAGGTGTTCTTCGCCGGTGTGGAGCTGAAGGAAGGACCGGCGACGGGTGTCAATCCCGACGCCTGGGACGGTTACGTCGCCAACCGTGACCGGATCATCGCGGGCCTCGTCGCTTCACCGGTTCGCAACGCTGTCGTGCTGACCGGTGACGTGCATTCGCACTGGGCCGCCGAGATCAGCCAGCGTCCCGGAGGGCGCAGGATTGCAACGGAATTGGTGACGACGTCGATCTCGTCCGGCGGTGACGGTGGCGACACCCGCGAGGACACCGCGGCGATCCTGCCCGAGAACCCGCATGTCAAGTACTTCAGCAACCGCCGCGGCTACGTCCGGACCCGCATCACCCCCGAGCAGGTGACGGCCGACTTCCGAACCGTCCCCTACGTCACCCGCCCCGGCGCGCCGGTAAAGACGGGCAAGTCGTTCGTGATCCCTGACGGCGTCCCGCAGCTCACCTGACCACCGCCGAAACTGCATTCCGTGTGGCGAAATCCGAGAAACGACCGCATGGAATGCAGTTTCGGCGCGCGAAGGCACCAATCAGTCGACGCGTTCCACCAGGTCGTCGGTCGTCCACTCCTGCTGCGGCAAAACATCTTTGAGCACCCGCAGCAGCGCCGGGTTCGTCGAGTCTCCCCGCCATACCGCGTCGAGCTCGACGGGGCGCTCGCGGAACGCGCCGATCGACCGGAATGCCACGCCTTCGGGATGCAGGGTCGCCGCGGACGCGGGCACCAGCGCGATGCCGATGCCGGACCGCACGAGCACCAGCATCGTGTGCACCTGCGTCACGTACTGCACATAGCGCGGTGTGGCGCCGGCGATGGTGAACGTCGAGATCAGCAGCTCGTTGAAATACCGTGCCTGCACCGGCGAATACATGATGACGTCCTGACCGTCGAGGTCGGTGAGCGTCAGCTGCCGGGACATGTCCGTCAGCGGATGCCCGTCGGGCAGCGCCGCGACCAACTGCTCGTGCAGGAGCGGCCGCGACACCAACCCGGGTCGCTTCAGCGGTGGACGCGCCATCCCCAGGTCCAGCTCGCCCGTCATGAGCCCTTCGATCTGCGCGGCAGTCACCATCTCGCGGAGGTCGAGCTTCACGTCGGGCAGCCGCTCGCGCATGCGCTCCAGCAGCCGGGGCAGCACGGCGTGCGCCGACGCGGCGGTGAAGCCGACGACGACGGTGCCGAGGTCGCCGGCGGGGATGCGCTTGACGGTCTGCGCGGCGCCCTCGGCGAGCTGCAGAATGCGCCGAGCATCCGGAAGAAATGCCGCACCCGCAGGAGTCAGCGTGACGGTCCGGGTGGTGCGGTCGATCAGCTGCACGCCCAGTTCGTTCTCCAGCTGCTGCACCTGGCGCGACAGCGGCGGCTGCGTCATGTGCAAACGTTCTGCGGCGCGGCCGAAGTGCAATTCTTCGGCAACGGCGACGAAGCAGGACAGCCGCGCCAGCGAAAACACGATGCACTCCTCGTATCGAAACCGCTCGACTTAGAGCGGGCAGGCATCAGTTTAGGTTGGTCGCGAAGTGCTGGATGACGAATTCTGGATCAGCCGGTTCTCCGGCGCACGCTCATCGGCAGCCCGTCGGCAGGCGTCGGCCCGGTGCCCCAGGTCATGCGCGGAATGTAGCCCGATGGCACGGACCACTCGAAGCGTCGCAGGATCTGATGCATTGTCGCCTTGACCGTCATGTCCGCGAACTGCTGACCGATGCACTTGTGCGCGCCTCCGCCGAATGGTGCGAACACGTAGCGGCTGACGGAGTTGAAGGCCCCCGCGTCGGTAAAACGGCCGGGGTCGAACCGATCCGGATCCTTCCACCAGTCGGGGAGACGCATCGACGCGTAGACGTTGATGGCCACCTGGCTCTTCCTGGGGATGTAATGACCGGCGATCTCGGTGTTTTTGACGGTCTGGCGGAACAACGTGCCCGCAGGCGCGTACATCCGCAGGATCTCTTTGAACGCGAAATCGAGCAGTGGGTAGTCCTCCAGATCGGCAAGTGCAGGCGCATCGTTGGGTCGTGCAAGAGCCTCGTCACGTAAAGCCCTCTGCCATGTGATGTTTCGCCCCAATTCGTAGGTGAGCATCGACAGCGCGATAGCGCTCGTATCGTGGGCGGCCATCAGCAGGAAGATCATGTGGTTGACGATGTCCTGATCGCTGAATCGCAGTCCGTCCTCGTCGCGGCTGTGGCACAGCATCGAGAACAGGTCAGCGCCGTCGCTCCTGCGGCGGTCGGGAAGCTGCTTGCGGAAGTACTCCTCGAGACGTTCACGCGCCCGCAGGCCTCTGGCCCACGTACCGCCGGGCACGTCGGCGCGCACGATGGCCTGGCCGCCGCGCACCGTGGCATCGAAATCGGCTGACAGCTGGTCGGATTCGGGCCCGAGGTGTGCACCGACGAACACTTCGGTGGCCTGGTCGAGCAGCAGGTGCTTGATGGCGTCGTAGAACGGGATCGTCTGTGTTGCGGGCCAGGAGTTCAGCATGCGGTCGATGCTCGGTTGCATGAGTTCGAGATAGCCGGACAACGCGGTGCGGGTGAACGCCTGCTGCATGATGCGGCGGTGGTCTCGATGCTCGTCGAAGTCGAGCAGCATGATGCCCCGGTGGAAGAACGGACCGATGACCGGCGCCCACCCGCGGGTACTGGAGAACGCCTTGTCCTTGTTGATCCAGACCGTCTCCAACGCCTCCGGTCCCATCAGCGTGACCATGCGGAAGCCGACGCCGCCCGCCCAGGACACCGGTCCGTACCGCTGGTAGCGGCGCCGTGCGAAGTCGAGCGGTTCGACTATGGAGCTCATGATGTGCCCGAGGAACGGGACGCCGTAGTCGCCCATCACGGGCTTGAGTCCGGATCCCGGTGGCGGGGTCGCCAAGGGTTGCACAACGGTGGGGTACCGGGCACTCAGCGTTGCGCCGAACGCCTGCAGCTGGTGTTTGGTGATCATTGCCCGATCCGGTCCAGGTAGCCGCGTCTGCTTTCCGCATCGAAATGGCCCGGCGGTTGGCGCAGTGTTGCGAGATGCTTGAGCCGCTGCAGCAGCGGCTCCGGCGCCACCTCCTCCACCACTCCGAACGCCGCGAGCCACCGCGGCACGGTGATCTCGCGACGGGAATGTTCTGCGGTGTCGACGATCGCTGTGGCCACGTCGTCCGGCTCCCGGGTGGGCAGCAGCGCGAGGCTCACGCCCGCGGTCAGCTCGGTGTGCACCGCGGTGGGCATGACCGTGCTGATCGTGACTGCGCTGCCGGTGATTTCGGCGCGTACCGCCCGTGACAAGGCTGCGACCGCGTACTTGGTCGCGCTGTAGACCGACATGCCGGGCGTGGTCACCTTGGCCGCCATCGAGGAGATGTTGACGATGTGGCCGTGGTTGCGCTCCAGCATTCCGGGCAGAAAAGTGTGCATCCCGTTGATCGGCCCGATCAGGTTGACCGCGACTTCCCGGTGGTACACGTCGAGGCGTTGCTCGGCGAACGGGCCCATCACCTGAATCCCCGCGTTGTTCACCAGCATCGCCGGTAGACCGTGCACGCTGGCGGCGGCATGGAAGTCGGCGAAGCTTCCGGGATCGCAGACGTCGAGTTGTGCTGCGTGGGCGCCGATCTCGGCGGCCGTTCGTTCCGCTTCGGCCAGGTCGAGGGCGCCGATCCACACGATGGCACCTCGGCGGACGAGGTCTGCGGCGGTGGCCTTGCCGATCCCGCGTGCACCCCCGGTGACACACGCGACCGCTCCGTCGAGGCGAATCACGCTGTCGCGCCGCGCTCGTCGCTGAACTCGCGCAGTGCGAAGTAGGCGATCAGGCGCACCTCGCCGTCGGGCATCGTCAGCAGCGCGCGGCCCAGGTACAGGCCCGGGATCAGCTCGACGACCTCGTCGCGGGTGCGCTTGATCGGGAAGGTCCGCACGCTGGGGTTGCCGTACTTCTCGGGTGAATAGTCAAGGGCCCGCACCGGGATGTAGGGATGGATGGCCGCGGTGTCGATGCGGTGATCGAATCCGAAACCCATCGTTTCCGAGCCGGCCGTGCGCAGTCCGCGGTAGTGCGGGGCGACGGCGCGCAAGGTGTATTTGCCCAGTGGGCTGAGCCGATTGAAGCCCGTGCCCGAACGGATGTCGAACGTCTTGCCCCGCCAGGTGGGGTCGATTTTCATCAGGGGATTGGCGAGGTACGCCTCGGGAATTCCGAACAGGTTGCCGACGATCAGGCCTTCCATCGCTCCATTCGGACCTTCGGGTGCGGTGCCTCGGGCGAACAGCTCGGCGAGTTGGTCGCGTCTGGCCCTGTCGCCGAGGTCGCGCAGGTAATCCCAGGCCAGCCGGCGGGCGAGCGCAGGTGCGGTCTCGGCCATCTCACGCAGCTCGCCGAGAACTGTCTCGGACCTCATGACGGTTGTCGGCTTCGACTCGACACTGGCGCTCATATGACCTCCTATTTGGTACGAAACTGTCCCACATATCTGGTACAGAACCGTCCCAAAAGCGCGCATGCATGTCAAGGGGGTTGGCGGATCGGCTGGTGAAGGTGCGAATATCGTGCAATGCACGCCACGCCGCAACGCAGTTACGGTGGGCAGTCCGCCGAGGCCCGCCGCGAGCGCAGGCGCTCAGCGCTGCTCGACGCCGCGATCGAGGCCATGGTCGCCAACGAATGGCGCAGCGTCACCGTCGAGAAGCTCTGTGCCGCAGCGGGATTGAACAAGCGTTACTTTTACGAGAGTTTTGCCGGCCTCGACGAGGTCGGTGCCGCCGTCGTCGACGACATCGCCGACGAGGTGCGCGCGTCCACGATGGCGGCGCTCACGCAGGCCGGCAGCGACGACGTGGCAGGGCAGGCGGCCGCGGTGGTCGACGCGCTCGTGCGCACACTCGTGGCCGACCCCCGGCGGGCCCGCGTACTCCTCGGCGGCGTGACGAGTTCTCCTGTGCTGCACCAGCATCGCAGCGCGGTCATGGTCGGTCTGACGGGCGTGCTGATGGCGCATGCCCGCACCATCCACGACGTCGAGCTCGAGCGCGATCCGCTGGCGCAGGTGGCGCCGGCGTTCCTGATCGGCGGCACCGCGGACGCCATCTTGGCGTTCGTCGACGGAAGGGCGAAGGTTTCGGTCGACGACCTGATCTCCAGCCTCACGGCGCTGTGGCTGATTACCGGAAACGGCGCCGCCGAGGTGGCCCGGCTGAGACTGGGCGAAGAGCTCAGCTGAGCTTGATCGCCGCGATCTTCAGCCGGCCTGCCGCCTCCGTCCATTCCGCCACGGTGGGCAGACGGTCATCGCGGAATTTCATGCCCATCTGGCGTTGCGCCTTCTTGGCGCCGTAGGACGTCGCGATCCGCTCGCAGATCTCGGCGACGGTCGCCTTGTCGGTGATGAGTTCACCCCGCATCGTGCGGGTCTTACCGCGGAACGACACCTGCGCATCGGCGCCGCCGCGGAAGTTGTGCTTCCACTGCGCTTCCAGGATGACGTAGAGGGCGCCGTCGATCCGGTGCGCGCTGACCGGGGTGGCGTACTTCTTGCCGGACTTGCGGCCGGTGAAGCTGATGAGCATGAAGTCGCCGATGAGCCCGCCCAGCGGGGTCCTCAGCAACACTTTCAGGGTGGGGTTGACCACCGACAGCATGACGTCCGGTGGGTGTGCGGCATCGATGGCCGGCTGATCTGTCATGGGCCAACCGTAGGACCCCGGGCCGGGCCCGGGGGCGGATTCACCAGCGCGGACTGGCCAACTCGAAGGACGGGTCGACGGCGCGCATGTAGCCGGTGTCGTCGCGCTCACGGATGCCGCAGCGGACGTACTGCTCGTGCAGCGCGTTGAGTGCGTCGTCGTCGATCTCGACACCCAGCCCGGGCGCGGTGGGCACCGGCACGGACCCGTCGACGAAGGTCAGCGCACCGTTCTTGACGACGTCCTCGGTCTTCCACGGCCAGTGCGTGTCGCAGGCGTAGGTGAGGTTGGGCGTTGCACCGGCCAGGTGCACCATCGCGGCCAGGCTGATGCCCAGGTGCGAGTTCGAGTGCATGGACAGCCCGAGTCCGAAGGTGTCGCAGATGCCGGCAAGCAGGCGGGAGCGCTGCAGGCCGCCCCAGTAGTGGTGATCCGAAAGAACCACGCGCACAGACTTTTTGTCGACTGCCGGTGCCAGCTGGTCGAAGGCCACGACGCACATATTGGTCGCCAGCGGCATGGGGGACTGTGCAGCCACCTCGGCCATGCCGTCGAGTCCGGGCGTCGGGTCTTCCAGGTACTCGAGGATGCCGGCCAGTCCGGAAGCAACCTTGACCGAGGTCTGCGGTGTCCAGGCCGCGTTGGGGTCGAGGCGCAGGGGCATGCCGGGGAATTCACCCGCAAGTGCTTCGATCGCCGCCATCTCCTCCTCGGGTGCAAAGACGCCGCCCTTGAGTTTGATTGCGGTGAAGCCGTATTCACCGACGATGCGACGGGCCTGGGCGACCAGTCCGTCGGGATCCAGCGCCTCGCCGAAGGAGTCCGGCTCCTGGCCGGGGTGGGCCGCCCACTTGTAGAACAGGTACGCGCTGAACGGCACCGCGTCTCGGACCTTACCCCCCAGCAGGTCCGAGACGGGCCGGCCGAGTGACTGTCCCTGCACGTCGAGGCATGCCACCTCGAACGGCGACAGCACTTGATCCACCGCTGACGCGGTGGTGATCATGCCGGCGGTGCCTACCGCGGCGGTGTCACCTTTGAGTCGCGTGTCGATGGCTGCGCGGATGAGGTTGAGTGAGAACACATCCAGACCGGCGATTGCCTCGGCGGCGGCCTGCAGCCGGGAAAGGTGTCGAGTGTCGGCGTAGGTCTCGCCAAGGCCGACCAGTCCCGCATCGGTGTCGAGCTGAATGATCGCGCGCAACGCGTAGGTCTGGTGCACCCCGACGGTGTTCAGCAGTGGCGGATCGGCGAACGCGACGGGTGTGATGCGTGCGCCGGTGATGCGGATCTGGGCCACGACCTCAGACGACCTGGGTCAGCGCGTCGGCCAGGACGGCGCGGCCGGCAGCGACGATGGAGGCGAGCTCGGTGAGGTCTTCGGTGCTGGGCATGACCAGCGGCGGGCGCACCGGTCCGGCCGGTACTCCTTCCATGGTCACGCCGGCCTTGACGAGCGAGACCGCGTAGCCGGGAACGGTGTCGCGCAGTCGCACCAGCGGGATGAAGAACGCGTTGAGCAGCGCGCCGGCCAGCTGCGTGTTGCCGGACTCCAGGGCGTTGTAGAACGCCAGCGCGAGGTCGGGCGCGAAGGCGAACGTCGCCGACGAGTACAGCGGGACACCGATCGCGCGGTAGGCCAGCTGCGTAGTCTCGGCGGTCGGCAGCCCGTTGAAGAACAGGAAGTCGGGGTCTACCTGGGTGGTGACGGCCGCGACGATGCGGGCGACCTGATCGAAATTGCCTGTGCCGTCCTTGAATCCGACCACATTGGGAATCTTGGCGACGGCGACCGCCGACGCTTCGGTGAAGCGCGCATTGTTGCGGTTGTAGACGATGACGGGCAGATCGGTCGTTTCGGCCACGGCGCGGGTGTAGTCGACGAGCCCCGGCTGCGGGACCTCGACGAGATACGGCGGCAGCAGCAGGAGGCCGTCGGCACCTGCGGCCTTAGCGGCCAGGGCGAAACGCTTGGCCTGTGCCACCGAGCCGCCGGCACCCGCGTAGACCGGGACCCGTCCGGCGACCACGTCGACGGCGGTCCGCACGACAGCGCCGAACTCCTCGTCCTCGAGTGCGTGGAATTCGCCTGTACCGCAGGCGATGAAGACGCCTCCGGGCCCGGCCTCGACACCCTTGGCGATGTGCTGGGCGAGAGCGTCGAGATCGACGTCACCGGAAGCGGTCATCGGGGTGACGGGGAAGAACAGGACGCCGTCAAAGTCGGGACGCATTACAGGCCTTTCGCGGGTTGGGAATTGGGGTCAGTCTTGGCGGAGCTGGCCGTCGATGCGACGCCACAGTTTGTCGGGGTTGCCGTCGGCGATTGCACTGGGCAGCAACGACGTCGGGACGTTCTGGTAGCAGACGGGACGCAGGAAGCGCTCGATCGCGCGGGAGCCGACGGACGTGGTGCGGGAATCCGAGGTGGCGGGGAACGGTCCGCCGTGCACCATCGCGTGGCTTACCTCGACCCCGGTCGGCCAGCCGCCGAACAGGATCCGGCCGGCCTTGAGCTCCAGCACCGGAAGGAGTTTGGCGGCCGCGTCGAGGTCGGACTCGTCGGCGTGCACCGTCACGGTCAGCTGGCCTTCGATGCCGTCGGCGACGGCGCGCAAGTCGTCGGCGTCGGTGCAGCGCACGATCAGGCTCGACGCACCGAAAACTTCGGCCTGCAACGCATCCGAGGCCAGGAAGCTGGCCGCATCGGTGGTGAACAATGCTGCCTGGCCGCAGGTTTCGCTGCCCGCTTGTCCGCGGACGATCAGTTCGGCTTCCTGGGACAGTGATTCGACACCCGAGGTGTAGTTGCGTGCGATGGTCGGTGTCAGCATCGGGGTTGCGGGTGAGGCGGCAAGAGCTTCGGCGGCGGCGGCCACGAAGCTGTCGAGTCCCGGGCCGTCGACGGCGATCACGAGACCGGGGTTGGTGCAGAACTGGCCCGATCCCATCGTCAGCGAGCCGACGAACGCTGTGCCGAGCTCAGCACCGCGAGAGTTCAGCGCGCCGTCGAGGAGGAACACCGGGTTGATGGAGCTCATCTCGGCGTACACCGGGATCGGCTCAGGCCGCGCCGCGGCCGCGGCGACAAGGGCGAGTCCGCCGGAACGGGATCCGGTGAACCCGACCGCCTTGATACGCGGGTCGGTGACGAGCGCGATGCCGAGCTCGGGGCCGCTGCCGAACAGCAGCGAGAAGGTGCCCGCGGGCAGTCCGGACGTTGCGACGGCGTCGGTGATCGCACGGGCGACGAGCTCGGAGGTGCCGGGGTGGGCGTCATGGGCCTTGACCACCACCGGGCAACCCGAGGCGAGGGCCGACGCCGTATCGCCACCGGCGACCGAGAAGGCGAGCGGGAAGTTGGAGGCACTGAACACTGCGACGGGCCCGAGCGGGATGTACCGCTGGCGCAGGTCGGGGCGGGGCAGCGGGCTGCGATCAGGAAGTGCGGTGTCGATGCGGGCGCCGTTCCAGCTGCCCTCACGCAGCACCGAGGCGAACAGGCGAAGCTGGCCGGTGGTGCGGCCGACCTCACCGGTGATGCGGGCCTGCGGCAGTCCGGACTCGGCGACGGCGCGGGGGATCAGATCGTCTGTGATCGCCTCGATGTTGATGGCGATCGCCTCGAGGAACTGGGCGCGCTGTTCCGAGGTGGTCGAGCGATAGGCGGCGAACGCCTCGGCGGCCGCGGCGCACGCGGTGTCGACGTGCGTGGCATCGCCGTGCCGGTAGGCCGGTTCCAACGTTTCGCCGGAGGCGGGGTTGAAGGCGCGAACTTCCGTGCCGGCGCCCCGGACGGGCGTGCCGGCGATGAGCATCTCTCCGGTGAGAGTTCCTGGGATCGTCGCAGTCATGCCTTAAACGGTAGGAGCGATATCCATGCCTGTCCAAGACCGATTCGCACATCACTGATGCACTAAGGGCATCAATCACCTCGCCGAAACTGCATTCCGTGCGGTGTTTCCGCCCGAAACACCGCACGGAATGCAGTTTCGGCGGGGTGCGGCCTACCGCGCGAGGTATTGGCCTATCGGGCGAGGCGCTTTTCGATGACGCCGACGAGCGCCGCGACGGCCGCGGGTTCACCGGTCACCTCGAGACGCCCGTCCGCCAGCGCGTCGTGGACGGCGATCTTGCGGCCCACGATCGACGCCACCGTCGAGGCCGACGCACGCACCGTCACGTCGCCGGTTGTCGCCGGCGGGCCCGGGGTCACGGTCACTCGGCCGTCGAGCAGGCGGAGGCACGCCACGCTGTCGTCGATGCGGAATTCGTAGACGGCGTTGAGGTCGTGTGGGCCGTCGCGGCGGACGTCGGCAGCCAGGAAGCTCAGCAGCCACTCGGCGCGGAATGCTTCCTCGTCGACGTCGGCGTCCTTCATCTGGTGCCGAGCGCCCCACATCGCGAGCGGGACGACGGCGGCCGCGAGTTCCCTTCCAGCGTCGGATAATTCGTAGACGACGGCCGAGCCGGGCTGGTCGAGTGCCAGCCGCCGCGTGACGACGCCGTCGGACTCCAGCTGTCGGACCCGGCTGGCCAGCAAGGACGTGCCGATGCCGGCCAGCGCGTCGGCCAGCTCGCTGTAGCGCTTCGGTCCAGAGGCCAGCTCGCGCACGATCAGCAGCGTCCAGCGCTCGCCCACCACATCGAGTGCATGAGCAAGCCCGCAGTACTGCCCGTAGGTCCGTCTCGACACGTCGGCAAGCGTACCCATCGCACTCCTGTTTCCGACTTCAACTCAATTATCTGTTTTCTACTTCTAAATCTTATGTTACGTTCCAGTTTTATAAGCGCAAGGCGCTGAACTGCGAAAGAAGGGTGACGTCATGGCTGGGATAACAGGGATCACCGGATTCCGGGGATGGCCGCATTGGCTGTGGGCTGGGTTCCTTGGCCGAAGCCCGAACCTGACGGTCGAGTCCGTCTCCGTCGAGGTGGAGGCGAAGACTCGCCCCGACCTCAGGAAGCGGCGCACGTACGCACCGGCACGCGATGCGTTCCTGGAGAATTCGGCGATGCGACGGGAGATGTACCGGCTTTGATCGGTGCCCGGGTGGCCACGATAAACCTGCTGGTTGATCCGCTGCGGTAACCGTTCTCCTGCTGCAGCGTGCCCAATCGGGCAGTAGAACCACACGTCCGGCCCGCGCCGACACCGCTCCCGTGTCGTCTGCTCGTGGTAAGAATGCTGCACCCCAGCAGCACGCCGTGGCGTCGTCTCGCGCCGGGACGTCCAGATCGGGCAAATCGGTGGCAAGGCGGCTGACATGCGTCCGGGCAGCCCCGGCAAACATCATGTAGCTTCAATCGACTATCCGATTGGCCGCAGCCGAGGAGAACACCGGTGAATGCGACACCATTCGGGCACTATCGGCTGCAAAAGCTGATCGGCCAGGGCGGGATGGGTGAGGTCTATCAGGCCTACGACACCAAGACCGACCGCGTCGTTGCGCTCAAGGTCCTCCCGCACCACATGGCGCAGGACGAGACGTTCCAGGCCAGATTCCGCCGCGAATCGCAGGCGGCCGCCGGCATCAACGACCCGCACGTCGTTCCGATTCACGGTTTTGGCGAGATCGACGGCCGGCTCTACCTCGACATGCGGCTCATCGAGGGCCGCAATCTGGGCACGATGCTGCAGGACACCGAGAAGCCGCTCGGCGCCGCCTTCGCCGTCACGGTCGTCGAGCAGGTGGCCAACGGCCTCGATGCCGCGCACAGACTTGGGCTGATCCACCGCGACATCAAGCCGTCGAACATCCTGATCACCGGTCGGGACTTCGTGTATCTGATCGACTTCGGTCTGGCTCGCACGGCGGGGGAGAAAGGCCTCACGACGGCCGGCAGCACGCTGGGCACCCTGGCCTACATGGCGCCGGAGCGTTTCGAAGGCGGTGAGGTCGATGCCCGCTCCGACATTTACGCCCTGACATGCGTGCTCTACGAATGTCTCACCGGCTCAAGGCCTTATCCCGCCGACAGCCTCGAGCAGCAGATCGCGGGCCACATGGTCTCGCCGATACCGCGCCCGTCGGACATCGATCCGCGACTGGCCGCATTCGACGAGGTCATCGCCAAGGGCATGGCCAAGAAGCCTGCGAAGCGCTATCAGTCGGCCACCGAGCTGGCCCAAGCCGCCAAGCGCGCACTCAACGCGCCGGTGCGCCGGACCGGCAGCAGTTCGCGGCACTCGGCGGTGCGAGCCTCGCGCACGGGATCCCGCAAGGCGCTGATCGCTGCCGGTGTCGCCGCGCTCGTCATCGCGGCGGGCGGGTTCGGACTGTGGCAGTGGGCGCCGTGGAAGGACGACGGTGACAGCGCCGCGTTGCCCGCGGGTGCGGTGCCGAAGATCGCCGCGACGGTGCCGGCAGACGTCCGGGAGACCGGCCGGCTCGTCATCGGGGTGAACGTGCCGTACGCGCCGATGGAGTTCAAGAACACCGACGGCCAGCTCGTCGGTTTCGACGTCGAACTGATGAATGCGGTCTCGCGGGTGCTCGGTCTGGTGCCCGACTATCGCGACACGTCGTTCGACACGATCCTGCCCTCGGTCGTCGACGGCAGCTTCGACATCGGGATGTCGTCGGTCACCGACACCAAGGCGCGTGAGGAGCTCGTCGACTTCGTCACCTACTTCCAGGCCGGCACGCAGTGGGCCCGCAGGCCGGGCACCGCGCTCGGCCCGGCCTCGGCGTGCGGGCTTCGAGTCGGGGTGGCCGAAGGGACGTTGCAGCAGACGGAGGAGCTACCCGCCAAGAGCGATCAGTGCACGGCCGCGGGGATGGAGCCGATCGACGTCGCGGTGTTCAAGAGCCAGGACGAGGTCACGACCGCGCTGATCAGGGGCGAACTCGACGCGATGTCGGCGGATTCGCCGGTGACGGGATTTGCGATCAAGCTCAGCCGTGGCGATCTGGTGCCCGCCGGCGACGTATTCGACTCCGCTCCCTACGGCTGGCCGGTCGCGAAGGGGTCGGCGCTTTCGGAATCACTGCGGCTTGCGCTGGAGCACCTGATGGAGACGGGTGAGTACCGGGCGATCGCGACGATGTGGGGCGTCGAACGCGGAATGATCGACAAACCCCAGATAAACGGGGCGACCCGGTAGGACTGCTGGGTTAACGGCAGCGATAGTCGAGACAGACGGTCGTGCCGTCGTCGCGGCCGTTGATGGTGCAGTGGTCGGCCATCGCATGCATCAGCGCGACGCCGCGTCCGCGACGGTCCTGGGCCCGAGCAGGGCCGGGCTGGCGCCACGTCCCGTGGTCGGTGATGCACACGCTGAGGCACCCGCTGTCGGGTTCGAGATCGGCGCGCATCGCCATGGTGCCCGGCGTCGGCTGGTCGGCGTACGCGTGATCAACACAGTTTGCCAGCGCCTCGTATACGGCAAGAAGAATTTCGTTCGTCTGCTGGGGGCCGATTCCGCGATCCCGCAGCCAAGAGCCGAATTGGTCGCGTACTTGCGCGGCGCTAGCGGCGGTCGCCACCCCCCTCACTGTCAGTTGCTCTGAGGTGGGCGACACCACCGCTGTAATGCTCATGCTTTGTTCGTACCCACCTCCGCGGCGCGTTAGACGCCTCATGCCGAAGTTGTGACAAGACCCTTACGCTCGGATTCCAGTGCGGTGCCTTCGATGTCAAGATCAGGCACGTACCTGTCGAACCACTTCGACCGCGACCACATCCGGTCGCCGAGCATGGCCATGACGGCGGGGATCAGCGTGAGCCGGACGACGAACGCGTCGAGGAACACACCGACGGCCAGTGTCAGCCCGACCGACTTGATGATCGGATCGCCCGCGGCGAGGAAGGCAATGAACACGCCGAACATGATCAGCGCGGCCGCCGTCACGACGCGTGCGGAGAGCCCAACGCCACTTCGGACAGCGTCCAGCGCGGCCGAGTCCGAATCGGTGTTGGAAAGCTCCTCCCTGATCCGCGACACCACAAACACCTCGTAGTCGCTGGACAGGCCGAAGATGATGGCCAGCGCGATGATCGGCAGGAAGCTAATCGTCTCACCGGGCGTCACCCCGAGAAGGTCTGCGCCCCAACCCCATTGGAAGATCGCCACCTGGACGCCCATCGCCGCGAAGACCGACAGCAGGAAGCCGACGATCGACGTGATCGGCACCAGGGCAGCGCGGAACGCGATGGTGAGCAGGATGAACGCCAGGCCGACGACCACGACCAGGAAGACCGGCAGAGCGGCGGCCAGCTTGTCGGAGGTGTCGATGTTGGAGGCGGTGTTTCCGCCGACGAGGAACGTCGCGCCCGTGTCGGCCTGGATTGCGTCGCGGTCGGCGCGGATCTGGCGGACCAGGTCAGCGGTGGCGGTGTCGTTGGGCCCGGTTTCGGGGATCACCTGGATCACGGCGGTGCGCTGGTCTCCACCCGCCGGTGTCGCGGCGACGACGCCGTCCTCCCGCGCAATGTTGGCTGCGATGGTCTGCGCCGCGTCCGGTGTCGCGCCGGTCAGGTCGGCGACGACGAGCAGAGGGCCGTTGAAGCCGGGCCCGAGGTGCTCGGCGGTCAGATCGTAGGCCTGACGCGAAGTGTTGGATTCGGGCTGTGACGAACCGCTGGGCAGGCCCAAATGCATTCCCAGCGACGGCAATCCGATGACGATCAGCGCCGCCGACCCGCCGAGGAGCAGCGGCTTGCGGAAGCGCACCACAAAGCGCGCCCAGGCCGCGCCCATCGTGCGCTGTGGTGTGTACGCGGCGACCTGCGCGACCTCCTTAGGACGGCCGGGCTGCAGCGGCGGCTCGATGAATTTGGCGACCTTGCCGCCGGCGAAGCCGAACAGCGCGGGCAGCAGCGTCAGGGCGATCAACATCGCGATGAGTACCGACACCGCGGCGGAGATGCCCATGTAGGTCAGGAACGGGATGCCGACGACGGCCAGTCCGCAGAGCGCGATGATCACCGTCAGCGCCGCGAAAACGACGGCGCCCCCGGCAGTTCCGACAGCGAGCCCAGCCGCCTTCTGGCGGGGCATCAGCAGCAGCAGGTTGTTGCGGTAGCGGTTCAGGATGAACAGCGCGTAGTCGATTCCGCAGGAGAGGCCGAGCATCAATGCCAGCGACAGAGAGGCCGTGGGCATGTCGACGAAGGCGGCGACCACGAAGATGCCGAGCGCGCCGATGCCGACCCCGATCGCGGCGGTCACGATCGGCAGGCCTGCGGCGACGACGGCGCCGAAGGTGATGAGCAGGATCAGGAACGCGGCGCCGATTCCGATGATCTCGGGCAGGTGGGGCACGGCGACCTTGTAGCCGGGGAAGACGGCCCCGGAGTATTCGACCTGCAGACCGGCGTCCTGCACCGGCTTCATTGCGTTCTCCAACTCGGTCAGGGCGCCATCGCTGACTTCCCCGATCGGCGCCTTCCACTGCACGGTGCCCAGCGCGATCCGGCCGTCCGGTGAGATCTGCTTCGTCTGATTCGGTCCGGCAGCAGCTGCGATGTCAGGAATGGCGTTCAGCGTCTGCACTGCCTGGTCGATCGGCGCGGCGAAGCGCGGATCGGTGACGGTGAGGTTCTGCGGCGCGGCGAAGGTGATCTACGTCTGCGCGCCGCTGTATTCGGGCAGGTTCTGCTGGAGCTGCTCGACGGCGCGCTGAGACTCGGTGCCGGGGATCGTGAAGTTGTCGCTGGGCTCGCCGCGGAACCCGACGAACGCCAGGGCTACACCGAGCAGAACGGCCAGCCACGTACCGAGGACCAACCAGCGCCGGCGGAAGCTCGCGGCACCGAGAGTGAACAGAAATCGCGACATGTGCACTCCTATGCCCCGTCATCTCGGGATTACGCGCAGAACCGGTGTGATTTGGGTGACGGCTCGTACGCTGGGGCGATGACGACGACGTCATTGCCTCCGGGTCCGCGCCTGCCCGCCGGTGTGCAGGCGCTGCTCATGCTCAAGTACGGACCGCGCTTCATCGGCGCATGCCGCCGCCGCTACGGATCCACGTTCACCCTCCGCGTCGCCGGGATGGGCACGGCCGTCTACGTCACCGATCCCGCCGACATCAAGACTGTGTTCGCCGGTGATCCACGGATTTTCCATGCCGGAGAAGCGAATTCGATGCTCAAGGGGTTGCTCGGCGACACTTCCGTGCTCGTGGTCGACGACGATCTGCATCGCAATCGCCGGCGGCTGATGATGCCGCCGTTCGCCCGCGACGCCGTGGCCGCGCAGGCGTCGGTGATGGCGCAGGTGGCCGCCGAGAACATCGACGGCTGGCCGGTAGGGGAGACGTTCCCCGCCGCGCCGAAGATGGCCGAGATCACGCTGGAGATCATCTTGCGCACGGTGATCGGCGCCAGTGATCCGGCGCGGCTCGCGGCGCTGCGCGAGGTGATGCCGCGCGTGCTCAGCGTCGGCCCGTGGGAGACCGTCGCGCTCGCCAACGAGGCGCTGCTGGGCTGGCGCCCATGGCACGCGATGCGGGACGCCATCGCCGAGGCGGATCGGCTGCTGTACGCGGAGATCGCAGACCGTCGCGACGACCCCGATCTTGCACAGCGGACCGACGCGCTGTCGATGTTGGTCCGCGCGGGAGACATGACCGACAAGGAGCTGCGCGACCAGCTGATGACCTTGCTGGTCGCAGGGCACGACACCACCGCGACAGGGTTGTCCTGGGCGCTGGAGCGGCTGACTCGGCACCCGAGCTTGCTCGCCAGGGCCGCCCGTGCCGCGCGCGACGGGGACGACGACTATCTGGACGCGGTCGCGAAGGAGACGTTGCGGATCCGGCCCGTGGTGTTCGACGTCGGGCGGGTGCTCAAAGAGCCCGTCGAGATCGGGGGCCACCCCCTGCCTGCTGGCGTGATGGTGATTCCCGGCATGGTGCTGGTGCACGCCGATTCGCAGGTGTATCCGCACGCCGACCGGTTCGACCCGGACCGCATGATCGGCGCGACGCTGAGCCCGTCGTCGTACCTGCCGTTCGGCGGCGGTAACCGGCGATGTCTGGGCGCGACGTTCGCGATGGTCGAGTTCCGTGTGGTGCTGCGCGAGATCTTGCGCCGCGTCGAACTGCAGACCACCTCGGCCCGGGGCGAGCGTCGCCGGCTCAAGCACGTCATCTTCGTGCCGCACCGCGGCGCGCGCATCCGAGTCACGGCGAAGCATTCTGTGCGCACGCTCGTCGCCGACGAAGCGCCCTCGTGTCCGGTGCATCGTCCTGTCTGAGGCCGCGTGTAAGGTCGGCAACAGGTCGAGTCCGCGGCCTCATCGGCCGCGATGACGCGACGTCTTCACTCGGACATCGTCCGGGTCACCCACACCACTCAAGGGACTGAGCCCATGGAATCGTCTGACCTGTTTTCCCACCGTCCGGTCGTGCAGCCCACTGCGCCGCGCGATGCGGTCGAAGAAGGCGTGCAATATCCCGTCTTCTCCGACAGTCCTTCGCAGGCCGGATCGGCCGATTTGCCGCCATCCTGAGTAGTCGTGCGGGAGTCGTTGCGCGGCATCAGTTCCGGGCTGCCGGATTCGCGATTTAGCCCCTGGCCTGGTGATCTACCCGTGCTAGCCTATCCCCGGATGTCTCTCTGACATCTAAGGAAAATGAGAGAAGAAAAAGTATGGCGCAGGGAACTGTGAAGTGGTTCAACGGCGAAAAGGGCTTCGGCTTCATCGCCCCCGATGACGGCTCTAAGGATGTGTTCGTTCATTACTCCGAAATCGGAGGGAGCGGATACCGGTCGCTCGAGGAGAACCAGCGCGTCGAGTTCGAGGTGGAACAGGGCCAGAAGGGTCCTCAGGCCGTGCGGGTCACCAAGATCTAAGAGACTCAAGCGAATGTGGGCTGGCAGGAATTCCTGCCAGCCCACTTCTCTCTTCTGGCGTTGATCTTGAACGCGGTCAACATGTTTGGGCGCTTTCGGGCCCGAAACCAGTGTCCCCCGCCCGGCGGTTGTATGGAATTCGTCGTGAATGTGCGGATTCGCCGATGGAATCAGTCGGTCACGGCGTATTGAACTGACTCAATAGTAAGAAATACAGCAAACCCCTTCCGCGGCGACGTTTAGGCAGGGTAAACATTTAGCCCATGGGTGCGGGAACGTATGTGGGTCGGGTCGGTGGATTGGCAGTCGCGCTGGGAATCGGCGCCGCACTCTTTGCGGGCGGGGGCGTGGCCTACGCCGACGACACTGCGGCATCGGAGTCGAAGACTGCGGCAACATCGTCGCAATCCACCAAATCCACAAAATCCACAGAAGCCTCAGCGGCCTCGGAAGCTGAGACCTCGGCAGCAGACGCATCCACTTCCGAGGACGCCGACGATCTTGAGGCCGACGAGGCCGAGCCCGCCGCCGACGAGGAGCCTTCCGATCGCAGGCACCGCAGCAAGCGGGACGCTGACGAACCCGAAGAGCCCCAGGTCAATCCGGAGGACGACGAACCGGCCGATGTGGTCGAGGACGCCCCGCCGGCGGAAGAGGCGCCGGCCGAGGAAGCGCCCGCGGTCGTTGACGAGGTCGTCGAGTCAGAGGACGTGGTCGGGGAAGAGCCGGCCGTCGAGGAAGAGCCCGCTGTCGAGGACGTCGTCCCGGCAGAAACCGTAACGACGGATCTCGCCGACGCTGCGCCGGAACTGCCCGCCGCGGATCCCGAAGATCCCGTGCTGCCCGGGCTTGCGACTCTGTTCAGCTCGATCCTGGCGGCTGGGCGCGAAGCGACCAACGAATCCCCGACGGCCATCGGAGCGCAGGTCTCGACGAGCCTGGCCGAGTCCGAGGCGACCCAGTACCCGATCCCGGAAGGCGTGACGGTCGAGGAGTGGACGCCACCGCTGGAATGGCTGCAGCGGATCCCGGTGCTCGGACCGCTGCTGGTGACCCCGATCGTCGGTGTGGTGCATGTGATCCCGTTCGTCGGCGACCTCATCCATCCGGTCATCGGCTTCCCGATCGATCACTGGGCGCCCCCAGGCACCCCACGGGCACGCAACTACCGGGTGACGTCATTCGACGGAGCGCGGATCTTCGTGAATTTCATGCCCGCCAAAGGCTTGAAAGCAGGTGAGACGGCGCCGACGATCCTCAACGGACCGGGACTCGGGTTGCCGGGGTCGACGGCGCTCGAACTGCCGAAGGACAGCTTCCTGCCCTACGACGTCGTCGGCGTCGGCACCCTGCGTGCGAACGGCTACAACGTCCTGACGTGGGATCCGCGCGGGGAGTGGCGATCGGAAGGTGTCATGCACCTGAACTCGCCGGATGTCGAGGGCCGCGACATGTCGCACATCATCAGCTTCCTGGCCACACTGCCCGAGGTCGAGCTCGACGCGGTGAACGACCCGCGGATCGGCATGACGGGTGCCTCCTACGGCGGCGGTATCCAATTGGCCACGGCGGCAATCGATCACCGCGTGGATGCGATCGTCCCGACGATCGCGTGGAACAACCTCGTCGACGTGCTGTTCCCGCGCGACGCGGTCAACAGCAGCTGGGGCACACTGCTTCCCGCAGTGCTGGCGCTGACGTTCGCCCGCGAGCATCCGCGGATCTTCCCGGTCGCGATCCAGGGTGTGCTGTTCGGCATCGCCGAACAGGCCGACATCGACCTGGTCAACAGCTTCGGCTTCGATGACCAGATTAAGGACATCACCGCGCCGACGCTGCTGATTCAGGGCACGGTGGACACGCTGTTCACTCTCGATCAGGCGCACAAGAATGCACTCGACCTGATCGAGGCGGGCACGACGACCAAGGTGATCTGGTACTGCGGCGGCCACGGCGCATGCCTGAGCGACTTCAACGACGGCGAGTTCGTCATCGGCCGCACGTTGAGCTGGCTGGACCGCTATGTCAAAGGCAACGAAAACGTCGACACCGGAGCACAATTCGAGTGGGTCGACCAGAACGGGGTCTGGCACAGCGACGAGACGTACCCGGCGACGGAGTCGACGCCGATCGTGGCGACGCGGGAAGAAGACAGCAGGGTGATGCCGATCATCCCGGCGCTGTTCGGATCCGGGCCGAACCCGCTGATCATCACGCGGGGCCTGATCGCGGCGCTGCTGGGTCTGCCGTCGGCGGCCGCGGCGTACAACGCGGTCAACCTCGAAGTCCCAGCTGCCGAGGAGCTGACGTACCTGGTGGGTGCGCCTGTGGTGACGATGAAGTACACCGGCGACGGAACGGCCAAGCATGTGTACGCCCAAATCATCGACGACGAAACGGGTTTGGTGCTGGGCAACCATGCGACGCCGATCCCGGTCACGCTCGACGGAGAGTCGCACACCGCGACGTTCTCACTGGAGCAGATTGCGCACACACTTCAGCCGGGGCAGACGTTGACAGTGCAGATCGTGACGTCCACGGCGAAGTTCATCAACTATTACTCGTGGGGCGCCATCAAGATCGAGGAGCTAAGCATCGAGTTGCCGACGCGGGCTGCCGAAGCTGAAGCGGCGGAGGAACCCGTCGTCGCGGCATAGCCTTTCGCCGAACCTGAAGCTGTGCACGCCGCTACTCGATCTTTCACTGCATAACTTCAGTTTCGGCGGGTGAATTGGTGTGCTGAGACCCTGCCGACATGACGCAGAATGGGACCTGTGCTGCCGTCGCGTTCAACCTTGCAAGGGTGGAATCCCGACTCGCTGAGCGGTTCTGGAAGCGCGGTCAGGTCGGCAGGTCAGAGTGTCGGCGATGGAGTGTCGAACCTCGACGACGCCATCAACCGCATGCCGGAGACACGGGGGTGGTCGGGGCAAGCCCATGACGCGGCGACGGGGATGTTCGGCCGCGCCGACACCACGGCGCAGCAGTTCGCCGGATACACGGACGCGGTGGCGTCCGCGCTGAGCAACGGGGCGAACGCGATTGGGGCAGCGAGGTCAGCGCTGCTCGCAAAGGCAGACGCCGTGGACAACGGGCCCTTAAACGTAACCGACCAGTGGGTCGTGCTGATCGATCCCGTCATGGCAACCGAAGCCGAAATGGCCAAACTGCAGGCGTTGGCGTTGCAGGAACAGGCCGAGATCAACAGCCTCCTGTGCGCGGTCGGTGACGCCGACAATGCGACTGCCGATGCCATCGTGGCAGCCGGCACGAAGAACGGCTTCGTCGCGCCGGATTCACCTAGCGATCTAGAGGACCTGCTGTTGCCCACGGCCCAACGCCCAGCCGACCAGGTGCCCGACCCCCGCAGTCCGGTCGGGATGATGCAGCAGGAAGCAGTTCGTGCGGCGGACCAACAACAGCAGATCCGCGAGGTCAGCTACTCGACCAACGAGTACGGCGAAGAGGTGACGACCGTCATCAAACAAGACGGAAGCAAAGCCGTAACCACCGAGATGGATCCGTTCGAGTATCCGAGCAAGATGAACTTCTACATGATGGAGGAGTTCGACAAGGACGGGAATTTCGTCGCAAGGACTAGCTCGTGGCATGACCTGGGCAATGACTGTGATTACACGACAATCGCCTACGCCGACGGTTCGCACCTGACGATGTCGATGGACTCGACAGGGCACCGCACCGCGGGGTTCACCACTGCTGACGGCAGGCATAGCGCGGTCCCCGTCGAGATGATCGACAACTTGTCGATGGCGACGACTACCGGGATGGGCGGGTTGGAGAAACACATTGCCCGGGGTGGTGCACTGCCGATGCTCACCGCGGAGTCGGTGGACAACATCGGCAAGACGATGAAGTTCGGTGGGCCGGCCCTCACCGCGGCCACCACGGTTTTCGACATGGTCATGGCTGATTCGGGCAAGGACCGGTGTATCGCTCTCGTGGCTGGTGTCGTCAGCGGCGGCGGCGGTTGGGGCGGTGTCGAATTGGGCGCGGCAGCAGGCACTATCGGCGGACCCCTGGCTCCCGTCACCGTTCCGCTGGGTGCGGTCATCCTCGGCGGCGTTGGCACGTTCGGCGGGGCGAAGTTGGGCCAGTTCATCGGAGATGTCGTATGTCCTTACTAGAGCTGCCCGACCCACCGGATTGGCGACGTAGTCGAGGCGTCGGGTACGTCCTGGTGCTGCTGTCTGTCGTTGTCGCTGGCGTGTACTGCGTCCTGGGTGCCGTGGCCGCCTTCCACGGCCGGTATCTGACAACGGTCGTATCGGTGGGTTGGGCTGTGTTCTTGCTGCTCCTGGCTCTGGGGGCTGCGCTGGTCATGTCGGGCCGAATGACACCGCAAATCGTCTGTGACAGAACTGGTTTCACTCTGCGGCCGGATCTCAGGTTCAGCAAGCTGATCCTGGCGGGCTTGCTCGCGACAATACCGAGCACCCTGCTGTTCGTTGTGTTTGCTCCGATGGGCGCCATCGACTTTGCAACGACGCGCGCTCTACAGGTCTTCTGGCCCATCTTTGCCGCATTGGCTCTCGTCACTGTGATCACCGGACTGACCAGGACGTGGCGGCGCGGCGACGTCGGTCATGTCACGCTCACCCCTGCCATGGTTGAGAACGCTGACGTCATGAGCACGAAGCTCTTCGAATGGGACGACATCGTCGAGGTGTCCGGACGTGCTGAGTCGATGAGGGCGCATCGCGCGGTGGTCTTGCGCCTGCGCAATGGCGAAGAAGCAGTCATCGGCAACGCCAACGTCTACGTGCCGGGCGGTGCCGTTCTCTACTGGATGGTGCGGCACTACTGGAAGCATCCCGAGGATCGCGACGAGTTGGTCGACGAGCGCGCGCTGCAGCGCTTCCATCAGCGGAAATACGACGTCAGCTGACCGTTTAGGTCCCAGGGTGTACAGTCGAAGACAGGCCGTTTTCACGTCCGCAGTCTTTCCGACGCCAGGGCTTCTCACGTGATTGTTCACAGCCCCGTGCGAAGAGCTTCGCCCGGTCACCGTACGAGTCTTCTCGCACCTCTGCAAGGACGTTGTTTATGGAATCGCTTGAACTTTTTTCGCATCTTCAGGCGCCTCAAATCCCCTGTGCTGATTCGATTTCTGCCGAACCAGTGCACGCGCCCGTCTTCTCCGACCAGCCCGGCCGAAAGACGCGCTCCGATTCAAGGCTGTCGTGAACGGTCTGGCGGGCTCCCGCCGATCGTCGAAACCTGTCAGGCTGACTCTCGCCGGCGAGCTGGACGGCCTCATCGACGGGGCGTGGTGGCCGCACACGGGGATGATCGCAGCTGAGCTGCCAGATCTTGTCGGAGTGCTGCACAAGCCGCTGGGAGAAATCGTCGACATCCGCATCAACTGGTCGCCGTCAGACGGGAATGCCGACCTCCAGACGATCGTCGCCGGCGTTCGGCTGCAGAGAGAGGGCGACACCTTCCGGCGGCCACGCCTGATGGCGGTGGCCGGGCGCCGGGCGACAGCGAAACTGCTTGTGGTGCCGAGCATGACATCACCGACATTGGGAGCCATCGTCATGCGCGCCGCGGCGGGCCTCCCGACGTCGGGCGGAAGCGGGGATCACAAGCTCTACGAGATGGCCCAGTTGGTCGTCGGGGTGGCGAAGGACGAAAGCATCAAATGGAACGATGCCCGTCGTCGAGAGCTGAATACCAGCAGCCATTAGCAGCGGTAATCCCTCGTACCTCAATCGGAATGCAGAACATCGCAGAATTCGGTGTTACGCTACGCCACGGATGTTCTTCTACATCCGGTCACAATGAAAGAAGTTGGAAAAGTATGGCACAGGGAACTGTGAAGTGGTTCAACGGCGAAAAGGGCTTCGGCTTCATCGCTCCCGATGGTGGCGAGGCAGACGTCTTCGTTCACTACTCGGAGATCAGCGGGAGCGGATTCCGCTCGCTGGAAGAGAATCAGCGCGTTGATTTCGAGGTCGAGCAGGGCAACAAAGGCCCGCAAGCCGTCCGAGTGAGCGCGATCTAAAAGACTTCAAAGAGCGAATGTGGGCCGGTGGATTTCCACCGGCCCACATTCCGTTTCGGGCCGTCGCGACCGCGTACAGTTGACGATGTCGGCGAAATCATCGCCCGTCAATCAGGGTCTGATGAGACCCGGTCGGGATGCCCTATGGCACAACATGAAAGAGGAGCCGGTTTTGACCGGTCCCACAACGGACCTCGAAACACCCCGCGCCTGAGGCTGAAACGCAAAGCCTCCAGGAGCGGATACGTCGACGGTGCCTGGTGGCCGCACAGTAACGATCTCGCCGCAGAGCTGCCGGACCTGTTGGCCGTTCTCTCTGTACGACTCGGCGCGATCGCACGCGTGGCCTACAGCCATGCCGAGTGGACGATGGCGCCGCGAAAGCTGCATATCGAGAATCAACTTGTCCAGCTTGACGGTTATGACCGCCAGCCCGCACACACTCTCCGTGTGACGGGTAGAAGTGGCTGGAGCGTCGTGCTGTTGACCGTCCCGGTACAGACACACGCGCAAGAGGCCCACGGCATCATGATGGCCGCCGCCACCCTCGATGACGCATCGAACGTGGATTCACTGCTTGCCACCGCTCGGAACTGCTGACGCGGCGGCAGTAACGAAATCCACTGCCCGTCAGCGCTTCTTGGCTTCGTAGCTGGATTCGGCCGCCGAAGTCTTGGCTGCGGATTTGGCGTGCTTGTCGGCGCGTTTCTCCTTGAGGGATTTTCCCGATTTCTTGGACATCGCTTGACGGGGAGACTTATCAGACATCGCTGGCCCTTCATCATGGGCCCTGTATGGTCCCTGACGTCTGACGCTACGCCTGTAATCGAATTGGTGGGTCGTTCCAGCACCGCCATCGGGTGTAGCCTCAAGGTATTGGGAACCCAGCCGATCCGGGATGTGTCAGCTGACGTCCGCTGATCTCGACGAGCAACCGCTCACGCCGCCGCGCCGGTACCATCGTCCATCGGGATTGTCTTGAACGTTGTGCCCACTTTCCGTTCCATGCTTTCGCCGGCTGCGCATCGGCCTCTGGCCCGGACAGTTCGGTTCGGGATTCTCAGCACCTTTCCTCCGACGGCCTGTGGGCTGGCAAGCTTCAGCTCGGCCTTGGCTGCATCGCTGAGCAGTCGTGGTTCCGAGGTCAGCGTCGTACGCATCGCCGACGGCTCATCGTCGTCGGATGGCAGGGTCGTGGCGGAACTCGTCAATGGGTCGTCGCTGTCATCGGCTGCCTGCGTGGAATCGCTCAATGAACACGAAGCCGTGATCATTCAGCATGATTACGACCTCTATGGTGGCACGCACGGCGACGAACTGCTGACCATTCTGGGTGGATTGCGTGTCCCGTCAATAGTCGTCGTTCACAATGTCATGAAAGACCCTGCGCCACATCAGCGTTGGGTACTCGAGCAAGTGACGACCATGGCGGGCCGGGTGGTTGTGATGTCCGAGGTGGCGTGCGAGCGACTGTGCCGCGAGTACGCCGTGGACCGGCGAAAGATCGTCACGATCCCGCACGGTGCGTCGCTGCCTACCCAGCCGAGGGGGAAGCGCACGAGCAGACCCATCATCTTGACGTGCGGACTGCTGGGACCGGGGAAGGGTGTTGAGCGAGTCATCGACGTCATGCCGGCGCTGGCCAGCGTTGCCGGACGTCCCCGTTACCTGGTCGCAGGTCAGACGCATCCGCGAGTGGCGGTACGGGAAGGCGAGGCCTACCGAGAAGCCCGAATCCAGCAAGCTCATCACCTCGGGGTCGCAGATTCGGTGTCGTTCGACGACCGCTACCTCGACAGAGCATCGCTGACCGCCTTGATCCAATCGGCTGCGGTCATCGTGCTGCCGTATGACTCGACCGACCAAGTGACCTCCGGTGTCCTCGTCGATGCCGTCGCAAGCGGCAGGCCCGTTGTCGCCACCCCTTTTCCTCACGCCGTCGAGATGCTGCGCGACGGCGCGGGCATCATCGTGCCGCACGATGATCCCGAGGCGTTGACCGGTGCGTTGCGCCGAGTCCTCACCCAGCCGCGGTTGGCGGGGGCGATGGCGGCGGAGGCGCGGCAGTTGGCGCCGGCGATGGCATGGCCCGTGGTGGCCCAGTCGTATGTGCAGCTGGCGGCGCAGATGCTTCTGGAGAGGCGGACGAGTGAATGACACGTACCCGCAACCGAAGTTCGACTATCTGCCGACGATGACCCTTTGTGGCGGAACGGGATAGGGGCAGCTGCGGTATGGTTCCTTGGCGGCAACGATGTGGGCGAGTCGATGTGGGATCCGGCCGGCGGGGCCGGCTACGACGGTCTGACCGCGGCTTGTCGACAGCGTGCGACCAGAAGCGACTGCCGAAGTAGTTGTGGGCAAACAGTTTTAGAGGTGCATTGACGTATAGGGCGCGCCTCCGTAGGGTGGTGGTACGCCGACGTGCTGCCGTTGCCTATCGAGACTCGGCTGATGGTCCGCAAACATTCTGGTTCGTCTAGCAGCCCAGTCATGATTTCGACCTAGGATCGGCAGGACATCCCGTGGCTATCGCCGATATTGCTGCCTACGCACATCTGAGCGAACAGGACATCAACGATCTCGGCGACGAGCTCGACGAGATCCGACGCGACATCGAAAAGTCGTTGGGTGCGCGAGACGCCGCCTACATCCGGCACACGATCCTGTTCCAGCGGACGCTGGACCTGGTCGCCCGACTGGTGATCGCCGTGAGTCGTTCTCGGAAGGGTTGGCTGTCGGGCACGGCTGCCCTCGCCTTCGCCAAGAGCGTGGAGAACATGGAGATCGGTCACAACGTCAGCCATGGGCAGTGGGATTGGATGAACGACCCCGAGATCCACTCCACCACCTGGGAGTGGGACATGATGGCGGTGTCGGCACAGTGGAAGTACTCGCACAACTACCGTCATCACGTCTTGACCAACGTCGTGGGTGTCGACGACGACCTGGGATTCGGCATCATGCGCCTGACCCGTGACGAGCCGTGGCAACCCGTCCACCTTCTGCAGCCCGTTCGAAACATGCTGCTGGCCTTCGTCTTCGAGTTGGGTATTGCCCTCCACGGTGTCCATTCGGCACGGGACCGTGTTCTTCCCGACACCGGCAGGGTCGCCGAAGAGAGGTCGACGCTGGTGCGCAAGATCGCACGACAAGCCGCCAAGGACTACGTGTTCTTCCCTGCACTCAGCGGACGCCGATGGCGACGTACGCTGACTGCCAACGTCACCGCAAACCTCGCGCGCAATCTGTGGGCGTACGTCGTGATCTTCTGTGGCCACTTTCCCGACGGTGCCGAGAAATTCACCGCCGACGTACTGGCTGAAGAGACCCGAGCGCAGTGGTATCTGCGGCAGATCCTCGGAGCCGCGAACTTCCGGGCCGGCCCGCTCCTGGCGTTCGCGAGTGGCAATCTGTGTTACCAGATCGAGCACCACCTGTTCCCCGAACTGCCGAGCAACCGCTACGCGGAGATCGCGGCTCGGGTGAAGGATGTCTGCGACAGATACGACCTTCCTTACACCACGGGTTCGCTTGTGCGCCAGTATCTTCTGACGCTGCGCACGATCCACAAGCTTGCCCTGCCTGACCGACTCCTCACTGCGACATGCGACGACGCGCCGGAGACAGCTTCTGAACGCAAGTTCAACGATGCGCGCCCCGGCCTGGGCGGACTCCGGTCCGCACTGGCGAGGGGGGCAAGTGTCCGACGACGGCGGCAAGCCGCGTAGCAGATCTGTGTTCAGCGAGGAGTTGGGATGACAGTCATGGTGACCTGTCGAGATGGTCGCGTCGACAAATACATGAGGTTCGGCGACGAGTTCGTCAAGCACGACGACGGCAGCCTCGACGTGGTGCGCGGAGGTTCCCGGCACCCGCACAGCTATGCCGCGGGGGAGTGGACCGCGGTTGACGGTGACGAGAAGCGCTGGAAAAAGCCTCGTTTTCGTTCCCTCTTCAGTTGAGCGTGACGACTGCCGAGCAATTGTTGGCGGCAGTACACGGTCGGCGTGGAAAAGACGCCGCCGACGCGCTGTGTGTGGCGTGTGTGACGCTGCTCGATGTCGATGCGGTCGCGATCTGTCTCGTCTTCGACGGCGTCACCACCGGCATGCTGGGTTCCAGCGACGCGCGCGCTCGCGATTACGGCGAGCTGCAGTTCATCCTCGGCGAGGGACCGGCACTGGAGTCCGTGGCGCGACGAGTTCCGGTGCTGGTGGACGATCTCGCCGAACCATCCGGCACCCGCTGGCCCTTGTATGAACCCGCGATGCTGGAGCTGGGAATCCACAGCGTCTTCGCCCTGCCGGTGATCATCGCCGATGAGTACATCGGCGCCCTCAGTTTGTTTCGCGCCAGACCCGGCCCGATCACCGCCGAGGACGTCAGCACCGCAGCGCTGGCCGCCCAGCTGGCCCGCGTGCCGCTCCTCGATCTTCTCCACACGGATATGCATGCCGCGGTCAACGACCCGGCCAGCGAGGCGTGGGGCGAGTTGAATGCCCTCTCCCGTGCCGAGGTCAGCCAGGCCACCGGCATGCTGGTGGCCCAGCTGGATGTCGGTGCTGCCGAGGCCCTGCTACGACTGCGCGCCCACGCCTATTCGACCGGCCGCACGGCAGCCGATGTGGCCCGCGACATTCTCGAGCACACGCTGGAGCTGGAGAGCGACTGATCGGACGGGGGTTTACTGACTCTTTCGGGCTCGCGCCCGGCGGACGGCCTCGTCAACCAGATGCTCGGCAACCACGACGAGTTTGACGTTGTCTGACTGGCTTCGTCGTCGGAGCCGGTCGAACGCCTCCTCGGCAGTGACACCTGAGCGGCTGCGAATGATGCCAATGGCCTGGTCGATCACGGCACGGCTGTCCAGGGCCCGCTGCAGCTGCTCGGTCCGATCCCGTGCGAACGCAAGAAGCTGTGCGTTGTACAGCGACACCGCCGCCGGTGCGGCGAAGCGGGTGGCCAGTTCTACGGCGTGGTCGCCGAATGCGTCGCGGGTGAACGCATACGCGCTGAGGACGCCATGGACTGCGTTGTCGACGATCAGCGGCAGCGACAGCGCAGAATGCACCGACATTCGTGCCACGCTGCCGCCGAAATGGGTCCAGCGGACATCACTTCCCAGCGAGCCGCTCACAACCACGCGAGCAGACTGCATGCAGGTCAGGGACGGTCCCTCGCGCAGCTCCTGGTACTGAACGCGGTCGATCTCGGTGACAAAATCGGCAGTGGTAGAGCGGAGTTCGACGTCCGTTCCGGCGGGGCGCACCGCCAGAACAGCGACGCTCACGCCGTCGGCGCCGGGGACGGCGTGCACGGCGAAGTCGGCGACGTCGCTGAGCAGTTCGGCGGTGGGCCGGACGCCCGCCACCAGGCTCGCCACCCCGGCCAAGCCTGCGCGCAGGTCGGTTTCGTCGGCGTCGCGCTGCGCGACCGACAGATCTGGCTGCGGGGCCCGGCCAGGCTGTGCGTCGAAATCAGCCATAGGCCACTGACCGTACTCCGCTCAGCTCACCAGCAAGAGCGCATGTGCGCGCCTCAGCTTGCCCGACGGTGTCTTGGGGATGGTTCCCGGCTGTAGGACGACCACGTTGCGCGGCCGGACGTCGACTTCGGCGAACACCTCGTGGGCGACCTGCCGTTCGACGCGGCGCACGTGCACATCGTCGTCGAATTCCTTGCATTCCACCGCGACGGCGAAGGATTCCCGGGAGCGGCCCGCATCCAGCCGTACCGCGACGGCACAGCCCGGGCGGACACCTTCGACGCGGCCTGCCGCCCGTTCGATGTCAGTGGGGTAGATGTTGCGCCCGGCCATGATGATGACGTCCTTGAGTCGCCCGCAGACGACGACGTCACCGAGCTCGGTCAGATAACCGATGTCACCGGTGTCGTACCAGCCGCGATCATTTTGTGCGGCAATGAATCCGGCGACCGTCGTGTAACCCTTGGTCACCGGTTCGCCGCGTACCTCGATGACACCGACGCCACGCGTGGGCAGCTCGGCGCCATCGTCGCCGACGATACGAAGCTCCAGTCCATCCAGAGGTCGGCCGAGTGTGACGAGACGGCGGGTGTTCCCTTTGACGGCGGGGATGGCGCGGTGCAGGACAGCGAGCAGATCGGCGTCCACCTCGTCGACGAGCATGCCCTTACCGCATTCAGAGAACGACACCGCCACCGTGGTCTCGGCCATCCCGTAGGCGGGGACGACGGCCTCGGGTTTGAGGCCAAACGGTGCGCCGGCGTCGCAGAGTTCTTCGACGTCGAGGGGGTCGACCTGTTCGGCACCTGACAGTGCCCACCGCAGAGATGACAGGTCGAACTCGCCGGGTGCTGCCTGTCGGCGCAGCCGCCTGGCGAGAAGGTTGTAGGCGAAATTCGGCGCGGCGGTCATGGTGCCCTTGTACTTGTCGATCAGCCTGGGCCACAGCAGAATATCGCTGAGAAAGTCCATCGGAGTGACCTTGACCAGGTCCGCACCAAAGTACATCGGCACGGTCAGGTACCCCGTCATGCCCATGTCGTGGAAGCACGGCAGCCAGCTCACGATGACATCGGTGTCGATATCGAACTTGCAGCCGACGGTCATGGCGTTGGCGTTGGCGACGATGTTGGCGTGCGTGATCTGCACGGCCTTGGGGGATCCCGTCGACCCGCTCGTCAGCTGCATCAGCGCGATGTCGTCGTCGTCGGTGTCGATCGGATCGATCGGATCTGCGCAGAGCAAGGATTCGACGGTCAGCACGGTCATACCGAGGTCGCTGAGAACGGAGGCAGCGGGCATGAACGGATCGGAGATGACGACGGCCTTTGCCGCGATCATGTCGATGACCGCGGTGGTTTCTTCGGCCCAGCGCACGAGATCGGTGCGGGGAGTGGGTTGGTGCAGCATGGTCACACTCGCTCCGCGCATCCAAATCCCCTGTGCGGCAGGAGCGATCTCGACAGGGGCACCCGCAAGCATGGCGACGGCGTCCTTGTGGCCGACGCCGGCGAGGGCGAGCCCGCCGGCAATGCGACGGCCTCGCTCGTGAACCTGTGCCCAGCTATGGCGAATCGGTGCGTGGGGCTCGCCGGTGTTGAAGCCCTTCGTGCTGATTTGGGCGTTGGCATACATTGTTTCGGTGAATCGGCTCATAGACGGCCCTTAGTGCTCTGGCGCAGGCGCGCCGATGGTCTGAAAGAAGGTGGGAGAGCCGCTGGAATTCGACCGGAGCGCAGTAAAGCGTGGATCCCTTGAGTCCACTCCAGATGGTCCCCGGTCCGGGTGGACCTGACGGGGGTTGTCTGACCTACCGACTGTACGTCGTGGGCCGACGGTAGGGGGTCAACCGCGCCTGGCTGGGCGCAAATATGTGCCTCTCGGCACCGCATCCGGCGACTTTCGGCACGCATTCCTGTGTGCGTGTCGACCGTGGATAGCCGCTGACGTCGACGTTCGCCGACGGGGACAGCGCATCGCCGCCGCGGCGTTGTCCGTGAGGCTGAGGGTCAACCTGGCTAGACCCTAGCGCGTCACGGGACCTGAAATTGGTGAATCGACGCATAGGGATGGTCAGAGCGTCGTCGATGGAGCGTCGAACGTTGACGACGCAATCAAAGGGATGCCGGCACTCATCTAGCGTCGAAACTGAATCTATGCAGGCGTCTACTCGTACTTCCCCTGCATAACCTCAGTTTCGGCGAGGGCTAGCGGACGACCCAGTTCCACACGGACATGTCACCGCGCGGGTAGTTCATGCAGACGTCGGTGGCGTGGGCGACGACGCCCTTGTTGTTGAAGAAGATCTTGGCCCAGTTGCCCCACCGCGTCGCCACCTGTTCGTAGTAGATGTTGGTGGCGGTGTTCTCCGAGTACTGGCGGCGCCCGACGGCGTCGAGTGAGAAGAACCAGTGGATGCGGTCGAAGGCCATCTGCTGGACGTCGGCGGGTCGGTTGCTGCGGTCGATCATGTAGCGCTCGAAGTACACCGGGTTGGTGTCGCGCACCGCGGCCAGATACTGCTCGACGTCACAGGTGGTGTGGATGATGCGGCGCGGAATCGGATAATCCTCGGTCGAATCAGCGAAAGCCCTCGGCGCAGCCATCGCCGCCACCATCGCCGCCGCCACAATCAGCAGCAGTGCCCGCATCGCCCACCGGACGTCGCGTGCGCTCATGACAGCTTCGCCAGATGCTCCGGGCAGTACGCGCGTACACCCGCGCCGAGGAACTGCCAGACCTGATCGGTGTTCGCGTCCAGATTCCCGAACAGGAACGCGGCGGACTCGCGCGCGTCGGCATCCACGCCGGTCGTCAACCGCTTGCAGGTGATCTTCGCCAACCATGCGTTGTAGTCCTTCTGTCCGTAGATTCCGACGGCCTGCATCTGTGCAGCGAAGTCGGTATCGGTGTCGGCGGAGGCATTGGGTGCCAGCAGGATTGGAAGAGCCAGGAAAATCATCAGCCGCTTCACACGGTCACCTCCTGGCGGACGCTGGGCCACGGCTTCGGCTTCGGGCGTGGACGCACGTGCGTCGGCCACCAGAACCATTTGCCCATCAGCGCCGCGATCGACGGGGTCATCAGCGATCGCACGATCAGCGTATCGAACAGCAGGCCCAGACCGATGGTGGTGCCCACCTGCCCGATGGTGATCATGTCGCTGACGATCATGCCGATCATCGTGAACGCGAACACGAATCCTGCTGCGGTGACCACTGATCCGGTGCCGGCCATCGATCGGATGATGCCGGTTTTCACGCCCGCGTGGATCTCTTCCTTCATCCGCGACACGAGGAGCAGGTTGTAGTCGGCACCGACGGCGAGCAGGACGATCACCGACATTGGCAGCACCATCCAGCTCAGTGGAATGCCGATGATGTGCTGCCACACCAGAACCGACAGTCCGAACGAGGTGCCCAGACTCAGGACGACGGTGCCCACGATCACGGCGGCCGCCGCGACGGCCCGGGTGAGGATCACCATGATCAGGAAGATCAGGATCAGTGATGCGACCGCGGCGATCAGCAGGTCGTAGTCGGCGCCCTGCTGCATGTCCTTGTACATCGCCGCGCTGCCGCCGACATAGATCGTCGACCCCTCAAGCGGGGTGCCCTTGATGGCGTCCGCCGCGGCGATGCGCATCGGCTCGATGCGTTCGGTACCGTCCTCGGTCAGCGGGTCACCCTGGTGGAAGACGGTGAAGCGCACCGCTTTTCCGTCCGGCGACATCATGAGCTTCATACCCCGCTGGAAGTCGGCGGTCTGGAAGGCCTCCGGCGGCAGGTAGAACGTGTCGTCGTTGCGGGCGGTGTCGTACGCCTCGCCCATCGCCGTGCTGTCCTCCTGCATGGCGATGTTCTGATCCTGCTGCATCTTCTGCGCCTGATACTGATTCAGCATGATCTGCTTCTGGTTCTTCATCGTCTGGATCATCGCCGGCATCAGCGCGGCCATCTGCGGCGTCAGCTGCGCCATCCGCTCGATGTCGGGCACCAGTTCGGCGAAGTCATCGGCCATCACGTTGATGCCGTCGAGGCTGTCGAAGATCGAGCGCAGCGCCCAGCACATCGGGATGTTGTAGCAGTGCGGTTCCCAGTAGAAGTAGTTGCGCAGCGGCCGGAACTGATCGTCGAAATCGGCGAGGTGGTCCCGCACTTCGTTGAGATTGGCCGACGTGTCCTGCATCTTGTCGGCCATCCGCCGGGTCACATCGGCAAGTTCGAGGGTGATGCTCTGCATCTTCTCCATCGAGTCGATGGTCACCTGCATCTCGTTGGCCTGCTGCAGGGTGTTCGCCAGCACCGTCTGCTGGAAGTCGTTGTTCATGATCTGCCCATTGCCGCTCTGACTCACCGTGTATGCCAGCGAGGCATGCTTGATCGGTTTGCCGTCCGGGCGGGTGATCGTGGTGACCGACGCGATACCGTGCACGCGGACAAGGGCTTTGGCGATCTTCTCGATCACCAGGAAGTCCGCGGGATTCCGCAGATCGTGGTCGGCTTCGACCATGAGCAGGTCGGGGTTCATCTTGGCGTCGGAGAAGTGCCGGTCGGCTGCGGCGTAGCCGATGTTGGCGGGCACGTCGCCGGGCAGATAGATGCGGTCGTTGTAGGTGGTGTGGTAGCCCGGCAACGCGAGCAGGCCGACCATGCACAGGACGGTGGCCATGACCAGGATGGCGCCCGGCCAGCGCACCGTCGCCGCGCCGAGACGACGCCAGCCGCGGGCGCGTCCTTTACCTTTGGGCTCCAGCACCTTTCCGAACCGGGTCACGATCGAGATCAGGGCCGGTCCCAGCGTCAGGGCAGCGGCGACAACGATCGTCATGCCGACCGCCAGCGGAATGCCCATGCTCTGGAAGTAGGGCAAGCGCGTGAAGTGCAGGCACAGCGTCGCACCAGCGATCGTCATGCCGGAGGCGAGCACCACGTGGGCGGTGCCGTGGAACATGTCGTAGTAGGCGGACTCTTTGTCCATCCCCGAGCGGCGGGCTTCCTGATAGCGGCCGATCAGGAAGATCGCGTAGTCGGTGGCCGCGGCGATCGCCAGCGTCACCACCATGCTCGTCGCGAACGTCGTGAGCCCGAAGACGTCGTAGAACCCGAGGAACGCCACGATGCCGCGCGCTGACAGCAGGCCGATGAAGACCATCGACATGGTGACGAGCATCGTCACGACGGATCGGTAGACGATCAGCAGCATCACGATGATGATCGCGATCGTCACGCCCTCAATGGTTTTCATGCTGGCGTCGCCGACGATGTTCTGGTCGGTGGTCAGCGCCGCGGGACCCGTCACATAGGCCTTGACGCCGGGTGGGGCCTGGGTCCCGTCGACGACGTCCCGCACGGCCTGCACGGATTCGTTGGCCAGCGCCTCACCCTGGTCACCGGCGATGTAGACCTGCACATAGGAGGCCTTGCCGTCGATGCTCTGGGCGCCGGCTGCGGTTAGCGTGTCGCCCCAGAAGTCCTGGACGTGCTGCACATGCGTGGTGTCGGCGTTGAGCTTGCGGACGATTTCGTCGTAGTAGGCGTGGGCGTCGGGCCCCAGCTCGTTCTCGCCCTCCAAGACGATCATCACCGAGCTGCTGGTGTCGTACTCCTCGAACTTCTCGCCGACGTGCTTGGTCGCGATGAGTGACGGCGCATCGTTGGGGCTCATCGACACGGCGCGCAGCTTGCCTACCTCTTCGAGCGTCGGCACCGCGGTGTTCAAGAAGGCGACGATGGCGATCCAGCCGAGCACGATCGGGATCGCGAACATTCGGATGAACCGCGGCAGCAGCGGGCGCTTGACGGCCGCATGCTTGGGCAAAACGTCGGTGCGCGCCTCGTCAGTTTCGGTCGTCATGCGGCCTTCACCAGGCAGTAGGTGGCGGCGTTCATGCCTTCGGCCGTCCTTTCGTCTTTGACCTCGTCGTCGACGGTGACGCGGCAGGTGATGGATTGACCGTCGCCCTGGGCCATGATGTTGGGCATCACCGACGGCAACGTCGTCTCGAGGCGCAAGGTCCAGGGCAGGCTCACCTCGCCCGTGCGCTGCGGCTTTCCGTCGAGGTCGGCGTAGTTGATGGTCGCGGTGGAGCCGGTCCCGACGACTTCGTAGACGACGACTTTGGGGTTGAAGTTCTCGGCGGTGTCGGCATCGATCGGGGTGACGATCGCGCCGTGCGATCCGAAAACCGAGCGAAGGTTCGAGACAGTCAACCCCCCGATGGCGATGGCGACGACCACCAGGACGGGCAGCCAGACCCGTTTGACGACGGTAATCACGTGCAGCTCAATGATTTTGGGCGCACGAATACTGCAGGCATGGTCGTGCCTTTCGGGGTGGGGGACGCCGCAAGCCACCAGTCGGCGTTTGATCTTGTGTAGGGAATCTAAGCCTGTAAGTGGATAGAGTCAATCCGTTTGTGGCGTTTTGGTAAGGGACGTCACTAAACTGGCGCTCGTGATTGACAAACCCTGCGGTGGCCTGCGCAAGGATGCCGAGCGCAACCGGCGGCTCATCATCGAAGCCGCGCGCGACCTCTGTGCAACGCGGGGGTTGGACGCGACGCTCAACGAGGTCGCGCACCACGCGGGTCTGGGTGTCGGCACCGTGTATCGGCGGTTCCCCACCAAAGAGGCCTTGTTCGAAGCGATTTTCGAGGACGGCGTCGATCAGCTCGTCGCGCTGGCTGACACCGCTTTGGAGTCCGAGGACTCCTGGGAGGGCCTGTCCTGGTGGATGTGGCAGATGTGCCAGATGACCGCGACGGACCGCGGATTGCGGGAGATCGCGTTTAGCAGGGCGCACTGCGGCGGCCGTGTCGACGCCGGTCGCACCCGGCTCCATCCGCGAGTGGCGCAGCTGGTGGATCGCGCGAAACGCGACGGTTATCTGCGGCCCGAGGTGTCGGCGACCGACATGCCGCTGTGCGGGTTGATGGCGGGTGCGGTGAGCGAGTACGCCGGCGAGGTGTCGTCGGATCTGTGGCGACGCTACGTGGCGGTGCTGTTGCAGGGCCTGCGGTGCCAGCCTGGCCAGGCGCCGCTGCCGGTTGCGCCGCTGAGCGAGGACCAGATGGAAGCGGCGATGTCGACGTGGCAGCCGGGAGCGGGCCAGGCGTAGGCAGTGGGCGGATGACTCGCCGAGATAGCTCTCAGGGCTGTGAACCTCCGCTCATTCACGACCGTGAGTGCTAGCTCGGCGGACTGCCGAACGCTTGCGCAGGTAAACGCTGTTTGAGACGGCGGTCACAATGGGTAGCCCGCTCCGGTGGAACGGTTGAGTGGCCTCGACGCAGGGTTCATCTACAGCGAATCGTCGACCGTGCCGTTGCAGGTGTGCTCGATCACGGAGTTGGACACATCGACCGTGCCCGGCGGCTACACCTTTGAGAAACTCTGTGACCATCTGGCGTCGAGAATTCCCGCGATTCCGGAGTTCCGCACCAAGCTCGCCGACAACGACTTCAACGTCGATCATCCGGTCTGGTTGGAGGACAACGACTTTCAGCTCTCCCGGCATGTGAACCGCATTGCGCTGCCGGAGCCGGGTGGCCGAGAAGAGCTCGCCGCTCTCTGTGGGCGCATCGTCGCGATGCCGTTGGAACGCAGCAAGCCGCTCTGGGAGATGTGGGTGATCGAAGGGGTGGGAGGAAGTGCGGCGCGCGAGGACGGACGGCTGGCGATGCTGCTGAAGGTGCATCATGCCGTCGTCGACGGCGTGTCGGCGGCGAATCTGCTCAGTCAGCTGTTGGACACCGAACCCGAGGCCCCGCCACCCGACCCCGTCGACGGTCCGAAGCAGGCGAGTGCGTGGGAGATCGCGGCCGACGGGCTCTGGCGATTCGTCACGCGTCCGTGGCAGCTGACCCGCGTGGTACCGACGACGGCGTCGATGATCGTCAACACCGTCAACCGCGCGGTGGGCGGTAGCGCAATGGCTGCGCCGTTCTCCGCACCCAACACGCCGTTCAACAAGGCGCTGACGGCCGAGCGAAACCTCGCGATGGCGCAGCTGCCACTCGAGGATGTCAAAAAGATCAAGGACCACTGTGACGTCAAGGTCAACGACGTGGTGATGGCTCTGTGCGCCGGCGCGCTGCGCGGCTATTTGGAGGGTCGAGACGAGTTGCCGGCCAAGCCGCTGATCGCGTTCGTGCCCGCGTCGGTGCACGACGAATCCGATCGGCCGGGGCGTAACCAGTTGTCCGGGATGTTCAGCAACCTCCACACCGACATCGAGGACCCACTGGATCGACTGCGCGCCATCGGCGAATCAAATGTGCGCTCCAAAGAGCACAGCAGTTCGATGGGCCCGACGATGCTGCTGGACCTGGCGCAGAGCTTGTCCCGCAACATGTTCGGCTTGGCGCTCGGCCTGCTGTCGCGAACGCCGTTGGGCACGACGGCGATCACCAACGTCGTCATCTCCAACGTCGCGGGTCCGCCGACGACGCTGTACAGCGCCGGCGCCGAGATCACCGGTCTCTATCCGTTCGGGCCGGTCTTTCCCGGCGCGGGTCTCAACATCACGGTGATGTCTTTGGACGGCAAGCTCAACATCGGCATCATCTCGTGCCCGCAGCTGGTCGACGACCTGTGGGACCTGGCCGACCGGTTCGAGGTCGAACTGAAGGAGCTGCTCAGCCGCTGCTGAACCGCGCTTTGTGTTCCGGACCACAGTCCGGGGGAGCGGAACTCGATTCCAGCGGTGATCTGGGCCTTTAGCGGTATGGGAAAAATCCCACTACCGTCGTAGACCGGCGAATCCCGTCGCAGGTTGGCGCTTGGGCGCCCCGCGAACCGGGAAGTCTCATTCGTCGCCGCCGGTCAACGACGGAAGGATCGCATGTGAGCACCCGGAATGGCAGCTCGCGGCTGGGTACGCGTTTCGGGCCCTACGAGCTGCAGTCTGTCATCGGGGTCGGGGGAATGGGCGAGGTGTATCGCGCCTACGACACGCTGCGCGAGCGCATGGTCGCGATCAAGCTGCTGCGCCCCGAGATGGCCGCCGACCAGAGCTTCCAGGAGCGGTTCCGCAGGGAATCGCGCATCGCGGCGCGCCTGCAGGAACCGCACGTCATTCCTGTCCACAACTTCGGCGAGATCGACGGCGTCCTCTATATCGACATGCGGCTGGTCGAGGGGCAGAGCGTCAAGGAAACGCTGCGCGCCGCGGGGGCGCTGCCGCCGGCGCGGGCGGCGTCCATCATCGGTCAGGTCGCGTCAGCACTCGATGACGCGCACACCAACGGGCTGATCCATCGCGACATCAAACCTGAGAACGTGCTGCTGACGTCGACGGACTTCGCGTACCTGGTGGACTTCGGGATCGCGCACGGCGGCGGCGAGGCGTCGGTGACGTCGACGGGGCTCGTCGTCGGATCGAGCGCGTACATGGCGCCGGAGCGCTTCAACGGTGACCGAGGAGGCCCGGCGTCGGACATCTATTCGCTGGCATGCCTGCTGTACGAGATGCTGACGGGCCGAGCGCCCTACGAGGCGGGCGATGTCCGGCAGGTGTGGAGCGCGCACATGTTCGCGCCACCGCCGCGGCCGAGCATCATGCGGCGCGGGATCAGCCGCGCGTTCGACGACGTGATCGCGCGCGGGATGGCCAAGCAGCCGCAGGACCGCTATAAGACGGCCGGTGAGCTGGCCCGCGCCGCGGCCGCCGCGTTGGAAGCACCGGTGATTGCCGAGCCTGTAGCGCCGGTGACGCCGCCGTCGACGCGGCAGTACTCGGCGGTCTATCAAACCCCGCCGCCGATGCCGGCGCCTCCCGCTCCGAAGTCCGGCCGGGGTCAGGCCGCCCTAGTCGGCGGCATCATCGGGTTGTTCGCTCTCGCAATCATTTTGGCGGTGATCCTGGTGTTCGGCGGCGGCGGACCTGATCCGCAACCCCGGATTCCGGCGTCCTCGTCGTCGTCCGAAGCGCCGTCGAGCACCACGACAAGGTCCGCCGTGGAGGGTGTGTCGGGCACGGATTCGCAAGGCTTCGTGGGGCATACGGCGCGCTGCGACTCCGGGGACACTCCGGCGGCGCTGATCCGGACGTCGCTGTCGTTGGCGATCATCTGCGAGCGGGACTCGGGCGACTTCTACTACCGCGGGGAGCGGTTGCGCGACGGCGCGAACCGCGAGATCGACGGAGCGCGCCGTTCCGGTGACGGGTTCACGGTGACCGGTTCGGACGGGGCGCGCTACGACGTGCAGCCGGACCAGTTGACGATTTCCAGTGGTGGCAAGGTGGATTCGGCAGAGCCGGCGTTGGAGTACGGCTCGGCGAACTGACAGTGGGAGGGCGTCCGTTGACCGCGAACACCGCCACATTCCCGCCCGAAACTCGGTCACCCTGGTGTCTTTCGCGTTGGTGGCGGTCGGCTACGTGATCTTGACCGGGGTACACCTCGATCAATGCGTTGGTGAAGAGCGAGCTGTTCCCGCAGCGGGTGCGGGCGCTGGGTGTCGGGGTCGGGTATGCGCTGGCGAACTCGATCTTCGGTGGGACAGCCCCGCTGATCTACCAGGCGGCCAAGGAGCAGGGGCGTGTGCCGCTGTTCGTGTACGTCTTCTTCTCAAGAAGGGCTTTGGCGCCGAGATAGCGCTGAGGGCTGTGGCTTTGCCCTCGATCACGACCCTCATTGCTATTTCGGTGGGTTCCGCTACTGCGCTGGCGGTCAACCGGGCCACCGAGAGTCGGCGCGGAGGCTCGCGCGTACCGACACCCCGAAGCGGTGGGGACGAACTCATGAATGCCGTTGCTGCCGAGGGAAATTAGGATGCCGGCGACACTCGCGGAGGTGCTGCAGGCATGGGCGTCCGGATCCTTGGGCGTACCTCCCACCCCGTGCAATGATGGCTCGTACATCGGGTGCAAGCAAAGGAGCTTGAAATGGGGTTCGAACGAATTGACGAGCTTCTGGATGGCGTGACGGCCGATGGGTCGCTGCACGGCGTCGCCGCGACTGTGGTCGGCCGCGACGGTGTCCTCTACGAGGGCGCAGCGGGAGAGGCGAAGCCCGACACGCTGTTCCGCAACGCGTCGATGACCAAGGCTGTCGCCACCACCGCGGCGCTGCAGCTCGTCGAGCAGGGGCGCGTCGATCTGGACGCGACCGTCGCGTCGATCGCGCCCGAGTTCGGCGAACTCCAGGTGCTGGACCACTTCGACGGCCGTGAGCCGGTCCTGCGTGCACCCAAGACGCAGGCGACTGTCCGGCAGCTGATGAACCACACGGCCGGCTGTGGCTACCACTTTCTCAACGAGAAGCTCTTCGCCTACTGCGCCGATCAGAACTTTCCCAACCCGCTGGAGGGGATCAAGCAGAGCATCAGTGCGCCGCTGGTCCATGATCCCGGCACGGTGTGGGAGTACGGCGTCAGCACCGACTGGCTCGGCATGGTCGTCGAGGCCGTCAGCGGCCAGACACTGGCCGACTACCTGGCAGAACATGTCTACGGCCCGCTCGGCATGACGGACTCGACGTTCGACCCGACCGAGGAGCAGCGCGCGCGGTTGCTGCCTGTCCGCTTCCGGGCACCGGACGGCACCCTGGTGGCGACTCCCCTCGACCTGCCGGCCGCCCCGGAGTGGGACGCCGCGGGCCACGGGTCGTACGGGACGGTCGCCGACTACGGGCGCTTCGTGCGTGCCTGGCTCAACGGCGGCGAGCTCGACGGGACGCGCATCCTCAAAGAGGAGACCGTCGAGTTGGCGTTGCGGGACCACCTCGACGGGGCACCGCTGCCGAAGAAGATGGACCCGACAATCCCCGAGCTGACCAAGCCGGTCGAGTTGCTCGACGTGCCGCAGGGGTGGGGCCTGGGATTCCACCTATATCTGGTCGACCTGCCCGGCATGCGCAGCGCCGGCTCTGCCGACTGGTCAGGGTTGTTCAACAGCTTCTTCTGGATCGACCGCCAGGCGGGGATCGGTGCGGTGATCGCAACTCAGCTCCTGCCGTTCTTCGACGACAAGGTGGTCGAGACGATCCTGCACTTCGAGGCCGCGATCTACGCAGAACTCGGCGCGCCGGCCTCCTAGAGCGTGAGGACGCCATGGGCATCGCCGTCGAAGCCCGTGCGGACGGAACGCCGGTGCCGTCGCCCTCGCTCGCAAGTTCGCCCAGTTGGCCTGCCGCGACCTCGGTTGTCGCGGGAACGGTGTCGGACGGCGCGGTGGCCGACTGCGTAGGGCCCTTGCTTCCGGGATAGGAAATCCTTCCTGTTCCTGTACCGGACTCTGGCCTGCCGGCGATTACGCCGGGGCGCTCTGACCAGCAGTATTCCTCTCAACAACACAACCCGCACCACCTGAGAGGGAAACATCATGAGCGCATCGACCACCCGCACGGGCGTCAAGTACGCGGCAACCATCCTCGGCGCCTTCGCCGTTCTCGCCGTCGCCCCGGCCACCGCCTTCGCCGTCGACAACGAGCCCACGCCCAGCGGCAGCTGCACCTACACCGACGCGGACGGCTACCCGATCCCGATCGACGACGGCCAGGACGTCTTCGTCGACGGCAAGATCGTCAGCTGCCGCGGCGGCACGATCACCATCACGACGGCGCCCCAGAGTGGCGGCATTTTCCAGCCGACCGGGCCCGCGGGCGGCGGCATCTTCCAGCCGCCGGTGGTCGACAGCGGCAGCGTCCTGGAACCGGCGGAGCCCCAGCGCGGAGGCGCCGTCCGACCGCCGGTGATCAACCGCGTGCCGCTCCTCGCCCAGCCCTGACCGCAACAGCGACCCGGCCCGTCCCCCGAAGTGGTGACGGGCCGACAGTCGTACGCCAGAATGCCCTTCAGAGGAGGTCCGCATGTCTTCCCACCTGGAGGTTTTCCGACCGACCGGACGTGAGCTCGTCCCGCTGGCCGGCCCGCGCGTGACGCTGGGGAAGGCTTCAAGCAACGCCATCGCGCTCGAGCACGACGACACCGTCTCCCGGCTGCACGCCGTCTTCGAAAACCTCGGGGCCGCATGGTCGATCCGCGACATGGGCAGCCGCAACGGCACGTACCTCAACGGCGAGAAGATCACCGCCGAGCGCGTCCTGCACTCCGGTGACGAGGTCCGGGTGGGCAAGTCGCGGTTGATCTTCTGGATGGTGCACGACTCCGCGGATGGCCGCCGCGACGAGGAGACCGTCACGTCCCAACCCGTGGAGGCGCCGCCGCGGCTGACCCGGCGCGAAGACGACGTGCTCGTGGCCTTGTGCCGACCGTTGGTTTCCGATGACCCGTTTCCCGAACCGGCGTCGGTCAAGGCGATGGCCCGAGAGCTCTTTGTCACCGAGGCCGCCGTCAAGCAGCACCTGCAGAACCTCTATGACAAGTTCGCCATCCCCGCCGAAGGGGACCGCCGTGTCCGGCTGGCCAACGAGGCGCTGCGCCGCGGCGTGGTCACCCTCGCGCAGCTGCGCGACGGCGCTACGTGAAGTCCAGCGCCTCGACCGTGGCTACCGGTCCTTCGTGGGTCGGCCGGTCGGCGCCCCCGATGCAGTACACCGTGGCGCCGACCGCCGCGACCGCTTGGCCGTGCACCGGCGTGTTGAGCGGCGCCTGGGTGCTCCATTTGCGGTTGGCGATGTCATAGATCTCGACGGTGGCCAGCACCCGCGTCGGCTCCTCGCCGCCGACGGCCACGATGTGGCCGTCGAGGTATGCCGCGCCGTAGCTGCCGCGCGGAGTCGGCATGTCCGGCAACGTCTCCCAGTTACCGGACGCCGGGTCGAATCGCTCGAAAGCCGCCGAGTTCTCGTCGGCGCTGAGGACCCGACCGCCGACGGTGTAGACATACACGCCGTCGGATACCGCCGCGAGATGCTCACGGGGAGTTGGCATGTCGGCCGCCGAGGTCCACGACTGGCCGTCGAACACCTCGGTCTGCGGCACGATCTGTTTGTCGTTCTGCCCGCCGACCACGACGAGCTTGTCGTCGACCACCGCCACTGCCGGTGCTGCCCGCGCGTGCTGCAGGCTCGCCAACTCGACCCACGTGCCGTCGCGGAGCGCGAACACCTTGTCCGAGGCCTGCGTGACGGTGTCGGTAGCGCCGCCGACCACCACGACCTCGCCGCGGTAGGTCGCCGCCGCTGCGTGGTTCAGCGGGATCGGCAGCGACGGCTGCGGCTGCCATTGTTTGGTGGCGGGGTCGTACGTCTCGACGGTCTGCAGCGTCTCGCCCTCGCGGATACCGCCGATGAGCCAGATCTTGTCGTCGAGCACGGTTGCCGCCATCATCAACCGAGCCGTCGGCGCGTCGGGCAGCGAGCGCCACTGCGCCGCGGGTTGGGGCGTGCGCGGCGCCAGCTTCAGCGCTTCGGCCGACGACGTGGCTTCGCCCTCGCCGGCGCCGGTCGACCCGCCGATCGCATAGACCGTCTTGCCGACGGCCGCCACGGCCGCACCGCGGCGGGCGGTGCCCAGGTCCGGGAGGTCGGACCACGTCGACGTCGTCAGATCCAGAGCGGTAACCCTTTTCAGGGGCCGCCCTCCGGCGGTGCCGCCGACCGCCACGAGTCGGGCGTCGGTGACCGCGACCCCGAAGTCGCTGCGCGGCTCAGGTAGCGCGGGCATGGACGTCCAGGTGTCGGCGGCCGGGTCATACGCCTCGACGGTTGCCAGGTCCGCCGACCCGTTCGTGCCGCCGATCGCGTAGACCAGCGTGCCGTCGGACGCCGCAGCCAGCAGCTGCCGTGGCGTCGGCATCGGCGCGGCCGGCGTCCACCCGCTGCCGTCGTACACCTCGGTCGTGTTGAGCACCTTGCCGGCTGCGTCCACGCCGCCGGTGACGACGATGCGGTCGCCCACCACGGCGGCCGCCGCTGCGGCGCGCGGCTGTAGCAGCGGCGGCAATTGCACCCAGCGACTGTTGACCACCCGCCACACCTGGTCGGTGGCGACCTCGGTGTTGGCGCCCTCGGTGCGCCAGCCGCCGAGTACGACGGGGGTGTCCTGCCACGTCACCGACATCGCCCGCTGCACCGGAACAGGAAGGTCCTGGCCGCCCTTCCAGCTGTCGATCGCGGGGTCGTAGCCCTCGTGGGCGCCGCTGACCCGGTTGTCGGCGCCCATGCCGCCGAAGATCCAGATGGTGCCGTCGGCCTGCGTGGCCGCTGCCGCGTCGAGCGCGGTGCGGGCGTCGGCGATCGGCCGCCACCCGGGTTGCGCTTGGGTGGTCGGCTGCGCCGAGGGCGTCGTGCCGCCACCGCCGCCGGTGTCCCGGGTCGCCGCCACGATCACGACCGTGCCGATCACCAGCAGCACCGCGGCCGCCGCGGCGGCGAGCGCGATCACCGTTTTTCGGCGGCCCTTCGTCGGCGTGACGGGAGGGGGGTTCCACGGTGTATTCGACGGGCTGCGAGCGAACATGTCGGGTGGGGGCGGGGCCGGCGGCGGTGGCGGTGGCACGTTGACCGGGATCGGTGGCGCGACGGACGAGAAGGACGGTTCCGGCAGCGGAAGTGCTTGTGTGCCTTCGGGTTGCGGAGGAGGAGGGGGTGCTTCACTGATCGCCATCGCGTCCGCGGTCAACCCGTTGTGCCGCTGAGCTTCCTGCAGCGCGCGACCCATTTCCGCCGCCGATTCAAACCGCTCGGCCGGATCGAGTGCCATCGCCTTCTCGATCGCCGAGCACACATCGGACGGGATCCCGAGGTGGCGCAGGTCCGGCACCGGCTGCGAGGTGATCCGCAGGTAGTGCGCGATCAGTTCCTCGTCGGTGTTGCGCTCGTGGGCGGCCTTGCCTGCGATCAACGCGTAGAGCGTGGCGCCCAGCGAATAGACGTCGGCCATGACCGTCGGTGGCTTTCCGGTGAGCACCTCGGGCGCGGTGTAGGACAGTGTGCCGGTGAAGAACCCGGTGACAGTCTTGTACCCGCCGACGATGCGCGCGGTGCCGAAGTCGCTGAGCTGCGGGTCGCCATAGTCGTTGACGAGCACATTGGCGGGTTTGATATCGCGGTGCAAAGTGCCTGTCCGATGGGCGGTTTCGAGCGCCCCGCACAGTTTCACGCCGATGCGCAATACGTCCGGCCACGGGATCCGGCCCTCCCGCCGCACCTGATCGGCGAGCGAACCCCGTGCGTGATAGGGCATTACGATGAAGGGCCGATCCCGTTCGGTCATGCCGACCTGCAGGATGTTGACGATGTTCGGGTGGCCCGACAGGCCGCCCATCGCGTAGCCCTCGCGCAGGAATCGTTCCTGGTCGTCCTGGTCCAGATTGGAGGCGAGGACCTTGATGGCGACGGTGCGACCGAGTGACTGCTGGTGGCAGCGGTAGACGACGCCGCCACCGCCTCTGCCCACTTCGACGGCGTCGACGAACCCGGCGGATGCCAGCTCATACGCTATTTCGCCCGCCATCGCCTCACGTCCTCCGGTGAAGTGCGAGTAGTGCGTTTACCGTACCTAGCCGGGGCTCCCCAAGCGCCCCAAATGGGATTTCACCTCGACTCGGCGGTGGCTAGCCGTCCAGCAGGATGATGCCGCTGCGCCACGTATCGAGGGCGTCGTCGACCTGGGCCTGAGTCCTGCGTTCAGCCTCGACGCGGTCAAGCCCCGTCAAAGACAGGTCGTCGTACTCGGTGTCGACCCGGCGAACGGAGTCTTGGACTATCTCGTGGATGTAGCCGGGATCCCTTGCGCCGCTGCGGGCGTTGCGTCGGCGCACTGCAGCGTCGTACGCGATGGCATCGGCGCGCGGCGGTGGACAGCCAGGGAACTCGGCGCGGATCGCATCGGCGATGTCGCGGCGTATCTCCTCGCCAACACCACTCAAATACTGCTGATCGCGGAGGCACTGAAGTGCTGCCAGCTCGATGGCGCGCTGGTCGGCAAGAATCCCGTGACGGACGTTGCGGGTGTTGGCACGGAAGACAACGGCGGACGTACTCGCCGCTTTCACTGTGCGTCGCGTTAGTGCGGCGGCACCTGCGGGCAGGAACACGAGGTGGCCGAGCCCCGCGCAGTCGCGGCAGAGGCCGCTGTCATCCAGGATCAGATCGTGAATGCCTCCGCAGTTGGCGCAGAACCACACGAGCCAGGACGCGAACACCTTGAGTTGCTTCGGGCGGGGCGGAGGGGGAGTCGGCGCCGGATCTTCGGTTGCCGCCCAACGGATGCGAGAGGCACGCTCGGTCTGCGGATCGCGGTCGGCGGTGAATGCGAGGTTGCCGTAGTCGGTGGCCCAGGGATTCAAGTCGCGGGCCAGAGCCCAGGTGCTCAGCACTTTGAGGGCGTCGGTGACCTCGACGGGTTTGGCGCGGATGCAGCGGTCCAGCGATGTCACGAAGCCCTTTCGCCACAGATCGGTCTTGGCCGCGTCGAGCCAACCCAACCCGATCAGGACGTCGGTGGGCGCGACGAACCGCTGATCGGCCAGCGTGGCCTCAGCGATGCGGGCGACGCGCGGTTCGAGACTTTCCGTCACGATCCCGAGGGTAGGACTGCCCTCCGACAACCGGGACGACCGGCCGTTGGCTGCTCCAGCCACGTTTTCGCAAACATGCAGCCGGGTAGAACGGTCCGGTGCTGGACTCGGCAATGACGATATGACGTTCAAGGGGGCGGTGAATCGCGCAACCGGAAGCCGCACCGTGGAGTGGCTGGCCCGCATCGGCTATCCGGTCAACGGGCTACTGCATCTGCTGATCGCGTCCACGATTGCGCGGATCGCGTCCGGGTTGACCGGCGACGCCGACCAGACGGGTGCGCTGGCGACGCTGGCGGCTCAACCGGGCGGGTCGTGGACGTTGTGGATCGTCGCGTTCGGCATGCTGACGCTCGCGTTGTGGCGGCTGGCCGAGACCATCGTGGGACTGCACCCGGGAGAGCACACAAACGCCCATCACCGTGACGTGCCACTTGTCAATCGGCTCAAAGCGTTTGGGCTTGCGCTGGTGTACCTGGTGCTGTCGTTCACGGCGGCGCAGTTCGCGCTCGGGGTGGGCCGCCAGGGTGGGGAACGGGCGGAGGGCTTGAGCGCGCGGTTGATGCAGACGGACGGTGGAAAGGCTGTCCTGGTCGCCGTCGGTGCGGTGATCGTCGCGTTCGGCGGCTACTTCGTCTACAAGGGCGCGTGGCGGAGGTTTCTCGGGGATCTGCGAAAGCCGGCGGGGCCGCTGGTGACCGTGCTGGGAGTCGTGGGGCATGTCGCCGAGGGGCTGGTGCTGATCGCGGCGGGGATTCTCGTCGCTGGGGTGTCGGTGTTGCACGATCCGGCCCGGGCTCGGGGATTGGATGCCGCGGTCGAAGCGTTGGGGGAGGCGCGGTTCGGGCACACGATCCTGCTCGTCGCGGCGGCGGGCTTCGCGGCCTACGGGTTGTACAGCTTTGCGCTGACGCGGTATTCGCGGATGTAGCCGTCAGGCTGGCGGGCAGTACGTCATATTCGCCAGCACCACGAAGTCGGCCGCGCTCTCGTAATCGAGATCGGGATTATTGCTGAGGACGATGCCGACGACCCCGGAGTGCGGCGTGCCGAAATCGAGGTGCCGACACACGGCGTACGCCTCGAGGAAGGTCGCATACGGATTGGACGACGTGATGCCGACCTGGTTGAGCCGGTTCAAGAACGCGGCATCTTGGGGTGCGGCCCCCGCGGGAGCCGCTGTCGCGATGGCGGCGGCCATGCACGCAATCCCGACCAGACCGAGGTGCTTCATGGCGTTGTCCTTGAGCTCGTCTACGACGACCGGCGGCCGCGGTGGATCAATGGTGCGGTGATCGGCGGGGCGGAGGGAATCGGGGATCCCCCTAAATTTGGGGAACTGCTTGGTGCACGTGGGTTCCTTGTTGTCGGAGGTGCAGATGATGGTTCCAATCGCAAAGGACGAGGGGTATCCCCGATTCCTTCTGTCAGCCATCTGTCGAATCATTGCTGGATGAGGTTTGGAGGGCTGCGTGCGTCGGGCGAATCGACACCCGCCGCACTGGCGAGAGGTCTGCGATGAGCATGAAATTCGACGGCGCATCGCCGACTGTGATTTGCCCGCGCGGACACATCAACGCCTGGAACTACAAATTCTGCGGAGAATGCGGCTCACCAATCGGCGTCGTGTCCTTTCCGGAGGACGACGATGCGCCGGCGGTCGGCCGGCCTCCCCGCCGCCGCGGTCTGCTGATCGGCGGCCTGCTCGGTGGGGTGGCCGTGTTCATCGGCGTTGTTGCGTTGGTCGCCGTGATGGTCGGAAACCCCTCACCGGACGAAGCGGGCGCACCAGATCGCGGCGTCTTCACCACGGCGACGATGGATCCGGCGCTGCTGGTGCCAGAGTGCTCGGCAGCGCCCGTGGTGCAGGCTGAGTCGGTCGACATGTCGTCAGACGGGCTGATTGTGAGTGCCGCGTTCCTGTCGCAATGCCCGGGTGGCAACACCGAAGCTGGCTCAGGCGTGCGAATCACCGTCGCCGACGGTCAGCGTGACATCGCCGCAGGGCTGTTCGACTTCTCCGCCGCACCGGTGACGATGAAGCCTGGTCAAACCGCACGCAAAATGCTCGTCTTTCCCGCCGGAACATATTGGCGCACAACGACGATGTTCTCGGGCGCCCCGCAGCTGGTGTTTCATCCAGGCGAATCAGCTGTCGCGGCCGCGGTCTCGTCGTCGACATCAGACCGGGTGGTTGCGCACGAGGTCGCCAAGCCCGAGCACGGCAGTGTCGACGGTGTCGCCGAGGCGGTGCTACGTGAGATCCGCGATGCGGACTACTCGTACGTGTCGGGTTCGATCGCGAATCGCTGGGTGCCGCAGATCAGTTCGAAGAAGGCTGGGATCGAGGTCGACGGCAAGACGCTGACGAGCGCCGACGTCCTGCGAGATCATCTTGCGCTGCGCGAAAAGTACAGCGGCGTGCGGTTGGTGTCGTCGGGCCAGTGGACGACGTTCAATGCTCCGGACTGGTGGGTGACGGTGATCGGCAATCCAAAGCTGGCGCCGGCAGACGCGAACGGGTGGTGTGACTCCCAAGGTTTGGGGGTCGACGACTGCTTCGCCAAGTTCGTCAGTTCCCTTTTTGGTGTCGAAGGCACCACGGTGTACAGGAAGTGATGGGGATGGGCTTCTGCGTATTCTGCGGCGGTGGTTTGACCGACGCTTTGCAGTGCACGTCGTGTGGCGCGGTCAACGTGGGCGGGACGTGGCACGAGTCGGCGTACGGGGTGCCCGGACGATCCGGAAGCGCTGCTGGCGGGGGCTGGATGCCGGATCCGACGGGCCGGCATGAAGGCCGGTACTTCGTGGGTGGCCAACCCACGGACCTGATCCGAGACGGCGGCGTGGAGGCGCTCGACCCAATAGGTAAGCAGCAGCTGGAACAGGCTGGCGCCGAGCAGGTTTCGGTTGTAGAGCCGGTTCGGGAGGGCCGCCGGGTGTGGATCGCGGTGGCGGCGGCGCTGACGGTTCTCGCGCTGGTGGGCGGAGGGATCGGAGCATACGTGTACCTCAATCGCGACCGCACGACGGTCGACGACCGGTACCTGACAGCGTTGAAGCAGGCGGGGTTCTCGGCGGACTTCAACTCTGACGCGAATGCCGTCGCGCACGGCAAGCAGGTGTGCCGCGAACTGGAAGGCGGCGGTGCGCAGCAGGGGATGCCAGCGGATGAGGTTGCGGTGCAGTACTTCTGCCCGCAGTTCGCCGAAGGCTTCCACGTGTTGGAGACGGCGACGATATCGGGCAGCTTCACGCTGAATGACGACGACCCGAACCCGTACGCGCCGGCGATCGAGGTCGACGGGACATCCTGCGTGGGAGCAAGCGGCTACTCGGACGTGAATCCGGGGACGCCGGTGACGGTGAAGAACGGCAAGGGTGAGATCCTCACGACGACCTACCTGGAAGAAGGTAAAGGCGGCCGGTACATGTGCACCTTCGGGTTTACGTTCGACGTCACCGAGGGCCAGGACCGCTACGTCGTTGAGGTGGGGGATCGGGGCGAGTTGAGCTACTCGTTCGACGAGTTGCGCGCTGGTGGGGTTGCGTTGGTGCTGGGCTGAGGGCGGCCGCTGCGGACGTCAGAAGTAACGCAAGCCGCCTGCTGATCACCAGGTCATTCGTCGGCATCACCATGGCGACCGAACCACTATCGAACCGGGGTACCAGTGCGGCGCATCTTGAATGCACGCGTCAACCTGCCGAGAAGGGATTGTCGACTTCATCTTCTAGAGTTACCGTTCGAAAATTGACGGGCCGAGAAGGCGGTGATTCTTGGATGAGCCCCGAGACGTGATTGGTCCCCGGGCTGCTCGCGAGCGCGCGCGAATGGAGCGCCGAGCGCGGGAGCGCTCCTTCAACGAGTGGCCGGGGAGAACACCTCCGCGGATTAATCAGGAGGACAGAGACGCCCACCTGGGGCCTTACCTGCCGCTTTGGGTCAAGTCTGCAAGGAAGATTCTAATAGACACAGCGAAACAATTTCGGTCAGTCATATATGTAGCCGACCTCGGCGCCCTTGTAGAGGCAAAGACTGGACGACCTGGTCCGGGCTACTGGAATTGGATGCGGGAGACGTTGCGAGTGGTGTCCGAGCAGTGTAATTCTCAATCCGAACCGGTGCTCTCTGCGCTGTGTGTCAACGATGACAGGACGGTTTCAGCGGGCTTTAGCGATTGGGCATCCGCTGCCCGAGGTGAAAGCGAAGCTGTTGAGGCGTTTGCCGCGCGCGAGAGGTTAGCCTGCTATCGCTACTACGGAGAGATGCCCCACGAGGCGACCCTGGGTACGGAGGTCACTAGGGACGACATCGTCGGCAGAGTAGTGACATTCGGTGACCAGCTTTTGGCAGAAAGGCGGAAGCGGCAACGCGCTGCAGAGGCAGCACACTTGCGCGCCGCAGAACGCCGACGCTACGCCGAAGCGTCTCAGCGTCGCCGGGACGAGGTTCGTCGACACATTGAGGCTGCGAAGCGATATGAGCGCGTAATGGCGGGCTCCTTCGTCGAGGTGTATTTCGACGGCGATCCGGAGGATGCGCACTCGTTTGTCATCGGTCATGATCATCTCGTTTCCGCTCCCAACTCAGCCGAACTCGTCAGTGTTGAGTCTCCATTGGGGGCAGCGCTGATCGATGCATGCACTGGTGAGACGCGGACGATTAAAGCGCCGCGCGGCGGAATGTTGAGTGTCACGGTCGTAGTACGCAGCCGAGCGATACGTATAGCTTTTGAATTCGGCTAACGAGCAGAAGACCGAGGTTTCCCTCGCCTCGTCGCATTCACAAAGGCTTGAATACAAGGTCTGATGGATCGCAGCGCTGTGTCGCGTGGTTGCTCTGACCGGTGATCCAATAGATGTCGCTCCAAGTGGGCCTCGGTCCGATTGGCCGGGCGGGTCCTCCAGCGTCGTCAAGGTCGTCAGCGTCGACCGGCGCCATCCACATAGTCAAAACAATAGGCAAGCGCATTAGCAATCGAACCAAGATCGACGCGTGCCAGCTCGCCCCTTCGCGCTATTTGCGCCACGGCGGCCGTGCTCGAATCTTTGGGGAGCCATGCGAAGCACTCTTCTGTTGAAAAGGGAGTTGAGGTCATATATCGGGAGTGGAGTCAGCTTGACGTGGACAGTGGGAATCTGCTTTGGAGCGAGTGAACCGTGCAACACCGACGCCGTTAGTGACGTCAACCGCGATTAGGCCGGCGGGACGCCCCCCGGCGGACTTCGACCACCGGTCTGGCAGTAGCAGCGCGAGCAACCTTGATCTCTCGTACGTAGGCGGACCTCGAAAGCGAGGGACTTCCCCGATTCCCTTAAAAGTCATTTATGTCGCAAGATGCGGTAGTTCCCGAATCAAGATTCGCCAGGACCTAGAAAGGTTGACGATGCTTCTTCTGCCCTAGGAAAGCTGGCGAACTGAAAGCATCGTGTGTCAGATTCAACTCGATACCGTCCTGCGTTGAGAGGGGAGACCGGTCGTTGTCTCGACGGGCATGGTCTATGTACGGAATGCGACCAATCTGATGCCCGCGCTCAGGTCGGCCGCGACTGGGATTTCAGGCAAGCGAAGGTGGGCATTCGATCCGAAGCCAAATACGAAGACGGGGGCGAAACAAGCCGTCCCAAGTAGCTGCTACCCGCTTCTTGTCGGTCCGTCACGCTATCCTAATCGACTTGCCAGCGACTGTGGAGGGAGCCGATGACGACCAACCAGCGATACGCACTTTCGTTCACCAGCGGTTCGCTGCTGGCCCAAGAAGCCCTCATCGCTGTACCGATCTACCTTCGCGAAGGTGATTGGACGACGACCCGCGCCCGTATCAAAGACGAGAACCTGCTTCAGACTCGTGTGGAGCGATCAAACACACGCTTGCTGGGTGCGCTTATTCCACGGCTGCAAGTGCTTACCGAGGCCGAGCTAAAGATCATCGCAGACGGAACGTCTACTGAGCGGGGCCACCTGATGTGGGCTGCAGCGTGCCGGCAGTACGACCTGATTGGAGAGTTCGCCGAAGAAGTGTTGCGTGAACGGTTCCTCACCCTGGCCGGCACGGTGACCTACGAGGAATTCGACTCCTTCTATCGCAGCAAGGCCATTTGGCACGACGAGCTGGACACGATCACAGACACCTCGTTTAAGAAAATCCGGCAGGTGGTGTTCAAGATGATGGTTGATGCCGGTCTGCTAACGAAGCAGGACTTGATCGAACCGACGTCGCTTTCGGCGCGTGTCGCCGACTGCCTAAGCCGCCGCACCCCCAGCGATATCCGATTCTTTCCGACGAAGGCGGCGTTGTGACAATGTCAAACCGGGTCACCCTGGCACAGCACGAGGAGCACCTCTTCCAAGTTCTCAAGAGCGAGCGCTTCCTCAAAATGCAGGGCCTTGGCAATGAGGTCGCCCACTTCATCTATGACTACGACCCAACCTGGGCTCTTGACGTAGCGCAAGCGAAGAAGCGCATCAAGACCAAGCTCGAAACCGAAGAGGGCATAAAGATTTTCGAGATCAACCTGTATGACCTCTGCGTCGAACTTCTGAAGGAACGCAACGTCTGGGAGCGTGTCCTCGCGGCCGAGGCATCAATGGATAAGCCCGACTTCCTCAAGATGCTGCAGAACATGCTCGACCCTCAGATGCACCTTGCGCCCGCCATCAAAGCGCGCGTCGAAAGCGAGACATTCCAGATCTTGTTCCTCACCGGGGTAGGAGAGGTGTTTCCGTTCGTGCGCTCGCACACGGTGCTTAACAACTTGCAGACCGTCGTCTCTGACCGGCCGATGCTGATGTTCTTCCCTGGCAAGTACGACGTGTCGGCCACTCAGGGTTCGGCGCTCGTTCTGTTTGGCCAACTCAAGGACGACTCCTTCTACCGCGCCAAGCGCATCCTCGACCAGGAAGCATGACTCGATGAAACTCAATGAAATTTTCCTCAAGGACGTCAACCGCTCGATCGAGGGCGTGGTCAAGGCCGATGACGTCGATCACCTCGGCGTTGAGGTCGAGGAGTACGTCTTCACCAACGACGCTGCCAAGAGCGTCGGGCCGCTACTTGAGGAATACACCAACTACACCAACGCAAATGGCGTGTGGATCTCCGGCTTCTTCGGCTCGGGTAAGTCTCATCTGCTGAAGATGCTCGCCCACCTTCTCGGAGATGTGGAGGGCCAAGCGTTCCCCCGCGGACAGGTAAGCGACAGCTTCCTCAGCAAGACCGACGACGCGATGCTGTCCGCGTCGTTCAAGAAGGCCGCGACCATTCCGGCGAAGAGCTTACTGTTCAACATTGATCAGAAGGCGACGCTGATCGCCAAAGATCAGACCGATGCGCTCCTCAAGGTCTTCGTGAAAGTTTTTGACGAGAGCCGCGGCTACTTCGGTAATGACGGTGCCGTCGCTCGCTTTGAGGAAGACCTCGACAAGCGCGGCCAGTATGAAGCGTTCAAGATGGCGTTTCAGAAGCTGGCCGGCATTGATTGGGCTCAGGGCCGTGAGCAGACAGCACTCGAAGCGCACCACATCGACGCAGCGTTCTCCGAAATCAACGGTGGTGCGAATCCAGGAATCATCGCCCAGTACCAAAAGTCGTACGCCGTGTCAATCGAAGACTTTGCCGCCTCGGTCAAGTCGTGGATCGACTTGCAGGAGCCTGGCTACCGCCTCAATTTCTTCGTCGACGAGGTCGGTCAGTTCATCGCCGACGACGTGAAGCTCATGCTCAATCTGCAGACCATTGCTGAGTCGCTGAACACGAAGTGCAAGGGACAGTCGTGGGTCTTCGTCACGTCCCAGGAGGACATGGACAAGGTCGTCGGAGACCGAACCAAGCAGCAGGGTAACGACTTCTCAAAGATCCAGGCCCGGTTCAGCACCAGGGTGAAGCTCACGAGTCAAGACGTCGAAGAAGTCATCAGCAAGCGCCTTTTGGAGAAGAACGATGCGGGTGTAGCTGCCGTCAGGGCGATCTACGCAGAGGACTCTGCGAACTTCAAGACGATCTTCGACTTTGTCGACGGCGCAAAGACGTACCGCAACTACATCGATGAAAGCCGCTTCATCAGCACCTATCCGTTTGTCACATACCAGATTCCGATGTTCCAGGCTGCCATCGAAGGCCTGTCCGACCACAACATGTTTGAGGGAAAGAACAGCTCCGTTGGCGAGCGTTCGATGCTCGGTGTGGTCCAGGAGGTAGCCAAACTCATTGGCGGCGAACAGGTGAAGTACTTGGCCACCTTTGATCAGATGTTCGCCGGCATCAGTGCAGCACTGAAATCTGCAGCCCAGAGTGCCATCCTTCAGGCGGAGAAACACCTTCCCGATCCCAGCTCCGACGTGACGATTCTCGCGAACCGCCTGCTCAAGGCACTGTTCCTGGTCAAGTACGTCGACACCTTCAAAGCCACACCGCGCAACCTCACCGTGCTCGTCTACGACCGCTTCGGTCTGGACCTCAAATCGTTGGGCGACTCGGTGCAGGAGGCGCTCAACCTGCTGGAGACTCAGTCCTACGTTCAGCGCAATGGCAACATCTACGAGTACCTCACGAACGAGGAACAGGAAATTGAGAAAGAGATAAAGGGCGTCGATATCGACTCGTCCGAGATCTCCAACAAGCTCTTCAAGTACCTCTCGTCCGACATCCTCAAGACCAACAAAATAAAGTACGCGAAGAACGGCCAGGACTTCGCCTTCGGATACAAGCTCGATGACATCGTCCAAGGCAACCAGCGAGAGTTGACCGTCCACTTCATCACCCCGGAGACGAGCTACACCGACGACGAAATCAAAATGCAAAGCGCGGGCAAGGATGAGCTCCGCGTCTTCCTCGGTCGCGACAAGCGGTTGCTCGCCGACCTTCGCCTCTTTGTGAAGACCGAGAAGTACACCAAGCAGCGCACAAACTCCGGCGCCACGCCGTCGATGCTGGCCATCCTTCAAGCCAAACAGCTAGTCAACGCCGACCGCGAGAAGGAACGTCATCGAAAGGCTGCGTCAGGCCGTCGGTGACGCGCAAATGATCATCAATGCCTCCGAAATCACCTCCAGCGCTCAGGAGGCACTGGCGCGCGTGTCTGATGGCTTCCAGGAACTTGTCGGCCGCACCTACACGAGCCTGGCACTTCTTGGGGGTAAAGCCTTCTCAGAGCAGCAGGTGGCTGGGGCTGTTCAGAGCGACCAGGGCCTGTTCGGTGTCGATAACTTGTCGATATTGACCTCGCCCGGGGCCGAAATGGAGTCGTGGATCATCTCCCAGACCAACCTCGGCGAACAGGTAACAGTCAAGAAAATCGTCGGCCGCTTCGAGTCGAAGCCATACGGCTGGAACCTCGGCTCGATCGAAGTCGTGCTGGGCTGGCTGGTCGGGACCGGAAAGATAGCCCTCAGCATCGATGGCACCCCGGTAGTGCGTACCGAAGTGGCCGCCCTAATTAAGAACACCGCGAAGCACCAACACACGGTCGCCGCTCCACAAAAGGCCTACGACGCAACCAAAGTGGCAGCGTTCAAGAAGTTCTGCACGGAATTCTTCGACGAGGGTGCAGTGCCAAGCGACCCCGCGGAACTCGCTCGGTTCGGCAAGGACAAGCTCGCGGCTAAGCGTGAGGAACTCAACGCACTCATCAGTACCAGCCGGTACCCGTTTATCAGCCAACTCGCTGCAGTCGTAGCTCTTCTAGATCAAGTCACCGGCAAGCCCGTCGACTGGTACCTTGCCGAATTCAACACGGCCGACGAACTCCTCGAGGCCAAGGCGGACACAATCGATCCCATCAAGGCCTTCCTCAAAGGGCAGCAGGCCAAGATCTACGACGAAGCGGTCGGACTGCTCACTGCTAATGCGGGAAACCTGGCCTACCTCCCTGAAGGTGCCGGAGACAACATCAAGTCGCTACTCGATGACCCGAATGCGTTCCGCGGCAACAAGATGAATCAGCTCAAGGCAGCGTCAGACATCCTCAAGAATCTGCTTGATGACCAGGTAACGAGTGCTCGCACGGCGGTAAGAAGCGCTGTCGAGACCAAGCTTGAGAGTCTGCTGCAGGCGCACTTCTACAAAGCCGCATCGGCAGACGCCCAAAACGCGGCAGTCGACACAGTGAACACACTTCTGTCGACCCTCGACAGCCAGAACCTCATCGCCGTCGTTCACCAAGCGGGTAGCCAGTTCGAATCCACCACCTATCCGGGACTGATCGACCAACTCACCAAGTCCGCCGACACCGGCGGCAAGGCCCAGAAGCCAACAGTCGCCGTCGCGAGCATCAAGGCGGCGGGAGGCCCCGCCATTATCGAGACCGAGGACGACGTCGACGCCTACCTCGCGGCACTTCGGGCCTCATTGGTGCAGGCGATCAAAGAGAACCGGATTGCAAACTGATGGAAACCGCACCACTCAAGTCCTTCGCGACGTCAGCTCGCACCGAACTGATCCGCGAAGTCACCGCGCGGATCACAGCCGTCCTATCCCAAGGATCACCGGAGCGAGTCGAAAGTCCCACGGCAGTCGACAGTCTGGAGAAAGCAGTCGCCGTTGGCGGAGGCGGCGACAGAGGCAAGGCGCACGTGGCAGACAAAGTCGCCTACACCTGGTTCAACCGGATCATCGCCCTGAGATTCATGGATGCCAATGGATACACGGGTATCGGTGTGGTCTCGCCAGCCGCCAATCATGTAGGACAGCCGGAGGTGCTTGCCGCCGCAAAACGTGGGCAGATCGACCAAGAGGTCGTGTCCAACGATCGAACCACGGCCGCCATCGCCGGCCTGCTCAACGGCACTTGCCAGCCACGCCCGGGAGTCGACGCCCAAGTGGAGGCCTACTCGCTGCTCCTTGTGGCCTATTGCCAGTTCTGGCACAAGGCAATGCCCTTCATGTTCGAGCGTCAAGGCGATTTGACCGAACTGTTGATACCTGCCAACTTGTTGGCCGGTGACTCGGTGCTCACTCGTTCGGTTGACGTCCTGAGCGAAGACGCCTGTAAGGACGTCGAAGTCATCGGCTGGCTCTACCAGTTCTACATTTCGGAGCGCAAAGACGAAGTCTTCGCCGGATTCAAGAAGAACAAAAAGGCTGGCGCTGACGAAATCCCGGCCGCTACACAGCTATTCACGCCCCACTGGATTGTGCGCTATCTCGTTGAGAACTCTCTCGGTCGACTCTGGATGCTCAATCGACCCAACTCTGGGCTTATCCACCAGATGGACTACTACATCGCTCCCGTCGAAGAAGAAATCAACTTCCTCAAGATCGCCAAGCCAGAGGAACTCAAGGTCATCGACCCCGCGTGCGGTTCGGGGCACATGCTGACCTACGCCTTCGACCTCCTGTACGCGATCTATGCGGAGGAGGGCCATGCGCCCTCGGACATTCCCGGATTGATCTTGACCAACAACCTCTACGGCACCGAGATCGACCCCCGCGCTGGAGCGCTCGCGGCATTCGCATTGACCATGAAGGCCGTGGCGAAGCGCAAGCTCTTCCTTAAGAACTCGCTTGAGCCAAATATCTGTGTACTCGAACCGATCGTGTTCAGTCCTGATGAGCTCGACTACCTGGTCACCAGCGACGGAGACCGGCTCGCAGAAGAGGCGTTCTGGACTCAGTTTGCCGATGCTGATGCGTTCGGATCGCTTGTGAAGCCTGATCCGGCACTCGTCCTTCGCCTCGCCAACCATCTCGAGGACCTTGATGACGGTGGCGACATGTACCGGGCCGACGCGATAGCGAGGGCTCATCGAGGGATTTCGCAAGCCGAATACCTTTGCCCTGGATACTCGGTGGTGGTCGCGAATCCGCCCTACATGGACGCACGAAACATGAGCCCGGCACTCTACGATCATCTGCTCGCGCAGTTTCCCGCAGGATCTACTGGGCTTGACCTGGCATTCGCGCTCCGCGCTGGCAACTTGCTTCGGCCGGCTGGCTATATCGGCTTGCTGAATATGGACAGCTGGCTGGGCAACGTAGAGTGTGCGGCGTTCCGGGAGGTCATCCGCGAGAAGCTTGCCCCTCGAATCGTCCTTCATCTGGGGCCGCGCGCCTTCCCCGAGATCGCGGGGGAAGTTGTACAGGTGTCGGCTTCACTCTTCCAACGGGTCGCTGCGGGCAACAGTAGAGCCACGTTCGTAGCGGCTACAGCAGGTTCGACGGTAGAGGCGAAGATCGCTCAGTTTCACGACGAAGAACGTCGATTCACTCACCGGCTTGAGTGGTTCGACGTGTTTCCCGGAAAGGTGTTCACTCCGTACGCAGCTTCCGAACGGGCTCACGATGCGTTTGCAACGGCCGCAACTATGAACTCTATCGCGGACGTCAGGACTGGCCTGCAAACAGGAGATAATGTTCGATTCTTGCGTCAGTGGTACGAGGTGTCTGCGAGCCAGATCCGTGGAGCAGATGATTTTGCGCGGTGGGTGCCGTATGTGAAATCGAGTTCGCCGACGCGGTGGTTTGCTCGCGAAGATCTGGTCCTCGACTGGTTGCGTGATGGTGCCGAGATCCGTGCCCATCGGAGTTCCGTAGTGAGAAACGCCCAGTACTACTTTCGGCCGGGTCTCTCGTACGGAGGTCTGGCTGGAACCTTGAAGGCAAGGTCGGTGGCACCCGGCGCGATCTTCGATCAGAAAAACTCGATGGTCTTTCCGGTCGCCCCGGTCACGATTGGGCAACTCTTGGCGTTGATGAACAGCCACTCGTTTGAACATCTAGCCCGTCTCATCTCACCCAAGGGCTTCGGTGTTGGAACACTTGCGCAGCTGCCGATTCCAACGGGTGCATTAAGCGCTGCGCGGATCGAAGAGATCGCGAATCGCGCAGTTGAGTTGTCGACACTACTTTTTGACCGCTCGGAGACTTCGCGTGGATTCTCCGGTCTTAAGTCAATACTCCTGGATGACCAAGTGCTTGGGGACCTGCGCCTAAGTGCGGAGGCCGCGACAAAGAATGAGGCGGAGATTCACGCGGAGATCCGTCAGCTGGAACGAGAGAACGATGAGTTCTTCGCGGGGGCACTTTTAGCGACGCAGGCAACAGACGATGCGAGGCAAGATGAGCCGCTGCGGCAGACCTCGGCGTCATCATTGATGGCCGACTTGGTGTCGTTTGCAGTCGGCTGCATGTTTGGGCGCTACAGCCTAGACGAACCAGGATTAATTCTGGCCAACCAGGACTCATCACTTCAGGACTACCTCGCCAGAGTTCCATCCCCGACTTATGCGCCGGACGCTGACAGTGTCATCCCAATTGTCGACGGCGACTGGTTCGAGGATGACATCGCAGGTAGCTTCCGCCACTTTCTCCGAGTTGCATTCGGAGAGCAGCACTTCGAGGCAAACCTCAATTTCGTACTCGAATCCCTCGGCGTGAAGAATCTCCGCGAGTACTTCATCACAAGGACAGGAAGGTCGAGGTTCTACGACGATCATGTTCAGCGGTACAAGAAGCGGCCGATCTACTGGCTGTTCTCAAGCCCCAAGGGATCGTTCAACGCGATGGTCTACCTGCACCGCTACAGGCCGTCCACCGCTTCAACGGTGCTGACATACCTGCGCGAGTACGTGACGAAGCTTGAATCGAGCCTTCAACAGGTGGAGCGCGCCGGCAACGCCAAAGAAGCAGACCGCCTGCGCAAGATTCTCGTCGAACTGAACGAGTATGAGCACGACACGCTTTATCCGAAGGCATCCGAGAACGTCGTCATCGACCTCAACGACGGTGTGAAGGTGAACTACCCAAAGCTCGGCGAGGCGCTAAGGAAGATCGCCGGGTTGGAGTCGTCGGGTGACTGAGCTGAACTCGGTCAAGGACGCCATCAACAACCTACTGGCTGCGCAGCGAGTCGTATTTTGGCACGACCCTTCCGGCGAGTACGACGCCGACGTCGAAGCGCTCGAACTCGGCGCTGTGAACGTCATTCGAGTGCACGGCAACGAATTCGGTGTGAAGAGCGCGATCCTCACTGATCACGTCACCAAGCATCTTGTCTATCGCTCGGGTGAGGCGCCACGGGGAACGAGCAACTGGCTACTGGACCTTGAGTTAGCCTATGGGGTCTTTACCGCAGACAAGGCATCCATGCTTCAACAAGAATTCGGAATCAACGATCCCGCGCTAGCTGCCGTCATTGAGCAGCACCAGAGTTTCTTCGGCGCCAGCTCTCGCAGACTCGCTCTGGCAAAGCTTCTTTCTCCGGGCGACGACGCTGCCAAGATGTGCGCCAAGATGTCCCAGGTTCTCGTCAAGTCGTCAGGACACACGCTGACCGACATCATTCGCGAACTCCTCACCGAGAACGCTGTGAACAAGCGTGCGAAGTTCGATGACCTCGCGACCTTCGGGCTCGACCAATTCCTTTGGGATGGTCTGGCGAAAATCTACAAGTACTCGGCCGCCAACCCAACGATCGACGATTTTGTGCTGTGGATGTACAGCCGAGCGATCGACGACTTCGCGTCAGAAACACCTGGCGAGTTCCGAAATATCCGGATCGACTTCAACAGCCTGCGCTACGACGTCCGCACCCAAGGCGTGATGGCGACGCTCGCGTCGCGGGCGGCTGACGCACTCGACCTGAAGTCGAAGATCGAGCACCGCGATTTCCGCGAACTAGTCTCAGTCACTATTTTCGAGGAGATCGACCGCAAGGTCATCGTCGATCTCGCGGCCGCAGTCGTAACTCAATCGGTAACACCCCGCAAAGTAGCCGAAATCGTGCGGAAGCGCCAGGACAGCCTCTGGAAAGACAAGTACGCCAAGCTGTACGAGGCGACGCGCAGCGCCTCCGAACTCCTCGCATCCATCGCTGCCCTGCCTAGCACGATCCCATCGATGGACGCAGGTCTACAGCAATACCAATCCGAGTGGTTCCAAATCGATCAGCAGTACCGCTGGTTCACATACGCCTACCAAACCGCAGACTTTCAGAAGCCCCTCGAAGCATTGAAAGCGGAGGTTGACAAGCAGTACGCCAACAAGTTCCTTCATAGTTTCGGTGGATTGTGGCAGCAGGCACTGGAGCCGACTGATCAATGGAAATCAATTTCCCTTGCGCCCCAAAGCACGTTCTTCGATAACCATGTGGCTCCGATCGTCAAAGACGGCCGCACCAAAGCGGTCGTCATCATCTCGGATGGCATGCGTTACGAGGTAGCGGACGAACTGACATCCCTGATCCGGAGTGAGGATCGATTCGACGCCTCGCTCTCGGCAGTACTCGGGATGCTCCCTAGCTACACACAGCTTGGAATGGCAGCGCTGCTGCCACAGTCGGCGCTGGAGCTCCATCCAGAGGCGCTGCCAGTACTTGCCGACGGCAAGCCCACAAACGGAACTGCTAACCGCGACAAGATATTGCATGCGGTAAAAGGCCATGCAATCTCCGCCTTAGACGTGATGGCGATGTCCGGAGATGAACTGCGCGAGCTTTACAAGCAGCACTTAATCTTCTACGTCTACCACGACCGCATCGACGCAGTCGGCGACAAAGCAGCCACCGAACGCACGGTGTTCCAAGCGGCCGAGGACACCCTGCGTGAACTGGTGCTACTCGTCAAGAAGTGGACGAACGCCAATGCCACAAACATCGTGATCACCGCAGACCACGGCTTCCTCTACCAAGACATTCCGCTGGAACAGGCGTACTACGTGTCCGAGCCTCCGCAAGGGGACGCGATCACCAAGACCAATCGCCGGTACGTGCTGGGCAGGTCTCTGAAACCTTCGCCTTCATTCATGACCTTCACCTCACCTCAGGCCGGACTGGACGGCGACATTGACATCCAAATCCCCAAGTCCATACACCGAATCCCGCAACCCGGCGCTGGAACTCGATACGTCCACGGAGGAGCGTCGCTGCAGGAAATTGTCGTGCCAGTCATCGCGGTCAACAAGAAGCGCAGGAGCGACATCCGTGCAGTCCAGGTCGACCTTATGCCCGAGACCGACAAGATCACGACCGGCCAGCTCGCAGTCAAGCTGCTTCAGCGTGAGGCGATCACCGACAAGATCCAGCCACGCCAAGTGCGGCTTGGTATCTACGCAGGAGAGACGCCGATCTCGGACCAGCCGGTGCTGACCTTTGACAGTTCGTCAGCTGACCAGCGCGAAAGGTACCAATCGGTAACGCTGTACCTCACGCAGGATGCCGACGATGTCAACAATCGCGCCGTGGAGCTGCGGCTTGAAGACCGCATCCCCAACACGAACCAATGGAAGACGTTCACGAAAGCCAACTACACCATCAAGCGTTCGTTCATGACGGACTTCGACTTCTAGCGGGTGACGATATGACCGAGCAGACAGACCTAGCCGTAGCGGATGACGGCCATTCGGACGGCGTACCCAGCGTGTCCTCGGCAGCGCCGCCGAAGAAGTCAGCACTCGACGAGAAGATCAACGGTGTCTTCGGTGGCGCTGTGGTGCGCAAGGACCTTGTGAAGGCCGTCAAAGGCAACGCAATCGTGCCGTCATTCGTGCTGGAGTACCTTCTTGGCCAATACGCGGCTTCTGACGATGAGGCGACTATCCAGTCCGGAATCGACAGTGTTCGCAAGATCCTCGCCGACCACTACGTGCACCGCAACCAAGCCGAACTCGTGAAGTCTCACATACGCGAAAGGGGCCGCTACCGCGCCATCGACAAGGTCCAAGTCCAGCTCAACGAAAAGGACGACACCTATGAGGCCGAGTTCGCAAACCTCGGCATCAAGCAGGTGATCGTCGCGCCCGCGACCATCAAGGCCCACCCCAAGCTGCTGGTCGGCGGCGTCTGGTGCATTTGCGACATCGAATACCAGCACAGCGACAACGCCCGCGTCGTCCCGTGGATTCTGGGCTCCATCAAACCAATCCAGCTCTCCAACTTCGACTTCGACGGTTATGTCGCCTCGCGTCGCGAGTTCACAACCGACGAATGGATCGACCTGCTAATCCAGTCAATCGGGTTCAATCCAGAACTATTCGGCCGGCGTGCAAAGCTCATCCAACTCGTACGGCTAATCCCATTCGTCGAGCGAAACTACAACCTCGTCGAGTTGGGCCCCAAGGGCACCGGCAAGTCGCACATCTTCTCTGAGTTCTCGCCGCACGGCATGCTCATCTCCGGCGGCGAGATCACCGTCGCCAAGCTATTCGTGAACAACTCCAACGGACGTCTCGGGCTGGTTGGTTACTGGGACGTGGTGGCATTCGACGAGTTCGCCGGCAAGAAGAAGCGCACCGACAAGGCGCTCGTCGACATCATGAAGAACTACATGGCCAACAAATCGTTCTCCCGTGGTGTCGAAACTCTGGGTGCCGAAGCGTCCATGGTGTTCGTAGGCAACACATCACACAACGTGCCCTACATGCTCAAGCACTCGGATCTCTTCGATGAACTCCCCGAGAGCTACCACGACTCGGCTTACCTCGACCGCCTGCACTTCTATATCCCCGGATGGGAGGTCGACACCATCCGTGGTGAGATGTTCTCCGAGGGATACGGTTTCGTCGTCGACTACATCGCCGAAGTGCTCAAGTCCATGCGTGACTCGGACTTCTCCGACCGCTACCAGCAGCACTTTACGCTCGGCTCCGAAATCTCGACACGTGACCGAGACGGCGTCCACAAGACCTTCTCCGGTCTCATGAAGATCCTTCACCCACAGGGCGAGGCGACTACCGACGAGATCGAGGAGATCCTGCGGTTTGCTATCGAGGGCCGCAAACGCGTCAAAGACCAGATCCTCCGCATTGACTCCACAATGGCTGACGTCAAATTCGGCTATCTTAACAAGGACGGCGAATGGCGTTCTGTCACAACGCTTGAAGAGGACGAGTACCCGAACTATTATCACCAGCGTCGGCGACCGGATGAGGAAGCCGGCCGCGTCACCTCAGATGCTGAGGAACTCAAGGCTCCCGCCGCTACGACTTCAGATGACCCGCCGAAGCCTAAGCCGCTGTTCGAGGGGCATCGAGACTTCCAGGAGAATCAGAAGGGCGTCTCCTACGAAAGTCTGCTGCTGCCTTACCTTCACGGGGCAGCGGAGATTACCGTCATCGACCCCTATATTCGGGCTCCGCACCAAGGACGTAATCTCGTCGACCTTCTCGCTGTGCTGGCGTCAGCGAAGGACCCCGCAGAAGAGATCGCCGTGAAATTGGTGACTAAAGAGGACAAACCTGAGTATCAGCAGCAGCAACTGTTGATGCTCAAGGCCATTCAAGATGGCGCTGCCTCGGTCGGAATCAAGTTCGATGTCGAGTGGGACGAGTCTATCCACGACAGGTCTATACGAGCAGACAACGGCTGGAAGATCCTCCTCGGCCGAGGTCTCGACATCTTTCAAAAGGGCTCCGGCAGCCAGTTCGATATCGGCTCCCGCCGCCAGGAGTTCAGGCAGGTCGTTGCGTTCGGAGTGACATACATCCGTCAGACAGAAGATTCGTCATGAGGGCTTGCCGCAATGCGATGCCGAACATTCTTGGTAGAGCGTGGTTGCGAGATGCCAGTAACGTGAGGGCGAGGGTATGAAGAAGATCGACGGCGTTGCCAAATCGATACGGGACATCCTGAAGGGTAACAAGTACTCCATCGACTACTACCAGCGTGAATACCGCTGGGAAGCAAAGCAACTGGCCGAGTTGATCAACGACCTCACGTCGAAGTTCGAGCAAGCCTGGGATCCATCCCATGCGCGCAAGGAAGTCGAAAAGTACCCGTACTACTTCCTCGGATCGATCATCATCTCGGAGAAGGACGGAGAACCCTTTATCGTCGATGGGCAACAACGGCTCACCAGCCTGACGTTGCTGTTGACATTCCTGCGTCGCCTACAAGAGGGACGTTCTGACAAGGTCGACATCGACGAGCTCATCTTCTCGGAAACCTACGGAGAACGGTCCTTCAACCTGGACGTCGAGGACCGCTACGACTGCATGGTCGCCCTGTACGACAAGGGTTCCTTCCAGGTACCGAAGGCAGCGCCCGAGTCGGTCCTCACCCTTGTCGCTCGCTACGACGAGTTGGCCGGGATCTTTCCCGAGCCTCTGCGCGGGCCCGCGCTGCCGTTCTTCATCGACTGGCTGCAGAACCGAGTCCAGATCGTGCAGATCACGGCCTACGCAGACGACGACGCCTACACGATCTTCGAGACGATGAACGATCGCGGTCTGAAACTCACGCCGGCGGACATGCTCAAGGGTTACCTCCTTGCCAACATCGAAGACGGTGCGCCGAGATTGAAGGCGAACGACCTGTGGCGCAGGCGGCTCCGCGAGTTGAACGACTTCGCCGACGACGCGGGTGCTGACTTTCTTAAGACATGGCTCCGTAGCCAATACGCCGACAAGATCCGCGAGCGCAAGAAGGCAGCACAACCCGAGGACTGGGATCGAATTGGCACCGAGTTTCACCGCTGGCTGCGATCGAACCACTCGCGCGTTGGTCTGAAAAGCAAGGCCGAATTCCTCGACTTCATACTCGAAGACTTCGACTTCTACTCCAACCAGTACCTGCGGATTCTTGACGCATCGAAGAGCCTGATCGACCCTCTGTCTCCGCTGAGGTTTATCTCCTACAACACCGACTTCGGCTTCACACTGCAGGATCAGCTGCTGCTGGCTCCGCTCACACCGGACGATGACGGGCCGACGATCGATCGGAAGTTCGAGTTGGTCGGTCGGTTCGTCGACATCCTCGTTGCATGGCGGATCTGGAACAACCGAAGCACGGCGTACTCGACGATGTCGTACGCGATGTTCAACGTCATGCGAGATATCCGGGGTTTGAATGTGCCGAAGCTTGCGAAGAAGCTAACCGACACACTCAAGAAGGAAACGGAGACTTTCGATACCAACGATGATCTGATCCTGCATCAGCAGAACAGATCTCGGATACATCTGCTCCTCGCACGCATCGCCGACTACCTCGAGACGTCGTCCGGCGGAGAAACGCGATACGACGAGCTAGCCAACAACGGAAAGAAGAGCATCCGCTACGAGGTAGAGCACATCTGGGCGGACCACTTCAACCGACACAAGGACGAGTTCGATCACGAAGCCGCGTTTGAACGCCACCGCAACCGTATCGGTGGCTTACTGCTACTTCCGAAGTCATTCAACGCGAGTTACAACGACTCAACCTTCGGCAAGAAACTTCCGCACTACTTTAAGCAGAACCTACTAGCCGCCAGTCTGAATCAACTCTCCTACGAGAAGAATCCGGGCTTCGTAAAGTTCGTTTCGGCAACGGGCCTCAATTTCCGCCCGTATGAGGACTTCAAGGCGGACGATATCGACGAGCGTGGCGAACTGTACAAGCAGCTTGCGAAGCGCGTGTGGAACCCTGCCCACCTCATCGCCGCTGCAGAAGCGTAGATGACACGGGCATCGAAGCAGAGGAGTGGCTGAGTGAGTAATCCGAACTGCGAATTCTGGAAAGTGATCGGGGAAGCCGGCGAGCTGGCATGGCTTGGGATCACGCGACCCGGGGCGCGTTCGGCGATCGATCGAGACAAGGTCTGGACACTCGTCCCTCGCAGCCGAGTGTTCATTGCCAACTGGTTCGTGACCGAGGAGTTTCGGGGAGCGCAAGGCGGCTTGTACTCGTTCGAGAACATCGATGTGGAGGAGGCTCGCGACCTTGTCGCCGAGCTATCCGATCCATCCCAAGATGACATCGCACGTCTCATGCGCCCCGAACGAGTGCTCACTGCTCAGCAAGTTGATCGCGTCGAGGCCGTCAAGGTGCTGGGGAGGAAAGCTCATGATGCGCTTGGACGTCGCTGATACCGGGGTCTGTTCAAATAGGTGACAACTTGTCAATCTGGAACCGAGCGGTAGGTCAGGTCACACTGTCACCTGATCGTGCGGCAGTCTCAAATAAGGAGGTCAACCATGCTGACTATCGACGATCAGATGCTGCGGCGAGCGGTCCTCGCCGTCGCGGATTTTCCAAGTTCCGGTCTCGACGCCCGTCTCCCACAGCCTGATGGTGCCGATTGCATAGCCGCGGTACATGGAGTCGAGTAGGTCACGTGCCTTCGCCGAAGACCACACGAACGATCTCTGGATATCCGGCAGAGCAATTCGCCCCGCGCCGATATCCAACACAAGGTGGTTCAGCGTGTACCCGGTGTCTTTATAGAGCGCTGGCAACTGCAAATCCTCTCATCAACGGCGTACCACGAATCTCAGCTGCACTGAGACATATTGACGGTGAAGCTCTACGCCGCGTCAACCCGCCTCGCGGGCAGGACCACCACCGAGCCGTCACGGCTGCGCACCATCTCAATCTCGACATCGGATGACCTGCCCGGCAATGCAACTCGGTTACCAAGCTGATGAAGCCGATGGGACGTGCGCAGCATGTTGTCCACTGCGCCTGACGAGAAGACCTTGTCGCGGATACCCCTCGACCGATCGAGCTGCAGGTCGGACAATCGCAACAACACCTGCTCAACGCCAGACTCCAAATCGGATACTTTCTGCTGATCGGACCGGAGCGTCTGCACAAAGTTTTCGAACGGATTTGCCGGATCGTGTTGCGCGTGTTCCACAGCCTGGATGAGGATTACTCGCTTCTTCAAGGCAATGGCCAACTGCGCCAATTCGAGGTGCGCGTAGAACTCACCTGTCTCTTGGTCGATTCCGGCGAAAGTCTTTTTGAGCTTTGCAATTTCGACGGGGGCATCGCCGATCTCGTCGAGACCAGCAAGCCACTTCTTCAATCGCTCCTCTGCTTCGACAAGGGCGGTGTTGATGGCATATACGGCTGAATCGAGGCCCAACGAAACCCCGACACGGCCCTGATCTAACAAGATTGCCTGTGCCTTCTCGATTGCGTCCCGACAACCGTTGAGGGCGCTACGCTCTCGTTGGAGCGCGTCGCTATGGAGCTTCTCGAGCAGTGCGGTGATGTTCTCGATCGCCTGCTGCCGCTTGTGCTCCGCGTGCGCACTGACTCCGACAGCGACAGCCATCATCACGAGGGGTGCAGCGACGGTCAACGCGCCTGCGCCCGCCGCCGCCACCCCAGCGCCCGCCGCAGATCCGGCCTTGACAGGCACGAATGACGCCTGCGCCACGATGCCCTTAGAACCCGTCAGCGCGCTGTGCACACCACCGGCCACCGCCTTGGACGCCATCGGCTTCACCATATTGGTACCGAGCTGTCCGGCCACCTTCGCAGGCACGACCATCCGATACAACGTCTCGCCGGATAGAGCCGCCGCCGCTGCACCCGTCTTTGGTGCCGAGGACACGAGCTGCGACAGATGGGTCGCCAGGGGGCTCGCGCTACTAAGCGCTAACCCTGAGCTGCGGTCGAAATCTGCAGGGACGGGTCGTGCGTCCAAGGTTGCGATCGGCGCATCTGCGACCGCGGCGAGGACTGTCCGGATCTCGGCCAGTCGCTCCGGTGTCATGGAATTGCCCAAAGGTATCGCCGGCAGCGGCGTATCCCGCGTCGCCAACGTCCACACGGGCACCACACTTCCCCCGGTCTCAGTCATCGCATCCTCCCCAGTCTGCGTCCCCACCATAGGTGAAGCTTTGCGCGCCGTCAGCTGCGTGTCCTTGAAGCGTTCGCGAACCGACGGCACAGAGGCAAACGCAGGCGCCTCGTCACGACTTGACGTGGCTCTGTGCGCTCTGGCGATAGGACGAGCCGGCCGTGCGGGCTGACGCCAACTCTCCGCAAACTTTTGTCAGCTGTCATACCTATCTCCCATAATTGGGACACTCCCGCCCGATACGCTGCCAGCAATCAGATCGCGTGGGGATCTTCTAAAGCTAGCCGAGGGGTGTCTTGATGTCGATTGACCAGCAGTCGGACGTTGATGTCCTGGTCCGCAAGGCGGTCAATCTGTTCACGTTCCTCGGACGCACGCAAGAGCTGCTGGTCAAGCCGATTCGCACTGTCGCCGGCTTCGAGGAAGCCGTCTGGTTTAGCGATATGCCGGCCCATCCCGCCGTCCGGAGTCGCCACGGCATGTCCGACCTTGCTGCCGAGGAACCCTTACTGGAAGTTGACCGCGTGCCGCGGCTTGATCCGCCGGCAGTGCCCAGCTCGCTGATCGAGTGGGTAGAAGGTCCATTCGACGACATCGATCAGCAACCAACACTGCACGACGAGATCTTCACCGACGAGCCCCAAAGGTGGAGGCCAGAGCCTTCGCCGGATGACGACCAGCCCGACGAGGAACGGGACCCGCGGCGTGTACTACTCACCGAAGCGATCGGAGTCACCAAACCGTTCGGCGAGTGGCTGGTCACCTGGCAGGCCTGGGCCGACCGGGAGCGTCATGACCTGGTCGCGCGTGACCTCTACAAGACACTATTTGCGCTGTTCCTGAAGTCAACCGATCACAGCGAGGAGTTCGAGCTCGTCGTCGGCGTCGGTTGTCTCGCGTGGCGGCCCGAGAATCATGACCAAGTTCAGCGCCACGTGGCCACCGCACAGGTTGCCATCTCCTTCAACGAAGCGTCCGGCACGCTCAGCGTCACCCAGGTGCCGTCACCGCAATCCCTGGTCATCGAAACCGACATGCTCGAGCCCAGACTGATCTCGTCGCCTGCCGCTGTCGACGAAATCAGGGCAGACGCCGCGGACTACTCGGGTCACGTGCTTGACGCCGCTGCGATCGGTGAACTCTGCCGTCGCTTGATCCTGAGACTTGACCCCGATGCGGCGTACGACGATGTCGTCGCCGCCCCTACGGGAATTGGCCCCAAGGGTGCCTTCGCGCCCGCACTGATCCTTCGGCGCCGAACGAACCGCGGTCTGGTCCAGATCTACCAGCAGATCGTCGCGCAGATCCTAGAAAGCAACCAGGTCCCCTCAGGTGTTCTGCCCCTGATTGATCCGGACCGGCAGCCCGAGGCACACACCAGCGATGGCCCGGGCGCCGTCGTCACCATCGACGACGAAGACTTCCTTCCGCTACCCGTCAACGAGCAGCAACGCCGCATCATCGACCGCGTCGACACCACGGCACAGACCGTGGTGCAGGGCCCGCCCGGAACCGGCAAAACACACACGGCCGCCGCGCTCGTCTCCCATCTGCTTGCCCAGGGCAAGCGTGTCCTGATCACGGCCCACACGGACCGCGCACTGCGCGAAGTGCGTGCCAAACTGCCGCAGGAGATCCGCTCCCTCGCAGTGTCCGTGATCGGCCAATCACGTTCTGACATGGCCGAATTGCGCACCGCGGTTGACAGCATCTCCAGGCGCGCTGACGAGTTCGAGCCTGATCAATCGCGCAGGGCCATCGAACAACACCATCTGCGTCTCGACGCGCTGCGTCGCGAGCGCGCCGAGACGTACGCGCGGCTCATGGCTGTCCGTAGGCTGGAAATCGAGACGCGCACCGATGGCCCAGCCGAAGGCACGCTTACGGCTATCGCTTACCGCTGCCTTCAAGACGAGCCCCGCTTAGGGTGGATCCGCGAGTATGAGGTCGACCCGAGTGGTTCCGGAACAACCGTGTCCAACGCCGAGATCAACCGTTGGCGCGCAATCCTTCTCGACCCAGACGTTATCGAGCACGAAGCAGAAGCCGTCGATGAACTGCCGTCGCTGCACCTCGTGCCGTCTTCGGATGTGTTCACGACCATGGTGCTTCGCGAACAGCAAGCGATCGCGGCCAAGGAGCGGTTCGGCGCCCTGCTCACCCACGAGACGTTCAACTTCGTAAGATCACTTCATCCCGCGCTCAGGCATGAACTTCGGCAACGCGTTTCTGCGCTCGCGGAACGCGCGACGGCGCTCGAGCAGCGCCACGAGAGCTGGATGAACGAAGCGCTACGCGACGTACGCAGCGGCCGCCAGCAGACGTGGATCAAGCGATCTCAACAGATCAAGAGTCTGGCTACCGGCGCCTCGACCATCATCGCGCGCCTCGGCCCAACTACGACCGTTGCGGTGGCTGGCGACGTCAGCATCCAACAGCACATCGCCAAAACGCTTCTTGCGCATCTTCAATCGGGCGGCAAGATCAAGGTCCAGGCGGACGGAACACCCAAGCTGGGAGCCTTCACACCGAAGGCTGTGAAGCAGAGCGACGGCTTCTTCCGGGATGTCAAAGTCAACGGAGTGCCGGCCACGACCGCGGAGCAGCTCGCCGCAGTGGTCGAATGGGTGGAGGCGAGCCGAGTCATCGCCGCCATGGATCAGGCGTGGCCGGCATCGGTGCAAATACCGCAAGAGGACACTTTCGAAGAACAAGTCCAATGGCACTGGACAGAAGTCAAGCAGCTTGACAAGGTCCTCGCGCTCGGCCATCAGATCGAACTGGAACGCGACTGGTTTCAACGAAATTCCCTGCCCGTCCCCAACTGGAACGACCTCGAAGAGATCAGGCGCTACGCCATCCTGGTCGAAGCCGCCGCTGCCAGCGACGCTGCCGCGGCGGCGTCACATCCGATCGAGCAGCTCGCCGTCGCGATCTGCGAGGGTCGACCTCGTCCCAACCTAGTTGAGATCACTGCTGAGCTCGTACGTGCAGTGTCTGATCGAGACCTCAGTGGCTTCAACGCTGCTCGCCACCGTCTCGAGCATCTCCATCGAGTGGCCGATACCGTCGCCGAGCGCAACCGGATTCACACGCTGCTCATGGCATCGGCCCCGCGTATCGCAGAAACTATCCGTGCGGAGCCTGACGCCGTCGAATGGGACGAACGCCTCGCCACCTACGCAGAGGCCTGGCATTGGCAGATGACCAGCCGGTGGGTCCTCGCCCAGGACGACGAAGACGTCAATGCGCTCAAGGTGAAGCTCAACAACATCGACAGTCAGATCCGCAACGAAGTGGAGCGCCTCGCAGCCGAACGCGCATGGGGCCACGCCGTGGCGCCGGGACGGTTGACCGGACGGGCGCGTGCCAATCTCACCCAATACGCTCAGCTCGTTGCCGCACTGGGGAAAGGGACCGGCAAGTACGCGGCGAAGCAGCGCGCCGAGATCACCGATGCGATGGATCGTTGCCGCCCTTCGGTTCCGGTGTGGATCATGCCGATCTACCGCATAGCCGAACAGGTACGCGTCGAGCCGAACCTGTACGACGTGGTGATCGTTGACGAGGCGTCGCAGGCCGGTCTTGAGGCAACTTTCCTTCAGTACCTGGCACCCAAAATCGTCGTCATCGGTGATGACAAGCAGGTGTCGCCTTCGGCAGTCGGAGTCGATCAGCAGCAGCTGCATGATCTTGCCAATCAATTCCTCGCGACCGATACATTCCGCGCATCGTGGATGAATCCGAAGCGGAGCTACTTCGACGAGGCGACGATGCGGTTCGGCGGCAAGATCACGCTGGTCGAGCACCGACGCTGCGTGCCCGAGATCATCGGTTTCTCCAACCGAGTGGCCTACGAACCCGAAGGCATCCGACTCGTACCGGTGCGCCAATTCGGCGCCGAACGGCTGGAGCCCATCCGTATTGTCCACCTGCCCAACGGTTACGAGGCTGACAATAAAACCAACGTGGTCGAAGCCGAAGCCATCGTCGACCAGATCCTCAAATGCATTGCCGAACCGCAGTACGACGGCAAAACGATGGGCGTCATCTCGCTGTTGGGCGCGGAGCAGGCGAGACTCATCGAGCACAAGCTGCTCGACGCGGTACCGCCGGAAGAGTGGAAGGCCCGCGACCTGCGTTGTGGTGACGCGTCGGCCTTCCAAGGTTCCGAACGCGACATCATGTTCTTGTCGATGGTCAAAGCCCCGTCCGAGGATCGCCGCATGACAGCATTGACGGCGACACAGTACGTGCAGCGTTACAACGTCGCGGCCTCACGCGCGAAAGATCAAATGTGGGTGTACCACTCAATGGCTCGCGAAGATCTGACGAATCCCGAGTGCATGCGGTATCAGCTTCTCGACTATTGCTACGGGGTAGCCAATCGGACTCGCAAGGACGCCGACACCACGACGCTCGGCGTCGTCCCCGAAGACCGTCTTGTCTCGCCCTTCGGGTCATTATTCGAACAGCGGGTGTACAACCGCATCGTCGACCGCGGCTACACCGTCCATCCGCAATACCCCGCACAGGGATACAACATCGACATGGTCATCATCGGCGCGAAGGGTAAGTTAGCGGTCGAATGTGACGGCGACTTCTGGCATGGGCCCGACGCATACGAGGCAGATCTCGCGCGACAACGCGAGTTGGAGCGCTGCGGCTGGGAGTTCTTCCGGATCCGCGAATCACTGTTCTACGCGGACATGGCAGGTTCGCTTGGCAAGCTGTGGAAGACGCTCGACGAGCTCGACATCCGAACGGCCGATTGGATCGATCCGAACTTCGAGGAGGATGAGCACGCCGTCGACGTTGCCATCACAGCAGACGAGTCGGACTCAATCCCGACGGACGAAGCGCCTCTGGTCCAGGACTCCCGGGCAGTGGTCGACGTCGGGCTCGCAGGTGCCAATCGCGACTTGCCTGACGACGTCAAAGTTGCCTCAGCGGATCTGGAAGCCGCAAGAGACGAGCGTATCTGGGCATCTGATGTCGGCAATATCAAGCCGGATCTTGCGTTCGACGGCGAGGATGAGGAAACCGGCGATGTCGGCAATGCATCAAACGCCTCGACCTCGGTAGCCACTGCGGATGAGGGTGCGGAAGTTGCCGGCGGCGAAGTCGCAGCTGCCGACTTCGAGGCACCGGTCCATGACAACGTACTCAATGATGACCTATCCGAAGACTATGTCGCAGAACAGTTTTCGAAGCATGGTGCATTCAATCTTCAGGCATACACCACGTTCGACGATCCGCTTCCCGGCATTGCCGAAAGCCGACTCGACACCGTCTCCACGAACATTGCGAAGATCGTCGCTGTCGAAGGACCGGTACTAGGGGAACGGCTGCACCAGGCGTATGCCAAAGCTGCAGGCGGCCAGGTGGTGGGCAAGAAGATCGCGCAGATTTTGAACCAAGCCATCACCAGCGCTGAGCGGCGAGGAATGATCGTTTCCGACAATCCGCTAGGCGATGCGGGCGTCAAGCCGAAGACCTTCCGCTTGGCGTCCCAGCCCGAGGTCGTCCCCCGCGAGCTTGGGCCGCGCTCGCTCCGTTCGGTTCCTCCCGCAGAGCTAGCGCACCACCTCGCGGAGATTTCGCGCGAATTACACGGAAGCACTGTAGAAGAGCTCTTCCGCAGGGTTCTTCACCGATTCGGCCTCGAAAGACTCACCGACAACGCGAAAGCAGTGCTGACGCGGGCGATCATGCTGGTCCCATTGCCGGACCCTGAGACTGAACGCGCCAGTGACCACCCTGCAGAAGGAACTTTGTGACCTACGTAATCAGCATCATCAACCTCAAAGGCGGCGTGGGGAAGACCACAACGACCGTCGCCATGGCGGAAATCCTTGCGGGCGAGTTCGATAAACGTGTCTTAGTAATCGATCTTGACCCGCAGACGAATTCAACGACGATGTTGATCGGAGAGAACGCTTGGAGGGAAGCCAACCACGCCGGTCACACGTTGGCTCCGCTGTTTCAGGACTCCATCCGCCCTGAGCGCGACGCTCCCCGCTTTGATCTCGATAAGACGCTGTACCGAGAGGCATCCCCGATTGCCGCCGTTCGAACTCTGGATCTGCTGCCCAGCAGCCTGGACCTGATCGACGTACAGGATGATCTGGCCGCCGCTCGTGGTGGTCGTTTCCACACCGACCGCCCGGTGGACCTACTCCACAAGGCGACGTCGGCCTTGGTCCCGGAATACGACTACGTTCTGATCGACTGCCCGCCGAATCTCGGCATCATCACCTTGAATGGTCTCCGAATGTCGCAGGGGTATGTGATCCCCACCAAGCCAGACATCCTCAGCACGTACGGAATACCGCAGATCATGAACCGCGTCGCTGGCTTCGCGGACAGCCTCGACCGTCGAGTTACGCCACTCGGCACCGTGGTGAACATGTATCGCCTTGGAGTGAAGATTCACGAGAACACGATTCGCTCACTACACCGCGGTGTCGATGAAGGTAAGGTACCCAAGCTGTTTCGTGCATTTATACCGTACGGAAGCGCGATCGAAGAGGCGGCAGAGTTCGTCGCGACCAACACTTTGAAGCAGCGCTGGCGGCCGACGAGCCTCTATGGGCAACTGCAGGATCTGACTCTCGAACTCACCGAACGAGCGGAGGCCCAGCTGTGACGTCGAACGGCGCCGGCGTCGCGCACGATGATCTTGCAGCGGTCCTCGCCAACCTGGCGACAGTGGTTGCCGAAGAAGCGGCCCGCAACAACGGCTTTCGAGCTCGCCTGAGCGAAGTGCTCGGCGTCAGTAGGCCGCTAGCAACCGTTGATGGTGAGGCGGAAGCGATTGCCCGGCCCGCGACGGCCGGGGCCGCGAAGCCGCAGCCGAAGCGTGGGCGTCGCGCCCCGGGACCGTGGGATCCCTACACGGTCTACGCAGAAGTGGGGGAGACGGGTCTGACGGAGCGTCTTAACGAGCTCGAGCTCGAGCAGCTTCGCGACATCGTCGCCGAGCACGGCATGAACCACGACGGAAAGGCGATGCGGTGGAAGACCGCCGACAGAGTTGTCGGTCGCATCGTCGAACGCGTCGTTGATCGAGCGGGCAAGGGTGACGCCTTCCGAAGCGCATAGCCGATTTGGTACCGGCCCTGTCGCAGCTTAGTGGTAGTCATATCTGCGTTGACCAAGATGGAGGCAGTGATGACAGACGACCCACCAGTGCGAATCTTCCGCGACGAGCTGGAACTGGGCTCGGTGACCGTGAGTTTCCAGCGGACACTGCGTATCCCGGAGGCCGGGTTGCATCCGCTGCCACCGGGCCTGGGCCGGTTTCCGCTGCGGCGGGTCTCCGACTACCCGGACACGGCTCCGGCGGAGTGGCTTACCCGTGGCGGGGTCATGCTGCCTATCTACCAGCGCGAGGCGATGTGGCTGTCGTTTCATGCTTCTGAGCCGTCCGCGCTTCAGGTCGGTGTGGGAAAGGTTTGCGCCATCAGTGGCCTGCCGTGGCTTGACTATCTCATTGGTGAACCCCAAAACTACGTGCCGCTTCCGGAACAACCATGGCTGGACGGGATTAACGCCGGTCACGGCTTCATCCGCCAATTTGTTGCCGTACCGCTGGGATCCGGTGCAACAGTCGAAGGGCAGGTCACCGGAGAAGAGATTCACGGCGGAGTTCAGTTGCGGGTGGTTGGTCTGACCCAAGATGCTTTAGAGCAGTGGCGTGCTGCCCAGCGGCAGTCGCTCCCGGTCTATGGCGATGCGTTCGAACTGTACGGGGCGCCGGACGGTGCGACGGGTGCGGAGCCCATGGGCGCGAGTATGGGGCTGGGAGCCGGCGGGCGGATGCGGCAAGAGGTCTATGCCGATGATCGGGGCCTCGCGGACTACGACCATAGTGCAGGCTCTCGGGTCTTTGTACAGCTGTGCTCGGCGGAGCAGTGGACGGCCATAACGGGCGAGGTTCCGCCGCCCACGCCGGTCGACCGGGACGCCTACGTCCACGCGGGTCTCCCTTGGTTCGACTTCTACAATGCCGACGCGGATGACCTCACTCCATCGGAGATCCTCTCGTCGGTTAAGGCGGTCGGAGAAAAGCTTGGTGCTGAAAAGAAACCGTTTGTCCCGGTCGGTCCGGACACGGTGATCACCCTCGGCAGCGGCGGTGGCACCGTCGTGACCGACGGAAAGTGGTAGCCCTACCAAAGGATCAAGGATGTCGGGGTCTCTCGCTATCGTCTCTGCGGGAGGGGGTTATTCATGATTGAGTTCCGAGACGACGATGAAGGTTATGCGGATTGGCTTGCTGCTCATCCGGATGGCCACGTGATCAATATCGCGCGCGGTTACAGCTCGGCTGATGCCCGTCTCCATCGCGCGAGTTGCCGGTGGCTCACGAGTCAGGTCTCACGAGGTGTCGGGTTGACGGGCCACTACGTCAAAGGTTGTGCACAGGATTTGGCTGAACTCGCGCACTGGCCGACTAAGCAGGTGAGAGAGCAGATCCTGTCGTGCCGAACCTGTCACGGGACACTCCAAGCCTTGACTGCTTCATCTGCCCCGGCAGCACGGCAGGCGTCATCACCTCCGCTGAGGGAGGGCCGTTGGGACGTTCAGGGACCGACGAACGGCAACGGAGTAGTTGAAGCGTGGTCCGACGACTACATTCGCTTCGAGCGTCGCCCGCGCTGGCAGGACGACCTGCGCACCGAGATCAGGACTCGCTGTCGACAGCTCAAACCGTCGTCTGAGCAGGTGCTGCACGCCGTGTTCATGGGCGACAAGCGCCCCAACGCCGACATCGAGAACTTGGTCCTGTACAACATCGATTCGTTCAAGGCGGCAGGCCGAAACGGAATTCGGTTCGAACACGGTGTCGCTTTACGCCCGTTCCCCGATGCCACCGACTGTCCGTACCGCTACCGGTACGCGCTCAGGGAACGGTCGGCCACGTTCACCGACTGGGAACCAGTGCGGACGCTCGCGACGTTCGATTGGATCTCGTTGGACGGGTTCGCCGGCGGGAAGAGACAAGCGAAGGTGTGGCTGGCACTCGCGCGAGCCCTTGCGCGAGGTGAGATCGAAGTGTTCGAATCAGCGGCGCCTGCAACGCCCTTCGCTGTCCGAGTCCAGCTTCGTCCGCCGCAGGGACGCGAGCCGGTCTGGGGCAATCTCGTCAAAGAGGTCTTCGATGGGGTGATCTGCGCCTTTCAGGCGCACACTGACCCTAAAGGCCTCGACGATGTCGTGCAGCGTCTCGGGACGTACCTCCCGGCAGGGCTCGACGAGATCCGTCGGCTGCTGCTGGACCAGCACTGGGCCGCGTTGGGGACTGAGCCGCGTCTGGTCTCTGCCTACCGATCGGGTGTGAAATGGAATCCTGCTGACCACTGGTGCATTGCCGGCGAACTGCTTCCTGTCGAACCACCGGCCCGACTGGCCGGTCCAGGTTGGGCAATCAAGGGGGATCTCATCGAGCTTTCGCGCCGATCGCAGGACAACGGCTCCTCAGCGAACTGACGCAACGGAGTTATCCCGGTCGGCTGACTGAATCGCTACCATCGCGTTCGACGGAGGGGAGACGTCGGGGATGACGATCACGGTTGCTGAAACACCACGCCTGGCCAACGGCGCCGAGCGTCGGGTGTACCAGCTGCTGATCGACCAGCTCGAGCCCGGCGACCTGGTCATCCCCGGCAAGCGCGTCACCGATCACCTCAAGGATCACGAGGTCGACTTCTTCGTCGCCATCGAAGGCGCCGGCATCATCTGCATCGAGGTCAAGGGCGGCGAGCTCTGGCACGACGGCGAGACCTGGTGGCAGAAGCGCCGTGGCCACGAGCACAAGATCAATCCCGTCCGCCAAGCCCGCGAAGCCTGCTACGCGCTGCGCGACTTCATCGAAAAAGACCCGCGCTGGACTCAAGGCCGGTTGCGCTGGGACCACGTCGTCGTCCTGCCGAACACCGATCTGCCCGAGGACTTCGCGCTGCCCGAGTGCCCGCGCTGGAAGGTCATCGACCGAACCGACCTCCCCGATATCGTCGTCAAGCTCCGCCACATCCTGCACAGTCAGGAACTCGATCGGCCGCTCCTCGACGCCCAGGGGATCGCCCAACTCGGCGAGTCGCTGAGCGGACGAGGACTGCCGCAGCGCAGCGTCGTCGCCCGTGCCCTCGAAAACGAGGACGCCGCAGATATTCTCACCGAGCATCAGTCGGTCATCCTCGACTCCGTCCGGCTGCTGAACCGCGTGGAGGTTCGCGGCGGGGCCGGTAGCGGTAAGACGTTCCTCGCCATGGAACAAGCGCGCCGGCTCGCCCGCGCGGGTCAGCGAGTCGCGCTGGTCTGCTACTCGCACGGCCTCGCCTCGTACCTCGAGCGAATCACCGAGACCTGGAACCGGCGCCAACGTCCCGCCTACGTCGGCGAATTCCACGACCTGGGTAAGACCTGGGGCGCTCCCGAAGGTCCCGACGAGTCACTGCGGAACGACAGCACCGTCCAGTTCTGGGAACACGATCTTCCCGCCCAAATGGCCAATCTGGCAGCGCAACTCGACACCGGGCATCGGTTCGACGCGATCGTCGTCGACGAAGCCCAGGACTTCGCGGACGCCTGGTGGGACCCGCTGCTGGCCGCCCTCAAAGACGAGGAGACCGGCGGACTGTACGTCTTCTCCGACGAGGGACAGCGCGTCTTCAACCGACACGGCTCACCACCGGTGCCCCTCGTCCCGCTGATGCTCGACCACAACCTGCGCAACACCCGCCAAATCGCCAATGCGTTCCAGCCGCTCGTCGACCACCCGATGCGCTTCCTCGGCGGCGAAGGCCCTGCCGTCAAATACGTCGCGTGCACGGCGGCTGACGCGATGAATGCCGGCGACGACGAAGTCGAACTGCTTCTCGAACAAGGTTGGCGACCAGAAGATGTCGCGCTGCTGACCACCGGCACCCGCCACCCCGAACAACGCGAACGGCAGGCCGCTGGGAGTGCCGCCTACTGGGACAGCTTCTGGGACGCCGAACAGGTCTTCTACGGGCACGTCCTCGGATTCAAGGGGCTGGAGCGCCGCGCGGTCGTGCTCGTGGTCAACGAAGAGTCAGCGTTCGAGCGTTCACGAGAACGCCTCTACGTCGGACTGTCGCGCGCCCGCGACCAACTCGTCGTCTGCGGCGATCCAGACTTCCTCCGTGAGGTCGGTGGTCCGGATCTGGCTCGGCGCCTGAACATTCCACATGAGGTCTCGTCATGAATGAGCCGAGCCCCCTGACGCTCGACCGCCTACACACGGTGCTCCAACGAGCGACCGGGTTGGATGGCAAATACCTGGCCGGATCGGTAAATGCCACGTCGAGCCAGGTGTATCAACCAAGCACCTCGGTCAAATTTCCAACGGGGAGTGTCGCGTCAGTGGAACGAGTCAATCTCTGGCTTGAGGATGCCGACGTGCGCCTGGCGGTGTGGCCTGCAGAGTTGAAGAGCCAGTTCACGTCCGTATACTCCGACCCCGGGAAGGTCCAACGGCTGATCGCGGCGGAAGACGCGTCACGCTGGGAGATATTTCCCAACTTCCAGCTGGCATTCCCCTTCTCGGCACCCGCGATGCGTTGGTACCCTCGCCGACACCTCACGGGGGCGCAGTACCTGAACCAGTGGATCGACGACCTTCGCGATGACCGTGCTAGGGGATGTAGGCGCGAAGACGTGGAACGTAACGAGTTCTGGGACTGGCTTCTCGAACGCCGATACGCGGATCGCGACGATCGACAGAGTTTCGACATGTGGTTGAGCCGACAACCAGTGAGACGCCAGATCCACATTCGGCCCGGCTTCGAGATCCTCCGGTTGTGGAGCCTCGATGAGGTAGGGGCCAGTGACATGTCTGGGCGGTTCGCATCCGAGGTGAGGGAGTGCCTTGACGAAATCCTCGCCGCACTGGGGGAGCCCTCACTGCTGACGTTTACTGCGAACCACTTTGAGATGGAGAGCGATCCGAACTGTGCATCACCGCCTCCACCTTCTCAAAGTGACCAGCCAAACGGCTCATAAATGCAATTACGTCGGCGGCATGCGGAGTAACACGCGTGTCGATTGATGATGAAGGGTGTCGAGCGGGCCCCTGAACTGAGTACATGTCCGGCGCCGAAGGGATTTCTGACGACTCAGGCTAGCTCGGAAAGACGGCCGAAGTTGTCGTACCCGACTGCGATAATAGGTTGTGCCGCAACCGATTCACCGTCGTCTCCACATTCTCGAAGCCGCCGATTGGAAGGCCGGCATCATCACGCTGCTCAACCCGGACTCGCCGCTTCGGCCGTGGCGCTACTCCTTCGGTGAGGCGCGTCCGGGCGACTACGCAATGCTTGTCCTCGGCACCGACCCTGCTTCGGTGCTCACCGTTCTCGCCCGCGTCGGTGACGGCGGATCGCTCGGCGGCGCCACGGTGGACCTGGCCCGCCATCGTGCCGACCTCGTCGACCTGACCACTCTGGCAATGGTCCTCGACCTACCGGACGCGTTCACGAGCTGGCGCCTCGATGACGACGCGGCCGAGCGCGTCATCCTCGCGCTGCACGAAAGCCCGGTCTACGGTGCGCCGCCATATCGCTGGGGTCACTCGTCGGTGGTCGCGGCTCGGAACCTGCTGCAGTTCAACGGTTACTGCGACGGCTGCAACGATCCTGTGGATCTCGGTAGCAAGGACGCGGCATCCCACGTGCATGTCCATACGGTCGACCCGTTACCGAGGCCGGACCCCGATCCGCCCATCCGAGCACCCGACTCATCCGGCCGGCGCCGGCCTCACCTTGCGTCCCTGCGCGAACAGGCGCGAGACTGGCCCGCCGTCCTCTGCCGTCCCTGCTATCGCCGGATTGAGACCGTCGGCTACCGGAGTTTCGTCGACTACTGCTTCGCTCAACACCCGGAATGTCCGCGCTGCGGTGCCGCCCGTACACACGCCATCGTCTACGGGATGCCTGCAGATCCTGAGTCCTGGGGACCGTGGCTCAGCATCGGCGGCTGCTGCCTCCAAAACGAGAAGTGGCGGTGCGGCGCCTGCGACCACGAATGGCTATGAGCCGCTGATCTCGTCTATTCGCTTGAACATTCGCGTCCGCACCATGTCGTCCACCGACAGGTAAAGGCCGAGGTTGCCCAGATTCACCGGGCCGGTCGCATGCCCGAGGACCCGCGGCAGCGCCTCGACGACATCGGCGAAGTCATCGATGAACTCCCGAAAGCTCTGCAACTGACCGTCCAGCAGCAACGCACAGTCGGCCACCACATCCTCGTACTGCAACGGGACGGACAGGCCTCGGCAGCGTTCCGAGAGCTCGAGCAACCGCTCGTGGAAATCCATGGTGCGGTTCGCGATGTGCCCAATCGCCTCCGGGTCTGCCTCCGACTCGTCGTCGGCGCCACTGAACGCACCCATGAATGCCGGCGCCCCCATGAACCGCTCGATCTGACGCATCGTCGACAGCATCTCGTTGACGAAACCCAATACGCAGCGGGCCACTTCACGTCCCGAGAACACCTGCGCCGTCACAACAGCTGAAAACCCCAGTTCGCTGTCGCGCAGACGCGCCGCCACGGCAGTGCGCCGCTGCACCAAGATCGACGCGAACAGCGCCTGCTCCCACCCCCGCGGCTTGTCACGCACCAAGGCATCCACCTCGGCCGGCGTGGTCGCCATTCGCGCGATCGTCGGATCACTCTCGGCCGCAGCCTCGTCGGCGTCAACCATCGGCATCCTCGGAGGCTTACCCGCCTCTCCGTAAATGGCCCGGCTATCGCCCATCAGCGTCCAACGGTGCTGTCGGTCGGCCTTGCGCTGCAGCTCGAACTCCCGGTCGGCGGCCTCGTCCTCGGCGAGTTGCCGTCGCTTCTGCTCCTCGCGCACCAGTGCCCACACGGCGACACCCACGCCCACCACGACGGCTGCGCTGACGAACCACCAGATGTACTTGATGACCAACCCGACGAGAAAGAGCACCCCGAGGATCCCCAAGAACACCGAGCCATCGCTCGGTGGGGAGTATCGCCGCGTTGCCATGGAAAGACGGTACGAGTCGGCGCCGACAAGTATGGGCATCACGCGAGGACGCCCGGGCACACGTGCTACTCACTCACACGAATGAGCACCTTGCCCGTCACTCCGCTCTCGACTGCGTCATGGGCCGCCGCCGTCTGCTCCAGCGGAAAGGACTGCACTGGCAGCCCATTGGCTTCGCCGACCCCCATCGCCCCGTCGCGGACCGCGGCGGCGACGTCCTCGCGACCGTTCGCCAGCGCGTCGTCACCGACGGTGTACAGCACCAGGAATTGGTAGCGGGCGTTCACCCACATGTTCGAGATGATGTCGAGTTCCACACTGGCGCCACCGTCGTTGGCGTAGATCGAGATCGTCGCCCGGTTCGACACCACGGCCGCGTCGAGCGCGGCGTTCGGACCCGGGGCGACCTCGACAACGATGTCGACCCCGTCGGGCGCGACCTCGCGGATGGCCGCTGCAGTGTCACCGGCTTTGTAGTTGACGATGTGGTGGGCGCCCGCCGAGGCCGCCAGCGCCTCCTTCTCCGGGGTGCTGACCGTGGTGATGACGCGGGCACCGGCCCACCGGGCGAGCTGTATGGCGGCATGGCCGACCGCTCCGGCGCCGCCCGCGACGAGCACCGTCGCGCCGGCGAGCGCTCCGGGCGCCAGCCGCGACGGCCAGCCCTCAGCCACCGTGAGCGCGCGGTGTGCGGTGATCGCCGGCACTCCGAGGCTCGCCCCCACGTCGAAACCGACGGTGTCGGGCAGCGGGACCACCGACGTGACGGGCAGAACGACGTACTCCTGGGCGGTCCCGTCCGGACGCTGGTGCTGGGCCATGAAGACCCAGACCCGGTCACCCACCGCGAAGTCGGTGACACCGGTACCGACTGCGTCCACCACTCCGGCGCCGTCATGGTGAGGCACCACCTCGGGGAACTCCAGCTGCTGGCCCGCGCTGGTGCCCTTCCGGTGCTTCCAGTCGGTGGGGTTGACACCGGAAAACACGATGCGCACCCGCACCTGCCCGGCATCGGGATCGGGAATCGCACGGTCGTGCAGGTGGAGAACCGAGCTGTCGCCTGTGCGCGAGTAGGTGATTGCCTTCATGGGACCCACAACGCGGGGCGCGGCGACACATGTTCCCACCGGTGCACCGTGGCGCTCGAGCATCATCGGTCGGAGCCTGATCGCAGTCTTGGTCGGCGATGGTCGACGGGTGATGCTGTCGGTGCGCCCGGCTAACGTCGGCACAATGTCGACTGAGATCACCGTCCGAGGTTCGTTCTCCGCATTCCGGGCGCCGGAGCGTGGGACTGTTCATGCCTCCGTCAGCTATCACGGACCCGAGAAGGACTGGGTCTACGACCAGGTGGCCCGCGACCTCGACGTCGTCAAGCACTCGATACAGCGGCTCGAAGACGGAGACAGCGGCGCCGTTGCTTCCTGGTCCACGGCGCAGTTGCGCACGTGGTCGCATCGACCACTAGATCCCGTTGGTGACGAGCTGCCACTTGTCCATGTTGCGAAGGTGGGCGTGGAGGTGGAGTTCCGAGACCTGACGGCACTTTCGCGCTGGGTCGGCGAGCACGTCACGAATACCGAGGGTTTCGAAATCTCCTACGTGGACTGGTCGCTCACCACGGATAGCCGCGACGATCTGATCAGGGGCGTCCGCACCGGCGCCGTCCAGGATGCAGCGGCTCGCGCGCAACTCTATGCCGATGCTGTCGGGCTCGGAACGGTGGCGCCCGTCGCGATCGCCGACGCCGGGATGCTCGGCGGTCACACGCAATCCGACGGCGGCATGAGAAACGTCATGGCGGAAGGGGCGCCGACCTCGGGCAGTCCGGAGGTCGAACTCGTGCCCAGGGATATTCGAGTGTCGGCGACCGTCGACGCACGATTCGTCGCAGCGGCTTCCTGACTGCCGGAGCGGGTAGCGCGAAGGCGAACGGCTCAGTTGCCGTTGGTTGTCGGCGCTGGCGGGTCATTGTCCGGGGGCAGCCAGCGTAGGATCGTCGATCCAAAACCCGCGACAGCTGACCACGGGGTGCGTAGCTCGCCCCCGCCGATGCCATTCCACCGCTCGCCGCCGCTGACGCAGAAGAACGGCATCTCACGGGTGAACTGACGGCGGTCAACCTTGCCGTGTGCCTCGATCTCGACGAGCCAACCGGTCAGATCGATGTCGCGCTCATCGACCACGATGCACAAGGCGCCGTCCCATTCCGAGCAGAAGTGGTAGCGGACATCGGTGCCGGGAATGTAGGTGGAGTTGGTCAACTATGTCCTTCCGTGGAAACCCCGCACTCGTTGCGCTGCCGCCTCGGCACTGCAAGATCTTGACACCTTCCTGGGACAATAGGTTGTGCCGCAAGCAGTCCGCCACTCGTCTCCACATTTTCGACGCCGCCGACTGGAAGCCCGGTGTTATCACGCTACTGAACGCTGCACAGCAATATCGGCCCCGACCTTGTGCCCTACGGCACCACGAGCTCGCTGTCCCGCAGATCGGTGATCAGCATGTGGCCCGGCGCGTGACCGATGGCCAGCGGCGGGCGGGACTGCATGACTGCGGCCTGCGGGGTGACCCCGCACGCCCAGAACACCGGGATCTCCCCGGGGCGGATGGTCACCGGGTCGCCGTAGTCGGGCGCGGACAGATCGGCGATGCCCAACGCCGCCGGATCCCCAACATGCACCGGGGTACCGTGCACCGACGGGTAGCGGGACGTGATGCGCACGGCGTCAGCCACCTGCTCCGGCGGTAGCGGCCGCATCGACACCACCAGCGGACCCCCGATCCGCCCCGCCGAGCGGCACTGCCGGTCGGTCCGGTACATCGGGACATTGACGCCCTCTTCGATGTGGCGCACTGGAACGCCCGAATCCACCAGTGCCGCTTCGAAACTGAAACTGCAGCCGATCAGGAACGCGACCAGATCGTCGGTCCAGTACTCGCGGGCGTCCGTCGTCTCGGTGACGAGTTCGCCGTCGAAGTAGATGCGGTAGGCCGGGATGTCGGTGCGGATGTCGCCGCCGGGGAGCAGCGGACCCGCGTACTGGCCCGGCTCGAGCACGTCGAGGACCGGGCACGGCTTCGGGTTGCGCTGCGCGAACAGCAGCACGTCGAACGCGTAATCCCGTGGCACCGCAATCAGATTCGCCTGCGCGTATCCGGCCGACCAACCGGCGTTCGGGGTTACCAAGCCGTCACGAAAACGCCGTCGCGCCTGCGCCGGTGAGATTGCGCTCTCGTCGGAAGTCATTGCAGCCCTGCCACTTCGACTTCGACCAGCAGTGCCCGCGCGCCGTAGGGGAGAAGTCTCATGCGGGTCGGTCAGCTCCACAGAGCGGACAGGCCGCTCAACGAGTTCCAGCCCAGGTACAGCGTCAGCAACCACACGGCCAGTCCGACGATCTTGAGCCACATCGGATAGCGGTAGCCGCCCAACAGGTCCCGACGCGCCCAGGCGACCCACAACACCACGGTGAACCCGATCGGCAGGATGAGCCCGTTGAAGGCGCCGGCGAACACCAACAGCGTCACCGGTGCGGCGCCGAGAATGACGAACAGGGCAGCGCTGAGGGCGATGAATCCAACCGTCAGGATGTTCTGCCTGCGGCGCGGGGTGGTCGACTTGGTCAGGAACGACACCGAGGTGTACGCGGCGCCGATCACCGACGTGATGGACGCCGCCCACAGGATGACGCCGAAGATGATTCCGCCGGCAGCGCCGAGGGCGTACTCGAACGCCGAGGCGGTGGGGTTGTCGCTGGCGAGGCTGACACCGCTGGCGGTCACGCCGAGGATGGCCAGGAACAGCAGCGCGCGCATGATGCCGGTGACGATGATGGCGTACGTCGACCCCCTGGTGATGCGGCCGACGTTCTCCGGTCCGGCGATGCCGGTGTCGAGGAGGCGATGGGCGCCGGCGTAGGTGATGTACCCGCCCACGGTCCCGCCGACGATCGTGGTGATCGCCAGGAAGCTGATCTGCTCGGGCAGCACGGTGTTACGCAGTGCCTCACCCAGCGGGGGACGCGACACGATCGCGGTGTAGGCCGTCATCGCGATCATCGCGACCCCGAGAACCACGACGATCCGATCGAGGGCGATACCGGCCCGCTTGCTCAGGAAGATCGCGATGGCAATGAGCGCCGAGAGCGCGCCGCCGATGCGGGGGTCGAGCCCGAACATCGCGTCGGTGCCCAGCCCCGCGCCGCTGGTATTGCCGATGTTGAAGACCAGCCCGCCCACGACCACCAGTGCAGCGAGCGCGTAGCCGATGCCGGGGAGGACCTTGTTGCCGAGTTCGTGGGCGCGGATCCCCGCCACCCCGATCACCCGCCACACATTCATCTGCACCGCGAAATCGATGACGATCGACGCGAGGATCGCGAACGCAAACGCCGCACCGAGCTCGACGGTGAATTCCGTGGTCTGGGTGATGAAACCCGGGCCGACCGCGCTGGTCGCCATCAGGAACATCGCCCCGAGCAGAGCGGTTTTGGCGGGTTCCGAGGGTTGCGGAGTTGTGTCGACGGACGGGTTGAGTGGTGGTCCTTCGGGAGTGGCCATGTGTCGCATCCTCACCGTGACTGAAACGGGTCTTTCCTGCTTCTGGCTTCCTGCCGATCGTCGAGCACATCGGGGCCGGGCTCTTCCGTCCCGGTGCCCGGTTACCCGAGGAGCCGATCGTCGAATCGCTCGCAACACCCTTCGTGAGGCGCCGAACCAGCTCATCGGGTGTGACACACCGGCGCACAGTGGCCACAAATCCGCCGAGCCTGGATGCTGAAAGCGACCGGCTTGCGATACTGCCTGTGCTCACACCGAAGGAGAACGCGCATGGCGAGCCCCGACATCACCAGTGCTGCGCAGGTGCGCGGCGCGCTGGAGCACTGCTTCGACACCTACGAAGCGCTGTGTGCCGACCTCAGCGAGGACGAATGGCAGACCCAGTCACTGTGCCCGGACTGGACGGTCCGCGGCGTCGTCGACCACGTCACCAGCATCGAGGCCGCCATGGCCGGCTGGCTCCCGGACGACACCACCACGCCGCCGCCGTTCGAGCGCGCGGGGGAGTTCCTCGCCGACTCCTCGCCCTACCTCGACAAGGTCCGCGCCGTGTTCGACGCGCGGCGTCGCGACCTGGCGGCCCTGACCGACGACGACTTCCGCCGGCCCTCCTGGACGCCCGTCGGTCCCGGCACCTACGGCGGCTTCCTGGCCATCCGCGTCTTCGACTTCTGGGTCCACGAGCGCGACATCACCACGCCCCTTGGACGCACGACCGATGACTCCGGCATCGGCGCGGAGCTGTCGCTGGCACAGGTGGAGAACTCGATCGGCTACATCGTCGGGAAGAAGATCGGCGTTCCCGACGGCAAGAGCATCACCTTCGATTTGACCGGGCCGATCACGCGTCAACTGCATGTCGCCGTCAATGGGCGAGCGGCCAAGGTCGACCGGCTCGACAACCCGGATGTCGTGGTGACCACCGACTCGACGACGTTCATCCAACTCGCCTGCGGGCGCATCGATCCGCAGGCGCAGATCGACTCGGGAAAGATCAGCTGGACCGGCGATGACGAACTCGGCGACCGTGCCGCCCGCAATTTGAGGTTCACGATGTGACGAATCCTCCTGTCTCCGTTGACTTCCACTTCGACGTCATGTGCCCGTACGCCTACCAGACGTCGCGGTGGATCCGCGCCGTACGCGACCAGAACGGCCTGCAGGTGAACTGGCGCTTCTTCAGCCTTGAGGAGATCAACCGCCAAGAGGGCAAGAAGCACCCCTGGGAACGGGAGTGGTCCTACGGCTGGTCGATGATGCGCATCGGCGCGCTGCTGCGCCGGCAGTCGATGGCCGACGTCGACGCGTGGTACGAACGAGCCGCGCGCGCCTTGCACGTCGAAGGGCACAAGCCGCACGAAAAGTCTATCGCCCGAGACCTTCTCGAAGAACTGGGCTTCGATCCGGGACTGGTCGACGAGGCGATCGCCGACCCCACGACAAGCGACGAGGTAATGGCCGACCACAACCGTGTCGTCGACGCCGGCGGCTACGGCGTCCCGACCCTGTTCTTCCCCGACGGACAGTGCCTGTTCGGCCCGGTGCTCATCGACCCGCCGACCGGTGCGGCGGCGCTGCGGTTGTGGGACGCCGTCACCGCATGGACGGAGTTTCCGCACCTGTACGAGCTTCAGCGACCGAAGACCGCCGCCGACAAGCAGGCGATCGCCGAGACGTTCCGTCCGTATCTGGAAGCCAGGGACTGGGTTTCGATCAACCGCGGCAAGGTCGTCGGCTTCGACGACCTTCGGTGAGGTAGCGGCTGAGCTAGCTGTACTTGCTCCACGTCACCAACGAGCCGCCGGGTGTACAGACGATCAGCGCGCCGTCCGGCCCCGACGCGTTCCACGCCTCATAGGCGTCGTCAGGTTCCACATCCAGGCGTGTTCCGTCACTGAAATCGACACGGAGCGCACCGGCGGCATCCACCGTCGCTTCGTCGATGGTCGATCCCACCAGCTCACGGATCGGCTGAAGTGCTTGGTCCGGATCGTCCTCGGCTGACAAAGTCATTGCGTCGGTTCCGCGTTCGAATCTGATCGCCGACTGGATCATCATGAAACTATGGCCGGACAGTTCGAAGACGACAGAGTTTTCGATCAGCACCGATTGCACCCGTCGGCCGTTTAGGTAGAGATCTACCCGTGCCACTCCTACACCTTAAGTTCGATCCGCGGTGGCGTGCTCTGGATCCGCACTATGCCCCAATCGCCTGCTACAGCAAAGAGGTTGCCGTCGACGGTGAGCGTGTCGATGTTCCCGAGATCCACTTCTCCGGTCGCGTCGGTGAAACAACACGCCGATCTGGTGACCCACTCAACGAGTTCAACGTCCGGAAAGACGAGGCGCGCATGCGCATAGCAGTATTGCTCGCCCGGGCGAGGGGGATGGTAGGCGGCGTGCTCTGGCGTCAAAACTGCATCGAGATCGAAGACCAGCCGATCCCTGCTTTCGCTGATCTCGAGTACGTAGCTGTCTTCAAGATAGACCCCAGCGAGGCCGGGCAGAGCTGTGTAGTCGATCACCGGCTCACGTTCCGATCCCGCCCGCTTCTGATACCACATCGATCTCCTCGGGCCTTGGCCACCGCATTGGGGGTTTGTCACCGATCCAGGCGTATTCCAAGCCTGACACGAGGCCATCGGTGATCCAGACAATGATTTCGCCGTGGTAGCCCGCGCTGCTTTTGATAAGCGTACGTGCGGGAAATGGCCCGCTCGGAAGCTCAGAACTGCCTCCTGCGGCCGCCACGTTGAGAACCCACTCTGTCGAGTGCGAGACCATTGCCCTTTCGAGTTGGTCAAGGAGGACGCGGGTTCCGCGAATCTTGGCTCGGCATAGAATGGTTCGGATAACGGCTTCCTCCTCCGTGGAGATCGGCCGCCACCCTGCCCGCACCGTCATGGCCACTCCGCAATGCGCGTGCGATTGAACGCGGCCATCACTGCACTGACGGTCCGTCCGTAACCGGCTGGTTCCCAGTCTTCGTCGAGGTTGTTCGTCAATTCCTCACTCAGCGCCACCATGATGAGCTCTGCATCAGACGCCGGAACGGTGCCGGATCGCCGGACACGTTCGCGCAAATCGGGGTGACGGCGGCCCAGAAACTCGTCAAGGAGCTCGGCCGCGTCGGCGCCGAGAAAGCGAAAGGTGCTATCCATGGGAATTCTCATCCGGATGCACTAGACAGGCCAACCGAATAGGGACTGCTAGGTGTACCCGAGGTCTCGAAGCGCCTGCCGAGCGCGGCTCGCGCACTCGCGCAGCTGAACGTCGTCGAGGTCCTCGGGCGCGTCGCGAAGATGGGGAGACTCGACGTAGGCATCGGCGTCCTCGAACAACTCCTGAAGTACCAGATACACCGGCTGATCAAGCATGCGGCGTTCGGACTTCATCTCGTCTAGGTATGACAGTTGAAATTCGGGCGCGGTGATCGAACCGTCAAGGAATCGGTCAATCAGTATCAAATAGGAGTCGATGTCGAAGCGTTCGTCCTGCGTCATCTACTAGCCGTGCCTGACCACCCTCGTGCCAGGTTGTCCCAGTCTCGTTGCAGGCCTACCAGCTGGTGATGAAGTTCGACCGCTTCGTTGCTCACCGAGCGGGAGATGTCGAACGCGACGTCAGGATCTACTTTCAGTGGTTGCATGGCTTCCTCGTGCGGCCGGTCACTGAGTCGCTTCCAGCCTAAAAGCTGCGGCGAGGGGGTCGTGTCGCCAATTCGCGCTGACGCCAACGTCAGAACCTCTGGCGCGTGATCTGCGCCACCATTTCGCGCAATCGCCGATCCGCGATTACCCCCAGGTAACTCCCAGCCTTTACGCTGCGGTCTGATCTCGCGGTTGCCCGGATGCGCCGCATTCCGACGCGCCCACCCGAGGACACCCTGATGGCGATCACCGACGTTCCCGCCTACCTGCATCTCAGCAGGGAAGACGTCGAAGAGATCGCCTACGAGCTCGACGTGATCCGCCGTGACGTCGAGGAGTCGCTCGGGGAGAAGGACGCGGCCTACATTCGGCGAGTCATCGGCTTCCAGCGCGCGCTCGACGTGTCGGCCCGCGTGCTGATCGCCGGCAGCCGGTCCAAGAAGGGCTGGCTGCTCGGGACGGCGGCTTTGGCCTACGCGAAGTCGCTGGAGAACATGGAGCTGGGCCACAACATCTCCCACGGTCAGTGGGACTGGATGAACGACCCCGAGATCCACTCCAACACCTGGGAGTGGGACATGGTCGGATACTCGGCGCAGTGGCGGCACTCGCACAACTACCGGCATCACGTCTACAACAACGTCCTCGGCATGGACGACGACATCGGCTACCGCTGGCTGCGGGTGACCGAGCACCAACCGTGGCGCTGGCAGCTGCTGTTCACGCCGCTGCGAAACCTGTTCCTGGCAGCGACATTCGAATGGGGCATCGCGCTGCACGGCATCCGTGCCGAGCGCGACGGCACTGATTCTCCGGAAGCGTTCGGCTCCGCGAAGCGCAAATTACGCGGCAAGATCATCCGCCAGCTCGGCAAGGACTACCTGTTCTTTCCGGCCCTGAGCCTGCGCCGGTGGCGTCGCACCCTCGCCGCCAACGCCACCGCGAACCTTCTGCGCAACCTCTGGGTGTACGTGAACATCATCTGCGGGCACATCCCCGGCGGTGTCGAGGTTTTCGACCCGGCAGTGGTCGAAGACGAGACCAAGGGTGAGTGGTACCTGCGTCAGCTGCTGGGGACCGCGAACTTCACCGCCGGCCCGCTGCTCGCCATCTCGGGCGGTCACCTGTGCTACCAGATCGAGCACCACCTGTTTCCCGACCTTCCCAGCAGACGACTGCCGGAAGTCAGCGTTCGCGTGCGCGAGTTGTGCGAGAAGTACGATCTTCCCTATAACACCGGTTCCCTTGCCCTGCAGCTGTTTCGAACGCAGCGAATCGTTCACGAGCTGGCGGTTCCAGACGATCGCTGAGCGTCGTGCCAGGCCTGCCGAATGTCGGGCCGCAGCAGGCCGCGGACGGACTGATTTGTCGGACCTCTTCGGCAGAATGGCGTTATGTCCGCGACGGCAACCATATTGGCTCCGAAGGAGCGTCTTGAGGGGTTGTTCGACGAGCTGGCTGAGCTGACCGGTCAGCGCAATGTTATCGACAGTCGCATTGTGGAAATCGCTGCCGAGATCGAGCGAGACCAACTGGCGGGCGGGACGGGCGCGCGTTCGGTGGCGGCGTTGATGGCGTGGAAGACCGGAGTGACGGCACGCAACGCCGAGACCGTCGTCGCCATTGCGCGCCGCCTCGATGAGTTTCCTCAGTGCGTGCAGGGGATGCGTGAGGGGCGGCTGTCACTGGACCAGGTAGGGGTCATCGCCGAGCGGGCGGCCGACGGGTCCGATGCGCATTATGCCCAGTTGGCCGCGGTCGCCACGGTTGCCCAGCTGCGGACGGCGGTCAAACTTGAACCCCGACCTGAGCCCGAGTCGAAACACGAACCGCGTCGCGAGTTCAGCCGAACTGAGGACGACGAATACACGACCTACCGCATACGGTTGCCGAAGGTGGAGGCCGCGAAGTTCGACACGGCGGTGCAGTCACATCACGACAAGGTGATCGCCGAGTGGACGCGCGATCATGGTGAGGACACGGGAGATCAGAAGCCGCCGTTTCCGAATCGGGTCGACGCATTCATGAGCCTGGTCGAAGCCGGATGGGACAGCGATGTGGCTCGCCGGCCCCACGGCGCGCACACCACGGTTGTCGTGCACCTTGACCCGGAAAAGCATTCTGCTGCGCTGCATTTAGGGCCGGTGCTCTCCGATGCTGATCGGCGGCTGCTGTTGTGCGACGCAACCTGTGAGGTGTGGTTGGAGCGCCACGGCCAGTTGATCGGGGCGGGGCGCACCACCCGCACGATCAGCCGCCGGCTGCGGCGCGCCCTCGAATACCGTGACCGCTGCTGTGTCGTTCCGGGTTGCGGCGCCACCCGCGGGCTACACGCTCACCACATTCGGCATTGGGAGGACGGCGGCCCGACGGAGCTGTGGAATCTGGTGCTGGTGTGCCCACACCACCATCGCGAACACCACCGCGGCGCCATCACGATCAGCGGGACCGCCGATACCCTCGTGGTCACTGACAGTGACGGCGACGTGCTCACCCACGGTCCGCTGGCTCGGCCGCCCACCACTCCGGCACCTATCGTCGAGCCCTGCCGAGGGCCACTCGGCGAACGCGCCCAATGGAAGTGGTACCACCCCTACCAACCACCACCGCCGACGAGCAACTAGCCTCGCTGCTCTGCCTCGTACGCGACTATGGGTGCGCGTGACGAAACGGCCCATCACGGCACGAATCGTCGCCAGTCGATAAGCTGGCTTACGGCGTGTTTGCTGACGCGCTGAGCAAGCCAGCGAGGAACGAAGTCGATGCCGCTCGAAGGGCACACAACCGGGACACCGGGTGCCAAGCACGCCGCCCCGGCGCGATTCCGCCTCCTGTGGCTCCTGCTGACCGCCCCGTTCGCCGTCCTGGCCAGCCTTTACCTGGGCGACCTGCTCCTCAGCTCCGATCGCGTCCCCCGCGGCGTCAGCGCCGCCGGCGTGCCGATCGGCGGTATGCAACGCGGCGATGCCGAAGACCGACTCCGTGCCGACGTCACACCCCGCGCGACCCAGCCCGTCTCCGTCACGCTCGGTGACGTGGACGGCGAGATCGACCCGACCTCGGTGGGTCTGTCGGTCGACTGGGCTGCCACAGTCGCACAGGCCGGCGTCCAGCCGCTGAACCCGATCACCCGACTCACGTCCCTGTTCACCACCCGCGAGATCGGCGTCGTGTCGACCGCCGACGACGCCGCCCTCACCGCCGCCCTCGAACAGCTGGGCAGCACCATTGCCAAGGGCCCCATCGAAGGGTCGGTCCGCTTCCAAGGCCGCGAACCCGTCGCCGTCGACCCGGAGAATGGCCGCCAACTCGACGTCGACACTTCCGCTGCACTGCTCAAACGCGACTGGGCTGCCGGCGCCACCCTCGACCTCCCAGTTCTCGAACTTGAGCCCAGCACAACGACTTCCGACGTACAGGCAGCCATCGACGACATCGCCGCGCCGGCCGTCTCCGCCCCTGTCGTCATCGCCGGCGACGGCGACGCCCGAGCCGTCATCTCCGAGGACGTCATCGCCGCGGCAATGACCTTCGACGTCGAGGACGGCGACATCGTCGCCACCGTCGACACGACCGCTATCGCCGACGCCGCCCGCCCCCAACTCGCAGCATCCGAGACGCCGCTGCGCAACGCCACGATCGACTTTGTCGCGTCTCCGCCGGCGAAGTTGCCCTCCCAGGACGGCCGCCGCATCGACTACGACGCCACCCTCGCCGACCTGATGGACGCGCTCACCAGCACCGACGAGCGCGACATCACCGCCGTCTACGTCGACGAGCCGGCGACCTTCACCACCGCGGACATCGACGCGCTCGGGGCGATAGAGGTCATCGGCGAGTTCCAGACCTCCGGCTTCTCGGGCGACTCGGGCGTGAACATCAAGCGGGCGGCGGGAGCCATCGACGGCCTTGTCGTCGCGCCGGGGGAGACGTTCAGCCTCAACGCCGCCACCAATCCGCGCAACGCGGCCAACGGCTACGTCGAAGCCGGCATCATCCTCGACGGCCGACCGGACAGCGGTGTCGGTGGTGGCGTGTCCCAGGTGGCCACCACGCTGTTCAACGCTGCGTACTTCGCCGGCATGGAACTCGTTGAGCACCAAGAACATAGCTACTACATAAGCCGGTATCCAGCGGGCCGGGAGGCGACGGTCTTCGGCGACGTCATCGACGTCAAGTTCCGCAACGACGGACCCACACCGGTGCAGATCCAGACGGTGTGGACCTCGGGATCGGTCACCGTCCGGCTGATCGGGATCAAACGCTACGAAGTGACCTCGGCGCAGAGTCCGCGAACGGCGCCGACCAGTCCCCGGACCATCACCATCCCCGAGGGGGAATCATGCAGCGCCAGCGGCGGTGCACCCGGGTTCACGATCACCGACACCCGCACGTTGCGAGACATCGTCACCGGCGAGACGCGGACGGAATCGCACACCGTGCGCTACGACCCGATTCCGAAAGTGGTGTGCGGAGGCTGATGACTTTCGGTGGCAGCACGGTCATGTGATCAATGTTGAGGTTCTTCTTGCCCAGGTTTCGAACAACGTCGCTTGGTGCGAGCCGCCCGCCAGGTGCAACTCGTGGTCTGCGGCGAAAAATCGCGTTCAGGTTAAGCCCGAACGCGCGAATTGATTTGCTTGCCTTCGTCGATGGATTCCTCCCGAATTATTCAGCCTGACGACGTATCGGATACTCCGAGATTGCACTCACGATCTTTTGAGGTTGCACTCATAGCTGTCTCCATGTCGCCCTGATTCAAGTCTCCATTCAAAGAATTCCTGGCCGTTGGCGTCAGAAGGTTTGGGTATGCTCGGCACATGGTTTCGGAGCTAACGGCGCGCGAAAAGCTCCTCGTGGAGGGGCGGAACGATTGGGTGAAGCTGTGGGAGGTTCACCGGAACGTTGCGCTAGAGAACACATCTGCCACCTTAGATGAAGTTCAGTCAAAAACCATTGACATTGTGAGGGCCTTGATCAGTGAAGGCTTGGCCGAGGTGGGTGAGCTCCGAGACCATGGCGCACGATTCGAGCCGTGGACCACGACAGCTGACGAGTCGGCACGCCGCCTTGAAGCCGAGTATGTCGACGGTTTCAACGAGCGCGACGGGTGGCCGTGGACGTTGTGGCTCCGAATCACAGAAGAAGGCAAGCGTATCGGGGATTTGAACGAATCCGCATACCGGGATTGGTTGTCCAAAATTCGGAAACAAGGAACAGAGGATCAGGCGCTACCGCTGAAGTTTGAGCCGCGGTCGTGACTATTAGCTAAGGTAGTTGCCTACGCCCTTCCCTTGGTTGATGCTAGGCATCAGCGGTGAGATCCCCGATGAGTCTCGCGGGCCGTGCGTGGCCTGGGAATCGAAATGTTGGTAACCAGCGCTGAATGCACAGATTCAGTTAGCTGTGCGACATCGGATTTCAGGTGTCGTCGTGCCTGAGCATTGATCAAGATGGTGTGCTCAACGAGTCCTCCACCACCGTCGGACCGCACGACGAAGTCGCTGACCTGAATCCAGAGCCGAGTGCCTCGCGACAATGTTCCTCTGCTACGCGTGGCTATTACGTTTACCTCAGCCGGCATGCGGATGCGGTACGTGATCGGTTCGTTTACCCCGAGGGACCTCAGGGCTCGGCCAGCGCCATTCTCGATTACGTCGTCGCTCACGGTTCCACTGAATCGGAGCAGATTGATTACTTCGCACCCGATCCAGCCGTCGATTCCATCATCTGCGCGTCGAATAAGTACTCGTGCGGGCGTTATCGGACCCATATCCAATGTTGTGGCAGTCCAGCCCAGAGGGACCGATAGCGACGGTAGCCAAAGCGATAATGCCTCCGGCGGAACCACTTTCACATGACCCACGTGTCGCCGAATATGTTCTGCCATTGAAGTGGCTTCTGGCGCCAAGTAGAAATCGCTCGGCGCCACTAGTAAGACACCTTCGGTGTACCGAGCCACCCGAGGAACGCGAGCAGTCCTCCGAAAAGTACGCCGCCAATCCCCACCTGTTCCTCCGAGGTCGGCGACGGCAAGGTGGCATCCGGCAACCAGTCGGGTACTGAATCGGCCGACGGCGCAATAGTAGACGGCTGTGGCATGGCGACGTCGATCCCAGGCGGAAGTCCACCGGAGGGCAAGGACCCCTGGGGGACTCCCGCAGGCGCCTGAGCCCATGGAGGTATTAGCCCCGGCGTCGGAGGGTGATCAATGACGGGCAAATCGGGAGGCGAAATAATGACGGGTGCCTCACCCGAGGTCGGTGGTGCGGGAGGAGGCGCTACCGGCGGGGGCGGAGGAAGGTGAACCTTGTCCGGCCCGCTGACGCCTGGCGGATACTTCACATCGAGTGTCGGCCCATGGCCGCTGCTTTCGCGGACGCCGATGATGGTTCCGTCAGGTAGGACCCGCCTGTCGTAATAGTTGTCGGGCGTCGGCAGCGGCTCGCCGCCCTTCACGAGATCCTCGTAGAGATCAAAGATCTCTTCTTCAGTGTCGACTTCCCTTACTCCCCGATTGTGGCCCCTCTGAAGCTCTCGAAGTCTTTCGGCGATCTCATTGCCCGACAGTGCGTCTTCGTCGCCACTGTCCGTGTCATACGCCTGGACATCACCATCGCCGGTGGACGACTGCTGAACGAGCGATCGGTCCTGGAGCCAGTCTGCCGGGATCAGGCCAGCGAGTTCCGCTGCGGCAGAGGAGAGTTGGGCGCCAACGCGAACATCCTCGGCCGCGATATTGCCGGCGCGCATCACGATATAGCTGTTGTGTGTCGCGGCCTCGATTTTTCGGGATTCGTATATGCCCAACTGTTGCGCCGTGTACCGCCGCGCATCTCTGACCGCTAGGTTGTCGTCCACCCGGAAGTCGGCGGCTTCGGCTTCGCTTATCGCGTCAAGCGCTAAGTCTCGCAACTGTTGGATGGACGCGGCGCCGGCGCTGGCGGCTCGGCGCATCTGTCGCATGAGATCCGCTGCGCGATATACGGCACCTCGATCAGAAAAGCTTCGTCGCTGCGCGGCATCGGCAGTATCGCCTTCCCAATCGGTACCGCCGGGTGCCATCAGTTGTTGCACGTGCGTGTCAGCGGTGCTCTCGAGCTTGTCCGCTGCTGCTGCGAAGCCCTCGGCCAGAGCGAACAATTGATCAATTGCCGTCGACCAGCTATCGATGTCGGATCGCGAAGGTGTGCCTGAAGCGGTACCTCCCACGGCTACCGGCAACGGTGCCGGTGCACGAAGGAGGCCAGCTGGTGTCGCGCTCACAGTGAGATTGAGGCGATATTGCGTCCTGCGTTCTCGTCCTCTAAGGAGTAATGAGTGGCCGATACGGCTAGCGAGGAACCATGGGAGGCGAGTCGCCGAGCATACGCAGCGGTGAACGCCTTCACGCTGGCAGCAAATGTCATCGCTCCCGTGACGGACGGCTTCCGGCCAGTCGGGCTAGCTAACTCGACGTCGACCATGGCGTCCGCTTGGAAGGTCAATTGCGCTGCTGCAGACTGTAGCCCCGCCGGATCCACAGATAACGGCTCTGGCACCGCCGCTGCCTCCTCATCGTCGCGATAGAAGAAGTGTAATAGGGCCGCGAAGGGGTAAGAAGCGGATACTTTGTTGCTCTTACAGGAGTGTATTGCGATCGCCGAAAGATAATGCGCTTACATTCTCGCCGTCTTCATCGTCACGAATCCTGTAACTCGATCTCCTGTCAAAGCAGCTGCGAGAGATCTCGCGCTCCTCCGGAACGACGACCGGAACTCCGCGCACGTTCGTTACGTCGGCGTGTTTGTGCTGCACACAAATCGCGAATTGGGGCGAATGAGGTATCCCCGAGAAAGCCTTGTGCGACGGACTCGTCGCCTTAGCTGCTCGCGAGCACGGAGCAAGTTTCATCACCCCAGGACTCATGCACGCAATCCATTAAACCCGTCGTGGCGGGGACGCCGACCGCGGAGGCTTATGACTTTCGGTCGCCGACGCAGTCGGTACAGGCATGACTGAACAACCGACACTCGAAACCCGCGCACCCCAGCTCTACGCCTCGGTCGGCGGCACCGTCGCGATGGATCAGGTCAGTGCGATCGCCGACCGCTTCCCCGAGGTCTTCGACGCTCTCGCTCGGCATGGAAAGCAGATCAGTGGCGCGCCGTTCCTTCGATACCGGACCATCGACATGGACCGCGAACTCTGCATCGAAGCGTGCGTCCCGATCGATGCCCCGCTGCCGGCCGACGGCGCGGTGTCGACCGACACGCTGCCCGGCGGGAAATATGCAGTGGCGACCCACCGCGGCCCCTTCGACGGCCTGATGGACACGACGGAGGAGCTGCTGTCGTGGGCGTCCGATCAAGGCCTGCAATGGGATTCGACGCCGACCGACAACGGCGAGGAGTGGGCCGGCCGCATCGAGATCTACGAGACTGGGCCCGCGACCGAACCCGATCCGGCGAACTGGGTGACCGTACTGGCCTTCAAGCTCGCCGACTGAGCCCGCTCGAACTCTCGCGAGAACGTCACCGCCAGTTGCTGGGCGCGCCGGTGATACTCGGCACCGTCAAGCATGCTGTCGCCCAACGCGAAACGCGACGCCAGCCGCGCCAGCGCATCGGCCCCTTCGTTGAGCGGTTCACCGCGATGGCCCTTCACCCACACCGGCGTGATCCTCTCGCGCTCCTCGAAGATCATCTGCCGCGCGCGCACCAACCCCGGCGTCTTGCCGCTCTGGCGATACGCGGAGTAGCCCTCAGGTAGCACGTCCTCGCCGGCCATCCACCGCTTCACCATCGCGACCGCAAGCGTGCTGTCGCTGAGCACCGTGATGTCGCGGCCGCGAAGTCTCTGCACTGCAGCACCGATCGCACGCAGCTCGGCGACCAGGACCACCTGCGGACCGATCAGCCTGACGGAATGTCGAAAGCCCTGCAGCCCATACTCACCCGAGGATGCCAACCAGCCGTAACCGGTGATCTTGCCGCGCACCGACCCGTCCGTCGCGACGCACACCGGTGACTGCACCTGACGCAACCCGGCATGCGCCCGACGCACGAGCGCCTCGTCGGAGAACCGCGGCCATTCGATCCATACCCCGGGTATCAGCAGCGCCACCTCGTCGCGCAGCGCCCACAGCGTGCTGCGCGCAGGCAACTGCACCAGGAACCGGATCCGCTGCGCGCCGGACGCCTCGCGGATTCGCCTGATGGCATCGAGGACCGCCGTGTCCGCCGATTCGGCGTCGACAGTTCCGGACCAGCGGTGCTCGGCCGAGCACGCCGCATAGGCGAACACGGATGCGCCGCGTGCGCTCACGGCGAGTGCCACCGTCATCGCTGGACGCGACCGCGGAGCCACGATGTCGACCGGCCGCGCAGCAGCCACAGGTTTGGGTGCCATATCCGTCTCCTCCCAGGGTGGTGAGACGTGACTGTAAGGCGGGTCACCGACAAGTCCGGCGACAATCAATTGCGCACAATTTAATTGTTCACTACCATCGGGTGCGTGCCTGCCGCCCGACTCGATGACCAACTCTGCTTCGCCCTGTACACGGCGTCGCGGACCGTCACCGCGGCCTATCGGCCGGTGCTCGAAGAACTGGGCATCACCTATCCGCAGTACCTGGTACTGCTCGTTCTCTGGGAAGACGGCCGGTGCTCGGTCGGCCACCTGGGGGAGCGCCTGCACCTCGACTCGGGAACGTTGTCACCCCTGCTGAAACGCCTCGAAGCCGTCGGCCTGGTCGAGCGCCGACGGTCGGTCGACGACGAACGGAGGGTCGACGTCGCGCTCACCCCGGCCGGGGAAAAGCTCGAAGCCCGCGCCGCGTGTGTCCCCGAGCGTCTCCTCGCCATGGGCGGCGCCTCCCCAGACGACCTCGCCGCACTCCGTGATGCCCTGAAAGCACTGATTCATCAACTCGATTCACACATCTGAAAGGAACGACATGAAAGCGCTCTACACCGCCGAAGCCCTCGCCACCGGAGAAGGCCGTGACGGTCACGGCGCCACCTCGGACGGCAAAGTCGATGTCGCCCTGAGCATCCCGAAGGAAATGGGCGGATCCGGTGAGGGCACCAACCCCGAGCAGCTCTTCGCTGTCGGGTATGCCGCCTGCTTCCACTCCGCGTTGCGCCTCGTCGCCCGCCAGCAGAAGGCCGACGTCTCCGACTCCGCTGTCGGTGCCAAGGTGATCCTGGGCTCCACCGACAGCGGCGCCTTCGGCCTTGCTGTCGAACTCGAGATCACGCTGCCCAACGTCGACCACGACACCGCGCAGGGACTCGCCGAAGCCGCCCACCAGGTCTGCCCGTATTCCAACGCCACCCGCGGCAACATCGAGGTCAAGCTCACCGTCACCGACGACTGAAGACGCGGCCGAAATAGACGGCCGTGAAGTATTTGCCGAGCCACGGTGCGAAGTGGCCGTCGCATTTTGTCTCACCGCAATGGGCCGCGACCAGCCGCGAATGCGATCGACGCAGGCTGAACACGAATTAGTTCAGCGATACGTCACCGAATTGGTCGAACGAATGAGCGCGACCCTCGGCGCGGTCAGGTCTACTATTTTTTGCTATGAGCGTGGAGGGGTGGCGTGGGCGCCTCGATGAGGCCGCCTCCGAGGCCCCCGCCGCCCTGATCCGGACGCTTTTGGCATTCCTGCGACGACGGTTGGACCTTGATGTCGCACTGGTGGCCTCGTTTCAGGACGGGATCTACGTCATCGACGAAGTCGACGGCGATCCCGACGTCTGGGAGGACCTCCCCGACCGCGAGCTGTCGGTGTCGGATTCGTACTGCGTAAGGGTCATCGACGGGCGACTGCCTGCCGTCATCCCCGACACGTCACGCAATCAGACCACCGCGGCGCTCCCGATCACCGCGGCGCTGGGTATCGGCTCCTACATCGGTGCCCCCATCAACGGGCCCGACGGCGACCCGGTCGGGATGACCTCCGTTGTCGGCCGGGGTCCCAAGCCGGATCTTAACGACGACGATCTGACGCTTGTCAAGCAGGTCGCCGACCTGATCAGCACGCTGATCACCCCGCCCGACAGCGGCCCGAATCACGGCGCCGAGCAACGTAGCGCGATCCGTCGCGTGGTGGCCGAGCACGATTTCGAGATGAACTTTCAGGCCGTCCACGACATCGCGACCGGCAAAGTCGTGGGCGTCGAAGCCCTCGCGCGCTTCTCGTGCGAACCGTATCGGCCGGACGCCTTCTTCGCCCAGGCCGCCGAGCTGGGCCTGGCCATCGAACTCGAGCGGGCCATCGTGGCCCGCGTCGTGCAGATAATGCCCGCATTGCCGCCTGATGCCTTCGTCGCGATCAACATCTCACCCGCTGCCGCCCTGGTGCTTCCGTGGGACGAATTGCTCGCCAACGTCGATAGATCGCGCATCGTCCTCGAGATCACCGAACACAGCGCCGTTCCCGACTACGAGGCCCTCGACGACGTCATGGAGGAGTGCCGCACCCACGGCATGCGCGTGGCCGTTGACGACGTGGGGGCGGGCTTCGCATCGTTCTCACACGTCCTCGAGCTGGGGCCGGAGTTCGTCAAGATCGACCAATCGATCACGCGCAACATCGATGTCGACGACGCCCGCCGCCGGCTCGCCCAGGCCATCGCGGAGTTCGCCGGACAGATCGGCCACGGTCATCGCCGAAGGCGTGGAAACCCAGAGTGAGCTCGACGCCGTCAGCGCCGCGGGAATCTCACTGGCACAGGGTTATTACCTCAGTCGCCCCAAACCGTTCGAGCACGGATTCCCGTCCGCAGAGATTACCGCGACACAGTCGGATCCGATTCAGTCTGCCGCCGTCGATCTTCTCGGCGAGCGGCGCTTCGAACTGGCTCTGGCGCACTCGCCGATCGGAATGTGCGTTGTCGGGTTGAACGGTACGTTCCTGCGGACCAACCGGGCGCTGCGCACCATGCTCGGATACAACCGAAAAGCCATGCAGAAGATGACTTTTCAGGATGTCACTCACCCCGATGACCTGCAGCTGGACCTCGCGCTGGTCAATGAATGCCTGGAGGGCCGACGGCGCTCGTTCCGGATGGACAAGCGATACATCGCCGCTGACGGCCGCATCGTCTGGGGCGCCCTGACCGCCGTGCTCGTGCACGCTCCGCGTGACCGGCCTCAGTGCTTCGTCTCGCAGATCGTCGACGTAACGGCCGAAAGGGAACGCGAAGCTGAAGTTGCTCGCCAGGCGAACATCGATCAGCTCACGTCCATCGCGAACCGCTCCGCCGCGTGGCGCAGGCTTGAGCAATTGGACGCCGAAGGCAAGGGCTACGGCGTGCTGTTCTGCGACATCGAGCGCTTCAAAGCAGTCAACGACCGCAACGGCCACCATGCCGGCGATCGGCTGCTGGTCGCGGTCGCCGGCCGTTTGCTCGCGGCCGTCGGTGGCGACGCTCTGGTGGCCCGCTGGGGTGGCGACGAATTCCTGATCATATCAAGCACTTTCGACGACCACAGCCTCGCCGAACTGACCCGGCGGATCGGCGATGAGCTCGACAGCGTGCCGATCACATTGACCGACGGAACCGTGCTTCCCATCGCGCTGACGATCGGCTCAGCATCGCACCAGCCCGGCGACGGCCGCTCCATCGACTCCGTGCTCGACCGAGCGGACCAGGCCATGTGCGACCAGAGGCGACAGCGAGGCCGCACCGGCCGCCGGCCATCAGGTCGCCTCGCGCGGCGCGCCTAGTCTCACGGCACGGTGGTGCGGCGGACGACGAGCTCTGGGACGAATACCGGGTTCGACGGCGCGCGGTCGGACGAATCCGCCGCGGCCATCAGCCTCGCGGGCGTGGGATGAGGCGCTCCAACTGGGTCACGTGCGCCGGCTCCAGCTCATCCACCGATGCGACGCCGAGCAGCCGCATGGTGCGGGTGATCTGTTCGGACAGGATCGCGATGGCCCGGTCGACGCCGGCTTCGCCACCGGCCATCAGCCCGTACAGGTACGCCCGGCCGACGAGCGTGAACCGGGCGCCGAGCGCGATCGATGCCACGATGTCGGCACCCGACATGATGCCGGTGTCGAGCAGGACTTCGGTGCGATCACCGACAGCCTTCACGACCGAAGGCAACAAGTGGAAGGGTATCGGAGCCCGATCCAGTTGGCGGCCTCCGTGATTCGACAGGATCAGCCCGTCCACGCCCAGGTTGGTCACCGCCACGGCATCCTCAACTGTCTGAATACCCTTGACAACCAATGTGCCGGGCCACTGCGACTTGATCCATGCCAGATCCTCGAACGTGACCGTCGGATCGAACATCGTGTCCAACAGCTCGGCCACCGTACCCGACCACCGATCCAGCGATGCGAAGGCCAGCGGCTCGGTGGTCAGGAAGTCGATCCACCACTGCGGCCGCGGTATCGCGTCGAGGACGGTACTGGCGGTCAGCGCGGGCGGAATCGACATGCCGTTGCGTTTGTCCCGCAACCGGGCCCCGGCGACCGGTACGTCGACAGTCACGAGCAAGGTGTCGAAACCGGCGGCGGCGGCGCGCTCGACCAGCGCCATCGACCGATCGCGGTCCTTCCACATGTAGAGCTGAAACCAGTTGCGGCCGTGCGGATTGGCGGCCTTCACATCCTCGATGGACGCGGTGCCCATCGTGGACAGCGAGAACGGGATTCCGGCGCGGGCGGCGGCGCGGGCGCCTGCGTGTTCCCCCTCGGTCTGCATCATCCGGGTGAAACCGGTGGGTGCGATGCCGAAGGGGAGCTTCGATCGGCCACCCAGGATCGTGCAGCTGGTGTCGACCTTGGATACGTCGCGCAGGATCGCCGGGTGGAACTCGATGTCCTGGAACGCCTGTCGGGCCCGGGCCAGTGACAGTTCGGCCTCGGCGGAGCCGTCTGTGTAGTCGAAGGCGGCTTTGGGGGTGCGGCGCTTGGCGATCGTGCGCAGATCCTCAATCGTCAGCGCCCGCTCCAGTCTGCGGGTGCGGGCGTTGAACTCGGGTTTCTTGAACTGCATCAACGGCGCGAGGTCTTTGACGCGGGGGACGCGACGTTCCATCAGACTGCCTTTCCTGCCCCGACGACGGCGGGCCGGGGGACGAAGCGTTGGGCCGGGAAGCTCGCTGCGACCCTGTGTCGCAATGCTTCCAGATTGCCGGCGATCAATCCATGTGCACGTGCCGTGACCAGTACATCGCCCAGCGCGGTGGCCTCGGCGGGTCCAGCGAGCACCGGGAGCCCGACCCGGTCGGCGGTCGGTTGGCACAGCAACCTGTTTTGCGGACCGCCGCCGACGATGTGGACGGTCTGGACGCATACACCGGACAGCGGTGCGAGGGAGTCAAGGGGCCCGCGTAGCGTTCACGGAATGAAGGACGGACGGAAGCGTCGCAAGGCCAAGCGGGCGCTCCGTGATGCCCGCAGGACGCCGGCGCCGGGCGCGGCGGACGAGACACCGTTGGTCGACGAGGTGCGGCAGGCTCTGGCCACCGGGCAGCCGATCGATCTGCTTGGCTTGGTCAGCACGCTGGTCGAGGCGACCACACCCGCCCCGCTGTCCTTCGTGGCAGTCGGAGCTGAGAAGGAATCGGTGGATCTGGCCACCATGATCGACAGCTTCGTCGGGCACCGCATTCCCGAGACGACCGTCTTGCTCGCCGTGCTCGGCGAGTTCCTCGACGACGAACGGTGTCGCCGGGAAGTCGCCGCCCGGCGCGACGCGCTGCCGCAGTGGATCTCGGATCTCCGCCACGTCGACGTGTATCGGGCGGTGCGGATGACGCACGCGGGCGGTGAGGGCGACGAGATCCTGCTGGGTGCCCGACTCGCCGGCGGCGGTGAACTGACGTGCTGTGTCTTCGTCGACCACACCAAGGCATCCGAGGTGAAGGACGCGTTTTTGGTTCCGAACACGATCAACCAGGTCATTTCGCTTGCGGCGCAACAGAACACCGACCCCGATGTCAGCTTCGCCGACATGCCGCTCGCCGATGCCCGGGCGTGCATCGAGCACGGCATCGCGCAGAACATCTTTCCGGCCGAGTCGGATTCGTGGCCGGCCAGCCGGCCGCTGGTGCGGTGGGTGGTGCGGCAGCTACCTGACGTCGGTTCAGGAGCGCAAGCAGGCGCCGAATTCGCCTGAGCAAGAACACCTTTACCGCGGGGCGCCGCGTGGCCGCCCGACGTTAATCGCCGCCCCCGCCCCCGCCATCGCCGCCTCCGCCGAAGTCACTCGAACCGCCGAAGTCGCCGAAACCGTAATCGCTTCCGCCGTGGTCGCCCGAGAGGCCGAACCCGCTGAAGCTGCCGAAGTGGAGTGTGGTGCTGCTGCCGGCATTCCATGGGCCGCCCTGCGTGTAGTAGGGCGCCGCAGCGATCGCGGCCAGGCCGATCACACCGAACACAGAGCCAAGGACCGCCCACATCACCACGTTGCGGCCCTTCTTGTGCGCAATCAACGCAGCCGGAATCCCGCACAGCGCCCACAGCACGAAGGCGACCATCACCAGTGCGAACATGAGGTCACAGTAGGGGCAGCGACGCCGCTACCGATCCCAAACTGCGCGCTCGGCGACGGCGAACGAGCGCTCCCGCACGCCCGAATGCGGCGTGTCGCCGTGCAGACACGCGCGCTCGCGGTGCTAGATCAGGTGCCGGCCGAGGATTTCTAACGCACTCTGCAACTCCTGCTCGGGCAGCGGAGTGTTGTGCGCGGCGCCGATAAGCACTCCGACGATCGCTCCGGCGATCACACGCCGCTCGGCGTGCTCCTCCGGTGCGTCGGGCCGTGCCGCGAGTGCCTCGGTCATGAGGTCGATTGTCCGTATGTAGGCCGCGTACAACAGGCCGCGGGCCTCGGGGGTCTCGTACAGCATGCGCTCGCCCACGAGTGCATCCTCACGCTGTTCGAGGCTGAGACCGCCGAACACCTTGGCGAGCGCGTATCGGTAGGCCTCGATGATCGTCATCTCGCTGGGAGCAGCGGCGAACGCCTCGACGATCGGTGAGATCTGATCATCGGAAAGGAGCAACGCCTCCTTCACGCCGAAGTAGCGATAGAACGTCCGGGGCGAGACGTCGGCGGCGTGGGCGATCTGCTCAATGGTGGTGTTCGCGTAACCGTGCTTCTCGAAAAGCCGAAAAGCCTCGCGGCGGATCGCGAGGCGCGTGTGAATCTTCTTGCGCTCCCGCAAACTCTGCAAGGGGACTGGCTCCGACATTGGCCCAGTGTGAACTATGGGTGGTACAAACACCAAATAGCCTGTGCGCAGGTAAGAATTGCGTAAGCCCGGTTACACCGCGCGTGGCCCAAGCGCACGTTCGGCAAACTTTAGGACAGGCTTCTCTAAGGCGAGGATCGCGTCGGAGTCGGCCTCGACGAGCGCCGTGGTCACGAGCATCGAGATGGAGGCCACCAGAGCCTGGCACGCGAAACGATCTGCTTTGCTGCGCGCCTTGAATATCTTCGCCACACCGTCGACGAATTCCTGCTGCAACTCCATCCGGCGGCGCATAGCGTCCGGCCCGGCGGCGTAGACCTCCAGGAGATACAGCCGCGACCTCCGAGGATCCAATGCCATCAGTCCGAGATACCGGTGCAGCATGAACGCGAAACGCTGCATGGGCGTGCCAGTCGCAGGAACCTCGAAAATGACGTCGATGACGTAGCCCTGCATGGTTGCGTAGCCGGCCATAAAGCAGTCGATCTTCGAGTCGAAGTGCTGGTAGAAGGTGGCGCGGGACACCCCGGCGTGCTTGATCAGATCGTCGACTGTGGTGTTGCTGTAACCCTTGGTGCCCATGACCTCGCCGAGGGCCTTGAAGAGCCGCTGCTTCTGGTTGGCGGCGACCTCGTCACGACTGAGGCCATGTCGCCCCGACGCGAGCTGCTGGGCCATGCAAATGCTCCTCTGCAGTTTTCTGAGACGGAGTATAGGGCGAGCCGACCAGCGAGTTTTGGACCCCCGGGCGGTAACCACTAGGTGATCTTTCAAAAACTTGTTCGTTCATCAAAAACGTATTCGTTTATGTACGATGACCCTGGTTGCGCTCGGCCGAGCCGTCGAGAGGTACGCACATCGAGGGGTTGGGCGGGCCTGGGGAGGCGCGCCGGTCTCGGATGATTCGACTGGGGAGGACGATCACCGGGGCCGGCGACGCGATCGGCTTTCAGCTGCTGAGCTGGCGCGCCAGGTCCCGAAGGTCGGTGGCGATAACGTCGGGCAGCAGGTTGTCCGCGGCTCGCAACGCCGCATTGCCCGGTCGGGTGATCAGGGCTCCTCGCATACCGGTCGCTTGGGCGCCGATCGTGTCCCAGGCATGTGCGGCGACCATCAGACACTCGTCGGGCCGCACGTCCAGCTCGCGGCACACCTGCATGTAGACCTCCGGACTCGGTTTGAAAGCCCGGCAAGGATGGACACTGAACTGCCGCTCGAAGTGGCCTCCGAGTCCCGCGTTGTCCAGCGGACTGGGCCTCTCCGCACTCGTCGGCGAGTTCGTCAGCGTCACGAGCCGCAAACCCTGCGCACGCAGTGATGCCAGACCGTCTGCGACGTAGGGGTGCGCCGGCATGTGCGACATGGCTTCGGCGAGTCGGTCCAGTTGGGCGTCGGTGACGGTGCCGCCGCGGATCTCGGCCAGCATCTGCGCGACGGCCCGGCCCAGAGTGACGAAGTCGACGTACTGCTGCGACACCGTGAGCGTCATCGAGTACAGCACCAGCTGTGCGAACCATTCACGCAGCGACGCCGGATCCGAATAGATCTCCTCGAACACCGGCGCGAGTGCCTCGATGTCGAGCAGCGTCTCGTTGACGTCGAAGATGACCACACGGTTCACCACAACAGGCTATCGCCCGACCGGTAGTCTGAGCCGAACCCATTGTGCTGATGACGGCGGTGAGCCCCTGTGCCCGAGGACATCTCACGAGTCGGCCGGCTCACTTCGGTCAATGTCGGAATGCCTGCGGACGTCTCCTGGCAGGGCAGAGACATCCACACCGGAATCTGGAAGCAGCCGGTGGATGGCCCCGTCATGGTGCGCACACTCAACCTCGACGGCGACGGGCAGGGCGACCTCAACGGCCACGGGGGCGAGAACCGCGCAGTCCTCGTCTACCAGAACGCCGCCTACGACTACTGGATGTCCTACCTCGGCCGCGACGACCTGACGGCGGGCAGCTTCGGGGAGAACTTCACCGTTGACGGCCTGCCCGACGACGAGGTGTGCATCGGCGACCGCTACCGCATCGGCGAGGCCGAGTTCGAGGTCACGCAGCCGCGGGTGACGTGCTTCCGTGTGGGGATGCGGCTTGACGAGCCACGTATGCCCAACCTGTTGGTGGCCCATCACCGGCCTGGCTTCTACCTGAGGGTGATCCGCGAAGGGCACGTGTGCGCAGGCGACGACATCGCCCTCCTGCGCCGTGGTCGACACGCGTTGACTGTCGCCGACATCGACGCGCTGTTGTACTTGCCCGATCGTGATCCGACACTGTTGCGCAAAGCTGTCGACATTCCGGCACTGAGCCCGGGTTGGGTGCAGTCTTTTCAAGACCTGCTGCAGCCCGCATCGCCGGTGACCACGTTGGCGTGGAAAGGTTTTCGCGCCCTGCGCGTGCGCGACACCCGCCGTGAGACCTCCGACGTGCTCTCGCTGCTGCTTGAAAGCGACGACGGAACCCCGCTTCCGACGGCGCAGGCCGGTCAGTACCTGCCGATCCGAATCGACGGAGCCGCCGATCCCGCACCCCTGCGCAGCTACTCCCTGTCCGCGTACTCCACCGACGGCACCTACCGCATCAGCATCAAGCGGGACATGCACGGGCTCGCCAGCGCGTGACTGCACGACCACCTGCGCGCCGGATCCACGCTCGATGCTGCCGCTCCGCGCGGCGATTTCGTTCTCGCCGAGGAGGATCGGCCCGTCGTACTGCTCTCGGCCGGCGTGGGCAGCACACCGGTGCTGGCGATGCTGCACCGGTTGGCGGCCGAGCGGAGCCCCCGTCGAGTGGTCTGGCTGCACACCACGCGAGACCGCGCCTCGCATGCGTTCGCCGACGAGGTGGACGAGTTGATCGCGTCATTGCCTCACGCCACCGCGCATTACGTGTACACCGCCGACGGGCCGCGTCTGTCCGCCGCCTCGCTCGCCGCACTGCGATTGCCGGCCGATGCGGCAGTGTACATGTGCGGGCCCGACTCCTTCATGGTCGGTATGCGTGAAGCGTTGGTGGCCAATGGGTTCGACCCGGCGAGTATCCACAGCGAGTTGTTCGGCGCCCGGCCGCGGATCAATCCCGGCGCCGTGGGCGCACCCGAGGAGGCGCACCCACATGTCCCCGACGGCGCGCCGGGCACCGGTCCTGCGGTGACGTTCTCGCGCAGCGGGTTGACGGCGCACTGGTCGCCACGCTTCACGAGCCTGCTCGAGTTCGCCGAGGCGTGTGACGTCCCGACCCGGTACTCGTGCCGTAGCGGCGTCTGCCACATCTGCGTCACCGAGGTGGTGTCCGGGACCGCGGACTATACGCAGGAGCCTCTGGAAGAGCCACCTGCGGGCTCGGTGCTCGTGTGTTCGGCGGTGCCGAGGACGGAGCTCGTGCTCGACCTCTGAGGAAGAGTCTCTCGAATCTGGCTAGACCCCCGATACGTCGCGCACCGCGCCCTTGTCCGCCGAGAGTGCCAGCGCCGCATAGGCCCTCAACGCCGCCGACACCACCCTCTCGCGATGGCGTGGCCGGTACCCGCCATTCGCCTCCAGCGCCGCGCGACGACGTTCGAGTTCGTCGTCGTCGACGTTCACCTCGATCGTCCGGTGCGGGATGTCGATCGTGATGAGGTCGCCGTCCTCCACCAGCGCGATGGTGCCGCCCGCCGCGGCCTCGGGGGAGACGTGCCCGATCGACAGCCCCGACGATCCGCCGGAGAACCGGCCGTCCGTGACGAGTGCGCACACCTTTGCGAGCCCGCGACCTTTCAAAAACGAGGTGGGGTAGAGCATTTCCTGCATCCCCGGCCCACCCTTGGGCCCCTCATAGCGCACCACCACCACGTCACCGGCCTGCACCCGCCCGCCCAGGATCGCGTCGACGGCGTCTTCCTGGGACTCGACGACCACGGCGGGCCCGGAGAATTTCAGGATCGACTCGTCGACGCCCGCCGTCTTGACGATGCAGCCGTCCACCGACAGATTCCCGCGCAGCACCGCCAACCCGCCGTCCTCCGAATAGGCATGTCGCACATCTCGAATGCAACCTTCCTCGGCGTCGGTGTCCAACGAGTCCCAGCGCTCCGATTGACTGAATGCCGACGCCGACCGCACACACCCCGGTGCGGCGCGGAACATCTCCACGGCCTCGGGGGAGGCGCAGCCGCCGCGAATGTCCCAGCGGCGCAACCATTGTGCCAGCGATGCGGAGTGCACAGAGTGCACGGTCTCGTGGAGGTGCCCGCCGCGCCACAGCTCGCCGAGGATCGCCGGGATGCCTCCTGCCCGGTGCACATCCTCCATCAGGTAGTGCCCGTTAGGGGCTATCTTGCACAGGCACGGGATCGCGCGGCTGCGCTTCTCGATGTCCTCCAGCGTGTAGTCGAGTTCGGCCTCTCGCGCGGCCGCCAGCAGATGCAGGATTGTGTTGGTGGATCCGCCCATTGCGATGTCCATCGCCATCGCGTTGTCGAACGCATCGCGGTTGGCGATCGCGCGCGGCAGCACAGAAGCGTCGTCCTCGTCGTAGTGCCGCCGGCACAGCTCCATCACCGTCGCACCCGCGTCCTCGTAGAGGGCGCGCCGCGCGGTGTGCGTCGCCAGCACCGACCCGTTGCCCGGCAGCGCCAACCCGAGCGCCTCGGTCAGGCAGTTCATCGAATTGGCCGTGAACATGCCCGAACACGAACCGCAGGTCGGGCACGCCGACTCCTCGATGCGGGCCAGGTCCGGATCGGACACGTCGGTGTTGACGGCGTCGGCGATCGCGGTGATCAGGTTGAGCCGGGTGCGCACCGTCCCGTCGACCAGCACCGCCGTGCCGCCCTCCATCGGCCCGCCCGAGACGAACACCGTCGGGATGTTCAGCCGCAGCGCCGCCATCAGCATGCCCGGAGTGATCTTGTCGCAGTTGGAGATACACACCATCGCGTCGGCGCAGTGGGCGTTGACCATGTATTCCACGGAGTCGGCGATCAGCTCGCGTGACGGCAGTGAATAGAGCATGCCGCCGTGGCCCATTGCGATGCCGTCGTCGACGGCGATGGTGTTGAACTCGCGCGGCACGCCGCCGGCGTTCGTGATGGCCTCGGAGACGATGCGCCCGACCGGCTGCAGATGCGTGTGGCCGGGGACGAACTCGGTGAAGCTGTTGGCGACGGCGATGATCGGCTTGCCGATGTCGGCGCTGTCCACCCCCGCGGCGCGCAGCAGCGAGCGCGCGCCTGCCATGTTCCGACCGTGCGTGACCGTACGAGACCTCAAATGCGGCATGGCGTCCAGGTTCGTCGCAGTCCCCGCGTTCTGAGAAGACGGCGCTGGTACTAGTAGTGCCGGTACTAGCCTGGCGACGTGGACAAACGCGCACAGCAGCGGCTCGCCCTCGGCGAGTTCCTGCGCGCGCGCCGCGAAGCGGTCATCCGCGCCGACCTCGGTTTGCCCGACCTTCCCCGCGCCCGCACCAGTGGGCTGCGCCGCGAGGAAGTCTCAGTGCAGGCCGGCGTGAGCGTCACCTGGTACACGTGGCTGGAGCAGGGCCGCGACATCAACCCGTCCAAGCAGGTGCTCGACGCGGTCGCGCGGGCCCTGCGGTTGTCGCCGGCCGAGCATGAATATGTGCTGGCGCTGGGCGGCTACACCGTGGACCCGGCGCTCACCGACGGTCCGCTGCCCGCACACATTCAGCGGTTCCTCGACGCCCTGGGGGGCTACCCCGCTTTCGCGCTCACCCCGGACTGGGGCATCGCCGCTTGGAACGGCGCGTACGTGGCGCTGTACCCGAACATCGAACGCTTGGCGCCGGCCGACCGCAACCTGCTGTGGCTGGTGTTCATGGATCCGGCGATCCGCGAGCTGCTACCCGACTGGGACACCGACAGCAGACGCTTCCTCGCCGAGTTCCGGGCCGACGCCGGCCCCCGCGTCGGGGAGCCGTCGTACACGGCGCTGGTGTCGCGGCTGTCGACGGAGAGTGCGCACTTCGCGAACGCGTGGCAGGCCACCGGCATCGAGCGGTTCACCTCTCGCGAGCGGCGGTTCCACCATCCCGTCGCGGGTGAACTGCGGCTCGAGCACCACCAGGTCGCGCCGGTCGACGTGCCCGACATCCAGATCGTGGCCTACCTTCCGGTGCCGGGTTCCGGTGCGGCGGAGCGGCTTCAGGAGCTGATGGCGCGGTAGACCATGTCGGCGATCGTCCGGCAGTAGTCATCGTCGACCGGCATGCCGGTGTACAACGCGCGCATGTTGATGGGCGCGAAGAGCAGTTCCAGCGCCAGGTGGGGGTCCGCGGAGTCGGTGATCTCACCGCGCTGTCGTGCCCGCTCGAACACGACGTCGAGAGTCGCCGCACGGGCCAGCCATGCGGATCTGCGGACGTCCATGCTGGCGATCTCGACGTCGCCGATGAGGTGCCCGCCGTGCAGCTTGCGCCCATCGCTCGAGGTCACCATGGCGGCCATCCGCACCGCCAACGTGAACAGGTCTGTTCGCAGAGACCCGGTGTCGGGCTGCGGAGCCGTGTCCCCGGGACGGTGAGCCAGTGCCTCGAGGATCAGCACCTCCGGGTCGGGCCAGCGCTGCTGGATCGCGTCGACGTCGAGCCCGTGGCGGTGGGCCATCGCGCCGACGTCGAACCTGTCGATGCCCCAGCGAGCGAGCTCATCGTGCACCGCGGCGACGATCCGTTCGTCGTCGTCGGGTGAGTGCTCAACCGTCATCGAAATCCCTCCGCCGTCATTGCCGATTCAACGATGCCATAGCGCGATGGCGCTCCGAACACTTCTTTTTTGCGGCAGGGGCTCGGTTGCTGTGCGCCGCCTGATCAACCCCGCCGCGGAAGCCCTGAGTCGGGGCTGAGCGCATCAAGGGCGAGCCATGAATCAAGTGCGGCAGGCGATTCCGCACCCCTCCCGGCGGGCGGTGACATACCTGCTCAAAGTGATTGGGGGACAGGATTTTACGCGATGCCATGCCGTGGATGCGCTTGGCGCAAGCCTTCGAGGGCCTCGGCAACGTGGTACCCTGGACGCGGTGCGCCGGGAAGCCTGGTCGGCATGTCTTGTCAACATGCCCGAAAGGTTTCATATGCAGCCCGATGCTGCGATCACGCATGCCGCAAAAAATGAACGGCAACCGAAACGAAAAATCGCGAAATTCGGCGATGTTCTTCGTCAGGACGTCGTTGGTGGCGTGCTTCTGCTCCTTGCCGCCGTCGCAGCGCTGGTGTGGGCGAACTCGGCCTGGTCGGACGGTTATCACGCGCTGCGCAACTGGACGGTCGGTCCCGAGGCTCTGCACCTGAACCTGTCGCTGGCCGCGTGGGCCGCTGACGGTCTGCTGGCCATATTCTTCTTCGTCGTCGCCCTGGAACTGAAACGCGAGTTCGTGCACGGAGAACTGCGGGATATGCGAAGCGCCTCGATCCCGATCATCGCCGCAGTCTGCGGCATCGTGCTGCCTGCGCTGGCCTACATCGGGGTCAACGTGCTCGCGGGGTCGAATGCCTATGAGGGATGGGCGATTCCGGCCGCAACGGATATCGCGTTCGCGCTGGCGGTGCTCGCCGTCATCGGACGCAATCTGCCGTCGAGTCTGCGGATATTTCTGCTCACCCTCGCCGTGGTCGACGATCTGATCGCGATTACCATCATCGCGGTCGTGTACACCGCCTCGCTGTCTTTTGCACCTTTGGTTGCGGCCCTGGTACCCCTGGCGCTGTTCGCCTGGTTGGTCCGTCGCTACCCCACGCGATGGTGGTTGTTGATCCCCGTCGGTGTCGTGACGTGGGTGCTCGTCCACGAGGCGGGAATCCACGCCACCATCGCCGGCGTCGCGCTGGGACTCGTCGTGCCCGCCGATCAGTGGTGTGAACGCTACGAACACGCCGTCCGGCCCTTCTCCGCCGCCGTCGCAGTCCCGGTGTTCGCCTTTCTCGCCGCCGGGGTCACCGTCGGCGGCCTGTCCGGGTTGACCCAATCGCTCACCGAGCCCGTCACCCTCGGCATCATCGCCGGGCTGGTCCTCGGAAAGGTCCTGGGCATCGCCGGCATCACCCTGCTCCTCAAGCGGTTCACCTCCTCGGCGTCTGAACTGCATCCCCTTGATGTCTGCGGCGTCGCGCTGCTTGCCGGCATCGGCTTTACGGTGTCGCTGCTCATCGGCGATCTGGCGTTCGACGGCGGCGCCGTCGCCGATCACGTCCGCATCGGCGTCCTCACCGGGTCGTTGATCTCCGCGATCTGCGGCGCGGTGATCCTCGGACTCCGGAATCGCATCTACAAGCGTCGGGAAGAGGCCGTTACCGCTCAGTGAGCCGTGTCGGGGTGTTCCTTGGGGCGCGAGGCCCGCAGGGAACCCGGATGCGCCTTCGCGGACGGGTCCTTGCGGGTCTTGATCAGGCTCGCGACCGTGACGATCGTGAGGATGCCGATGATCACGCTGAGGCTGACGTAGGTGCTGATCTCCGGAATGCTCGGATTGATGTCGACGTGAGCCCAGTGCAGGATCAGCTTCACGCCGATGAACGCCAGGATGATCGACAAACCGGTCGACAGATACACCAGGCGGTCCAGTAGGCCCTTTACCAGGAAGAACAGCGCGCGCAAGCCGAGCAGCGCGAAGGCATTCGCCGTGAAGACGATGTACGGCTCGCTGGTGACGCCGAAGACCGCGGGGATCGAATCGAGCGCGAACAGCAGGTCGACGCTGCCGATGGCGATCAGCACCGCCAGCAGCGGGGTAGCGATCTTGCGGCCCTCGCGACGGGTCATCAGCTTGCCGCCGTCGTACTCGTCGCTGATCGGCACGAGCTTGCGGGTGGCCCGAATCATGATGTTGTTCTCGACGTCGGGGTCCTCGTTGCGGTGTCGGAACAGCTGGATCGCGGTGTAGATCAGCAGCCCGCCGAAGATCAGGAACATGAACGAGAACATCGAAATCAGCGTCGCGCCGAGGGCGATGAAGATCGCGCGCATGATCAGTGCCAGGATGATGCCGAAGGTCAGCACCTTGTGCTGATGCTCCTCGGGCACCGCGAACGTCGTCATGATGATCACGAACACGAACAGGTTGTCGACCGAGAGGCTCTTCTCGACGATGTAACCGGCGAAGTACTGGGTGCCGAAGTCACCGCCGTAGGTCATCGCGAACCACACGCCGAACCCGATCGCGACCAGGATGTAGAACACCGACCACGCCGTCGCCTCGCGGAAGCCGACCTTGTGCGGCCGTAGGGCGGCCAGTATCAGATCGACCGCGAGCAGAGCAATGATGACGCCGATGGTCACGCCCCATACCAGGGGACTTATTTCGAGCATGTGTTCAGATCACCTCGCGGTTGCAGTGGACACCACCCACGGAACGTTCTGCATCGCAACGAAGTTCCCGTGGCATCCGGCATGCTTGAAAAGCACTGCACGGCAGATACTCTGACCGGCAACCGCGGGCCGCGCCACGCAGCGGTGACGCGGCCCGCGTGCGGTCAGCTCAGCTTGTCCTTGATGTTCTCGCCGACCTTCTTGACGCCGGACACGCCCTGGTCCTTCTGGCCCTCGGCCTTGAGCTCGTCGTTGCCCGTCAAGTCGCCGACGGTCTCCTTGACCTTGCCCACAGCGTCCTCAGCGGCGTTCTTGGCCTTGTCTACGATTCCCATCGTCATCTCCTTTCACAGGACGACCTTTGTGGTCGCTGTTTGTGTAGACGGAGCAGGGCGGCCAAACCGAACACCTCGGTCATGTGATCTGCGCAACGCCCTCACGGGTGCACGTCGCTGACGGTGACATGGATCGGGATCCCCGCCGCGGCGCCGATCACCTCGGCGAGCACTGCGCGGCAGCGCGCCCGCACCCGACTGACGACCGGAGGCAGTTGCGCGCGGTAGCGCGCACTGAGCTCAATCGAAATACCTTGCAGCAGACTGTCTTCGACAGTCATGTCGATGTCGGTGACCGCATAGTCGGGGTCGTCGGCCAGCGCCCGGCTCAGTAGGCCGCCGAGGACGAGCCCGCTGACGCGTAGGACGCCGGCGGCAGACCCCGGCCGTGGATCCTCGACGAGGAGGGGCCAACCGCCCCGCGGCGTCGACCGGACCGACGCGATCACGGCGTCCCGGATGTGGAACCACCCGGGTTCGGGCTGCTCCTGCAACGTCCGCGCCGCGCGGACGGTGACGTCGTCGTCGTCCCCGGTCATCGCCACTGCGCCAATCGCTGCCGGAGGGTCGCTCGGGCGCGGTGATGGTGACCGCGTGCTCCGTCCGGGCTCAAGCTCAGGACGGTACCGATATGCGGGAAGGTCATGCCCTCGATCTCCCTCAGCATCCAGACCGCGCGCTGACGCGGTGGCAACTCGCTCAACGCCATTTCCATCGCCTCCAGGAACGCGCTGTTTGAAGCCGACGCGAACGGGTCATGGTCGTCATCTGCGGCCATCGGTTCGATCAACCGGTCGTCGATGGGGATGGCTCTCTTCACGCGGTGCGAGTCGACAACCTTCCTGGCGCAGATCGCGAACAGCCACGTGCGGATGGAGGAGTCGCCGCGAAAGGTGCCGATCTGCTTCCATGCCGACACGAACGTGTCCTGGACGATGTCGTTGACAGCGTCGGCGTCGGCCGTCATGCGGCGGGCATAACGGTAGAGGGCCGGGCCGTGGCGCCGGACCAGCGTCTCGAACGCAGCCTCGTCACCGGCGCGCGCCGCGGCAGCAAGCACCCGGTCATCGGTCACGCCGGCTACCTCCTGAACCGTTCCAGCGGCACAACCACACCGGGCGCCAGATAATAGATACCCCGCGCCATGGGTCGAAATGATGACGTAATCGGGACGTTCTCCGGCGCCGGATCACAGCCGCCACGCCGATCTCGCCGCTAGCGGACCGCGAGGTAGTGGTGGCTCACGACGGGTTCACTGTCGGTGAACTCCTCGACTCTGCGTTCGATGAGCAAATCCTGCTCGGTCAGGCGGGTGTGGTGCTGCTGCATGTGCTCACCCCACGAGCGCACCAAGAAGGTCTCGATGAACGTCGACTCGTGTTCGATGCTGCGGAACACCCGCCACTGCGCCGCTCCCGTGCGTTGCCGGGAGCGGCCCAGCACCGTCATCGCGGCGAGGAACGGCTCCTCGTTCTCCGGCGCGACGTGATAGGACGAGATCACCAGGACGGGACCGTCCAGCGGCGCGGGTTCGAACAGCAGCGTGGGCTCGGGCCAGTGCGAGGACGGCGTGAGGTCGAGGTTGCCGGTCTTGGCGTGCAGCGGCCACCACAGCGTGGACAACCCGCAGACCAGCAGCAGACCCGCGCTGACCAGGAGGCTGGTGACGCTGGAGGTGGCCTCGGCCAGCACACCCCACACCACTGACCCGATGGCCTGCCCGCCCATGAAGATCAGCTGATACACCGACAACCCCCGGGCCCGCACCCATGCCGGCAGGCTCAGCTGCATCGAGGCGTTGAGCGTCGACAAAGAGAGCAGCCACGACGTGCCGCCGATCACCAGCGCGCCCAGCACCAGCGCGAAGCTGTGCACCAGCGCCACCGCGGCGGCGGCGATCGCGAACCCCACCGCGGAGAACACCAGCAAAATGTTCTGATCGAACCGCGTGCGCAGCCGCCCCAACCCGAAGGCGCCCAGCACGGCACCCGCACCCAACGCACCGAGAAGGAACCCATAGCCCGACGACGACAGATGCAATTGATCCTTGGCGATCACCGGCAGCAGTCCCCACACCGCGCTGGCGGGAACGACGAACAGCGCCGCCCGAAGCATGATGCGCCGCACGATCGGTGAGCTGCGGATGAACCGCCCGCCGGCGCTCAGCGCCGACAGCGCCCGCTCGGTCGGCGCGTTCTCGACGGGAGGCCGACGCCAGAGGAACAACACGATCACGATCCCGACGAACGACACCGCGTTCAGGGCGAACACGATCGTCGGGCCGGTCAGCGACACCAGGGCACCCGCGATCGCGGGCCCGATGACGCGCGCGAGGTTGATGCTCATGCTGCCCAGCGCCGCGGCAGACGGAATCTGGTGAGCGGGAACAAGATCGGGCTGGATCGCCTGCCAGGCGGGCATGACCAGGGCCTGCCCGCACCCGATCACGAACAGCAGGGTCAGCAGCACGGCGGGCGTGGTGAGCCCGGCACCCGTGAGCGAGGCCAGCAGACCCACCCCCGCGGCCATCGCGGCCTGCGTGGCGATGAGCAGCCGGCGCCGGTCGATGAGATCGGCCAGGACGCCCGACGGTAGCGCCAGCAGCATCACCGGCAGCGTGGTCGCGGTCTGCACCAGCGGTACCAGAACCGCGGCCCGCGGATCGCCGACGAGCATCCACTGCGCCCCGACGGTCTGCATCCAGGTGCCGAGGTTGGAGACGAACTGTGCAATCCACAGCATGCGATAGACGGGGGAACGCAGCGGCGCCCACGTCGAGGTCGACGCTGTGGACGTCATCTGGGTGCGGACAGGCGTTGAGCGACAGCGCCGTAGCGCTCCAGGCGCTCTGGATCGGCCAGTGCGTTGTACAGCACGAGGCGCGTCGCGGTGTGGCCGTATCGTTCGTGCAGCGCGTCGGACAGGCCGTCCCACGTTGACTCCGTCGCGAACGTGGCGATGTGCTCGTCGGTGATCTGTGCCGCCATCCCCGCGTAGTCGCCGGCCTTCTGCTTCTCCCGGATGCGGGCCGTAGTGCCCTCGAATCCGGCCTCGTCCCAGATGAACGCGTAGTTCGGGGTGCTGCCGTAAAAGCTCATGCTGGCGCGGACCGATTCGCGTTCCCGGTGCCGTTCCTCGTCGGTGTCACCCACGATCGTCATGACCGGGACGATGACCGCGATGTCGTCGACCGACCGCCCAGACCTCTGCGCACCCTCCGCGAGCGCCGGCACCACGTGGCGCGCGATGTAACCCGGCTCGCCGAGCGGATGGACGTGCACCCCGTCGGCGACCTCCCCGGCCATCCGCAACATCCACGGGTTGACCGCGGCGACGTCGACCATCGGATCCGGAGCGTCGATCGGCCCCGCGCTCCATTGCGGGGTGATGAAGTCCAGATCGTAGAACTCGCCGTGGTGATCGAGCTTGCCCGTTCGGAACGCCGCGAAGCACGCCTTGACCGCCAGCACGTAGTCGCGCAACCGGGGGCCGGGATGCTCGAACTCGGCGCCGTAGCGGCGGACCACGTGGGTGCGCACCTGGGTGCCGAGGCCGAGCCGGAACCTCCCGCCCGTGGCTTCCTGCAATTCCCACGCCGTCGCGGCCGTCACGAAGGGGCTGCGGGGGAACGCGACAGCCACGCCGGTCAACAACTCGAGCCCAGGCGCGGCCTGCGCCGCGACCGCGGCGTTGAGGTAGGCCGTCCGGCCGGTCTCGGTGAACAGCAGACCGTCGAACCCGGCCGCCCGAGTGCGCTTCGCAAGATCGCCGATGGCGCGCAGTGGCTGGGGGGTCGTCATGACGTCGACGTGCACGGTTGGCACCCTACGCCGTAGCTCAGACGCCGACCGGCACCTTCGCGTTGGCCCGCATCTCCCGGCGTAACGCGCCGAACTCCGAGATCGTGCGCGTCGCCACCGTCGCGACCGGCCGCGCGTTGCGGCCCGTCGCCTCGGTCTTGCTGACCATCACGACGCTGTCGATGTAGGGCTGGATCGTGGTCGCGTTCTGCACCGTCGCGACGATCACCAGCTGGAACCCGAACTTCCGGAATGCCTGCAGGGCCTGCTGCGCGAACTGCGGATCCGACTTGGAGAAGGCCTCGTCGAGCATCAGCTGCGCGAAAACCGGTCTGTTGTCTGTACTTTCAGGGCTCGCCAGGTTGAAGCTCAGCGCACCCGCGAGGCAGAACGCCATCAGCTTCTCCTGCTCACCGCCGGAATTGTCGCCGGCGTTGCTGTGCGTGCGGATCAGCTCCTCGCTGCTGACATCCCATTCGGCGCAGTCGAACGTGAACCGGTTACGCACGTCCAGCGCGTCGCGCGTCCACGCCTTGTCCTCCGGCGCCGTCGACGCCAGCCGGTTGCGCAATCGCAGGATGTCGGCGTACTGGTCCAGGATCGCCTGCTTGTCGCCGAGCCCGACCTCGGCGATGCGCCGTGAGATGGCCCGCACGATCTCGGTGAGCTCCGACACCGCCGTCAGGCTTCGCGGCGTGGCCCGCAGCGTCAGCCGGGTGCCGCGGTTGAACTCGACGGCGCCCAAACCTGTGTTGACGCGGTCGATCTGGTCGCTGATGCGGCGAGCTTCTTGTTCGGCCACCCGGTGCAGCGTCAAGATCGCGTCCGGCGCCTGCTCGGTGACCAGCCGCATCATCCGCTCATACGCCTCCGGCAACTCACGCTCATCGATGTGCTTGCACAGTGCGACGTAGTCGTGCACGCGCTCGTCGAAGTTCTCCGAATTGTTCGGGATCGCATCGGGGAACGATGTGTCGAACGTGTTGAGGATGCGCGCGAGTTCGTCGTAGGAACGCCTGCGGCTCTCGCGGAGCTGCTCGCGCTCCTTCTTGATCGAAGAGAACAGCGCATCGCGGTGCGGCTCCGGCTCCAGCAGCTCGAGGCTCACCGGGACCTGGCCGGCGTACCGGTCCAGCAGTTCGGTCAGCGGCTCTGACACGAACGCGGGCTGCAACCGCTCCGAGAGTTCCAGCAAGCGCGTTCTGCGGTCGTCGAGATCGTCACGTCGGGTCTGGATCGCGCCGCGGCGCGTCATCAATTTCTGGATCTGCGACCAGCATTCGTCGGCGCGGGCGTTGAGCGCCTCGATGTCGGGGTGATCGGCCAGCAGCAGTTCGTACTGCTCACGCAGCCGGTCGGCGTGGCCGTCGGCGGTCTCGGTGTCGATCTGGCTCCACTGCGGGAACTGCTCGCAGATCGCCTTGCACGCCGCAGCCCGGTCACGCCACTGCTGACGCTGGGCGGCGATGTCGTCGGCGGTGCGACGCGCCTTCTGATAAGCCTCCTCGGCCGCGGCCAGATCCACGGTCAGCGCGTTGATCTTCGCCGAGACGTCACCCTGGTAGAGGTACTCGGACTGCTTCAGCGGACGGCGGTCGTCTTTGATCGCGAGCCGGTCGGAGTCCTTGTACAGGCCGGTGTCGGTGACCGCGCGGCGGAAGCGCGCGAACACCTCCGGGGTGTCAACGCAGATGTGGTCACCGGCGGCGGTGACCACATCGACGGCCTCGGCCGCACAGGGATGCGCCGGGTCGACAGCGAAAAGCTTGCCCGCCAACGTGTTCTGCTCGGGATCGACCGGTTCGGCGTTGAGGAACTTGGCGCGGACGTGGTGCAGCTGCAACCGGCCGCGCATGTTCGTCTCGTTGACGAACTGCAACACCTTCGACCAGTGCTGATCGGGCACCATCAAGCGCAGCCCGACACCGCGCAGCACCTTTTCCACCGCGGTGCGCCAGCGAGTCTGATCGGGCTTGAGGTCCATCAGCTCGGCGATGTAGGGAAGGTCGACGGCGTCGACACCGACTGCGGCACAGATCTGTTCACGCATGACGAGCGCGAACTCCGGCAGCGCGGAACCCACGTGCTCGACACGTTTGAGTTCCTTGGCGGCCTCGTCGCGGGCGATACGCGCGGCCTTCTGCGCGTACTCGGCGTCGGTGGAGGCTTCCCGGTGCCGCTCCACCTTGGCGAGCAGCTCGGTCGCCTCGGCGAGCAGTTCCTCGCGCAGATTCCAGAAATGATCCGCAGTGTCCGGGACGTCGACGCCCTGGGCGGTCAGCATGTCCTCGTAGGCGCCGCGGCGGCGCGACACCTGCTCGGCCTCGGTCTCGGCGGCGGTCACCTGAGACTGCAGCGGCCCGATGCTCGCGCTGGAGCCGCTGATCTGGGCGTTGAGTGAATCCGCCTCCGCCTTGGCCAGATTGAGGCTTCGGGTGATGTCCTCGTGCTCGTTGTCGAGCTGGTCGATGGTCGTGTCGAGCTGCGCGATCTGTGTCGGGCACTGCGCCAGGCGGACATGATCGGTGTAGGCCCGCACCATCGGCAAGTCGACCAGGTCGATGATGCCCAGGTCCGTCGACTCCGACGCGTAGCGCTGCTGAATCTTCTCGATGTCGCCGAGGATCTTGCGTTTCTTCTGCGCAACGGCGAGCAGCTCGCGTGCTTCCACCAGCGGGTCGATCTGCTTGAGTGCCTCCGGCAGCCTGGTGAGGCTCTCGGGTTCGTCGAGCATGAACTCCCGGACGAATTGTTCAAGCCCGCCAACACTTTTCAGTGACTTCGCCTTGCCGAGCAGCTGCTGGGCCGCGTCGGAGGCGCGGATGCCGATCGTCGCGTACAGCTGAGCCAGATACTGCGACTCCACCTTGGTGGTGAAGCGCCAGCCGTCTCCTTTGAACACGCTGGTGTCGAATCGCCCTGCGGCCCAACGGTTGCAGACATCCTCGATGTCGAGGTCTCCGTCGCCGAGCACGAAGCGGCTCGACGAATCGTTGCGCGACTCGCCCGTCAACCATTTGAGCACCAGACCCGTCACGGTGCGCCCGGAGTCGCTGGAGTAGGTGACCGCCACCGCCGACCAGGCGGTGCCGTCACCGCGCAGGTACATCACCCGGCTGGTGCCACCGTCGCTGCGCTGACCCCACGCACCTCGGACGTACTTGTCGACGGTGCGCCGGCCCGCGCTCGACCCGGCCGCGGTGTTGTCGCCGGAGGCGTTGAAGTTGCGGCGGTTGAACGGCAGGAAGCCCAGCGAAATTGCATCCAGCAGTGAGGATTTACCGCTGCCCGACGCGCCGGCGATCAGTGCGCCGCCCTCGCTGAACGGGATGTCGTGGTATCCGTCGAACACGCCCCAGTTGATGACCTGCAGTCGCGACAGGTGGAACTGCTCAGTCATGTTCGACCTCATCCGTCTGGTCCTGCGGGCCCGCGGCGCCGCCCAGTAGCGTCTCGAACTGCTGCTGTAGCTCACTGATCACGCTGGCTGTCATCACGGCCGTGATCACCGGGCTGATCGTGTAGCTGTCCTCGTCGTCGCGGCTTTTGCGCAGAATTTCCAAACCGGTGAGCCGGGCGATCGCGGCGTCGATGCGGCCGGCGAAGGTGACGGCGTCGCGGTCGGTGTCGTTGAGGACACCGGAGAACAAATTGTGCATCTCTTCACGGCTGATCAACACGTTCTGGCCGGCCGCCGCGCGCATCATCTGCGCCAGGTGCAGCGCCAGGATCGAGTCGTAGGTGCCGAGCGGTTCACGCCGGAGAAGCTTGATGCCCTTGGCGGATTCGTAGCGGGCCTGCTCGATGAACGCGACATCGGCACCGTCGGTTATACGCAGCAGCAGGTCCAGCTCGGACAGTCGTGTCGAGAGCTGGTTGCGGTACTCGAGGACCCACGCGTAGATGTCGGCGTCGGTCTCGGCGCTGATGTAGCGGCGGGTCAGTAGATGCTGCAACGCCCAGCAAGCCCGGTCGGGCAGCTCGGAGACATCCCCGTCGAAGCGCGGCCTGCGCTGGTGCGGGGGACGGGCGGTCTGGTCGACCTCGGGCAGCGACGAGAAACCCGAGTAGTCGGTGTCCGACTCGGTAGCGGTCACGAAGCAGCTCCAACGACAGTGGTAATCGGTTCGGTGAAAAGCAAATGCGGAACGGCCATTTCGCGGTCCTTGCCGTCCAGGGAACGGAACCGCACGGTCGTCGATTCCGGTTCAGGGTCGTTGGGCTGCTTGAGCGCCCACGACCACAGCACGATCACGTGACCGAGATAGGCGTTATCGAGCATATCGACGGCGTCCTGCAACGACACCGGGCCGTTGCGGACCGCCGCGTTGAGCATGTCGGACATCGCGGGCGCGTCGACCTGGGTGGTGAGCGCGGCGAACGTCGTTAGATCCACGTCACCCTCGGCGGCGACCGCGGGCTTGGGGCTGGACAGATCGCCGATCTTGAAGCTCAGCGCGCCGACGGAGCTGATCGCGTGCCGTGCCAGCGGGAGTTCAATGTCGAGGCGGGAGTCGATGAGGCTGGACTTGAGCAAATTCCGGGCAGCGCCGATGGCCTCGTTGAGCTGGCGAGCCACCCCGCGACTCTGCTCCAGCGTGCCGAACGCCGTGAACCGCTTGACGCGCTGCGCGCAGCGCTGCTGGATGCGCTCGACCTCGTCGATCTGCTGACCGACCAGTTCGAAAAACCCTGCCATCACCTTGCGCAGCGCCGGGTCGAGGGCGGGCAGCGCGTCGGCAACCGCGGCGACGTCGGCCTCGAACTCCGCGCGTTGATCGGGATCGTTGATCATCCGCAGGAACGCGCGGTGGCTGTCGCGGCCCTGGGAGTCCCAAGCGGCCTGGTAGTCGGCATACATCTGGCGCTGACGGTCGCGGTACTCGAGATTGCTGTCGATCGGCTCGTCGAGCGCGGCGGTGGCCTGCTCGATCATCGATCCGTACTGGCCGATGTCGGTGATCAGCCGCTCCATCTGCATCGCGATGGCGCGGGCCTCGTCATAGGCGTCGGTGACATCGGGGGCGGGGCGCTCACCCTTGTCGAGCTCGTCGAGTTCCCGGTGCAGCGCCTCGATCTCGGCCTCGATGCTCTTGCGGATACGGGCCGGGTCGTTGCCGACCTTGAGGGCCACATGCCGCAGCCGCGAGGCGATGCCGTTGATGGAGCCACCGGTGGCGATGGTGTCCTGCCGGCGCATACCGCGCAGGAAGTCCAGAGCGCGACGCGCGTCCTGGGTCAAGTAGCAGACGTTTTGATCGCTGCGCGTGTCCACGATGCGATGCAGCCAGCCCTGGCTGGCCCACGACTTGATCAGCGCGAGCCCGGACTGCGCGTCACCGAGGTCGTCCAGATCGCGCTCCAGCCGGACCACGAGCGTGCTCTCTGCAGTGACGCCGTCAGCCAGGTGCCGCTCCATCAACGTCGCGTACTGGCTGAGGTTGGTGGTGGCCAACAGCCGGATCGCGGGGGAGCCTTGCAGGTCGCGGTTCAGTTCGAGCAGGTCGGGGGCCGACAGGGTTGCGTTGTCGTCCACCGTGCTCCTGATCTTGGTTGCGTTGTGTCGGTCCGGAGGCCCCAACATAGGCCACTGCGGAGACATCGCCGGGCCGCGGGACGGGAGTGTCGCGGGCTTTCCTCGCGCGGCTGTGACGCATGTGACCAGCGGGATTGCAGTGCGTCGTGGGGTTTCGCGAGACCGCCGTCACGGTAGCGATGCGGCACAGATCACGACGCTAGTGGCGCTTTCGCGAGAGCGCGGCGCGCGTCGGCGGTGAGTCGTTCGATGACCGCGGCCGCGGTTTCGATTGCGGTGACGCTGTCGACGCCTTGGCCGGCGTTGACCGGAGCCACGCGGAAATCGTCCTCGATGATCGCGTCGCGCAGCTGGGCGCGGGCGCCCTCGTCGGGGATGCGTCCGTCCCACAGGTCGGTGAACGCGTTGCGGACGACACGCTCGGGCAGCGTCGCGGGCCACGGGTAGCCCAGCGCGATATCGAAGACGCGGGTGGTCAACGTGTCGTCGCCGTGTGCGTCGATCAAGACCTGCCGCGCCCCGGCGGGCAGCAGCGACTCGTCGCACGCGGCGAACGCGGTGCCGATCCACGCGCCGGAGGCACCGGCTGCGAGGACCGCGGCCAGCGCGCGGCCGGAGGCGATGCCGCCGGCGGCGAGCACGGGTACGTCCACGCGGTCGAGGATCGACGCGAGAAGCGGCAGTGTGGAGACGGCCGGTGTGCCGTGCCCGCCGGCCTCTGATCCGCGCGCGACGAGCACCTGCACACCAGCGTCGACAGCCCTCTGTGCCGCGTCTACGTCGGCGACCTGGGTCGCCGTCACACAACCGGCGTCCCGGGCTCGAGCCACCCAGTTCCAAGCCTCGCCGAAGCTGACAGCCAGCAGTGCAGGACGCGCTTCGAGCGCAATGTCGAGTAGGCGGGGATCTTGCTCGACGACCCACTCGATGAGGCCAATTCCGAACGCGCGCTGCAGATCTGCGAGATGCCGAAGTTGCGCCTCGAGCTGGGATGCCGACCCCGCGCTGCCGCTGCCGATCATGCCGAGCCCACCTGCGCGGCTGACCGCGGCGGCCAGCCGACCACCGGCGGCGCCGCCCATCGGGGCGTTGACGATCGGCGCGTCCAGCTTCATCGCCGTCGACCACCGGGTCGTCACCGTTTCCATCCCACCTCCATTCCGCCGTGCCAGGATGAGCCTATGACGGTGGTGTTCGTACACGGCAATCCCGAAACCTCGGCCATCTGGGGTCCGCTCACGGCAGTGCTCGGGCGCGACGACGTCGTGCTGTTGTCGCCGCCCGGATTCGGCGCGCCGCTGCCCGACGGGTTCGGCGCCACCTACCCGGAATACCGGGACTGGCTTGAGGGCCAGTTGCGCACGATCGACGGGCCGATCGATCTCGTCGGTCACGACTGGGGCGGCGGACACGTCATGAACGTCGTCATGCGGCGGCCCGAGCTGGTGCGCAGTTGGGCCACCGATGTGGTCGGCTTGTTCGACGCCGACTACGTCTGGCACGACATGGCGCAGGTGTGGCAGACGCCCGGGGCCGGTGAGGAACTCATCGCGAACATGATGTCGGGAGGCGTGGCCGGGCGTACAGAAATGCTTGTCTCTCTTGGGTTTCCGGCCGATATCGCTGCGGCGGTCGCTGAGCATCAGAACGATGACATGGCCACAGCGATTCTGGCGCTGTACCGTTCGGCGGCGCAGCCGGCCATGGCGGAGGAAGGTCGCGCTCTGGAATCCGCGGCGGCCCGGCCGGGCTTGTCGCTGCTCGCGACCGAGGACCCCTACATCGGCGCCAACGACAACCGCAGGCGGGCCGCCGAGCGTGCGGGTGCACGCACGGAAGTGCTTGAGGGCTTGGGACATTGGTGGATGCTGGAGGATCCGAAGCGTGGGGCGGCGGCTCTGACATCGTTCTGGGAAACGCTCGACTGAGCCTGGCGGGACACGGGCTGGTTCGTCAGAGGCGCCAGGCGACGACGACGAGGGCCAGAATTCCGAGCATCGCGATGAGGGCCGAGATGGGGCCGGCGAGCGAAAACGGCATGGCACCGGCCTCCGCGGCGAGCTCACGGATCTCGCGTCGGTGCTGAAACCATGCGAGTACCAAGGCGATCAGCCCGATGACGATCAGCACCATCCCGACAACCCACGGGCTGACGACGGGTCGGGCGAGGCTTTCCGACTCGGCGAGGTACTGGAAGAACGTGAAGATGGTGAATCCGAAGGCGATCAGCGACGTGCTTGTCCGTATCCAGGCCATCAATGTGCGCTCGCTGGCCAGCCGGGTTCGTTGCACCGCTAGCCGCGTCGATACATCCAATTCGGCCATCGTGCCTCCTTTTGACGCTCAGGATAAGCCCGTAGATGGAGGCTCGGGCCGATCGCGGCTCTTACCGCTCTGCGAGCGCGCCCTTTTGTACGCGACACACCGGGGCGGGCCTGTGCAGACACGCACGCTCGCGGTGCGGGGTTGCTAGATGGCGGCTCATCGCGGGGTGATACCGATCTTCACGTGCGGGCCGTCGGCCTGAGCTTGCCAAGCCTTGTCGGCGTCGTCGAGCCGATACCGGGTGGTATCGACGGTGAAGCGCTTCTCCTCAGCAAGAGTCACAAGTTCCTGATAACCCTGACGCATCGCGCGGGCAGGAAGCAGATTGTTGTTGTGTCCGATATGGGTTCGGCCCATGAGTTTGGCGAACGGTACCCGAGGAGCGCCGCCGGCGCCCTGCCCGACTGTCACCAAGGTCGCGCCGACGGCCGTAGCTTCCAGCGCGGCGAGAAATGGCTGTCCGTAGACCATGTCGACGACGACGTCGTACCCGTCTTTGACTTCCGCCCGCAAGGCGGCCGCGTCGTCGTCACCGCCGAGCGCAACCACGGCGTCCGCGCCCAGTTCGCGTGCTCGGGCCAGTCCTTGCTTACTGCGTCCGGCGCCGACGACGCGACCGGCTCCCAGGATCTTGGCCGCCTGCACGGCGATGTTGCCCACCACGCCGGTCGCGCCGAGGACAAGGACCGACTGGCCGGCGGAGACGTCGGCGTGGCGGGTCAACGGAAGCCACGCCGCCAGACCCGCGATACCGAGTGCGACCGCCATGTCGTCGCCGACGGTGTCAGGGACCTCGAAGGTTCTGTCCGGATTGAACTGCGCGAGCTCGGCCCACGATCCGAACGGTGACATCGGCGAATTGAAGTACACCCGGGTGCCGTCGACGGTGTACCCGACGCCCTCTTTGCCGACGACGGCGGGCACGTCGGGGTCACCCATCTCTCCCGATGCCAGCGCGAGGTCGACGGGGTTGCAGCCTGCAAGACTGACCTGAACGACGTCGCGGGTGGGTGCGTCGAATTCTCTGACCGTGGGCGGCTGACCCGCTGCTTCCAAGACCGCTGCACGCATCGCAGTCCTCCCGTTCGTAGGTGAGGTGCGTACTACCCGGGAAAGACGCCTCGAAACGGCTACAGGGCGGCGACCGCTTGCCGGCACTGTCGCGCCAGCTGTTCTTCGCGGGCGTAGAGGAGACCAAACGTGAATCCGTTCTCACCGGGCGTCGTACCCGCGGCTGCGCCGAGCTGGCGCAGCATCGTCCGGGCGACCACGGTGTCTTGCATGTCGCCCAGAACACTTTGTATCTGCTTGTAGTGCTTGATATTTCGCTTGGCATTCTTCGTCGAGCGGTCCAACTGGAGCAGCTCGTTGGCGTAGCGGGCCCGCTTGGCGGCCTTGCGCGCGCGATGCAGGAGCTCGTCATCGTCGCTCTTCAGGGCGGCTTTGAGGCGGCGGTCGGCTTTCGCGCCGGCCTTCTGCGCCGTCGCACGCAGCCTCTTGGCGGTGCCGCCCGGTAGCACCGGGGGAGCGGCGCTCCACCGCTGCAGTTCGGTGACGAGGTCCAGGTACCGCGTCGTCCCCATCGCTTCGGACACCCGCTCGCGGGCCGGCGCTTCGATGCCCCGCAGATCGAGATTGATCCTGGATCCCACAGGGCCCAGCACCAGCAACTCGGGAAGGTCGTCCAGGGCGTCACGTAACCGGTGCCGCTGAACCTGCACATCGCGCACGTCGCCCAGCACGCCGGCGAACCACTTGAGCTCATCCTCGAATGCCGGGCCGGCCACGGGGTCAAGCTCCCTTTTGAAGATCCGCAGTGTGCTGCGAGTGCGGCGAATGGCCACCCGGGTGTCGTGGACGGGATCCGTGCCCTCACGAAGGCCCGTGAGACCATCGAGGACGAGGCCGATCTGGTCGGTGAGGTACCCGGTCAACGCTGATTGCGGTTGTACCGAACTCTTTTCGAGCTTCGTCACCTGGGGAGCGGTCATTATCGGGCTCCTTCCATCGGGCACCGCTACATCTCCACCGGCGGAGGCTTGCTCGCAGTGATCAATTCTTCGCCGGCCTCGTAGTCGTCATCGGCGTTGCACGTGAGTACCCCCACCACGGCTCCGTCGGATTCATACCAGACCGTGAAGCCGCCGTCGCGCTCGATCAACCGGCTGTTCTGGTAGCCGTCCCCCCATGCGTGGTACTTCACGTCCGTGTCGCCAATGGTCGTCCAGAAGCCAGGAACTCCCGTCCATTTGGCTTCGTCACCGGCGGCAGTGGAGCCTGCGACCTCGCCCTGGTCCATGGCGTCGCCCCAATGCTCCACCGCTAACGCGCGTCCCGCGTCGACGTTGACGGCGAACGCGACATCGCCGGCCGCCCAGACGCCGTCGACCGCGGTACGCATGTCTGGTCCTACCGGGATGCGGCCGTTCTGCAAGGTGATGCCCGCGGATTCGGCCAGCGTCGCATTGGGTTTCACGCCGGTCGCGGCGAGCACCAGGTCTGCTGCAACCGTGGTCCCGTCCTCCAGCGCAACCGTGCCGTCCCCGATCGACGCCACCCGGGCGTCACCTGCGAACCGGACGCCCGTTGCCTCGACGAGCCGGCGTAGCCGCATGCCGGCGTCCCTGCCCAACCTCTTCTGCTGCGGAAACTCCTCCGGCGCGATCAAGGTGACCGAAAGGCCTCTGATGGCAAGAGATGCGGCGGCTTCGCACCCGATGAACCCGGCCCCGATCACCACGGCGGTCGTCGCCGAGGTGGCTGCCTCTCGCAGTCGTCGTGCGTCGTCGCAAGAACGAAGCAGCAGAGCTTTCTCGCCACCGGGGACGGGAAGTGGTTGCGGGCTGGCGCCGCTCGCGATGACGAGTCGGTCGTACTCGTACCGCACGCCGCTAGCGGTGACGACACGTTGGCCTACGTCTATCTCGTCGACTTGGGCCTTCAAGATCGTCTCGAACGGACGGCTGATTTCCATCGCCGAGTCGTCGGTATCGCCGCGGAGGAAGTCTTTGCTCAGGGGCGGCCGCTGATAGGGCGGGTCGGTGTCTGCTGTGAGGATGCGTACGGCGTGGTCGGCTTGGCGGGCGCGATACGCCTCCGCCGCTGCGACTCCGGCGGGACCGCTTCCGATTACCAGTAATCCTGCGTTGCTCACCCGTGAGGCATACCCACGCGACGCCGGGGCAATCCGCGCACATGAGGTTCAGGTTTTAGGACTTCTGGGGCGGCCCAGGCTCCGGGGCGGTTTCAGGCGCGGGTGCGGTCTCGGGCACATCGTCGGGGACGAGGCGCTCGGGGACCTCGGTCGGCGTCAGACGCTCCGGCGGTTCGGTGGGGGTTGTCATGACACATGGCGTACCCCTCGAGGCTCACGGGAAACCGGGGTCAGGCCTGTGCCATCGCCTCGTGCTTGACGACTTCGGCTGCAGCGCGCTCGCCGGAGCGCACCGCGCCGTCGATGAAGCCGTACATGCGGGCGGAAGATTCCGTTCCGGCCCAATGGATTCTTCCGCATGGCGCACGCAGTGCGGGGCCGAACTCGGTCAGCACACCGGGCGGCATGTGCGAGATCATCCCGCCGCCGGAATAGCGCTCGACGGTCCAGTTCTGTTCGAGGTAATCGACCGGAGTGAGAGCCTTCCCCCCGAACCGCTCCGCAACCGCGGACAGCACCGCTTGACGGCGATCGGCCTCGGTCAACTTGCACAGGTGGCGAGCTTCCGGCCCTTCGGTGATCACCGTCAGGATCCCGGGTGTGCCGGTGTTGGTGCACGAGTCGATCGTCAGGTTGGCGAGCGTTCGCGGGCCGAACGACTGACCCGACAATCCGTCGGCGCGCCAGAACGGCACGTCGTAGATCACGGCGATCTTGAACACTGCCCCGCTCGGCATCCGCTGGTGCAGGAGTTCGCGATCCACCGGCAACTGGGGCTCGAAAAGGATCTGTGACGCAATGCAAATGGGCACGGTGACGATGGCGCGGCGTGCGCGCACCGTCATGCTTTCGGATCGGACCGTGACGCCGTGGTCGTCTTGGATGATGCTGCGTACCGGCTGATTCAGTTGGACGATGTAACCGAGCTCGGCAGTCACCGCCGCGTGGATCGCGCCCATGCCCCCGACCGGACGAGCGTCCTCAGCGGCGTCCTTCACGCCGAGGACGAAGCTCGGCCCGCCCGCGGCGGCCATCTGGTAGAGACAGAACAGCAGCGACAGTTCCGACGCCGCCGACGTGTAGAGACCCGCCACCGACGACTCGAGGAGTGACCGAGCCGGCTTCGACAATGTGTTGCTCTCCAACCACTTCGACCACGTCAGGGCGTCCCACTTGCCTGCTTTCGGCGCTGTCCACCGCGCTTCTACCGGAATCGCTTTGCACATCTGCGTCAGTTCCAGGAACACCACGCCGAGGTTCGCGACCGCGAACGGGCTCAACGACAGCGGGATCGTGCCCCGGTACTTGTATCTCTTGCCGTCGATGAACATCATCGCGTCGCCGTCGACGTACTGTTTGTACTCGGGAACGCCGAACTCCGTCATCAGCGCGTAGATGCGGTCCTGACCCGGCCCGATCCACGCCCCGCCACGGTCGATCCACGACCCGTCGTCACGGTAGATCGTGAAGGTGCGGCCGCCCACCCGATCACGGGCTTCCAACAGCGCCACCGAATGGCCCGCTTGTTTCAGTCGCAGCGCAGCGGTCAGTCCCGCGAAGCCCGCACCCACCACGCGGAAGTCCACATCGACCATGACGTGCTGCCCGCAAGTTCAGCGCGGGGCCGGTGTGGCCGGGCGCACCGCCACCTAGGCTGCCTTCGATTGTTGGGGGAGTCAATACTGAGCGAGGCTAGTGGTTGACGTTGTCAACGAGAGAATGGGAAGCGAAAAGCGGGACCCGGTCGTGTCGACGTGACGCATCGTGACACGGATTGGCAGACAACATCACTCGGCGATCGATGTGCTGCAGGCAAGAGATCGGTCAGTTCTCGCGTCCACCACCGACGAAGGTGGCGACAACCGACCGGCTCTGCCCTCGCGACGAGCGCGCGCTTTTGCACGGCGTACGTCGGTGTGTCGCCGGGCAGACACGCGCGCTCGCGGAGCAGAACCTCAGAGCAGCGTGTCCAGCACGCCCAGCGCGTCGTCCACCTCGGCCTCGGTGGTGGCCCAGGAACACACGAACCGCACCACCGGTTCGCCGAGATCGGGCTGATGCACCAGGTAGTGCTGGGCCAGCTTGCGGTGCACATCCGCATCGAGCTTCACGAAGACCTCGTTGGCTTCCGCGGGAGCGGCCAACTGCAATCCCAGCGACTCCAATCCTTGGCTCAGCCGGCGGGACATCGCGTTGGCGTTGGCGGCGTTCTGGAGCCACAGCCCGTCATCGAACAGCGCCATGAACTGCGCGGCGATGAACCGGTGCTTGCTCGCGAGATGGCCGATCTGCTTCTGCACGAAGTTGATTCCGTCGAAGCGCTCGGGCCGGCGCACAAGGATGGCGTCACCGAACAGCATGCCGTTCTTGGTGCCGCCGACGCTGACGATATCGGCGTCGGCAATGGCATCGAGCGGTGAGACACCCAATGCGGCAATTGCATTCGCGATACGGGCGCCGTCGACATGAACGAGAAGGCCCAAAGCGTGGGCGCGGTCGACGAAGTGCTTGAGAGCTTCGGCCTTCCACACCCGGCCGCTCTCGGTCGACTGGGTGACGGACACGATGCGGGGTTGCGAGTGGTGAACCTCAGTACGGCCGAGGACTCTGCGCTCCAGCTCATCGGGTGAGATCAATCCGTCCACGCTCGGCAATCGCGTGAGCTGCGCGCCGGAGAGTCGTACGGGCCCACCCGCCTCGTCGACCAGGACGTGCGCGACATCGCTGCAGAAAATCTCGTCCCAGGGCCTCGCCGCCGCTGCCAGCGAAATAATGTTGGCCGCAGTGCCGGTGAAGGCGAACAGGACGTCGGCGTCGGGCGTGTCGAAGGCCTGCCTCAGCGCGTCCACCGCTTGTGCGGTGACCTCGTCGCTGCCGTAGGAGGGGGCGGACCCGTCGTTGGCGCGGTGCAGGGCTTCGAGGAGAGTCGGGTGCGCCGGTGCGGCGTTGTCCGAGGCGAATGCGGGAGACGGCACACGACCATTCTGGCACTCTCGCGAGAGTGCACTCAGCGTAGTTTGCAGTGGCGATTGACTACCGTGGTGGCGGTCTCGCGAGATGCTAGGGGTGGGAGGCGAGCCAGGCGAAGAACTCGTCGGCGCTGAGCACCGGCTTGCCGTACTCCAACGCTTTGCGTGCCTTCCCCGACTGCGTGCCCGCCTCCGCCGTGACCAACACATCGCAGCGGGTCTTGGTGACCGTCTTCACCGGCGCCAGCCCCGCGCCGACGGCCAGGAGTTCCATCTCGTCACGGTCCACGATCCGCCCCGACGAATCCTGGGCCGTGCCGGTGAAACAGATCCGTGCGCCTGGTATCAGCACGTCAGCGATCGAATGCGTCGCGACAAGCTCTGCACCGGAGAGGATCTCGACACCCAACAGCTCCTCCGCCGAGCGCAGCCGCGCCAGCACCTCGTCGGTGAGCTGCACCCGCGATGCCGCCGTCCGAAGCTGGTCGGCCACCGACTGCCGAGCTCCCGTCTCCCAGCCGGTGCTCACCGCGGAAGTCGGCGCCTCACCGCCCAGCAGTACCGCACCGACGTCCCGGCTGATCCGCATCAACGCCGACAACCCCGGCAGGTGGTCGGCGACCGGTGTCGGCACCGATGAATCCCGGCTCACCAACAGCCCTGACATCTCGATCGATTCGGGGTCGTCGAACGCTGACGACCCGTCCTCCGATTCACCGGCACGGTGAGCGTCCAGCGCCGCGCGGGCTCGCTCCAGTGCCGTCGCTCCGCGTATCCGTGTGCCGCGCAGTTCGACGCCCAACGGCATCGCCGTCACGTAGCCGAGGCGCTTCAGCTCGAAATCGAGCAGGCCGAGTTGCCCGTCCACCCCGACTCCCACCGGGGTGCAGCCCGCCAGCATCGGGGCGATGACGGCCCACGCCTCCCGCAACGTCGGCGCCAGCAGAACGTCAGAGACGGTGATGCCGAAAGCTGTTCGAGCGTCGGCGAGATCGCGTTGCGGATTGATCAGGGTGGTCACCGCGGTGCCGTCGTCGAACGCCACTGCCAACTCGACCGGCCGGGGTCGCGACATGCGCCCCTCGTCGCCGACGGTCAGCATGCCGATCGCGCAATACCGCCGGGCACCCGCGTCGCCCGACGAGGTTCGCAGATAGCGGGCGATGCGCCGATCGGTCTTCAAATCCTTCGGCAGGACAGGCCTTTTCAGAACCAGCCCGGACAGTGACGTGCAGCGGCTCAGCGCCACATACAGCTGGCCCGTGGAGAACATTCCGCCGGTCAGGTCGACCACCACCCGGTCCAGCGTCTGCCCCTGGCTCTTGTGGATCGTGATCGCCCACGCCAACTTGAACGGCAACTGGGTGAACGACCCGACGACCTCGCGGCTCAGCGACGAGCCCGACATCACCGGTCTCGTCACCTCCCACGTGTACGGCGACACGTCAGCGCTGGTGCCGTCGGGAAACTCGACCTCGACGACGGCGCCGTAACGGTCGTAACCCACGCCCGCCACACGGCCGACCGTCCCGTTGACCCAACGGTTGCCCTGATCGTTGTTCAGCATCATCACCTGCGCGCCGACCTTGAACCGCAATGTTTCCTCGACCGGCGCCTCGAACATGGCCAGATCGCCGGATGCCTTCGCGTGGTGCACCATCTCGTCACCGGGCAGTCGCTCGAGCTGCTGGCGGTTGCGCGCTGTGACGAGGCGGTTCGTCGGCGCCAGCGTCAGCCAGAATTCGTCCTCAGGCGGCACGAAGTCTTTGTCGGCGCGGGCGTTCAGTTGCTCCTGAGCATGACCGAGCAGGACGCCTTCACGGATCTCGTTGAGAATAGCCGTCATTCGGTCATCACCGAGCTGACGGAACACCGTCGTCAACGACACCGTCGGAAAGTCGTCGCGGTGAAACGACCGCGCCGAGAAGAAGTACGGCGTCTCGTACGTCGTGGTGAAGTAGCCGGCTTCATCTTCCCGGACCACGGGCGGCAACTGGTAGAGGTCGCCGACGAGCACGATCTGCACGCCGCCGAACGGGGTGCCCGGTTCCGGCCCGAAACGCTCCAGCGCCGCGGCGACCATGTCAAAGACGTCGGCGCGCACCATCGACGCCTCGTCGATGATCAGCGTCTGCAGCGACGCCAGTGTCTTGGTGAACCGGCCGGGGCGATACTCACCGCCGCGCACATCGTCGAGGGTGAGCGTCGACCGGAAGCCGAACATCCGGTGAATGGTGTAGCCGTCGACGTTGAGCGCGGCGATACCGGTCGGTGCCACCACGACCACGTTGCGGTCCGTCTCGGCCATGAAACGGCGGATCAGCGTCGACTTGCCGGTGCCCGCCTTGCCGGTGAGGAAGACGTGCCTGCCTCCGGCCAGCAGAGCCAGCGCCTCACGGAACTCCTCGGTGAGAACAATGCCCGGCATGGCAGCAGGCTACTGCGCCGAAAGTGCACGTGCGGTCGTTGCCCGGCGGAGATCGCAACCCTGCGTGCACTCTCGGCGAGTATTCTCCCTCGTCGGCGGCTGAGTCAGTCCCGGGCGCGCCATCTGCGCCAGCCGCGATGTGCGGCGAACGCGCCGACCACCGCGGTCACGCACCACACCGCGATCGCCGCGGCCAACAGCGGCGCCGAGAACTCGCCGACCGTCGACCCCAACGCGGTGTAGGCGAACGCCTTTGGCGCAGAACCGATGACGGCGCCGACGGCCATCTGCCACAGCGGCACCCCGAACGCGCCGAACGTGTAGGACGCGAGTGCGTCGTTGATCCCCGGGACGAACCGCTGCCCGACCACCGCCCACAGTCCGCCGCGGTCGATCAGGCGGTCGATCCGGTCCGCGCGAGGCTCACCGAGCAGCGCACGGGCGCTGTCACGGCCCGCGCGCCTACCAACCGCCGCCGTGATGACCGCCGAGCCGACCGTCGCACCCAATGTGACGAACGTGCCGAGCACCGGGCCGAAAAGAAATCCGCTACCGGCCGCGAGCAGCGGGCCCGGCACCAGCAACGCCCCGAGAACCGCGGACACCACGACGTATGCCAGCGGGGCGAGGGGGCCGGCCGACTCGATCAGCGCCCGAACGGCGGCGACGTCGATGACCCGCTCGACGGCCGTCAGATAGAACAAGAGTGACAGCAACACCACGAACACCGCGAGGCGCGCGATATGCCGCCGCCGCGACGTCGGAGAAGTGTCTTCGGTACCAACCATGCCAACGCAATCCTGCCGTACCCCGTTAAGTTGGCAACCGTGACTGTGACGGCGACGGATCTCACCGGAACCGAGCGGTCGGTGCTGTTGGTGCTGATGGCCGAATCGCGGCCGGTGCCGAACCCGCAGCTGAGCGATTTGGGTCCTGCGCTGGACAAAGCCGGACGCGACAAGCTCAACCGCCTCGGGCTGATCGAATCCGAACGTGTCGGAAACAGATTCGTCCACGAGCTGACCGACCACGGGTGGCGACTGTGCCGCGATCTCATCGACGCTGGACCGCCGCCACGTTCGACGGGACCGGCAAAGACGCTCTACACCGTGCTCGGCGCGCTGGGGCGCTATCTGGAGCATGCCGACGTCAGCCTGGCCGAGGTCTTCGGCGTCACCCCGGCCACCACCGAGGACAGGATCCGGGCAGCGTACCGACGGCTGGCGACGCGGCCGGGCGGCTGGGTGTCACTGACCGCGTTGCGCGCCGAGCTCACCGATTCCCGTGCCGACGTCGACGCCGCCCTGGTCACGTTGCACCGCACGCCGGGGGTCAGCGTGATCCCGCAGGAGGATCAGAAGGTGCTGACGGCGCAGGATCGGGCTGCGGCCGTGGTCATCGGGGACCGGCCCAAGCATCTGATCGCGATGGAGGCGTGATGGACGCACTGCAACGGGACGCCCTCGCGTCGCTGCGACTGACGTGGGCGCCCACCTCGGACGACCTGTGGCGCCCTCAGGCCGCCACCCACGTGAGGGGGCTCAACGAGCACGCTGTCGACGATGTGATGGCCGCATTCGGCGACGCCCAGCGCGATGCCGAGTCGGCGCCGCTCGGCGTGGTGATCCGCGGCCCCGCCGGGTCGGGCAAGACGCATCTGCTCGGCCAGATCCGGGAACGCGTACAGGCCGACAGCGGATTCTTCTTCGTGGTCGAACTGCTCGACGCCGCCAGCTTCTGGCAGTCGGTGCGCAGCGGCATGCTGGAGAGTCTCGGCAGGCCGGGGGCCCACCGAGAAACCCAGCTCAAGGATCTGCTGTGGGAGCTCGCCTCGCTGGCGCACGTGTCACGCGCCGACCGTCGCGCGATCGTCGGCGATGACGACCTGGACGCCGAAACCCTGTACCGCTTCATCAAGGCGCTCTCGGTTGTCGCGAAAGAGACTGTCTGGCAATGCCATCAGGCGCTGCGCGCACTGGTGCTGCTCGGATCCAACGACTTCATCGCTCACGACATCGGCGAAGGCTTCCTGCAGGGCAGCGAAGAGTTCAGCATCGAAGAGCGCGGGCCGTGGGGATTGCGTGCGGCGCCGGCATCGGCGCAGGAATGCGTGCGCGACATCTCCCGGCTGGTGGCGCTGGCGGGCCCCGCGGTGCTCGCCGTCGACCAGATCGACACGCTGCTCGCGCAATCGCTGGCACAGCCCTCCGGTGACGGTGTGCTCGAACAGGTGGCCCACGGGCTGATGGCGCTGCGGCAGACGACACGCCGCACGGTCCCCGTGGTGGCTTGCCTGCCCGCGGTGTGGGAGCACATCCAGGACCGCGCCGCCGCGAGCGTCGCCGACCGGTTCCGGGTGACCGGCGTGCTGTCGCCGCTGCCCAGTGCCGACGTGGGGCGCGCCATCCTGGAGCGCCGGTTCACCGCGAGCTACACCGCGGTGGGGTTCACCCCGCCTTATCCCACATGGCCTTTGGCGCCCGTGGCGTTCGAGGAGGCGCCGTCGTACACACCGCGACAACTGCTGATCCGCGCCGACACCCACGTCCGCGAGTGCCTCAAGCACGGCGACGTAATCGAGCTCGAACACCTGAACGCGGATGCACAGCCGACCTGGGAATCGTTGTCCACCAACGGCAATGCCCCGTCGTCGGGCGCCCTGGACCGGCGCTTCGCCGAGTACCGGCGTCGTGCGGTGCCCGAGGCCGCGATCGCCCACGACGGCGAAGACACCACGATGCCGGAGCTGTTGTCGGCGGCACTGAAGGCGTGGATCGCCGAATGCGACGGCGAGCAGACGTTTGTCTGCGACCCGCCACCGGGCGCGCAGGTGATGTTGCACGCTCGGTTGCGCGAGACCCTCGACCGGGCGACCGAGGACGAACGACACTGGGCGTTCCGGGCCGTCGCGGCGACCAACGCCAGCGCTGCGCTGAGCCGAGTGCGAAAAGCCATCACCGCAACAGGATTCGGTACAGGTGACGACCGGCGTCAGCTGTTCCTGCTCCGCAACTCGCCGTGGCCGAGCGGCAAGAAAACCGCCGAGGCCATCGACGAGTTCCACGCCGCGGGCGGCCGCACCCTGCCCTTGGCCGAAGACGACATCCGCACCATGACGGCGCTGCGCGACCTGATCAACGACGACGACCCTGAACTGCCGGGCTGGTTGAGGGCCCGCAAGCCGGCACACGGTCTGTCGCTGCTGATCGAGGCGCTCGGCCTGGACGGCGACGCCACCGCTGTCGTGGACGCCGAACCCGAACCCGAGCCGGCTGTGGAGACCCTCGTCGACGATCCGGTCGACATTCCCGAGTCCGAGATCCCGCTCGGTTTCGACCTGCACACCGAAACCCCTGTGACGGTGGACCTTTCGTCATTGCGCAAGCACGTCGCAATCTTCGCCGGGTCGGGATCGGGCAAGACAGTGCTGATCCGCCGTCTCGTCGAGGAGTGCGCGCTGCGCGGCGTGTCGTCGATTGTGCTCGACCCCAACAACGACCTGTCGCGCCTCGGTGCGGCGTGGCCGCAGGCTCCAGTGGGCTGGCGGCGCTCCGACGATGCCCGCGCCGAGAACTACCTGAGCAACACCGAGGTGACGATCTGGACGCCCAGGCGGACCAATGGTCGCCCGCTCGCCTTCCAGCCGTTACCGGACTTCTCCAGCGTCCTCGATGACGTCGACGAGTTCACCGAAGCCGTCGAGTCGGCGTGCTCGGCGCTGGAGCCGCGCGCACTGATCACCGGCAAGAGCCAGAAAGCCACCCGATCCCGCGCCGTGCTTCGAGAAGCGTTGCAGCACTACGGCAGGACACCCGAGCCGTCGCTGGCCGGGTTCGTCCGGTTGCTGGCCGACCTGCCCGACGATGTCAGCAACATGGCGGGCGCGCACACCATCGCGGGTGACCTGTCGCAGAACCTGCGTGCGGCGATGGTCAACGATCCACTCTTCGGCGGGGCAGGTACGCCCGTCGACCCCGGTGTGCTGCTCACCCCGTCCGAAGGCTTCCGGGCCAAGGTATCCGTCATCAGCATGATCGGCCTCGCGTCCGACGAGCAGCGGCAGAGTTTCGTCAACCAGCTGCAGATGGCGCTGTTCGCGTGGATCAAGCGCAACCCGGCGGGGGAGAAGCCCCTCGGTGGCCTGTTGGTGATCGACGAAGCGCAGAACTTCGCTCCGGCAAGGGGTTTCACGCCGTGCACACGAAGCACGCTGGCGCTGTCGTCGCAGGCGCGCAAGTACGGGCTCGGCCTCGTCTTCGCGACCCAGGCGCCTAAGGGGCTCAACCTGAACATCCCCGGTAACGCGGCCACCCAGTTCTACGGGCTGCTCAACGCGCCAGCACAAATTGAGACGGCCCGCGAGATGGCCCGTGCGAAAGGCGGGCTGGTCGACGACATCAGCAGGCTGCGGGCAGGCAACTTCTACGTCGCGACCGAAGGCGAGGCGTTCCACCGTATCGTCGCCCCATGGTGCCTGTCGCACCATCCGCCGAGTCCTCCGTCGGCGGAGGAAGTGCTGTCCATGGCCGCTGGGTAACCGCAGCAAGCGGGCTACCGTGGAAGTCACCCGCGTCAGGAGGAACTGGTCCGTGTCAGAGCATGCGTCGCGTCGTTACGTCATCATTGGGGCCGGAGCGGTCGGCGGCACCGTCGGCGGGGCGCTGGCGCGGTCCGGGGTGGACGTGGTCCTGGTGGCCCGAGGTGAGCACGCGCGAGTCCTGTCCGAGAAGGGGTTGACCCTGCGCACGCCGGACGACACCTACCAAATACCTGTGTCTGCGGCCGGTGCGCCAGAGGAGATCCGGCTCACCGATCGCGATGTGCTGGTGTTCGCCACCAAGACCCACCAACTCGACGCGGCGCTGCAGCAATGGGCCGATCAGCCAGTGCACACCGGGGACAACGTCATTGGTACGGCGGGGGAGCGGCTGCCTGTGCTCACCGCCCTCAACGGTGTGGTTGCCGAGGAGATGGCGTTGCGCTACTTCGCCAGGGTCTTCGGAGTATGCGTGTGGACGCCAGCCGCTTACGTGACCCCCGGCGAGGTGATCGCCAAGTCATGGCCGGTGGCCGCGCAGTTCCACATCGCCCGCTGGCCGGCCGCACTGGGCACCGACGAGGACCGCGTCCTCCTTGCGGACATCGCCGAGGCCTGGACGCCGGCGGGAATCCTGGTGAAGCTGCCTCCCGACGCCGCGCCGTGGAAGTACAACAAGCTGCTCACCAACTTGAGCAATGCCGTTGTCGCGCTGACGGGGTCGGCCCGCGACGGCGAGGTGGCGACCGCGGTCATCCGCGAGGGCGAACAGGTTCTCGCGCAGGCCGGGATCGACTACGTGCCATTCGAGGTGTCCGTCGCCGCGCGCGCCGAGGGGCCGACGGTCCGCCCTGTCGCGGGGACCGGCAGCGTCATTCCGAACTCGACGTGGCAATCGCTGGCGCGCAACAGCGGCAGCGTCGAGACCGATTTCCTCAATGGCGAGATTGCCCGCATCGCGCACAGCTACGGCGGGACAGCGCCGCTCAACGCGACATTGGCGCGGCTGGCCCGCGACGCGGCAAGATACGGGCGCGGGCCGGGTGGTTTCACGGAATCTCAGCTTGCGGAACAGCTCGGGCTCTAGGCTCTTCGGCGCTCTCGCGAGAACGCCACCAGTGTCGCTACGCGAGCGTGGAGACTACCGTGGTGGCGCTTTCGCGAGATGCTAGGCCGCTTCTTCGAGGTCGAGCACGGGGGTGGGGCGGCTGAAGCCGCGGGTGACCACCAGCAGCCACACGAATCCGATGGCGAGCCAGATCAGCCCTATGGTCAGCGCGGTTCCCGACAGGCTGGTCCACAGCCACACCATCAGCAGGAAACCGATCGCGGGTGCGATCAGGTTCAGCACGATGTTGCTGCGATCCTTGAGGTCGATGAAGTAGTGCTTGATCACCGACAGGTTGACCACCGAGAACGCCACCAGCGCACCGAAACTGACCACGGAGGCCAGGATCGCGAGGTCGATCACGATAGCCAGCAGCGAGATGACGCTGACGAAGAGGATGGCATACACCGGGGTGCGGTACTTCACCGAGACATGTCCGAAGACTTTCCTCGGCAGGATTCCGTCCCGGCCCATCGCGAACAGGATGCGGGCCACCGAGGCCTGCGACGTGAGCGCCGACCCGGTGGCGCCCGCGACGTAGGCCGCGGTGAACAGGGCGTTGAGGAAGGTGCCGCCGGCGGCCACCATCACGTCGAGCGAACCGGAGTCGACGTCGGCGAACTCGTTGGACGGGAACACCAGCTGCGAGACGTAGGACAGCAGGATGAAGATGAATCCCGACACGATGGTCGCGATCAGGATCGCCTGCGGCACCGTGCGTCTGGCGTCCTTGGCTTCCTCCGACAGCGTGGACACCGCGTCGAAGCCGAGGAACGACAGGCATAGGATGGCGGCGCCGGCGAGCACCGGGCTCATGCCGGCCGCGGAGCCGTCACCGGCGAACGGCGCAAGGAAGTCGACCGACCCGTAGCCGGCGATCTTCCCGATGGACAGGACAATGAAGACCACGATGAAGACGGCCTGGATTGCGATGATCAGGAAGTTGGCGCGCGCCACGGACACGATGCCGACGATGTTGAGCACCGTGACGATCGCGATGGTGGCGATGACGATGACCCATTCGGGCAGCGCGGGCACCGCGGCGTTGAGATAGAGCCCGATGACGAGATAGTTCAGCATCGGCAGGAACAGATAGTCCAGCATCAGCGACCACCCGGCGAGAAATCCGACCGGGGCGCCGAACGTGCGCTGGGTGTAGGTGTAGGCCGAACCGGCCACTGGAATCGCCGCCGCCATGCGCGCGTACGACAGCGCCGTGAACACCATAGCGATCAACGTGACGATGTAGGCCAAAGGAAGCCGGCCGCCTGAGGTCTCGGTGACGATGCCGTAGGTGGTGAAGACCGTCAGCGGCACCATGTAGACGAGACCGAACAGCACCAGCGACGGTAGGCCCAGTGCTCTCTTGAGACTGCCCTGGTCGGTGTCGGCGATGAATTCCGAAGTCATGTCAGCCTTTCAGTCTCGCGCCTGGTACATCGGCACTCCGCGAAGATACGTCGTCCGAAGGCCCACCGCTGGCAGATCCAGCGGTGAGGTTGTCCGGGGATCGTGCTGCAGCCAGACCATGTCGGCGCTGGACCCGGGCGTCAGGGCGCCCCAAACATGTTCGGCGAAGGCCTGGTTGGCCACCCCTGAGGTGTAGGCGGTCAGAGCCCGCTCGATCGGCAGTACCTCATGCGGTGTCCAGCCTTCCTCGGGCGTACCTTCGCGGGTGCGGCGCGACGTCGCGACCGCGATACCGTCCAGCGGTGCCCCGGAGGACACCGGCCAATCCGATCCGAAGCTCAACGGCGCGCCCGAGGTGTCCAGCGTGTTGATCGGGTACTGGCGATCGGCACGCTCCTGACCCAACCGCGGGATGGTCAGCACCGTCATCAGCGCGTCCAGCTGTGCCCACAGCGGCTGCATGTTCGGGATGACGCCGAGCGCGGCGAAGCGGGCCAAGTCATCGTCGTCGATCAGCTGGCAGTGCGCGATCACCGGGCGACGGTCGCGGGCCGGATTCTGTTTCACCACATACTCGATCGCGTCGAGGGCCTGGCGGACCGCGGCGTCGCCGATGGCGTGGATGTGGATCTGGAAGCCGAGTTCGTCGACGCGGCGCGCGGCCTCAGCCAGCGAGTCACCCTCCCAGTTGCGCATCCCCGTATGCTCGTGCAGACCGGTGCAGTACGGCTGCAGCAGCGCCCCGGTCTCGTTCTCCACCACGCCGTCGGCGAAGAACTTCACCGTCTGCGCGGTCAGCAGCGGGTTGCCCGCCTGCTCGACCTGGCGGCGCTGATCAGCGAATTGCGTTACCTGCGAATCGAAGTGACGCGGATCAGCGTACAGTGCGAGGTTGAACCGCATCCGCAGCGCGTCGCGGCGGGCCGCCTCGACGTACGTCGCGACATCGGCCGGTTCGACCCAGGCGTCCTGCACCCAGGTGACGCCGCGGGCCAGGTAGTAGTCGGCCGCGGTGCCCAGCGCATCAATACGCTGCTGTTCGTCGCGGGGCGGCATCACGTTCATCACCAGATCGACTGCACCCCATTCCCGCAACGTGCCCAGCACGGATCCGTCCTCGCTGTGCGGGATCTCGCCCAAGGCAGGGTCGGGGGTTTCGGGGGTGATCCCGGCACGCTCCAGTGCGGCCGAGTTGCACCACACCGTGTGGTAGTCCCATGCCCGCAGCACCACCGGCCGGTCGGGCACGGCGGCGTCGAGCCAGCGCGCGTCGAACAGACCGCTCTCGGCGAGGCTACCGTCGTAGGAGGCACCGACGATCCACTCTTCGTCGGGGTTCTCGTCGGCGAATTGTTTGACGGCGAGCACGATCTCGTCGACCGTGGTGGCTTGACGCACCGCGGGTCCCACCGCCTCGAGCCCTCCGTAGAGCGGGTGCGCGTGGCCGTCCCCGAACGACGGCATCAGAAAGCCGCCTGCAAGATCGACGGTGTCCGCGTGGTGCCGGCGCGCGTCGTCACCGATCGCGGCGACGACGCCGTCGACGACGAGCAGCGCGTCCGTCTGCTCGCTGCCGGTCCAGATCACGCCGCCAGTGAACAGTGTTGCGCTCACTTGACCACCGCCGTCGCTTCGTGGCCCGCGCCGTAAGGGCGTTGGATGTCAACGGTTTCCGTCAGCGCACCGTAGGTATCTGGGCGGCGGGTCAGCAGGAACGGGAACAGTTCCAACCAGTCCCGGCGCTGATCGAGGTCGAGATCGGCCACCAGCACCGCCTCCTCGTCGCGTGGTGCCTGGACCAGCACACGACCGTACGGGTCGGAGATGAACGACGACCCGTAGAACGTCACGGTGCCTTCGTCGCCCACGCGGTTCGGGACGATCATGAACAGGCCGCTGCTGATGCCGTTGGCGACGATGACCTGCTGCCACAGCGGCCGGGTGTCGAAGTCGGGGAACACGGGTTCGGAGCCGATCGCGGTCGGATACACCACGATCTCCGCACCGCCGAGCGAGTAACTGCGGGCGACCTCGGGGAACCACTCGTCCCAACACGTGGGGAGGCCGATGCGGGCACCGAGGCCCTCGGGCGCGCGCACCGGGTAGGGATTGTCTGCCGGGCCGGCGCGAAAGTAGGTGTCCTCGTAGTATCCCGCCGAGATCGGGATGTGCAGTTTGTGTGTCTTGGCGACCAATTCGCCTGTGGGAGAGACGAGTATCGCGGTGTTGAACCCGAGCCCGTCGGCTCCGGGTGCACGCTCGTACAGGGAGGCGTGCACGAAAATTCCGTGTGCCGTGGCGGCTTCGGCGGCCAGTGCGAAGGTTGGCCCGTCGAGCAGCTCTTCTGCCAGTGCGTCCGCCTGCCCGGCTGCGGGCTGATCGGCGGGGTAGCGCAGCAGCGTGATCTCGGGCAGGAACACCGCCGTCGCACCCTCGTCTGCCGCGTGATCGATTCCGGCGCGCAACACCTTTCGCAGTTCGTCGGCGTCGTCACGCCAGCGGTGCTGGACGAGGCCGACGCGCAGCGGCGGACGGTGCGACGCGGTCGTGCGCGACAACGGGGATGCCGCCGGTGCGGTGAGAACGATCATCCAGCTCCTAAAACGAATGAGGTTCGTTTATTGTGAACCCGGTCACCCGCCAACGCAAGAGGGAGGTGTGAGATGGGCCGACCGCCCAAGCCGATCCTGTCCGTGGACGTCATCGCCGAGGCCGCGCTCGAGCTCGTGCGCACCTCCGGCGGATTCACGATGCCGGGGGTCGCGCGCAAGCTGAAGGTGCAGCCGTCGTCGCTGTACAACCACGTGTCGGGGCGTGACGCCATCGTCGAGCTGCTGCGCGAGCGCGCGATGTCGGAAGTGCACCTTCCCGCCGACGATCCCGACCGGCCGTGGCGCGACGTGGTCGCCGACATCGCGCGGTCGTACCGCTCCAGCTTCGCGCGGTACCCCACGCTGATCCCCCTGCTGACGGAGTACGCGGTCAACAGCCCGCAGGCGTTCAGGATGTACAACGCTCTCGCGATCACGTTGCGGCGCGCGGGTTTCAGCGCCGCGGACACGTTGCGGACGATCACGTTGGTGGACAATTATGTGTTGGGAGCCGCGCTCGACGTCGCCGCACCCGACGAACCGTGGCGATCCGGCACGGAGGTGAGTCCCGAACTGGCCGCCGCGCTGGCCACCGGGGCGCCCAAGCCGGCCCGGGCCGACGACGCGTTCGAATACGGTCTCGCGGTCCTGCTGCGGGGCCTTGAGCCCTGACTCAGAGTTGGACGCCCCGAGTCAGAGCGCCGTCGACGACCAGGTTCGTGCCCGTGATGAAGCTGGCCGCCGAGCTCGACAGGAACACCACCGCGTTGGCCACCTCCTCCGGTGTCGCCATCCGGCCGGTCGGATTCAGCGCGAGCGCAGCGGCGAACAGTTCGGGGTTGTTCTCCTCGATCGACGGCCACACGCCGCCGGCGAAGTAGGTGTTGCCCGGGCTGACGCTGTTGGCGCGCACGCCTTTTCCGGCGAGCTGGTATGCCAGCCCCTGGGTGTAGTGGATGATTGCGGCCTTCATCGTGCCGTAGGGGCCCGCGGCGAAGTCGACCTCGCGACCAGAAACGCTGGAGATCGAGACGATGGACCCGGCGCCGGAGGCGAGCAGAAACGGCAGTGCCGCGTCGACGAGCCCGACCGTGCCCATCAGGTCGACCTCGAACGTGGTGCGCCAGTTCTCGGCAGACTCCGGGATGGCCAGCGCGCTGACATTGGCCACCACACCGTCGAGCCCGCCGAGCGTCTCGGCGCTGGCCTCGACCCAGGCGGCGACGGCGGTGCGGTCGCCCACGTCGACCGCGCTGCCCACTGCGGTGGCCCCGCCAGCGGTCAGCTCCGACTGTGCCTCGGCCACCGCGTCCGGCGTGCGGGCGCAGAAGGCGACCGACGCCCCCTCGGCGAGCAACCCTTCGACGACGGCGCGGCCGATTCCGCGGGTGCCGCCCGTGACGGCGAAGCGTTTACCTGCAAGCCCGAGATCCATGGGGCCATCCTCGTCGTCGAGCGGACGTCGCGCACGCCGTAATGTCATTTCGACCATCGCGCGGCACATGGTCGACCAGGTGGCTAGTAGCTGATGCTGCCCAATGCCTCTGCCGCAGCACGCAATTGTGCATGCACCCCGCCGTAGGCAGGCGCGGGCGGCAGCAGTCGCTTGTCGATCTTGGTGACAGCGCTGTAGTTGGTGTCGACCACGTTGGCGATCGGTGACAGCGAGATCTGCGTGAGCAACTGGTAGGCGTCGAATCGGTCGAGGCCGTACAACTCGCCCAACCAGGTGATCATCTCGACCTGCCCGGCCCGCCACGCCTCCTCCATCGGGCGGCCGGATCCGATGCACATCAGGTGGGTGTCGGTCTCCAACCGCGGCCACGCCGAGTTGCCACCCTTGATCAGATCGACGATCGCGGTGATGTGCATCGCCCCCTCCACGGCGCAGCCGCAGGATTCGCCCTCGCCCTGGCGGTAGTGGCCGTCGCCCAGCGAGAACAGCGCGCCGGGGACGTTCACGCGCAGATAACACGTCGCTCCTGCTGCCATCTCAGGAGTGTCCATGTTGCCGCCGAAGATGTCGGGGACGAGCGCGGTGCGGACCTCGCGACGGTCGGGTGCCACGCCGACGGTGCCCAGCATCGGGTTCGCGGGCAGGGCGACGCTGAAGTCGCTGCCGTGGGCGTTGAACGCCAATGTCTTTGCCGCTGAATCGTATTCGTAGATCCAGGTGCGCTCGGGCAATGGTTCCTGCAGCGTCGGACTGACGGGGACGCTGGTCAGGCCGCCGAAGAACGGGATCAGCGTCGACGCGCCCCAGCTGCGCGCGGGTGTCAGGTCGACCAGATGGACGGCCAGCGTGTCGCCGGGCTCGGCCCCCTCGACGAAGAACGGCCCGGTCTGCGGGTTGAGGTCCCACGTATTCAGCGCCGCGGACGCGACGTCATCGGTGGTGGTGATCCGTCCGCCGTAGGCGTCTTCGGCCCACAGCGTCAGGATCGTCTGGGGCTTGATCCGCAACACAGGCTCCGCGCCGCCGAACGTATACCGGTACTGGTCGGGTGTCGGGATGAAGGTGACGTGATCCATCCCGTCATCCTCGCGCCGCTCGGTGCCGGACGCTCGCGGAATAGCATTCCGGGTTGTGATTTCGGCCGCGACCGCAGCCAGGAATGCTATTCCGCGGGCGCGGGGTAAGCGGCAGGATGGGGTCATGGCTGACGATTCGATGCGCGGTGAGCGCGACTTCAACCAGCAGACGATCGACGAGTTCCGTGCCAACGGCGGCAAGGTGGGCGGTCAATTCGAAGGCTTCCCGCTGCTGCTGTTGCATTCCACCGGCGCCAAGAGCGGCGAAGCGCGGATCAACCCCACCGCGTACTTCGACATCGACGGGCGGCTCTACATCGTCGGCTCGGCAGCGGGCAGAGATCGAGACCCGGCCTGGGCGTTCAACATTCGCGAGAATTCCCGGGCGAGCATCGAGATCGGCACCGAGCCGCCGAAGGCCGTCACCGCGCGGGAACTGCCGCGTGCGGAGCGGGACGAGCTGTACCCGAAGATCGTCGAGCGCGCGCCCGGCTTCGGGGAGTACGAGAAGCGCACCGACCGCGTCATCCCGATTTTCGAGCTCATCAGTGACTGAGGGAATGTGACCCAGCGCGCACCGGTTGGTCAGAGTCATGGCGACGATGACGCTCGACGAGCGCGAGCAGTTCCTGGCCGATGTTCACGTCGGCGTGGTTGCGGTCGAGCGACCGGGCCGAGCCCCGCTCGCGGTGCCGATCTGGTACGGCTATGAGCCCGGCGGTGAGGTGCTGGTGTGGACCCAGGCGGACTCGGTGAAGCATCGGCTGATCCGCGACGCTGGCCGGTTCACCATCACGGTCCAGGATGAGCGGCCGCCGTACCGATACGTCACGGTCGAGGGGGACGTCACGGCGATCGAACAGGCGGATGATGCCGGCGTACGGTCGGTCGCCGTCCGCTGCGTGGGTGAGCGGGAGGGCAACAAGTTCGCCGACGAGTATCCGAGCGCGTCTTCGGTCGTCATCCGGATGCATCCCAAGCGCTGGTTGAGCGCGGACGCGTCGAAGTAGCCGCACGCCGGCCCATTATTTGCGAGGCTGTCAATAGATGCTTCGAGCAAAGGGGCCGACCTATGCATACACGGATTCTGCCGATCCTGGCGACCGGCCTGCTGGTGGTGGCCTGCGGCGGCTCCCAGCCCGAACAACCGGACTCGCCGTCAGCCGCCGAAGAGACGTCGGCCGCCGCTGCCGACAAGGGCAAGGTCGACGCGCCCGAGCAAGCGCCCGAAAAACCAACGGAGGGCGGCGGGTCCATGGTGGCGACCTATCAGGACGCGAGCACCCCGGAGGCGCTGCGGGGCAGGGAGTTGCTGGAGGGCGACGGCGCGCTCGAAGACATGGCCGACGACATCAACCAGACGCTGATCCTGCCCTACGACATCCCGCTGATCGGGGCGCAGTGCGATCAGCCCAACGCGTTCTGGAGCCCGAGCGACAAGACCATCACGATCTGCTACGAGGACACCTCCAACAGCGAACGCATCTTCACCGAGCTACAGGAGCCGGATCCGGCCGCATCGGCGATCAACGCCGAATGGGCGACCTTCTATCACGAGGTCGGCCACATGGCGATCACGATCTACGACCTGCCGATCACCGGACGCGAAGAGGACTCGCCGATCAGTTGGCCGCCTACGTGCTGCTGCAGCCGGACGAGAGCGGCGCGCCCGACGCGGATTCGGTGCAGGCGGTCAAGGACTTCGCGAAAGTGTTCGAGGTGTCCGGCGACGAGGACGGTCCCCTCGGAGAGGGCGACTTCGCCGATGAGCACACCCTCAACGAGGCGCGCAATTACAACCTGCTGTGCTGGATCTACGGATCGAATCCGGACGCCAACGCCGACCTCGTCTCAGCGGGCGAGCTCCCGGACAGCCGGGCCAGCGGATGCCAGGCGGAGTGGCAGCAGCTCGACAACGCGTGGGCGACACTGCTCGACCCGCACTTCAGGTGATCAGCCCGCGGGTGTGGGAGCGGGTGCCGGTGGTGGCGGCACTCCCGGCGGCAGCAGCGGCGGGGGCGGGGGCGGCGGGGG
>NZ_LQPC01000025.1 GCF_002101705.1 Mycolicibacterium iranicum | reverse complement strand
GAGCCGCCGGACATGTTCAAGAATCATCTGTCGAAGAAGTATTTGGATGAGGCGCCGCGGTTGGTGCACAACGAGGACGGGTCGGATACCTGGCAGTTCCGTGATGTGGTGATCCCGAATGTGGCGCTCAATGCGGTGGCGGGTCGGCCCAAGGAGGAATACGGCCTGGAACCGCAGGGTCTGGATGAGATCCGGCCCGGCTGTTGGCAGGTCGATGAGCGGGTCAAGGACATGAACGCCGGCGGCATCTTGGGGTCGATGTGTTTCCCGTCGTTTCCCGGGTTTGCGGGCCGGTTGTTTGCCACCGAGGATCACGAGTTCTCGTTGGCGTTGGTGCAGGCCTACAACGACTGGCATGTCGAGGAATGGTGTGGGGCCTATCCGGCGCGGTTCATTCCGATGACGTTGCCGGTGATCTGGGATCCTCAAGCGTGTGCGGCGGAGATCCGCCGTAACGCTGCGCGGGGGGTGCATTCGTTGACGTTCACCGAGAACCCGGCGGCGATGGGCTATCCCAGTTTCCATGATTTCGAGCATTGGAAGCCGATGTGGGACGCCCTGGTTGATACGGACACCGTGCTCAACGTGCACATCGGCTCGTCGGGGCGGTTGGCGATCACCGCCCCGGATGCCCCGATGGATGTGATGATCACCTTGCAGCCGATGAACATCGTGCAGGCTGCCGCGGATCTGTTGTGGTCGCGCCCGATCAAGGAATATCCCGACCTCAAGATCGCCCTGAGCGAGGGCGGCACCGGGTGGATCCCGTACTTTTTGGAGCGGGTGGATCGCACCTATGAGATGCATTCGACCTGGACGGGTCAGGACTTCGGCGGCAAGCTGCCCTCTGAGGTGTTCCGTGAGCACTTCCTGACCTGTTTCATCGCCGACCCGGTCGGGGTGGCCACCCGTCATCAGATCGGGGTGGACAACATCTGCTGGGAAGCCGACTACCCGCACAGCGATTCGATGTGGCCCGGCGCCCCCGAACAACTCGACGCAGTCCTCAAGGCCAACACCGTGCCTGATGACGAGATCAACAAGATGACCTACCAGAACGCCATGCGCTGGTATCACTGGGACCCCTTCACCCACATCCCCAAAGACCAAGCCACCGTCGGCGCCCTACGCCAAGCCGCCCAAGGACACGACGTCTCCATCCA
>NZ_LQPC01000024.1 GCF_002101705.1 Mycolicibacterium iranicum | reverse complement strand
GGAATTACGTGACGGCGGGTGAGGAATTACGTGACGGACAACCCCTCATACCTGGGGAATTACGTGACTGCTGACAGTGTAGCTCGGCTTCGTAGCCGTTGCGTCCGCCTTTTCCGCCGGCGAAGCGGGTGGTGAAGACCATGCCGTTGTCGGTGAGTGTGGAGTATGGGATTCCGTGTTGGGCAATGGCTTTGGTGAATTCGGTGACGACGGTGGTGGCGGTGACGCGGCGGTGGGCAGTCACCGAGATTGCGTAGCGGGTGCAGTCGTCGAGCCAGGACAGGATTTCGGTGTCGGTGCCGCCGGTGAGGCGCCAGTGGGTGAAGTCTGCTTGCCAGCGTTCGTTGGGTTGTGCTGCCGCGAAGCGGATGTAGGACGATTTCGGTCGTTTTGCCGGTGCGGGTTCGACGAGGCCGGCGGCGTGGAGGTGTCGGCTGATTGAGGCGGGTGAGACCTGGAGGTGGTGGTGATGTTGGAGGTGCCAGGCGATGGTGTGAGGTCCAGCGTCGAGGCCTTTGCCGGTCAGAGTGTGCCGCAGTTCGATGATGAGGTCGATGGTGTGCTGAGGTAGCCGGCGGGGGCTGGTGTGGGGGCGTTTGGATCGTGGTTCGAAGGCGGCGTCGCCGTCGAGGGTGTAGCGCTTGATCAGCCGTGAGATCCAGCTCTGGGAGACGCCGTAGTCGCGGGCGACCTGCGATTGTGAGCGGCCCTCGACGAGCACTGCGGTGATAACCAGGCGAGCCTTCGACACCAGCTGAAACTGGCTGATCCACCTATTCCGATGTCTTGAGACACCCTATTCCGATGTCCTGAAACACCACACTGTCCCCGCTACCATTGTGATGTCGCAAGACATCGGAATAGCCGCGGACTGAATCGCCCTGGTTCTGTCGGAGGCTCGGGCTATTGGATTTCGACCAGGGGTTGGTCGCTCCGTTGGGCATCGTAGAACGCAGCTTCGAACTCGGCCGGCGGGAGGTCACCGAGGTAGCCGTGTAGGCGGCTGGTGTTGTGCCAGTGCACCCAGCCCAGGGTCGCCAACTCGACGTCCTCGACGGTCTTCCAGGGCCCGCTGCGGGCCGGGCCGTAGATCAGCTCGGCCTTGTAGTAGCCGTTGACGGTCTCGGCCAGGGCATTGTCGAAACTGTCCCCGATGCTGCCGATCGAGGGCACCGCGCCGATCTCGGCGAGCCGTTCACCGTAGCGGATCGAGGTGAACTGCGACCCGGCATCGGAGTGACATGTCAAGCCCAGCAACAGGATTCCGCGCGACCAGCGGGCCATCTCGATCGCATCGAGCACCATCGTGGTGCGCATGTGCGAGGCCACCCGCCACCCGACGATCATCCGCGAGTACGCGTCGATGAGGAAGCACACGTAAGCCACCCCGGTCCAGGTCGGCACGTAGGTCAGGTCGGTCACCCATAATCGGTTCGGTCTGTCGGCGACGAACTGGCGCTTGACCAGGTCGGGGTGACGATTGGCGGTCGGGTCGGCCCGGGTGGTCTTGACCCATTTGCCGCGACGGGCGCCCTTGATGCCAGCCGCCCGCATCAACCGGGCTACCTGGTCACGGCCCACGTCATACCCGGCCCGACGCGCCGCTTTCCACAGCTTGCGGGCCCCATACACCTTGTAGTTGTCCTGCCAGAGGCCCACCAGCACCGGGGTGAGAACGGCGTCGCGTTGGGTCCGCGCCGACGGCGGCCGGGTCTTGGTGTCGTAGTAGGTGCTCGGGGCCATCGACACCCCTGCGCTGCGCAGGACGGTGCAGATGGGCTCGACCCCGAATTCGTCGCGGTTGACGTCGATGAACGCGACTATTTCTTGTGTTGGCGGTCGAGCTCCGCCCCGAAGAAACTGGCCGCTCGTTTCAGAATTTCGTTGGCACGCTTGAGTTCTCGAATCTCTTGCTCGAGCTCGCGGACCTTGCGTGACTCGACCGTCGACACTCCCGGGGCCAGGCCCTCATCGATGTCGGCCTGGCGCACCCAGGACCGCACCGACTCCACCCCGTAGCCCAGCTGGCGGGCCACCCGCGACACTGTGCCCGCCTCGGTACCCAACTCCGCCCTCAGTGTGCGGACCATCCGCACCGCGGCGGCCTTCTCCTCTGGGCTGTAGCGGCGTGTGGTCGGCTTCCCCGGCGACTGCTCCTTCGGCATGACTCCATCCTCGTTTCCAAGGTCAGGAGCCTCCGGCATTTCCAGGGCGATTCATGGCGACAGCCGGACCTACGTTTGTAGGTTCGGCTGTTGTCGTTTCGGGGGTTGTCGGGTGGGTCCTTTGGGTGCTCC
>NZ_LQPC01000023.1 GCF_002101705.1 Mycolicibacterium iranicum | reverse complement strand
GGGCCGGCGGCTACCGCGGTGACGGTGGTGGGTCTTGGGGCGGTGGAGGTTGCGCCGGTGGTGATCGTGGCCCCGGCGGCCGCGGGCACCACGGGTCAGCCGATCACGGTCAGCCCGGTGGTGGTGCTCACTGATCCGGATTCCGATATCGAGTCGGTGGTGGTGACGGTCGACGGGGACGGGGTCTTCGGTTGGGGTGCCCTGCTCGGTGGCATTGATGCCGATGATTCGGTGGCCGGTCAGGTCACGTTCAGTGGTGCGGCCAGTGCGGGGGTGTATCAGCAAGTCCTGCAGTCGGTCACACTCACCTCGGCGACGGCTGGGGTGCAGACGGTGTCCTTTGAAGTGACTGATGTGGATGGCAACTCCAACGTGTTGCCGGCGGCTACCGCGGTGACGGTGGTGGGTCTTGGGGCGGTGGAGGTGTCTCCGGTGGTGATCGTGGCCCCGGCGGCCGCCGGCACCACGGGTCAGCCGATCACGGTGTCTCCGGTGGTGGTGCTCACCGATCCCGACTCGCAGATCGAGTCGGTGGTGGTGACGGTCGATGGGGACGGGGTCTTCGGTTGGGGTGCCCTGCCCGGTGGCCTTGATGCTGATGACTCGGTGGCTGGTCAGGTCACGTTCAGTGGTGCGGCGAGCGAGTCGGTGTATCAGCAAGTCCTGCAATCGATCACGCTGACCTCCGCGACAGCCGGGCTCTCCACCGTCGAGTTCACGGTGACTGATGTTGATGGCAACACCAACGTGTTGCCCGCGGCCACCGCAGTCACTGTCGTGGGTCTTGGGGCGGTGGAGGTTGCTCCGGTGGTGATCGTGGCCCCGGCCGCCGCGGGGACGACCGGTCAGCCGGTCACGGTCAGTCCGATTGTGGTGCTGACTGATCCGGATTCCGATATCGAGTCGGTGGTGGTGACTGTTGATGGTGGCGGGGTGCTGGGCTGGACGCTGTCTGGTGGCATTGATGCCGATGATTCGGTGGCCGGTCAGGTCACCTTCTCTGGTGCCGCGACAGCGGCGGCATACCAGGACCTGCTGCAATCACTCACGCTGACCTCCTCGGTCCCCGGTCTGAAGTCGGTGTCCTTTGCGGTGACTGATGTGGATGGGAACTCCAACGTTCTGCCGGCGGCCACTGTCGTGACGGTGGTGGGTCTGGGGGCGGTGGAGGTGTCTCCGGTGGTGATCGTGGCCCCGGCCGCCGCGGGCACCACGGGTCAGCCGATCACGGTCAGCCCGATTGTGGTGCTCACCGATCCGGACTCCGATATCGAGTCGGTGGTGGTGACGGTCGATGGTGGCGGGGTGCTGGGCTGGACGCTCTCTGGTGGCATTGATGCCGATGATTCGGTGGCTGGTCAGGTCACGTTCAGTGGTGCGGCCACCGCGGCGGTGTATCAGCAAGTCCTGCAATCACTCACGCTGACCTCGGCCTCAACAGGCGTCTCGACGGTGTCCTTTGAAGTGACTGATGTTGATGGCAACTCCAACGTGTTGCCGGCGGCTACGGCGGTGACGGTGGTGGGTCTGGGTCCGGTCGAGGTGTCGCCAATCCTGGTGGTGGCTCCGGCGGCGGCGGGGTTGGCGGGTCAGCCGATCACGGTCAGCCCGATTGTGGTGCTCACCGATCCCGACTCGCAGATCGAGTCGGTGGTGGTCACGGTCGACGGGGACGGGGTGCTGGGCTGGACGCTCTCTGGTGGCATTGATGCCGATGACTCGGTGGCTGGTCAGGTCACCTTTAGTGGTGCCGCGACAGCGGCGGCATACCAGGACCTGCTGCAATCACTCACGCTGACGTCGGCGGCTCCTGGCCTGCAGACGGTGTCCTTTGAAGTGACTGATGTTGATGGCAACACCAATGTGTTGCCGGCGGCTACCGCGGTGACGGTGGTGGGTCTGGGGGCGGTGGAGGTGTCTCCGGTGGTGATCGTGGCCCCGGCCGCCGCGGGCACCACGGGTCAGCCGATCACGGTCAGCCCGATCGTGGTGCTGACCGATCCAGATTCGGATATCGAGTCGGTGGTGGTGACGGTCGATGGGGACGGGGTCTTCGGTTGGGGGGCCCTGCCCGACGAGATCGATGCCGATGACTCGGTGGCTGGTCAGGTCACGTTCAGTGGTGCGGCCACCGCGGCGGTGTATCAGCAAGTCCTGCAATCACTCACGCTGACCTCGGCCTCAACAGGCGTCTCGACGGTGTCGTTCACGGTGACTGATGTTGATGGCAACTCCAACGTGTTGTCGGCGGCTACGGCGGTGACGGTGGTGGGTCTTGGGGCGGTGGAGGTTGCGCCGGTGGTGATCGTGGCCCCGGCCGCCGCGGGGACCACCGGTCAGCCGATCACGGTGTCTCCGGTGGTGGTGTTGACGGATCCGGACTCCGATATCGAGTCGGTGGTCGTCACCGTGGACGGGGACGGGGTGCTGGGGTGGGGAACCCTGCCCGGCGGCATCGATGCTGATGATTCGGTCGCGGGCCAGGTCACCTTCACGGGTGCGGCGAGCGCGGCGGTGTATCAGCAAGTCCTGCAATCGATCACGCTGACCTCCGGCACGGCGGGGATTTCCACGGTGTCCTTTGCGGTGACTGATGCCGATGGCAACACCAATGTGCTGTCGGCGGGCACGGTGGTGACGGTGGTGGGGTTGGGTCCGGTGGAGGTGTCGCCGGTGCTGATCGTGGCCCCGGCCGCCGCGGGCACCACGGGTCAGCCGATCACGGTGTCTCCGGTGGTGGTGTTGACGGATCTGGACTCCGATATTGAGTCGGTGGTCGTCACGTTGGACGGTGACGGGGTGCTGGGTTGGGGTGCCCTGCCGGTTGGTATCGATGCTGATGACACGGTCGCGGGCCAGGTCACCTTCAGTGGTGCCGCGACGGCGGCCGCTTACAAAGACGTGTTGCAGTCGGTCACGCTGACCTCAGCCTCGGCGGGGATTTCCACGGTGTCCTTCGCGGTGACTGATGCCGACGGCAACACCAATGTGCTTCCCGCGGGCACGGCAGTGACGGTGGTCGGGCTGGGCCCGGTCGAGGTTGCCCCGGTGCTGATCGTGGCGCCGGCGGCCGCGGGCACGACCGGGCAGCCGATCACGGTGTCCCCGGTGGTGGTGTTGACCGATCCGGACTCCAATATCGAAACCGTCGTGGTGACCGTCACCGGGGATGGTGTGCTGGGGTGGGGAACCCTGCCCGGCGGCATCGATGCTGATGACACGGTGCCCGGCCAAGTGACGTTCACGGGCGCGGCCACGGCGGCCGCCTACCAGCAAGTGCTGCAGTCGGTCACGCTGACGTCGTCGGTTCCTGGCCTGAAGTCGGTCGAGTTCGCCGTCACCGATGTGGATGGCAACACCAATGTGCTGCCGGCGGGCACGGTGGTGACGGTGGTGGGGTTGGGTCCGGTGGAGGTGTCGCCGGTGCTGATCGTCGCTCCGGCGGCCGCGGGCACCACGGGTCAGCCGATCACGGTGTCTCCGGTGGTGGTGTTGACCGATCCGGACTCCGATATCGAGTCGGTGGTCGTCACGGTCACCGGGGATGGGGTTCTGGGGTGGGGCGCCCTTTCGGGCGGGATCAGCGCCGATGACCAGACGCCCGGGCAGGTCACCTTTACCGGGGCGGCGAGCGCGTCGGTGTATCAGCAAGTCCTGCAATCGATCACCTTGACCTCCGGCACGGCCGGAATTTCCACGGTGTCCTTCGCGGTGACTGATGCCGACGGCAACACCAATGCTCTGTCGGCGGCCACCACCGTGACCGTGGTCGGGCTGCCCGCTTCTGCGCCGATCGTTCTCACCTCGATCGTGAGCGTCCCCTACACGGCTGGTGCAACCGCCGTCACCGTCGATCCGGCAATCATTCTCCTGGACGGCGACTCAGGAATCATGTCGGGCGCCACGGTGACGGTTGTCGACCCTGAAGCCGGCGACACATTGTCCTGGGGCACACTGCCGCCCGACGTGGTGGCGAACTTCGTGGGTGGCGTTCTCACCTTCGAGGGGGATGCAAGTGTCGGCGAGTATCAGGACCTGCTGCGGTCGGTGAGGTTCGCCACCAACTCGACGGCGTCGACGGCCGTCCGCGTCATCGAGTTCACGGTCACCGATGACACTCTGGCGACCAGTACTGCGGGGTCGGTGGGAGTGACGGTGTTGTCGCTGCCGATCCTGGCCGCCCCCGTCGTCGTCACGTCTGTGGCCAACGTCAACTACACGGCCGGCAGCACGGCTACCACCGTGGATTCGAATCTGGTTCTACTCGACGCTGATTCGTCGATGTTGTCCGGAGCGGTGGTGTCGATTGTCGGCGGAGCGGGGGTGGGGGAGACGCTGTCGTTCCAGACGCTGGGTGACATCGACGGAAACTACAGCAACGGCGTTCTGACCTTCGAGGGGGCCGGTACGCTCGCGGAGTATCAGCAAGTACTCAGGTCGGTGACGTATTCGACAAGTAGCGGTGCGCTGGCCACGATCAAGAGCATTTCCTTCGTCGTGACCGATGCTGACGGAAGGGTGAGCAGTCCGGGTCTTGTTGCGGTGACGATCGTCTCGGCACCGCTGAACGTTGCCCCGCTCGTCGTCACGTCGGGCGTCAACCTCTCGTATACCGCGGGTGGCACGCCGCTCACGATCGACGGCAACCTGTCGCTGCTGGAACTCGACTCCAACACGCTCAAAGGCGCAACAGTGAAGATCGTCGGGAACTTCGCGGCGGGCGACATCCTCGATTTCAGTGGACAGCCAGGGATCTCAGGTTCGTATGACGATGCCACGGGCACGTTGACCTTCACCGGTGACGCGGCTGTGAGTGTCTACCAGGAATTGCTGCGATCTGTGACGATCTCCACCGGTACGTCCGCATTGGCAACGATCAAGACCGTGTCGTTCACCGTGACCGATTTGCAGAACGCGACGAGCCTCCCGGGTTCTGTGGCGGTAACCGTGGTGGCGGCGCCGGTGAACCTGTCACCACTGGTGACCACGCTGCTGGGGCCGATCTACACCGCCGGCAACACCGCCGTGGCAGTCAATCCGCTTCTCACCGTGCTGGATCTGGATTCGTCGACGATGCAGGGAGCATCGGTGGCGATCACCGGAAACTTCACGCCCGGCGACATCCTCTCCTTCACGCCGACGTCAGGAATCATGGGCAACTTCAATACCGCAACCGGGGTCCTGACATTCGTCGGCAGTGCCTCCACGGCGACCTACCAACAGCTCCTCCGCTCAGTGACTTTCGCGTCGGGAGCACTCGGGACGACGTCGGTGAAGACCATCACCTTCACCGTCACCGACTCGCTCGGCAGCACCAGTCCGGGGGCGTTGGCTCTCGTGACTCAGACGGCAAACTCGGCGCCGGTGGTGACCGCCACCTTCGGATTAATTCTCTTGAGCCTGCCTGTGGTCGCTTCGACTGCCTCGATCGTCGACGATTCCTCGTTCCTCGATCGATCCGTCATCACGGTGACGAATCCGCAGAGCGGCGACACTCTGTCGTTCACGCCAACGGCTTCGACTGGGAGCATTGTCGGAGATGTCACTGGGAATGGTTCCGTACTGACACTGACGGGGTCCGGGACCGTGGCGGAGTATGAGGCTGCGCTTCGGGCGGTCCGCTTTAACAGGGCTAACTGGGGGCTGTTTGGCTTACGCAATATCTCGATCACCGTTCGAGATGCTCAGGGCCTGACCAGCACGCCGACGACCGGGACGATCAATTGGGTCCTGTGATCTAGATGGCCGGGCCGAGCAGGTCGTCGGCGTCCTTGATGACGTACCCGTAGCCCTGCTCGGCGAGGAACCGCTGGCGGTGAGCGGCGTACTCGGCATCCAAGCTGTCTCGGGATACCACTGAATAGAACACTGCACCGCCACCGTCTGCTTTCGGACGCAGCAGACGGCCCAGACGCTGGGCCTCCTCCTGGCGCGATCCGAACGTTCCCGAAACCTGCACGGCGACACTGGCTTCCGGGAGGTCGATGGAGAAGTTCGCGACCTTTGACACCACCAGCGTCCTGATCTCGCCACTACGGAACTTGTCGAAAAGCTCCTCGCGCTCGGCTGTTTTCGTCGAACCCTGAATGACCGGAGCATCCAACTCGGCGCCCAGCTCGTCGAGCTGGTCGAGGTAGGCGCCGATGACCAGCGTCGGTTCGTTGGGGTGACGTTCCAGGATCGACTTCACCACCGCGATCTTGGTATGCGCCGTGGCGCACAGCTTGTAGCGCTCCTCCGGTTCGGCTGTCGCATACAGCATGCGCTCGTTGTCGGTCATGGTGACGCGCACTTCCACGCATTCAGCAGGCGCGATCCAGCCTTGAGCCTCGATGTCCTTCCACGGTGCGTCGTAGCGTTTCGGCCCGATCAGCGAGAACACGTCGCCCTCCCGGCCGTCTTCGCGGATCAGCGTCGCCGTCAGCCCGAGTCGGCGCCGCGACTGGAGGTCGGCCGTCATCCGGAACACCGGCGCAGGCAACAGGTGCACTTCGTCGTAAATGATGAGGCCCCAATCGCGGCTGTCGAACAACTCGAGATGCTTGTACTCGCCCTTGGTGCGGCGGGTGATGACCTGATAGGTGGCGATGGTTACTGGGCGGATCTCCTTGCGCTCACCTGAATACTCGCCGATCTCGTTCTCGGTCAATGACGTTCGAGCGATCAGCTCCCTTTTCCACTGTCGGCCCGCCACGGTGTTGGTGACGAGAATCAACGTCGTCGCACCGGCCTTGGCCATCGCCGCCGCACCGACCAGGGTCTTACCGGCGCCGCACGGCAGCACCACAACCCCTGATCCGCCGTCCCAGAACGAGTCGGCGGCCATCTGCTGGTAGTCACGCAGGTGCCAGCCGTCCTGGTCGAGATCGATCGGGTGCGCTTCGCCGTTGACGTACCCGGCCAGATCCTCGGCCGGCCAGCCGATCTTGAGCAGCATCTGCTTGACGCGGCCGCGTTCGCTGTTGTGCACGATCACTGTGTCGTCATCGATCCGGGCCCCGAGCATCGGGCTGATCTTCTTGTTGCGCAACACCTCCTCGAGCACGGCGCGGTCGAAGCTGACCAGCGTCAGGCCGTGCGCGGGGTGCTTGACCAGCTGCAGGCGCCCATAGCGGGCCATGGTGTCGACGATGTCGACCAGCAGGGGCTGGGGGACGGCATAGCGGGAGAACGAGACGAGTGCGTCCACGACCTGCTCGGCGTCGTGTCCGGCTGCCCGCGCGTTCCACAGCGCGAGGGGGGTGATCCGGTAGGTGTGCACGTGCTCGGGCGCGCGCTCCAGCTCGGCGAACGGAGCAATCGCCGCGCGAGCGGCACCAGCCTGCTCGTGGTCGACTTCGAGCAGCACCGTCTTGTCGGACTGAACGATCAAAGGGCCGTCAGTCACCGGTCGGCTCGCTGAGGAGTTGGCTAGAAGTCACGTTTGTCCATTATCCAGACTGCTCAGACCTGCAGCTGTGTCACGAGTTCATGCGGACGCTCGGATATGGCGTCTCAGTTGCCGTGCCAATGGGACGGCTAACCCAAGAGCCAATCTCTGCGACTGGGTCGCCGTGAAGGTGTCGAACCTGCCGTGGCATTGCGAAGAACCGGTTCAACCGTGAGCTAACTCCATCCGAAGAACGAAAATACTCCAACCTCGGAATTGCCCGTTGCGCCCGTTGTCGCACCATATTGACCCTTTTAGAGCAAATCAGTCGTTCCCTAGTTGAATAATCTTCTGATGTCGGTGACATCGACGACAATTTTGCTCTAATCTCCCCGATGTGTTGTGTAACGCGATGGCGTCGAGCCTCGATCGCCCGCTACCGGCAAGCGTTTTGTCGGATCGCGTACGGATCATGAGGTGGCACGTCGCCTACCGGCGTCACGGCACTCCCATGCGCCGACTTCTCGTGTGAGCCCGGTGGGGGCATGCGGGGCGGACCAACTAGGCAACGGAGGCTTTTACGTGAGCGCAAACCAGGCTCGTCATCGGATCGCTCGCGACGAATCGGGCGCCCCCACCGTGAACAGGTTCTGGGCGGCGAAGGAACTCCTCGACCTCGCCCAGCCGACCGGTTCGCCGCGGCACATGCAGCAGGCTTCCAACCGGCACCTCTGCGTTGGTCGGGTGGGTGCGCTCGCAGTCTCTCTCGGCATCGGTTTCGCTCTATACACCTCAGCCACTGGTGTTGCCTTCGCTGCCGAAACCGGCTCCTCGTCCACTGGCGCAGATGGGTCGAATGGTGGACAGCCGCAAGCTTCTGACAACGACGACAACGGCGAGGCCGAACGAAGTGCCGAAAACAAAGAGGGCTACGAGAACGGCGACGGCGAAACAGACAACGCCGGCGGCGAGGACGACGATGACGTTACTGCCGACGTAGACGAGAACACGGGCGCAGAGCCGGATGGTATTGGGCCAGGTGACGAAGACGAGCAGAAACTCGACGCGGAGATCGTGGATAGCGACGCCCACGAGCCGCAGGTAGGCTCCGGCAGCCCCGATACGCCACTCGGGGTATCGGGCTCCGACAAGACGGGCGACCACGACGACATCCCAACCGGACCGCAGGACGAGACTCCGCCGCCGGCGACAGTCGACACCTCCGTGGCGGAGCCGCCCGCATCGATCGCACCCGCGGTGGAGCCGACGGAACCGGAAGGGTCCATACCGCCGGAGGCGGTGGAAGTAGCCGTCCTCGTGCCACTGGAAGAGAGCGTCGAGGTACCCGAGGTCATCAGGATGGCGGTGTCGAACGTCGTCTCGCCCCTGCTGAACACTGGAAACCCGATTCAGTCGGCCTTGACCGACACCCTGCTGGCCTGGGTGCGGCGCCTGATCAACCACACCTTCTTCAACAAAACCCCGGTGATCAGCGAGGTGACCACGTCGGAATTTCTCGGAACCAGGACGATCACCATCAACGCCACCGACCCCAACGGCGATCCGCTCACCTACGAGGTTGTCACCGGGCCCTCGAAGGGCGTCCTGGTCCCCGGATTGATAGCGGGCACGTTCACCTACGTTCCGAACCCACTGGAGCTGCTAGGCGGCCCTTACACCGAGACGTTGAAGTTCAGGGTCCGTGACGATTCCGAGCACCTCACGGGCGTGTACGGCACCATCCAGTCCTTCCTGGAGAACGTCGCCAGGTGGTTGGGCTTGGCCAAGGCCGACACGGTCGAAACGAAGGAGATCACATTCACAGTTGGCGCCGGCGACATCGAGCTGGGGCTGCCGCCGCTGGTCACCGCTTCGGGCGGGAAGACGTACCGGCTCGGTTCGTCGGGGATCGCGCCGATTACGTCGGTGTCCATAAATGACATCGACTCCGATTACGTCACCGGGGCGATCGTGTCCGTTAAGACCGACGACCTGTTGTTCTCGAAGTTCATCGCCGGCGACAAGCTGAGCTTCACCGATACCGCCGACATCACCGGGGTCTACGACGAGAGCACCGGCGTGTTGACGCTGTCCGGACGCGCAACCAAAGCGGCTTATGAAGTAGCGCTGGAGTCAGTGACCTTCACCGCTACGCAGGTGGTCGAGCGCTTCCTCGGCCTCGGCTTCGTGGGTCGCACGCTGTCGATAGTTGTCAGCGATGACACCGGCGCCTCGAACAGTCTGTTCCCCGGCAGGGCGTCACTGGCCGTCGCCAAGGCGGCGCCGAGTGCAGCGCCAACAGTGACACTGTCAGGCTCTCCGTCGTACCCGACCTTCATCCTGGGCAAGCCGGCCGTGTCCGCGCTGCCGTCGGTGATCATCACCGATTCGGACTCGACCACCCTGTCCGGAGCCACGGTGACAGTGAGGGCCAGTGGCCTGTTGGGCACGTTCGTCTCGGGTGACAAACTCAACTTCGCCAACGGCAACGGTATCTTAGGGAGCTACAACACCGGTACCGGTGTGCTGACACTGTCCGGCAATGCGACGCTGGCCCAGTACGAGGCGGCGCTCGAAGCCGTGACGTTCAGCGCCACCCAGGGTGGCGGTCTCCTCGGCGCGCTGTCGGACAGGACGATCGTAGTCAGTGTCACCGACGAGATCAGCCGTACTAGCGATGAGGCGCTGGCGTCGGTGAAGGTCGCAAATCCGGTGACGCCATCCGTTTCGCTCTCGGGCACAACGACATTCGTGCTTGGCTACTCGCATGTCGTCGCGTTGCCGTCGGTGACGATCAGCGATTCGGATTCACCGATGCTGTCAGGTGCGAAAGTCACCGTCCGGAAGGACGACTTGTTGTTCCCGGACTATGTCTCCGGCGACACATTGAATTTCACCAACCAGAACGGTATCTCGATCGTCTCCAATACCAACGGCGTGCTGACGCTGGCCGGTGACGCAACGGTGGCGCAGTACAAGGCGGCGCTGGAGTCGATCACCTTCTCTGCGACTCAGGTCATCGACGGCCTCCTCGGCGGAACGGTGTCCCGGAAATTGACCGTCACGGTCACCGATGAACTCGGTCTGACCAGTGATGCCAAAACGGGCACCGCGAGGGTGGTCCGGCCGACCGCGCCGTCGGTGTCGGTCTCCGGTGCAACCCCGACGTACACCGTAGGAAAGGCCGGTGTCGTTGTGCTGCCGACGGTGACCATCGCCGACTCGGAGTCGATGACCCTGACAAAGGCGACCGTAACGGTCCGCAAGGACGACTTCCTGTTCTCGGACGTCGTCTCGGGTGACAAGCTGAATTTCAGCGATCAGAACGGCATCACAGGCTCCTACAACACCAACACCGGTGTGCTCACCTTGACCGGTACCGCATCACTGGCCAATTACACGACTGCGCTGCAGTCGGTTACCTTCACAGCCACCCAGGTCATCGACGGGCTGATCAGCGGTACCGTCGGCCGTACCATCACGCTTACCGTCACCGATGAGACCAATCTGACCAGTGATTCGTTCTCGGCGTCAGTGAACGTCGTGAGATCGGTTGCTCCGACGGTGTCGTTGTCCGGGGGGCCGCAGACGGTGGTGCTCGGCAAAACCGGCGCGGCGGTGCTGCCGACAGTGACCATCACCGACTCGGATTCGAACGTGCTGACCGGTGCCAAGGTGAAGGTGACGGCGGCGCCAGCTCTCATCCCTGTGCACATCGCCGGTGACACATTCAATTTCGCAAGCCAGAACGGAATTTCGATAGTCTCGAATTCCGCCGGGGTGCTGACGCTGACCGGCAATGCGACGGTGGCGCACTACAAGGCGGCGCTGGAGTCGATCACGTTCAGCGCCACCAGCCCAGGCGGCTTGTTCGGCGCACTGCTCGACCGTACATTCACCGTCACCGTCACCGATGACAGCACGGCGACCAGCAATGAGGTCTCGCGCGCAGTTAACATCGCCAACCCCGTGCTGCCCACGGTGTCCGTCTCGGGCCCGGTACCGACGTTCGTCATCGGCAAGTCGATAGTGACGGCTTTACCGACCGTGACCATGAGCGATTCGGATTCGTCGACGCTGTCGAAGGCCATCGTGACAGTCAAGACGGACGACGGCATTTTCTCCACCGTCGTCGGGGGAGATGTGCTGGGCTTCAACAACACCAACCCGTGGGGCATCTCGGGGGGCTACAGCAATGGCGTGTTGACGCTCACCGGCAACGCCTCGCTGGCGAACTACACGTCCGCCCTGCAGTCGGTCACCTTCAGCGCCACGCAGAACACCACCGACCGCGTCCTGACGGTCGCGGTGACGGCAACCGACGATCTGAACCAGGCCAGCGACACCGCGTCGGCGACGGTCAAGGTGGCCTTCCCGGCGCCACCGACACTATCGGTGTCGGGGGCTACACCGACCTACCTGTTCGGCAGGTCCGGGGTGAAGTTGCTGCCGGCGGTGGCGATCGGCGATTCGGATTCGGCGACGCTCTCGGGCGCGAGGGTGACAGTTGTGGGGACGATCCTGGGGATTCCGTCCAGCTTCGTATCCGGTGATGCGTTGGGCTTCACGAATCAGAACGGTATTTCGATCGCGTCCAACATGAATGGCGTGCTGACTCTCACAGGTACGGCGACTCTGGCTCAGTACAAGACTGCGCTGGAATCGATCACCTTCAGCGCGACGGAGGGCGGAGGTGTTTTCGGCGCGTTTGTTGACCGGGCAGTCACGATAACGGTCACCGACGAGATCAACCGGACCAGCGACGAGGTGTCACGTTCGGTCAAGGTGGACAACCCTGCGCCAGCGACGGTGTCGGTGTCGGGCTCGACCCCGACCTACTTGATCGGCAGGGCTGGCGTGGTGGCACTGCCGTCGGTGACGATCAAGGATTCGGACTCGACCGAGGTCGCCGGAGCCAAGGTGTCTGTCAAGACCGACGAGTTCTTTCCAAGCGTCGTCGCAGGTGATGTGTTGGGCTTCAACAACTCCAACGCCTGGGGCATCACCGGTAGCTACAGCGGCGGGGTGCTGGCCCTGACCGGAACCGCGTCGGTGACCAACTATCAGTTGGCGTTGATGTCGATCACGTTCAGCACCACCGCTGACACGGCCGACAGGAGACTGACGATTACCGTCACCGGAGCCGACGATCAGAGCGTGGCGAGTAGCGAGGCGTCTCGCACGGTCAAGGTCGGCACCACCGTCACGCCGACGGTAAGCCCGTCCGGCATGACACCAACGTTCTACCTGACCAAGTCGAGCCCGCTGATCGCTCTGCCTGGTGTGACAGTCGGTGATCCGGACTCGCCGCTGCTGTCCGGCGCATCGGTGACCGTCAAGGCCGGCTCGACGGTGGTTGGCTCGGATGTCCTGGCTTTCAACAACTCCAACGCGTGGGGCATCACCGGCACGTTCAGCAACGGGGTGATGTCGCTGACCGGAAGCGCTTCGGCCGCCAATTATCAGGCCGCACTGCAGTCGATCACGTTCGCCGCGACGACGAATACGACGACCCGCACGCTTACCGTGACGGTGACGAGTCCCGATGACACCACGTCGACAGCGACGGCGACGGCTTCGATAGCTGTGTCCAACCCCGTGGCCCCGACCGTAGGTCTGAGTGGTACCGATTTGATTCAGCTGTTCGGCCCCAGCAGCACTGTTATTCTGGACGGCGCCGCAAGAACGGTCATCGGAGAAGCCACCATCAACGACCCCGACTCGACACTCATGTCGAAGGCGGTCGTGATGGTAAGGACTGGCGGCGGTTCGCACATTGCGAGCGATGTACTTGCGTTCACGGCCGCGAACGGAATCACGATGCAGTCCAACACAAGCGGTGTGCTGACGTTGGTCGGTAGTGCGACCAAGGCCGCCTACAAGGCCGCGCTCGAGTCCGTCACCTTGAAGGTTGTCGACGGCGGCGGCTTGTTCGGCGCTCCGACGGGCAGGACGGTGTCCGTCACGCTGACTGACGAATTGGGTTCGACGGGTGCGACTTCGACGGTGGCGGTGAGCGTCAACCTGTTCTAAGCGCCGTCGGCCGAAACCACCGATGTGACACGGTGGATGGCGAATTCGCGCACCCGGCCCGACGCCGGATCGTAGGCCGTCAGCTGTCCACCGCGCACATTGATCGGCGACACCACCCGCTGAGTGGCCACCCCGGCCGGGTCGACGTAGCCGATGACGACCGACTCCTGATGGTGGGCGGCCTGCTGCAGCTCCGTGATCGCCACCGCGGGATCGAGGCGCAGCCCGGATGACGGTGCCGAGGCGACCTTGCGAAGGACGGCAATAATCGCGGCCAGTGTCTGATCTGTCGGCACCGGGTTGTGGCGATATCCGCGACGACGTCCCGGCACAGGCACGCGGGCTCCTCGCATCCGCAGATCGACGATGGCGCCCGTCGCATCTTCGGCGGCCGGGGCAAACCCGGCGGCACGTAACGCGGCGAGGACCTCCGAAATCGGCGCCTGCGATACCGCAACGGTGGGTGCGAGCAAACGCAGCTCGACCGCCTCCGTCGCAGGTGCGGCGACTGCCTGGGCCAGCAGGGCCGCGTCTTCACATCGCACGAACGACGACGCCATACCGACCCGCAGCTGCCCGTGGCGTCTCGCTACGTCGTCGATGAGGTAGGTGAGTGCTTGCGGCACAGGGGTTTTCGAGTGTTGATTGAACAACGCGTGTAGCTCGCCCGCCGTCTTGCCGGTATCGAGGGCGCGCCGGACCGACGACTCGTCGATGCGGTACACCATCGCTGCCCCCGCCGACTCAACATTGGCGACGGCCGCGAGCTGCTCGGCTAGCGCGCGTTCGAGCGGCCCCGGGACGATCACCGTTAGATCGGCCTGGAGCAGGAAGTGGTCGATTGGGGCGGGGAGCGCTTTCTGCATGGCGGCGATGACGACATCGTCCGCTTCGCCGGCGAGCAGACGCCGGATCGGGGTGGCGATGGCGCCACGTCCGACGGCGCCCATCGCGTGAGCCTCGGTCAGCAGGTCGGCCACCGGTGCACGCTGCAGCCGTACCGCCCACCGCGGCCGGTTCCACACCATGGCCGCCGATGCGCTATCGGCGTCTACGCCTGCGCCGGGCGGCAGTTCCGCCAACGTGTCGAGCAAAAGCCTGCGGTCCAGCGGTGCCGCCGTCGAGAACAGCGAATCAGACAGCGCGGCATAGGGTTTGCCGTCGGGGCCACGGCTGCCCACCAGGCTGGGACGGCCTGGCAGGTCGAGCCATGCCGTTACCAGCAGGTGCCATTTAGCCGCCGACGGCGATTCGATGAACCGGTCGGCGTTGACCGTCGGCGCCCACGCCGACGCCGCCGTATCCGACGGGTCCGGATCCGGAATGCCGGGCGCGATCAGCCCGGAAGCGGCCGCGACCTCCAGGATCAGGCCGAGGCGGCGTTCCTGGATCCCGGTGACCTTGGTCAGCCGCTTCACCTCGCGGATGCCGAGCCCGCCGCTGCGAAGCTCGGGAACCGGTGCATCACTGAGGTTTTCGAGAACAACCTCGACTTCGCGCAGGAGGTCGATCGCGGCACCCGCCGCGACAGCGTCGACGTCGGCGGCCTTCGTCGTCGTCACCGTCGGATCGGGCTTCGAAAGGCTCACCGGTCCCGGGGTCTCCCCGCGCAGCACCTGACCGACGAGGCGCGGCAGGATAACCGTGTCGTCGTCGATCCTGCGCAACAGGCCGGCGGCGAGCAGCCGCGGCACCGGCCGCTCGGGCGGGGTGTTCGGCGACGCGTCGCGCGTCCGACCGACCGGCGACCCTTCGAGCAGCTTGTCCAGCAGATCGCGGGCCGCGTCGTCGAGACCCTCCAGCGCCTGCGTGACATCGTCGCTCGACAGCGCCGTGCTTTCGACGGTGGCCTGCCCCGGATACCAGGGCAGACTCGACGCGACCTCAGCAGCGACGCGAAGGGCGCCCGCGCCGGTCACGTCGCCCCAAACCAGAGCTCGCACGCAGAGGTCGTCGACCGCACCTCTCACATCAACGCCTTCGGCGCGCTCGCCCAATGCGTCCGTCAACTCGGCGAACGTGGCGGTGGTCGTCTCGGCGTGCAGCGTCAGCAGACCGTCGAGTACCGCCAGGTGCAGAAAGTCGAGGTCATCGGTGGCCGCCTTCACGGATTGGCGCGCACCGGCGCGCGCGGCCAGGGCGGCGATGCTGCCGGGCGGTGGCTGGGTGAGGTCGGGCCGCAGACGCAGCAGCCGGATCAGCTGCTCGTCATCGGAGTCGGCCAGCCAGGCGGCCAACGGCACACCTGGTGCCTTCGCTCTCGAGCTCATTGCTGACCAGCGTAAAGGAGCCTCCCGACCTCGCCAGTCGGCGATCGGCCTGCCACAATGTCTGCGTGGCTGATGACAAGAAGAACCGATACGTCGACCCGGGTTGGCCGACGACCGATGCCGACGACCATGCGGTCAGTGAACTGGCCGCCGACCGCACCGGGGCGCTGTCCCCGTTCGGCGACGTCACGTTCCCGCTGCCTGCCGAAGAACTTCCGTTCATCCAAGCTGTCACCGTCGTAAACAAGTAGCGGTGCCCGACCGCCTCTCGCATCTCGACGAGACCGGCGCGGCCCACATGGTCGACGTCACCGCCAAGGACGCCACCAAGCGAGTGGCGACCGCCAAAGGCACCGTGCGCACCGGCCCCGACGTCATCGCGATGATCACCGCGAACGGGCTCCCCAAGGGAGATGCCCTGGCCACCGCGCGCATTGCAGGCATCATGGCCGCCAAGCGGACGAGCGACCTCATTCCGCTCTGCCATCCGCTGGCCGTCACTGGCGTCGACATCGACTTCATCGTCGGCGGTGACGAGGATCCCGGTGCCGTCGACATCGTCGCGACCGTGCGCACCACCGACCGCACCGGTGTCGAGATGGAGGCACTCACCGCCGTCAGCGTCGCCGCGCTGACGATCTACGACATGATCAAGGCCGTCGACCGGGCCGCCAGCATCGACGACATCCGTGTCGTCCACAAGGAGGGCGGCAAGACCGGGACGTGGACGCGGTGACCCGTTCGGGCGTCGTCATCATCGCGTCCACCCGCGCCTCCAGCGGCGTCTACGAGGACAAGTGCGGGCCCGTCCTCGTCGACTGGCTCAACGGCCGCGGCATCGACACCCCGGCGCCGGTCGTCGTCGGCGACGGTGATCCGGTCGCCGCCGCTTTGAGAACGGCGCTGCGCGAGAGCCCGAACGTCATCCTCACCTCAGGCGGCACCGGCATCTCGCCCACCGATGCGACCCCCCAGATCACCGCCGCAGCGCTCGACTATGAGATCCCCGGTCTGGCTGATGCCATCAGACGTTCCGGTCTGCCTCATGTGCCGACATCGGTGCTGTCGCGGGGAGTTTGCGGGGTCGCGGGCCGGACCCTCGTCGTGAACCTTCCCGGCTCGCTCGGCGGCGTGAAGGACGGCCTCGGCGTGCTCGCCGACGTCCTCGTGCACGCACTCGATCAACTGCAAGGCAAGGACCACTCGCGATGACACTCGTCGTGCGCGCCGCACTGACCGACCAGCCCATCGATCCGACCGATCACGAGAAACTGGTCGCCCACGAGTCGGCCGGAGCGGTCGTTGCGTTCGCCGGGGTCGTGCGTGACCACGATGGCGGCCGGACGGTGACGCGGCTGGAGTACTCCTCGCACCCGACGGCGGAGCAGACGCTGGCCGAGGTCGTCGCCGAAGTCGCAGCAGAATCTCACGGCATCCGTGCGATCGCCGTCAGTCACCGGGTCGGCGTCCTGCACATTGGCGATGCCGCGCTGGTCGCAGCGGTCGCGGCCGACCACCGCGGCGCAGCGTTCGAGACCTGCGCCCGGCTGGTCGACCGCGTCAAGGAGCGGCTACCGATCTGGAAGCATCAGTTCTTCGCCGACGGCACCGACGAATGGGTCAACTCCGCGTAGCGACCTGTCAGGCGGGAGGCAGCACCGGAGCCGGAGCGGCCAGGGGGCCCGGCGCCGGAAGCGGAGCCGGGGCTGCCAGCGGAGCCGGAGCGCCAGGAGTAGGGGCCCCGGGAACCGGGGCGGGACCGACCGGAGCCATCGGCGCCGGCCCACCACCGGTCGCCGTCAGCGGGCGCTGCGTCAGCGCCAGCAGAGCGTCGGAACCTGAGATCTCCTGGGTGCGGATCGCGTGCCAGATCTCCTTGAGGTACGTGACGTTTGCACTTTCCTGTGGACCCTGGGGAGCCAGAGCGGCGCCGGGAGGAAGATTCTCGGGGCTGGCGAGGTGCGGAATCTCAGTCGGCACCGGAAGCTCTCCGGAGATGGCCTGATTCGCGATGTCGTAGGCCGGGGCCGGCACGGGAACGTTCGCCAGGGGCGCCAACGGATCGGGGGCGGGCGCGGCGACGGCCGGCGCGGGGG
>NZ_LQPC01000022.1 GCF_002101705.1 Mycolicibacterium iranicum | reverse complement strand
ACACGAAAACCACTACCCAACAACACAACTCGGCATCACACCGAACCCACACCAATTACCACGCAAAATCCGGGCTAACTGCCCATTCGTCGACGTCGCCCTGTCCGAAATGATCGTCTTGGCGGACTTCGGTTTTCGCTGTCAAAGTCGCTCCGCGCACGATCAGCTACAGTCCGAAGCGAAGAGTGTTGCCAGTTCGTGCAGCGAGTTCACCCGCAGATCAGCAAGCACCGCTTCTTCTTTGAGGGCGTGAATGTGGCCCCATGGTCCGCGGCGGATGAACGCCGTGTGCATCCCGATCGCGCGGGCGGGCAGTATGTCGTTGTCGAGGCGATCACCCACATACAAGATGCTCTCGGCGGGAGCCTGCGCTTCGGCGATCAGCCGGTCGAAGAACGCGGGGTCTGGCTTGGCTACACCCCATGCTGCGGATGATGCCACGAAGTCTGCTTCCAGCCCGGCTGTTGCGAGCATCTGCTCGACGGTTTCTGGTTGGTTTCCGGCAACGCCGACGATCAACCCTGCTCGACGCGCCGCGGCGACGCATTCCAGAGCATCGGGATACAAGTCTCCGAAGCCGGGGTCGACGCCCACTGTGGGTCGATCGACGCCAAGAACCTCCCACAGATCGTGGTGATGTCGTCCGGTGGCGATCAGGGCTCCCAGCACGCTGCTCAAGGTCAATGGCGTCACCGAGTCGTTGGGCGAGTTCGCTCCACATTCGAGTCTCATCAACCAGTGTCTCGCCGATGTCGAACGTCACGCATCGGATTTCCGGCGGGATCATCGGGACTCCCGGATAATCTGCTGGTTGTTCAGCCAGCCGTCGAGGGCTGCGTCGGTCGCTGTCTCGTGCTCGGCGCCGAACACTGCGTTCGCGGCTGCCAGGAGAGCCATGCGGGCGGGGCTGGGATCACCGGAGCGGTTCAACAATGCGGGCCGTCGATCGATGATGACCGCGGCCATCTTCACCGTTTCGACGTAGGTGGCGATGTGCAGGTTGACCGTTGAGATGCTGGCCCATCGCCCTCCCAGGGCGATGCCGGTAACCGCGCTCTCGCCGATATCATCACTGTGTCGGAATCGTCGCTGCCGCAGAACTATACGTGATGCGTCGTTGATCGCTAGCTCAACGATGTCGGGGTTGTTGCGCTTGGCCAGGGCATGATGCGCCCTGGCAGCTTGGGCAACGGCTGGATAGTTTTTGAGTGATATCTGATCGTCCCATCGCTGGGCGGAAGGGCCGATCCAGCGGTTGTGGCGATGGCAGACGGTGAGGTGGTCGGGCAGCCAGCAATGGACCGGCTGGGTCGCCCCTCGCCTGGCTGAGCAAAACCGGCAGAGTGGGCGGGCCCGTGCCCGCTGGCGGGTGAGGTCACGTTCATCAGCGGTCAGGCCCCGCAGTCGGGCGCCGAGGACATGTCGTGGGTAGCCGCTGAGCCGGGCGAGGCGGTCGGGGTCGACGTAGTGGCCTTCGCGTGCGGCGTAGTCGCGCAGGCTTTGGGGCGGGAGTCGGTTGGCGTGGGCGAGTCGGGTGGTGAAGGAGTGCACGGTTTCATCGCGAAATGCGGTGACTGACTGCGGAAGTGGTCGTGGTGGTAGTCGGGGCCAGTCGTTGATCACTGCTATCCGGCGCTGCGTTGGGCTGAGGCCTGAGCTGCGTAGTCGATGAGGACGCTGTCCAAGCCCTGACGGTCGATGTGTTCGGTGTGGTCCAGCATTGCCCGGATGGCTGCCGAGCGGATGAGGTGGGCAAGGCTTCCTATCATTCCGCCGGTGCGTTGGTGCAGGTATTTCGTCTGGCGCACGAGCGTGCCCGGCTCGTGTCGGTGCAGTCGCAGGGTTCCCTCCATCGCGGCGACCAGTGCTCGCCACTCTTGCCCATACGGGAAGGCCGCTGTGTTGATGACACCGCAGCGCCCGGCCAGTTGGCGGCCGCGGGTACCGGTAAAAACCCCGGAGCGTTCGACGTCGATGCCGGCGTAGACGAAGGTCGCAGGGAGGTGTTCGGTGAAGTACTTCAAGTGGTCGGAAAGCTCTTCTCCGGCGCGGGTATCGAGATTGAGGTTATGGATCTCGTCGACGACCACGATGTCGGTACGCGCGTCGATGAGCACTTGGCACACCGCGTCGGCGATATCGGTGACGTTCATCCGTCGTACCGGTGGAAGCCCCAGGAAGCGGGCGAATTCCATAGCGAGCTTGCGAGCTGAGCCCTTCGGCGGAGCGGTCACGTAGACGACGGGGATACGGGTTTTGTCCGAGTAGCGGGTGCGGATCCGAAGTTCGTGGAACCGACCGAGTTGTTTGATCGCCGTGGTCTTTCCGGTGGCCGCGCCACCAGAGACGATCAGCCCCCGCCGGGCGCCGATCTCGCGTTGATTCAGCAAAGTGAGCAGCTGGCCCTCGTTGGTGATCTTCTGGATCGCCGAGGTGGTTACCACGACGAGCTCGGAATGATGGGCCACCCTGGCCTCGTTGTAGGCGATCCGATCAGCGTCGTCGAGATCAGACCAGCCTTGTTCGGGCAGCAAGGTGAATTCAGGCCGGTCCGCGTCGATGAACCGTCGCCACCCTTCCAGGGTTGTCGTCGGTTGCCGGCGCTCCTCGAGTTGACTGATCGGGCTCACCAATGCCACTGCTCGGCCTCCTTACGTGCGTCGAACACCGGCAACGGGATGACATCAGCGAGATCGTCATCATCGGAACCTTGGGGCCCGTCGCTGCTCATCTCCGGCGGTTCCTGGTTCTGGTTGGTGTCCTCCGGCCTGGCGGGGTGTGGCCAGGACGGCTCGGGGATGGATCGGGCCCTGGCTGCTGCGCGTCGAGCTGCTGGCGGGTTCTGCTGGGTGTCGGGGCCGCGTTCGGCACGGTCCAGTAGGGCGTCGGCCGCCGCCGCGATCTCGGCTTCGGTCACCGGATCTGCGCCCCTTTCGGAGACGATCGCTTGGGCTTGCTTCCACACGGTGTTCCCGAATGGCACTGCAGCGGTGCGCATGTGGGTCCAGGTCGCGGTGATCCAGCCGTCGTCGTGGTGGTTGCGGACCCAGATCTGAGAGACGTCGTAGGGGTCGTAGTGAACCTCCCACCGTCCGTTGCGGGACCGAACCCCAGAGTCGGCCCGGCGGTACGGGTTCAGTGCCCGGGCATCGTAGGTCCGGTGATTGACCCGGATACCCGCTGAGCCGATGGTGCGCCACGTCGCGGGTAATAACTCGATGTAGTCGTCGGCGCTCAGCGGTACTGGGACGTAACCCGCGACTTCGACCAGGGCCGCGTACTTCTCGTTGGGCGTCAGTGCTTTGCCTGGGGTCACCGGGTCACGTAGTCCGTCGTGGGGGCGGTTCTGCCACACCGCGACGAGCCACTCATCGAGCAACGCCTGCAGTTCCAGCAATGACCACACGGCGTCCTGGTCGGCGTTCTTGCCGCGACGTTCGACGCTGGAGCCGACATAGCCGGCGACGTATTGGGCGAACAATGTGCCCACTGACTGCAGGGTGCGTTCCACTTTCGGTTTGTCAGTGGGTTGATCCGGATGAGCGGGTTGCAGGTTGATGCCCAGTGAGCAGCACGCCTGCTCAAAGGTCTTGGAGAGAAATGCCTTCCCGTGATCACAGACGATGGTCTCGGGAGCGATTACCGGGCGGGCCGCGGCGTCGGCGAGGCGTTGATCGATATCGGTCAAACGCCGGTGCGGCAACACCGAGCGTGACAACCGCAACGCATCAGACCAACCCGGGCGCATCGGCTCTGGGGTCAACGCCTTGGCCAACAACAACGCGGCATCGACGGCCTTGGTGGTGGGCCGCAGAACTGCCGCCGGGATCGAGCGGGTGACGTTGTCGACCATGGCGGTCAGCTCCACCCGATCGACCACACCGTCATCAAGGACCACCCTCACGTCCAGCGGGGTGGAGTCGATTTCCACCATTTCACCGGGACGGGCTGCGGTGACCGTCCCGAAGGGGCCGTCGGGTTGTTTGGCTAATGACCTGCGGGTACGCGCGGAACCGAAGGTGTGTTTGCCTTCCTCCAGGCGTTTGACGAGCCGGTAGAACGTGGCCTGTGACGGGACTTTCGGGGCGTCGTCGGCACCGTATTCGGCCAGCAGCGCCTTCTCCAACTTGCGCTGGAGCCTGCTCACCGTGCCGGTCGATACGTCAGTCTCGTTGTCGATGAGACGCCGGACCACGGCAACGACACGCTCATCAACACGACCCAACACCGGACGTCTGGCGAGATAGCGGCCGTCCACCAATCCCAGAAGACCTTTGGCCTCGTACCGGGATCGCTGACGTTGCAGGGTGATCAACGCCAGATCGTGACCGGCGGCACGCAGCTCCTCAAGCTTGGTCAGCTCCCTTTGGCGAAGGGACCGGACCGCCGGATCGAACTCTGGACGGATCGGCTGCCCAGCAGGACTCTCAGGTCGGCGCCCGGTCAACACCTCGACGATGTGGTGTTCCCACCACCGTGCCCGATCAGCGACCTCCTCGGGCACACCTTCGAGCGCCTCAACAGACCACAGCACCGGCCGTGACCCCGCCAGCACCTCCAGAGTCGAATCGGCCAGCACCGCCGCCAGGGGAACAGTTGTGCGTTCACCAACAGCGTCGATGAGCCGTACCGATCCTGCGGCCAGACTCGAGACCGTGAAAACCCGTGAACCTAGGCGGATTTCGTCACCTTCACGGATCACACCACCTCGCAGCGAACTCACGACACTGCCGCGCTCACCGGTGTCCGATCGTCGAGGACCGTGCGAGAAAGATCGGCCACCAATCGTCGGTGCCAGAGCAAGTGGAACAGCACAGGCAGCACCACCAGCGGATCGCCCAGGGCCTTCGCGCCCTCCAGAAGCGGCCGCTCGTGGGCGAAACAGCTCAACAGTTCGGCCGCCACGCCCGGTCGGAACACGCGCGGATGCCGGGACCCCGACAACCACCGCAGGTTCGCTGCCAACACAGGGTCCAAAACGCCGACGCGCTTGTACTGCCAGCCGGCCGCAGTGCACACGGCCTCCGAGCGGGCGAACAACTCCGCATCAGACTCCGGAATCCGGTCATCGGGACGGACGTCGACGATCACGACCGTGCCGTCGGATCTGCGAGCGTAGTAGTCGGGAACATGATGACGGCCATCAGACCATCGCAGCCGAAAAGGTTGGGAGGCAACGCCAACGGTGTCAGGATCAGCATCCAATGCCATCAGCTGATCCCGCTCAACCCACGATTCATAACCGATGTGCCTGCGCATCGTCGCGAACCACCACAATCCAGGAAAATTCCGTTGCCCACGAAACGACGGAAACGACCGCACCGGCTCGCAATCGACATCGAACCGGATCCCATGAGCCAACTCCAGCGGAAGACGTGAAGTCCCGTCGGCATCGGCTACCTCAAACACCGCATCGCACCGGCCCGCGGCAACAGCACCAGTGGCCAGCATCGACATGCCCAGAACGGTACCGGCTGTATCAGATCAAATGAGAAAGGCGCGCCGATGTGTCACATCAAATGAGAATGCTTCTGATCGGATGAGAACTGACATCAAGCCGACCCATGAACGGTGGAGCTAGTGCCAAAAGTCCCCCTGCACCCGAAGGTGATTTGTCACAGTGACGTATTGCTGCAGTGTGGCCGATGGTGGGGAGGGATGATGGATCGCCGGCTACGTGGGCGTGCCATGGGAGTTCGCACGCGGTTTCACCTGACGCGCGAATCGGCCATGAAGTGACTGAGCCAAGCGACAACTTCGGTCGACGTACAACGGATTCGGGGCGAACGGAATGGCGTCGAGTCGGCGGGTCTCAGCGGCGCAGAATCACTGAGGGGGTCAAGGGTGTCAGCTGCGCCGATGTTGTCATCACGCACAGGTGCGAGTCCTTGCACCTAATGCACCACGTATTTGGCTTTGTACCGATAAGCCACATTATGTCAACTTGCGGGTGCGTCGTATTGCCCTGCTTCTCAACGGTTCTCGCCTGACATGCGAGGCCGAGGAACGCCATCATCGCTCCTTCGACTTCGATGACTTGCTTTGCATTCAGTCGACCGATCTCCTGACAGTTGTGAGCTATCCGTCATCACGTCACTGTGGTGATCGAGTCCAGATAGCCCGACCGTCTCTACCGGGTATTCGAATGCGCATCTGCGGAGCGTCCAGTAATGCGCTGGTGATCGGCGCAACCGTGACCGACATGGTGGCACCGAACAGATCGTCCTGGACAATCACGACGGGACGCGGTTTTGCGGCGTAGAAGCCCCCGGTACGGTCCAGATCTTTGCTTGTCCCATGGCGTCGAGACAGCTGCGATGAAGTCCTGCTCGTCGGTGCTTTCATCCGCCCGCCGCGACCAGCGAGGATTGGCGATGAGCCTCGGCGCCAAAGCTCTCGGTGCGCATGTCAGGCACCCAGACCTGCAGCGGCTGCAGGCCCCGCTCCCGCATCCGCCGTCGATACTCGCCGACCCTTTCCCTCACGGCAATGGCTTCAAGTTACATAACGAGCAAACCGGACAGTTAGGTAGTCAGACTGGCCGAGACCACAAGCAGAACATCCAGCTACGGCCGATCTCGACGGTTCGCCTGAACTGCTTGAAGGTGATCCTCAGGCGGGACCAGTGAACCACCTCATTTTCATCTGTAGCCCAGGGGTTTTGAAGCCCGCTCGCCTGTCTGTCGCCGGTCGAGAATGAGGCGCAGCTCTCGGTCAATGGTCTGCATCGCGTCTGGCCATGCGTCAGTATCGTTTCATCGGATCCCGGCCATTCCAGGCGACGAGGCGGTCGATGGCGGGCGCGTCGTCAGAGATCGGCACCGCCTCGGCGAACCGGACGGCGACCTCGTCGAAGCCCCTCGCGGCCGAGATCTGCTCGTAAAGAGCTCTGCGATTGTCGGCCGGGAGGATTCGTCGTGCCCCGTCGAATGCTGCGGCGACGACGGCGTCGTCCCAGTCGGGTCGTTGACCCGTCGCCGTCGCAAGGTCCCATGTGTGGACGGTCAACTCGGAGAAGTAGGACGTGAGCACCACGGCGCCGCTTCCCTGGATCCACGGCAGTGCCATTGGTCGTTTCAGCACGGCGTCGCTGCTCCAGGCTTCAGCGGCTCGTCTCCCCGACTCCTGCCATGCTTGGAGCCAGCAATCCTCGGCAACACCAGTCTCGATGACGGCTAAGGGATCTCCCCCGTTGCCGTGCGCGGCGACTCGTTCAAGCACAGCGATGAGATGGGCAAGCAGGGCTCGCACGTCCATGTCTGCGCACGGCGTAGGGGCGGCGAGTTGCTCGGGCCGGACGCCCTTAATGACGGACCCTCCGGTGGCGATGGCACCGTCGAGAATCAGTCGAGGATCCCCGAGGTGGTCGGTGGTCGATGCGATCATGGCGCCATTGTGCCGATGTAAACCGGTCACCTAGTGGCCGCTTTGAGGTGGAAGTGGGTTCCCATGCGAGCCGACCGGCTGGTGGCCATCCTGCTCTTACTGCAACAGCGCAAGCAGGTCACCGCATCGGAGGTCGCGCTGGAGTTGGAGGTGTCCGAGCGCACCGCCCGCCGCGACCTCGACGCATTGAGTGGCGCCGGAGTGCCGGTGTACGCCGTACCGGGTAGAGGCGGCGGGTGGCGTCTCGTGGGCGGCGCTCGCACAGACCTCTCCGGGCTGACCGCGAGCGAGGCTCGTGCACTGTTCCTTGTCGCCGGACCCGCCTCGGCGGCAACCCCGAGCGTGAAGGCCGCTCTGCGTAAACTCGTTCGCGCGCTACCCGAACCTTTCCGGGAGCAGGCCCAGACAGCCGCGACGTCAGTCGTCGTCGACCCCCGGCACTGGGGATCTAGCCATGACGAGCCCCGTACGCCGCGGTTCCTTGACGAGCTTCAGGAGGCGGTGATCCGCGGTGTCCAGATACGGATCGGCTACGTCGACCGCGACGGCTCGGAGACCAAGCGAGCCGTGCACCCGTTGGGCATCGTCGCCAAAAGGCCGACGTGGTATCTGATCTCCGATACGACGGCCGGCCGACGGACATTCCGGGTTGACCGGGTCACCGCGGTTGAGTTGACCAACGATCCTGTTCAACGGCCCGAGGGATTCGACCTGGCCGAGAGTTGGCGCGAGATCGCCGACGAGGTCGATCGAAAACGCACTCCTATTGAAGCCCAGGGCTTCTGCGCTGCCGACGGGCTCGGCCTGCTCCGGAGGGCGTTCGGGGGTCGCGTCGAAGTCGGCGCTTCCGCGCCCGACGGGCGAATCGAGATCGTGATTCGCGGCCGCGACGAGTGCACCCTCGCAGGCGAACTTGCCTGGCTCACCAATTGTCTCGAAGTCACCGGCCCGCAGGGTGTGCGCGACCACCTCGCTTCGATCGGCACCGCGCTTGTAGCGCGATACAGCTGAGTTCACGGATATGCAGCAACCAAATATGCAAGATACTTAGCAGCAATCGGTCAATCGGACGGCGCGGGTTCGCGAGCTAGCGGAGGTTATCCAGACTGAGTCGGGAGGTTATCCCCCGTGACACTCGGATTTTCGCGCAGCATGCTGGTCACGAACTCGTTCACCGGACACTTCAAGGTCTCACCAAAGTTGTTCGCGAGCGAGAAGGCTGCACCAAAAGCCGGCCGACGCGAAATCGGAGCAGATCGATATGAAGAAGAGCGCAATACCCCTTGAGACACTGAGGATGGGACGCCGCAGCTTTCTCAGCGGCGCCACTGCTCTAGGTGTCGGTGCCGGATTATCCGCGTGTGGGAGTAATTCCGATGAGCCAGGGGCAGAAATTTCGGACATCTCGGTGCGAGATCAAGACCTCCGGTTTATCGCGACGGAAGAGACGTACAGCACCGATGAGCTTATTGCGCTCAACGCGATCAACGATGATCACGCGGACTACCTCAAGGAGACCGGACTCGCCGACCTCGGGCCCGGCCGCATCGCCGCAATGGATAAGGCGGGCATCAACGTTCAAATCCTCTCCGCACATACGCCGGGCGTGCAGGATCTCCTCGGTCAAGAGGGCAACGATTTTGCGTATCGTCTCAACAAGATGATCGCCGAGGGCCCGATGGCCACCTATCCGGGGCGTTACCGGGCCTACGCGACCCTGCCCCTGCGCGACCCCGTGGCATCTGCGGACGAACTGGAACGCGCTGTCCGCGAGGATGGTTTCGTCGGTGCCATGACCAATGGTTTCGTTGGCAGCAAGTTCCTCGACCATCCGGATTTCGAGCCCGTGCTGGCGCGTGCCGACGCGCTTGGCGTTCCGATATATCTACACCCGGGCTTCCCACCCAAGGAAGTCTTCAACACTTACTACAGCATTCAGCGTCCAGGCTATAACGATGATTATCAGGATTACATCCTCAGTGGTTCGGGATATGGCTGGCACCAGGAGGTCCTTACCCAATGCCTTCGACTGATCATGACAGGGGCGTTCGATAGATTTCCAAGGCTGCAAATGATCGTCGGACACATGGGAGAGGGCCTTCCGTTCTATTACGAGCGCATCGTGAACGACTTACAGGATCCGACGGAACGGTCGTTGACCAAGCCTATTGGTCAATACTTCAAGGACAACTTCTGGTTCACAACTAGCGCATTCTTCCAAGATGAGCTGCTCGAACTTCTACTGAGGCACATCAGCGTCGATCGAGTGATGTTTGCAATCGACTACCCATTTGCAGACATGAACGAGGGAACCGATTGGTTCCGGGCGATAGACCTGCCGCGCGAGACCAAGGAAAAGGTTGCCTTCCGAAATGCAGAGAAGTTACTCGGCATAAGCGTTTAACGCATCCGTCGGCGCGACGGGCACTCGAACGGCCGCTGTCCTACCGAATGTAATTGCGGTGCAGCCGTTCCGCGGCCCCCGCGTCGAACCTCCCCGGGAGGGTTCTACCGGCCGACCGAAAAGGATGCTACCCGCCCGTCAGCGAAGCGTCTGCTTGACCTAACGCGTCGTTGCTCGGTAGCCGGCGACGAAACGCCGAAGTGACGAGGTGTCGCCGCAATGGACCACTGGATTGCCGAAAGAGGCAGTTCATCGCGCTCATGATGCCGCGGATGTCGTCGCGAGCGGTCAGGTAGGTCCACCGGTGGGCGTCGGGTAAGGCAAAGAACTCTTCGAAAAATCCTGGTACGTCGTCCGGCGACATCCTCAGCAAGGCTTCCAGACCGATGCGCCGGAAGCGGTGCACCACCTGTGCCGACCGTGGCCAGACGACCTTCCTCGCTGCGGCCAGCGCCGCGTCGGGTCCGCTGGGCAGGTGGGCGGCGAGCGTCGCGGCGACTACCGGCGCGAGATGCAGCGACGCGGCCAGGCTGTACCCCGTCGCCGGATGGATCAGTGGGGCGGCCGCCCCGAAGCCGACCGTGCCGTCATCGAGGTGCCGAGCCTGATCGACCGGGAACCAAACCCTCTCGGTCGCAGCACTTTCCGGCGGTCGAATGCCGTGGTGGGCGAGCCGGGCGTAAAGCCGTCGACGCAACACCGACATCGGCAACCCCGGCCGGCGGGCCAGCGACGTTTCTTCCAACAGCACCTGCCCGCCGCCCAGCGGAATCGCATAGAGAAAGGTCGGCCAGCCAGCCTCGCCGTGATCGGCGCGCCAGTCCATGAACAACGCATCGCCGGTCGTCAACAGCGGTGCTGCGGCATCGGCATCGAGAATCAATCCGTATGCCGTCTGCTCGGCGGGTGTCTGCGGCGATGGGCGCGAATCGAGGGGACGCCAGCGCCCGCCGGCGTCAACGACGATCGCGGACCGCAGCTGGGTTCCGTCGGTCAACTCGACCACGCCGCGCGCCGGCGACCCGACCGCGCGTCCCGTCAAGACGCGCACACCGGTGAGCCTGTCGGCGAGGTGCGACTGTAGAGCAGGCACATCGAGGACGGCATAGTCCCAGCCCAGGTGGCGTTCGGTCAGCGCGATGACCCGGCCCGCGGCGCGGGCTGCGATCACGGACGGCGGCAGGTCGGCGGGAAGCTCGCGGCTCCACATCCCGTAGGTCGCTTTCCACGGCCGGTCCGGCGCAGGGTCCAACAGCGCGGTGTCTAGGCCGCGCCGACTACACGCTGCTGCAAGAGCCGACCCTGCGGGCCCGCCTCCGACGACGAGAACGTCCACATCTCTCATCGTGCCTTGTCCCCCATCAGCGCTTCACCGCACGGCTCCCGACGCGATCGTGGTCCGGGTCTGAACTGCCCGGTTCGTCACTGGGCCTGGCGACCCTGACCTGGGCAGCCGTGCCGCCGCCTCGGTACCGGCGTACTGGCCGGGTCCGCCGTTCAAGAGTTTAGGCAGGGCTAGCGGTTCAGGGCCGGCAGGGCGAACACATCTTGTCCGTCCCACAGCGATGCCTACTCTCTCTCGGCCACGAGCGTGGTCGCGATCGTCGCCAAGGCCTTCACGGCGGCCGCGGCGCCCTGGCTGTACTGAGCGTGCACCACAGCGCCATCGACGGCGATGCCGAGAGCCTGCGCGGTACGGGCACGACGAGGGCCCGGTGGCAGTGAGTCCTTGATGGCGGCGACCATGTCGGCTTTGTGCCGCGCCGCAATGTCGTGAACCTGAGGCAGCTCAGGCCCAAGTTCGTTGATGCTGTTGATAAATGCGCATCCACGGAACGAGGGCGCCGACACCCACTCTTCGACTGCGGAAACGACCGCCGGTCGGGCGCGCCTACCCGATGCCGCGTGCCGGCGGAGAGCATCGCGGAACCACTGCATCCAGCGGTCATGGCGCAGTTCCAGAAAGGCGACAACAAGCGCATCCTTGCTCGAGAAATGACGATAGAACGTCACCTTGGTGACACGTGCCTCGGCGATGACCTTGTCGATCCCGGTCGCGCGAATCCCGTCCCGATAGAAAAGCCGGTAGGCGGTGCCCAGAATCCGCTCGCGGGCAGCCAGGGTGTCCAGCTCGACCCGCGGGTCGAGGATGTCGGAAACGCTCACGGCCCCAATTGTAGACAAGTCTGTCTACATCGGCTAGATTTCTCCTTGTGTAGACAGACCTGTCTACACAAGCACACACGGCGGCTTTTCCATGAAATGAGATGAGAATGACGACCTCTACGCCCGCCGAAACAAGACCGCCCGTTCCGCCTTTCACCGATGAGTCCGCTGCCCTCAAGGCGCGGCGCGCAGAAGATGCGTGGAACACCTGCGATCCCCTCGTTGTGTCCCTGGGCTACTCCGTTGACAGCCAGTGGCGTAACCGCTCGGAGTTCGTCTCCGGCCGCGAAGGCATCGTGGAATTCCTTTCCGAGAAGTGGAACCGCGAGCACGAGTACAGGCTGATCAAAGAGCTGTGGGCGCACAGCGAAAACCGCATCGCGGTGCGCTTCGCCTACGAGTTCCACACCGCATCCGGCGAATGGTTCCGGGCGTACGGAAACGAGAACTGGTTGTTCGACAGTTCCGGATTGATGACCCACCGCCACGCCAGCATCAACGACGTGCCGATTCGAGAAAGCGACCGCAAGTTCTTCTGGGACCGCGGTGGTCCACGCCCAGGCGATCACCCCGGACTGTCAGACCTCGGCTTGTAAGAGCTGCCGCGAACCGCCCTCGCGGCTGGGCTGGCCTACGAATCCTGAAGGAATGCAACGGGATTACCACGTAGTCCACCTTCGCCGCAGGGCCAGACGCCCTCATTCAACGATCCCAGCCCAGGTTCGCGATGGACGACCAACTGGCTGTTCAACGTGAACGCCACGTGGCCGTCGCCGAGTAGCAGCACCCTGCCCGGGATCGCATTCGCGCCACGCCCCCACACCGAGAGCTCACGCATCTGCATGTCCGCGTCGACGGCACACAGAGCACCATCCCGCCAGAACACCGCCGTCCCGTTGTCGTCCAAGGCCGGATACGCGGTGTGGTAGCCGCTCAGCGCCGGGCCGCGCCGTAGAGCGCTGTCGGAACCGAATCGAACGAAATGCGATCGCGACGGCGATATGTTCTCCGATTCCGGACCCGATATCGTGCCGTGCGCATCGATGAGCATCTGAGCGTGAGTGGGCCATTCGCGCGTCACCGCACCGGTCGCATCGTGGTGCGCAGTACGGAAGTCCCCGTAGCCCTGGTAGCCGAGTAGAAACTCGCCGGGCCGGGCGATCGCCTTCAGGTATGACGGCCCCGGCGCAGTAGTGCCAAGTAATCGACCGGTCGCGAGCGCGACGAAGAACGTGACCGCCAGGCCGCTGTCGGAGCACGCGACCGTGGCAGCGACTCGCGAAGCGGATATCAGAAGCGGATCTCTGCCGCTCTCCACCTTCGTAGGGGTCAACGGCCTGGGTTCGACATGCCCTTTGTTCTTGCCGACGAGCGTCTCGGATTTGAAGAATGTCAGGTCGGTCAGCGGCAGCGATGTCGACCAACGGGTTGCTCCGTCCTTGTCGTGGCGGGCAAGACGAGCATGACGACCTCGCCGATCGGTACGCCCTCGTTCAGTCGATAACCACCGCGCCAGACGATCCCGCCGATTCGGCGAGGGGACACGACCAGGTGCAGCGGGCAGCCACAGGGCCACGATGCCATCGGGGAGTACTACGTAGGCCCCCAACGCCTCTATCGGATCGCTCTCGAGTCTGATCGAATCGACTTTGTCACCTGCGGAGTTCAGCTCCATCATCACCACGCCCCTGGGGCTGCAGTTCGCGATCCACAGCGTCCCCGCGGCAGTGAGTCGTGGCGGATACGGGCGCCCGAGCACCCGTCGCTGCCACACGACGTCCCTGCGCCTCCAGTCGACGGCGTGAACGAGCGTCACACCGGCTTCGCGGTTGTCGAATGAGGTCATCACGATCGGGCTGTCGGCGTCCCATGCCGCCAGACCGCAGTTGGGCGTAGGAACGCATATGAAGGCAACCTGACCCATTGTCACGTGCCTAGTCTCAGGGGCGCTGCGCCCCGGCGAGGGGGCAATTCGTGCAAGACGACCGCCGACCAGGACTGCCGTCGCCGTCGTGTCGTTGGGTACCGGCGCGGATGCCGCGCCAAGGAGGACAATTGTCGTATGTCGACAGCGCTCTGGATTCTGATCGTGATCGTTGCCGTTGGTATCACCGCCGGCGGCTTGTTGCGGATACGGGCCTGGCTACAAAGGCCCGCCCCGCCCGAGATCGTCGAGGCCGCGCGACGTCGAAACGAGGAGGATGAGCGCTCGCCGGATTGACAGATCCGGGCCGAGGCGGCGAGTTGCGCGCAGGTGGGCGCCAATATGACAGGCCCTCAACCCATTTCGCGTTTGCGCAGTGTCGGCTCGGGTGCGCCGAAGTTTAAAGGAGTTCTTGCTCGCACGGTGGCGCGACCTCGAGCATGGGAATTCGGAGCGGTCAGGCACACTGGGAAATTCCACCCACGTCATGGAGGAAGATTGACCCCTGCGGCCGAATTCGATTTCATCATCGTGGGGGCAGGTAGTGCGGGCTGCCTGCTCGCCAATCGCCTCAGCGCCAATCCTGATCACCGTGTGCTGTTGATCGAGGCAGGCGGTAACGACAACTGGTTCTGGATCAAGGTGCCAGTGGGCTACCTCTACACGATTGCCAACCCCCGCACCGACTGGTGCTTCACGACCGAACCGGACCCCGGTCTGGCCGGGCGCAGCATTCACTACGCGCGGGGGCGTGTGATCGGTGGCTGTTCATCGATCAACGCCATGATCCACATGCGCGGACAAGCCTCCGATTACGAGCTCTGGGCGCAGGCCACCGGCGACCAGCGATGGCTCTGGGGTGGTTCGGATGGTCCCGGCGAGACGTTGTCGATCTACAGGCAGCTCGAGGATTACTTCGGCGGAGCCGACGAATGGCACGGCGCCGGGGGCGAGATCCCGGTCCAGCGGCCGCGGGTGCGCTGGAAAATTCTGGATGCCTGGCAGGCCGCCGCGGCCGAGTTGGGCATCTCCCCTATTGACGAATTCAACCGAGGAGACAACGCCGGCAGCGCATACTTCCACGTCAATCAGCGGCGCGGCCGGCGCTGGTCGATGGCCGACGCCTTCCTGCACCCCGTCGCCCATCGGCCCAATCTCACCGTCTGGACCCACACGCATGCGGTGAAGCTGCTGATGGATGACCAGGTACACGATGTTCACCGTCGTGGCGCCTGGACGTCGGCGCAGCACCGCGCGACCGGTGTGCGACTGCTCAAGGACGGCCAGATGATCGACGTCCGGGCTCACCGGGAGGTGATCCTCAGCGCCGGGGCGATCGGGTCACCGCATCTCATGCAGGCCTCGGGTCTCGGCCCGGCAGCGCTACTGACCCAGCATCAGGTGCCGGTGGCCGTGGATCTGCCGGGCGTGGGCGAGAATCTCCAGGATCATCTGCAGCTGCGGACGGTCTATCGGATTCAGGGCGCCCGGACCGTCAACACGCTGTACCGCAACTGGATAACGCGCGCCGGCATGGGAATTCAGTATCTGTTGATGAGGTCGGGCCCGATGACCATGCCGCCCTCCACCCTGGGTGCTTTCGCCAAGAGCGACCCCGCGTCGGCCAGCGCCGATCTGGAGTGGCACGTGCAGCCGTTGTCTCTGAAGAAGTTCGGCGAGCCTCTGCACCGGTTCGGGGCGATCACACCCTCGGTGTGCAATCTGCGACCCACCTCGCGCGGGCATGTGCGCTTGGCCAGCGCAGACCCGTTTACCCATCCGAAAATCGACTGCAACTACCTGTCGACCGACAGCGATCGCGAGATCGCGGTCCGCGGCTTGCGGATGACACGGCAGATCATGGCAGCGTCCGCTCTGGCGCGCTACCACCCCGAGGAGGTGCTCCCCGGCCCGGCGGTGGTGAGCGACGACGACCTGCAAGCGGCAGCGAGTGAGCTCGGTACCACCATCTTCCATCCGGTCGGCACCTGCGCGATGGGAGCTTTCGACACACACGGTCTGCCGCGTTCGCGTGCGACGGTTCTCGACACGGACTGTCGTGTGTACCAGGTCGCCGGCCTCCGAGTGGTGGACGCGTCAGCGATGCCGACCATCACCTCCGGCAACACCAACGCCCCGGTGATGCTCATCGCCGAGCGCGCGGCGCGGGCAATCCTGAGCTGACTTCAGCAGCGCTACATAGGGTTTCGCGTCAGCTCGACGGGGGCAGAGTACCGCTGCGTCACCACGGAAGCGGACCGTGTCGATCGGAGAGGGTTCCGGTGGGCCCGTCCGGGCCGATCGTCGCGAGTCGGACAATCGCATCGGTGCCCTCGGTGACGGTCTGGTGGCCGCTGTTGCCGTTGATATCGGTCGCGGTGTAACCGGGATCGACCACGTTGATGCGAAAATCAGGCAGCGCCTTGGCGTACTGCACCGTGAGCATGCCGACCGCTGCCTTGGACGAGCCGTAAACCACGGTAGCGAAACCGGATTCGAAGCGGTCGGGGTTTGTCACCACGCCGAAGGAACCCAACCCGCTACTGACGTTCACAATGACGGGAGACGGTGCGGCGCGCAGCATCGGCAGGAAGGCGTGCGTCACGCGGACGATGCCGAAGACGTTGACATCGTAGACAGCGTGCATGGCGGACGCGGTGACGTCCTCCGGAGGCAGCATCGGATCCGTGATGCCGGCATTGTTGATCAAAACGTCGACGTGGCCTTCACGGCTTCCGACCTCGGCCGCCGCGGCCGCCACCGACGCGTCGTCGGTGACGTCCAGTTGCACGAACTGCGCGCCCAGCGCGTGCGCGGCGTTCCTCCCGCGCTGTTCATCCCGTGCCCCGAAATAGACGGTGTGGCCCAGCTCGATGAGGCGGCGCCCCGCTTCGTAGCCGAGGCCCTTGTTGCCGCCCGTGATAACCGTGATGGTCATCCGACCACCGTAGCCGGGCTTGTCGCACCAAGGACGCCCGCGCGCGTCAGCGTTGCTCGTTGGCGTCTCCGGGGTGGGGAACATTTTCCTCGTCGACGTAGGCGGAATGCTCTGTGTCGACACCCTGGTGGTCGCGGGGCCCTTCGTTGGATCCTTCTGATTCGATTGCGTCCGCAGCGTCACTGGGCATCGTCATAACAAGGTCCTCCGATTTGATGAGTAAGTCCGATCCGGTGCAGGGTGCCCGGTCTGCGGGTCGCTGAATCGGCGCGGAGGGGGCCCTATCCGGAATAAAGCGGGCGCCAAACGAACTTGGCTCAAACGTCGCCTCTTCGCAGACTCGGGAGCATCCATGACTCGTCCCCTTCGCGTCGCCGTTCAGATCCAGCCCGGCGGCGCGCCGGATTACGCCACGTGGCGCGATGCCGTCCTCGCCGCCGACGACCTCGGCGTCGACGTCATCTTCGGTTATGACCACTTCCATCGGCCCGCGATGGAGGCCATTGTCGACGGCAAGCCCATCCTGACCGCGGAGCAACCCGACGTCACAAATTTCGAAGGCTGGACCGCCCTCGCGTCGTGGGGTGAGATCACCTCGCACGCCGAGATCGGACTTCTGGTCACCGGCGTCGGCTACCGCAACCCCGACCTCCTCGCCGATATGGCGCGCACTGTGGACCACATCAGCGGCGGCCGCCTCATCCTTGGCCTCGGCGCTGGATGGTACGAAAAGGACTACACCACCTACGGATACGAGTTCGGAACCTTCAAGTCCCGCTTTGATCTCTTCGACCAGAGGCTGGTTCGGATCGAGAGTCGACTCGCTGCCCTGAACCCGCCGCCCATGCGGAAACTACCAATCCTCATCGGCGGCACGGGGCCCAAACGATCGTTGCCCGCCATCGCCCGGCATGCCGACATCTGGCATGCGTTCCAAGGGCTCGACGCTTTCCGCAAGTCCAGCGACCTTGTCGATGAATTGGCATCGACCTTTGGCCGCAAAGGCACCGACATCGAGCGTTCGACGCTGTGGGAGAACGCCGACAGCGCAGATGCTTTCCGTGAGGTGGGTGTGACTCTCTTCCAGACGGAGCTGACCGCCGACAACGGTTACGACCTGACGTCGCTCAAGGAGATACTGGCCTGGCGCGACAACGGGTGACCTAAGGATTTCGGAAACTCAGGTCGACGCTTCCTCGGCGAGCCTCGCCAGCGTGTCGGCGAGCTGGTCCTCGGTCACCAGCGGGAACTTCACCTTTTCGAGCAACTTTTTGTCGGTCACCTTCGACCAGTCGTAAGTGTGACGAACGAGGGTGCTGTCAGGACCCTGAGCCTCTAACTCCCACAACCATTCCCACCCGGGCGGCTCCGTGCCCGCGGGTGCCGTTTTCCAGGCGAGCAGCTTGTCCTTCGCATAGCCGGACACCTGGTTGTCAGTCTTATATTCGCCGCCCATGTGGTCGCCCTGCATGTTCATCGTGAAAACTTGGCCGACCTCGGTGATCCGATCGGCATGATCGACGCTGCGGATGAACCCTGACCCGTCGAGGGCTTGGTGGCGGTGCGGATTCGACAGCACATCGAATACCGCATCGACAGGTGCTGCGATGGTTCGTTCGACTGTGACCTTCTCGTCTTCGCTCATGTGTGCCCTGTACCCAGCCGAGGCCGATTTGGCACCTCACCCGCTGCGCGATGACTTTGGGCCACCGGTGCAGTCTGATGTGCATGGGCACACTCATCTATGGCTTCAACGTGTCGGTGGACGGATACATCGCCGATGCTCAGGGCGACATCGACTGGAGCGACCCGAGTGAGGAACTGCACCAGTACTGGAACGACTTCGAGCGCAATACCGCCTTGTCGTTCTACGGGCGGCGACTCTACGAGCTGATGGCGGCGTTCTGGCCGACTGCCGACCAGCAACCGGAGACCAACCCCATGATCGCCGACTATGCCCGTGTCTGGCGCGCCATGCCCAAGGTCGTCTTCTCACACACACTGGAGTCCGTCGACTGGAACGCCCGACTCGAACGCGGCGACCCCGTCGACGTGGTCACGAAGCTCAAGGCCGAGACCGAGGGACAGCTGGAAATCGCAGGCGCGACTCTTGCCGCGCCGGTCGTGCGGGCGGGTCTGGTGGACGAGTACCGAATCGTGCTGGTGCCCACCGCCGTGGGTGGAGGCATACCGTACTTCCCTCCCCTGCCGTCGCGGATCCCCCTACGGCTCGTGGAGAACCGCACGTTCCCGTGCGGGACGATCCTGCTGCGCTATGAAGTCAAACGCGACTGACAGGTCCGGGATGGGCCTTGTTGCGATGTTTCTTCGGCGAGACCCCCGACGGATTTAGAAGGCGTGGACGTCGTCGATGCTGACGAACATCCCGTGTCCGGTGCGGTCGTTGGTGAACGTGGTCCCTGTGATGTCCGGATAGATGGTCCAGTTCCCCCGGTGGTAGGTGGTGCCGTACACCATCGTGGTGGTGGGGTTGTCGACGGCGAGGTTCGCATCCTGCCATGCGATGTTTCCGTCGCCGGTGGTCACGGCCTGAAATTTTGCACCCGGTTGGGTGAATGCACCCTGGCAGACGACCACATCCTCCCCCAGCTCGGCGATCGTGGAATCCGGCGTCACCGCACACAGCACCCGACCGGACTGCGTCACATAGTTGTCGGCCGCCGCGACCGGAGCGCCGACCAGCGCGACTGCAGCAAGGGCGGGTACCAGCAAGTACTTCACGGTGTCTCCTCAATTCGGCTACGGGCTGTGATGTAGCGACTCTCCAGGTCGGGTCTTGTCGATTTCTTGCCGGATTGTTGATGAACGTCAGAACGCACTCGTTGCTCGGACCCACGCGCAGGCGTTGACCGGACCGTGCGACCCCTTTCCTGAAGCGCCGGCGGGCGGCCGGTAGCGTGGCGGCGGTGAAAACATCCCGCCCGCATCCCGTCGTTGCGCTCGCCGCGTTCGCGTGGGCGTTGACCGCCTGCGGTTCCGGGGTTGTTCCCTCTTCGGGCGCACAAGCGCCGGTCCCCGCCGCGGGGTGCCCGACCGCAGCGCCGGCAAGCGATACCGCTGCGGAGTGGACGCTACCGGGAGCCACCGGCAGCGTTGCGGTGACCGGCTCCTCGGACACCACGGCGCCGCTCGTGACCGTGACCCCGCCGTTCAGCGTCGCCGAGACTCAGGTACGCACGCTGCAGGCGGGAAGCGGTCCGATCGTCTCCCCCACGGCGACCGTCTCGGTCTGCTACCTGGGAGTCAACGGACGCGATGGATCTGTGTTCGACAGCAGCTACCAGCGCGACGCGCCCGTGGACTTCCCGCTCGATGGCGTCGTGCCGGGGTTCCAGAAGGCCATCGCCGGACAGACCGTCGGATCGACCGTCGCAGTCGCCATGACGTCTGCCGACGGTTACCCCCAGGGCCAGCCTGGCGCCGGGATCCTGCCTGGCGACTCATTGATCTTCGCGATAAAGATCCTCGGCGCGTCGGACTAAGTTCCCACGCGCAGCCGGGACATCGGCAGCGCTTCGAATGTCGGATTCGTGCAACAAGTTTCAGCATCTTCGGGTATCGCACCGCGCTGGGCGTGTCCGCTTTCGTGCCCAGCTCTGGGGATCGAGACTGACGACTGCCGACATCGACGTGGTCGACATCAGCAACAGCTGCCACGCCCGTGTCTCAAGCCCTCCATGGTTCTTCGCAGCTGGAACCATCGCTATAAGTGCCTCATTCGGAGCTAGCAACAGCTAGTGTTCGGCGCATACTCCTGCCAGGAGCAAACGAGGGGAATCGCATGCAGTTGTCGGGGACAGGTCCAATTCGCCGCACCTGGGACGTCGAATACCAATACTGCTGACCAACTCTTCAGCCCTACCGAGAACACGAATGAATCCGGCGGAGACCCGCTCCGGGGTCTTGATGGCCATTGCCGCCCAGATCTGCATCCAGCTGGGTTTGGTGGTTGCCGTCGGGCTGATCGACGTCATCGGCTCGGACGGGACCGCTTGGCTGCGACTGTCGTTGGCAGGAATCCTGCTCCTGGTGGCGGTACGACCGCGGCCATCGGCGTTCACCTGGCGCACGTTCGGCATGTGCGTGATCCTCGGCGCCGTTTCCGCGGCCATCTCGTTGTTCTTCATGGCCTCACTGGACCGGCTTGCCCTGGGCACAGCGACCGCACTTGAATTTCTAGGGCCGCTTGCGATCGCCGTGATCCACGGGAAAGGTCGACATCGACTGCTGTGGCCCGGCCTGGCCGCGATCGGCGTCGTGCTGCTGAGCCAACCCTTCAGTGGTGGCATCGATCCCAAGGGGACGATTCTCGCCGTGTCGGCCGGCGTGTGCTGGGCGATCTACATCCTTCTCACCCAACGCGTCGGAGACCAGGTTGCGGGGGTCAATGGGCTCGCTGTGTCGATGCCCATCGCCGGCGTGGTGGCCACGTTCTTCGTTGACAGCAAAGCCTTCTCGCTGCTCACGCCTCAGATCATCCTTATCGGCCTAGCCATGGCCATGCTGCTGCCCGTGATTCCCTACGTTCTCGAGCTGCTTGCGCTGCGCCGTCTGACGACCGCGACCTTCGGCATCTTGATGAGCTTGGAACCCGCGTTCGCGGTGATCGTCGGCTTTCTCCTTCTCGACCAGAACCCTGGGTGGCCGGGCCTTTTCGGCATCGCCGCGGTCGTGGCCGCCGGCATCGGGGTATCGCGTGCCGGCGGCCGGGAGATGGCCGTGCCTCTGGAAGTCGGCTGACGTCAGCGCAGCGAACCTGGGGGCCAATCGATACCGATTTCATCGCAGATCGGCGGAATGATGATCAGCGACCCGCGCGGACTGCAGAACGGCATCGGCGGCGGTGGAGTCGCCGGCGGGGCGGGAGCCAACGGCGGCGGTGGAGTCGCCGGCCTGGGCGCACCCGACCACGGATACATGGTGTTGGTGGTGACGTCGGTGATGCCGAACGAGTCCCAATACCAGTCGTGGCAGACGTTCCAGTCCCACGAAAGCACCTGTCCGCCAGGAGGGGCCGGGTCGCCGGGGCACCAGTGGGTACACGTCATGCCCGCAGGGCAGTTGCCGCCCTGGTAGCTCGGTCCTTGCGCCGAGGCCGTCGGGAGCGCCGCGCCTGTGAGCGCGACACCGCCGGCGAAGGCCACCGACGCGGCGAACCGCAAAGTCCGGTTCATGATGGATCCTCTCCGAAAGTCGATGTTCGAACATTCATCACATCTGCTGACACCGCTTACCGATCCCAACAACGCGGTCCGTGATCTCAAGGCCGCCATCTGAGGGGTGAAGCGATTACGACGTCGCGCGGTCGCGCGCCTTCTCAAGTTCGGCGATGAGGGCGTCGACTTCGGCTCGGCGTTCCGCTGGCACCTTCAGTGAGTAGAAAGTTCCGACGCTGACGATGACCTGGAGCAAATGCTCCTTCTCGCCCCCGAAGATCTTCTTGCGCCGGGTGAACTCCTCGACCTTCGTGCCGGAATACTGGTCGGCCGGATTGCGCCCGCGCGACGACCCGGCCCGGAGCTTCTCCACCCAGTTGCCGTCGACCACAATGCTCTCACCGTCGATGCCATCGATCCGGAACACGCGGCGATCGTAACGGGCGGGGACCGGTTGTACCGGGTCATCGGTGAATTGGCGGCCGGGGTAGGCCCCCCCACGGATCGCGGCGGCGATAGGACTGCACCTCAGAAGTGGGCCCGCATCCACGGGTCGAGCAGCCTAGGATCCGGTCGGTGTGGAGAAGTGGACGATGACGGCTGCGCCGCCCCGGCGGGCGTTTCTCAAAACAGGCCTCGGTGTCCTCGCCGGGCTGGCGGGCGGCGCAGCGTGCTCGACGCCCGACCTCACGGCGCGTCCGTCTGAGCGCGAGCCACACCTCACCGAGAATTATCTTGTCCACACCAACCTCGGCTACGCGGCCCCTGCCGAGCGCAGTCACCTCCTCGATCTGTATCTCCCGCTGGCCGCCGATGATCCGGTGCCCGTGGTCATCTTCCAGATGGGTTCCGCGTTCAGAGGGGGCGACACCAAAGGCAAGGCGCTCGCCGAAGGCGACGATGCAAAGGTCGGCGCTCTGCCGGCCCCGGGCAGCATGCTGTCCGCACCTGAGTTGGCGGCGCTCTGGGTGCCGCACGGGTACGCGGTCGTCGGGCTGAACGTGCGGAGCAGCAGCCAAGCCAAGTTTCCTGCTCAGATTCACGACGTCAAGGCAGCCATCCGCTTTTTGCGGGCGCACGCGCCGACCTATGGTCTCGATCCCGACCGTTTCGCCACCATGGGCAACAGCAGCGGTGGCTGGATCGCCACGATGGCGGCCCTGACCTCCGGAAGAGCCGACCTGGAGGGAGATCTCGGGAATCCGGCGCATTCCAGCTCGGTCCGCGCCGCGATCGACCTCTTCGGCCCGACCGATTTTCTCGCGATGGATGCCCACCGGCTGCCCGACGGTCAGGTGCACGATGCACCCGACTCCCCGGAATCCGAGCTCATGGGATTCCCTATCCAGGCCGACCCGTCTACCGTCAAAAAGGCCAGTCCGGCAACATATGTGACAGCAGACAGTCCACCTGTGTTCATCGCTCACGGAACCGCGGATCCGCTGGTGCCGGCCAACCAGTCGGAGATCCTGTTCGACGCCTATGTCGACGCAGGCGCTACGGCGACACTCGCCCTGCTGCCTGATGTCGGCCACACCGACGCCTACCTGTATGCGCCGAACTATTCACCGGGGCGGGTCGTGAAGCACACCGAAGGCGGCACCACAACCACGGGTTCGGACCCTGCGCCCACATTCGATGCGCTGTTGGCCTTTCTCGACGCCCACCTCAATGGTGAGGGCGCGGGCAGGTGATGATGGGACGCATGGAGTCCACCCGCGTCGATCGATGGCTCTGGGCGGTCCGCCTGACGAAAACCCGTCCCGACGCCGCCTCGGCATGTCGTGGCGGACAGGTAAAGGTCAACGGGCGCCAAGCCAAGCCGTCGACCATGGTGTCCCCCGGCGACGAGGTGCGGGCCCGCGTCGGTGATACCACCAGGATCGTCCAGGTGTCGCGGATCATCCAAAAGAGGGTCGGCGCAGCCGATGCCGTCACCTGCTATCTCGACCGGACACCGCCGCCACCGCCCACCGTGTCGATGCCCGTCGCGATCCGTGACCGCGGCGCAGGGCGCCCGACCAAACGAGACCGGCGGATGCTCGACAAGTGGCGCGCACGCCAGAACTGACCGCGACACCGTGATTCGCACCGCCCATGTGCTGGCCGTGCTGGCCATCACCGCCATTCCGTTGCTCGGCTGGTTCGTCGAAGGCTGGTCGGGCGCGACGACGCTGGTGGTGTACTGGTTCGAGACGCTGGCGGGATCGCTGATCACCGCGGCCCGGATCATGGTCCACCGTCGATGGTCGCCCAGACGCGGGCATTATCGGTACGAGGCCGCGACGACGAATCGCCACAGCCCGTCGAGTTCATCCTTCGTTGCGGGCTTTCTCATGACAAGTCTGATCTTCACCGCTGCGCACGGACTGTTTCTCGCCGTCATGATCTTTCTAATCGGCCGCAACGCCGATCCCGAACTAGCCGAAATCAATTGGCGCAGAGTGGGATATGCATGCCTCGCCGTGCTCATCTTTCTGTGCGCCGATTTCGCCGTCGACCTGGTGACACTGCGTCGGTGGTCCTTCTGGCAGATCGAGCAGACGGCGCAGCGCGGACTCAGTCGCATCGTGGTCGTCCACCTGACGTTGATCTTCGGACTGCTCGGCGTCGCGATCACGGGCGCGTCGGATGCGCTGTTCGGGATCTTCGTCGTGTTGAAAAGCATGGCGTCACTGAGTTTTGTTCTGCCGCAATGGGAACCGTCGCAACCTCCGCCGTGGCTCAGTCGTGTCATGAATCGCGTGCCGAACGTGCATGCGGGTGAACGGTTCGAGGATTTCTGGACCAAAGACCGCGCCGACGAGCGCGCGCGGCGCGAACGCAACGAGCAGCCCTGGGTGCCGCGGCGCTGACGGTTTCAGCCCGGCGGCGGCTCGTCACAGTCGGCCCACGTGTAGCGCTGCTCGGCCGGAGTCGAACCACCCAGCATGAAGGCCCGGTGGTAACGGCTCGCGCGGGCGATGGTCACCAGCCACGTGGTCACCGTGCTGATCCGATTGCTCACTCCGGTCAGGAACGCGATGTGCAGCAGCCCCCACGCGACCCAGCCGAACAATCCCGACAGCTTCACCGGCCCAACCTGGAGCAGCGCGTGACCGCGGCTGATGTAGGCCGCCGAGCCCAGGTCACGGTAGCGGTAATTGCGACGCCCCTTGCCGCCGAGCTCGCGCCGGATGCACGACGCGACGTGAAGACCGCCCTGCATGGCATTCTCGGCAACGCCTGGCAGCTTGTCGCGGCCGACCAGATCTCCGATGACGAACACCTCCGGATGGCCCGGAACGGACAGGTCGGGTGCCACGGCGATGCGTCCCGCCCGATCGGTCTGGGCGCCCAGCACCTCCGCGAGATGCCGCGCGAACGGCACCGCCTCGACCCCGGCAGTCCACATCACGGTGCGCGCGGCATAGTGCTGCTGCGGTCCGCCGGACTTCGGCGTCACCGTGACGCCCTCGCGGCCGACATCGGTGACGTGCACCCCGAGCTGGATGTCGACACCGAGCTTCTCCAGCGTCCTGGTCGCCCTGGTGGTCAGAGCGGGGGCAAAGCTCTTCAACAGGCGATCGCCACCGTCGAACAGCAACACACGAGCCTCCTCCGGCTCGATGCTGTGGAATTCGTTGGCCAGTGTCCGCGTTGCCACCTCACGGATCTGGCCTGCGAGCTCGACGCCCGTCGGACCGCCACCTGCGACGGCAAAGGTGAGCCAGGAGTCGCGCTCGGGCCCCGGCGGCAGGGTCTCGGCGATCTCGAAGGCGGTGAACAGCCGCTGCCGGATGCACAGCGCGTCGTCGAGGGTCTTCATGCCGGGCGCCCACTCCGCGAAATGCGAGTTGCCGAAGTAGGACTGCTGCATCCCCGCCGCGACGACCAGTACGTCGTAATCGACCGTGAAGTGGGTGTCGTCGGGGCGTAGCGCGGTGACTGTGCGAGCTTCGGGATTCAGTGCCACCGCCTCCCCCAGGAGCGTCGTCACATTGCGGTGTCGGGCGAACTCCTCGCGCAACGACCGGCTGATGTGCGCCATGCTCAGTGTCCCGGTCGCGCACTGATACAACAGCGGCTGGAACAGGTGGCCGGCCGCACGATCCATCAGCGTCACATCGACATCGGCACCGGCCAGCCTGCGTGCGCAGAACAGCCCCCCGAACCCACCACCGATGATCAGGACCCTGAGTCGACCTTGGCTCATCACGCCGAGGCTAGTCCCCGGAAGAAGTGCGACGAAGCCCTGTGGACGTAACGGCGAATCGTCACATGACGAAGTAACCGATGCGGCACAGCGGCTGCGGGGGGTTGATGTGCAGCAACCAGGCACGCGCGTCTTCGGGCGCGCTCTAGAGGACAGGCTGTTCACATGAATCTGATGCGAGGCGTGTTTCGACGACTCTCTGTTGGCGCTCTGGTGGCGCTCTTGCTGTCAGGGCTCATCGCGGTCGCGGGCGGATCGGCCACCGCGGGCGCATACTCCCGACCGGGACTGCCGGTCGAGACCCTGATGGTGCCCTCGGCGGCGATGGGCCGCGACATTCCGGTCAAGTTCCAGGGCGGTGGTCCGCGAGCGGTCTATCTGCTGGACGGTCTGCGGGCTCGTGACGACAACAGCGGTTGGGATATCGAGACGGCCGCATTCGAGACCTTCTTCGAATCAGGCGTTTCGGTGGTGATGCCGGTCGGCGGAATGTCGAGCTTCTACACCAACTGGCAGGGCCCGGCGGTCGGCAACGGCACCACGTACAACTACCAGTGGGAGACCTTCCTGACCTCGGAACTGCCGGCCTACCTGGCAGCCAACAAGGGCATCTCGCCGAGTGGCAACGCCGTGGTGGGCCTCTCGATGTCCGGGAGTGCGGCGCTCATCCTGGCCGCCTACCACCCCGGCCAGTTCAGCTATGCGGGGTCGCTCTCGGGTTACCTCAACCTCTCCGACGGCGTGTGGCCACTGCTGGTCAGCATCGCGATGCGAGACGCGGGTGGATTCAACTCCGTCGCCATGTGGGGTCTCGGCGGAAGCCCGGCGTGGCGACGCAACGACCCGACCGTCAACGTCGGCCGACTGGTCGCCAACGGCACCCGCATCTGGGTCTACTGCGGTACCGGGCGTCCCGGTGAACTGGGTGGTGGCGGGGACGTGCCCGGACAGGTGCTCGAGGCGATCACGCTGGACAGCAATAAAAACTTCCAGCGGGCCTACCAGTCCGCCGGAGGTGGCAACGGCGTGTTCAACTTCCCGTCCAACGGCACTCACGGCTGGGGATACTGGGGCGGCCAACTCGGCGCCATGAAACCCGACATTCAGCGGGTACTCGGCGCCTGACAGACCGAAGGCCACCGCAGACCCGGGTCTGCGGTGGCCTTCGCCGTTTCAGCCTCAGTACGTCGGGATGAACACGCCGTTCAGCCAAACGCCCCAGTGCTGCCAGCCCTCGTCCCACACCTGCGGCTGGCCGTTGGCCCACACCGGGTCGACGGGCTTCGGCGGCGCACCGGCCGGTGCCGTTCCGACGTTCGGGCCCGCGGGGGGAACCGGCGGCGGCGTCCAGCCGGGCTGCGCGGCAGCGGTGGACGCGACGCCCATCGCGCCTGCGGCGAGCCCGCCGAAGACGGCTGCACTGGCAAGAACTTTGCTCAACATCATCTTGAGTACTCCATTCCGGGTGATGACCCGCAGTTGACGAGAACGATTGAGGAACTATCCACAACCAGGTGGTGGTAAACCCGCCGCTTGCGGATTCCCAGGTCGACACCAGCTTGTGTGGGCTATTGCACACTGGGGGTATGGCTGGGCAGCTGCACACCGAGCTGACGCGCATCGCCGAAGGCGACGGACCCGGGGCTGCTGCGGCGCGCAGAGCACTGTGCAGCGGGCCGATGCGCCGCCGGTTGAAGGCGGCGATCTGCGCGCTCGCCGAACATCGCGGACCAGACAGCAGCACATGCCCTTCCGATGCCGCGCGTGCCGTCGGTGGCGCGGACTGGCGTGGATTGATGGAAGACGCTCGTGACCTCGCGCGTGAGCTCGCCGCGGCGGGCACCGTCGAGATCACTCAAGGCGGGAAAGTTGTTGACCCCGACAGTCAATGGCGAGGCCCCATCCGAATCCGCAAGCGCGCCTAAGCTTCACCTCATGGCCGACGCGGACAGGACGCGGTGGGACCGGCGCTACCGCGAACAAGGATCGACGCCGCCCGGAGATGTCGCTCTGCCCAGCGTGTTCCAGCCCTACGCCAGCCAGTTCCCCAGAGCGGGAAACGCTGTCGATCTGGCGTGTGGGGTCGGCGCGGCGGCGGTGTGGCTCGCGCGTCGGGGCCTTCACGTGTGGGGATGCGATGTGTCGCCGGTGGCGATCGCCCGGGCAGCCGAACTCGCCGCTCGGTGCGGGCAGGCCGAGCGCTGCACCTTCGTCGTCGCCGATCTCGATGACGGCCTTCCGCCGGGAGAGCCGGCAGACGTGCTGCTGTGCAACAAGTTCCGTGACCGCAAGCTCGACGATGCGATGATCGACCGGCTCGCGCCCGGGGGCATTCTCGCGATCAACGTGCTCAGCGAGGTTGGCGCGTCACCTGGACCTTTCCGGGCCCGTCCCGGCGAGCTGCTGCAGGCGTTCGCAGCACTGGAAGTGATCGCCGACGACGAAGCCGACGGCGAAGCATGGCTACTCGCCCGACTCGGGTGACGGTGTTTTTGTCGCTTTCCCTGGGCGCCTCGACGCACCCCAGAGGCCGACGCCGATGCCGACGACCGCGCCACCGAGCCCGATCATCTTCTGGGACTGGCCCAACTTGTCGTGCACACTCATGCCGCCCAAAAGATCGGCGGCGTCGGCGCCGCCCGAGGCCAGGAACCAGCCGCGCGTGTTGCGCCCCCGCAGAGCGGTGCTGACCAGCATTCCCCCGATCAGCGCGTCCCGATAGCCCATCGAGCGCAGGAGCAGGCGTGCCGTCGGTGGTGGCTCATCGGGATCGCCCCAGAGTTTGTTGGCCCGCAGTGGGTCGACGAGAAACTGGACGCCCGATGCCAGGCGAATGGCCCCGACGAGCAGGGCTGCGCGATCTACGGCCATGGCGCGAACCCTACGCAATACCGACACCCGCGGTAGCGATTTTGCGGACGTCAGACGCCCGTTGCTCCGTCGATGCGTTCGCGGAGCAGATCGGCGTGACCGCTGTGGCGGGCATATTCACCGATCATGTGGACATAGATCCACCTCAGCGACACCTCGGTGCCCATGAACGGGCTGACATCGTCGAGCGAGCGGCGAGCGCAGAGGGCACGGGCTTCTTCGACCTCGCGCTGCCAAATGGCCACCGCGTCGGCGAACTGGACGTCTTCGGCGAGATCGAATCCGCCGTCGTGGCCATGGGTGTCCACCGACGCGTCATAGATGGCTGGCGCGGACTCGCCGGCGAGGACGCGGCGAAACCAGTTCCGTTCCACTTCGGCGAGGTGCTGCACCAGACCCTGGAGCGTCAGCGCGGACGGCGGCGCCGACACCGCACGAACTTGAGCGTCGTCGAGGCCTTCGCATTTCCCCAGCAGCGTGGCTCTATAAAAGTCCAGCCACGCCTCGAGCGTCGTGCGTTCATCACCGTTCATCGGAGGCGTCGTGCGTTCGCGTGCGGTCACGGCTGACGATCCTGCCATCGGAAACCGACACCGACGCCGCGATGTTGGAGAAGATCGGCCGGTGGACCACGAACCCCTGACCGTGCCGGCCCTGTTGTCCCGCGCCGTGCGCGACTTCGGAGCCCGCACCTATCTGGTGACTCCGACCGAGCGGCTCACCTACGCCGACGCCGACCGGCGGTCCGCAGAGCTGGCCCGTCGGCTCCTCGCTTGCGGCGCCGGGAAGGGTTCGAGGATTGGGCTGTTCTTCGCCAACGGCGCGGAGTGGGTGACGTGGTGGCTGGCCGCCTCCCGCATCGGCGCGGTGGCGGTGCCGTTGAGCACGCTGTACCGGCCCGCTGAGATCGCCAAGGTGTTGCGGCTGGCCGACGTCGGCCTGCTCGTTGCTCCGTCCCGAGTGCTCAACACCGACGTTATCGAGACGCTGGAAGCCGCCTTCCCCGAGCTGAGCCAGCACCGCAGTAAGCGGCTGGAAATGGTCGCCGCGCCGCATCTGAGGACGATCATCATGACGGGCGACGAAAAGCCGCGGTGGGCCGTGCGGCCCGATGGCGACGCGGTCTCCAGCGATATCCAGGTGGCTGCGGAAGCCGAGGTCTCCCCCGCCGATCTGGCGATCATGGTGCACACGTCGGGATCCACCGCCGACCCGAAAGGGGTGCTGCACACCCACGGGACCCTTGTCAGGCAGACGTCGACGTGGCCCGACGCGATCCGCGCCGTCACGGGATCCGCCGCCGATCCGGTCATTCTGGCCGCGATGCCGTTCTTCTGGGTCGGTGGAGTGCTCGCGGCGATGGGCGCCCTGCACGCGCCGGTCACGCTACTGGTGATGGCGCGCCTGGACGCGGAGGTCGCGCTCGACCTCGCGGAGTCCGAGAGGGCCACCGGGATCGTCGGCTGGCCGGCCTTCACGCAGCGCATGCGCGAGCACCCCAGCTTCGGCGAACGTGACCTGTCGTCAGCGCCGATGCTGCGCGATGGACCACTTGATATCGCCATGACCAAGGTTCCCGACGGATTCCCGGTGCACCGCACCATGTCCGAGACTGCGGGTGGATTCGCCTTCACCGAGATGAAGATCGTCGACGATGCGGGCGCGCCCGTGGCCGACGGCACGGTCGGAGAACTTCTGGTGCGCGGCGTCGGCGTGATGGCGGGCTACAACAAACGCGAACGCGGCGAGACCTTCGATGCCGACGGCTGGTACCACACCGGCGACCGCGTCTACCGCAGAGCCGACGACCCGCGACTGTTCTACGTCGGCCGCACCGGCGACATGATCAAGACCTCCGGGGCGAACGTCTCGCCGCTGGAGGTCGAGGCGGTGATCGAAAGCTTCGATGACGTCGCCCAGTGCGTGGTGGTGGGGCTCGACCACGCCGAGCGCGGCGAGGAGGTGTGCGCGGTGCTGGTCTCCTCGGCGGACATCGTCGATGTCGACTCGGTGGCTCGGCGGACGCGCGAGGCGCTGTCGGCGTACAAGGTGCCGACGCGCTGGATCATCGTGACGAGCGACCAGATACCCACCCTGCCTAGCGGCAAGTTGAACCGAAAAGCGTTGCGTGAGTGGGTCATTTCTCGCGAGGCAGGAGCTCGGTGACGAAGCTGTCCACGAAGCGCTGCGTGGCGCTGCTGCCCGCTGGCCGGATCACGAACTCGGTGAACTCCGCGTCGAGATACGTGACCTGGGGCGCGATTCGAATCGTGCGATGACAGGATGTGTACGTGGCAGAACGAGTCACCTTTCCCAGCAGCAGTGGGCCGACACTCGCCGGTCTGATCGACCTACCCGACGGCGATGTCCGCGGGTGGGGCGTCTTTGCGCACGGGTTCACGCTCGGTAAGGACAGCCCCGCGGCGAGCCGTATATGCAAACAGCTGGCCGGCGAAGGCATCGGCATGCTGCGGTTCGACAACCTCGGACTTGGTGATTCCGAGGGAGATTGGGGTGACGGCTCTTTCTCGCACAAGGTCGAGGACACCATTCGCGCCGTGGAATTCATGAACGGCCGAGGCTGCGAAGTGCGGCTTCTGGTAGGGCATTCCTTCGGCGGCGCGGCGGTCATGGCGGCGGCACACGGCTGCCCGTCGGTGGCTGCCGTGGCAAGTGTCGGCGCGCCGTTTCAGCCCGCACACGTCGAACACAACTACGACGCGTTACTGCACCGTATCGAAGCCGACGGTGAGGCGCTGTTCCTCGTCGGGGGCAAGGCGCTCACTCTGCGACGGCACTTCATCGAGGACGTGCGGTCGGCGGACCTGAGGGAGCGGATCAAGACACTGCGCCGCGCCCTGCTGGTGATGCATTCGCCGACGGACAACACAGTTGGCATCGCCAATGCCAGCGACATCTTTCGCGCGGCACGCCACCCCAGGAACTTCATCTCGCTCGAGGGCGCCGACCACCTGCTGACGGGCAAGAATCAGGCGGCCAGAGCGGCGCGCATCATCAGTGCCTGGGCCGACCCTTACCTGTGAGCTCAGGTAAGGGTCGGCGCTGACCGGTCCTGGCTCAGTTGTCGGAGTCGTTGCCCTTGGAGTCCTGGTTCGCGCCGGAGTCCGAGGTCTTGTCCGAGCTGTGGGACGGTGCCTTCTTGAAGCTGTCCGTCACCTTGGAGACGGTCGAGGTGATGGAATCCCTGACATTCTTGACCGCTTCGCTGGTGGCGGTGGGCTTGCGATGCTTGGGACCTGTGGGCGCCTTCTCTTCGGGCAGCCGCAACGTCTCTTCGGGCACCTCATCGGCCGCGCTGATCGACTCGGCGGTATCGGGGTCTTCGAAAACCGGTCCCGGGATGGGCTTGTTCTCCGGATTGGGAACGAACGGCGCACAGATCGCGCACTGCGTTCCGAGCACGAACGGGTTGAAGGCCGTGTTGACGCCGTTGGCCAGGCTCAGCACGTTCTCAGTCGCGAACTCAGGAGTCACCGGCTTGATGTCGTTGACGTCCGGAGCCTCGGTGAGACTGTCGTAGAAGTTGGTGAACGGCGCCGCCGGATCCAGCTTCACCGTCTCGCCCGACCACGGCACCTCAGGGCCTTCGTCGTCCTTGACGTAGCACTGTCCGTCCTCGCTGCACGTGATCGGGGCGCGCGTAGTCGGGAATGTGTAGCCCTCCGGCGAAAACATCGCCGCGACGTGTCGAAGGTCGAACATTTTGCTGAGGATTCCGCCGACGTTGTCGCAAGCGCCGGGGCCGGTTCCGGAGCAGCCGACGTCCATTGGTAGCTGAGATGCGGCGATGGCGGCGAACATGTTGCCAAGCGGCACCGAGAGCGCCGGGAACGGAACGAGAATGTTGGTGATCGCCTGGTAGCGGGAGGGGTCGGCGGGGTCGGTGCCAAGAATGTTGGTCTGGCTGTAGAGCCACCAGTTGCCGGTGTACCGCAGGTTCCGGCCCAGGCCCACGATATTGCCGTCCGGCTGGGTCAGTGTGACGCCCTCGTACGTCGGCTGGAAACTGAAGTCGCCCTCGGGGTCCGATCCCAGTTGCACATTGCCCTCGCCCATCGCGAACAACACGTTGTAAGGGACGTTTGCGAGCGCAATGAAGAGGTTGGCGGGGATGTTCAGCACGTTCGTGCTGTCTGCGGTCGGGGTGAACGTGGAGGTGGACGAGGCGGGCGATGAAACGTCGGTCGGGCCGCACAGCGCGCCGGCCTCGCCGGGTCCGCAGGCCAGCGTTGCCGCGACCAGTGCGACGTCGATATTGAACTGGTGCTGGAGAAGTTGTGGATTGGTGACAGGGTTCGCGGAGATGACTCCGGCCCCCACCAGTGCGACTCCCGCGGTGACATAGGTACGTGCTGCTGAACGCATGACGTGACCCCTCCAAGTTGCTATAGGTGGCCCCGACCGCTGGAAACGTATCCGCGATCGAACCCGTTGTCCACCTGAATGAGGCACTTTCTCGCAAAATGTCTCTTTGCTGACGGCGGCGTCAGTTCGCGTCTCTAATTGACTGCAGCAAAAGAATTCGGATGCTCGCCGAGGAATTCGCGACGTTTCTCTGTCTGCACTGCCGCATTCATCACGAAAACGGCGTTCCGGCCGGTACCCGACATCGAGGCCGAATTTCGCGCGGACCTAGACTTGCGCCCCGTGCAGGTTCTCGCCATCCACATCGCGCCGGGCCGGAAGGTGCCGGCGCGCTCCGTCGAGTCGGTTGAAGCCGAAGCCGGCGCGGGGCTGGTCGGCGACCGCTATCACGGCACCAAACACCGGCACGTGACCATCCAGTCGCAGGAGATGTTGAACCTGGCGGCCGACGAGCTCGGCCAGCCCATCGACCCCGGAGCCACCCGCCGCAACCTGACCGTCGACACAGGGCACATTCCGACACGTCCCGGCAGCCGGCTGCGGATCGGTGACGTCGAATTGGAGGTAGTGCGTCAAGCCGCACCTTGCCGATTGCTCGACGACTGGATCGCCCCCGGCGCGGCGAGAGCGATGAGCCAGCGCGGAGGTTCGGTCTGCCGGATCCTGACGTCGGGATCAATCAGTGTCGGCGCGAGGGTGCACCTTCCTGCCCAGTGAGGTCAGCCGCCGTCGCCGCCACCGACTTCGGCGGGAAGTGGAGGCGGCAGAGGTGTTGCCGGCGTCGAGGTCGTCTCTTCCGCGGTGGCCGGTTCTTGAGACGACGTACCCGACCTCGCCTCGTGGAAATCCACCATCGGTTCGTCGCGGATCACCTTCTCCCCCACGCTGACCACAAGCGCACTCGACGTCACCAGGTATTCGATACCGTCGTTGGTTGCGACAAACGCACCGTCGGAAGATCGCGACGCCGGCACGATCAGCCGTGCGCCGTCGCGAACCCTCACCCCGCGGTATTCGTACTCGCCATCGGTATCGCGGCAGATCGCCACCCGGGAGCTCTCGGTGCTACCGAAGACGACCATCACGTCCGGTGCCGAGCACCGCGCGGTCGAATCGATGTACCCCTGACTGTCGGAGGCGGGCGCCGACGACGCGCTCGGTGCCGCCACGAGGAAGAGCGGGACCGACGCAATTGCGGCGACCCCGGCGAGGGCCAGGGGGTGACGGGGTGGGCGGTGGGAAGACATCGCCTTCCACCAGACCACGTACCGGCCGATCCTTCCAATGTCAGTCCACGATGATCACGCATCGTTGGCTCTTCGAGACCGGACCGTAATGACTTCGGCTCGCACGGCGATGAACCGGTTGATGACTCATCGGTCTGTAGTGGCGCTGCGCCGTGCGGCGGCCCGAAGTAGGGCGGTGATCGCCGCCCTGGCGATGGCTCTCGCGGTCGTCGCCGGCGGCATGACCGGGGGCACGGCGCACGCGGCGCCGCCCATCGTGGCCAAGGACTTCTCCAAGCCCGCCATCGTCATCCTCGGCTACGGACTCAAGCCCAACGGCACCATGCGGCTCATCCTGCACACTCGTGTGCTGGCTGGAATGGCCGTCGGCCATATGTTCCCGCAGTCGCCGATCATCGTCACGGGCGGCAACCCGCGCAACGGCAACACCGAGGCCGGTCAGATGCGCAAGATGCTGCGCCTCTACGGCATCCCCGAAGAGCGAATCATCGTCGAGGACCGGGCCAACAGCACCGTGCAGAACGCGGCCTTCTCGGTGCCGTTGGCCAAGCAGGCGGACGCATCAGGGATCATCCTGGTGACGTCGTCGTCGCATCAGGACCGTGCTGACGGGAATTTTGCCGACGCCGGCGGCAACATCTTGGCGACCGTGAGTTTCCCCGACAACAACCCGTCGATCAACGTCGCGCAATTCGTCAAGGACGTACTCAGCCCCTTCATCAACGTCAGCTAGCGCTAGCGTTCTGCTGTGGTCGTTCATCCGCGGCAAACTCGCCGCCACCGTTGGGGATTGGGCGCCTTCGTCCTCGTCGAGGCGATCTACCTGCTCACCTCGGTGCTTGTGGCGCTTCCGTTCGCCGCCTCGGATCCCGCGCACGTTTCGGTGCTCCTCTTGGTCGTCGGCGTGCCGAGCGTTCTGGCGGCTGCGCTGGCGATCGTCATCACACACCTGCGCGGCAATGGGCCGCGAATCGATCTGCGTCTCCAATGGTCCTGGCGTGCAGCGGGACTCGGCGTGATCTTTGGGGTCGCGGGTCTTTTCGTGACGATCCCGGCATCGCTGCTGTGGACCCAGATCGTCGGGGAGGGCGCCAATTCCGCCGCGGGCGAGGTATTCGGCGCAACGCGAGGAGCCTGGGGTTGGGCCGTCGCGGTGTTCGTGCTCATCGCGATCGTTGCGCCGGTCTGCGAGGAGATCCTCTACCGCGGTCTGCTGTGGGATGCGGTGGACCAACGCTGGGGACGGTGGGTCGCGTTCGGGGTCACCACCGTCGTGTTCTCGATCGCCCATCTCGAACTGACCAGAACCCCGCTGCTACTGGTAGTGGCGATCCCGATCGGGTTGGCGCGCTTGTACACCGACAACCTGTCGGCCAGCATCGCCGCCCATCAGGTCACGAACCTGCTGCCGGCCCTGGTGCTGATGTTCACCGTCGCAGGCGCCATGCCTGCGTTGTGAGGATCGGCTATTCGGTCGAAGCGCCGGAGTCGCCGTCCGCGTCGGATTCCGACTCGGTCTGGGTGTCGGTGTCGGCTCGGGAGCCCGCGGATTTCGTGGACTTCCGGGCATCACGGGTCGATTCCGCGACCCCGGCACCGCGCTCGTCGTCGTCCGCGGCGGCATCCGGCTCATCGGCTTCGTCGTCCGGCTCCGCGGCTTCGTCGTCATCGGAGTCCGGCTCCGCGGCTTCGTCGTCACCGGAGTCCGGCGTGGCCGACGTTGTGTCGGGCGCCTCGTCCTCGTCTCCGTCCTCATCGACCGTGCCCTGGCCGAGGTCACTCGGCGAAAGGGCGGAGGCCGCCTCGGCTTCCCGCTCGTCGTGCGCGTCGTCCGGCGTTGCCGTAGCGAACGTGCGCGAGAGGTATCTCACCGCGGTGCGCTCGATGTCAGCGGTCGCGCCGCCGGGCAACACCTCACCCAGCACTTCGTCATGCCTTTCCGGATCGATGAGACCCGGATAGTCGCGATCGTAGGCCTCGTCGATCGCCTCTTTCAGCGGGCCGTTGAGAGCATCGGCGAGCTCGTCGAGGCCCAGCATGCGCAGCGGCTCCAGTAGCGGAAGGTTCTCGCGCCGGATCAGCACGTAGGTGGTGTTTCCCTCCTTCCACACCAGCTTGTCGGCGGTCTCGAGGTCGATGTTGTTGTAGCCGGGGATGTGAAAGTAGGCGAATCCGGCCAACGCGTTGGCGAGCGCGAGCAGGTTGCGCGGGTCGGTCGGGAAGTCGGCGGCACCGTCGTACTCGATGGCGATGTCGACCACGTCGTATTCGGTGTGTGGCGTGGGCTCGGCGAAGCCGCTGCGGACGCCGCCGTACTTGCGCTTCGGATTTGCGGCCAGCACGAACGACAGGTCCTCAGGGGCGGGCGCGTCTGCGCTACCCGCGGTCTCCTGGAGCCAGTGCGTGGCGATCGTCGCGCCCTGTGAAAAGCCGACGACCACCGTTGGCGGCGCGGTCACGCCGAATGCGGCTCGCAGGGCCCTCAGCCCATCCTCCTCGGCGCCTTCGGAAACCCCGGAGTTGTAGTCGACCGAGGTGCAGGAGTTACCCGATGCCTCTGAGCAGAAGGACCCACGAAAGATCTCGTCCATCTCCCAGTCGATCTTGCCGCCGAACGTGTAGCCCGTGACGGTAAGCACATTTGCTGCGAGCGTGTACGGCGTGGGAGCCGCGATGCTTGCTGCAGCAACTGTTGCAGCGCCGGTCGCAGCGAGTATTCCGCGCACGTGAAATCCTTACGTGGGACTTCCAGCAACGCTGGAGAGTGGGTGATCCAGGCCAGATGAGATTAATCGACACCCGTAAATCCCACAATATTTACGGCAGATTCGTGGGCAGCGCCAGGCCGTACTCGCAGACCTCCGCAATGACGGGTCACTGCGACGCGGTCTTCGTGGCAGTATCGCGCCGCAGGCGGGCGGGGTTACTTTGTCCATCCAGCGAACCCATGGTGGTCAGCTGGCCGATTCCTGCTGAACGAAGTATTCCGTTTGCTGTCAATGAGGTGAACGGTACAAAAAGGGCATTCGACAGAGCGTGTCAAAGCTCTTGTGCACGAATCGCTTTCGCGTCGGGTTCGGCCGATGGTCTGCTCGATGACGCGGCCCCGCGCCACGCTGGCCTGTCACGCGCGCCAGCGCCCACGAGGCCCGGCAGGAGGCCGGCGCCGGAGGCGGGGCATCAGGCAATGATGCGCACCAGGTAGGGGGTCATGTCCTTGGTGCGGACCGGCGACACGGCGACGCCGGCGTCGGTCGTCTCCACCATCTGCCCGTTGCCAACGAACAGCGCAACACTCTGCGTGCCCTCGGGGCCGTAGAAGATGAGGTCACCCGGCAGTGCCAAGGACGGCATGACCTTCTGGCCGACCTTGTACATCTCACCCGAGGAACGCGGCAGCTTCACCCCGACGCCGGCGTAGGCGTAGACCATCAGACCCGACGCATCGAATCCGACAACTTCCCTGCGCGGGGCGGGTGCCGTTGCGCCGGGAAGTGCCGGCACCGTCGCATTGGGGGTGACGCTCGGGAGGTTGAGGCCCGGTGTCACGTCCAGTGACTGGGCATCGACCTCCGCCTGGTCGGGAATGGCAGGGTCAGCGTCGGGCACCGCGACGGTCCCCTTGCTGGGTCCCGACGCGCCGCCGCCGCCGTAGGCGAACGGAACGCCGCGCTGAGAGAGCGCCCGTGCGATGACGGCCTCGACCGCCTTCTGGTTGGCCGCCGACCGCGTGGGTTGAGCCGTCGCCAAGCCCGGCGTCGCCAGCAAGAGGGCGAGACCGATGACCAAGACCAAGACGCGTCGCATTGCACTTCCCGCTTTCCGCAAGCCAGCGCCTTTGATCGACACTGGACTCATTGATTAACAACAGTCACTATGACCACTTCTACACCACCTACAAGGGTGTAATTCCGTCGTCGCAGGACGCTGAATCAAGGAGATGCGGTACCGGAATCGAACAGTGACCTATACCGGCGCGTCGCCCTCTAGGGTGTGTCGCGCGTCACGAACCGATCGCGGCCAGTGCGGCGTCGTAGTCGGGCTCTTGGCCGATCTCAGGCACCAGTTCGGTGTAGGCGACCTTGCCGTCGGCGTCCACCACGACCACCGCGCGACCGAGCAGTCCGGCCATCGGACCGTCGACGATCTTGATTCCGAAATCGTCGCCGAAGCTGTCTCGGAAGCCCGAACCCGATGTCACGTTCTCGATGCCCTCGGCTCCGCAAAAACGCTTCTGCGCGAACGGCAGATCGTTGGAGACGTTGAGCACCGTGACGCCGTTGGACGCTGCGGCTTCGTTGAACTTGCGCACGCTGGCAGAGCAAACAGGCGTGTCTACCGACGGAAAGATGTTGAGCAGCAGGGGCTTGCCGCGGAACTGCTCGTCGGAGATCGTGCCGAGATCGGTGCCTGTCAGTGTGAATCCGGGCGCCGCGGATCCGACGGCGGGCAGCTCACCAACGGTGTTGATCGGGTTTCCACGCAACGTTATCTGTGCCATGGCCACAGTCTGCCAAGTGCGCCGCGTGCCGTCGCGGCGGGGTTAGGGGCCGTACAGTCGCGCGACGTCTGGAGCGTCCAGCCACTTCGAATACGTCGGACTCTTGGGCCAGCCGTCAGGTGAGTCCTGCCACTCCTCCTGACGGCCCCACGGAAGGAGGTCGATCAACGCGAACGTGTGGCTGAGCTGTTCGGTGCCCCGACCGTTCGTGTGCCACGTCCGGTAGACGTTCTCGCCGTCTCGCAAGAACACGTTGACCCCGAATCCGGTTCCCGGCGCAGCGTCCACATCGGCCGCGAACGGACTCTCCGACGACGAATACCACTCCATCTTGTTGCCGACCCTGTCCCGGTAGGCGAGTGCTTCATCGATGGGGCCCGAGGTGACGATCACGAATTTCGCGTCGTAGTTGTCAAGGAACTCCAGCCGGGTGAATTGCGAGGTGTAACCGGTGCATCCGCCGCACTGCCACTCCGCGCCGTTGTCCCACATGTGGTTGTAGACGATCAGCTGCGAACGGCCGTCGAAGATGTCGGCCAACCGGATGGGCCCGTTGGCGCCGATCAGCGTGTAGTCCGGCATTTCAACCATGGGCAGTCGCCTCCGCTGCGCGGCGATCGCGTCGAGTTCACGGGTCGCGGCCTTCTCGCGCTTGCGGAGCTCGTCAAGAGCCGCCCGCCAGGTCGTCGCATCGACCACAGGCGGCAGCGCTGTCGAATCACTCATTACAGTCACCCTCCGGCAGGTTCGTTCGGTTGCAGATCGTTTCCGACATCGGTATCGACCGACCGGCCGCCTGAAACTCATCGCTGGAAGGAATACCCACATGCCCGTGGCGCCGCGCATCGGCCGCAACGAACCCGGCACCTGGACGGCGTCGCTGTGGTTGCAGATCACCCCGATCTACGACGCGATCCTGGACCACCCGTTCATCGGCGGCCTCACCGACGGCAGCCTCCCTGCGGACGTGTTCGCCGGCTACGTCGCCCAGGACGTGCACTACCTGCGCACCTACTCCCGCGCTCTTGCCGGCGTTGCGGCGAAGGCGCCCACGCTGGCCGACACCGCGATGTTCTCCCGGCATGCCGCGGAGGTGTTCGATGTCGAGTTGTCGCTGCACGGTGAGCTTCTGCCCGCACTCGGCCTCTCGGCCGACGCGGTCGATGCGGCTCCGGTGGCCCCGACAACGTTGGCCTACAACAGCTATCTGCTCGCAACCGTCTATGGCGGAAGCTTCGCCGACGGTCTGGCCGCGGTACTCCCCTGCTACTGGATCTATGCCGAAGTAGGGGCCGAGCTCCTGACCCGAGGGTCGACCGACGCGCGCTACCAGCGCTGGATCGACAGCTACGGCGGCGACGAGTTCGCCGCCACCGTCAGCGAGGTTCTTGCCCTGGCCGACCGCATCGGCCCCGAGCTCGCCGCGGCCGACGAATCGGCTGCCCGGGCTCATTTCGTCACGACGTCACGCTATGAGTGGATGTTTTTCGACGCGGCCTACCGTCAGGAGTCCTGGCCCGTGTGAGTGATCGATCGCGCCGAACGCCTGTGCTCCCCGAGGCGCGGAGCCCAGGCGTCGAGGTCTCGCACTGACTATGCTTGCGGATTCCCGACGAGCGAGCAGTAGCGAGGAGGTCGATGTCTCCCGGCGACGCGTCACCACCCGGTAGATCCTCTGGCGGGCACATCAGATTGACGTCGCACAGCGGAGGCAGCGACGCACCCGGCCTTCGTTGGGGTGCGCCGAGCGCGCAGGAGCGCGGACCGGTTGTCGGAACCACCACCACGCGCGCGCACCGCAACGTCGTCGGTACCCACAGCGGCGCCTACGGGGTCTATCGCGCCCTCGCCGTCGCGGCGGGCAAGCTCTCGCGGGAGCACCGCGCCGATCTCACCAACACCTCGCCGACCGACATCATCGGCCCACACCCGCAGTGGACGGACCTGGAGACGATCGTCAGCCTGGATCCGTGGGGCGCCATGGTCGCCGACGTGTTCGCCGGCCAGATCGCCGCCGGTCTCGACATCCGCCCGACCATTGCCGTCACGAAGGCGCAGGTGATCCTGCCCGAGGTCCACGACGCTATCGCGAAGGCCCGGTTGACCCCCGACGGGCGGGTGCTGCTGCCGACGGGGGCGGCGCAGGTGACGAAAGCGGCTATCGAGCCGGTCTGGTATCTGCCGGGTGTTGCGCAGCGATTCGGCTGCAGCGAGACCGATTTGCGCCGAGTCCTTTTCGAAGAAACAGGCGGCATGTACCCCGAACTGGTGACGCGCTCGGATCTCGACGTCTTCCTTCCCCCCATCGGAGGGCAGACCATCTATATCTTCGGTGACCCACGCGCTCTCGCCGACCCATCCGTCGAGTTGACGGCACGAGTGCACGACGAATGCAATGGGTCCGACGTGTTCGGCTCCGACATCTGCACGTGCCGCCCGTATCTGACCCACGCCATCGAGGAGTGCATTCAGGGTGCCCAGCGCGGCGGCGTCGGCCTGGTCGCCTACTCGCGCAAGGAGGGCCGGGCTCTGGGCGAGGTGACAAAGTTTCTCGTCTACAACGCACGCAAACGCCAGGTCGGCGGAGACACAGCCGACCAGTACTTCGCCCGCACCGAATGTGTGGCAGGCGTTCAGGACATGCGGTTCCAGGAGTTGATGCCTGATGTTCTGCACTGGCTCGGCATCCGCAAGATCCACCGCCTGGTGTCGATGAGCAACATGAAGTATGACGCCATCACCGGGTCGGGAATTGAGGTCGGCGAACGGGTTTCGATTCCCGACGAGCTGATCCCGGCCGACGCCCAGGTCGAGATCGACGCGAAGACGGCGGCCGGGTACTACACGCCAGGCGCGGTGCCCGATGTCGAGGAGTTGAAGAAGGCCAAGGGCCGGGGGTTATGAAGGCAGCCGATGAGCGCTTGCGCGAAGAGCAGAAGGCAGCCGATGAGCGGATGCGCGAAGAGCAGGAGGCAGCAGCAGCCCTGCGGACGACGGCTGCGGTGCGGCAGCGGTCTGCGCAGTTGTTGGAGCGTGCGCGCGGCGGCGAATCGCGCTGGTTCACCGTCGACGACGCCGCACTCGGCAGCGTCGCTGAGGAGGTCGCCGCTCTGACGCGCGAACGGTTCCCGGATCTCGACATTCCCTATCACAGCCGGTGGCGGCATTTCGAAGTCGGCGGGGTCGACCGTAAGGCTGACCTTGACCTATTGCTTGACGGCGCCGGGGCGCAGGAGCGGGCGCGGGCGATGATCGACCTCACGGTGGTGAGCGTGTTGCTGGACGCCGGCGCAGGAGCCGACTGGGGATACCACGAGACGCGGGGCGGATCGACCTCTCGGTACAGCCGCTCCGAGGGACTGGGGATAGCGACGTGGCACGGCTTCCTCTCGGGAGCGTTTTCGAGCGACCCCTCCCGGCCACTGCAGGTCGACGCGAATGGTCTGCGTGCGTTGACCGAGGCGAGGCTCGCCGAGATATTTCAGGTCACGCCCGACAACCCGCTGGTGGGTTTGGGGGGCCGACTGGCCTTGATGCGCAGGCTCGGCGATGCGCTGTCAGCCCAGCCCGACCGGTTCGGCGAGCACGGCAGACCCGGCGGTCTGTTCGATGCGCTGGCGACCTCCGGTGAGGTACACGCACACGACATCCTTATGGGTCTGTTGTCCTCCCTGTCCTCGATCTGGTTGTCGCGCAACACTATCGGAGACTTCGCACTCGGCGACTGCTGGCGACACGATGCGGTTCAGGGGCCTGGGCTCGCCGCGGGCTGGATGCCGTTTCACAAGCTGACACAGTGGCTGACGTACTCGTTGATCGAGCCGTTCGAATGGGCCGGAGTCGACGTACTGGAGGTGGATGCACTGACGGGATTGCCGGAGTATCGCAACGGGGGGCTGCTCCTCGATGGCGGCGTGCTGGAGCTGCGCGATAGTGCGGCTTTACGCCAGAGGTGGCAGCCCGGGCACGAGCTGGTGGTCGAGTGGCGGGCGTTGACGGTGGCACTGCTCGACGAGTTGGCGCCGCTGGTGCGCAGCGTGCTCGGTGTCGACGCCCAGCGGATGCCTCTGGCGTGTGTTCTCGAAGGTGGCACCTGGGCGGCGGGGCGCGCTTCGGCGCAGCGTCTACGAAACGGCCTTCCGCCGCTGATGGTCGACAGTGATGGGACGGTGTTCTAGTGGCGCTGCACGTCGTGGATCATCCGCTGGTGCAGCACAAGCTCACCCTCATGCGCCGGAAAGAAGCGTCCACCAACAGCTTCAGGCGACTGGTGCGTGAGGTGTCGGCAATGATGGCCTACGAGGTGCTGCGCGATGTCGCGTTACACGAGGTGGAGGTCGAGACGCCACTGGAACGCACGGCGGGTCACGCGATCGACGGCAAGAAGCTGGTCTTCATCTCGATTCTGCGTGCCGGCACCGGCATTCTCGACGGCATGCTCGAGGTGGTCCCGTCGGCGCGAGTGGGCCACATCGGTCTGTATCGCGATCCGAAAACCCTTATCGCGGTGGAGTATTACTTCAAAATGCCCGGAGATCTACACGAGCGCGATCTGATCGTGGTGGATCCGCTTCTGGCTACCGGCAACTCCGCGATCGCCGCCGTGGAACGCCTTCGGGAATATGGCCCGAAGTCGATCAAGTTCGTCTGCCTGCTCACGTGCCCGGAAGGCGTCGCAGCGATGACGGAGGCACATCCGGAGGTGCCGATCTACACGGCGGCCGTCGATCGCGAGCTCGACGATCGCGGATACATCCTGCCCGGCCTCGGTGATGTGGGTGATCGGATCTTCGGTACGAAATAGCTCCCAACTGCCCAAGTAACCCCGAGGAGCCCGTCGGCGGTCGTAGGGTGGGTTATGGCCATCATCGAGGCTGACCTCCAGCCGCAGACACCCTTCGAGCGCGATGTCGCCGAGACGCAAAGCTACTTCGACAGCCCCCGCTTCGAAGGCATCATCCGGCTGTACACGGCGCGGCAGGTCGCCGAGCAGCGCGGCACCATTCCCGCCGACTATCCGGTTGCCCGCGAGGCGGCGACCGCGTTCTATCCGCATCTGCGTGAGCTGTTCGCCAACGGCAAGAGCATCACGACGTTCGGTCCCTACTCTCCCGGCCAAGCCGTGGTGATGAAGCGAATGGGGATCGAGGGCATCTACCTGGGCGGGTGGGCGACGTCGGCGAAGGGATCCATCAGCGAGGACCCGGGCCCCGACCTCGCGAGCTATCCGCTGAGCCAGGTGCCCGAAGAGGCGGCGGGCATCGTGCGTGCTCTGTTGACCGCAGACCGCAACCAGCAATACCTGCGGTTGCAAATGACCGACGAGCAGAGGAAGACGACCCCCGAATACGACTACCGCCCGTTCATCATCGCCGACGCCGACACCGGCCACGGCGGTGATCCGCACGTGCGCAACCTGATCCGGCGTTTTGTCGAGAACGGCGTTCCCGGCTATCACATCGAGGACCAGCGCCCGGGCACCAAGAAATGCGGACATCAGGGCGGCAAGGTGTTGGTGCCCTCCGACGAGCAGATCAAGCGCCTCAACACTGCGCGCTTCCAGCTCGACATCATGCGGGTGCCCGGCATCATTGTCGCGAGGACCGATGCCGAGGCGGCCAACCTGATCGACAGCAAGGCCGACGAGCGCGATCAGCCCTTCCTGCTCGGTGCCACCAACCTGAAGATCCCGTCCTACAAGTCGTGTTTCCTGGCGATGGTGCGCCGTTTCTACGACAAGGGCGTCACCGAGCTGAACGGACACCTGCTTTACGCCCTGCCGGACGGGGAGTACGCGAACGCCGAGGCGTGGCTGGAGCGGCAGGGCGTGCTGGCGCTGATCGACCAGACCGCAGCGGCGTGGCAGGACGGCACCGAAGCGTCCCTCGACGCCGCCTTCGACACCGTGGAGTCGCGGTTCGTCGAGGCGTGGCAGGACGACGCCGGCCTCAACACCTACGGCGAGGCCGTCGCAGAGCTGCTGGAATTCCGTGAGCGCGAAGGAGAGCCGGCCGTGATGAGCGTGGCGGAGTGGCGCACCTTTGCCGAGCGGGCACCTCTCTACACCGCGCGGGAGAAGGCCAAGGAGCTCGGTGCGGACGTCGCCTGGGATTGCGAGCGGGTGAAGACCCCCGAGGGCTACTACCAGGTGCGTGGCGGCATCCCCTACGCGATCGCCAAATCTTTGGCGGCGGCGCCGTTCGCCGACATCCTCTGGATGGAGACCAAGACCGCGGACCTGGCCGATGCGAAGGAATTCGCCGACGCCATCCACGCCGTCTATCCGGACAAGATGCTGGCCTACAACCTGTCGCCGTCGTTCAACTGGGACACGACCGGGATGTCCGACGAGCAGATGCGGGCATTCCCGGAGGAGATCGGCAAGCTGGGCTTCGTCTTCAACTTCATCACCTACGGCGGGCATCAGGTCGATGGTGTGGCGTCCGAGGAGTTCGCGACCTCGCTTCGCCAGGAAGGCATGCTGGCGCTGGCCCGACTGCAACGCAAGATGCGACTCGTCGAATCTCCTTACCGCACACCGCAAACCCTCGTCGGCGGGCCACGCAGCGATGCCGCGCTCGCTGCTTCGTCGGGCCGCACGGCGACGACCAAATCGATGGGCAAGGGCTCGACCCAGCATCAGCACCTGGTACAGACCGAGGTGCCCAAGAAGCTGCTGGAGGAATGGCTGGCGCTGTGGGGCGAGCACTACCAGCTGTCCGAGCGGCTGCGTGTACAGCTACGCCCGCGTCGAGCCGGTTCGGACATCCTGGATCTGCAGATACTCAGCGACGGTGCCGAAGAGGGCGCGGCGCCACTGGCCAACGTCGTTGTCGACCCGATCAAGGATCGGCACGGACGCAGCATCCTGACGATCCGAGACCAGAACACGTTCGCCGAGCACCTGCGACAGAAACGGCTGATGGACATCATCCATCTGTGGCTGATCCACCGCTTCAAGGCCGAGATTGTCTACTACGTGACGCCGACCGAGGACAACATCTATCAGACCGACAAGATGAAGGCGCACGGCATCTTCAGCGACGTTTATCAGGAGGTCGGCGAGATCATCGTCGCCGACGTCAACCAGCCGCGGATCGACGAGCTCCTGGCCCCCGACCGGGAGGCTTTGATCCGCCTGATCAGCAAGCAGGACTGACGCCGCGCGGCCGTCACATCTCGGTCGCGGCCGAACGCGCCACCAATAGCGTTCTGCCGCAACCGATCCCACTGTGCTCTTGACAGGTGCATGCCACCAGTCAACGCCGCTCGGGTATGGCGGTGCAACCGATTTTCCGGCGATGCTACGTCAGCGTCTGGTCGGCCTCTGAGTCTTCGCGCCGGTCAGCGTCCGGTGAACGCTGCAGCGTGGTCGAGGGGCTCTCGCCGAAGCGCTCGCGGTAGCGCACGGCGAAACGGCCGGAATGGCCGAACCCCCACCGCATCGACACCGCCGACACCGAAGTGGAGTACGGATCGGCGGCAACCAGGTCGGCGTGTGCGCGCTGCATCCGCAGGTCGCGGAGGTGCTGCATGGGGGTGCAGCCGTAGTGCTTGCGAAACATCAGCTGTAGTGAGCGCGTCGAGGTGTGAACGGCTTTGGCGACAGACGTGAGGGTGACGTCAGCGTCGACGTGTTGCTCGATGTAGGCGATCGCTTCGGCGAGGGGCGGCGGCGTCTCCTCGCGGTTGTGGGCCTCGTGTATTCCCTTGAGTGGAAACGTCGTCAACACCATCGCGGCGAGGTGTCGCTGCAGCGAGCTGGCCACGAGAGGGTCAGTGGTTGCCGCTGGATCGGCGACTGCCAGTGCGGTTGCGTAATCGATGGCCTTGACCATCCGGCGTCCGGCTTCTTCTGAAACAGGTGCCTGCCCTAGTAGTTCCACCCGCTGCAGCCCTTTCGCCGGCGACCACGCCGCGGCGTCGAGGACGCTCCGGTCGATAGACACCACCGTGTAGTGCTGTGCGCGACCCCAACTCGCCCCCGTCACGGGATGATTGCTGACGGCTCCTAGGGCTGCCACGTCCCCTTCGGTGAAGACATCGGACGAGGAGTCGCCCTGGGCGGCTTGCATGACCCCCGAGTGAATTCGGGTCAGCAGTATGCGGTCGGACGGACGACGTTGAAAGCCGATATCGGCACCGATGACAACGTCGTCGATGGTGAGTGAACCAACCTGCGAGCGCTGTAACCGACCGTGGAAGTCGGCTTGTCCGCAATCGAGCGGGGAAACCTGCAGTGCGTAGGTGTCGGTGAACACCTCCTTGGCTTTGCGAGGGTCTTCCGTGTCCACCAGGATCGCCGCCACTCGTCCCTCCTCACACCCTTGTGTAGGCACCCCGCCGTCGATAATCCGCGGATCGAAGCTGATTGGAAGCGTTGTGGCAAACTTCGAGAATTTCGGTACGCAACTTGGTGAAGCCGCTGACGCACGAGCTTTTGACTGCAATTGATTGCAGTATCGGAGACCTTTGGGTGCGTTGGTGCGGGCAGCGAAATGTCGAGGACTTCTTGATAACTCAAATTCGATGTGGTGATCTGCACTGCTAGGACGTAATTGACGCGGTCTCACTCCTTCTGCAAGCAAGTGTTACTGCTTGCCACGATAGGGCGCGGTCTGCACGGGCGCATTGGGCGCGCAACCGTCTCCCGTTGCAAAGGCAACGACTCCGCGGGAGGTGGTGGTTTCGAAGTTGGCAAAGGCCTGCTCTTGTTTGCGGAACGCGTCGAGGTGTCCCGATCGCGACTAGATGAGTGCGGCTGCCCGGTTCAGGATTGTGCGCCAGTGGTCGACGCGCGCGGGGTCGGTGACCCGGAAGCGTTCGAGCCGTTCGGGACTGGGAGCGGCCGGCATTGGCGCCGCGGGAAGGAATCCGTCCGCGGGCACCAGCGAGCGCGTGGCCGAGACGATGTCGGACTCACCGAGCCAGCCGGGAACGGGGCCACAGGCGAACGGAAGGTCCGGCAGTGCTGCTGCCAGTGCGATGTCCGCGGCCACGCCGATGCTCGTGGTCCCGGTGAAGTTCACCATGGCAGGGAGGCCGAGCTTCTCGAAGCGGCGCAGAGCGCGTCGTACTCCCCCGAGTTCGCCGCACCGCAAGACTGCGACATCGGCACATTCCGGATCCGCCGCGAGCACCGTTAGGTCGACGGCGATCGGCACGTCGACGCGCTTGCGGACCGAGCGTACGTCGGCCGGGTTCCGGCAGACCAGTTCGACGATCTCCGATACTGACTCGACCCGTCGCACCTGGGCGACCGCGTCGTCGACGTCGCGCACGATGACGACGGCGCGCGTCGCGGCGTCAGCTACCGGCACTCGGCCCCTGACCGCGTCGGGCCAGCCCACTGTGCTTGGTTCCATGGCCGCGGTCAGCCAGCGCGCTGCCAGCACGTCGTCGGCTCCGGCGGGCGGACTGAACTCACCCCAGCCCTGCGGACCGTCGAGCAGCACGCCCTCCCGGGTGCCGTCGGCGGTCGGGACGGCGAACACCGGGGCGTCGTCGAATTCGATGAGCGTTCTCACTGTCGGACAAAGTTAGCCCGTCGCTAGTCTTACGCCGTGGCCGACGCCCCTTTTCTGCTGTTGTCCATCCGTGGTGAGGACGAAGCAGCCGACGACGAGTACCGGGCGGTGAGGCGATTCGGCGGGCTCGACGAGGCCGGCATGCGCAGGATTCGGTTGACGCACCGCGAGCTCGGTGACATCGATCTGAGGCAGTGGTCGGGGATCGTCCTCGGGGGTGGGCCGTACACGGTCAGTGACGACCCCGAGAGCAAGACGCCGACGCAGCGCCGCGTCGAGGCTGAGCTGGCTGCGCTGCTCGCCGACGTCATCGCCGAGGACTTCCCGTTCCTGGGATGTTGTTACGGCGTCGGCACGCTGGGGACGGCTGTGGGGGCCGTGATCGACCGGTCGCACAGCGAGCCGGTCGGCGGGGTGACCGTCGATCTGACCGACGAGGGCCGCCGGGACCCGCTGTTCGCGGGTCTTCCCGACACTTTCGACGCGTTCGGCGGTCACAAGGAGGCGGCATCTCTGCTACCCGCCGGTGTCGTCAGCCTGGCCACCTCTGCCGCCTGTCCAGTGCAGGCGTTCCGGGTCGGCGCCAACGTGTATGCGACGCAGTTTCATCCCGAGCTCGACCTCGACGGGGTCTGCACCCGCATCGACGTGTACAAGAACCACGGGTATTTCGCGCCGGAAACCGCCGAATCTTTGAAAGACGCTGCGCGCCAACGTCAGGTCACCTATCCCATGGAGATTCTGCGCAGATTTGTCCAGCGCTACTCCCGGCGGTTGTAATGCTCAGCTGGCTTGCGCCGTCGTGTCCGGCGCCACGACCTCGACTTTGAGCGGGGCCAGATTGATGCCGATCTGGTCGATGATGGCACCGCTCACTGCGAGATCGCTGAGCGTCTCAACCAGGTGATCAACCACCCTGTCGAAGTGTGCGGCCTGAATCTTCAACTGCGCATGGCTTTCTCGCATCGATCGCCCGAGATGGGGCTCAGGGTCACCGATGGCCGCGGCGATGAACGAACGCTGATGTGCCTTGAGCTGTCTCATGTCGACGCCGTCGAAGTATGGTGTCAGCGCGGGATCGGAGATCAGCCTCCGGCAGAAATCATCGACAGCCGCCGTGACGGCGGAGGGCCCACCGATCTGATCGAAGAGGCTCATCCCGAGAGAGTGGGCGCCTCCCGTAACGCCCGGCTGAGCGCAGGTTTCCGAATGCGTTAACTTGTCCTCACCACCGCGACCGGTGCGCGGTGAGGACGCACGCTCAACTCGTGGGAATCTCAAGCTGCGCGCGGGCGATCTGGTCGACGAATGGCGCGAGTCGGGCGCGCAATTCGTTGTGTGCGACGTCCTCGTCGTAGGCGCGGTAGGCGGCGGCATCCTCGAAGTCCGCCACGATGACGAAGTCCCAGTTGCCCTCTCGCAGGCCGGCGTCCGTGCCGACGGTGTACCGGATCGTTCCCGGGACATTCAGATGACGCAGACCGTCCTGAATACGCCCGATCTCGGCGGCGTCATGACCGGTCTTAAGCTTTGCGAGAACCACATTTCGGATCACCCGGGCACCGTATCAGGGCACGATAAGCGGGCCGGTTAGTTTCTTGACTCAGTCCAGAAACCGGCGTAGAACATCTCATGTGACTTCGGACTACGCGGAGCTTCTGCGCGATGCAGATCTGCGCGTGACCCGCCCGAGGCTCGCAGTCCTCGAGGCGGTCTCCGCGCACCCCCACGCCGACACGGACACGATCTTCGGTGCCGTGCGCTCCGCGCTACCCGACGTGTCGCGGCAGGCCGTCTACGACGTGCTGGCAGCCCTGACCACCGTCGGACTCGTCCGCAAGATCCAGCCGTCAGGATCGGTGGCCCGCTACGAATCCCGGGTCGGTGACAACCACCACCACGTGGTGTGCCGGTCCTGTGGCGTCATCGCCGACGTCGACTGCGCAGTCGGTGAGGCGCCCTGTCTCGTCCCGTTCGACCCCGTCGGCAGCCTCGACGGTTTCGTCGTCGACGAGGCGGAGGTCGTGTACTGGGGGCTTTGCCCGCAGTGTTGCACCGAGGAGATTTCGCGATCACAACCGTGATCACAGCCCAACGCACCATTCACGGAAGGAAACGCAGTGCCCGAGACAAGTCCCCCCATCGGTGAGGCGCAGACCGAGCCCACCGAGGCCCAGTGTCCGATGGTGATCAAGCCTCCCGTCGAGGGGGGAAGCAACCGCGACTGGTGGCCCAATGCGGTGAATCTGAAGATCCTGCAGAAGGATCCGGAAGCCATCAACCCGCTCGATCCCGACTTCGACTATCGCGAGGCCGTTCAGACCCTCGATGTCGACGCGCTGAGCGCCGACGTCGACGCGGTGATGACGAATTCGCAGGACTGGTGGCCCGCCGACTTCGGGCACTACGGGCCCTTCTTCATCCGGATGACCTGGCACGCTGCAGGCACCTATCGGGTGGCCGACGGCCGCGGCGGCGGCGGAAAGGGCATGCAGCGCTTTGCGCCGTTGAACAGCTGGCCCGACAACGTCAGCCTGGACAAGGCCCGCCGCCTGCTGTGGCCGGTCAAGAAGAAGTACGGCAAGAAGCTTTCCTGGTCGGACTTGCTGGTGTTCGCCGGCAACCGCGCGCTGGAGCACATGGGCTTCAAGACCGCGGGCTTCGCCTTCGGCCGTCCCGACTACTGGGAGCCCGAGGAAGACGTCTACTGGGGCGCCGAGCACGAATGGCTCGGTTCCCAGGAGCGCTACGCGGGCGCCAACGGCGACCGCACCAAGCTGGAGAATCCGCTTGGCGCCAGCCACATGGGCCTGATCTACGTCAATCCCGAAGGCCCCGAGGGTGTTCCGGACCCGCTTGCCGCAGCCACCGACATTCGCGAGACGTTCGGCCGGATGGCGATGAACGACGTGGAGACCGCGGCGCTGATCGTCGGCGGGCACACGTTCGGTAAGGCGCACGGTGGCACCGAGGTCGAGAACGGTCCCGAGCCCGAGGCTGCCGCGCTGGAGATGCAGGGCCTGGGCTGGGCGAATTCCGGTGTCGGCAACGAGACCGTCAGCAGCGGCCTCGAGGTGACCTGGACGCACACTCCGACCAAGTGGGACAACAGCTTCCTCGAGATCCTGTACGGCAACGAGTGGGAGCTGACGAAGAGCCCGTCAGGGGCCTACCAGTGGAAGCCCAAGGACGGCGGCTGGGCCAACTCGGTGCCGATGGCACAGGGTGAGGGCAAGACACATCCCAGCATGCTGACCACCGACCTGACGATGCGGATGGATCCGGGCTTCGAGAAGATCACCCGGCGCTGGCTGGACCATCCCGAAGAACTCGCCGAGGAGTTCGCCAAGGCCTGGTTCAAGCTGCTGCACCGCGACATGGGCCCGGTGGCCCGCTACCTCGGGCCGCTGGTGCCCCAGCAGACCTGGCTCTGGCAGGACATCGTCCCGGCGGGCGCGCCGCTGTCGGACGCCGACGTGGCGACGCTCAAGAGTGCGATCGCCGATTCTGGTCTGACTGTGTCCCAACTGGTTTCGACCGCATGGAAGTCGGCCTCGTCCTACCGCCACAGCGACATGCGTGGTGGCGCCAACGGCGGCCGGATCCGGTTGCAGCCACAGCTCGGCTGGGAAGCCAACGAGACCGATGAGCTGACCCAGGTGATTGCCAAGCTGGAAGCGATCCAGAGCTCGGCCGGTGTTGCGGTGTCCTTCGCCGACCTTGTCGTCCTCGGCGGCGTTGTGGGCCTCGAAAAGGCGATCAAGGCAGCCGGATTCGACGTCGAGGTGCCCTTCACCTCGGGACGAGGCGATGCCACCCAGGAGCAGACCGATGTCGACTCTTTCGCGTACCTGGAGCCCAAGGCCGACGGCTTCCGCAACTACGTCGGCAAAGGTCTGCCGCTGCCGGCGGAGTACGAGCTCATCGATCGGGCCAACCTGCTGAATCTGACCGCACCGGAGATGACGGTGCTCATCGGCGGCCTTCGAGTGCTCGACACCAACTACGGTGGCACCAAGCTCGGCGTGCTCACCGACAAGCCGGGACAGTTGACCAACGACTTCTTCGTCAATCTGCTCGACATGTCGACCAAGTGGGGACCGTCTTCGGCTGACGACGGCACCTACGTCGGCAAGGATCGCGCCACCGGCGCGGACAGGTACACGGCCAGCCGGGTCGATCTGCTGTTCGGGTCGAACTCGCAGCTGCGCGCGTTGGCCGAGGTGTACGCCGAGGACGACGCGAAGGAGAAGTTCGTCAAGGACTTCGTCGCCGCGTGGACCAAGGTGATGAACGCCGACCGGTACGACCTCGACTAGAGAAACTCGCTCGGCAGCCCGCAGAGAGGGGGCGCTCAGCCAGAGAAATTCGGCTGGGTGCCCCCTTTTCTGTGCGATCGAGCTTACGCAGCGTTTAAGCGAATTTTCGTCTCAACAGGCGGTCGCGGCGTGACGGGCCCGCTGAATCACGGTGGAACGTAATGCAGACATCCACTCGCACTTTCGCTGCGAAACGTCGGAGTGTCAGGACCCGGATCGCCGCGAATCGTCAGAGATTGGCTCAGAAGGGGTGCAGCTTGGAACTGATCAGCGGCGCAATCCTCTCCGCCATATACGCGTGTCCCGCGTCGGTGGGGTGGACACCGTCCTTGCCGATCAGCTCGGGCCTGCCGGCGAACCAGCGGGCGGCGATCGGATCGACGAACGTGGCGCCGGCCAGGTCCGCCTGATAGCTGAGCACATCGCGAATCCTGAGGACCTCTGGCGGCGGATCGGCGGTGGGCCACGGCGGACCGATGACGAGCAGCTCGGCGGAGCGAGCGATCTGGCGGGCCAGCCGCAGTGTGCCGTACATCGCGACCGACAGCCTGGTGGGCTCCACCTGCATGTCGTTGCGCGACCCGAAGAACACCACGAGCACATCGTCGGGTTTGACGGCGCGGACGGTGAGATCTTCGAAGACCCCGCCACGATTGCCGCGGGTGCAGTATCCGGCGCCACCTTCGGCGGCAACCGTCGGCGACACGGCGATCCCGTGCTCGGTGAGATCCCTCCACACGCGCGGCGTCCAGCCCTCCGGACCGTTACCGCCCTCGTCGCTTCCCGCGGTATAGGAATCGCCGATCACGGCAACGCGATTCCGCGCGAAGTCGGTGTAACGCACCTCTCGCTGTTGAGGTTCAGGTACCGGCGCATACGCGGTACCGAAGAGCACCGCGAGGGAAAGCACAACTGTCAGAAGGCGACTCACTTCACCAGCCTAGGGTTGGTGGACTCTTATTGCCCCGACGACTCGCCGCATGCCGGTGACCGTCAGCCGGCGCGGGCAGCGACGGATTGCAGCCTACCGGCGGGCGCCTCTGTGGGCTCGGAGGCGCGCGGCTTCCCGGGTTCGATCATGCGCCTCATCCAGCGCCGCGCCGGTTCTTCGACCACGTGATACAGCAGCGCCGCCGCGAACCCCGCGAACAGGATGAGGCCCAGGACGACGATCTTGGACCACCAGCTCGGCGTCAGATCGATCGAGAATTGCAGCACGGCCCAGTTCCACGCCGTGTGCACGATCTCGTGGACCATGTAGAGGCCGAAGGAGATATGCCCGAGGTACACCATCACCCGCGTCGACAGCAGCGCGGGCAGTGTGCCCGCGCCCACCGACAGCGTGATGACCAGCGGGACGAAGAGCACGTCGACGAGACCGCCTGCATCGATCATCTCTCCTGGCGGCCATGTGTCGAGGAGGTAGAGCCCGCCCACAATCGCGGCGCCGAGGAGCAGCGACACCACTCCGGCCGACTTCCTGGCACGGTCGGAGAGCACCAGCTTGCGGACCGCCGCGCAGGCCAGCGCGCCGGCGGTGAACTGCATGACGATGCGTGGCAGCCAACTCCACGGCGTGTAGAAGACGCCGTGTGCAAGCAGCAGCAATGTCGGGGCCATCGCCGCCGCGATCGCGAGCCAGAAAAGGCCACGTGCGCGCGTTGCCGCAGCGATCCGGAAGATGACCAGCACCAGCCCGCCGAACAACAGGTAGGCCAACCACTCCGCGCTGATCGACCAGGCGGGCCCGTTCCAGCTCGACCCGTCGAAGTACGGCTGGAACCACAGCTGCACGAGGAAGAACTGCTTGAGCCAGCTCAGCGCGTTCAGCGATTCGATGACCGGCGGCGGCAGCGGGAACGCGCCGACGTACAGCGTGAAGATCGCAAAGGCCGCGGCCAGGTGCATCGTCACCAGGTACACCGGCCACACCCGCGCCAGCCGCAGCCACAAAAAGCGCAGCGTGTCCCTGGTGTTCCAGCCGCCGCCCATCCGGTCGAGATAATTCCACGTCAGGACGAAGCCACTCAGGATGAAGAACAGATCGACGCCCTGTGCCCCGGCGTTGAGAACCGGTGCCAACGCCTCGCTGAACCCGGGTGCGGCCTCGGCGACGATCGGACGGAAGTGGAAGAGCACGACCCACAGCGCGGCCACGATGCGCAGGCCCGACAGGGCTCGGATCTCTCCGTTGCGCACACCACTCATTTCGTCAAGATTTCGATCGGCTTCCAGGCGGCATCGTTGTCGGCAAGTGACAGGCCGATCCCTGAAGGAACCAACGTCCACGGCAGGGCGGCCACGGCCTCCCCCTCGGAAAACCGAGTGGCGCCCCGTCGGAACCGGCGACCGGTCGCAGATTACCAGCGCCCGTCCCAGCGGGCCGCTCGCAACGCCGTGCGAGGTGTTGTCCAAGTCGGATGGGGCCCAGGTATTCTCCTCAGAATTGTCGATCGAACATATTGGCCCGCGCAGTGCGCGCGCGCCTGCAAAGATGCCGGGGATCATGTTTGCCCCGAATGACGGCGAGGCGTTGTCGCTGCTCCTGGTGGAAGACGACCGCGCCGACGCGATACTCGTCGAAGAGCTGATCGCCGACGCCGGCCTCAGCATCGACGTGGTATGGGCCGAATCGATGGCCAGGGCCGAGCAGGAGATCGCGATAGCCCGCCCCGACTGCATCCTGCTCGACCTGCATCTGCACGACACCGACGGAATCGACGGCCTGAACCGGATCGGCAAACAGGACGCGACGATCCCCGTCGTTGTCCTCACGGGTCTCAACGATGAGCACGTCGGAGTGTCGGCGGTCTCTGCCGGAGCGCAGGACTACCTCGTCAAGGATCGCGTCGACCCCGAGGTGCTGCGCCGGGCCGTGCTGTATGCGATCGAGCGAAAGCGCGCCGAGTTGACCGCCGTCGACCTACACGCCAGCCAGTTGCGGGCGCGCGAGAACGCCCGGCTCGAACGCGGCCTGCTCCCCTCGCCTCTGCTGCTGGACGACCCGGGCGTCGAGATCGTCAGCCAGTACCGTCCCAGCCGGGAGAACGCTCTGCTCGGCGGCGACTTCTACGACTTCGTGCAGACGCCCGACCGCACCGTGCATGTGATGATCGGCGACGTCGCGGGGCACGGACCCGACGAAGCCGCGCTCGGGGTGGCGCTGCGCATCGCGTGGCGGGCCCTGACTCTCGCGGGGCTGCAGGGCGCCGACCGGATGAATCAGCTGGAGCGGATCCTGCGTGCCGAGCGTGCAGGCAGAGGCATCTTCGCCACCGTCCTGAGCCTGAGGATTCCACCGACCGGTTCCATGATCACCGCGGTGCGTGCCGGGCATCCGGGAATGCTGCTGCACGGTGGCGGAACGGTGGAGTGGGTCGAACCGCCCGGAGGACCCGCGTTAGGCCTGCACGGCCGCGACTGGGTGCCGCAGCAGGTCGAGCTCCCCAAGGGCAAAGGGCTGGTGCTGCTCACCGACGGCCTCTTCGAGGGACACATCGGCCGTGGCAACGAACGGCTCGGCGAAGACGGCCTGCTCGAATTGGCTCGTTCGCTGGCGCACCTCCCGGGCCGTGCGTTCGTCGATGCGCTCATCAATGCCGTCGAGGAGCGCGCCGCGTCCCACGGCGGCATCAGCGACGACATCGCCGTCGTCCGGGTAGAACGGACCTCGTGACCGCTCCGCAACGGCGGCGCCGCGACGCGGCGGCCAGCCTGACCGTGCAGGGCTGGCAGTACGTCGTGCTGTCAGTGATGGGATTGGTGGTTCTGATCGGCGGGGTCGCCGTCGCGGTCCTACTCAATCGCACCGACCAGGTGTCGACCCAGTTGATCGAGAACATCCAGCCGGCGAGGGTATCTGCCTATCAGCTGCAGGCGGCGTTGCGGGATCAGGAGACCGCGGTGCGCGGATACCTCATCACCGCCGATCCCCAATTCCTCGCCCCGTATGACGAGGGCCGCTTGACCGAACAGCAGGCGTCGGCCGACATCAGGATCCTGGAGCAGAACCGTCCTGACCTGCTGGAAGACCTGGACCGAATCGAACAGGCCTCGGGGACGTGGCGCGAGAACTACGCCGAACCGCTCATCGCCAGCGTTCGGGAGGGGAGCCCCCAGGCGGTCGACACCGCTGGCCTCGGCAAGCGTGAATTCGACCGTTTGCGAATGCTTTTCGACACCCAGAACGAACATCTGGCGGCGGCCAGGAACGACGGCATCGTCGAACTCGACCAGATTCGCGGCTGGCGAAACGGTCTGCTGGTCTCGATGCTCATCTCGTTCGCGGTGACGATCGTCATCTTGGCCCTGCTGACGCGACGCGCGTTGGTCCGTCCCCTGGCCGCCCTGGCCGCATCGTGCCGACGCATCGCCGAGGGGAGCTTCGCCGAACGCATCGTCGCCCAGGGACCCAAGGACATTCGTGGGATCGCCAACGACGTCGAGTACATGCGTCAGCGCATCGTCGAGGAACTCGACGCGTCCCGGGCCGCGACGGAGTCGCTCGACGCCCACGCCGAAGAGCTGCGCCGCTCCAACGCCGAGCTGGAACAGTTCGCCTACGTCGCCTCCCACGACCTGCAGGAGCCGCTGCGCAAAGTCGCTTCGTTCTGCCAGCTCATCGAAAAGCGCTACGGCGACAAGCTCGACGAACGCGGCGTCGAGTACATCGGCTTCGCCGTCGACGGCGCCAAGCGTATGCAGGTGCTCATCAACGATCTGCTCACCTTCTCCCGGGTGGGCCGGCTGAATGCGACCGAAACCGAAGTCGACCTCGACGATGCCCTCGACAACGCGCTCGGAAACCTCGCTACCGCTGTGGAGGAGTCGGGTGCGGTGATCGAGCGACCGGCCGACGGGCTGCCCGCCGTCAAGGGCGACCCGACGCTACTGGTGATGTTGTGGCAGAACCTGATCGGCAACGCGGTGAAGTTCCGGCGCGACGGTGTCCAACCGCGGATCGTCATCGACTGCGTGCCCAGCAGCGATACCGACGAACAGAGTTGGTCTTTTTCGTTGACCGACAACGGGATCGGAATCGCCCCCGAATTCGCCGATAAGGTGTTCATCATTTTCCAGCGTCTGCACGGGCGTGATGCCTACACGGGAACCGGGATCGGCCTGGCGCTGTGCAAAAAGATCGTCGAGCACCACGGTGGAAACATCTGGATCGACACGACGTACACGGCGGGCACCCGCTTCCGGTTCACGCTGCCGGTCACGGCGGATGACACCGCGCGGACAACATCTGAGGAAGGATCACGATCATGACACCGGCTGAACGCGCCATCGACGTTCTGCTCATCGAGGATGACCCCGGGGACGAGTTGATCACGCGGGAAGCGTTCGAGCACAACAAGATCAAGAACACCCTGCACGTCGCCCACGACGGTGAAGAGGGGCTTGACTTCCTCTACAAGCGCGGACGTTTCGAGGGTGCGCCCACGCCGGACCTGATTCTGCTCGATCTCAATCTCCCGAAGTACGACGGTCGGCAACTGCTCGAGCAGATCAAGTCCGACGCTGGGCTCAGCCACATCCCGGTGGTCGTGCTCACCACGTCCTCGGCCGAAGAAGACATCCTGCGGAGCTACAAGCTGCACGCCAACGCCTATGTCACGAAGCCGGTCGACCTCGACCAGTTCATGAACGCTGTCCGGCAGATCGACGAGTTCTTCGTGCAGGTGGTCCGGCTTCCCCATTTCTGACGTGGAACCGCTCCCCAGGCCCGATCAGGCCGTACCGCACCTGGCCGACGTGGCGCCGTCGGTGCTTGCCGCCATGGGAGTGGGGGGCTTCGAGGCACGCATTCCGCTGCCCTACGACGTCGCGGGTGCCTGCGTGCTTCTCGTCGATGGGCTGGGCGCAGAACTGCTGGACTCATACGCCGACGATGCCCCGGTGCTCGCGGGGATGCGTAGCGCCACCTTGCAGGTCGGATTCCCGGCCACGACAGCGGCCGGACTGGCCGCGGTCGGTACCGGGTGCCGGTCCGGGGAACACGGCATGGTCGGCATGACCTTCCGACTGCCCGACGTCGGGGTGATCAACGCGCTGCGGTGGCGGCCGCATCCGTGGGGCGACGATCTGCGGGACCGCGCGATACCGGAGACTGTGCAGCCCAGACCGACGGTGTTCGAGAGGGCGTCGTCAGCCGGCGTCGCCGTCAGTGTCATCTCCGGCGCGCAGTTCGCCGGCTCAGGGCTGACGAGGGCGGCGCTGCGAGGTGGCACTTTTGTCGGCGTGCACACGATGGGCGATCTGGCGGCCACCATCCGCTCCGTCGTCGGCGACAAGGGCTTCTGCTACGGCTACCACGCTGACCTCGACCTGGTAGGTCACCTGCACGGCCCCGGTTCGGAGGCGTGGCGGCTGCAGCTGAGACAGGTCGACAAGCTCGTGGAGTCGATCGTCGAGGGTCTGCCTGCCGGTGGGCTCCTCGCCGTGGTCGCCGACCACGGCATGGTCGCGCTCGACACGAACGTGGTCGACCTGGACGCCAGCGAGGACCTCGCGGCCGGTACCGAGGCGATCGGCGGCGAAGTGAGGGCACGCCACGTCTACGTTCGCGAGGGTGCGCGCGAGGACGTGCTGGCCGCCTGGCGCGCGACGCTGGGCGATCGCGCGTGGGTGGTGACGGGTGACGAGGCGATCGAGTCGGGGTGGTTCGGCGAACACGTGACCGCCGATGTGCGCTTGCGGATCGGGGACGTCGTGGCCGCCGCGACAGGCTCGGCGGGGATGCTGCGCAAGACCGTCGAACCGGTCGAATCTTCGCTGGTAGGGCAGCACGGATCTCTGACGTCCGCCGAACAACGGATTCCCCTCCTTCTTGCCCATCACTAGGCAGTGTGTTGGGGCGGTGTCGCTTCGCTGCCGGCAAAGGCTTCTCATGCAGCTTTCTTCGCGTTTTCGCGCGCCCGTCAACGGTTCGGATCAAGTCGAAACATGCTGCTAGAAAACAATTTTGACGATTTGCAAGTGTTATCCATAGGCATTAGCCAATAGTGGCTTCGCGGAACGCTTTTCGTGATCAATCTGAAGTCGCAGCGCGGATTGTGCCCGCCATCACAGATTTTGGCTGATTTAGAGACCCTCTGTTAATGTCCGGCCGCATGTTTGCTATCGCAACGCTCTTGACGCTTGTCAATCAGGTGTCGGGCACCCCATACGTGGCCGGCGGTGATTCTCCCGCCGGCACAGACTGCTCCGGTCTCGTGTCGTGGGTGACCAACGCCGCGACGGGAAGGCCGGTCTACGGCGACAGGTTCCACACCGGAAACATCGAAAGCGAGCTCCTCGCGCGCGGCTTCCAGTACGGCACGCAGCCCGGTGCCCTGGTGGTCGGCTGGAACAGCGGCCACACCGCGGTGACCCTGCCCGACGGCACGCCGGTGTCCTCAGGCGAGGGGGGCGGCGTCAAGGTCGGTGGCGGCGGCGCCTACCAGGACCAGTTCACCAACCACATGTTCCTGCCGATGCCCGCCAACGTCCCTCCCGTGCCGGACCCGCTGCTCGCACCGCCCATCAACCAGCTCCCGCCGCCCCCACCGGGCGCTCCCATTGTCCTGGCGGGCCAGGAAGCCCCGCTGCCGCCCGGCGGTCCGCTGCCTCCGCCGCCGATCGGCGCCCCGATCCCGCCTCCGCCCCCGGGCATGCCGTCGGGCAGGGTCACCGCGGTGTGGCCGCTGTTCCAGCCGACCACCAGGGCACCGGGC
>NZ_LQPC01000021.1 GCF_002101705.1 Mycolicibacterium iranicum | reverse complement strand
ACTTGAAATCCGTCATCGTTCCGTCCGTCCAATCTCCGCCAAGCATGCTCAAGCTTCACGATTTTTGCAACAGAGCCGCCTCGCGCGTACCGTCGACACCATGACCCAGGCACCTGCCTCACCTCCGCTGCACATGCAGCGTGTCGACTTCGACCCCATCCCCACCCTCGGCGAGATCCGCGAGACCGAGGGGGTGCGCACCGTCATCAACGCTTTCGGCATGCCGGTGTACCTGGTGACCCGCCACGACGACATCAAGACGGTGCTCTCCGATCCGGAGCGGTTCTCCAATGAGCGCCCGCCAGGGTTCGTCGTACCCGGGGCACCCGAGGTGTCCGAGGAAGAACAACGCGCCGCCCAGTCCGGCAACCTGCTGGGCCTGGACCCACCCAGGCACACCCGGTTGCGCCGCATGCTCACCGGCGAGTTCACCGGCCGCCGGATGAAGCGCCTGGAGCCACGGATCACCGAGATCGTGACCCAGCATCTGGACGCCATGGAAAAGGCCGGTCCACCAAGTGATCTCGTCACCGACATCGCATTGCCCATCCCGTCACTGGTGATCTGCGAGTTGCTGGGCGTGCCGTATGACGACCGCGACGATTTCCAGCACCGCACCAGCCGCCAGCTCGACCTGTCGATCCCGATCGAGGAACGCTTCGAGCTGCAGCGCGCCGGGCGTGCCTACATGCAGGCGCTGGTGGCCGGCGCACGTCGCTCCCCCGGTGACGACATGCTCGGAATGCTGGTGCGCGAGCATGGATCCGAGCTCACCGACGACGAGCTGGTGGGCATCTGCAGCCTGCTACTGGTGGCCGGTCACGAGACCACCTCCAACATGCTCGGCCTCGGCACCCTGGCGTTGCTGCAGCACCCGGATCAGCTGGCCCTGGTGCGTGATGACCCCGATGCGGTGAGTCCGGCGGTGGAGGAGCTGCTGCGCTGGCTGTCGATCGTGCATTCGGGCATCCCCCGCATCACCACCAACGAGGTGGAGATCGCCGGGGTGCAGATTCCCGCGCACCAGCTGGTGGTCGTCTCACTACCGTCGGGCAACCGCGACCCGAGCTTCATCGACAACCCGGAGGTATTCGACGTCCGCCGCGGCGCGATGGGACATCTGGCGTTCGGCCACGGTGTCCATCACTGCCTGGGCGCACCGCTGGCCCGGATGGAGATGAAGATCGCTTTTCCGGCTCTGCTGCAACGCTTCCCGACCCTGCGCCTCGACGAACCCTTCGACGACGTGGCGTTCCGGTCCTTCCACTTCATCTACGGGCTGCAGTCGCTTCAGGTGGCCTGGTGAGGGTGCGCGCCGACCGCGACGTCTGCATCGGCGCCGGGGTCTGTGTGATGAACAGCGAGGCGGTCTTCGACCAGGACGACGACGGCATCGTGGTACTGCTGGTCGAGGACGTGCCCCCAGCCGAGCAGGACAACGCGCGGAAAGCCGTGCAGCTCTGCCCCTCTGGAGCGCTCCGCATCGTCGAATGATCCATCGTTGACACTGCACTGAGCGCGAAGAAGTGCGAGTGGCGGTCGCGGTGAGTGCAGTGTCGACGGGGGGTGAAAACCCCTGTTTCACATCAGTATCTGACGCCACAGCGTTGGGTTTCTTGTCGGTGGTCGCACGTATGTTCGAGACATGGGTAGCTCGGCAGTCGCAGACAGGGAGGCGATGCTGGCTGCCCTGGCCCAGATCGAAGAGCTGACCGCGCAGATGAATCGGCTGTCCATCGACGCGTTCACCGATGCCGAGTTGTTGGATATGCAGCAGCGTCGTGAAGCTATCGCTCGTGCGCAGCCGGTGCTCGATCATCGGGTGTATCAGCGGATCACGTCTCAGAGTTCACCGGTGGCCTTGGGTGCCAAGAATTACGCCGCGGTGTTGTCGCAGCGGTTGCGGATCTCCACCTCGGAGGCGCACCGGCGGTTGGACGAGGCGGCACTGTTCGGGCCGCGGACCTCGCTGACCGGTGAACCGCTGGCGCCCACGATGCCGGGGTTTGCCCGCGGTCAGGCGCAGGGGTTGATCGGCGCCGAGCACATCAAGCATCTGCGGTGGTTCTTCCGTGAGCTGCCCGGGTTCGTGGACTTCCAGACCCGGGAGAATGTCGAGGCCCAGTTGGCCCAGCATGCCTGTGAGCGAGCTTGTCAAGACTTTTGTGTATGAGCCGCGTTGGTTAGTACGTTGGTTAGTAGATGTATGGCTCTAGTCGGTCTGGGTAGGCCAGGACCAGGGCGCCTAGTGCGTGCTTCCACCCAGTGACGATGGCGCCTTCGACGAGACGGTTACTTTGCTTGTACCGCTGGGGCGTCGTTCGGTCGCGGTGACGAACGCGTTCTCGGGAGCGTTTGTCTTCGATATCGCAGATCGCAAGCCACAAAAGCTTCACTGCCGCTTGATCATTCGGGAAATGACCACGATTCTTGATGATCTTGCGGAGTTGATAGTTCAGCGACTCGATGGCGTTGGTGGTGTAGATAATTTTGCGGACGGCCGGCGGGAACGACAGAAACGGAATGAAGCGTTCCCAGGCTGCCTCCCAGGCCCGAACCGTAGTCGGGTACTTCTTCCCCCAAGCGGACGCGGCGAACTCGTGCAGAGCGATTTCCGCGGCATCGATGGTGGGCGCGGTGTAAATGAGGCGCAACGCAGAGGCCACCTGTTTGCGATCGCCGTAGGCAACAAAACGCATCGACGACCGAAGGAGATGCACCGTGCAGGTTTGCACGATGGTCTGCGGCCACGTCGCGGCAATCGCGTCGCCGAAGCCGGTCAGCCCATCCACACAGGCGATGAGGACGTCTTTGACGCCACGATTGGCCAGCTCAGCGCACACTCCAGGGCTCTGTTGCAAAGATTGGCGGCAGTCAGAGGTAGGCTGTCGCTCTGCGCCGATCAGGCGGCTGCTGCGAAATGGTGGTTGAGCATGCCCATGGCCTCCGTCAGCGCCGAGGGCCCAATGCCAAAAGCTGGCTCTGTTGCAAAGATTGGCGGCAGTCAGAGGTAGGCTGTCGCTCTGCGCCGATCAGGCGGCTGCTGCGAAATGGTGGTTGAGCATGCCCATGGCCTCCGTCAGCGCCGAGGGCCCAATGCCAAAAGCTGGCTCTGTTGCAAAGATTGGCGGCAGTCAGAGGTAGGCTGTCGCTCTGCGCCGATCAGGCGGCTGCTGCGAAATGGTGGTTGAGCATGCCCATGGCCTCCGTCAGCGCCGAGGGCCCAATGCCAAAAGCTCTCTCCACAAGGCGCACCTCGCCCCTGATGCCGGGCTGCAGGCACCAGGGGCGAGCCTGTCCTTTGCGCAGGGCTCGCATGACTTCGAATCCCTTGATCGTGGCATAGGCCGTGGGGATCGATTTGAAACCGCGCACCGGCTTGATCAGTATCTTGAGCTTTCCGTGATCGGCCTCGATCACGTTATTGAGATACTTCACCTGCCGGTGGGCCGTCTCCCGGTCCAGCTTTCCTTCGCGCTTCAATTCGGTGATCGCTGCACCATAGCTCGGCGCTTTGTCGGTATTGAGCGTGGCAGGCTTTTCCCAGTGCTTCAGGCCTCGCAGGGCCTTGCCCAGGAACCGCTTCGCTGCCTTGGCGCTGCGGGTCGGCGACAGGTAGAAATCGATCGTGTCGCCCCGCTTGTCGACTGCCCGGTACAGGTAGGTCCACTTGCCCCGCACCTTGACGTAGGTTTCATCCAGGCGCCAGCTCGGATCAAAGCCACGCCGCCAGAACCAGCGCAGCCGCTTCTCCATCTCCGGGGCGTAGCACTGGACCCAGCGATAGATCGTCGTATGGTCGACCGAAATGCCGCGTTCCGCCAGCATTTCCTCAAGGTCGCGATAGCTGATCGGATAGCGACAATACCAGCGCACCGCCCACAGGATCACATCACCCTGGAAATGGCGCCACTTGAAATCCGTCATCGTTCCGTCCGTCCAATCTCCGCCAAGCATGCTCAAGCTTCACGATTTTTGCAACAGAGCCCTCGGCGGAGGCCGAGGCGGAGTAGACGCCGCCGACGCGGAGCGTGAAGGGGTTCTCGCGGAACATGCCGGGATCGGTGGTGTCCGGGTTGGTGAAGATGAGCCTGCTGCCGTCGTCGGCATAGGTGACCGAGGAGGCGTTCGTGCCGGTGGCGACGGCTGAGGACGTGCCGCCGACGGTGAGGACATTCACCGCGACCGGCCCGACGTCACTGCGGGCATCGATCCAGGCGATGTGATCGCCGTCGGGCGCCCACGCGAAGCTGGCCTCGGCCCACGGCCGCTCTTGGGCAGGCAGGAGAGCGCCGGTGCCGGCGTCCGCCACCGTGAGGATTCCGCCGTCCACCGTCCCGCCGGTCGGATTGTCGACGAAGGCGATGTGCCGTCCCGTAGGCGACCACCGGGGACTCGCGACCATCGGTGGCGACACATCGGCGCCGCCGCGCGTGAGGCCGGCAGGGTCCACCAGCCGCCGAGGCGGCCCGGCGGGTGCGAGTTGCGGCGTCAGCTCGACGACCCACAGCTCGCCGCCGTAGTCGGCGGCCGACGCCTTGCGGACGAAGGCCAGTCGCGACAGATCGGGAGAGGGCGCCGGCTGGCTGTCCACGGGTCCGTCCGTCAGCTTTCGGCCAGGGGCGCCCGTGGGTTCGCTGACGTACAACGACCCACCCGTGCTGTAGAACAGCGCGTCTGTCGGCGTGACCCCCATCGGGCTGGTGGTCGCAGATGGCGGAGCGGTTACCGATGGCGCGGCAGTCGGGCTCGTCTCGCTCGTCGATTGACAGCCGGTCAGGGCCAGGACGGCCAGCACCGCGACCCACCGACCCCGATGGGTGCGGTGGCTAGCCATACAGTGACTTGAGCACCGCCGCCCCGTCCGCGTCTTCAACGAGGGGGGTGGCCTCGATCGTCATGAGGCCGTACCACTCCGTCATCCAATGCAAGATCGCCTTCGGATCGTCGCTCTCCGCTACGGCGAAGCCCTTACCGTTGCAAGCCATGCCAGCGCCCGGTCAGTTTCGCGCCAGCAGGCGGGGAACCACCGGTTTCGAGAAATCGCTCGACCGCGGCCTTGTAGGAATCACCGTGCGGCAGTGTCCATGACACCAAGAACTTCATGATCGGCTCCTCTCACTACGTTGTGCTGTAGAGGGCTGGTCGGAGGCCCCGTCGATGCGAAACCGGTTTGACGCTAATAACCACGAACGTAGGGACGTAGGGCCGAAGGTCCACACCAGGCCCAGTCACTGGATTGCGTCCACCGCCGGCCTTCGGCGAGGCCGCGCGACGCTCGCTTTGGCATCGGACGGGTGGCGCCTCTGAATACTGCGCGGGGAACGATCGACACCGCGCGCCTGGGCGTCACGCTGATGCACGAGCACGTCAGCTGTTGACGAGCCCGGACTGGACCAACGCCGAATCGATCGCTTGCTGGACCGGTCGCGACTGGAAGAACCCGGTGTGGCCACCCTGATACCAGACGATTTCGGGCCTGCCCCAGTGCTCCCAGAGTCGGATCACCTGTTCGCGCGGGTGCACCAACTGATCGGCCACACCCGCGTAGATGAAGCGACCGCGCATCGGCACTCGCGGCTGAAGCGCTAGGGGTGAGACCATCGGCCCCAGCGGCGCAGCCTCTTCCACGGTGCCGCGGCGCGGGTCGGCGCGACCGATGCCCGCGTGGCGACCGAGCAGCGTGGTCAGATCCGCCACAGGGACACCCAGAATGGCGCAACTGAGGCCGTCTTCCAGGCTGGCGGTCAGCGCGGTGACCAGTCCGCCGAGTGAGATGCTGTTCAGCCCGATCCTGGAGTCAGGTTCCTGCATCCGAATCCACGACAGCAGCCGGCGGATGTCCCACACGGCCTGCGCTGTGGCGTGGACGTTGTCAAGCACGTCCTGTCCCGGAAACGCGACGCCCGAGGGCAAGTCACGTGCGCGGGGTCCGTGCAGCGGCAGCACCGGAAGCACCACATTCAGGCCAAGGTCTTCGTGCAGATGCCACGCCCGGAACAGGGTCAGATCGAGCCAGCCGCGCCCCATCAACGCTCCGTGCACACACACCAGCCAGGGGCGCGGACTGCTGTGTCTGAGCATCAGGGCATAGCCGCGTCGATTGGCGGTGTATTCTAGCCAGCGGTCCCGCCCGGGTTCGCCGGACCGCGGCGCGAACCCGCTGTCGAATCCGATGCGGTGGTAGGCGCGGTTCCGGGTTTGCACCGGCCGCACCGTCGCCTCCAGCAGCGGCGGCGGAGCTTCGAAGAACCGTTCCGGCTGCTGCAGGAAGCCCTGCGCGGTGTAGAACTCGATCGCTTCCTGCACCTCTCCGCGAAGATGCTCGAACGCCTCGACATCGCCCAAAGGCCGCATCAGCCGAAAGCCGATCAGCACCACTTCATCCCGCAGCGCCTGTAACGCCAGCGCGGGCGTGGGACGGGCCAACGGAAGATCGTCGGGCCGGTCGCCGAGATAACCTCGCCAGGACCGCGCGTAGAAGCGGCCCGCCCGCCCAAGCGCGCGCACCGCGTGATCGAGCGGAGACGGTGGTGAGGTCACGTGCCCGCCACCAGCAGCCGGTTCGCGGCCGCCGTCGCCTTGCGCCATGGCGGCCGACGCTAATCGCGCCGATCCTCTAGAGCCTAGGGACGAAGGTCCCCGAACTCGTAGGCCGGGCGACACTTGTGCGGCTGGTCGAACCCCGATGACGATGGCGCGCAAGCAGATAGCGAGGGGTTGGTGCCCATGGACCCGCTGGCGCCGCTGGACGCGGCGATGATCACGGCGGAGTTGCTCTCCGATCCGCTGCACGCTGCAGCGCTGCTGATCCTTTCGCCGCCCCCGGACGCCGCCCCCGGTTACGTCGACGAGCTCTACCGGGAAGCGCTGCAGCAACGCTACGAACTCGATCCGCGGTTTCGGCGGCATACGCACGTCGGTCTGGACACCGCGGGAATCTGGATGTGGCGCACCGATACCCACATCGACGTTGCCCACCACCTCCAGCGCCGCACCCTGCCCGCCGGCGCCGACGACGATGCGCTGTGGCAGCTGGTGAGTGAGCTGCACAGCGATCCGCTGGACCGGTCCCGGCCGATGTGGATGACGTACCTCATCGATGGGCTCGCCCGCGACCGGTTCGCGCTCTACGTCAAAGTCCACCACACCGTGGTCGATGGGGTGGCCGGACTACAGCTCATCACCGCCGCGCTGTCCACCGACCCCGGCCGAAGGTCGATGCGGCCGCCGTACGCGGTGGCCGCCACACCTCGGACCCCACCTGCTGCCGCTCCGCACCGCCGGTCGGTCAACCCGGTCGACGGAGCGCGGGCAGTGCTGGCCGGTGTGGGCACCGCGCTCGGCTTCGCCGGCAAGCTCGCAGTGGCCGAATTGTCCGAGCTCGCCGCGGGCCTGACGACGGGAACGGCCGTGGCGCCATTGAGCGCTCCCTACACGCGGTTCAACGGGCGGGTGGGCCGCGAACGCGTCTGCACCGGCGCCTCCTGGCCGAAAGCACGAATACGAGCCGTGCAGGAGGCCGCGGGAGTTACCGGCAACGATGTGCTGACCGCCGTGACCGGCGGCGTGCTTCGCGAGTGGCTGTCCGCCCATGCCGAACTTCCGGCCGAGTCGCTGGTGGCGATCTGCCCGGTGACGGTACGGCGCCGTGACGCCGGTTCACGGTCCGACAGTAAGGCCAACCTGTTCGGGCTGCAGCTGTGTCCGCTGGGTACCGACGTCGCCGACCCAGCCGAACGCCTCGCCCTGGTGCACCGGGTGATGTCGCGGGCCAAGTATGAGGTCACGACCCTGGGGGCCGATGTGACGAGTCTGCTGCGGGCGCTCAGCATCGCACCGACGGTCCTGTTGCCCGGTGTCCCGTTCGGGACCCGGCTCCGCCGAGGTTACAACGTGTCGTTGTCTAACGTCCCCGGGCCGCGCTGCGACATGTATTGGAACGGAGCGCATCTCGACGAGATCTATCCTGTCTCGGTGGCCATCGACGGCCAGGCCCTGAACGTGACGGCCTGCAACTACTCCGACCGGGTCACCATCGGTTACGTCTCGGGGCGCACTGTGATGCCGGATCTGGCGTCACTGGTGGCGCTGACCGAGCGCGCGTTATCGGAGTTGGAGAGCGCCGTCGCCGCGTCGCGCTGAGTACGGCAGGATCCGCGCTGGTTACGGGAGGAAAGGAGTCGCGTTCATGGGTGTCTATGTGGTCACCGGTTCTGCGTCCGGGATGGGCCGCGCTGCGGCACGCAAGCTGCGCGGTGACGGTCACGTGGTGCTCGGTGTGGACCGCGCGGATGCCGACATCGTCGCCGATCTGTCAGATGAGCGTGGTCGTCAGGTCGCCGCCGAAGAGGTGCTGCTGGCCTCGGGCGGCCGCCTCGATGGCGCCGTCATGGCCGCCGGCTTGGGCCCCAGCCTTGGTCAGGGACGGGCGAAATCCATTGTGCAGGTCAACTATCTGGGCGTGGTGGACTTGCTGACGGCATGGCGCCCGGCGCTGGCGGGCGCCGACGGCGCAAAGGTGGTGGTCTTTTCCAGCAACTCCACCACCACGGTTCCGCTGGTGCCTGCGCGTGCTGTCCGGGCGCTGCTCGCCGACGACCCCGACCGGGCTTTGCGCTGGGTCCGCGTGTTCGGCAGCCGCGCGCCCGTGATGGCCTACGCCGCCTCCAAGATCGCCGTCAGCCGGTGGGTGCGGCGTCAGGCGGTGCGACCCGAATGGGCTGGCGCCGGTATCCGACTCAACGCGTTGGCTCCCGGAGCCGTCATGACACCTCTACTTCAGGAACAGCTCTCGTCGGGGGAGCAGGCCAAGTTCGTGGAATCGTTCCCAGTGCCGACCGGCGGGTACGGCGATGCCGGCCAGCTCGCCGACTGGGTGGTGTTCATGCTCTCGGACGCGGCGGATTTCCTGTGCGGCAGCGTCGTGTTCGTCGACGGCGGAACGGATGCCTTCTTCCGCGCCGACGACTGGCCCCGCCCGGTGCCCGTGTCGGGTCTGGTGCGCTACGTGCGTAGGTATCGATCCGGCTCCTGCTGAGACTGACAAGACTCGGGCCTGGAACGACGTGCGAGAACCAAATTTGTCGGTGGTCGAATGTATGTTCGAATTATGTCGAAAGGCGATATGGCGGCCGCGGTTTCGGCGCTGCGTGCCGCCTTCGACTGCGTTGCTTCCTGCGATATCGATCTGCTCGACCGTGCTGAGCTCCTGGGTGCTCTCGATGAATTGGAAACACTGTCGTGTCAGCTGCCCTCGGTGGCGCATCGTCTGCTGACGCGGTTGCAGACTGAGACGACCCCGCAGGCGATGGGCGCCAAGAATTGGCGAGAAGTTCTGGCCGTGCGCTGGCGGATTTCCACCTCGGAGGCCAACCGTCGACTGACTGACGCCGCTTTGTTGGCGCCGCGACCGTCGTTGACCGGGCCACCACTGCCTCCGGTGCTGCACGCCACCGCGGTCGCGCAAAGTCTGGGTCTGATCACCGCCGAGCATGTCGAGGTGATCCGCAAAGCAGTCAACAAACTTCCTGGTTTCGTCGATGACCTCACCCGCGACCAATTCGAGGTCGAACTGGTGCGCACCGCAGTCGGCAACGGCCCCAAGGAACTCAAAGATTGCGCCGAGCGAATGTTGTTCCTGCTCGATCAAGACGGTCCCGAACCCGATGACGCCGAACGCGACCGCAGGCGCGGATTGACGATGGGAAAACAGGGCGCCGATGGCATGACCCACCTTGTCGCCGACCTGACCCCCGAGGCGCGGGCGGTGTGGGAGCCGCTGCTGGCTCGCTTGGCCGCCCCGGGAATGTGCAACCCGGCCGATCCCCAGCCGTGTACCTCGGGCACCCCCACCCAAGAGCAGATCGACAACGATCACCGCAGCCTGGCCCAGCGCCACCACGATGCGATCGTCGCGGTGGGGCGGATCGCGCTGATGAGTGAAGAACTCGGTCAGCTCAACGGCTTGCCGGTCATGATCATCATCCGCACCACACTGCAAGATCTGGAGTCCCGCGCCGGTGTCGGTGTCAGCGGTGGTGGCACCGTCGTGCCGATCGCTGATGTGGTGCGCATGGGCGCCCATGCCCACCACGCGCTGGCGGTCTTCGACAAGGCCACCGGCTCAGCGCTGGAGTTGTTCCGCGCCAAACGCATCGCCTCACCGGCGCAGCGGATCATGCTCATCTCTCGCGATGGCGGCTGCACCAAACCCGGCTGCACCGTCGGGGCCTACGGCACCCAGGTCCACCACGTCGTCACCGACTGGGTTGATGGCGGCAACACCAATGTCAATGAGATGGGCCTGGCGTGCGGGCCCGACAACCGCAGCGTCGACCGTGCCGGCGGCTGGGATACCCGCATGAATGAGCGCCATGAAGTCGAATGGATCCCACCACCTGACCTCGACACCGGCCACGCCCGCATCAACAACTACCACCACCCAGAACGCCTACTGCGCCCACCGGATGAATCAGAAGCCCACGGCGCCAACGACGCCGGTGAAGCGACGACATCCGCTGACGGTGATCGGGTCGACGACGCCGAAGCCGTTACCCCGCGCCGCACCGATGACCCCGGTGAACCCGGTGGACCCGCACCACCCGACAACCAAGCGGCCTGACGGCTGTGGATTTGGGCCGCGACCTTCGCGGATGCATCGGGGATTTAGCAGCTGTAGCAGTGTGGCAGCGGGTGCCTGATTCGACGCGAGTGAAGGCGGCAGTCCGACAGTGAGGACCAAAGTCTCTTTGCGGCGGCTTGCAGCCTGGGCAAACTCGCGTCAGGTATCAAGATCTTTGCCGTGAGCGGGGTGCATCATGCGACGACGATGGCGCTCTGCGGCGCGGGTGTTGATGTCTGTGTTCGTCACTGCATGGGTCGCGTGGGGGTCCCTCTACGTGGCGGCGTTGGCGGCTGCCGGCACCGCACTCATCATGGGCGGCAACTCGCACCCTTTGAGCGTCCCAGAAGACACCCCTGACTTCATTTCCCGTTATGTCACCGCCGCCGACAATGCCTACATCGCACCGAGCGGTCTCTGTGGCGCCGACTGCACTCTCGTCGCCGTTCGCACCCCGGAGGAGATCCGTTTGGTGACTGGGCTTTTCGACATGACCTTTGATGAGTCCGTGGCCGTCGGTCAGGCCAACCTCAATGCATGCATTCAGGGCCTCGACTGCACAGTCACGTTCTCGCCATATGTCGAAACCGAATCCCGTACTGCAGTCGACGACACCTACGTGATCTACGGATACTCCCAAAGCGCCACCGTGGCAGGGAATCAGAAACTCAGTCTGATTGCACACCCGGTCGCTTCCACCGTCAGCTTCGTAATGGTGGCCAACCCCAACCGGCCCAACGGCGGTATCCTCCAACGCTTCGTCGGTGCGTTCATTCCGCTGCTGGGCATCACCTTCAACGGTGCGACGCCTACCTTCTCGCCGCAGCCGAGACCGCTGCTGACCGTCGATATCGCACGCCAATACGACGGCTGGGCCGACTTTCCCACCAATCCTGTGAACCTGCTGGCCGATCTGAATGCCCTCATGGGGACAGTCTTGTTGCACCCCAACTACTTCGATACTGAATCTCCTCAACTGCAAGGGCAATATCAGGACAGTACCTACTACCTGATTCCGGCGCCGATCACTCCGCTTCTGGTGCCGCTGACGTGGGTGCCGGTCGTGGGGACACCCTTGGCGATCGCCCTTGATCCGGCAGTGCGGGTGCTGGTCGAAATGGGTTACGACAGAACGATCAACCCGGGGCAACCGATAGCGGCCGATTTCTTCTACGTCCCGAATCTGCTTCGCGCGGCGCTGAACTTCGTCGCGGCGATACCCACCGGGTGGGACGACGCGATCAGCCATATAACCGGAAACCCCGACTGCCGGCCGTTCCATACCGCGGTTGAGACCAGCCCCTTTGGGGTCGGCGGGCCGCCGGTCTATACCGGGGATGTCGACCCCTACGGTGAGCCGACGCCTTACCTGGCTCCGCCGGTTGAGATGGACACGGATGCAGTACCCGTTGCCGCGATTCCGGATGGCGGCGCCACCTCGGACTCGACGACGGACTTCGCGGGGTCCACGGACGCGACCGTCGTACATGAGGACGCGACCGTCGTGCGGGTCGACGCAACGGATGGGGACTCGGAAGTCGTCGAGAACGAAGCCGCCGCCGCCGATTACACACTCGCTTCCACTGATGACCCGCCGGCCACCACGGAGAAGTCCAAGCGCGATCCGATCGAAAGTGGCTCATCCGTGTCCAGCGAGGACAAGGGGCAAGGCGACAGCGCAACCATCAGCGGTGGCCAGGGCAGCACCGATTCGGTCCAGGGTTCTGACGCCGACACCGACACCGACACCGACACCGACAGCGACACCGACACCGACGTCGAGTCCGCTGGTTCGGCAAGCAGCGACGCCGCGGCCTGAGGCGGCTTGAGACGTCAGGCGAATCAGGAAGGGCTTGCCTGATGTGCAGGTAGCAAAGGTTCGCCAGCCTCGACCCTCAGCGTGAGTGTCTACCCTCGGAGGCATGCAGATCACTGGCGCCTTTCTGGCCGAGCACGCGGAGATCGTCGACGGCAAGCTCAACGTGACCGGCGGTGTGCTCGACCTCGTGAGGGCGCCGGCGGTGGGCCTGACCAACGAGAACGGCGATCAGCTGGCCATGCCGCTGAGTTTGGTGACGCTGATGCAGGCCGGGCCGGACGACGAAGGCAGGCCCTACCGCATGAAGTTGGAGGTCGTCTCCTCCAACGGCGACGTCATCGTCCTCGGGAACCAAGAGATTCCCGGATCAACTCTGCAGGGAGAGAATCATTTCTGGATCAGTGACTTCGGGCTGACCGCCCAGGCGACGGGCCGTGTGGTACTCATCGCCAGCATCGAGGGCGGAGGCAGCGCGACTGTTCCGGTGTTCGTGGAGAAGGTCGACCGCATCTGACGACCGCTCCTCACGCCAACCTCGCCGCATCGAGCAGTGCTTGCCGCAGCAGCTGTGCAGCCGGCGCCAAGCGGTCAGCCGGCGGTGACGCGAGATAGACCTGCCACGTCACCGGTGCCGTCAACTCGATGGCCCGCAATGTCGAAAATCGTGCCGCCTCCGACTGTGGCATGAACGCCGTTCCCAGCCCGCTGGCCAGCAATTCGGCGACAGCGACGAACCCGGCTGGGACTTCATACTGCGTCCGCGCGCGCACCCCGTCGGCATGAAAGGCGTCGTCGACCAAGCGCCGCAATCCGAAGCCCGGCGGGAATCCGATCAGATCTTCCTCGACGAGATCGCGCACGGACACCCGTCGATGGCCTGCCAACGCGTGGTCCTCGCGGCAGACGAAGACCAGCGGATCCTCGAACAGCAGACGCATGTCCAGTGCCGCCGGAAAGCGCTCAGGCACCGAGACCAACGCGACGTCAAGAGAACCCTCCACGAGCGCCGACAGGTAGCTCGAGGCGCCAGATTGGCTGAGCCGCAGACTGAGTCGGACTCGCGGATGTGCTCGGTGGAACTCCCCGAGTGCTCCCGCCACGTCGAGCGGACCAAAGGAGATCAGCGAGCCGAATTCGACTGTACCGGTGAGCGATCCGCGGAACTCGCTTACCGAATCCACGGCTGCTCTGCTCGCCTGCAGGACCGTCAGCGCATGACCTCGAAAGCGCTCACCGGCGGGCGTGAGTCGGATCTGCTGGCGGGACCGATCGAACAGCGCGACGCCGAGTTCACGCTCGAGCTTGCCCACCGACGTCGACAACGCGGACTGCACCACGTGTGCCCGCTCGGCTGCGCGCGTGAAGCTCATCTCCGCGGCAACCGCGAGGAACTGCTCAAGTTGACGAAACTCCACATCTACAGAATAGATGCAAAGGATCAAAATTGATCGTTGGACTTGATGCCGTTGGACGGCTCGAATGGAGCCATGCATGAGGCACGCACCTTCAGCAGACGGCGATTCGGGCTGCTGGCCACCGCGGCCGCGGCGGGCACCGCGACTCTTGCGGCCTGCTCACCGCCACAGGCAACCAGCGGACCAGCTCCCGGAAAACCGCCGCCCTCTCCGACCCACGAGATCGGTCCCGTGCATCAGATCGCCGCGGGCGACCTTGATGTCGGCTACGTCGACATCGGTCCACGCGACGGCCAACCCGTCATCCTGCTTCACGGATGGCCCTACGACATTCACAGCTATGCGGACTCGGCCACTCTTCTTGCCGGGCAGGGTTACCGGGTCGTCATCCCGTATCTTCGCGGCTTCCGCACCACCCGGTTCCGTTCAGACAGTGCGATGCGCAACGGCCAGCAGGCCGCTCTCGCCCGCGATGTGATCGCGCTGATGGATGCGTTGCGCATCCCGCGCGCCATCCTCGGCGGGTACGACTGGGGCGGCCGGACCGCCAACATCGTCGCTGCACTGTGGCCGCAACGCTGCGCGGGACTGGTCGCGGTGAGCGGCTACATCATCGTCAATCGGACGGCGAACCTCGCCCCGCTGACACCCGAGGCTGAACACGGCTGGTGGTACCAGTACTACTTCGCGACCCCGCGCGGTGAACTCGGCTACCGCCGCAACACCGCACAATTCAACCGGCTGATTTGGCAGAGTGCCTCTCCGCTCTGGCAATTCGACGACGTCGCCTATGACCTGTCCGCCGCCGCGTTCGACAACCCCGACCACGTCGACATCGTCATCCACAACTATCGCTGGCGACTGAGCCTGGCCGAGGGCGAAGCGCGCTACGACGCCGACGAGCAACGGCTTGCCGACAGGCCGGCCATCACGGTGCCGACGATCACGATCGGCTCCGATTTCGATGGGGCCGCCAAAGACGGCGCGTCATATCGCCGGTTCTACTCGGGCAAGTACCAGCACCGTGTGCTCGATGGTATCGGCCACAACGTGCCACAGGAGGCTCCGAGCGAATTCGCCTCGGCGATAACCGATGTCACCCGACAGTGAGGACACCATGACCACATCACCCACACCATTGGCCGGTCGCACGGCGTTGGTTACCGGATCGACGTCGGGGCTCGGAGCAGGCATAGCCACCGAGCTCGCGAGTGCCGGGGCCCACGTCGTGGTCACCGGACGGACCCGCGAACGCGGTGAGGAGGTCGTCGCCCGGATCGAATCTCGCGGCGGCCAGGCAGATTTCATCGGCGTGGACTTCGCGCAGGGGCCTCAGGCGGTGGCTGACCTCGCCGCCGGGGCCGTTGACGCTGCGGGCGGCGCGCTCGACATCCTGGTCAACAATGTCGCCACCCTTGTATTTCCCACCGCGACCGCCGACGTCACCGCGGACGAGATCACTGCGGCGTTCGCGGTCAGCGTCACCACGCCGTTCCTCCTGACCGGGCTCATCGCCCCGGCAATGGTCGGACGTGGCGACGGGGCGATCGTCAACATTGGCTCCATTTCGGGAATTTTTGGGGCAGCGGGATCGGCGCTGTACGGCGCGACCAAAGCGAGCGTCCACATGTTGACGAAGGCGTGGGCGGCCGAGTACGGCCCGTCCGGTGTCCGGGTGAACGCAGTCGCGCCCGGACCGATCGCGACCGAGCGAGTCGCGGAGTTCGGCGACGCGCTCGCGCCCGTGCTGGCCCGCGTGCCGTCGAACCGGATGAGCACGATCGACGAAGTGGCTTCTGCCGTCGCGTTTCTCGCCGGTCCGCACGCAGCGAACATCCACGGGGCCATTCTCACCGTCGATGGCGGCGCGACCGCGGTGTGACGGTGTCCGAATGAGTTGGGCTACCAGGCCACGACGGCCGTCGACGACATTCGATCCCGCCAGTAAGCCGGACTAGGGCGCCTTGGTGCCGGATCCGCGCAGACCCAGAAGTTGGCTGACGGTGACGAAACGGTAGCCGGCCGACTGCAACCGGTCGACAATCTGTGGTACAGCGGCGCGTGAGTTAGAGCGGCTGTCGGCCATCACGTGCAACAAGATGATCGATCCTGGATACACATTCGCCGTGGTGTCCGCGACGATCTGATCGGTCGTCGGGTCGCCGCCAGAATCGGGTTCCACATCCCATGTGACAGTTACTCGTTCGTTCTCGCTGAGATAGTGCGGAAGCGTCCAGAGCTTCTTCCCGTAGGGCGGGCGGAACGTGACCGGACCCTGATAGCCGGTACGCGCTATCGCCGCGTCAGTGCGTTCGACCTCCTCCGCAACGGCTCCGGCTGACACCAGGACCATGCGACGGTGGGTGTAAGTGTGGTTGCCGATCTCATGACCGGCGCGAGCAATAGCGGCTCCGTGATCGGGGTGCCGATCCAGTTCCGCACCGTTGAGGTAGAACGTCGCCGGGACGGCGGCTTCTGCCAGCATGCGCAGAATTTCCGGTGCCCACTCGGTGGGGCCGTCGTCAAAGGTGAGGGCAACCACCTTCTGGGCAGTATCCACACGGCTGACGATCTCGCCCGTCAGCTGAAACGTCCGGGACTTCGCCAGGGTGTACGTACCGAACGTAGCCACGAGTAACACCACCAGCCCGATTGACGTTCCGACTGCCCACTTCCGCACGAGACCCGTGTCTACCAAAGTCCCCCGCGAGCCGGCCATGCACCAGGCGTGGCTGTCCGGATGTCCTACTGGTCAACGACGCGCACGTACCGTGGTAGCCATGCTGTTGGCGCGAGAGATGCAGGCGATCCGAAGCGGCGTGGGCCGCGCGCTGTTCGGCATGGTCGCCGGACCTGACGGGCCGGACAACCGGGCCCGGATCCACGGCACGCCCGGCCCGCGCTGGTTCGCCGATGACCGCCCCATCCGCCGCGTTCATGCCGATGCGTCAATGTTCGTCGGCGGGTTGCGCGCCCTTTTGCTGCAATCGCTGCATCCGCTGGCGATGGCCGGCGTCGCCGAACACTCCGACTACCGCGGCGACCCGTGGGGACGTCTGCAGCGCACCAGCACGTTCCTGGCCGTGACGACCTTCGGCCCGGCCGCCGACGCGCAGCGCGCCGTGGACAAGGTGCGTGGCATTCATCGCCGCGTCCATGGTGTCGCGCCGGACGGCAGACGCTACGAGGCCTCCGACCCGCATCTGCTCGAGTGGGTGCACATCGCCGAGATCGACAGCTTCCTGCTGGCCCACCAGCTCTACGGCGCGAACCCCCTCGACCAGAGCGGTCGCGACGGGTACGTCGCCGACACTGCCCGCGTCGCCGAAGCGCTCGGGGTGCAGGATCCGCCGCGCACCGAAGCCGAGTTGCGGGAGCGGATCGACGCGTTCCGGCCCGAGTTGCGGGGGACGCGGGAAGCTCGCGACGCCGCCCGGTTCCTGTTGCTGACCCCGCCGCTGCCGCTGCCGGCGCGCGCCCCCTACGGTGTGGTCGCCGCGACGTCGGTGGCGATGCTGCCGGCATGGGCTCGGCTGCCGCTGCGGCTGCCCTACCTACCGCCCGTCGAGGCCACGGCCGTGCGGTGGTCGGGGCGGGCGCTCGTCGGAGGCATCCGGTGGGTGATGACGGCCGGTCACGACGACGCCGCAGCCGACGCCGTCGCGCGGTAGTTCAGGACAGCACGTCGGCGATCGCGCCGGCCAACCGCCGTCCTGACAGCCACGCCGACTCCACCCGCGGGGCACCCGACGGGCACCACGCGTCGCCGCACACGCCCACCGGGCGGTCGCCGGGGAGCAGGCCGTACGCGTCGTCGCCGTGGGTGCCGACCGGCTTGGCGAATGTCCATCGGTGAACGTGTGCGTACATCGGTTCGGCCGCCACGCCGAGGAGCCGGCGCGCCGCGTTCAACACCGGCGCCACGGCGTCGTCGGGTCGGTCGAGGTGGCGGCGTGCCCGGTCGGCGGTGGTGTGGACGACGAGCACGGGCGCCCCGTCACCGCGACGTGCTCCGTCGTCAGCGATGAAGGAGATGTCGGGATCATCGTTGACGAATGCTGCGTCACTGACATCCCAGCACCGCTCGGTCCACCCGGCGGCGACCGCGATCACGGGCTCGTAGTCCACCCATTCGAACGCGTCGGGAATCAGCCGGGCGGCCTGCGGATCGGGCATTGCCAGCACCACGGCGTCATGGTCGAGGACGTTCATTGAGCCGGTCTGCGAGTCGTAGCGGACCTCATCAGGTAGCAGATCCTTGACCAGAGAACGCAATCCGTGCGCGGCCGCGTAACGCACCGGCCCCGAGGTGACGTCGCGCCCGCTGGGCGACACGACGTCGAACGTGTCCGTCCACGGACGGGCAAGCCCGCGGCGCACCCAGTCGTCGACCAACGCGGCGAAGGACTCGTCCTTGGCGGTCAGATACGCCGCACCCAGATCGACGCGGCGTTCGTGCACCGTCGGCGACGACATCCGCCCGCCGCCTGTGCGGCCCCTTTCGAACATGTCGACCGCGATCCCGCGCTGGCTGAGCGCTTGCGCGCACGCAGCGCCGGACATGCCGGCCCCGATGACGGCGACGCGTCGAACTGCCATGCCCGCCACGGTAGACGAGCAGTGCCCGGCGATCGCCTACCGGCCTAGAGCACCTTGGAGAGGAACTCCTGCAACCGCGGATGCTTGGGGTTGTCGAACACCTCGGCCGGTGTGTCGTCCTCGACGATCTTGCCGTCGGCCATGAACAGCACCCGCGATGCGACCTCGCGGGCGAATCCCATCTCGTGGGTGACCACCACCATCGTCATTCCACCGGAGGCGAGTTCACGCAGCACCTCCAGCACGTCACCGACCATCTCCGGGTCCAGAGCGCTGGTGGCCTCGTCGAACAGCATGATCGACGGATTCATCGCCAGCGCTCGCGCGATGGCGACCCGCTGCTTCTGGCCGCCCGACAGCGTCGCCGGCTTGACGTCGGCTTTCTCGCCGAGCCCCACCTGCGCCAGCAGTTCGCGAGCCCGCTTCTCCGCCGCCGCCTTGTCCATCTTCTTGGTGAGAAGTGGTGCAAGCGTGACATTTTCGATGACCGTCATATGCGGGAAGAGGTTGAAGTGCTGGAACACCATGCCGATGTGTTGGCGCACCTCGTCGAGGTCGACCTTGGGGTCGGACAGGTCGAAGTCGTCGACGATCACGGTGCCACCCGTGATGTCTTCGAGCTTGTTCAGGCATCGCAGGAACGTCGACTTGCCCGACCCGGACGGCCCAATGACGCACACGACCTCACCGTGCTTGATCGTGGTGTCGATGCCGTCGAGGACGACCAGTTCACCGAACGACTTCTTCAGGCCTTCGATGCGAATCTTGACCTTGCCCTGCGGTTCGGCGGCTGCGGCTTCAGGGATCAGCTGGCTCATTTGACGATCCTTTTCTCAACCTGGTCGGACAGCTTCGTCAACGCCATGATGACGATGAAGTAGACAATGCCGATGATCAGCCACATCTCGAACGACTTGTAGTTGCCGGCGATGATGATCCGTCCGGTTTGCGTGAGTTCGGCGATACCGATGACCGACAGGATCGACGTGTCCTTCAGCGTGATGACGAACTGGTTGATGTAGGACGGGATCATCGTACGGATCGCCTGCGGGAGAATCACTTTGCGCATGGTGGGCAGGTAGCCGATACCGAGGCTGCGCGCCGCTTCCATCTGGCCCTTGTCGACCGACAGGATGCCCCCGCGGACGATCTCGGTCATGTAGGCGCCGGCATTGAGCGACAGCGTGATGATGCCGGCCGTCAGCGCCGACATCTGGAATCCGAGCGCTGCAGGGATGCCGAAGTAGATGAAGAATGCCTGCACCAGAAGTGGTGTGCCACGGAAGATGTCGACGAACGTGGTTCCGATGCCGCGCAGCCAAATGGATCGCGACACCCGCATGAGCCCGAAGATGGTGCCGAGCACCAGGGCGATCGCGATGGACACGACGGTGAGGATCACCGTCATCTTCAGGCCCTCGAGCAACAGCGGGAAGGTACTCTTGACCAGGCCGAAGAACGAGTCGTCGGCGGTCGTGGCCTCCTCACCGAGGTAGGCGTTGATGATCTCGTCGTAGCGGCCCGACTGCTTGAGGTTGTTGAGCCCGGTGTTGAACTTCTGCAACAGTTCCGGGTTCTGTCCCTTGTTGACCGCGAACCCGTAACCGGTCGGCTCTTCTTTGGGCGTAACCGTCTTGAAGCCGTTGCCCTGCGCGATGCCGTAGAGCAGCACTGGATAGTCTTCGAAAACTGCAACCGAGTTGCCGGTCTTCACCTCGTCGAACATGGTCGACGAGTCGGCGAACGAGACGACCTCGAAGCCGTATTTATCCTTGATCGAGTTCGCGAAATCCGCGCCCTGCGTACCGTTTTTGACCGAGACCCGCTTGCCGCGCAGATCTTCGTAGGATTTGATGTCCTCGTTGTCCTTCAGCACCGCCATCTGAATGCCGGACTCGAAATAGGGCTCGGAAAAGTCGAACACCTTTTTACGTTCGTCGGTGATGGACATCCCGGCGATGACGCCGTCGACCTGGTTGGCCTGCACGGCCTGCAGGGCCGCGTCGAAGCCCAGCGGTTTGATGTCGACGGTGAAGTTCTGGTCTTCGGCAATGGCGCGTATCAGGTCCATGTCGATGCCGACGAAGTCGCCCTGGGCGTCCTGGAACTCGAACGGGGCGAAGGTCGTGTCGGTGGCGATGACGTAGGTTTCGCCTTGAGCACGGGCATGCGGCGCGGCCAGCGACGCCGCTGCGAGCAGGCAAAACAGGATCGCCGTGACGGCCGCGGCGAGACCGCGGGCGGGATGGCGCCGTACTGCCGCGGCGTCAGGCCGCGACCAACCGATACCCATGACTGTGTCTCCCCTCTCGGCCCGGGCGGGCAGACACACGCTAGCCGGGACGCGTCGTGAGTGTGAACATTTGGGCGTATCGCGCACACCTTCGAGAAGGCTGTGAACTACCGGGAACCGGCAACCTCGGAAGGTCCGGTTCGACGGTCGGGACGCTGTGGCCTAGCCGATCAGGCGTAGAGCGGTGGCCCTGCCGTCGCGGAGGAATTCGATCACTTCTGTTGCTGCAGAGCCGATCTGGGTGCGGTCTGCGCGCTCGGGGCCCAGGAGTGCGTTGACTGCATCTGCCAGGACGCGCAAAGGATCCCCGCTCGGCCGGGGGCCCGCGTCGGATCTGACGACCGCCATCGCCACTCCTGTGATCAGCCCGTGCAGCGCGAACCCCTGATCGGCGAGGTCCCAGTCGTCGCGGGCCAGTGCGTGGCGGCGCCAGATGGGGAGCACCGTGCCGATGACGGCGCTGGGGCCGAGCGCATCATGCAGCGCCACCGAGCGTGGATGATCGGCGAGGACGCCCAGAAGGTCGTCGTCGTGGCGCTGCAACGCGGCCAGCAGCGGCTGACTCGTGGCGACCTCGAGCATCATCGGGCAGAAGCGGGACGGGCGCGCGAGTCCGGGATCGTGGGTGAGCCGTTCGATCAGGTCGTCGAGCAATCCCAGGAAACCTCGGCCCACCAGCCCGATGAGGAGGTCTTCCTTGGTGGGCCAGTACAGGTAGACGGTGCCTTTGCCGACCCGAGCGCGCTTGGCGACGTCGGCGACGGTGAACCCTCGCGCACCTCGTGTCAGAAGCAGTTCGCCGGCCGATGCCAGCAACCGTGCCGCTTTGGCGGACTGCTGCTCGGGCAGGTCCACGTCCGAGGTGCTCACGCGCCGATCATAGCCGTTGATCTGCAACTATGATCAAACTGACCAAATCGGTATTCTGGTCAGTGCCGCGTGTAGCATCGCAGGCACCCCGACCTGAGGAGACGATCATGATCGAGGCGCTCACCGATCGCGCACGCCGGGTGGAGGCGATACGGAAGGCGATCTTCGGGCTCGCCGACACCGTGAAGCCCGCCGTCGACCTCACCGGCATCTACGTCGACGGGCTCGACGGACTTCCGCGCGACGGACGCTTCCTTCTCGTCGGCAACCACACGATCTCCGGGTGGGCGGAGATCGTGGCGATTCCCTACTTTGTGTACCGCGAACTCGGAACCAGGGTGCGCGGCCTGGCCACTCGGCAGCTGGCCGACGCGGGCGGTGTCGTCAGAGACGTGCTGGAGGCAGCGGGAGCGGTGGTCGGGGACCCCGAGACCGGCGCTGACCTGATGCGACAGAACGAGACCGTCCTCGTGTTTCCGGGCGGCGGACGGGACATGCTCAAATTCAAAGGCGAGGAATATGCGCTGTTGTGGGAGGGCCGCAGCGGGTTCGCGCGGCTGGCCATCGCGCACGAATACCCCATCGTTCCCGTCGGTCTCGTCGGAGGGGATGACGTCTATCGCAGCTTCGTGGAACGCGACGGAACCTGGGAGCGGATGACCCGCAATCTCGGTCAGCGGCTTCACGGCGTCAGCGGCGTCGGTCTCCCGCTCGTCCGAGGGCTGGGCCCCACGCTCATACCGCGGCCGCAGCGGATGTATCTGCGGTTCGGATCTCCGATCGACACGCGACGACCCGCCGAGACCGACACTGCCCGATGGGAATCCACGATCAAAGAGCGCACGCAGAGCGCGTTGGAAACAATCCTCGGCGATCTGCAGGACCTGCGGGCGACAGACCCGTTCCGTCACCTCAATCCGCTTGCATGGAGCAAGGCGACGCGTCCGGCCGATGCGTGACGCGGAAAGCCACCAGATCGCCGGCGTAACGATGGGACGTCCGTCATCAATGTGAGGGCATAAAGTCCCGCGTGTTCGTCGACCTGATACGGCGGGCGTCGTCGCGTCCTACCGTGACCAACGGAGGCGCACAATGGACGTATTCATGCGCAGCAGTGACGCATTCACCTGGGCAATGGAAAGTGACCCGCGGCTGCGGTCGACTGTGGTCACGGTGTTGATGCTGGATCGAGCACCGGACTGGGACGAGGTCCGTAACCGCATTGCGCAACTCGTCGGCGAGCTGCCGATGTTGCGACAGACGGTCGTCCCGACGCCGCTGTCGGCTCCACCGCGCTGGCAGGATCACCCCGATTTCGATCTGGATTTCCACATGCGCCGGGTGGCCGTGCACGAAGGCGGTTCGTTCGAATCGGTCCTCGAGCTGGCCCGTCTGGCGCAGATGGAGGACTTCGACCGGGCGCGCCCGCTGTGGAAGATCACGTTGATCGAAGGCCTGCCCGATGGCAAGGCCGCCGTGTTGTGCGTCTTCCATCATGCACTGACCGACGGGGTGGGTGGGGTCCAGATCGCAATGACCCTTTTCGGTCTCACTCCTGAAGCGTCCGCACCGCAATCCGAGACGACGACCGTGTTGCGGCCGACGGTGTTGGACGATTATCGCGACGCCGCGCGCTACGGCGTTGGCGTGGTCGCCGCAGCGGGGACGGGTGCGTTGACCGGGATCCCCCGGCTGTTCTATGAGAGCGTCCGAAGCCCGACGCGAGCACTGGGTGCGATGGCCGAGATGGCGGGTTCGGTGTACCGCACCGTGCGCCCGGTGAACGCGACGGGATCGCCGCTGATGAAAGAGCGGACGCTGAAACGGCGCCTCGACGTCATGGAGATCCCCATGCCCGCGTTACGCTCCGCCGCACACCGCAGCGACGGCGCCCTGAACGACGCCTTCGTCGCCGGGCTCGCGGGTGGCCTGCGCATCTACCACGAGAAGCACGACGTCGGCGTCGATGCTCTGCACCTGTCGATGCCCATCAGCTTGCGCAAAGCGGGAGATTCGCCCGGCGGTAACCGGATTACGTTGATGCGGTTCGACATCCCAGTCGGAGTGTCCGATCCCGCGGAGCGCATTCGACAGATTCACGCTCGCACCGACAAGGTGCGCCATGAGAAGTCGTTGCCCCACACCCAGATCATCGCGGGAATGCTGAACAGGATGCCGCGCTGGTACATCGGATCCATCCTGCGTCACGTCGACTTCGTCGCCAGCGATGTGCCGGGCATCCCGGTGCCGGTGTCGCTGGGTGGCGCCCACGTCGAGATGCAATACGCCTTCGGGCCGACGATCGGTTCGGCGGTCAACGTCACGCTGTTGACCTATGTGGACACGTGTGCCCTCGGCATCGACATCGACACCGGGGCGGTCCCGGACGTACCGCTGTTCCTCGAATGTCTGCGCGCCGGGTTCGACGAGGTGCTGGCCCTCGCCGCGGACTGACCGGACTCGTCAGTACATCGCCGACATGTCGGTGGTCCGGTGATCACGCAGGAACGAAACGAGGCGGTCCACATAGTTGTCGAACAGCGGAGGTTCGATTCCGCTGCCGGCGAGGTCATTTCGCAGATTCTGGGTGAGGTAGTGGGTCGGGTGGCTGAAGTAGTCGACCGCCTCGGCCGGCATACCCATCAGTCGCCGGACGCCCGGCACGTGGCGGATCGATCCTTTCGCCACCGATCGCGGTAGGGGCACCGTGACCACCCTGCGTCCGGTGGCCCCGCCGATGACGTCGATCAACTCCTCCACAGTGAGCGGGTCGGGATCGGCGACGTGATATGTCCGGCCCGCGGATGCGGCAAGCCCGCTGAGGTGATCGACGGCATCGATGACGAAATCACGCGGGACGATGTTGACCCGTGTCGCGGTGGGATCACCGACGACCGGCAGAATCGCGTGGCGACCCTGCCGAAGCAGAAGCTGCATGACGTAGTACGGCCCGTCGAACTTCTGGGTTGCCCCCGTTTGGCTGTCACCGACGACGATGGACGGCCGATAGATGGTGGCGGGCATGCCGGCCGACATGTGCCGTCGCACTTCGGCTTCCGCGTAGTGCTTCGACTCCTCGTAGAAGTTGTTGAACGGCGCGCCGACCTCGAGTTGGTCTTCACTGAATGGGCCGGCGTAGCGGCCGCTGACATAGCAGGTGCTGAAATAATGCAGCCGCGCAAGGTTCGGGCAGTTCTCCAACGCTCGCAGAACATTGCGGGTGCCCGTCACATTCACCGCATCGGCGATGGAAAGACTGACAGCCAGGTCGTAGACCGCGGCAAGATGCCACGCCTCCGTCACGTCGGCAAGCGCGTCCGTGCCCAGACCCAGGCCTGCCTCGGTGATGTCCCCGGCGACGATCCGAACGCGCCGGCTCAGCTCCGCGTCGCGAGTCGCGAGTGCGGCAACGCGCTGTTTCGCCATGCCGACGTACTTCGGCTGCACGAGGCACACCGCGTCCTGGTCGGTGCGGCGCACGACGCGCGGCAGAAGCGCGGTGGCGAGAAAGCCGGGGTATCCGGTGATCAATACCGACATCGGGGTATTCCTCTCGTGTCTGCTCAGAGAACGCGGGGCGTTGCCCGCGGTATTGGTGACACCATGGTGTAGAACGACTTCCAGGCCCGATAGGGCCAAAAGGACTTGCCTTCGGCGTGGAATGAGCGCCGTGGCTTCTCAGCTCGCCGCTCAGTTCACCTCGCTGCAGACCGCTCGATCTCGGCCAGCACCGCGGACGTCACCGCGGGAACGGCGTCGGCCAGCGCCGGACTGAGGCCGATCCCGTGTCCGACGTCGGCCGCATCAACGGTGACTACCAAAAGTTTTCGTGGCAGGCGTCCAAGGGCCTCACCGAGGGCATAGGTCGCGGGAACGTCGAGTGTGTGCGAGCTGACGGCGGCATCGGCTCGCCAATCGCCGGGCGACCAGCGCCGTATCCGGCCGGGCTCGACTCCGTCGCCGACCGCGGCATCGACGATGACGCACAACGCCACGCCATCCCACGCGTCGAGCAGCTCGATGGGGTCGCCCGCCGCCGTCTGCACCTCCACTCCAAGCAGGCCCCTACGCGCGATCTCCGCGGCGACTGCGGGCCCGATACCGTCGTCTCGGCGAAAGTCGTTGCCGACGCCGATCACCAGAGCGCTCATTGGCGCCGGACGGTGAGCGTGAGGAAGTGCGCCGAACAGGAAATGCACGGATCGTGATTGCGGATCGACCTCTCGCACAACGCCGTCAGCGCAGCGTCGTCGAGCGCAAGGTTGGCGGCGACCAGCTGGCCCATCTCATGTTCGATGGCGGCCTGATTCTGCGATGTCGGCGGCACCATCGTGGCCGCCCGGATCAGTCCGTCGCCGTCGATTTCGTAGCGGTGGTAGAGCAGCCCGCGGGGTGCCTCACTGACGCCGTGGCCCGTGCCGGCGCGCGCCGGGACGTCGACGAACGGCCGTGGCGGCGCGTCGTAGGACTCGATGATGCGTAACGCCTCCTCCACCGCGTAGACCACTTCGACGGCGCGGACCACGATGCTGCGAAACGGATTACGGCAGACCGGCCCCAGCCCGGCGTCGTGCGCGGCCTGCGCGGCGACGGGGGACAGGAGCGCGGAGTTCAGCGAGTAGCGCGCCAACGGCCCGGTCAGATAGCGTCCCCCGTCGAGAGTCGCCTGCAACGCGGTCGAATGGGGCACCTGCGTTTCGACGACATGGTCGCCGAATTCCCTGACGTCGAAGGGATCTCCGGCGCTTCGCGTAATGTTCCCGTTCTCGATGGGGTAGCGGTCGGGTGTGGTCAGCGCCAGGAACTCGTGGTCGAACTCGGCGTCGGGAAACTCAAGGCGCGAGGCCTGGGCGACGGTGTAGAGCGCGTCGTCGAGCGCGCGGCGCAGCGTATCGGCGAGCGGACGCAGCTGCGCCCGGGTCGGGGCCGAGTAGAAGCCGCCCAGCCGCACGTTCACCGGGTGGATGGCGCGGCCCCCGATTCGCTCCATCAACTGGTTACCCGCCTTCTTCAACGCGAGACCGCGTTCGACGAGTTCGCGATGTCCCCTGGCCATCGTGATCACGTCGGGGTAGCCGAGGAAGTCGGGCATGTGCAGCAGGAAGATGTGCAGGGCGTGGCTGTGAATCCACTCCCCGCAGTAGAGCAGCCGGCGCAGCGCCACCAGCTCGGGATCAACCGTTATCCCGCAGGCATTCTCGATGGCGTTGCAGGCACTGACCTGATAGGCGACGGGGCAGATCCCGCATACCCTGGCGGTGATGTCGGGCGGTTCGGTGTGGGCACGCCCGCGCAGAAAGGCCTCGAAGAACCGCGGCGCCTCGTAGATGTTGAGCTCGACCGTATCGACCACCCCGTCGGTGAGCGTGACGTTCAGCGCGCCCTCACCCTCAACTCGGGTCAGCGCACCGACGGTCAACGTCCGGGTTTCGGCGTTCACCGGGTGCTCCGTTGGGTGTGATTGCGGGTGGCGTCGAACCGGGTGGCGTTGAACGTCGTGAACACCCGCTCGACGTCGGCGCCGGACATGCCGTCGCGGCGCAGCAACGGGATCAGCGCAGCCGTATTCGGGGTCGCGGTCGGCCCGAAGCAGCCGTAACAGCCGCGCGAGAACGACGGGCACAGCGCACCGCAGCCGGCGTGCGTCACCGGGCCCAAACACGGGGTGCCGTCGGCGACCACCACGCAGGTGATGCCGCGGTTCTTACATTCGGTGCACACCGTCTTGGCGGGCAGCCTGGGCTTGCGGCCGACCAGCAGCGCGGCCAGGGTTTCGAGCAGCTGTCCGCGGTCGATCGGACAACCTTGCAGCTGGTAGTCGACGGTGACATGCGCCGAAGCCGGGGTGGACGTCGCCAAGGTGTCGATGTACTCCGGATGCGCATAGACGACCGAGGTGAACTCGTCGATGTCGGCGAAGTTGCGCAAGGCCTGGATTCCGCCGCCGGTGGCGCAGGCCCCGATCGTCACCAAAATGCTTGATTGTGAACGGATCTCGGTGATCCGGCGCTCGTCGGCGGCAGTGGTGATCGACCCTTCCACGAGCGAGACGTCGTAGGGGCCCGCCACGACCGCGCTGGACGCTTCCAGGAAAGTGGCGATCTGCACCTGACCCGCGAGGGTCAGCAGTTCGTCTTCGCAATCGAGCAGCGTGAGCTGACATCCGTCGCAGGAGGCGAACTTCCAGACGGCCAGCGTAGGCACTTTCATCTCTACAGCTCCCGGATCCGCAGCAGTGGCTCGGCGGCGTCATAGCCGACGACGGGCCCGTCACGGCACAGCAGCAGGGGGCCCAGTTGGCAGTGCCCGCACCAGCCGATGCCGCACTGCATGTTGCGTTCTAGTGAGACGCGGATATCGCTTGGCGCCATACCTTTCCGGAGGAGTTCCGCGGCACCGTTGCGCATCATCACCTCCGGGCCGCACAGGAACGCGGTCGTCGAGTTCGGACGCAGGGGTAATCTGCGTAGCGGTTCAGTGATGAAACCGATCTCGCCCGACCAGCCCTGGACCGGGACGTCGACAGTGAGGTGCACGTCGATCGCGTGGCCATTTGACCAGTCGGCGAGCTCTTCGTCGAAGAGGAAGTCCTCCCGGGAGCGAGCCCCCGCGATCAGAGTCACGCGGCCGTATCGATCACGGTCGGCCAGCGCGGCCATCACGACCGGCCTCAAGGGCGCCAATCCCACCCCGCCCGCCACGATCACCAGGTCGCGACCCGCAGCCGACTCCACACCCCACGACGTGCCGAAAGGGCCGCGCAACCCGATCATGGTTCCCGGCTGCGCGTCATACAGCGCCCGGCTGACCGCACCGACGGCCCGCACCGTGTGGGTGATCGCGGGATCAGCGCCCGCGGGTGCCGGCACCCCGCTGACCGAGATGGCGACCTCGCCGATCCCGAACGCGTACATCATCATGAACTGCCCCGGCGCCGGTGCGGGCAACGCCGGCCCGACTGGCGTCAGCCGCAGCGTCGACGAGTCGCGCGTCTCACAGATGCGGCTCTCCACCAGGTAGGAAACCGGGGTCATCGCACCCGCCTGCAGCGCCGGTTCAGTCATCGACCGCATCCGGTCGTTCCGCGAGCGCGGCCATCTCCTAGGTGATGTCAATTCCGGTTGGGCACCACGCAATACACCGCCCACACCCCACACAGCCCGAGGTACTGAACTGGTCGTGCCACGTTCCCAGCTTGTGGGTCAGCCAATGCCGGTAACGCGACGGCGCGGACTGCCGGACGCTGCCCTCGTGAACGAACGTGAAGTCGATCTCGAAACAGGACGCCCACGTCATCCACCGCTCCGCGTGCGTCCCGGTGAGATCGGTGACGTCCTCGACGCTGGTGCAGAAGCACGTCGGGCAGACCATCGTGCAGTTCCCGCACGTCAAACAGCGCGACGCGACCTCGTCCCACTGCGGCGATTCCCGGGAGTCGGCCAGCAGGGTGCGCAGGTCACCTGTCGGCATCTGTCGGCCCATGCGGTGCGCGGCGTCGGCGACATCGCCTCGGGCGGAATTGATTTCGTCGTTACGAGGCTGCCGCCATGTCAACCGTCGCAGCACGTCGGCCCCCCGGTCGCTGCCTACATCGACAACATAGGAGCGACCGTCAGGTCCGGTGCGTTCGGTCAAGGCGAGGTCATAGCCAGGACCCACCTCCGGGCCTGTGCCCATCGAGGCGCAGAAGCACAACCCGCCTGGCTCGGTGCAGTTCACCGCGACGACGAAGACCCGTCCCAGGCGCCCGGTGAAGTTGGTGTCGGGGTACGCACCCGCGCCCAGCACGCCGTTGAGCTTCGCGATCGCGGCGAGATCACAGCCGCGCACCCCCAGAAAGGCATAGCGCGGTGGTTCGTCAGGTTCCTCGCCGTCAGAGCTCCATAGGCGTTGCCGGGCCGGGTGGAGGAACTGCTTCCATGACTGCGGCCCGGCGGAGTGGCCGAACGCCGCATCGTCATCGCGGCGCCGAAGCCGATATTGGCCAGGGGAGACGTCGACCCCCCATCCCGCGGGGAGATCGTCGGCACTGTCTAGCTCGGCCAACACGATGGCGCTACCGGATACGGTGGGGCCCACGACTCGGTAGCCCGAGTCCTGCAGCGCCGCCACCAGTTGTTGCAGTCCCGCGGCGTCGATGACCGCGGTATCCATGTCGGTAATCGTGCGCCCCGCGCAGACCGTCCGCACGGTGCCTTGGGTCCCTTTGTTGGGTGCCAAAGGTCCCTAACCGGTGTTGTCCGTCAGTGGGCCCTCGGCTGAAGGCGAAGGACTATGCCGTCATCAGGTAGTCGGCGCTGCCGACGCACACCACGCCCGACGGGTTCACCGCCGTCGCCGCGGCCACGACGGCCGTGGCGACCGCGGTGGTGTCCCCGTGCATATCGCCCGTGACAACGCTGAATCGCACACCGGCGCCGGCGAATTGGGGACGCATCGCATACAGTGCGGTCTCGCCCGCGCGCATCGTCGCCGCAACCGCGGCGTAGCCCTTCGGCACGGCCTTGTTCGGGTAGAAGTGCGCCTGATGGTTCGTCACGAAGGCGAAGTAGCCACCCGGAGACATCAGCGGCAACACCGATTCGGCGAACCGCTTCAGTGCAGCAGCGGGTCGCCCGGGCGCCTCTGACGCGGTGAGGATTGCCGCGTCGAGCCTGCCGAAGCGCGCGCCCACCGAAGCGAGCAGCGAGGCCGTCTCCGCGTGTTCGTAGGTGTCCGCAGCGAGTGGGGTCGCGAGTCCCCCGGCGGAACGGATCGCGTCCGCGACCTCAGTCGCGCGGTCGGCGTCCCCGCAGTTCACGACGACATGGGCTCCGCTCCTGGCGAACTGCCGCGCGATCTCGGCGCCGATGGCCCCGGAGGCGCCGTTGACGAGGACGACGGGTGTGGCGTTTGCAGGTCGCAACGTGGGCTCCTTTGCTCGACGTTCTCAAGAATGTACACCCATTCCTAAGAAAGATAAGGCAAAAATAAGGTAACAATAAGACCTCAGATATGGCTACCGAGCTGCTCGAAGCCCGAGCGTCGACGGACGGATGAGCCGCGCATCGTGGGATGGCCCTTATTCATCGGTAGCCGTATCTGCGGATACCGGACCTTGTGGCGACGGTGCATCGTCGGCCTCGCTGACTGGATCGTCTTCTGCCGCCCCCCGGTGGTCTGGCTCAGTCGGGTCGACGACCGCGGGTGCAGGGGCCTGTTGATCGTCGACCTCCTCGGACACAGTCGCGGCGACCTCGTCGGTGTCTTCGTCATCCGGCATCCCCTCGGCGATGTCGGACTGCGAACCGCCGTCGCTGTCGCGGTCGACCACTTCGACATCCCGACTCTGGGTGCTGGCGTGAATTTCCTGCGGGGCCATCGCATCCGGAGCGTGCTGCGCGGGCGACTCCTCCGGTTCCTGGTTTGCTAGGTCGGTGGAAGCGTCGTGGCTCACCGTGTCCCCTTGTGCGGCAAAAGATGTATCGGCGGTCGCCGTCCTGCGCCAGAAGCGCCCATACCCTGAATCGATGATGGGGCGCAGCACCTTGTCGAGCCATGCGATCGTTTCAGGTGACGCGCCGTCATCCACCAGCGGCTGAAGCAGCGGCAGCACAGGTGTCGGGATCAGGACGGTGGTCGTGACACCTCCCAAAGGTCTTGTCTCCGTAGTGATGTAGCGCTCGGGTACTTGGGTGATGTCGTAGAAGCACGCCTCGACATGAAGCTGATCTGCGCCCATCACCGCGTTGGCGACCGCGAGGATGTTGAGCCAGTTGTCCGGCCAGTCGGCGACCCCGTCGTACTCGGCCTTGACGACCAGGACGTCGTACGGCGTCTCCGGCAGTGCCCGGTACTTCACGCCGGTGAACGAATAACAGATAGGGCTCGGAGTTCCGAGCACGACCGCATCCAATTCGTCGGGAGCAGGAGGATTGGGGTCAGTCATCAGCTTGCGCAGAACGGCGATCACCACCGGCGCGCCTTCCGACACACCGCCGATCGTCATCGGAGCCGATGTGGCGTACACCGCCTCGTGCAGGTTCGCCGTTCCGACCTCAATCGACAACGCGAAGTCATCGGGCAGCCCCGGGTAGGGGATGTTGACCCTGATGTCGTCGGCAAAGTAACCGCCGAGCGCGGTCGCCATCTGCTCGTCAGTGAGCGTGGCGTATTTTCCAGATCCGCCGACGATCAGCGCGGTGGTGGCGCCCGAGGCCGTCGGGGAGAGCCACATCAGACCTAGAGCAAGTGAAACCCACAGCCGCTTCATCAGTTACCTCCAACCACTCAGCGGTAGACGCCGTGTTCAACAGCGGCTGAGTCGAGCTTGGCCCGCCTTCGAACTCATTCTTTAGGGCCGAAGGTCCCCGGATGGCCGTCTATTTGCACTCGCAAATCTTCATGATCGCGCGTTTATGGCAAACGCAAGTTTTGGCTGTGCAGGGTGCCGTCGATGCGGGATTCCAGCAATCGGTTCGAGGAGGGTCGAAAGCAGTCGCCCCAGGTGACCTTCGTCCATAGTGGACTGATTTCGCCCCGGTTAGCGTCTCAGCCAGGGCCAACAGCCAACAATGGAAAGGGAGCGAGCATGACAGATGTAGTCGAGAAGCAGCCCGAACCGTCGCCTGGCGGCGAGTTGCTGGACGAGGTTCGCGATTCGGCGAAGATGGGCCAACACGCCGCCGCCGAGGCGCTGCGCCAGTTCCGCCACACCGTCAACGAAGCCGTGCCGGACGCGATGCAACCGCTTCGCACGAAGCTTGTCGATGCCGCAATCGAGTTGGCGGACAAGCTTGTCGCAGCGCAGTACCAATTCAATCGCAATCTCATTCGCACAGCTGATCGTGCCCTGAGCAAGTCCGACCACGACGAGTAGCTGCAGTGGATCGCTGATCTCCGCAGGCCTCGGTGCTCCGCCGAGCACCGAGGCCTGCGGCGTCGGCGGGCATCTGACAACGCCTGATGTCGGATGTGCAGCGCCTTTGGTAGCTTGCCCCCAGACGACGCGGTCAGGAGGACTTTCAGATGAACGATGTGTTCGGCGCGGTACGCAAGAAGCTGCAGTTGGCATCCGAATCGGCGCGTGCACTCAAACGCCTTGTGGACACCGGCATCATCGACCTCACAGACCTGAAGTCGTCGGTGCAGATGTCAAAGCTGTCCCGCGTCTTCGGTCCGCAGGCGACCATGACGATCCGCGGTGGCCGCAAGTACGCCTCCTTGCCCGCGATCGTCGACGAACGCGGAACGCTGACCTACAAGGAGGTCGACGATCAGTCCTGGGCACTGGCGCACGGCCTGCGCCGGCTGGGCGTCACGGCGGGATCTGTCGTCGGCGTGCTCTGCCGGGATCACCGCGGTCTGGTGATCACGATGGCCGCGTGCGGCAAGCTCGGAGCCCGAATGGTGCTGATGAACACGGGCTTCGCCAAGCCGCAGTTCGCCGAGGTGTGCCACCGCGAGAACGTCGCCGTCGTCCTTCACGACAGCGAGTTCCTCGGGCTTCTCGACGCGCTGCCCGCCGACATGCCGCGAGTGCTGACGTGGGTTGACGACGGCACTGCGGTGCCCGACGGTGTGCCGACACTCGACGACATCGTCGCCTCGAACTCGTCGGAGCCGCTGCCTCCGCCGGCCAAACCCGGCGGCTCGGTGATCCTGACCAGTGGAACGACGGGCCTGCCCAAGGGGGCTCCCCGTGACAGCGTGTCACCGCTGGCAACCGCTCAGATCATCGATCGAATTCCGTTCCCGCATCAGGGAACGATGGTGATCGTGTCGCCGATCTTCCACAGCACCGGCTGGGCGACCTACACCGTCGGCGCCGCATTCGGGAACAAGGTCGTCACGGCTCGGCGCTTCAAGGCCGAGGCGACACTCGAGCTGATCGCCACGCACAAGGCCGACATGCTGGTGGCCGTCCCGACGATGCTGCACCGGATGGTCGAACTGGGCCCGAGATCATCGCCAAGTACGACACGTCGTCGCTGAAGGTGATCCTCATCGCCGGATCGGCGCTGAGCCCTGAACTGTCCAACCGGGTCCAGGACACCTTCGGTGATGTCCTCTACAACATGTACGGCTCCACCGAATGCGCCATCGCCAGCGTCGCGACGCCCCCCGAGTTGCGCGCAGCGCCCGGAACCGCGGGCCGGTCGCCTGTCACCTGCGAGGTGGTGCTCTACGACGACAACGATCAGCGCATCGAGGGCACCAATCGGCGCGGACGGATCTTCGTCCGCAACGGCGCGCCGTTCTCCGGCTACACCGACGGCCGCCACAAGCAGATCATCGACGGTTACATGTCCAGCGGTGACATGGGTCACTTCAACGACAATGGCTTGCTGTTCGTCGACGGCCGCGACGACGACATGATCGTTTCCGGCGGGGAGAACGTGTTCCCCCAGGAGGTCGAGAACCTGCTCGAATCCCGGCCCGATGTCGCCGAGGTGGCAGTGGTCGGTGTTGACGACGTGGAGTTCGGAAAACGGTTGCGCGCCTTCATTGTTGCCGAACCCGGCGCGGCCGAGGATGCGGCGGAGATCAAGCAGCACGTGAAGGACAACCTGGCCCGGCACAAGGTTCCTCGCGACGTGGTGTTCGTCGACGAGTTGCCGCGCAATGCGACGGGGAAGCTGCTGCGCCGCGTTCTCGTCGAGCTGGACGTCGACAGCTGAGCTGACCCGGAACCTCACAGACCTTCCGGTTACCTGTGAGGGGGTGGCAACACGACTGTCCACGTTGTGTTGCGAATCGGCAATACGCCCCGGGAACTCTACCGAACATGTCCTATGTGAATCCGAGCGAATTCGTCGGCAAGATGATCGACGCCGGCGAGTCGAAAGCTCTCATGTCGACCCGTGACACGTTGATCCGCGCCTTCATGGCGGGCGCCATTCTCGCTCTGGCCGCCGCGTTCGCAGTGACCATCACCGTGCAGACAGGCAATCCTCTGCTCGGGGCGGTGTTGTTCCCCGTCGGGTTCTGTCTACTGTATCTGCTCGGATTCGACCTTCTGACAGGCGTTTTCACGCTCGTGCCGCTCGCCTTGCTGGACAAGAGGCGCGGCGTCACGTTCCGCTCGATGATGCGCAACTGGGGCCTGGTCTTCGTCGGCAACTTCGCCGGCGCCATCCTCGTCGCGCTGATGATGGCCGTGGTGTTCACTTTCGGGTTCAGCGTCGACCCCAACGAAGTCGGCCAGCGGCTCGGGGAGATCGGCCACAGCCGCACAGTGGGGTACGCCGAGCACGGCGCCGCCGGCATGCTGACGCTGTTCATCCGCGGCGTGCTGTGTAACTGGATGGTGTCCACCGGCGTTGTGGCGGCGATGATGTCCACCAGTGTCTCGGGGAAGGTCATCGCGATGTGGATGCCCATCACGTTGTTCTTCTACATGGGTTTCGAGCATTCGATCGTCAACATGTTCCTGTTTCCGTCCGGTCTCATGCTCGGCGGTGACTTCTCGATCGCCGACTACCTCATCTGGAACGAGATCCCGACGGTCATCGGAAACCTGGTCGGCGGAGTGACATTCGTGGGTCTCACTTTGTTCGCCACGCATGCCCGCACCGGAGAAAAGAGACTCGTCGAGGTGCCTTCCAAAGACTCAGAAGACCGCTCGCTGCTCGCCGCAGGAAACGGAAGCCTCCGATGACCCCGATCATGACCAAAAGCCAAGCAGCAGAACTCATTACCGCCGCCCGCATCCGGAAGAAGCTCAGCTGGGCGGATATCGCCGAGAAACTCGATGCGCCCCTGGTGTGGTGTGTGGCCGCTCTGCTGGGCCAGCACCCGATGACGCAGGCCCAGGCCGAGGTCGTCTGCGAGCTTCTCGATCTCGAGGCGGCGGTCGCCGAAAGCCTGCAACTGCAGCCCAGCCGCGGCATCGAACCCGCCAAACTTTCCGATCCCACCATCTACCGATTTCACGAGGCGCTGGCGGTCTACGGGCCCGCGCTGAAGGAGCTCATTCACGAAGAGTTCGGCGACGGCATCATGAGCGCCATCAACTTCAGAGTCGACATCAAGCGACGCGCGGACCCGGACGGCGACCGCGTGGTCGTCACCTTCGACGGGAAGTTCCTCGACTATCGATGGTGACGCGCTCGTCGTGCGGACTTGAGACGCAAAAATGACCAGATCTGAAAAGTTGTCTATCCCTCCTCGCTCCTGTTCTACGGTGAGCGCGGCTGCTCCAACGCAGCCGTCAATTACGAGGTTGGGAGACGAATGGCGCAACTGTCAGCGTGGATGGGTGCAGGCGTGGTGGCCGCGGGAGTGTCTGCCGCACTGATCGCCGGAGCCGACGCCGCGAGTGCCGACACCGGCTCAGATACGGCAGGGGCGAGCGCGAGTGCCTCCGCAGACGGCGGCGAGGACGCCGCAGCGGAGGCCCGCAGCGCGGACTCGGCAGGTGAGTCCGACGCCGACGCCGCTGACGAGCCCGACGCAGACGCCAACGTCGATACCGACGAAGACGCCGCTGACGACGCCGACATGGACGTGGACGTCGATGAGGAAGCCGATGCCGTGGTTGACGACGGCGACGCACCCGAACCCGACGGACACACGAAGACGACCAAGCGTTCTGCTGAGGCCCGCTCGTCCGAGAAAGATGTCACCGAGCCGACCACCGCCGACGGCACCGTCAGCGAGCCTGTCGCTGTCGACGAGCCCGCCTCCGATGCGACCGAAACAGAGTCCGCCCAAAGTTCAGCTGACCAGCTGGGCGCCGTGGCACACAGCCCTTCGGTCGCTGCCGATACTGCTGCCGACACGTCTGCACCGCAACGTGTCTCGCAGACACTCGATGCTCCCGCCGCCCTTGCTGCGGCGCCGACGCGGACGCTGCAGGACGTATTCCAATCGCTGATGATGGAAATCATCGGGGCGGCCGTCCGATTCGTGTCCGGGCCGCCGGTCGTACCGCTGGGCAGCAAGGTCACCGTACGCAGCTCCAGGCTGGAGATCGAGGACGGCCGGTACGTCCGTGCGGATTGGTACTACCCGGAGGGCGACGAGGCGCCCGAACGCCTCATCTACCTGCAGCACGGCTACCTCGGCATCGGCCCGATGTACAGCTACACCGCAGCATGGCTGGCCGAACGGACCAACAGCATCGTCGTCGCTCCGACACTGTCGTCGAATCGCTATGTCAAAGACGGCTTCTGGCTCGGTGACGATCAGGTGTACCGCGCCACGGCCGCGCTTCTGCTCGGTGATCGCGATGCGCTGACCGCCAGTGCCGTCGCCGCGGGACTGGCCAGGAAGTACGGCGCCGACGCTGCGCTGCCAGACCGGTTCACCCTGGTCGGCCACTCGCTCGGAGCCGGCGTCGCCGCAGGTGCTGCCGGTTATTACGCCGAGGCGGTCATCGCCGGCGGCGCCACCAATCACCTCGCCGGCATCATCACCCTCGACGGCGCACCGCCCGGGACGGCGCTGCCCGACGCGCTGGACAAGCTCGAAGGCCTCGGCGCCTACATCCCTGTGCTGGAACTCGGTGCGCCGAGGGACGGCGAGACGCGCCGCGTCGACGAGGCCCTCAACGGGCACCGGCCAGGGCACTTCAACGGAGTGGTGCTCGACGGTGGCGAGCATCTGGACGCCATGCAGGGCGGAAGCTGGCTGATCCAGCTGGTTTCGTATCTGTACCAAGGGTTTCCGACTGAGCAGAACAAGTCGGCGGCGCAGACCCTCATCGCCGGGTGGATCAACGACATTTTCGCGGGCCGGATCGACTCGTCGACAGGTGCGTGCGAGGGTGTCGGCTGTGCCGGCATCTACGGCGAGCCCGGACAGGCCGTGTCTGTCGCGACCCCGGAGGGACCTGCCACCGGCGTCGTCATCGGTACGCCTGCCGCTCCTGCGGAGACGGAGTTCCGGCCGCCGTCGGTCAACTCACTGCTCTCGTTGCGTTCGACGGGCTTGCGCCTGGCGGTAGCGGGGTGAGGGGACCGGGTGCAGCCCCGTGCTGGCGCCGGACTCCTGACTGAAAATCGTCGACCCGGAAAGGCGCACTGGCTCACCATTCTTTCGCCGGCAAGTAACTCAGCAAGCGCCGAAGGCTCCCCGATCGCCTGTCATCGCACCGGCGGGTGCCGCTGACGGCTCCTGCGCAGTAGGCTGTCCTTCGAGAACGGGCGGAGTCCGCAACGAGATTAACGGTTGCCGGATTCGCCTATCGCGGGGGAGTTGCGAAGCAGGCCGGGGGCGGAGCATTGCGTCGGATATGGGAAACGACGGGCCGCGTGGGCAGCGCGGTGCTGATGGTAGCTGGGCTCATGTACTGCGTGAGCCTGGTCGACGCGGGTGGAAACGCACAGCCGCAGTTCGTGCTGACAAATCAGCCGGGCGACGGCGGATCGGGCGATTCAAGCTCGTCAGGTGATTCAAGCTCGTCGGGGGACTCGAGTTCATCGGGGAATACCAGCACGACCGGTGATGCGAGCACGACCGGTGACACCAGTACGGCCGGTGATGCGAGCACGACCGGTGATACGAGTACGACCGGCGATACGAGCACGACCGGTGATACGAGTACGACCGGTGACACCAGTACGACCGGCGATACGAGCACGACCGGTGATACGAGTACGACCGGCGATGCGAGCACGACCGGTGACACCACTACGACCGGCGATACGAGCACGAGCGGTGACACCAGTACGACCGGCGATACGAGCTCGACCGGTGACACCAGTACCACCGGCACGACCGGCGGCGGCAGTCCCGGACCCGCAGGGGCGGATGGATCGTCGGGCGGAACCCGCACGGCGCCCACGGCAGTGAATCCGATTGCCGAGAGGCCGATTACGGCATTGCCGGAGGTCACGGTCACTCCTGTACCGGCATCTCTGCCCGCGCCGGTAGACACGGCGTCGACATCGGTGTGGGCGGCGTTGTTGCCCTCGGCGGGCCCCTGGGCTGCACCGCCTCCTGCCCCGCGGCTGGTGCCTCCGACAGCGCTGGAAACGTTGGCCGGCGGGGTTCCAGTCGAGCGAGTCCAGGGCGAGGCTGTTGCGGGATTCACTGCGCCGGCGGTGAAACCTTTCGTGGCGCCGGAGATACGGACAGACGCATCCCCGACTCCCGTAGGACGCAGCGGCCATCTCATGCTTACGGCCGCCTTTCTCGGCGCGCTGCTCATGGGGTTCGCCGCCTTCCTCGGTTGGCGGCGCAGCCGATTCGGATGGGGTTGAGAGCAGCGCTGACGGCGCTCGGGGTGCGTTTTGAGCGGTGTGCGGTCGGCGAATGCCTGATCAGTGTCCTGGTCTGTGTCGTGGTGTTGATCGCGGCGGCCTGGAATCTGCCGGATTCCCATCTCAAGCGGAGCCTAGTCAAAGCGCTGTTCCCGGTCGCGGAATCGACTGGCCTGCAACAAAAATGGAGTATGTACGCGCCCGATCCGATCTCCGTGCTGGAAGAGCTCGAGGTTCGGGTCACGATGGATGACGGGAGCGATCGGATGTGGACCTCACGCCGCGACGATCCCGTGATCACGACGTTCACGTGGTACCGCTGGCAGAAGCTGAAAGAACAGCTCATCCGCGACAAGGATGCGGTGCCTGCGTTCGCGCAGTGGGTGGTCCGCGAACTGGCGGCGCCGGGCGAGCACCCCGTACACGTCGCGGTCCTCGTGCGCAGCCAACTCCTGCGCCCGCCCGGTGATGATCGACCCGTGGACGCCACGGTCCGCACGCTGTACCGCACCGACGTGCGCGCTCCGTGATGGCCCAGCGATGAAGCTCGGGGCTGACGGGGCCAGAAACAGATGGCGCACCTTCTGGTTTCGACCCGAACCGCTGTTCGTCCTCGGCATGGTCCGCTTCGGATTCGGCCTCATCGTGGTGGCCTGGGGGCTGTCGCTGTTCCCTGATCTCGACACCTTCTTCACCTCGGGCGGAGTGCTTGCTCGACCGAGAAGCGATCCGTTCGAGTGGGGGGTTCTCCAGCACGGTGTGGACGGTCGCGCGGTCCTCGCGTGGATTGTGTTGCTTCTGGCCGCGATCGCACTGACCGTCGGCTGGCACAGTCGCGTCGCCGCTGTGCTCGTCTTCGTCCTCGTCCTCTCGTTTCAGTACCGAAACCCGTTGGTTTTCAATGCCGGAGACGTCCTCCTGCGTGTAGAAGCTTTCGTGATCGCCCTCGCTCCGTCCGGTGCCGCGCTATCGCTCGACGAACGACGCCGAACCGGCTCGTTCTGGTCGGCGCAGACCCGTGCACCATGGCCGTTGCGTCTGTTGCAGATTCAACTCACGGTGGTCTACCTTGCGACCTTCGTCGCCCGCATGACGGGGGAGAAGTGGACCGCCGGCACCGCCGTGTCCTACGCCCTGCGCCTCGAAGACATGGTGATCATGGCCCTGCCGCGAGCGATCTTGGAAAGTCCGGCCCTGATGAACGCTGGTACCTGGGTGGTTCTGGTGGGGGAAGTCCTGTTAGGAATCTGCATCTGGAAACGACGATTTCGGCCAACCGTGGTCGCCCTCGGAGTGGCGCTGCACCTCACGATCATGGTCACCATCGCGGTCGGCTTCTTCTCACCCGCGATGATGCTGCTGTACCTGGCATTTCTGCCCTCCGACGTTGCGGAGCGTTGGATGCGCCGACGGGCAGTCCCCTCCACGGTCTGAGCCGGACGCCTAGGACGCCGACTCGAGGGCGAGTTGACCGCATCGTGGTGACCTCGAGGTGCGCACCAACATCTGATGTGAGTGCCGCGAATCTCCACGCGATCTCCATGCTCGCTCCACGTGCGTCGGTACGTGATCGGCGACGCTGATCGGCATGAACAAAGTCACGTGCACATTGCCATCAAGCGTCCACTCAGCGCAGAGCGCACAGGGTTGCCTCTCGGACGATCTTCCGATGATCAGCGTCGCGGAGGTCATGTTCGGCACCGCCGCCGCGCGTCAACGCGGCAGGTGGAAGTGGCTCCGTCGAGTCCGGCCAGAGCGAAGGCGCAGCGCTCGTCGTCGGCCGGACTACTTCGAGCACGCTGCGATGGCCCGGGAGATGTATCGGTTGTGAGCTCACTCCGCGGCGCGCCAGGACACCGGATGCTCAAATCTCGGCGATGATACGCATGTGGTTTCTGATGCCAATGTGATGAACCCGGACAAGGATCCCCTCGCCGTCGGTGACGCATCGGCGGCGTCACCGCCGCAGGCCACACCCGCCGCTACACCCACGCGGTCGTGGTCGATGCCGACCATCAGCCGCAACCAGGTCGACGAGTTGGGTCGGGGCGTGGCACGGGCCGTGGCCGGCCTGGGTGCGGCGCTGGCCGAGACGGCGCGCTATGGCGCACGCGTCGCCGCCGCGATGTGGCGCGCGATCGGCGCAGTGCCCGTCGCGCTGCGGGTGCTCGTCGTCCTCGCGCTTCTTGTGCTGCTGGGAGTCGTGGGTTCGATCGCGCTATCGGGAACTGCCGGCCTGATGTGCGCCATCGTGGTTGTCCCCGTGTCCTCCGTCGCCGTCGGCGCACTCGGTCACCGCTGGTTCACCAGGAATGGCGCCGAACGCCCAGCCGTACAGCCGAACTCGGCTGAACCGTCTGAACTCCAGCGCTCGATCGCCTACGTCGACACCAAGCTGACCCTGGCCCTCAACTCGTTCGGCACGGAGCGCCATCAGCAGGCCGTGATCGCACTGTTCCAGGCGAAGACGGCCACCGAGCTCGCGCTCGGCACCGAACACGGCGCAGCCGAGCACATCGACGAACCGGTGTCGGTTGACGACTACGGTCTGCGGCCGCGCATTCAACCCGGGCAGATCTCGAAATCGCTGACACCGGAAAGCGCCTCGCGGGCGGCTTCGTGACGAAGCAAACGATGTCCGGACAGGTCGCCATGATCGAAGACGACTACACGCTCGTCATCAATCGCGGCGCCGAATCAGGAGTCACGCCGGGCATGGTCTTCGCCGTCTACTCCCGAACCGGTCCGGTGATCACCGATCCCGAATCAGGGAGGGAGTTGGGCAGACTCAGACGGGAGAAGCTGCGGGTGCGGGTATTCGACGTGCACCCGCTGTTCGCCCGGGCGCATACCTTCGTCGACACCGGCGACTTCTACGGTCTGTTACGCCTGCCCTTCACCGCGCCGCAGCACGACGACATCGTCACCGTCGATGTCGGAGATGTCGTCGACCTCGTCACCGCCGAACGCGCCGCCTCTCGGACGAGCCGATCCAACGCGTGATCCCGGGTGGCATCTCAGGTCACCGCCGCCGCTGGTGTCCGCGCGACCACTCGATTGCCCAAGGCAAGATTGCCGGACGCGGCGGTCTGCTGGTTGCGCGGAAATACGTGGTGGTGGCGCTAGATTCCTGACAGCGCGGGTTCTCATCGCGCTCGTATCGGCCATGGGCATCTACATCACTGCCTGGTACAAGTTCTACAAGCAGTAACGACTTACCCACGAAGGCTTTTCATTCGGGATCACGACACATCTATCGTGGGGTGATGAGCTCTCAGACGCCTCCTGACCGCACAGGTGCCGCGACGACCGTGTCGCGAGAACCGGGGCGATTCGTCATCGCGGTCGAGGGTCGCACCGTCGGCCTCGCCGATTTCCACGACGGTGACGGCAGACGGGTCTTCCCGCACACCGAGGTGAACCCCGAATTCCAGGGTCGCGGCCTGGCTACCATTCTCGTCGCCGAAGCGCTGCGCGCCACGCGCGCCGAAGGGCTTCGCATCGTCCCGACCTGCTGGATGGTCGCCGAGTACATCGACAAACACCCCGAATACGCCGACATCACCGATCGCCGTTAGCCGAAGTGGGTCCTGGGCCGGCCCGCCTCGACGCCGTCGACGGTGATGTCGACCTTCTCGTTGTAGAACGCGACCAGGTTGGCGATCGGAGCGACCGCCAGCAGCGGCGTCTCGTACGTCCAGGCGAGGTCCTGATGCACCGTGTCATCGACCCGTACCGACCAATACTGCGACGTCACTCCCTTGTAAGGGCAGAGGGTCTGTGTGTCGGTCGGCAGCAGGTGTTCGAACGCGACGTCGGTGCGATCGATGTAATACCTTGTCGGCAAACCGGTTTCGAAGACCATGACGGGGCTGTGGGTGTCGGCGAGGGTGACCCCGTCGAGCGTGACGGTGACATGGCGGTGTGAGCGCAGCGCATCGACGCGCGCGTAGGGATTGCGCGGATGCCCGTAGATCGGCTCGTCCTCTTCGAACCAGCTCAGCGCATTCCACTCGAACTTCACCAAGCCGGCCACCGGGCTGTCACCCGCGTCGAATACCCGTGCCGCCGATGTCGCCGTGCCGCCGGCACCGACCAACGAGAACGTGCGCGACGGGCCGAACTGGACCCGTTGCGGATGACCCTCGTCGCGCAGCAGGCCGGGCACGACGTCGGCCACGGGGACGTAGTACTGCGGGTAGTACGGAACCTCCCAGACGTAGCGCGCCGACGTGGTGTCGAACACCAGTTGGTGACCGAGGAACCCCCTGACCCGGCGCGGGACCGGCTCGATGCGTCCGCGGGTCGCCGCCATCTGCGGATAGTCCGGTTCCGGGCCCGGTGGTGTGCTGTTCACGGTTAGGCCTCCGATGCTCGGACACGACGGTTCACTGATGCGCCAGACTGTAGGCCCGGCCGTCCAGTGGTGAAGGAGAACGACAACCCGTGCCTGTTCGCCACGGTAGTGACGGAGGTCGTCTGCGCGCCACCGCGCTCGTCTGCCTCGCTGCCACTGTTGCGGGGTCTGTCTTCGGTGTCGTCGGCGCCGCCTTCCGCTGGTGCCTCCAAGCAGCCGAGGGCGTGCGCGCCGACCTCGTCGAATGGGCCCTGCGACTGCCCGGACCGGGCTGGCTGATCCCGATCGCCGCAGCAGCCATCTGCGCGACCATCGCGGCCCTGTTGGTGCGGTGGGAACCCCAGGCTGTGGGCAGCGGCATCCCGCATGTCGAGGCCGTCTTCCTCGGTGAAGCACGTCCGCCGCGGATCAGTGTGCTCCCGGCGCGGTTCGTCGGTGGTGTGCTGGCGATCGGCGCGGGTCTGGTCCTGGGACGGGAAGGGCCGACGGTCCACATGGGGGCTGCAGTCGGCGCCGAGGCGGCGCGGCGAGCCAGGATGCACGACCGCGATGCGCGCTCAGTCGAGGTCGCGCTCGCGGGCGCGGGTCTTGCCGTCGCGTTCAATGCCCCGATAGCCGGGGTGCTGTTCACGCTCGAAGAGGTGACGAAGTCGCTGCGGCTGCGCATCGTGCTGCCCACCGTTCTCGCCGCCACGGCCGCGATCGTCGTATCTCGCCTCCTGCTGGGCAATCATCCCGATTTCGAGGTGGGTCGCGTTGCCGCACCGGAGCTGGCGTGGCTCCCGCTCTTCGTCGTCTTCGGGGTGCTCACCGGCGTCCTCGGTGCCGGCTACAACGTTGTGGTGCTGTGGCTGGGCGACCATGTCGCCGCGCTGCCGAAGATCCCAGCGCCGCTGAAGGCGACGGCGATCGGGGCCGTGATAGGCGCGGCGCTGTGTGTGGCACCGCTGACGGTGGGCGACGGGGACGCCCTTACGCAGATGATCCTCGATGGACATCAGTTCGTGCTGTGGACGGCGGTGGGATTGCTTGCGGCGCGGTTCTTCAGTGGTCCGCTGAGCTATTCGGCGGCGGTGCCGGGCGGACTGTTCGCCCCGCTGTTGGCACTCGGCGCGTTATGGGGTTTCGTCTTCACCGGAGGCTTCGCCGCGGTGTGGCCCGACGACACGACCTTCCTGGCGATTCCGATGGCGATCGTCGGTATGACAGCGTTTTTCGGCGCTTCGGTCCGAGCTCCGCTGACCGGAATCGCCATCGTTATCGAGATGACGGCGACGACATCGGTGGCGATTCCGGCTGTCGCAGCCACGGTGTCGGCCCTCCTGACTGCTCGGGCTCTGGGGTCGGTACCGATCTACGACAGCCTGCGCAAACGAATGCCGGCGGAACAGGATCCGAACCAGAGGGGCGGCAACGATCGCGAGTAGCGTTGAGTGCGTTGCTGGTTCGGCTCCTGCGGGCTACCTAGACGTCGGTGAACCGACGAGGATCACCCAGGTGAGCTCGTCTGCCGAGTGAATACTCGGGAAAAATCTCTGAACACTGCGGATTTGCCACTCCTGTGCTGATCTTGTCGGGTACCCTTAGCTCGCTTTTTTGAGCTACTACTTGGTCTTTGAGGAGATTCGACATGACGCAACCGCCGCCCGGTAACTACCCCCCACCGCCTCCTCCCGGTGGCGGTGGGATGCCCCCTCCGCAACCAGCAGGCCCCCAGCCGAGCAACAACCTGGTTCTGGGCATCCTGACGACGATCTTCTGCTGTCTGCCGTTCGGTATCGTGTCGATCGTCAAAGCCGCTCAGGTGAACGGTCTCTGGGCGCAGGGCCGTTACGCAGAGGCGCAGGCTTCGGCTGCGGCAGCGAAGAAGTGGGCCATCTGGAGCGTGGTCGCCTGGGTCATCTTCGTCATCATCTACGGCATCTTGATCGCCGTCGGCGCCCTCAGCATGGACTTCGATACCTCGACGTCGTACTGATCGCCTTGCCGGTCAGTACATCCGCCCCTGCTCGCCTCGGTGGCCCACTCCTCGTGGGCGCTGCGGCGGCAGGTGTGTGTGTCTTGGTGTGGGTCGCGGATCCTACGACCCCTGGCGGAATACTCCCGACGTGTCCGACGAAATCCCTTCTCGGCATTGACTGTCCCGGATGCGGGACGTTGCGCGCGATCTATTCGCTACTTCACGGCGACGTCATGTCCGCGGTGCGCTTCAATGCCCTTGCGATCGTGGCGCTGGGCTTTCTCCTGGTGGCGTTCGCCATGTGGACCTACAGTCGTATCGTCGACCGCCACATAAGCTCCTGGCAACACCACCGGTTGGCCGCGTCCGTGACACTCGGCGTCGTCGTCGTGTGGTTTGTCTTGCGAATCCTGCCTTTTGAACCGTTCACCGCTTTGCGGGTCTGACGGGTCCGGCCAGCCGGCCGTCATTTCTCAAAAGCGGCGCGCATCTTCGCCGCCGGATGGGATCGGCACGACCCCGCCGACGTCAGCGTCCGTCTGCGGGGTCGTACCGTCGTGTGCCTCGTGAGATTCCTACGGGCAGTAGGACTGCGTCGCGGCGCCGACGAAGAAGCCGCTCTGCTCGGGTGTCCAGCCCGCGGGCTCCATGATCTCGATCGCAATCTGGGTCTTGTCCTGCCCGGCGGCCGCGTATTCGCACACCGCTTGCGCCAGCTCGATGGCGTTCTCGGCACTGGAGAACGGAATGCCCTGGCTCTCTAGTGCGGAGATGAAGACCTCGTTGGTGTCCTGAGCGAGAGCCGGTGCCGCCAGCGCCGTAGCGAGCCCGGCAGCGGCGACACCCGCTGTGAAAATGATCCTGCCGCGCATGCGCGTCCCTCCTCGATGATTTGCTGACGGCGATACGGTACGCCGCACAGCGGAACCTTAGCGCCAGTTCGATGAAATCCGCGCGACGAAAAGATGCAGAGTCGGAGCCAATAATCACGAACGACAATCATGTGATTAGGTACCAAATATGAAACGACCGTTTGTGTCGAACGTGTCGAGTGAAGTCGCAATGTGTGTCTCGACGTCACGATGGCACCGAGGGGCTACCGAATCGACCATCGTCGACGCACCTGCTCCGGGGTAAAGCGTCCTTCGGCTGCTATTAACTGTAAAGATAATTTTGCGCCTGGCGACACCGGTCGGCGTTTTGGGAAAGGACCCGAAAGTCTGGTTCGTCAACGCCGCGACCTCACAGGTGTGAACTGCTGTCGCCGTCGGAAAGTCGCAGATCAATTATCCGTAAAGCGAAATTATTGCTTAGGAAAAATTCTGGCTGCTGCGGCAAACGAAAGTGCATCGACGACGGGAGCATTCGAGGCTAGTGCAGCACATCACAATTTGCTGAGGCTGGGCCTCGTCAGGCCTCGTCCGGAATCTGACGATAGGTCTGGGTCCGCGCTGGGGCGTCCGGATCATCGTCTGTGTGTTCCAGCTTCTGCTGAAGTTCGCGCTGCTCCTGGGTGCTCTCAGTGGCGTCCTTCGGGGTGGCGGGTGGGGAGTCGTTCTGGTCCACGGCGGAAGCCTCCAAGCGTCATCGGTGGGTGGATGGAAAATAGGTTCTCCGATCGAGGCGTCGTGAAACACAATTGTTCGCGTGACTGCGACGCCAATGTTCTGTGGCACCGACGTGGCCCGCCGCATCGAGGCTGCCGAAGCCGCACTGATCGTCGCCGCGACCGAAGCGGCACGAGCACGCGGAGCATGGGGCGTGACGATGCCGATCGGCGGCGGGTTCGCCTGCGCCGCAGATGCGGACTCGCCGATGAACAAGGTCGTCGGCCTCGGATTCGCCGGAGCCGTTGACCCTGCGACTCTGGACGAGGTCGAAAAGACTCTCGGGAAGCTTGGTGTCCACATTCAGGTGGAGCTTTCGAATCTCGCGGATCCGGACGTCGCGGCGCTTCTGACTTCACGCGGCTACCGACTGGTCGGATTCGAGAACGTCCTCGGACAGGCGTTGCCCGCCTCGGCGGCGGGCGCCACGAGCGGCGGGATCAGTGTTCGTCGAGGTGGTCCGGCCGACATCGACACCTGGATCGACGCCGTCGTCGAAGGGTTCGCTCATCCTGACGATGTCGGTGTCGCCAGCCACGAGGAGTTCCCCCGCGACGTCATCGCGAAGGCGGAACGCGACTTCGAAAAAGCCGGCGCCGTGGCTTACCTCGCCTATTGCGGCGATGCAGTCGCCGGCGGCGGCGGCATGAGGATCACCCACGGCGTCGCCCAACTCACAGGTGCGGCGACGGTACCGTCGGCCCGGCGGCGAGGTGTCCAGGCCGCGCTTCTGGCGGCACGCCTCGACGACGCGGCAGCAGCGGGTTGCGACCTCGCCGTCGTCACCACAGCACCGGGTTCGACGTCACAGAAGAACGTGCAGCGCAGAGGCTTCCAGCTGATGTACACCCGCGCGGTTCTGGTCAAGGAACTCGCTTCGCCGTGCTAGGGGCTTTGCCGTCTACTGCGGCCGCGGAGAACAACCACACCGTGAGCCAGGCCGTCCCGAGCACGATCACCAGCGAGCCGGGCACGTGGAACCTCAGCGTGGATCCCTCGCCGAGACTTGCTTGCAGGAACGAGAAAGCAAGTATGACGAAGGCGACCACCGCGCTCCACCAGCCCCGCCCCCGGCTGTAGGCAAGCCCTGCCAGCGCGACCATGAGCCCGCCGGCGACGACGTGCAGGACGATGGCCGAGGCGCCGTGGACTTCCTTGAGCTCACCGGACTGCACGAGCGCACCTGCGGTGCCGAAAAGCGCGACGACAACAACGATCGTGGCGACAGCGAAAAAGCGGGACGTGAGCAAGAACGGGCGGGACGACATCTGCTGATCTGCTGACGGCATGGCGGTCCTCTCGTGGGGCGCATCGCTGCCTCGACTATGACAGCACACGGGCAACACCAGGGTGAATCTGCGAAAACCCTTGACGCAGTAATTGTCTGAAAACCGCGCAGAATGCGGGCGGCCCGTGACCGTCGCCAGCGTGAAACCGCGGTGAGACATCAGGCAACGAGGACGTAGCACGAATGTTGCGGGCCGGAAATGCCGAAGGGGAATTTACGTCGGTAGTCGTCCCCGTCGAAAGGTGTTGTTATGACAGACCCCGCCCGGCTCGCAGCGGAAACTCTCTGGTCGGGACTCGGGAGACGGGACTTCATTCGTGCGGTTGCCGCAGTGAGTGCAGGCGCTGGCGTCGTCGGCACCGTCTCCGCCTGCCAGTCGGGAACGACCGCTTCCTCCGAGTCGCCCTCGTCCGCTTCCTCAAACTTCGCGATCCTGCAACCCGGCCAAGGGGAACCGGCCGGCGATCACTACCTGCAGTCCACTCCCGACGCCGTGCTGTGGGGGTATGTCCCCACCGTCCACGCAACTCCGTCCCTGCAGATCGGCTCGGGTCAGACGGTTACCATCGACGCGGTCAGTCACGAGGGCATTCTCGAAGACCAGGGGCGCGATCCGATCGGGTACTTCGGTTCCCACGGCGTCGCGCAGAACGAGGTGCTCCAGGATGCGATCGACATCGCAGCGGGCTACCGCCGAACCCCCAGGAACTTCGACAAGGACGGACCTCACATCGTCACCGGACCGGTGTTCGTCGAGGGTGCTCAACCTGGTGATGTGCTGAAAATCGATATACTGCAGGCGATTCCGCGGGTGCCCTACGGAGTGGTTTCGAGCAGGCATGGTAAGGGAGCGCTGGCCCGTACGTCAGATGGCGGCTCTCCCGCAGGCATCAGCCTCGCGGAGGTGATGCCGCCCGTGGGAACCGACCGACGCCCCAATCCCGATCCCACGCGATACGGCAATGTGTCGACGTTCACCGCTGTCGAGGGCGGTGAAGGTGTGATGAGATATGGTGCCGCCGAGGTGCGATTCCCGCTGCGGCCGTTCATGGGAATGATGGGGGTGGCGTTCTCCCAGGACACCGATCCGACTGCCGCCACAGCCAATTCCATTCCGCCGACGGTCGGCGGCGGGAACATCGACATCCGGTTGCTCGGAGAGGGAGCCACCTTCTACCTACCGGTGTTCGCCGAGGGTGCATTGTTCTATGTGGGGGACCCACACATGGCCATGGGCGACGGTGAAGTCGCGCTGACTGCCATGGAGGGATCGCTTCGTGGCACCTATCGGCTCTCGGTGTGCAAGCCCGGTTCCGGGGATGCGCCCTCGGTGGCCTACCGCTACCCGTTCGCCGAGACGGCCGATGCATGGGTGCCGATCGGTTTGTCCGACCCTGACGGCTCCGTCGGAGGTCAAGGGACCGACCTGGACGTCGCGATGCGCCGCGCGGTGGTGAATGCGCTCGATTTCCTCGAAACGGACAGGGGTATGGACCGAGCCACCGCGTACGCGTATCTCTCTGCGGCGGCAGACTTTTCCGTGTCGCAGGTGGTCGACCGGACGGTTGGCGTGCACGGTCAGGTCTACAAGTCTCATTTTTCGCAGACCTGACGGGCGACGGCGTCGATCACGTCGGCAGTCGAGATCGGCGCGATGGTGATGCGCGTGACGACACCTGCGTCGGCGGTGACGTCGATGGCGGCGATCGGGTGCCCGCCGGGCGCAATGACGTGGACCGCGCGGCCATTGACACGCATCGGGATGCTCGCTCGGATCCGGTCGGCGAAGCGCCGGGTCTCCTCGGCGACCGCCGTAGCCCCTGACACGGTGACGGCCGTCCCTGCCGGAACCAGTGAAGCGTCGACAATGCGCACGCAGTCAGGTGCCATCAACGTGAGCATGCGTGACATGTCGCCTCCCGCCGCTGCCTGCAGGAAGGCCGTCACGATGTCGTCGTGGCGGGCGCCCACCGACACCTCTGCCGGCGATGGAGCTTTCGGCCCTATCCGCGAGCGTGCCCTGCTGGCATGCTTTTTGGCGCTCGCCGGTGTGGTGTCGAGGATTTCGGCGATGCGCTCGAAGGGCACCGCGAACAAGTCGTGAAGCACATAGGCCACCCGTTGTGGAGGTGTCAGCGACGCCAGTAGCACCATCAGGGCGCGGGATACATCGTCGCGGAGCAGAAACGCCTCGTCGGCGGCCAGCGCCGCGTCGGAGTGGATCGCGGGTGCGTCGGCGAGCGTCTCGCGCCTGCTGCGCTCGCGGAGCTGATCGATACACACCCTCGTCACGACGGTCGTCAGCCAGGCGGGAACACTGTCGATCGCGACCCCCGAGGAGGTCTGCATTCGCAACCACGCCGTCTGAACCGCATCTTCGGCGTCGTGGATCGAACCGAGAATTCGGTGTGCGATCGACAGCAACCTGGGGCGTTCGGCGAGAAAACCGGCACTCAAAGAGGTGTCGGGCATGATCGGTCACCTTTCCGGTCCGCGGAACGTCAGAGGGGTGAGAGTGCTCAAAACCGCTGACACTGGAGGCAACGTGTGGAGCATACCGATGGAATACCGGCTGTGAACGGCCCCGCGATGACAGCGCTGGCGGCGGTGACCGCGGCGTGCGCGCTCGCCAACGCCGGGATCGCTGTCGCCGATCTGGCCAGAGCGCCGTTCGTGATGGCGAACTCTGCAGAGGTCGGTGTGGCGCCGCGGTGGATTCCGTATCTGGCATCGCTGAAGTTGGCCGGAGCACTCGGGCTGCTCCTCGGCCTTGTCGCCGTGCCGTGGTTGGGGTTGGCGGCCGCGAGCGGGTTGACCGCGTTCTTCGTCGCGGCCGTGGCAGTGCACCTTCGGGCGAAAGTGCTGCACAACCTTGCTTTCCCGGTCACCTTCCTGCTTCTCGCGGCGGGGTCGCTCGCATACTTCGCCGGTGCCGTGGGCTGAGCCGCGGTCAGGCTGTCGTGTCCCCGACGGAGCGGGCCAAACTCGCCAGCGACTGGTCGATGAACTCGCTGCCGAACGGTGGAAGGCCACCGAGCTGGTCGCGCACAGCCTGTGGGGTGGCGCTCCAGTCGTAGGTGAGTGTCACGTCGGTGCCGGTCGCGTTCGGCGCCAGGTCGTATCGCCACCACCAACCCAGGGCGCTGTGCCGGCCGTCAGCGTCGACGGTGCCCGGCAGCCATGCGATGCTGCGGTCCTGATCGAAGACCGTGACCAGGTTGTGCATGACGTAGTGGCCGCCGATGTGATCCAGGTACATGTTCATGACGAAGATCTGTCCGGTACCGGTGATCGGATCCGTCGTCACCGCGTCGCGTACCCAATCCGTCGGCTCGGTGTCCTGGTGCCGGGAGGGGTTCGCCAGCACGGCGAAGATGTCGGGGGCGGACGCGGCTACTGCGCGGGTGGCGACATAGCGTTCTGCAGCGGGCACGGGGTCTCCTCTGGTCATGGCGCAACGTTGCACGCCCAGTCTGTCCGATGAGGATCAATGGTTGGCCGCCAGGGACTCTCTCCGCGCTCGGGAAGCCTACTTTGCGGGTTTGGGGTACCCGAACTTTCCTGGTTGAGTACCCCAAACTTATTGTGCGAGATGGCATTTCGACACCGGCAAGTTGCGCGCGTGGGGCTGACGTGTGTAGGCTGGCTGCAACGAAGGGGAGTAGCCCCCAATCGGCAATCGACATACTGGCTCCGCGGAGCCCGGTTGTCCGAACCGGTCATCGCACCGGTGGGCGAGACCTTCGGCCGCACAGACCAATTGGGCTGCCGGCCGGAGGCGTGTCCACATTCTCCGAACGGCAGTCACCGAGAGCAAGGAGTTCCGGTGCTCGCCGCGCTGCTGTTGAGCTTCGCCGTCATATTCGTCGCGGAGCTGGGGGACAAAACCCAGCTCGTCGCGATGATGTTCGCGCTGCGGTACCGGTGGTGGGTGGTGCTCTCGGCGATCACCGTCGCCACCACGGCCGTCCACGTGCTGTCGGTCGCGATCGGCCACCATCTCGGCGCCGCATTGCCGACACATCTGCTCGGCCTCATCGCGGGGGCGATGTTCATCTTCTTCGGCCTGTGGACGCTGCGCGGCGACAGCCTCTCCGACGAAGAGGCCTCCGTGGCCGAAAAGGCCACCGCTCCGGCATTCTTCGTCGTCACGTCGGCGTTCGTGCTGGCCGAGCTCGGCGACAAGACGATGCTCGCGACGGTCACTCTTGCCTCTGACAACAACTGGCTGGGAGTGTGGATCGGTTCGACGCTGGGCATGGTCGCCGCCGATGCGCTCGCCATCATCGTCGGCGCCGTCCTCGGCAAGCGCCTGCCCGAGCGGCTCATCCAGATCGGGGCAGCGGCACTGTTCCTGCTTTTCGGCGCCTACATGCTGCTGGAGAACCTGTTCCCCTCCCTGCCGATCGCCCTGATCGGCGCCATCTCGGTGGCCGTCGTCGTCGCGCTCGGAGGGATGGTGCGGGCGCTGCCCGAACGGCTGCGTCCCGCGGTCTTACGGCCCCAACCATCACCCCCGGTGACGGACGGCCGGGACGCCGAGGAACCCGGCACCCCGGCCGACATCGAGATCGGCGCCTCCTGGCGCCCGCCCCGATGAGCGAACGCGACGTCAGATCGCCACGACGGAACGGATCGCGATCTGTTCGGTCTCGCAATGGCGGCAGGTCAGCGAGCGGACCTTCAGGCGCAGATTGGCGATGCGCAACGCGCGCTGGCACATCGGATACGGGCAACCGCACGACAACGTGACCCACCACTGCGCCGGATGGGCCAGCGGACCGCAGAATTTGCGGCAGGTGCATGGGATTTCGGGCTCGAAGTCCAGCTCCGCCAGCGACGGCTCGTACATGGTGGTCACGCCCCCGAGGCTAAAGTCCGGGTCGAGACTTTTGCGGGAGGCGCGCGCGAGCGAACCTTACGGACTACAACCGGATCCAGCGACCGAGGAACCAGAAGCCCCACCCGTCGCCGTTGCCGGCCCGCAGCGGCTCGACGCGCTGCCCCTGATACATGAACGGCTGGTGGTCCTGACGGCCGGCGTCGATGCCGCGGCGCTGCCAGTCGTTGTTCTGCGGCGACGGGTTGGGTTGGCACGCCGGGGTGCCCGGTTGACCACAGGCTTGCCCAGGCGCGGCGCTCGCGGTCCCAAGACTTGCAGAGACCAGGCCCGCCAATGCAATTCCGCCTGCCAGTGCCGATGCGCTCAGTGCGCGGGTGAAAGTCATGTATCGCTCCATTCGTCAATCCGATCGCTCGCGTGGCGGACTGCCACGCGAACGACGACGTTAGAGGTGCGACGTTGGCCGCGACTGTGGCGAACTTAGGTGCCCGCTGTGCGGTCGGTGACGGTTCGAAAACTGTTGCCTTACAGCATCATCAAGGGTGGCGGACCTCATCGCTTGCCGCTGACGTGAGCCCCGGCATCCCCGGGGAGTCGCAGGGTCTCGGCGAGCGTCAGCGCGAGCAGCGCACCAAGCGCGAGGAACGTCCACGCATACGACGCCAGAACCGTCAGTAGCAGTGCGGCGATGGCGATGCCGACACCTGACGCCAGCTCCTGGACCGTCGCGTTCAAGGTGTTGGCATGAGTCAGCTCGTCGCCGTCGACATCGGCGAAAGCGAGACTGTTGTAAGCAGTGAAGCCGATGGAACGAAGTGCACCGCTGACATACAACGCCACGGCGATCACCGCGACGGGGGTGCCGGGCTGCAGCGCGGCAAGAACGCCGAACCACCCCACCGAGACGATCGCGTTGACCAGCAGCACCCGTTTGATGCCGAAGCGGCGCATCAGCGGTGTCGTGAGCGGCTTGATCGTCAGATTGCCGATGAACAGGGCTGCCACCATCGACCCGGCCGAAAGCGCCGACCACCCGAACTCGAGCTGGAATAGCAAGGGCAGCAGAAAAGGCACCGTTGCGATCACGAGCCGGTAGAGCGAGCCCGCCGACACCGTGATCCGCAAGGAGCGCACGCGCAGCACCGACAGTCGAACCAGGGGCACGGGGGTGCGCCTCAGATGCAGAATCGCCGCGGCCAGCAGGCCGACCGCCGAACCACAGCCGATCCCGACGACCAGCCAGTCCGTTCCACTCACCCGGATCTGCTCGAGCGCGACCAGTGCGGCGGCGATACCTGTACCGAGCAGCAGCTGGCCGCGCCAGTCGAACGGCGGGACGGCCGGCGCTGGGCCACCGCGAATCAGCTTGAGCGCGAGAAACAATCCGGCGACGCCGATCGGGATGTTGACGAAGAAGATCCACCGCCACGATCCGAGCGTGGCGATCGTCCCACCGAGGACCGGGGCGACGACGGGTGCGGTGAGGGCGGGCCAGGTGAGCAGTGCGATCGCCCGCACCAGGTCGGATTTCGCGCTGTAGCGCAACACAGCCAGTCGCCCGACCGGGACCATCATCGCGCCGCCGACTCCCTGCAGCACGCGCATCGTCACCAGCATCGACATCGACTCGCTCAGCCCGCAGCCCACCGACGCCGCCGTGAACACCGCTATCGCCGAAATGAACACCGGCCGGATTCCGAATCTGTCGGCGACCCATCCGCTGGCTGGAATGAGCACCGCGACGGTGAGCAGGTAGGCCGAGATGGCGACGTTGACGTCGATGGCGGCGACTCCGAAGTCCATCGCTATCGCGGGGATCGCCGGGACGATGATCATGGCGTCGAGAATTTCCATGAACAACGCCCCCGCCACCAGCAGCGCCATCCCCCGCGGAAAAGAAGGCCGAGGCGCTGCTGACACGGCATCCAAAACTAGACGGCCGCCGAGTTCGGCGGCCGTCCGGCTCAGGTCATGTCGAAGGCGACGTCAGTTCGAGCAATTCAGCGACACGGCCACCTTCTGCTTGGGCACGACGGTGAAGACGTTGAAGTCGTCGTCGTTGAGAGTGAAGGGCAGCTGCGCACCCGGCAGGTTGCGCACCTCGATCACGCTGCACTCCTCAAGCGGGGCATTGCCGACCCGGCTGACCTTCACGTCGTAACCCTGAGCCCGCAGCGAGTTGATGGTCGATGACGCACTGTCGGCATGTGCCGGCGCGGCGAAGGCGAGGACGGCTCCGATAGTGCCGAGCGGGAGCAGGCTGGCGGCAAGGAACTTCTTCATGGTGTGACTCCTAGGTCTGGTGCGTCACCCGCGTGAACGCAACTTTATGAGTGACACCATCGTCGCGAGGGGGAATGGCAGTGCTTGGAGCTTTTGTGGAGATTGCAGGGAGAAGTCGGGAGAACGCGGACCGTTCCCGATGCCGTCCGCCCGGCCGGGATCAGCCGGCGAGAACGCCGTTGTACACCGGGCAGTACGCGCCGATCGCGGCCACCATCAGCCGGGTCGCCTGGTCACCGGTGACGCCCTCGCTGAGCAGCGAGTTGACGATGTCGCTGCGAATCCGCGCCGGGTCGACGTTGTTGGCGGTGCCTTCGGCGACGACGTCGCACACGTTGTTGCCGGCGGCGGTGGCTTCCTCGGGAGAGCCGAACTCGAGACCCAGCTCGGTCACGACGGCGAGGAACTGGGAGTCGGCATCAGTGGCGTGCCCAAGCGGCGCGAGGGCGAGGAAAGCAGCCACTGCAGCGCCGACAGCGAGGATCGTCGGATGAGCGATGTGCGCGCGCATGGAGCCTCCTGCGGGATGTCTGTGCGGATGGTAGCGGTTGCCGAGCGGACATCCTGGGATTTGCACGGCGAGTGCGGCGGGTATTCAGCGATGCCCCCGGAAGTGCGCTTTGGTGGCCCAAGCGTCGGCGGCGCGAATTAGCCGAGCCCGAGGCGCACCGCTGGATCGAGCGGGTCTGTGTGATTATCCGGTCCGAGACTTCGATAGCCTGTGTCCGGTTGTCGCGCATTCGACACCGGGTTCAGAAAGCAGCCTCATTGATCAACCGCGTCCGGGATTGCCCGGATGCGCCCAGGGAGACGAGGCTCGCGACGTGCAGCAATTCACCGAGCACCAAATCGATGGTGTCGTGATCGTGTCGGCAGTGGGCGCCGTCGACATGTTGACTGCGCCCAAGCTGCAGGAAGCCATCGACGCGGCGGTCGATCGCAGGCCCGCCGGCCTCATCGTCGACCTGACCGACGTCGATTTTCTCGGATCAGCCGGGATGCAGGTCCTTGTCCTGACGCAGAGGAAGGTCGACGGCGATGCGAAGTTCGCAGTGGTCGCCGACGGCCCTGCCACGAGTCGCCCACTCAAAGTCACCGGTCTCACCGACTACGTTCCACTGTTCTCCACCCTCGATGTGGCCCTTGCCGACTTTGCGCGCTGACTGAGTGCCTCCGGCCACCCGTTGGTTTGGCAAATTTGCGCCAGGGGAACAGACGCTTCGCCCAAGGTGTCAGCCGCGAAGAAGGAGCGTCCGGTGAGCGACAACAATTCAGGTCCCGAAGAAGCTGTCAAAGGCGTGGTCGAAGGCGTGAAAGGCAAGGCCAAGGAAGTCATCGGCGTCGTCGCCGGCCGCGACGACCTTCAGCGCGAGGGCGAGGCACAGCAGGACAAGGCCGATGCCCAGCGCGAGGCCGCCAAGAAGGAAGCTGAGGCCGAAAGCGCGCGCGCTGCGGCGAAGGCCAATGAAGAGCGTCAAAAAGCCGAGCAGTAAAAGTCGTTTGGCAGGGTATGTTTGCCTGCAATGGCTCTCACGTCCATCCGCAGCAGGTCAGCTGACAGTCGGCATTTCTCGATAGCGTCGACGTCGCTGCAAGTTGCGTGCCGCACCGAAGGCCGTGGCTCGAACAAGCGAGCCACGGTCTCGGTGTGTGGCGAGGTGGATGCGGCCAACGCCAAGCATTTCGCCCACACCGTCCGTGAAGCGGCGGGTGGTGCGGCGTCGCTCGTCCTCGACCTCACCGAAGTGCACTTCATGGCCTTCGACGGCGCTTCTGCGCTGTACGCGATCAGCGCTCACCTGGCCCGCGAAGACGTGACGTGGTGCGTGGTGCCCAGTCCGTCGGTATCCCGCGTGGTGAAACTTTGTGATCCTGAGGGAATCATTCCGTTGGAGGAGATCGCGAGCGTGCTCGGTTCCGTGTCGGCCTAGCTTCGCGTGCACTGAACATCGCTTCGCAGCGAATTTCACACACCGCCGATGCGTGAACGCCAGCTCGATCAGGTCGTCCAAGGGTCGCAACAGGGTGTGTTTCCATGAATTTGCTGGCGTGTCGCGGTGTGATCTGTACCTCAATCCGAAGAAAAAGGCTAAGAATTTCGGGCGACGCGGTGTTTGTCACACAACCGCAAGAGGGTTGCCTGTACACCTTAAACTGCTGTTCACGGGCTGTTCGGTCATTGCTGCGTAAAGGTCACGAATTGATAACTAGGAATAGTCTAAGCAAGTCCTGAGAGCTTTGGCCTGTTATTTGCTGACGCCACTTTTTGGCGGTTCTGACCTTGATTGGGCGTCGCTACACTCGGTTCAGATCGCGTCCTACCGCGGGCGCAATGACTGAAATTCTAGGCCGGGTAGAAGTCATACCGGCGGAGGTACCAGGCAAATGGCAAACTTTGTGATGCCCAAGCGGCACGTGATGCACAACCGCACAGCTGACTCTCGCGTGGCAGATGCGCCGCTTGTGACCACTGCGGCCAGTGACGTCGTCCTCGAGCGGCGGCTGGCCGTGTCCCGCCGCCCCGTCGGCGATATCGCGGCGGGCAGTGACGTCGTCGTGATGGCCAACGCCGGCGACGACAGCGTTTCGGTGCTCGACGCCACGACGCTGGATGTCGTCGCGACCATCGCCCTCCAGGGTGAGCCATTGGCGGTTGCAGTCGCCAACGATCGCGCCTACGTCAGCATCGCGGCGTCAAGCCACGACGCGGTTTCTGTGATCGATCTCGACACCAAGACGGTCATCAAGACCTATCCCGTGGCCGCCGGTGTGACCGCTCTCGCTGTCAGTCCCGACGGCAAGCGGGTCTACGCGGGCCGTTCCGCACAGGACACGGTCGATGTCGCGGTCATCGACGTCACCGCCGAGCGGGTGGGCACCGTTGAGATCGGCCGCGCGCCTGCAGCCAACATCGACGCGCTTCGCGTGGACTCCAACGGCAAACGGCTGTATTTGGGCGTCACCGACGTGAGCGGCAGCCGGCTGATCGTGGTCGACGCCGAGACCTCGCATGTCAGCCGCGTGGTTGCGGTCGGCTCGCCGATCCGCGACATCGCGCATGCAGGCGACGCGATCTACGTGCTGACCTCCGACCGCGCAGTGGGCGGAGCCGTGCACGTCGTCGACCTCGCTTCGATGCGCGTGACCGACACGACGAATCTCGCCGGTGCGCCCACGCAGCTGGTGATGAGCAGCGACCAGTCGCGCGCCTACATCGTCGACTACGACCGGGTCGCGATGCTCTGCACGCTCAGCCTCGACATCGTCGATTCGCTGAAGGTCGACGCGCGGCCGTCGTGCGTGACTCAGGACGGCGACGGGTCGCGGTTGTACATCGCCGACTATGCCGGCGGTCTCAGCGTTTTCTCGGTGGAGTCGTCCATCGCGACTCTCTACTCGCAGTTCCTCGCTACGGATCCGATCGCGCTGGAGCCGCCGCGGATCCAGCGTCAGCCGGTCACGGTCTGATCGGACGCGGTGCGCCGGTGCGTCAGCGCCACTGATAGCGGGTCTTCGGCCGCCCCGCTTTGCCGTAGTCGGTGTGGCGGCGCACGGTGCCCTCGTCGGCGAGCCGCTCGAGGTATCGCCACGCCGTCACGCGCGACACCCCGACGTGCTTGGCCACCTCGTCCGCGGTGATGCCATCGGGATTGTCCGTGAAATCTCTTACTGCGCGGGCGATCTCGTCATTCGTGCCGGAAGCGGCGCCTTTCGGCGCCGCGGAACGGTCAAATCCCACGCGGAGCTCGGCCAGCGCACGGTCGACCTCCGCCTGGCTGGCGGCGTCGATGCCTGCAGGCAGGGCCTGGCGATAGCGCTGATACCGCTCCAGCCGTTCCCGGAACGCGGCGAACGTGAACGGCTTCAACAGGTATGCGAGCGCGCCATGACTGACTGCCGCCCGCACCATCTCCAGATCCCGCTCCGACGTGATCGCGATGATGTCAGGCGCCGGTCGCTGACCCGACAATGCTGACGCGAGAGCGATGCCGCTGGCATCGGGGAGGCCGATGTCCAGCAGGACCAGGTCGACGGGTTGCTCGCCGGCCGCGGACTCGGACACCACCCGCATCGCGTCGCGCGCGGTGTGCACGACGCCTGCCACGGAAAAGCCCTGCAGGCGTTCAAGATAGGTTTGATGCGCCTCGGCGATCAGGGGCTCGTCCTCGACGATCAGCACCGTGATCATGGCTTCATCACCGTGGCCGTCACGATCGAGCCGTACGTCACGTCGGCGGTGAGCGTGCCGTCGTGGCGCTTGACGACCTGCGCCACCAGCGCCAGGCCCAACCCGTGATGCCCGGCGTCGATGTCGGATTTCGTCGAGTATCCCCGTCGCATCGCCTTCTCGAAAGTCGTGGCGTCCATGCCCTCTCCGCTGTCTGCCACCCGAATCGTCAGTGTCCCGTCGTGCTGGTGGATGGTCACCTCCACCCACGGATCGTCTGGGTCGCAGGCATCCATCGCGTTGTCGATGAGGTTGCCGACAACAGTGACCAGTTCCTGGCCGGACAGCAGCAATTCGTCTGATCCGGCGGGCAATTCGGTGTCCTCGGTGACCGTGAACTCGATGCCTCGCTCGTCAGCCTGCGCCGCCTTGCCAAGCAGCAACGCCACGAGAGCAGGCTCACGTACCGCAGCCGACAGCCGGTCCACAAGATGTTGCGACAGCTCCAGTTCAGCCGTGGCGAACGCCACGGCGTCGTTCGCGCGGCCCATCTCCACCATCGTCACGATGGTGTGCAACTTGTTGGCGGCCTCATGGGCTTGCGCGCGCAACGAATCCGTCAGCACCTTCAGCGAATTGAGTTCGCCCAGCGCGCCCTGCAATTCGGTGCGGTCGCGGATCGTCACCACCTCGGAGCCGTCCGCCCCGTTCTCCACTCTCGAGCGGTTGACAACGAGAACGCGGTCGTCGGTCACGTGAATCTCGTCGCGCGCTCCCGGATTGAACGTGCGCAGGAATTCCGGCAGCTCGGACCGGTCGACGCTGCCCGATGGCAACGACAGCAGGCGCCGCGCCTCGTCGTTCACCAGCGCCACACCGCCGGGTTCCTTCTCGGACAGCACGATCAGGCCTTCGGACACCGAATGCAGAATTGCGTCGTGGTGGTCGTACATCACCCGCAGCTCGTCGGGTCGGAGGCCATGAGTCTGCCGCAGTAGGCGGCGCCGGATTCCCCACACACCGATCAGCGAAACGGCAAGTGCACCAAGGCTGATGGCCGCGATGATCGGCCACTGCGCACGCCACCGGTCGGCGAGACTTTCCTGCAGGATGCCAGCGGCGACCAACCCGACGATCCGTCCGTCCGCGTCGAGCACCGGCACGACGGCGCGGATCGATGGGCCGAGCGTCCCGGTGTAAACCTCGGTGAACGATTCTCCGCGCAGGGCGGGCTCGATGGTGCCGAGGTAGGCGCCGCCGATCTGAGTGGGATCGGTGTGGGTGAACCGCGTGCGGTCAGGCGCCATGATCGTGATGAACGCGATGTCGGTGTTGCGGCGCACGAGTTCGGTGACCGGTTGCAGGATCTCGGTGGCCCGACCCGCCTCGATGGCCTCGGCCGTGGACGGCGAATCCGCCAGCGCCGTGGCGATACCCAACACTTGCTCCTCGGCCTCCGCGTCGGCGTCCTGACGGGCGTCGAGCAGCGCGAGAGCGCTGCCGCCCACCACGATCAGCGCGATCACCAGGATCTGGAGCACGATCGCCTGCGTCGCGAGGGACCACGGCCGCGAGCGGCCTGAGCGATGTAGCCGCGAGCGGCCAAGAGGGTACGGCCGCGAGCGCATCAAGCGAGCAATCCCTTTGCGGTCGCGACGTGAACATTCTCGACCTCGGCCATGGTCGTGAACTTACCGAACTAAATGAACTAAAGCGTGACCTGGCTCACGTCCTCGCCGAGCATCCTTTCAGACCCAAAACCGAGCGCGTCTGAAGGAGAACCACGATGACGACCACGATGGATCGACCGGCATCTGAGCCGGCGCCCGAAGAGCCCAAGAAGAAGCGCGACCGCACCCACTGGCTCTACATCGCCGTCATCGTCGCGGTGATCGCCGGTGTCGGAGTCGGCATTCTCGCCCCCGACGTGGGCAAGAGCGTCGGCGTCCTCGGGACGATGTTCGTGGCGCTGATCAAGATGATGATCGCTCCCGTCATCTTCTGCACGATCGTGTTGGGCATCGGCTCGGTCCGCAAGGCGGCCACCGTCGGCAAGGTCGGCGGCCTGGCGTTCGTCTACTTCCTCGCGATGTCAACGTTCGCGCTGGCGATAGGCCTGGTGGTCGGCAACCTCCTGCACCCGGGTGAGGGCATGAACGTCTCGGCGACAGCGGGCAAGGGCGCCGAACTCGCCGACAAGGCCCACGAGGCCGGCGGGTTGATGGATTTCGTCCAAGGCATCATCCCGACGTCCATGTTCTCGGCGCTCACCGAGGGCAGCGTGCTGCAGGCACTGTTCGTTGCGCTGCTCGTCGGCTTCGCACTGCAGGGACTCGGCTCGGCCGGCGCGCCCATCCTGCGCGGCATCGAGCACCTCCAGAAGCTTGTCTTCAAGGTGCTGGTGATGATCCTGTGGCTCGCGCCCATCGGTGCGTTCGGTGCCATCGCCAACGTCGTCGGGCAGACCGGTTGGGCGGCCGTCGGCCAACTCATGGCGCTGATGCTCGGCTTCTATCTGACCTGTGCGATCTTCGTCTTCGGCGTGCTCGGCGCGCTGCTGCGGCTGGTGTCGGGCATCTCGATCTTCAAGCTCGTCCGCTACCTGGCCCGCGAGTACCTGCTGATCGTGTCGACGTCGTCGTCGGAATCCGCGCTGCCCCGCCTGATCGCCAAGATGGAGCACCTCGGCGTCGACCGCTCGACTGTCGGCGTGGTCGTGCCGACCGGTTATTCGTTCAACCTCGACGGCACCGCGATCTACCTGACCATGGCCTCACTGTTCATCGCGGGTGCGCTCGGCGACCCGCTGTCGATCCCCGAGCAGATCGGTCTCCTGGTGTTCATGATCGTCGCCTCCAAGGGTGCCGCGGGCGTCACCGGCGCCGGTCTGGCCACCCTGGCCGGCGGCCTGCAGGCCCACCGCCCCGACCTGCTCGACGGCGTCGGACTGATCGTCGGAATCGACCGGTTCATGTCCGAGGCGCGGGCGCTGACCAACTTCTCGGGCAACGCGGTGGCCACCCTGCTGGTCGGATCCTGGACGCACACCATCGACAAGGGCAAGGTGAATTCCGTTCTGGCGGGCGATGATCCGTTCGACGAGCTCACCATGCTCGACTCGGATCACGGCTCACGTGCCGACGAGCCGGTGCAGGCGAGAACCCCTGCGGCGGTGTAGGGCACGAGTAGGAAAGGCCCGGTCGGCCCCCTTGCCGACCGGGCCTTTTCGTGTCTGCTCGCCGAAGGGCTCAGCCCGTGCAGTCCAAGGTGACCGAAATCGACTGTCGGACGATCACGTCGACGGTGTCGATGTCGACACCGTGTTTGTCCTTATCGATGATGGTTACCGGCTGGGTCACCTGCTGCGGGTTTCGCACTTCGGTGACGACACAGTCCTCGATCGGAGCGTTGCCGATCCGGTCGAGATTCACGGTATAGCCGGCCAACTCAAGCTGCTCGATGACGACCCACGGGTTCTGGTCCTCGGCGGCCGCCTGGCCCGCCGGGCCCAGCGCCACACCGAGCGCCGCGAGTGAAACTGTCCACGCCCAACGCAACGTCGAACCTCCTGCCGATAGCCCGACCCACCGGATATATCGCCGACATCTGGTGACACGTTTCTGCGCGGAGAAGAGTTCAGCTCAGGTACCCACCCGTGACGAGCAGACGCAAACTCGCACGGAATCGACCGAAAGAGTGCGAGTTTGCGTCTGCTCGCGGGACGTCTGTCAGCGCTCTGCGCGCTGGTAGGCAGTGACGACCGCGGCCCCACCCAGCCCGATGTTGTGCTGCAGCGCGGCGGCGACCCCGTCGACCTGACGCTTGTCGGCGGTGCCGCGCAACTGCCACGTCAGCTCGCTGCACTGGGCCAGGCCCGTCGCCCCCAGCGGATGGCCCTTCGAGATCAGCCCGCCCGAAGGGTTGACGACCCATCGACCGCCGTAGGTGGTGTCGCCCGCGTCGATGAGGGACGGCGCCTCGCCCTCGCCGCACAGCCCGAGGGCTTCGTAGAGCAGCAGTTCGTTCGCCGAAAAGCAGTCATGCAGTTCGATCACCTGGAAATCCTGCGGACCCAGCCCGGACTGATCGTAAACCTGTTGCGCTGCTTTGACATTCATGTCGTAACCGATGATGTTGGCGGCACTGCCGTCGAACGTCGACGTGAAGTCGGTGGTCATCGACTGTCCGACGATCTCGACGGCCTGCCCGGCCAGACCTTTGCGCGCCACGTAGTCCTCGCTGGCCAGCACGACCGCCGCCGACCCGTCCGATGTCGGCGAACACTGCAGTTTGGTCAGCGGGTCGGAGATCATCTTCGCGGCCAGGATGTCGTCGAGGGTGTACTCCTCCTGGAACTGGGCGAACGGGTTGTTCACCGAATGCTTGTGGTTCTTGTAGCCGATCTTGGCGAAATGCTCGGCCGTGGTGCCGTACTTCTTCATGTGCTCACGGCCCGCGGCACCGAACATCCACGGCGCCACGGGAAATGCGAACTCGTCGATCTCGGCGAGCGCCTTGATGTGCCGCGCCAGTGGCGATTCGCGATCCTGGGCTCCGCCGCCGAGCGAGCCGGGCTGCATCTTCTCGAACCCCAGCGCCAGCACGCAGTCCGCCAGGCCGCCGCGGATCGCCTGCGCGCCGAGGTACAGCGCCGTCGAGCCCGTGGAGCAGTTGTTGTTGACGTTCACGATCGGGATGCCCGTCATGCCCAGCTCGTAGAGCGCACGCTGACCCGACGTCGAATCGCCGGAGCAGTAGCCGACATAGCCCTGCTGGATCTCCGAGTATTCGATACCGGCGTCGGCCAGAGCGTTGGTACCCGACTCGCGCGCCATGTCCGGGTAGTCCCAGCCCTCCCTCCGGCCGGGCTTCTCGAACTTTGTCATACCGACGCCAATGACAAACACGCGCTTCATCTGATCCCTTTCGCCCGTCGCTACGTTGCGGTCCTGCAGACGGTAGCGCGGACTATCCGAATTCGAGCCACCAGTTGTGCAGATCCTCCAGGCTCGGTCCCTGCGCATCGGCCAGCAGCAGGCTCTCGTCCTTGGTCCACACGACGTCGGGGTTGTTGTTGTACGTGCCGCACGCGATCTGGCCCGCGACCTGATCGGGAGTCTCGGTGTAGTGCCACGTGGTCGGCGACCCGGTGCCACTGCCCGGGCACTCCAGCAGTTCGGAGTTCACGTCGATGGCTGCCTGGAACGCGGCGTCAAGTGCTGGCTTGTCCGCGAACAGCGAATACCGCGTGAAGGCCGGCCCGTTCGGATTGGTGTTCTGTTCGCAGTCGACCGTGGCCAGCGCCGATGCCGCAGGCGGGGTGACCGGCTGGCAGTTCGAGCTGTCATGGCCGGGGGCGAGCAGGGCCATCAGCTGCTGGTCGTAGGACTCCGTCGGAGGTGGCGTCGTCGTCGAGGTGCGGGTACGTCGAGTGGGTTCCCGCGACGACGTGGTCGGCGCTGCCGAGGACGTGGTGGAAGACGCGACCGAGGACGAGTCGTCGTCCCTGGCGATCAGCCAGATGCCGAGTGCGGCGAGGACGAGAACGATGACCGCTGCGCCTGCGAGCAGCGCGATCATCGGCCCCTTCGACCCACCGGAACCTCCGCCCGACGGCGCCGGAGTGGTCCACCCGGGCGGCGGACCCGGCGGAGGAGGAGGTGTCTGATAGCCGCCCGCGTACGCCGGTGCGCTGGGCGGGGGTGGTGGCGGAGTGGCTCCGCCGTAACCGGGCATCCCGCCCGACGGCGGTGGGGGAGGC